>CAVOQD010000027.1:0-83110 GCA_963698255.1 uncultured Chloroflexia bacterium | reverse complement strand
CAATTGAACGTTGATTATTGGCAATTGACAATTTCCCTTCCAAAGGAGTTGTCATGCCAAAATCCCTTCGCATCCTCGCCGTCGGCGCGCATCCGGACGACATCGAAATCTGCTGTGGCGGCACGCTGGCGCTCTACGCCCAGGCCGGCCACCATGTGATGATGGCCTATGCCACCAACGGCAACAAGGGCCATCTGGTCATCCCGCCGGACGAGCTGGCGGTGATCCGCGAGCGAGAATCCAGAGCGGCCGCCGCGGTCATCGGCGCGGAAGTCTTCTGGCTGGACTTCCCCGATGCCGAGCTCTTCTACGATGCGCCGACCCGGCTCGTCTTCGTCGACATGCTGCGCCAGGCCAAGCCGGACATCATCTTCGGCCACTGGCCCGAAGCCTATCACCCCGACCACGTGGCCGCGGGCCAGCTTGCCTTCGGGGCCAACTACATCAGCGGCGTGCCCCATGTCAAGACCGAGCACGAGGCAACCGCAGGCGTGGCCAAGCTCTACTACATGGATGTCCATCACGACATTCGCGCCGAGGCCGCCGAGTACGTCGACATCACCGAAGTCCACGAGCTGAAGCGCCAGATGCTCGCCAGCCACGAGAGCCAACTGATCTGGCTGCGCGATCACGACGGCGTCGACATCCTGGAGAACATGGCCGAACGGGACATCGCACTTGGCATCCAGTGCGGCGTGCGCTATGCTGAACGCTTCGTACCCCGCGGCTTCCGCACGACGGAGCGACTGTTGCCGTAGGAAAAAAGCGCGAGGGGCGGGGAACGAGGGGCGAAGAAGGCTGCAATGCGACGTGTTCGAAGTCGTCCCTTGCCTCCCACCGCTCGTTCTCCAAAGGATAACCCATGAGCTACGAACTGCGCGGCATCGTTGAAGGATTCTACGGAACGCCCTGGACCCACGAAGAGCGACTGGACATGTTCGCCTTCATGCGCGCCCACGAACTCAACGCCTATATCTACGCGCCCAAGGACGACGAACTCCATCGAGACAAGTGGCGTGCGCCCTATGACGAAGCGTCCTTGGCCCGCTTTGGCGCGCTGGCCGACGCCGCCAGAAACCACAGCATCTTCTTCACCTTCGCCATGAGTCCGGGACTCGATCTACGCTACTCGGATGATAGCGAAGTCGACGTGCTGATGGCCAAACTCGAACCGCTGCTGGCGCTGGACATTCCCAGTATCGGCATCTTCTTCGACGACGTACCGCCCCATCTGGAGCAGACCGTCGATCAGGAACGGTACGACAACCTGGGCGAGGCCCAGGCCGATTTTCTCACACGTGTCCAGGCCCGTCTCGGCGATGTCCATCTGATCACCGTGCCCACCTACTACTGCGGCAGCCCGGAACGTCCCTACCTCTATTCGCTGGGAACGATGCCCGCCGCCATCGACGTGATGTGGACGGGGCCGGCCATCTGCTCGGAGAAGATCAGCAACGAACACATGGAGGCCGTTGCCGTCGTCCTGCAGCGCGAGCCGATCGTCTGGGACAACTACCCGGTCAACGATGCCGCCATGATCGCCGAACTGCACATCGGTCCCTATCGCGGCCGTGACGGCAATCTGCCGGTGCGCGGCGTCTACGCCAACCCCATGAGCCTGGTCGCTGCATCCAAGCTCCCGTTGGCCACCTTTGCCGACTACGCGTCCGATCCCAACTGGTATGCGCCGGAACAGTCGTGGCAGCACACGGCCCAGGCCATGCTCGGCCAGGAGTTGGCAGAGGCGCTCTCCGTGTTTGCCGAAAGCGTCACCATCAGCCCGCTGACGCCGGAGCAGCCCCAGGCCATGCTCGATCTGATCGAGCCGTTCGAGGAGAACCGACTCCCCTACACGCCCAATCCGGCGCCGGAACACCTGCGACAGGGCACAGCGCGCATGCGTCAGGCCCACGACCAGCTTGTCGAAGCCAGTAGCAAGGTTCCCTTCCTCAGCGAAATCGAACCGTGGCTTGACGAATACGGTCGTTGGATCGATATGCTGGAAGATGCCTACGCCTACATCGAGATCCGCTTCGCAAGCGAGGAAGAAGCCGAGGGCGACCGGCTGGAGACGCTCACGCAGATACGCGACCGCATCCGAGCCGGCCTCAAGGAAGCCGTCGACTTCCGCACCGTCACCTGCGGCGACGTGGTGCGCAATTTCTTGCAGGATCTGGTCCGCAAGACGGGCGAGCCGTTGGCCTGACGACGGCTTGTAGCACGACATTTATGTCGTAGCCGCCGCGGCCAACTGAACGTGATTGCTACGACATAAATGTCGTGCTACAGAATCCGCTATCCACACCAAGATGAAAGGATCGATCGATGTCCGACACTCGAATCAACGACCAACTGGCCATCGACGGCGGCCCGCCAATCATTCAGCGCGAGATGAACCGCTACAAAGGCGCGGCCGTCATCGGTGATGAGGAGAAGGCCGCCGTGATGGAAGTGCTCGACAGCCAGTCGCTCTTCCGCTACTACGGTCCCGATCTGCGTTCCAAGGTGGCCTCGTTTGAGCAGAGCTTCGCCGCCTTCGTCGGCTCCAGGCACGGCGCGGCCGCCACCAGCGGCACCGCAGCGCTGCGGCTGGGCCTGGCCGGGCTGGGCGTGGGACCGGGCGACGAGGTCATCGTGCCTGCGGTCACCTTCATCGCCTCGGTCGGGGCCATCGTCGCCAACCGGGCACGCCCGGTCTTCGCCGAGATCGACGCCACCATGCAGCTCGATCCCGCCGATCTGGCGCGCTGTCTGTCGCCGCGCACCAAAGCGATCATGCCCGTCCATCTGGACGGCGTGGCCGTGGACATGGACCCCGTAATGGCATTCGCCCGCGCCAACGGTCTCAGCGTCATCGAGGATGCGGCCCAGGCCTGCGGCAGTTTCTACAAGGGCAAGCACGTGGGCACCATCGGCGACGTCGGTTGCTTCAGCTTCCAGTTGGAGAAGAACATCACCAGCGGCGAAGGCGGCATCCTGGTCACCGATGACGATGAGATCTTCCGACGAGCCGTCATCTACAGCGACCAGGGCGGCCAGTTCTGGACCTCCCACGCCGGCGTGCGCGACACGGTGGGCGGCCAGCCGGTCATCGGCGAGAACCTGCGCATGAGCGAGATCGCCGGCGCCATCCTGGGCTGCCAGGTGGCCAAGCTGCCGGGCATCCTGGACCGCATCGAGGCCAACACCGCGGCCGTGCGCGAAGCCGTCTCCGCGCTCGACGGCGTCACACCGGCGCCGGCGGATCGAGAGCGGGATCGCCACGCCACCGGCGTGCTCTTCTACCTGCCGTCGGCCGACGAAGCCACACGCTGGGTCGAGACATTGCGAGCAGAGGGCGTTCCCGCCGGCAAGGTCTACGGCGGCCACCCGGTCTACGCTGCGAGCCAGATCCTCAACCAGTGGACCATTGGCGGCGGATGTCCGTTCAACTGCGCCACCGCCTTCCCCGAGCCCATCAAATATTCCATGGGCATGTGCCCGCGCACCGAGGATCTGCTGGCACGCGGCGTGCGCGTCAACGTGGGGCCGTTCTATACAGAAGAGGACATTGACGATATCATTGTCGGCGTGCAAAAGGTCGCGCGATCAGATCTGAGAGGATTTGCCACAGATTCACACAGATGAAACAGGATAGGACACAGATGGGGATAGATAACCTCAGATCACTGAAGCTATCTGTGACAAATCCGCGTTCATCTGTGGCTATCTGTGACAAACTTCTGCTAGCATCTGGAAACTTCGACTATGGGATTTATCCGCCGACTACTATCGTCTCGCAGCGCCATCGCCCTCTTGCTGATCATCGCAATGGGGGCGTTTCTGCGCTTCTTCGCCATCGGATCGAAGACGGTCTGGCTGGATGAAGCGTTCAGCATCTGGGTGGCCAATCACGGCATCATTGACGGGGCCGGCTGGCTGATCAAGATCGATCAGCATCCGCCCCTCTACTACGCGTTGCTGAGCATCTGGCAGTGGATCTTCGGCGACGCCCAGGGCATCGTGCGCGCCTTTTCAGCGCTCTGCAGCACGCTGGCCATCCCCTTCATCTACCTGGCCACCAAACGCATCACGCAGGACACAATGGCCGGGCTGCTGGCCGCGCTCTTCCTGGCGCTGTCGCCCTTTCAGGTGCGCTTCGCCCAGGAAGCGCGCATGTACGCGCTGCTCACGATGGAGGTGGCCATCGCCCTCTTCTTCGTGGTGCGCTATCTGGACGGCTACGGCACCCGCCGTCTGACCTGGCGCGACTACATTTTCCCGCGCCGCTGGTTTCGCATGGGTGATGTGCGTGCGGCTGTCGGACTGTCGCTGGCCCAGGCCGCCATCATGTTGACCCACAACACGGCTGCCGTCTTCTTTCCGCTGGCGCTCAACCTCTCGGTCTTCGGGGCCATCCTCTATCGACGATTCAGCGGCAAGCATGTGAGCATGCGCGCCGTCAACGCCGACCGCTTCCTGCGCAACTGGCTGGTCATCCAGGGCGTGGCCTTCCTGCTCTGGCTGCCCTGGGCCATCCCCTTTGTGATCCAGTCGATCAAGGTCGACCAGGAGTTCTGGATCGGCGCGCCGAGCCTGTCGAGCATCGGCGATACGCTCAAGAACCTCAGCTTCGCACATCTGCCCGGTTGGATACCGGCCACGCCGCTGCTGCTGATCTACGCCGTGCTGGCGGCAGATCGGCGTTTTCTACCTGCGTCGCAAGCTGGCCTGGGCGCTGCTGTTGCTCTCGCTGATGCTCACGCCCTTCTTGGGCGAGCTGCTGGTCAGCCTGCGCCGCCCCATCTTCTACGACCGCACGCTGATCTGGACGACGCTGCCGTTTTTCATGCTGATGGCGATCGGCATCCGCGGGTTCGTTGTGGGCACGTACACGACGGCGAGGACGAGTCCCAGCGGCCCAGCCCGATCACAAGACGCGTGCGGCAGGTGATTGCCGCTGCCGCGGCAATGACGGTGATGGTCGTGAGTGCAATCTCGATCTACACTTACTACGCGTATTTCCAGAAAGAGGATTGGGCCGAGGCCGCCGACTACGTGGCCCAGCAGATCGAGCCGGGCGACACCATCATCTTCAACGCCACCTGGGTACAGATTCCCTTCGAGTACTACTTCCGCCACTACGACATCGACGCTGATCTGCGCGGCGCGCCGGTCGACCTCTTCGACCGTGGCGTGCTTGAGCCCAAGATGACAGAGGACGACATCCCGGCTCTGCAGGAGTTGGTGGAGGGCGAGGAACGTGTCTGGCTGGTCTATTCCCACGACTGGTACACGGACCCGGAGCAGATCATCCCACGCGAGCTTCGGGAGTTGATGACACAGACCGATCAACGGGCTTTTGTTGGATTGCAGGTGATGGAGTTTGAGCGCTGAATCGTATGAGGCATCCTCGCCCGGCAGCCGCGCCCGGCCGTGATTGGCCTCCAGCGAGGAGTCATGGCAGAGGAATGTGACGTTGTCCAACCCCTGTTGTTGAGCAGCGTTCTGCGCCCTTTCGATCCACGAAGCTATCCTGTCATAGGCGACAATCGACCGGCACAGAGGAGCAAGATCCAGTGCCAGCGCACCATGTGCGCAGGCAACCTCCAACACATCAGACGTTGTCGACAGGTGCTGGCGGACCATCGCATGAAAGACATCTTCGCCAGGATAGAAGGCAGCTCTGACTTCCACGGGTAGTGGTATCCCTCTTGTCGTTCGGCTAGGCTGTCGTACCATGCTGGGGAATGTGGCTTGGCTGTCATGATTTGGCTCCCGTAGAAATAGAACGCGGATGACGCGGAAAAGGCGGATACACACCCTTATTTTCTGCTTTTGTCCGCGGAACTCAGCCCAATCCGCGTCATCAGCGTTCTATCCTACACACGTAGACATAGTAGGCGCCGCAGATCGGCTGGTTCCGCTCGTCATCGAACCAGGTGTGCAGCAGCGTCGGACCCGCATCGAGCTGCACGGTGAAGACGGCGGCTTCGTCCTCCGTGCGCCACCGGCTGCTCATACGCCTGTCGCCCGATCATCAGGCGCGCCTGGGCAATCGGCAGGGCCACGCCGGCTTTGCCATCGCCGTCGGAAAACTGCGTGGCCGGACAGGCTTCGGTCAGCTTCAGCCCGCTCTCGCGCGGCCAGCGCCGCAGTTCGAAGCGGTAGTTCGCCGGCGCGCTCGACCTCGAGATGCCAGTAGCTGTTCTTGCGCTCGCCGATGCGCACCTGCTCCTGCTGGTCCACGAAGACGTCCCTCCATTCGCAGGCCGACAACATCATCGGGTTCTCTTCGTCGCTGCCGATGATGATGCGCTGCACCTGGTTGGCCACCGGCTCGACGCCCTGCCACCAGGCATCCAGCGCCTCCTGCATCTCGGCGGCGATCTCGGGATGTCGATCGATCACGTTCTTCTCCTGCACCGGATCGCTGTCGAGGTCGTAGAGCGCGGTCTCCTCGAGCAGACGCCAGCGCTTCCAGAGCACGGCCGTGCCCTCGCGGCGCATGACGGAACGCGCGTCGGGCGTCGGATAGTCGGTGCGCGGCATGCGGCTGTAGTTGACGAAGAGCATTCGCTCCTCCGGCGGCGGCTCCTCGCCGCGCAGCACGGACGCCAGGCTGATCCCGTCCAGCGTTTCCTTGTAGGCCGGCTCCAGCCCGCAAAGATCGATCAAGGTCGGCAGCAGATCCTGGACCTGGGTCAGCCCATCGATGTCCCGCGGCGCGCCCAGCTCGCCGTCCGGCCAGTGCATGAAGCAGGGCACACGATGGCCGCCTTCCCAGAGCGTGACCTTGCCGCCGCGCATGCCGGCGTTGTAGTAGAGCGGGCCAAAGGTGCTGCCGTTGTCGGTCATGAAGATGAGGATGGTGTTCTCGCTCGATGGCCTGATCGCGCAGGAAGGCCCGCAGCTCGCCGACGTGCGTGTCCACGTTGCGGATCATGGCCAGGAAGCGGATGATGCGTGCGCGCGCGATCGGGCTCCAGCTCGGGCAAGCGCGTCCTCGCCCGCGGCAAAGGCCGCCTCGGCAGCCTCCCGATCCTCGGCCGGAACCCAGAGCGGATAGTGGGGCGCATTGGTCGGCAGGTAGGCGAAGAACGGCTCGTCGGCATCGACCCGGTTCTGCATCCAGGCCATGGCCTCGCGGAAGAAGACCTCGGTGCAGTAGCCTTCGTAGCGCTCACGCGTGCCGTTGCGGCAGTAGACATCGTCGAAGTAGTCGTTCTCCCAGTAGTCGGGCAGCGAGCTGATGTGGGAGGACGGAAACCAGAGGCTTTCCTCAAAGCCGCGGTCCTGGGGGCGATAGGGATAGTTGTCGCCCAGATGCCACTTGCCGAAGACGCCGGTGCGATAGCCGCCGGCCCGGAAGATGTCGGCCATGGTCGGCAGATCGGCGCGCAGCAGCGTGCGGCCGCTGCTGACGTTGACCGCGCCGTTGCGCGCCGCGTCCAGGCCCGTCAGCATCTGCCCGCGCGTGGGCGTACACATGGGCGCGGCGTGGAAGTCGACCAGCCGCACGCTCTCATCGTGCAGTTGGTCCAGGTGCGGCGTCAGCGCGACCGGATTGCCGTGGCAGGCCAGATCGCCATAGCCCTGGTCGTCGGTGATCACGATGATGACGTTGGGACGTCGGTTATTTGTCAACACGGATATTCTCCAGAATGTCGATGGATGATAGACGTTCTTTATCTGTGGTGCATTCTTTGCTAGAACAGCACCTTCAACCGGATCACACCCCAGATGATGTGCCAGTACGCGTAGTAGAACAAGCGGAATGCGTACATTGACATGAAGTCATAGCGTCGAAAGACCATCAACTGGAGTAGAGCAATGATGAAAACATGGCCCAAGGTGTAGCGGGCGATCCCCGAAAACGGAGCGTCCTCGAATGTCACCTGGAAGATCGGTTCCAGGGCGGCCACCAAGAAAATGCCGAACCAGACGATTCGGTCAGACCCCAAACGCTTGCGAAACGGCGTGAGGACGAGCAGCACAAGCGCCAGCGGCACGACGTGAAAGAGGATCTCGGCGACAAAGCCGATGGCCGGATAGAAGAGCAACGCCTGGGGCATCGGGACATTGATCTCCTCGGGATAGCCCAGAAGGAGGTCGGCGACGATGATGGCGACACCGAGCAGCGTTGCCAGCACTGCGGAAACGCCGATGCCGCGCAGGGTGGCTCGCCCTTTGAGGATTTCGAAACCGTAGGTTGCGTACAATAGGGCTAGGGCCGCCGCGCCGGCCAGGGATGAAGCCACCACAACGAGCAACGGATCGACGTTGCCCAAAAACCGTTGAAAATAGGCCGCCGACGATGGTAGAATGCTTGCCGTCACGACAAATACGGCAAGGCTGAGCGCAGCGTAGGCCGCGTATTGCCGGCGCCTGTCCAGGGCTTTCTCTGCCGATTGCATGGCTGGACCTCGCTATCCGACTCAGAACCAATAATCTGCAACGCAACGCCCGTCCCGCGGCAGATCTTCGAAGCTATCGAGTCCGTCAAAGTGATCGATGGGCAAATGTGCGATGGGGTCCGGCTCGGTCAGCCGTAGGTTGACCGCGATGCGACGGCGTCCCTCTTCGTCAGGTTGCAGCGCTCGCCAATAGGCCACACAGCCGCAGACCGGGCAGAAATGGAATCCAATCGACTCGCCCCGAACGTAGGTCTGGGTCGGCCCGGTGACATGGATGCCCTCACCGTCGTAGTCATAGGCCCAGAGGACGCCATAGCGGCGACAGATAGTGCAATTGCACGCCGTGGCCGACTCCGGCACTCCGTCAAAACGCCACTGAACCGCGCCGCAGTGGCATGAACCCAAAATCATCGTTGTCTCCTCTTTTTAGCGTCACCGCTTGCTCTATCCCTAATCCCACCAATCAAGCCGGCCACCGCAATAATCGCAACGTCAGCAGCTATTCCCATCAGCGTCTATTCTTATTCTAGCTGTTTAATGACCCGACCTGGGCTGGTGAAGGAGAGCCCCTGAGCGCTCTCCACACTCAACATCAGCGCTTCCACTACGGGTTCGTAGACGGGCTGTTCAACGACCCATTCCACGATAAAATTGGTGCCGACGCCACCCGTCTGTTCGCCGGCATCGACAAAAAAGTCTGCCGAAGCCATTGGCCCCAACACTTGAGGTTGCGGCAAGTACTCTCTGATCATTTGACCGTTCGTGTCGTAGTAACGCACTGAGGTGATGATAATCGGATGGGTGAAATCCGTGTTGTGTATACTCAGGGTCACCGCCAATTCGAGGGTCTTGCCTTGGCCGGCAAAATGGACTTCGGAATAGGCAGGCACAAAAATCGTCTGTCCGGTTGTGATGTCCAGATCTTGAATATCAACGGCTTCGCCTTCAGGCGGCGGGGTCACGGTCTGCTCTGCATTCGGTGAGGTACATGCAGACAGAAGCATAGTTGCAAGTATCAATACCAGCCATCTTTCGCAATCGAATCGCATCAGTGATCATTGTCCTTTTCGAGTAGGAACTCATCGCCTGAATGTAGTTGGCGCTGGAGCGGATTCGCTGGAACCTGCCACAGCCTCACCGTAAAATAGAAAATATGGCTGGCCACGAGGATACAGTCGCCGACGACCCTGCGTGCAACGAGGCGGTCAGCAACAAAAAGCAACCACAGCATCAACAGCAACGGGTCAGTGCACGGAGGAACCCGATCACGATTGCGCCATCAGCAGTGTCGCCATCGTCTATCTCGCTTCAGCTGCTTGACGAAGAACGTCGGTAGCCCACTGATTGATGCTCTGCTTGTTCACGGCTGCCGCAACTGCGACCGCGGAGTGGATTTCCGGAGGCACGCGTAGCGTTAGCTTTCCCGAATAGGGTCTCTGCGGCGTCTGTCCAATTTGCTCGCACACCGCAAGATAATGATCGACCGCCTCTTGGAACGCCGTCTCCAGTTCATCAACTGCGCTGCCATGGAAGCCTACGATATCGCGTATGCCAAGAATGTGTCCGACGAAAACCCTGTCGTCAGCGTCATACTCCACCGCGGCTGAATAGCCTCGATAAACCATACCGTTCATGGTGTCACCCCTGCTCGCTGCAAAAAGAGCCGCACATCCTTCACCCGATAGCGAAGCGCCGCCTTGCTCGGATGCGGACGATGAAAATCGGCTCGTTCACCGTTGAGCAAAAAGGTCACCCAAGGTCTTGTTGATCTGCGATTCATGGTGAATATGGTAGCACATTGTGCCGCCATTTCATAGGTAAAACTCAATACTCATCATGATTCCCGGCTCAGTTTTCCCGGTGCTTGACACCTAACCCATTCCGCAGTACGTTTCACGCAGCAAATTTTCACGCACGCACACACTCAGGAGCCATCCATGAAAATCACCAAGATCGACACCTTTCTCGTCAACCTCGGCAACCGCAGCATGCCGCTGGTCAAGGTCCACACCGATGCCGGCCTCTACGGCGTGGGCGAAGCCTATTCGTGCGGGCCGGAAAAGGCCACGGTCGAGGTCATCGCCGACTTCGAATCGTGGCTCATCGGCCAGGATCCGCGCGAGGTCACGCGGTTGGGCCAGTTGATGTACGTCAGTTCGCGCTTTCCGCCCGGCGCGGTGGTCAGCGCGGCCATCAGCGGCGTTGAACAGGCGCTGTGGGACATTGCGGGCAAGGACGCGGGGCTGCCGGTCTACAAGCTGCTGGGCGGCAAGGTGCGCGACCGCGTGCGCGTCTATCGCTGGGCCCATGGCGACACGCCGGAAGCGATTGCCGAGCACGCGGCCTGGCTGGTCAAGACCCATGGGCTGACCGCGCTCAAGATGGGGCCGCTGCCGCCCAACTATGCCCAGCTTTCCTGGATCGACGTGCTCCAACAGTCGATCCAGCGCGTCGAGGCCGTGCGTCGTGCCGTCGGCGAGCAGGTTGACATCGGCGTGGATCCCCACGCCACCATCTTCGAGCCGGTGCGCGCCCTGGAATTCTGCGACGCCGTTGCGCCCTACCGTCCCTTTTTCGTCGAGGAGCCGCTGCGGCCGGAGAACTACAACGCCATGGCCAAGCTGGACCGCAAGGCCCGTGTGCCCATCGCCACCGGCGAGATGTTCTACAACAAGTACCAGTTCCGCGACCTGCTCGACCTGCAGGCCGTCGACATCGTCCAGCCCGACATCTGCCTGACCGGCGTCTGGGAGACCAAGAAGATCGCGGCCTTGGCCGAGGCCGCCTATGTCAACGTGGCCCCGCACAACCCCTGCGGTCCGCTGGCCACGGCGGTCAACGTCCATTTTGCCGCCAGCACGACAAACTTCCTGATCCTGGAGACGATACCGGACGACGAGTCGCCACGCCGAGATCTGGTCGACGAGCCGATGAAGCTTGTGGACGGCTATCTGGAGATCCCGGAAAAGCCGGGCTGGGGCATCGACCTGAACGAAGAGGGCATGGCCAAGCATCCGTTCAAGCCATGGCATCGCCGCTTCCTGCATCGACCTGACGGCAGCCAGGCGTTCCAATAGGGGCGATGGAAAAACGGCTATCCACGAAGGGCACGAAGATGCACGAAGTGCAGCCCTCCTTCGTGTCTATTGGTGCTCTTCGTGGATCAATATTTGATTGGAACGATCAAACTCAAAATGGACAAACAGGAAAAGGCGTGGCAGATCTACTATCGGCTCCTCGATCTCTACGGTGAGCCGGACTGGCGACCGGATCGGTCGGCGGTGGACGAGCTGATCCTGACGATCCTGAGCGCCAACACCAACGACGTCAACAGCGGCCGCGCCTTCGATGAACTGGTCCGACGCTACAGCCACGACTGGGACGCCGTGCGCGCCGCCCCGCTTGACGACATCAAGGACGCCATTCGCGTTGCGGGCATGTACAACCAGAAGGCCCCGCGCATCGTCGCGGCGCTGGACGCGCATCAAGGACGAACGCGGCGCCTACAACCTGGATCACGTGCCGGAGATGCCGGTCGACGAGGCCATGGCCTACCTGACCAGCTTTCCCGGTGTCGGCCACAAGACGGCCAGCATCGTGCTGCTCTTCATCTTCGACATGCCCGCCTTCCCGGTCGACACCCACATCCAGCGCATCTCCCAGCGGACGGGCATCAGCAGCCGGCGGGCCACGCCGGAGAAGGTCAAGGCCGATTGGGAAGCGCTGTTGCCCGGCGAGACCTATTTCCCGCTTGCATATCAGCCTGATCAGCCACGGGCGCGACCGCTGTCGCGCCCGCAAGCCCAACTGTGATGGCTGTGCACTGCTCTCGCTCTGCGACTACGGAAATGGTGTTGAGGCATGGGCGATCTGATGTGACATTAAATATGCAGATCTGCGTATTTCGTAGGTCGCGACTTGCAGTCGGACGAGATCCCAACACCGAACTGTCACACTGCAAATCGAACGGATTTCGTTCACGACATTGTCACACTGCAAGTGTGACCTACACGGCATCAAAAAAGCCACCGCTCAATGAGCGGTGGCTTTCAAATTCGTTCGGGCCCGGATCTAGGCAAATGCCTTGTTGTAGGCAAGCGTGATCCGGCTCTTGCGACGCGAGGCGTTGTTCTTGTGGATCACGCCGGCTTTGGCCGCGCGGTCCAGCGTCAACGTCGCATGCTTGACGGCCTCCAGAGCCGCTGCCTGATCGCCACTGTCGATAGCGGCACGGGCCTTCTTGACCGAGGTGCGGGTACTGGTCAGTACGATGCGGTTGCGCTCGTGCCGTCGGACACTCTGTCGAGCACGCTTCTCCGCAGATTTGATATTCGCCATCCTAGTTTAATCTCCCCAAATACGTCCTGATTGCGGCCGACTCCGGTTGGCCATCTGCATAGAACACGTTTGCTAATCACGGCCGGATTTTGTCAACCCAACCAAAAATTCCAATTGAACGTGGTGGAAGTCGAGCACAGTTGAGAGGACAGGCTCTCCCTACACAAGCAAATAGTATAGCGAAGGCCGTTCAATTTGTCGAATCTGAACAGCGCCGATCAATTGTCAATGGTTAATTGTCAACGTTCAATTGCCAATTGTCGATGTCACGTAACACACACGCCTCATTGACAATTGACTATTGACCATTAGTCGTTTCTTCTCTGCGGATCGCTGTCCGTTTCGATCACGCTCTGCATGGCTTCCTCAACATAGGGATAGGCAAGCCAAACCGAGGCCATGCCGAAGATCATGCCAGTGATCGTGCGCAGAACCCAGTTGCTCTCGCGCAGGCCGACCATCTGGCTGAGACCGTCGACGGCGATGGGAATCAGAAAGAGGGCGTAGATCTTGAGCGAGAGTGGACGGATGGTCCTGCGCTTGCGCACGACGCCATAGATCAGCCCTGCCAGCAGAATCGAGCCATAGATGGCCACGTCACGTTGGCAGAGGGCCACCTTGTAGCCAAGCAACTCATTGCCGACAAACTTGCGCATCACCAGCAAGTTGAGCCCTTCAGCCATGCCGCCCTGCACCAGCACAGGCTCCAACGGCGCATGGTCGTGGCCGAAGAGGAAGAAGCTGTGATCGGGCAACTGATGGCAGAAGACCGAATAGACGCCGTAGATGGCGCGTGCCGGTGTCGTCAGACCAAGCTGCATCAGGATCGGCGCCAGAAAGGGCACGAAGACGTACATGCCCCAGGCCAGGTTGAAGAGAAAGAGCCAATGCCGCGCCACCCAGACCACCAAACCATTGGCGGCGCGATTGATGGCAGACTCGACCGGTCTCGCGATCTTGCTTGGTTGTTCGCTGCGGCAGTATCGACCACAGTCTCAACTTCATGGGTCATAGCGTCTCATCATCTGCGATTTTCGGACAGGTTCAGTCAACAGAGCAGATCGTGCGGTTGCAAACCGCACCTACAAAATGTCAACCTATTTCTGAACCATCCCGACTATCTGCGGTCTATCATTGCGCTCGAGAGCGCCTGCGACGTGCTCTGCCAGGTGTGGGGCGGATAGAGAATCGGTCCGCCTTCGATGTCCAACACCGGGATCAGATAACGATAGCGCTCAAATAGAACACTATCGTCTTCGATGTCTCGCTCCTCCAATGTGAACTCAAACTGCTCTCGCAGCACATCCAGATCGGCCTTCAATTCATCGCAAAGCGGACAATCGGGCTTCGAATAGAGCGTAAGCTTCATGCGCCTAGGAGCCTGTCATAGAAAAGGCAGATAGACCGCGGATTAGGCGGATTTGACTGATAAATGCCGATAAAATCGGAAAAAGCAGGCTGTTTTCGCCTACTCCGCCGCATCCGCGGTCTATTTTCCGGTCTCTCCAACAGCCTGCTAGGATTGCGATCCACTTCCGCTGACCGCTGTGCCGCTCAGGTAGCCGATGTAGGCGGGAATCAAGGGCAGCACACAAGGGCTGAGGAAGCTGATCAGGCCGGCCATAAAGGCAATGGGAATGGCCGCCATCGTGCTGGCGCTGATGATGTTGCCGCCAATGCTGGAACTGCCGACCAACGCGTCTTCCAGATTGAAGACAAATTCGTTGAGGAAGGAGAACTGGGTCGTCAGTGTGTTGAGGCTGCCGGACCAGAGCAAGAAGGCGACGTAGAGCAGAAAGACACCACTCACGATACTGACGATGTTGGCGTGACGATTGATCTTGCGCAACACCTTGGTGGCGCTGCTAAAGGCCGCGCCCGTGATCAAGAACGGAATGCCGAGGCCCAGGCTGTAGACCGCCAGCAAAAGAGCGCCCTGGCTGACGGTCGCGCCGTCGCTGGCCAGGAAGAGAATACTGGCCAGATATCGGGCCGACACAGGGTACCCAACCGGCGCTGAAGCTCACGCCCAGTAGAAAGCTGCTGGCGTAGCCCCAACTGCGGTTGACCTCGTGCATGTCGGTGACGCGCTTCTCGCTGTACATCAGCCCGTTGAAGAAGTCGAGCACGCTCACCAGGGCGGCAGCAGCCGGATTGGTCGCCAGATCGTAGCGCTCACGGATCTTGTCGACGAACCAGCGGAAGACGCCCAGCGTCGACAGACCGAAAATGACGAGCATGATCGCGCCCAGTCGCTGCATGGCCGGCAGATATTGATTGAGGCTGTTGCCCAGCAGGCCGGCAGCCGATCCCAACAGCGTGAAGACGGTGGTGAACCCCAGCACGAAGAAGACCGAGTGCATGAAGACGACCAGACGGCGACCGCCGTCGTCGCTTGCAGGCTTGGTCACCTGTGGCTGAGCCACTTGTTTCGTTTCGGGTTCTTGTAACATCTGCGCCATTCAATATCTCCTTTGGATGAACAATCACCGGCTATACGGTCGCGCCCCAGCGTGCGCCCGTGGCCGTGCATCCACTTTATCGGGGTAGTCCTTCATCGGCTGTAATAGGGCCTACGCAGCCATGGCAACTGTCCGAATGAACGTAGTGATTCGGCTCGTAGTAACCGCTTCTGCGGTCCGGACGGCTGAAGCCATCACCACGAACTTGATTCGAGATGCTCACTTATCGTTGACAATCTCTTCCAGAGTCTCGATCTCCTGCTGAAGCTTGCGCTGGCGCAGCCCAACAAAGGTGACGTAACCACCGATCAACAAGCACACGGCGCCATAGGCGACTGCCAAAAAAGTCATACCTCTATCTCCTCTCTCAACTCTTCGATTCGATCCTCAACGCGCAATTGTCGCCAGCGCATGATCAACAGCGAGGCGAAGAGCAGGCTGAACGCGACGGCGCCGATGGTCAATGTCTGTCCCATGGTCGCGCCCATAGCGAAGTCGCCCTGGGCATCGGCGTTCTCACCGTCAAAGACGATGGGATGGATCGAGCGGAACCAGCGTGCGCTGTAGTAGGTCAGCGGAATGCTCAGGAAGGCAATCAAGGCGTAGATGCTGCCGAAGAGCGCGCGTGTGCGGCGATTGTCAATGCCGTTGCGGAACAGGATATAGGCCACATAGATCAGCACCGTGATGGTCGATGCCGTCAGCCGCGGATCCCATGTCCAGTAGGTGTTCCAGGTCGGCTTGGACCAGATGGCTCCGGTGATGATCGTGCCCATGCCAATCACTGTGCCTATTTCGACGCTGGCCTGGGTGAGTCGATCCCAATCCAAATTACGCGTGATCAGGTAGAACAAGCTGCCGACCACAGACGTCAAAAAGGCGGCCAATGCGCCAATGTTGCAGGCCATGTGGATGTAGAAGATCCGCTGGGCCGCCTGTTCGTCACCGGCCAGATTGACCGCCGGTTTGGCGTGCAAAAAAGCCGCCCACATCAGAGCCAACAGGCTCGCAGTCATGGCCAGATTGAGCACAAGCTGGGCAATGTCCCACCCGCCCATGCCACTGCTCTTTTTGGCCTCTTTTCCCGCTATCGTTGCACCTGCCATCGCTTCGTGTCCTCGCTCTTCGCTATTCAGTAACTGTAGAGGCTGTGTAGCAAATAGACCGCGGATTAAGCTGATTAGGCTGATTTCCGCGGATAAAATCCGAATCAATCCGGCTTAATCCGTCTAATCAGCCTAATCCGCTGTCTATCCAGCGCCCTATCGGACCCTATTCCGCATCTTCCCAGATCATGTCAAAGACCATGTAGGCGACGGTCAAAAAGATCAGATCGTATCCGAGCAGGATGCCCACCCAGTGACGAAAATCGCTGAATTCCTTGCCGTCAATGACGCCGGCAGTCAATGCGACGCCGGCCACAAAAATCGGTACCATAACCGGCAACAGCAGCACCGGCAGCATCGTCTCACGCGAGCGCGTGTTGGCCGTCAACCCGGCGAAGAGCGTGCCCACGGCCACATAGCCGATGGTGCCCAGCAACGCGCCCACCAGAATCCAGGTTCGCATCAGATTGATGTCGAACATGACCAGGATCACCGGGATGATGAGCAATTCGGTGCTCAACATGAAGACCAGGCTGGCCAGCATCTTGCCGAAATAGATGGCGCTGCGATCCACCGGCGCCATCAGCAACGCGGCCAGGCTGCCCCGGTCGACCTCTGCGCCAAACGATCGGTTGAGTCCCATGACGCCGCTGAAGAGGATGATCACCCAGAAGACGCCGGGCACAACCATGTCCGCCTCGGGCACGCGCAGGTCGAAGGCCATGCCGAAGATGACGACGGCCAACACGCTGAAGGCCATCATGGTGCCGATGATCTCCCGCGCCCGCCACTCGGATCGCAGATCCTTGTGGGCGATGGCAAAAACCTTGCCCACATAAGCGCCGAATCCGCCGCCGGTGCGCATCGCAATTGGCCGTGATTCGATTGGCTGTGACTCTCGCAAAACAGACTCTGTCATGATCTCAATCGACCGATCCCAGAAAAATCGGTCCACGAAGAGCACAAAGAGGCACGAATACGAATCATTCTTCGTGTCCCTTCGTGAAACTTAGTGCCCCTTCGTGGATCAAAATCTTTCCCCATACGCGCAGACATCAACTCGCCTGACTCAACTCCGCATAGCGACTATGCAACGACTCCCCTGTCAAGCGGGCCGAATCTTCCCGAAAGCCAATTGTACCATCGACCAGAAGGCAGACAGAATCGCCCCAGGCCAAAGCACGATCCAGGTTGTGGGTCGTGAGCAGAATGGCCCGCTTGGCCGCGCCCAACGAGCGGATCAGATTGTGCAGGTCTCGGCGCTATCCTGATCGAGGCCCGTGTCCGGCTCGTCCAGCAGCAGTATGGGGGGATCATGGAGGATGGCACGCGCGATGGCCATGCGCTGGACCATGCCCCGGCTGTAGGTTCGCACCGGATCACGCCGCCGAGTCCACAGGTTGACATCGTTGAGAACCGTCTCGATGCGCGCGTCCGGCTGCTGAATGTCATACATTCGTGCAAAAAAGCTCAAATTCTCAACGGCGCTCAGATTGTCGTAGAGCAGCGGCTTGTGGCTGACCAGCCCGATGTAGCGGCGCAGTTCGTTGCCGGCGTTCTCAGCCGAAGCGCCGCCCAGCAGCACTTCGCCGCGGTCCGGCCTGGAAAGCCCGGCCACGATGCGCATGAGCGTCGTCTTGCCTGCGCCGTTGGACCCCAGCAGCGCCATCACCTGACCCTCGGCGATGCGAAGATCGACGCCGTTCAACACACGCTTGCGCCCGTAGCGTTTATGGACGTTTTGGATCGAAATCAGTGACTCATCCGGCATAGAATAGTGTTGCTCACTCTTGAACCATTTGGCCGGCAACCACCAACAGTTCCCGTTTGAGATCGGCACGCTGTGCGACCCAGTCATCGGTGTCGATTTCGCCTCGCTCATGCTGATCGTCGAGCTTGGCGATGCGGCTAATCAGCACGTTCTTCTGATCCGCCAGCGAACGTCCGTTATCTGATGGTGTACCGGATCGCACAGACCAGACAAAGACCCCACCCAGCGCGACAGCCATCAACCCGCCGATGATCACCGCCATATACGGCTCCATAGGATCGGCGGCCACTGTCGAGGCGGCTTGCTCGCCGCCGCCCGCCGTCGGCACAACGCCCATTGCCCGCGGATCGACGTCGTTGACGCTCAAGGCGCCACTCAACTCGACGGCAAGCACCTCGCCCGGTGCGATATCGGCGTTGCTCCAAATACGGTAGGGCATCTCCTGAATTGTTTCGATCTGATCGAACTCAAGTCCGTCAACAGTGACTTCCAAGTCTGCGAGATCGGATACCAGCAGGTTGACCTCGCCGGTCGGGTAGAGATATTCCTGGGTCATGGCGCCGCTGTCGTCATCCAGGGGAATCTGATAGCTGACCACGATCTGGCGTGTCTCCGCACCGGGAATCAGCGACGCCGTGTCGTAGATGGTGTCGCCGACCTGGTGGTAGTCCGTCCCCAGCACGCCGTCTCGGAATTCGATATTGATAGCGTCCGGCGGCACCTTGAAGGCGACGGTGACCGGCACGTCAACGCCGTCGACCGTCTTGCCCGTGAACGCTCGCTCGGCATCATTGCCGAACGTCATGATCTGGCCGACGTTCAGCGCACCCGGCACAAAATCGATGACCCAGTTGGTGCGCACGATCGCGACGCCGCTGTCGTCATCGGATGTATCGTAGACAGCCACCTCGATCTGTTGCAGTCCGCTGGCCGGATCGATGCGAATGAAATCACTGCCATAACGCACGTCATTGTAGTTGGCCTCGACAGCATAGACCACGCTCTCACCGGTTGCCAGTTCTTCGAAACGGAAGCGGCCTTCCTCATCGGTCAGCGCATCAAACGTGGCCACCTCCTGAAAATTCATGAAGGCGCGCAGGAGAACGTCCACACCCGCCACGCCTTCGCCACCGGGTCCGCCCTTGACGATGGCGCCCTCAATCACGCCGTCGGCAGCGCTGAAGGGAGACTCCCAGGGCGGCACGTAGGTGAAGGTGCGCATGTAGTTGATGACGCTGGACCACTGCTCATCGCTGAGATCGGCCCCTTCCTCAGGGTGTGCCGTGCGCCACGCCTGGCTCACCTCGGCCGGCGAGATCAGCATCATACGCGCGCCGTCGCTCAGGTCGGGCAACTCGCCCTCTGCATCCGGGCCGTCGCCGGCGCCGGTTTCGCCGTGACAAGCGGCACACTCGGCCGCGTAGATCTCACCGCCGGCCTCAATTTCAGCCTGACTCGTATGCAGGCCCCAGGCGTAGTAGACCGAATCCCAGATCTGGTCGTCGGTCATCTGGTTGCGCCAGGGCGGCATCATATTTGCCATGCGACCGTACTTGGTCGTGTGGAAAAACTCGGCCGGGCTGCGTCCCCAGACCACGGCGGGGTCGGCAAAGGCCGCAGGCGGGGCCGATAGATCCGGAGCCGTTGGGCCGTCGCCTAGCCCGGTGTTGCCGTGACAGGGAGCGCAGTTCTCCATGTAAAGCGCGCCGCCGACGGCGCCGACCGGCATGGCCGACGGTGCAGGCACGGTTTCCGGGTCATAGGGAGGCGGCGTGGGTTGTGCGTGTAGCGTGCCGGCAACGCCAAAGAACAGCAGCGCAGCCAGCGCAACGAAGGCGAAGAGATTCCGCCGGTTTTTTGGGCCAGTCATAATTGCGGTCTATTTCCTAATTTGGGCAGGTAACTTCAAGACAAAACCGGTTGCCCGAATGTGGCGCAACCGGCTCGAAAGACAGGGTCGTGAAAAAGCATGCGTTTGCAAGAACGTAAAATGCTACTGGGTTGACTCAACGAAGATCTCTTCCGGTTCCTCTTCGTAGCGACTTGGGCATTTCAACAACAACGTCTCGGCTTGGAAGGTGCCATCAGCCAGGAGTTCGCCCTCGACAATCGCCGACGCGGCTCGCTGAAAGTTGTCGGGCCGTGGACCGTAGAAAACAATCGGCAGTTGGTCGCCGTTTTCGTCCATGATCGAGAACTTGAGCGTCATCTCACGGGGCACCCAATCTTCGGTTCCTTCGACCACGTTGCCGTTGACACGCACTCGTTCGCCGTAGATTGACGGCACCTGATCGTGAATTTCGCCGACAGTCATATAGTAGGCGCCGGTTGTGGTCGTTGCCTGAACCATCTGAAAGCCCAAAAAGCCAACAAAGACCAGCAGCAAAGCGCCGCCTGCCACAAATCGCCAATTGACGGCACTCTTCTTGGTCTCGCTCAGATAGGTCGGAATGGTGGGGGAGTTCTGAAGTTCCTGAGTCATATGCTTCCCTAACCTTTACTTGTCCACATCGGCCTGATCCGTGGAATCGACTGCGTCATCCACAGTCTCTCCATATTTATCCTCTTCATATTCATTCTCGTCATATCCGGTCTCGTCCCACTCAACTTCACTGTTGAGAATCTCAGTGGCACGTTCAGCCAAAGGCGCCGGCACGAGCACGTCTGTCTGAGCCAGACCACCCGAGGTGAAGCCGTAGATCGATCCGACAGCCTCACCGCTCATGATGGCCGGAATCCCTTCAGTCTTGAGCCGGCCAACTATGATCTGCGCTTCCATCAGATTGGCCGCTTCCCAGACGACAACCGGCTCCTGCTCAACTTCACCGCCGGTAGAGGCTGTTGTTGTCTGCTTGTCGGAGGTCTCGTCCTGATCGTCAGCCTTCTTGCGACCAAACCACCCTGATAGGATGTTGGAGAATGTGCTCATATTTTCCTTGAATTCCCGTCAAACACAAAATCTCGCTTCAGTCCGAATCGCTATCCACTGTACGCCGTTGCATTCTGTCCTACGAACGGGTTATCTACCTTCTCAGTTCCGACGTTGGTGGCCGGCCCGTGGCCGGGATAGATCACGTAGTCGTCAGGCAGCGAAAGCAACTGCTCTCGAATACTGGCCAGCAAAGTCGGGCCGTCTGCACCGGGCAGATCGAAGCGCCCAATGCTCCCCTGAAAGAGCGTATCGCCGGCAAAGACAATGCGGCTGGGGTGATGGATGAAGACGACATGCCCAGGCGCATGGCCAGGCGTGAAGCGCACTTCCAGTTGTTGATTGCCGACGTCGATGATCTCTCCATGGGTCAAAAAAACATCGGGATCATCGATGGGTTCGACCTCGGAATCGAGCCACAGCAGCGCTCGCTCGGGAACCTCATGCAGCGTCTGAAGATCGGCCTCATGCAGGTAAAACTGAGCGCCGGTTGCCGCTTTGACATCGTTGACGGCCATCACATGATCGAGATGGGCATGGGTGTTCAGAATCTTGTCGATGCTCAATCCGGCCTGGTCGACCAGACGCAGAATCGCACTGGCATTGTCGCCGGGGTCGATGACGACGCCGACGCCGGTCTCGGAGCAGCCGAAAATGTAGCAGTTTTCCTGCAACAGACCGACCGTGATTCCTTTGAGGACGATTCCCGGTTCGGGACTTCCTGACATGTGCGCAGTTCCTTGTTGACGAACCTTTTTGTGCGTATCCGCTTGCCCGATCTAGTCGATCTTTGTCATTTCGAGCAAAGCGAAAAATCTTGTGTACGTAGAGTCCTGGCCATCACGCTGCTACGCAGGTTCGCGGATGAGTACCACCGTCGTCTCACCGATCTGATCGCCGATCTGTTCATCGATGCCGCAGAGCCATCGATAGCTCCATTCCTTGATGGCCACGATGATCGGACCCAGCGAATCGCCTTTGGTCGTCAAAGTATACTCGACGTGGGGCGGAACGGTGCTGCGCTGGATGCGCTGGACAAGGCCCTCTTCTTCCAACATCTTGAGCCTGCTGCTCAGCGTGCTGGGATTGACGCCGCCCAGAGCCTCCTGCAATTCGCAGAAACGCAGTGTGCCTCCACACATCAGATTGTTGACGATCTGAAGCGTCCACTTCTGCCCGATGATGCGTGCAGCCAATTCGACCGGGCACTGTTCCTTGATGGCGGCAATCTCTGGATCCAGCATTCCATTCCCCATAGCGATTCTCTGAACGATGGGTTAATGCTATATCAAACGTAGTGCCGTGTCAAGAAAAGCAAAAAGTCCCTTGTACCGCGACATTTATGTCGCAGTTCGTAACTATACGGGCAGGAACCAAATAGACCGCGGATTAGGCTGATTTGGCGGACAAAGCCGGATATTTTTCGGATTTTATCCGGTTGCATCCGCCTGATTCGCCTAATCCGCGGTCTATCTGCGGCAGGCTGTATGGTTACCCCAATTCATAGATTGGCCAAACTGGACTGCTACGAAATAAATGTCGTGCTACAACCTACCGCGGCAGCGCGTCCAACCGCACGGTTTCGCTATCCACGGACAGCACCGGCCGCCGATCACCGCCCTCATAGGGGAGATCGACCAACGAGCGCACCAGTTGGCCCGGCTTCCACTGGCCGGTCGGATAGCCGTCGCCCGCCAACGGCGAACGAACAATCTGTTCGCCAAGCATGACCTCGGCCACAAGATCCTGCGGCCAATCGACCGGCAGCGGATCTGGCGCCTGCCAGTAGAGCACCAGTTCGACGGCATCGCCGGGCGCCACCGGCGTCTCGGGTGCATGGGCATAGCCCCGCCGATGCAGATCGTAGCCAATCAATGTGACCGGCCCGAGTTGCTTGTTCAGGCGATGCTGCATGGGCACCACATCCGTCGGCACGGTTCCATCCGCCGGCTCGATCCGGACTTGCGCCAACAGGACGGCGTCGCCCTCAGGCGTCGCCAATCGATCGCCCGTGGCCGGATCGTAGACCGCCAGCGAGAGCCGATACTCGCCCGGCGGCGTGCCAAATGGAATCCACAGACCGTGGTTGTCCTCCACCCGCTGCCCCGTCTGCCACTCGGACGTCGGCAACGAACCGCCGCCCGGTTCACTGTCCTGCTGTGCAATCACCTGGCCGCGGTCGTTGAGCAACTGGAGACTCACCTTGTAGGCGTCCGGCGTCTCCGCAAGCGAGCGCCAACGCAGTCCGACGAGCAGCGTGTCACCGGCGGTCACGCCCGCTTGTTTTGCGGACCGACAGATCTCTTCCAGAGCAAAGAGAGCCTCACCCGATTCTCCAAAATCTGTCGGATTGTCCACAGATCGGCAGACCAAGTCGTTTGCCATGGCGTAGGTGACAAAACGCAGGTTGCCCTGCCAGCTTTCGACGCCCTTGAAGCCGTTGCGATCCAGCCATGTCTCCACGATGCCGTCCGGATCAGCCTCATCGGTCGCCCAGAAGAGGGCGAAGATCTGGTCGGACGCGGCTGCGGCCGTGGTCAAGTTGGGCAAGGGTGGCTTCCGGATCAGCCGGGCGTCCAGTCGGCAAGGCCAGCACGGGAACGCCGGGATCGTAGTAGGACCAGACTTCCTGTTGGCCGGGCGCGTCCAGCAGCACCAGATCGGTGGCCGGGTCGGCCACGGCCTCGACGTAGCGGGCAACACCCGCATAGTTGTCGCGGGCATTGGCATCGCCGTAGTAGGCAGGCAGCGTTAGAGCGGCCAGGATCAGCGCGCCCAACGCCACAAAAACCTGTAGGCCCATCCCGATGGGACGGCTCCTTTTGTCAAACAGATGGGGCATGGCGGCCACCAGCAGACACCAGGGCGGAGAGGCGACCAGCAGGAACTTGAGGAAGGCATCGCTGAAGAGGCCCAGCCCAAACATGAGGCCGATGGGCGCGAAGATCCAGAGTGACAGAGCGATCGCGGCCTGCCGCCTGCGCAAAGCAAAGATGCCGGCCAGTGGCAGCAGAGCAGCAGCGGCCAACCAGGGCCAGAGCGGTTCGGGCACATGGCGCAGCGGACCGAAGAGCAACGTTCGCAGCGTCAGCGCCAGGCCGTCGGCCAGCGAGACCGCTACACCGCCCTTGGGCCAGTTGAGCAGACTGTCGATGGCCGTCGACAGCCAGGGCAGAAAGGCCAACAGAATCAGAAAATTCAACGCCACGAACTGTAACAGCGAGGCCCATTGCCACCGGCTCGCTCTCGACACCGCAATCCAGACGACCAGATAGCTGAGTCCGGCCGCAGCCAGCACAATCGGAAAGCTGTAGTGGGTCCAGAGTCCGGCAGCGCCGCTCAGCACGTAGGCGATCGATGGGCCGTTGAACCAGCTCACGCCTGTCGTCGATTTTGCGCTTCTGCGCAACCGTCGCTGAAGCGCCAGCAACGCCCAGAAAAGAGCCGCACTCTCCAAGGCCAGCAGCGCGTACATACGCGCTTCCTGGCTGTAGTAGATCTGGAACGGGTTGAGCGCCGCGACCCAGGCGGCGAGGAGGGCGAAATAGGGCAGTGGGCTAGGCGTTGCGTCGGGTTCTTCGGCGCTGATGGTCCGACCGATGGCGTAGATGACAGCGACGAGCAGCAGCCCTGCCAGCGCCGACAGGCTGCGCATGGCGTAGGCGCTGACGCCGAATATCGACGTCCACAGCTTCAGCAGCCAGTAGTAGCCCGGCGGATGGATATCGGCCGCGGCGTCCCGCGCGATCTGGGCGAAGCCGCGCTGAACCAGCGCCCAGGTGTTGCCTTCGTCATGCCAGAGGCTGGAGTTGTCCAGTTGATAGAAGCGCAGGAACGCGGCCACAGCCAAGACGAGCAGGAGCAGAATCAGGTCAAGGCGAGAAAGGCGTTTCATGGTTTCAGTCGATCAGTCGGCGCCGGTTGCATCAGATAGCCCGGCCGTATAGCGCTGCATGGATTCGTAGACCGGCTGGGGCGTGAAATCCGGCGCCAACAGGCGGAAGTAGGCTTCGGGCTGCTGATTCTGCTCCCAGGCATCGGTCGCCCGCTTGAGATACCAGGTGTTGGCCACGCCGGCCCACGGCCATTCCTCAATCACACGCTCATAGGCCAGCGGCAGATAGCGCGCCTGCTGTTCCAGACTCACCTGGCCGTAGCGCTTGTCCGGGTTGTCGTCGGGGACCGCGTTCCAGTTCATCTCGCTGATCCAGATCGGCTTGTCGGCGTCGCCATTGGCACCATCACATCGCGCACAAACTGGGGTCGCCCAAAATTCATCACCCGTGGCTGCATGCGATGGTCGGTCGGCCCGGACCAGAGTCCATAGCCCTGCATGGCCATGATGTCAAAATAGGGCGCGGCGCCGGCATCGTACATACGCTGCAGAAAGAGCAGGTCATTGAAGTTGCGTCCAGCGTTGACCGTGCCGTCCAGATCGATGGTGGCGGCCAATGCGCCGGCGATGATGACGGCATCCGGATCGGCGGCACGTGCGGCCTCTGCGCCGGCCTTGAGCAGTTCGACATAGCCCTCCGGATCGATGGTGCGGTTGCCCCACTCCGGATAGATATTGGGTTCGTTCCAGAGTTGATAGTAGCGCACTCGCCCACGATAGCGGCTGACGACCGCGTCGACGAAATCAGCGTAGTCCTGGTAGTCGTCGGGCGGGGCATAGGTGCCGACCTCATCGCCGCCGGCCCGCGTCCACGACGGCGGATTGCTGATGCGCACGATCAGTTCAACGCCGTGCTGCTCGGCCAGATCGACGATGTGATCGTACTTATCCCAGGCCGAGCGATACGGTTCGTGGCGTCGATCCTCGAAGTCGCCTTTGCCGTGGATTTCGATATCCTCCCAGGGGAATTCCTGGCGCAGCCAGCGATAGCCGGCATCGGCAGCCATGGCCACGGCCAGCTCACGCTTGGCCGGATCGGCCTCCTGTTCCAGGAAAACGTTGACGCCGAACGGACTCAGAGCGGGATCTCCATTGCCGCCATACTGAACCGGCACATCTGCGGCCAAAGCCAGACGCGGCCGCAACAGATCGGAAGCCAGATCGGTCAGCCCCTTGACCTGTGCGCCGAACGCCTCCTCGCCGGTGTGCGACCACATCCACTGACGCGCCGTGGGCGTACGCAGCACAAAAAAAGTCAGCCCACCCAACAGGAGCAGGCTGACCCAGAGTATTATCGTCTGTCTTATGGCTTGTGCCATTATCGACTACTTCTGGACGAACGTGATCTCAGCGCACTGCTCACTTTCGCCGATCACGCGCGTCCACTTGGCGGACTGTGGCGTCAGATCGCTGAAGCCGCTCTGTTCCGTCTGACCGCCCTTGGGCATACCGCCGCCCGGCGGGCACTCAACCACGAAGATCTCAACCGGTGTTCCTGGAGGCGCAGGACCGCCAAAAGGCGAGAAGCCCCAGTTGCCGTCGCCGACACCGTCACAGCCCGAGCACTTGGTATTGCGTGGGCCGTAGAAGCCGATGTGGACGCAGACCGCATTCTTGGGAGAATTGTCCTTGTTGCGGACATACCCTTTGAAATAGGTGTTGCCCGCATTGGGATCACACCGCACGAAGTCATCAATCAGCAGAAACGGGAAATTGTCGACCGGTTCCGGAGCAGGCGCCGGTTCGGACGGGGCGGCAGGCTCCGGCCGGTGGCGGCTCGGGCACCGGCGTCGGCGGCACAGGGATTGCAGTCGGAGGCGGCGCCGGAATGTTCTGGGCGACCTCGACCGATTCAACGCCTGTGGTCGAAACCAGTTCGCCAAAGACCCATCCGACCTGTCCATTGTAATCGATCTGCCACCATGTTCCGTCGGTGCTCTTGCCGGTGACGGGATAACGTTCGCCCGGATTGGCCCCGCCGACGATGTTGTAGTTGGTCCCTGGTCCGCCGCGCACATTCATGGCGCTGCTGATGAGCGCTTCAGCCGGCGTTTCGACAACGACCTCTTCAACGACTACTTCCTCAACGACTCCCCCCTCGACGGGCGCTCCCTCACCCGGCACAGGCTGCGAAGCATTATCGCCGGCCGGCGCTTGGCCTTCGGGCGCTGTCGCCTGTTGGTCTTCCAGCGCCTGATCGACAATGGCGACAGCCTGAGCCGTGGCCAAAGTTGCCGGATCGACAGGCAACGCGTTCTCTTCGACCGTCGGCGTAAAGGTGGGCAGTGGTGTGTGCGTCGGTTCGGGCGGCAACGCCTCCGGCCCACACGCAGCCAGTAGCACAATGGCCATCAATATTGCGACCGGAAGGGCAATTGTCAGTCCGGCGAATCTGTTGCTTGCTTGCATCGACGTTCTACCTCTTGGCTATGATTCAATGTTGTCGAGTATAGCATACCGAAAATAGGACGCCCAAAACCAGCGTTCAGTTCCAAGTGTGTTGATGAGTTCACTGCAAGAACCACGAATTTCACAGATTGCACGAATTTTCTCAGTGGTGCAATTCGTGTCATTCGTGGTTTCTTCAGCAGGGTCACAGATGCACACAGAGAAACGCCGGATGTTCACAGATATTTTCTGGCGGAGTTGTCGAGATCAGTGAACTATGGGCGATAACAGAATCCCGTGAATTAACGGCGTACACGCCGCGTGCGTGTGGTCTGCTGCTGGCTGCCGCTGCCGCGATAGCCGGGCACGATCAGACCGCAGAATTGGCAGCGCTCCAGATCAAACATGCGCGTGCGCAGCCACGGATCGATCTCGTCCGGCGTCGCCGTGGTCGTGATGACCGTGGGCAGCATGGCCTGATAGCGATAGTTGAGCAGTTGAAAGAGCTTCTCCTTGGCCCAGGCCGACGCACTCTCTGTCCCCAGATCGTCCAGGATCAACATGGGCACAGTCTTGATGTCCTCAAAGCGGCGGTCAAACGAGACTGTCGACTGCGGACTGTAGGTTGCCCGCAGATGGTCGAGCAGATCGGGCGTGACGATCAGCATGACGTCGTGGCCGGCGTGCTCCATCTGGTAGTTGGCGATGGATGCGGCCAGATGCGTCTTGCCGCTGCCGTAGGTGCCGGCCAGGATCAACCAGCCACTGGGCGCCTCCGCGAATCGACGGCAGATCTGCATGCACCTCCTGCAGATTGGTGCGCTCATCGGCATCCAGATCGGACCGGTTGCACTTTGAACGTTTCAAAACGCTGGTCGTTGTGAAAATTCAACGTACTCAGATCGCTCTGGGCCGGGTTCATGCCGGCGCGAAAATCCGGCGCATAGATCGGGAAATGCATGACCAGGTTGACATCGAGCAGGCGGCTGCGCAGGCGTGGATCCAGATCCTCCATGCGCTGGTTGGATGTGATCACCGTGGGCAGTTGGGCATTATAGCGGTGGTTGAGCAGTTGAAAGAGCTTCTCCTGCGCCCAGGCCGTGCTGCTCTGGGTGCCCAGATCATCCAGGATCAACAGCGGCGTCGTGCGCACCTGCTCGAACAGGTTGTCGAAGCTGATATCGCTGTTGGGGCTGTAGGTTGTGCGCAGATAGTCGAGCAGATCGGGCACCACCATGAAGAGCACCGAGCCGCCGGCCTGCCAGCCGGGCATTGGCGATGGCTGCGGCCAAATGGGTCTTGCCGCAGCCGTAGGTGCCGGTAAAGAGCAACCAGCCCTCGGGCTCGCGTGCGTAGTCGACAGCAGATCTCATAGGCGCGACGAAGATTGTGTTGCTTCTCCGGCGAAAGATGGGCCGGTTCGGCGATGAAGCTGTCGAAGGTCATGCGCTCCAGCGTATCGAGCGTGCCGAAACGCTGCATGCGTTTCATGCGCCGTTCCTGCCGTTCCTGTTCCCGGCACTGACAGGGCATGGCCTTGCCGAAATCGGGGTGTCCGACCGGCACATCCAGGACCACGATAGCCGACGCCCCGGCAGATCGGGCAAAGATGCTGCCGAGCCGGCCGACTTGTTCTGTCAGAAGCCGACGAGTCGTTTGCCCGCAGACGTCGTACGCTTGCTACCCTTTGATGAGATCGGAATACTCATCCGGTCGATAGTCTCGTCCCCGCCGTTCTTGAGCAGATCGTCCACTCTCTTCATGGGACATCCTCGTCCTTGCCTTCCGTCTCCCACCGCTTCAAAATGGCCTGAATATAGCGCAACGCACGTTTGTTGCGGCTGACCGCAATCTCGAACGCCTCGTCTATCCAGTCCGGCGGATAGGTCTTTTCCATATCGCGCAGTTGTTCGGCGATCATGGGCGTCATCATGCCGATGTTCTGTTCGTACATGATGAAAATGTTGGGTCGATCCACACGCAGACGGGCCTCGCTGGGGATGGCCGCCTCCAACTCGCTCAGCTTGCCCTGCCGGATCAGTGCGATGGTCTGCCGCCCCTTCACCGTGTTCATGAAGTACCAGTCTTCCACGACCAGATCGACCCGATCACCGTCGGCAATCTCGGTCTCGATCTCCAGCTTCAGCAAGGTGTTGCGGGCGACGGCTCGCTCCAATGCGTCTTCGAGCGCGGCCACCGGCGTACGCAGATCACTGTCCAGATTCAGGCTGTCCAGGAGCGTGGTGTCGGCGCGCAGATCGGCCCCGTTCACATAGCGCAGATCGCCTTCCTGCTCGTTGAGCAGCCAGAAACAGTGCAGCGTCAGTTTGAGTTCAGCCAGATCGTCGATCTGCGGCAACAGATCGGTGAAAAAGAGATCCGGCACCACAATCGGCTGCATCTTTTTGTCGGGAAAGCCGATAAAGCCGGTCTGTTTCATCAGTAGTCCAGTTCCGTTCGCACGGTCTCAAGGTCGGTGAACTGGGTCAACTCCTTCTTGAAGAAGAGGCTGACTGTGCCTGTCTCGCCATGGCGGTGCTTGGAAATGATGACATCGGCGATATTCTGCCGGTCAGTGTCCTCAATATAGTAGTCCTCACGATAGATAAAGAGTACCACATCCGCGTCCTGCTCAATTGATCCACTTTCGCGAAGATCCGAGAGCATGGGGCGTTTGTCCGCGCGGCTTTCGACGGCGCGGCTGAGCTGGCTGAGGGCGATGACCGGCACGTTGAGCTCGCGGGCCAGGCCCTTGAGCGAGCGGCTGATGTAGCTGATCTCCTGTTGCCGGTTCTCGGAACGGCCGCTGCTGCCGCCCTGCCCGCTCATCAACTGCATGTAGTCGATGATGATCATGTCCAGCCCGTGTTCGGCGTAGAGTCGCCGCGCCTTGGTGCGAATCTCGGTCACGCTGGCCGCGGGCGTGTCGTCGATGTAGATATTGGTCGACGAGAGCATGTTGGCCGCTTCCAACAGAATGGGCCATTCGTCCTCGTCGATGTTGCCCATACGCAGCGCATGGCTGTCGATGCCGGTGACCATGGCCAGCAGACGTTGGACAAGCTGCTCATTGCTCATTTCCAGGCTGAAGATGGCCACGCGGGCATCGTAGCGAGAGGCGGCGGTCTGGGCCACGGAAATGGCGAGACTGGTCTTGCCCATGCCGGGGCGAGCGGCCAATATCACCAGATCGCTCTTCTGAAAGCCGCCCAACATTTTGTCCAACAGGGTGAACCCGGTCGGCACGCCCATCAAGCGTATCACGGTTCTGGGCCAGAAAATCGATGCGGTCGACCACGTTGTCCATGATCGCTCGAACCGGCACCAGATCGCGGTGAATGCGGCTCTCGCTGACGCCGAAGACCAACTGCTCGGCCTTGTCCACCACCTCATCGACATCCATGCCTTCGTCGTAGGCCAGTTCAGCGATGTGGCCGGCAGTGGCAGATCAAGCGGCGCAACAGGGCCGTCCGTTCAACGATCCGGGCGTAGTGGTCGACGTAGAGCGCCGACGGCGTGCTGTTGATCAGTTCGGTCACATAGGCCGGTCCGCCGATATCCTCCAACTGATTGCGGCGTTCCAGATCGTCGACCAGCGTCACGTAATCCAACGGTTCACGGCGCTCATTGAGCGACATCATGGCTTCGTAGAGCCAGGCATGGCGTTCGCGGAAGAAATCCTCCGGGCGCAGGAAGTTGCTCACCTTGATGACGGCGTCCGGGTCGATCAACAAGGAACCGAGCACGGCTCGCTCGGCCTCCAGGTTCGCCGGGATAGATTTGATCGGGGTCTCGTATGCCTCTGTCATATCACCATCGTATGTCTGATGCGCACAAGTCTGTGCAAAAGCTGTGGGTATGCTGTGGAAAAGGAGCCAAAGCGCAAAAACGGCGAAGCTGTGCAATGTCAGCCTCGCCGCTGTCGATTAGCAGATCGTGCCTTCAGTTGCGGGTCTAGTTGCCCAGCAAGTTGTCCAGATCCAGACCCTTCCACAAAGTCTTCAAAGGCGCCCAAGATCATCCCGGTTGGGCGTGTCGCCGTCGCCGCCCTCGGCGCCTTCGGCCAGGCTGACTTCATCTTCGGGATGCAGTCCGGCCTGATCCATCACCTCGTCAGCCACAAAGATGGGGGCACTGACGCGCACGGCCAGGGCGATGGCATCGCTGGGACGGCTGTCAACTTCCATGGTGTCGCCGTCCATGTCAATCACGATGCGGGCGAAATAGGTATTTTTCTCCAGACCGCTGATGAGGATATGAGTGACATCGCCACCCAAGGTCTCAAGCACAGCTTTGAGAAGATCGTGGGTCAGGGGTCTGCGGCGCTTCCATGCCTTGCAGGCGCAACGTGATGGCATCGGCCTCAAACGGGCCGATCCAGATGGGCAAGAACCGCTCGCCTTCCTGCTCTTTGAGCACCACAATACGATGCTGCGACATCAGACTGACACGGATACTATCGATTGTCACTTCGACCATGCTATTACCCCACTGCATTCGCAGTTCAATACGCACCGCTGGAAAAATCAAACGGCCTGTGCTGCAACGACGAACTATACATCCAGTGGCCGTCATCGATCTAAAGTTAGAGCGAAAAAAACCATTCTCTGGAGCGGTCTGGATTATAGCATATCTGGTCGTTGGCGCAAAGTGACTTTTATTCCCTAGGGATCGATCTTCACCAAATTAAACGCCAACCATCCTCGGCCCAAATTTGGCGATTCGCGTCATTTCCGGTATACTCTGGATTGGTTTCGGGGAGTGGCGCAGCTTGGAAGCGCGCGTCGTTCGGGTCGACGAGGCCGGAGGTTCAAATCCTCTCTCCCCGACTCTAAAAAGGTCAGCCGATCGGCTGACCTTTTTTGATTTCCAGTATGAATTGGGGCAGCCGGAAGGCCGTGGCCCAATCCCGAAATGCCGGCTCAACCCGTTTCAGCGGCCACACTCACCGCTCGATGGAGCCCAACGACACGAACGGATGCTCGCCATCCATCCCGGCCGGCGAAACCAGTTCGCCTCCGTAGGGCAACAGGCCGACCTCAACCAGATATTTTCCGGGATCTGCCCATTGCGGCCAGCGAATCGAATAGGCATCCCGCACAATCGTCCCCTGCGGCCAATGGTCGGTGCTCCATCGACCTGCCCCTGGCGACCGATGCCACTCCCAGACCAACGTGCCGTCCTCAGCCACCACCCGCAGGACCGTCCGCCAGTCTTCCTCAACCTCAGTGTTCGCCCGCCAATATAAGAATTGGCTCGTCGTCGAGCGTCCAAGCCACCAAGGAAAGTGTGCCAAAATCGACGATGGGGCTTGCACTGTTCACATCCATACCCCCTGCCTCCCGTCCCTCACCCCACGCCGGCGGCGCAAAGGCTGGACGCACCACGCCAAACAGCGCATAGATGCCCAACAGCGCGGACAGGCCGACGATCGCCACAGCGGTCTCGCCTTCTCGACGCGGCGGCGCCCAGACGAGCAGACCGGCAACAAAGAGGATCGCCATGGCACCCAGCGCGGGGTAGAGCAGGCGCCCCTGGTCAGTCCCCAATGCAATCAACGAATAGCGCCACATGGCCAGGGCCACGCCCAACACAGCCACCAGCAGAATCAAGGAAGGCGTCAAGGCAAATCGACGTCGTTGCGGAAGCAGGTTGAAGATCAGACCCACGAGGCTGGCCAGGCTGACCACGGCCAACAGGGCATAGAGCATGGCCGGCATGGGAATATGTCCAGCGCCGCCGAATTTGCCCCAGAACGAGACAAACCAACCCGTCAACAGCCAGCGCGTCTCCGCCCACGTCCAAGGTGTCGTGCGCACGTCGATGGTCTGCATGGCGTTGGCCAAACCCAGCGGATCGCCGTAGAGTTGCCAATTGCGCACGAACCAGGGCGCTGCGATCAGAAGCCCCAGACCGAAGACGATCAAGCCGGTCATGATCCAGCGACGCCAACTGTGTAGGCAAGCGCCAACCCACTGTCGCAGATTGTCGGGCGCCTGGCCATCACCGCTTGCAGCGCCCAACAGAATCGCCAATCCGACCGCAGGCCAGACGCCCACGGTGCTGGTCTTGGAGAGCAGACCCGCGCCGAGAGCAAGCGGCGTCCACCAGCCGTGGCGCAGACGACCGCCGTCGCGATAGATGATCATGCCGCCCAGGAGCGCCAGCGTGCCAAAGAGGGCGGCGGCATTGTCGTTGTTGGCCGATCCGCCGATGAAGGCGGCCTCCGGCAGAAAGGCGAGGAATCCGGCAGCGGTCAGCGCCAAAACCGGCCGGCGCGGGAACGCAACCCGGGCCAATCCATAGGTCGCGGCCACGGCCAGCGTGCTCAGCAGCGCAGACCAGAGACGAACAAGATGAAACGCCTCCACGCCCCCCTGCCAGGGCCATGATTCCACTGTGGTATGAATGAAGAAATTGGGCGACCAGCCGGGCGACGGCTCAAACTGGACGTCCGGATTGGCGCGCAGGAAGTCATTGGCCGGCTCGGAGAGCGATGCAATCAGGGCCGCGGCGGCGTGATAGAGCGGCGGATGTTTGCTCTGTGTCATGGCCGGGCCGACCGGCAACTGGCGTTCCTGGGCCAGATGCACGATGTAGGCCCAGTGGTCGGCTTCGTCGGGAGCCTCGCCCAGCGGATTGACGGCGCTGAAGGCCAGCGTCAGGGCCAGATGCAGCACCAGCAGCCCGGCCAGCAGCCAGCTTTGTCTGCTCATGGTCGCACCTCCAACCAGCCGACATCGACGCGTGGATCGCTCTGGCCCATGGGCGTCAGCGGCGCGCCGGCCTGGCCGGGCTCGTAGACGCCGGCCTTGACGAGATAGTCGCCCGGCGGCAGATCGTCGGGCAGCGAAATCTCGTGGCTGTGTTGAAGCAGCAGCCCTGGCGCCCAACGTTGTGAAGGCGTATAGGCTCCGGCCAGCGGCCCATCGTTCTGGGCGACGACAGTGCCGGCGTCATCGACCACGTGCACGAAGGCGTTGAGCGGCGGCGACGGTTCGACCACCAGCCAATCCAGTTGCACCATGGCGTCTTCGCCGGCCGCTGCCGCCGCGACAATTGACGATTCCAACCGCAAGGAGCCGTAGTCTGCACCGATGGGTGTGGGCGTAGTCTGTTTGACCGGCAGGAAACTGAGGCCGGCGATCAGTATTCCGGCCAGCAGCCAGCCAAAGAACCAGCCGCGTCGAGCCTTGCCAAACCAGAGCAGGGCCAGCAGCAGCGCCCAAGCGACGACCCCGAGCAAACGGCCGGCTTGCACAGAAGGCGTGGCTGTCCAACGAAGCGGCGACAATGTGTTTTCCGGACGGCGCCGTTGCCGACAGCAGGCCCAGATCGCCGCTAGGGAATGTCTCCACCGGCTCGCCGTCGATGGAGACCTGCCAGGCCGGAAAGTAGAAGCGATGCCAGATCAGCGTGGCGGGTTCGGCCGCGTCGACTTGATAGCGAGCGCGTTGATAGCCGAGTTGCTCAGGCGTGACAGACAGCTCCACGCCGGGCAGCGCCTCCGCAGACGAGCCGTCGGACGGCTCGCGGCCAATGGCCCAGCGCTGTTCGCTCACCCAGCGCGGCAGGAACTCGCCGGTCCACGTCATGCCGACCTGGCCGAACTCGGCGTCGAAGGCCCACATCTGCTGCTCGTGTGATATCGTCATCGGTCAATGAGGACTCCTGGTGGTCGAGGCCGGCCACGCCGGCAACGATCACGTAGCCGATGGCCAGAGATCGCAATCGCCCAAGCGAGCGACAGTGTCGATATCGGCCTTTGACTGGAATGGCGCGCAGCGCCAGTTCCAGTACGACGGCGGCGAGCAGCCCTGCGCCCAAGGCAACGATGGTCTGCCAGCGCCAGGGAAACTGCAATTTCCCCAGAACCGGCGCCGTCGCGTGCCAAAGAAAGGCGCTGGCGTCGGTGGTCAGCCAGATGGCAACGGCTGTTGAAAACAGACCGATGCCCAACGGTTGCAGCAGGCCCGATCTGCGGGCAAGCGGCACAAGAAGCAGACCGGCCACAAGAAGCGCCGGCAGATAGCCGGGCAGCGGCACGGTCGGATCGGCGGCCTCTGGGTAGGCGTAGATCGGCGACCAGACAAAGAGGTTGCGCCAATTCGCCAAGTGAATGGTGTAGCCGGTCGAAGCCGGATCCGCGCCGATGCCCACCCAGGCCGATTCCAGCAAGGCCGGGCAATATGTACCAGGCAACCAACATCGCGCCCAGCAGGACCGGCGCCAGCCCCCAAAGAACGAGCGGCCAGTCGAATCGACGCGCATCACCTTCAAACCGATTGACCAGGACGACGACAACGAGAATACCGGCCAACGTCAACGCGGCCATCATGGCCGTGAGGTTGTGGGTCAGTACCAGCATGGCCCAGACCAGCGATCCGGCCAGCAAATTTCCGGCGATTCGCGTGAGCACGGCCCCGACGGGCCCTGCTCTGGCCAGTCGCTGCCTGACTACGACGAGCAACTACGACGGCGACAAGCAGAATCAAGGGAAGCCACAGAAAAGCAGCGAACTCCGGCAGCGCGCCGCGAATGAACAGATCGTAGAGGCGGTAGGGGAATGCCAGATAGAGTACGCTGCCGACCAGCGCTGCGGGCAAGCTCACCCAGGCACGCAGGAGCGCGTACATGGCGACGCCGGAGAGGCCGAAGACGAGCGCCAGCGTGAAACGCACGGCGTCGAGTACGCCGATGCCGGCCCAGTGCAGCAGCGCAGGCGGATAGTAAAATGCCGGCGCATAGTAGTTGAGTATCGGGTGTCCGTACTCAAAGGCGAAGTCTGGAAACCAGCGTGGGAAGAGAACGCCCGCCGCAAACGCCTCGCTCAGACTGCGGACGCGCTGGAGATGGAAGAGTCCATCAGGCGTCTGCGGCCAACGAGATGTGGCAAGATAGAGAGCGAGTGCGGCAGCGGCGAATAGGACGAGGGCGGCAAGCCAATCCGTTGGCTTGAACCCAATCAAAAAGGCATGGCCCACAGCGGTACCGTTTCTATCGGTTCTGTGGGCCATGCCTGATGTCATCTTCAATTTTGTCACCGGCCAACTGCGACGTCTCTATTGCGACGCTTGACGCTGAATCGTCCTCACCAACCTCGTTCACCGGAATCTTCGCTCTCATCCGAACCGCCGGCATAGCGAACGCAGATGGGGGAAGAGCAAGACCTCGCGGATGGTCTCCTTGTCGGTGAAGAGCATGGTCAGGCGATCGACGCCCATGCCAAAGCCGCCGGTCGGCGGCATGCCGTAGGAGAGCGCCTCGATGTAATCGACATCGACGGGATGCGCTTCCTCATCGCCGTGGCTGGCGCGATAGCCTTCATCGACAAAACGCTGCAACTGGTCGATGGGGTCGTTGATCTCGCTGAAGGCGTTGCAGATCTCCATGCCGCCCACGAAGCCCTCGAAACGCTCCACCAGCCGCGGATCGTCGGGCGTGCCCTTGGCCAGCGGGCTGACATCGCGCGGATAGTCGATCAGGAAGGTGGGCTGAATCAGATTCGGCTCCACATGCTTGGCCATCAGACTGTCGACCAGCTTGCCCCAGTTGCTCTTGGGGTCCGGAGCGTGGCCCTGCCTGCGCATCTCCTCGGCCAGCGACTCGGCATCCTGGAACGCTTCATAGTCGATGCCGGTGGCGTCCAGAATGGCCTCGCGCAGCGGAATGCGCTTCCAGGGCGGGGTCAGATCGATCTCGTGTCCTTGCCAGGTCACCGTTGTGCCGCCGGTCACCCGCTCGGCCACGTAGGCCACCATCTCTTCGGTGCGGCGCATGACATCCTGATAGTCGACGTAGGCTTCGTAGAACTCAAGCTGGGTGAACTCCGGGTTGTGCTTGAAGCTCACGCCCTCGTTGCGGAAGTCGCGACCGATCTCGTAGACCTTGTCAAAGCCGCCGACGATCAGCCGCTTCAGATAGAGTTCAAAGCTGATGCGCAGGTAGAGATCCTGGTGAAGCTGGTTGTGATGGGTGACGAACGGCTCTGCATTGGCCCCGCCGTAGACCGGCTGCAAGATCGGCGTCTCGACCTCAAGAAAGCCCTCACCGTCCAGGTAGTCGCGCAGAGCAGCGCACGATGTCGGCGCGCGTCCGAAAGAGGTCGCGCACATCGGGATTGGCAATCAGATCGACATAGCGACGCCGATAGCGGGTCTCCTGATCGCGCACGCCGTGCCACTTGTCCGGCATGGGCTTGAGCGCCTTGCTCAGAAACTGGATCTCACGTGGCTGAACGCTCAATTCACCGGTCTTGGTGACGATGAACGGCCCTGTGACGCCGACGAAGTCACCCAGATCGACAAGCTTTTTCCAGACGTCGTTGTACCAGCCCTCAGGCAGGTCATCACGTCGAACCGCGATCTGGATCTGATCGGTGCCATCCTCCAGATCGGCGAAGCTCATCTTGCCCATCACCCGAATTCGCTTCAAGCGCCCAGTGACGGAGACTTCCTGATCGCCGGCGTCGCCAGCCTCGTAGAGTGCACGGGCCTCGGCGATGGTATGCGTGCGCTTGACGCGCGCCGGATAGGGATCGATGCCGGCATCCTGCAAGGCAGCCAGATTGCGATGGCGGGAAAGTTCTTGATCGGACAGACTTTCGGGAGCGAACATGGAATGGGATGATTCGGTCACGGAACGTTCCTTGTCAAACTGTGTCATTTCATGAGAATGACAAAACTTAGCTGATGCCGACGATCTCAAAGGTGATCTCGCCGCCGGGCGACTCGACCAGAACCTTGTCGCCGATCTGTTTGGAGAGCAGCGCCTTGCCCATGGGGCTGGCGTTGCTGATGCGGCCATTGGCCGGATCGGCCTCCATGGAGCCGACGATGGTGTATTCCTCATCGTAGGTCGTGCCGACTTCCCGGATCACGACCGTGCGTCCAATGTCGACTGCATTGGCAGGTCCCTCGTTTTCCTCGATGATCACGGAATGCTTGAGCACGTTTTCCAGATCACGGATCTTGCCTTCGAGGAAGCCCTGGGCCGTCTTGGCTTCATCATATCCGGCATTCTCACTGATGTCACCCTCGGCCTTGGCCTCGGCGATCATTTGCGCCACTTCTTGGCGACGTGTGGTCGTCAGATACGCCAATTCCTCTTTAATATTACGCAACCCCTCAGGGGTCAGATAGAATTCTTTCGTCTTGTCGTTGTTAGCCATTCGTCACTCTTTCCATCTCCTAAAATACCGGCTCACGTTGCGCCGCGATCAAATTAAGTCCGACTACTCTTTTCAGCGCTGTCTACATTCAATCGGTTGCTTACATGAGCAGAAAAACTCAACAGCCACTCAAATAGTACCCTCGTCCAATTTAGGGACAGGCTGGGAGCAGTGCTGATCTTCGTTGTGGTGTACTGTTTGTGCGATAAGGATGCTAGTTCGTGTCTGCGAAACGCAACTTCGATCGATTCAGTTTCATGCGGGGTGCAACAATTCTCCCACAGTTGCCGGACCCACAACCTACGCAACACCAACTGCGCAGAGAGGATATTCACCTCCCGATCTGCCGCAATTCCATGAAAAAGCACCGCCAATCGATACGGCGGCGCATGATCTCGGCGAACTGGCTTCTGCCACACAAAGCAATGGCCGACCTGGGTACAGGTCGGCTACAGCGGAACTATTTTTGAAGTATAGCTCATTTGGTCTGATTTGTAAAATCCACTCTGGAGAAGTATGATCGCGACATGAATCCACTCAAGCATAACGCCAAGGTTGAAGCGACCACTGTTGTGGCCAACGAAACCGCCGATCTGGATGGCCCGGCCACAGATCAAACCTTTGAAGCGTTCGCCCGCTTCTATGACCACGACTATCGAAACTACGATGATGATGTGGACATGATCCTGGACCTGGCCGAAGAACAGGCCGGCCCAGTGCTGGAACTTGGCTGCGGAACCGGGCGGCTATTGGAGCCGCTGGCGTTGGCCAGCCAGGCCACAGCGTCGGTCGCAAGGTAGTGGGGGTCGATATCAGTCCCGCCCTGCTGGCGGTGGCGCAGAAAAAGCTGAAGCAATCCGATCTGGTCCGTCACGTTCGACTGATCCAGGCGGATCTACGTGATTTCCAGATCGACGATCAACGATTCGCCTTCGCCTTCTGCACCAGCAACACCTTGATGCACCTGACCTCTCCAGCGGACCAACTTGCTGTTCTGCACAACGCCCATCGTCACCTGGATCAGGATGGCCTGCTGCTGATCGATCTCTTCAACCCGGATGTACAGCGGCTGACGCAAATTCAAGGGCATCCAGGAACTGGCCGACCGCTGGGTCGATGAACGAACCGGCGCGCAGGTGATAAAGTGGTGCGTACGCTCGGTCAACTGGAGCGACCAATTGCAGGAGACCTTCTTCGTCTACGAGGAGATCTTCCCAGACGGCAGCGTGCGCCGCACAGCCTGTCCGTTCACACTGCGTTTCCTCTGGTACGCCGAGGCCCAACTCATGTTGCACATCGCCGGCTTCACGCTGGAGGATGCCTGGGGCGACTTTGACGGCACGCCGTTCACGGACGGCTGCGAGCGACTTATCCTGTTGGCGCGGCGGACGTAGGGTTATGCAAGAAGCGGGGAGTGAGGATTACAATGATTGACAACGCCCGGATGGAAATCGAAACAGAGCGCTCCTTGCGACGGCTGATGCCGCGCATGGAGGAACGATTTCGCCACCAGATCGGCGGCGCCGACTGGCAGGTCTTCGTTGAGCGCCTCAACGCACATTTCCCGGATCTCTTTCGTCTGCTGGTCGAACTGCACGGCAGCCGCTACGACTTTTTCTACCACCTCGAACAAGTTCTGGCGCTGGCGGCCACGTCCTGGCTGGAACGGCCTGCCGAATTGAAGCAGCTTGACCGCCAACGCGAGGCAAAGCCACGCTGGTTCCAATCTGAGCAGATGATCGGCGGCGTCTGCTACGTCGATCTCTTTGCCGGCGATCTGTCCGGTCTGCGCAGCAAGATTCCCTACTTCCAGGAACTGGGGCTGACCTATCTGCACCTGATGCCGCTCTTCGATGCGCCCGAGGGCGACAGCGACGGCGGCTACGCCATCAGCGACTATCGCCAGGTGGACGCCAGGCTGGGATCGATGGCCGACCTGCAGGAACTGGCCGCTGAGTTGCGCGGTGCGGGGATCAGCCTGGTGCTCGACTTTGTCTTCAACCACACATCGGATGAGCATCGCTGGGCATTGGCGGCCAAAGCCGGCGATCCTGATTATGTCGACTACTACTTTCTCTTCCCCGACAGGCAAGCGCCTGACGCCTATGACCGAACATTGCGCGAGATCTTCCCCGACAAACATCGGGGCGCCTTCAGCTATCATGCTGAGATCGATCAGTGGGTCTGGACGACCTTCAACACCTTCCAGTGGGATCTGAACTACGCCAATCCCGCGGTCTTCCACGACATGGCGGCCGAGATGCTCTACCTGGCCAACGCCGGGACCGAGGTGCTGCGCCTGGATGCGCTGGCCTTCACCTGGAAGCAACTGGGAACCGACTGCGAAAACCTGCCCCAGGCGCATCTGCTCGTGCAGGCATTCAACGCCCTGCTGCGCATTGCAGCGCCGGCATTGCTCTTCAAATCCGAAGCCATCGTCCACCCGGATGAGGTCGCCAAATACATCGACCCAGGCGAGTGCCAACTGTCCTACAACCCGCTGCTGATGGCGCTGCTCTGGAACAGCCTGGCCACGCGAGAAGTGCGCCTGCTGCGGCGCTCGATGGGCCATCGTTTTGCCATCTCGCCCGATTGCAGTTGGGTCAACTATGTGCGCTGCCATGACGACATCGGCTGGACCTTTGACGACGCCGACGCCGCGGCGCTGGGCATCAACGGCTACGATCATCGCCGGTTTCTCAACGCCTTCTACACCGGGCGATTCCCCGACAGCTTCGCGCGCGGGCTGCCCTTCCAGGAGAACCCGCAGACGGGCGATGCACGCATCTCCGGCACGCTGGCGTCGCTGGCCGGGCTGGAGAGGGCGTTGCAGGACGAAGACGATGGCGAGATCGAGCTGGCCATTCGCCGCATCCTGCTGCTCCACGCCGTCATTCTCAGCATCGGCGGCATCCCGCTGATCTATTTGGGCGACGAGATCGGCAAACGCAACGACTACAGCTATCGCGCCGATCCGGCCAAAGCTGACGACAGCCGCTGGGTGCATCGGCCTGCCACGGACTGGGCGCAGATGGCGGATCGACAGGATCCCGCCACCGTCGAAGGTCGCATTTACCGGGGCCTGTGCGCATCTAATCGCCCTGCGCAAGGCTTGCCCAGCATTGGCCGGCAACCAGATGGACGTGATCGATGTCGGCAACGACCATGTCTTCGCCTTTGTGCGCACCCCCGTGGACAATGTCGGCGGGGCGCGTATTCTCGTGTTGGCCAACTTCAGCGAACGCCCGCAGCCGATCCAGGCGAACGAACTGCGGCTCTACGGACTCAGCTACCAGTTCACCGATCTGATCGGGGGCGACACGGTTGCGCTCTCTGCGCAGGAGTTTTCGCTTGCGCCCTACCAGGTGATGTGGTTGGCAGCAACGTAGCAGGCGCGTCTTTCCTTCAGGAAACAGACCACTCAGGCTATCTCTGGTTGAGCAACAATCCGATTCAACAATTCTGCGAGTTCGTCCGGCATGGTTTCCATCGGGACGTGACCGCTCTGCAATTCGTAGTAGCGCCACCTGTCATCAGTTTTCGCCACTTGAGCGGCGTCTACGATGGGCTGTCCCAGCAGAAGCAGATCTTTTTCCTCGGTGCAAAAGATAAATGTGCGGTGCAATGACAATGCGGAGGGATTGTTTGATCTGACGGGTTGCAGCCCGGTCTTGAGCGGCTGAAATGATGTACCTCGGATCGGGATCCTCATCAGGATTTGGAATATGCGGCACTTTCCAGCCATCGCCAACCCCCTCAGCCATGGCCATGAGCTGCGTTGTGAGCGCTGTACCCAAAAGATCGATAAGTGACTCTCCATCCCGAGGAACATAGGCATCCAGATAGACAAGACGGGAGAGACGCTCAGGTATCAGGTCGGCCACTCCAGTGATGACCATGCCGCTGAAGCTATAGCCGACCAAAGTTACATCGGTCAACTCCTCATATTGAATCACATTGACCACATCGGTGATCAACGTATCTAAGTCAACATCGGGATGCGCCAGATGCACACGTTCGCCGAGCCCAGTGAAAGTCGGCGTGTACACTGTGTGTCCATTGGCACGAAGGAGATCAGCCACCTGTCTCCATTGCCAACCACCGGCAAACCCACCATGACATAGTACAAATGTAGCCACTGGACAGTTCTCCTTTCGTGAGGTCATTTGCGTGCATTCGCAGTGGATTGATCACGTCCCAGTAGGATAAGTCGGCATCTTGTCACTGCTCTGCAAGCGTCAACAGACCGATGCCAAAACGTAACAATCCATTCCGTAGATTTCACTATACCGGTGGCTTCAAAATGTCTACACGGGACGATTCCAGCCCTCGTCAATCCGACAAGCTCCTCGCCAGGACAAGTGCGTCATCGTCTGCAAGCAGACCAGACTCAGCGGCGTAACGGGCGAACATCCAGAGACGAACACGCTCCTCGTGGATCTCCAGCAGGTCGGCAAAACGACGAATCGTTGCATGGGGATCTCGTTGCATCCGTTGCCGGCAATTGAGGAGATGCTGGGTGGCATCGTAGGCCGGATCGCCGACAAAGGGCTTGGGATCGATGACAAGCCAGGGCGCACGCTGGGCGCTCAGGACGTTCCCCGCGTGCAGATCGGTGGCCAGCAGCACGTGGGTCGGGGCGGTGCGCGGCAATTCCTCAAAGAGGCGCAGACCCTCCTGCACCAAGCCACCATCGGCCCAATTGGCCGACTCAGCCAACGTCTCGTCGGCCCAACTTGCCGTCATCACCGAGAGCGGACGAAAGGGAAACGACGCCGGCGGTACGCGCCAGAGGCGGCGCAGCAGCCCGGCGATGACGACATCCTGTTCCGGCTCCGGCAGTTGGCGCAGCACGGCGCCCGGCTCGCAGCGCTCCAGCAACAGGGCATTGAGGTCCTCATCCGCTTCGAGCAGATGGACCGCCGGATCGCCCGCCCAAAAACGCAGGCCCTGGATCTCGTGGGTCGCCTCCATGTGCGGCATGCCCATCTTGAGCACGGCCTGCGTGCCGTCGCAACGCACGACCGGCGCCACCCAGGCGCAGCTCCCCTCGTTGTGGGCAAAGGGATCGCCCAGCGTCAGCGACCAGCGTTCCTGCACTTCGCGGACGGCGGCGGGCAGTTGCTCCAGCCAGGCGCGACGTTCGGGCGTGGCGCTGCATGTGGCGGCCAAGCGTTGGGGGATGATCAGTGTCATGAAATGAGGGCCTTTTCGACTGTCCGAACGAATGATAGCGGAGAACCAAAGCTCAATCCGACGCTAGACTTCTTTGGCGAACTCAATGAAGAACTCGATCACTTGCCCTTTGGATAGACGACCGCCCGCTACACCGAAAGTGAGATTCTCGATCTCATTGTCGCTGGCCGAAAGCTCCAGCCCATTGATCAGCAAGAAAACTTCAGATGCAGCAACGGCAACACGTTTATTCCCGTCCAGGAACGGGTGATTGGCGCAGAGATGGAAATGATAGGCTGCTGCTTTTTCCGCCAATCCAGCATGGAGTTCCTCCCCGCCAAATGTGGATTGGGGCATCGCAACTGCCGACTCCAACAGTCCGCGATCACGCAGTCCGAGGTCGCCGCCGAATTCCTCGATCACTCGACGATGAATTGCCAATACATCTTCGACCGACAAAAAGACGACCGGAGGCATTATTCGGCCAACCGCCGCAGGACGTCCTTACGTTTTTCCATCACGTAGCTGAGTTTTTCACTCATCTCTTCGGCGCTGACCAGCCGAGGCCGAGCAGGCGTGACAATCAGGCTACCATCCTGAATCGTCAGCTGCACCTGGCCGTCCTCCTCCAACCCGAGGAGTTCCAGAATTGGTTTGTCCAGAATCAGGGCGTTGCTGTTGCCGACCTTGCGGAGCTGCTTGATCATATCAACCTCCAGGTTATAACTTTATTATAACGACAAGCGTCTCCGTGTCAATACACATTGCTCCTTGGTCCTTCATCAGAGACCCGTCGCGCCGAGGCCCGCGTGCAGACGGCGATAGTTGGTCCCACATCTCCTGTGGCATCAGATCGTGCTGAAGCAGGGCCATGCCAAACATGCTCATTCTCGAACGCCGCCAACCGTCAAAACAGTCTGCCACGACCTGATCGGAGTCGTGGATATGGCGATAGAGTTTGAGGAATTTCTCGTGCTCGTCAGTCGTTCTTATGAATACGAACCCACGATAGGTCGTTCCTCGTTACGCTATCGCTCCCGACCCTCTCGAACAATCCCGACTATCTCTTGCGTCGAAATATCCGCCTTGATCGATGGCACACCCAGCGGCGAAGATGTTTCTGTCTCCGAAATCAATGCAAACGTTCGCCCGTCTTTTCTCTGAATCAACACCTTGCCGGTACTTTCAGCTCTGCTCAAGCAGCCAAGCAAGCCGCCGTCTGGCTTCTGAAAAAGTGTAGACCTGCATGAAAAACCTCTAATTTCAATAGAACAATCTCGACTATCTCTTGCGTCGAAACATCCGCCTTGATCGATGGCACATCCAGCGGCGAAGATGTTTCTGTCTCCGGAATCAATGCAAACGTTCGCCTTCTGTTCTATTTCTCTGAATCAACACCTTGCCGGTACATTCAGCCTCGTCAAGCAGCCAAGCAAGCCGCTGTCTGGCTTCTGAAAAAGTGTAGACCTGCATGTAAAACCTCTAATTTCAACACGGAAGGACGACAACGAACCGCGCTTTCCAGGCAACACACATCGATTGTACAACAGTCGAAACCAGGGTTCAACCCCATCTCCAAAACCAAGATGTTGGCTACACGACTCAATCGCCATCAGCAAATCTCGGCATGTTTGGGGAACGTCACCCATCCCCAAAAGCAGACACTCAGCCCAATCTGTGATAGAGTCCTCTGGTTATTGGCGTCGCCCATCAAGTGGATACCCGTACTGATTCCGGTCAATTGACCGTACCAAATCAGCCGTCCCTTAGGCAAGCTCAGGGGGCGGCTCTTTTTTTGCAGAAAATCGAAGTGAACAATTTGAGTTCACTGAAAGAACCACGAATTTCACAGATTTCACGAATTTTCTCAGTGGCGCAATTCGTGAAATTCGTGTCATTCGTGGTTCTTGCAACAGAGTCACAATTTGGATAGGAAAATGAATGTCTTACACGCTAATCTTCGAACCGAATGGTTCGGCAACATCCGTGGCGACCTGCTGGCAGGCATGGTCGTGGCGCTGGCCCTCATCCCGGAAGCCATCGCCTTTTCCATCATCGCCGGGGTTGACCCCAAAGTGGGTCTCTATGCCTCCTTCTGTATCGCCGTCGTGATCGCCTTTGTCGGCGGCCGGCCGGGCATGATCTCGGCGGCCACCGGCGCCATGGCGCTGGTCATGGTCTCGCTGGTCAAGAACTATGGCCTGGAATATCTGCTGGCCGCCACCATCCTCACCGGGATCCTGGAAATCCTGGCCGGGGTCTTCAAGCTGGGCGTGCTGCTGCGCTTTGTCTCGCGCTCGGTGATGACCGGCTTTGTCAACGCACTGGCCATCCTGATCTTTTTGGCCCAATTGCCCGAGTTCTACGGCGCCAGTTGGATCGTCTATGCCATGGTCGCCGTGGGACTGGCCATCATCTACCTCTTTCCCTATGTGACCAAGGCCATCCCATCGCCGCTGGTCTGCATTGTGGCCCTGACCGGCTTCAGCATGTTCATGAAGCTCGACATTCGCACCGTGGGCGACATGGGCGAATTGCCCAGCACGTTGCCCATCTTCATGCTGCCCGATATCCCGCTTAAACTTCGAGACGCTGCGCATCATCCTGCCCTACTCGGTCACGCTGGCCGTGGTCGGCCTGTTGGAGTCGCTGATGACGGCCGTCATCGTCGACGACCTGACCGACACGCCCAGCGACAAAAATCGAGAATGCGCGGGCCAGGGAATCGCCAACATCGTGGCCGGCTTTTTTGGCGGCATGGCAGGCTGTGCCATGATTGGGCAGTCGGTCATCAACGTCAAGTCCGGTGGGCGCGGGCGGCTCTCCACCCTTTTTGCCGGCAGCTTCCTGCTCTTCCTCATCCTGGTGTTGGGGGATTGGGTGCAGCAGATTCCCATGGCGGCGTTGGTTGCGGTGATGTTTATGGTTGCGTTCGGCACCTTTAGCTGGTCATCCGTCAAGAACCTGGCCGTCTATCCCAAGAGTTCCAGCCTGATCATGCTGTCGACCGTGGCCGTCGTGGTGCTGACCCACAACCTGGCCCAGGGCGTTGCGGTCGGCGTGTTGCTGAGCGCGCTCTTCTTTGCCAATGAGGTCTCGCGCGTCATGCCTGTGGCGTCGGTGCTCTCCGATGACGGCAACCATCGAACCTATACGGTCCAGGGCCAGGTCTTCTTTGCCTCGGCCGACAAGTTCGCCGCCGGCTTCGACTTCAAGGAGGTGATCGAACGGGTGGTCATCGACGTCAGCCGGGCCCACTTCTGGGATCTGACCGCGGTGGGCGCGCTGGACAAGGTGGTGCTCAAGTTCCGCCGTGAGGGCACAGAGGTGGAACTGCTGGGCATGAACGAAGCCAGCGCCACCATCGTGGAACGGCTCGCCATCCATGACAAGCCCGACGCCATGGAACTGATGTCCAGCCATTGAAAACGTCGCAACTGCGTCCATCTGCGGCTAAAATAACATGAGGAAACTGATGTCGAAATCAACCGAATTTATCCTGACCTGTGTCGATGGCTCCACCTACACGGACAGCGTCCTTGCCCATGCGGCCTGGGCAGGCCGGCGGCTCGATGCCCCGGTCCGTGTGCTGCATGTCCAGCCGCCTAGTTCCGACCACGCCGCGCCCGCAGACCTGAGCGGGGCCATCGGGCTGGGGGCCAAGAGCGCGCTGCTCGACAATCTCAGCCGCATGGATGAGCAGCGCGGCAAGCTTGACCAACAGCGGGGCAAGTTGATCCTGGATCACGCCAAGGAAGAGCTGACGGCGCTGGGCGTGAACAACGTCCAGACGATGCAGCGGCGTGGGTCGCTGGTCGACTCCATCAGCGAGATGGAATCCTCGACCTTGATCAACGTCCTGGGCAAGCGCGGCGAAAACGCCGACTTTGCCAGCGGACATCTGGGATCCAATCTGGAACGGGCCGTGCGCGCCGCCCACAAACCGGTGCTGGTTGCTGCGCGTGCGTTCAACCCCATCCAACGCTTTGTCATCGCCTACGACGGCGGGCGCAGCACGCGCAAGGCCGTCGACTACGTGGCGGCCAGCCCGTTGTTCCAAGGGCTGGAATGCCATCTGCTCAAGATCGGCGCGGACAATGAGGGCAACCGCCACAGTCTGGAATCAGCCGCCGTTCAATTGCAGGAGAGCGGTTTCAGCGTGTTGACGCACCTGACAAAGGGCCACGCCGACGACGTGCTGGCAGACTATGTGGCATCCAATGAAATGAACATGCTGATCATGGGCGCCTACGGCCATTCTCACATCCGCACCATGATCATCGGCAGCACCACAAGCAACATGCTGCGCTCATGCCCGATCCCCGTGCTGATGTTTCGCTGAGAAAGAAAAGCTAGCCACAGATGACTCTACTGCAAGAACTAGCTTTGCCACGGATCTCACAGATTTCACGGATTTTTCACTGGAGGAAATCCGTGTAATTCGTGACTCTGCTGCAAAAACCACGAATGACACGAATTTCACGAATTGCACCACTGAGGAAATTCGTGCAATTTGTGAAATTCGTGGTTCTTGCAGTGAAGCCATTCGTGTAATCCGTGGTCGTTTTTCCTTTTTGCAGTGGAGTCATCCGTGGCCAATTCCTACCCCTCTGACAACCCCCGCAACGCCAAGTCAATCGACTGCATCGTCGTCCGAGGCAATATGTGCGGCACGAAGCCGGCGATGGCCTCCAGCGTCATGTCCATGGCCATGCCCACCTGGGGCGAGTCGATCATGTCGGGCAAGTGCGCGGCCAGGATGGCCTTGCCCGCCGGATTGGCCAGGATCTGGCGTAGCGTGCTCTGCTTGCTCAGCGGCGTTGTCGGGGCCGCGACCGCGTCAGCGGACAGCTCGGGCACGCTCAGCGTGAAGCTCGCCGTGGCGTGGATCGCCGCAGCCGAGCTGCCGACCAGCACTTCGAACTCGCCTTCCTCAGCCACCCATGCGCGTTTTGCGTCGTCGTAGAACATGAGGTCGTCGGGACCGAGGGTCAGTGAGACGGTCTTGGACTCGCCGGGAGCCAACGCCACCTTGGCAAAAGCCTTCAACTCCTTGGGCGGACGCATCAGGCTACACTCGACATCCCGCACATAGAGTTGGACGATCTCCTTGCCGGCCACATCGCCGACGTTGGTGATGTCGATACTGGCGGTGATGGTCTCGCCTAGTTCGTAGCTCTGCTTGTCCAGACGCAGATTGCCGTAGTCGAACGTCGTGTAGGAGAGTCCGTACCCAAAGGGGAAACGCGGGGCGATATCCTTCTTGTCGTAGTAGCGATAGCCGACGAAGATGCCCTCGCCGTAGACAACCTTGCCGTTGTCGCCCGGATAGTTGATGTAGGCCGGGTTGTCCTCCAGTCGGACGGGGAAGGTCTGGGGCAGCTTGCCCGACGGGTTGACGTCGCCGAAGAGCACGTCGGCGATGGCGTTGCCGGTCTCCTGACCGGGGAACCAGGCCTCCAGCAGCGCCGGCACACGGTCGATCCAGTCCATGGTCAGCGGCGAGCCGTTGTTGAGCACCACCACCGTGTTGGGGTTGGCCGCGGCCACGCGTTCGATCAGCTCAACCTGTCGGCCGGGCAGGTCCATGTCCGGTCGGTCAAAACCCTCACTCTCCCACTCCTCACTCGTGCCCACGAAGACCAGGGCCACGTCGGCCGCGGCTGCCAGCGCCTCAGCTTCAGCGATGGGATCGCCCAGTTCCTTTGCAAAGCCGCCCACGATCAGGGCCGACAATGCGGCGGCTTGCTGGCGGCTGTACTCGACGACAATCTCGTGGTCAACGCCGCCGCTCAGCGTCAGATCGGCCGTGACCTCGTGGCTGCCCATGCCGAAGAATGAGCCGCCGGGCCGCATGTTCTCCCAGTTGTCAAGCACCAGCTCGCCGTCGATGAAGAGACGACTGACGCCGGCGCTGGTCAAGGCAAAGGTGTAGTCGCCCGACGCCGGCGGTGTGATCGTGCCGATCAGGCGTGCCGAGAACTCGCCGGGGTTGACGTCCGGACCGACCTCGCCGAACCACATGGCGTGCAGCCGTTCAACGGTTTGGGTATGGACAACGTCGCCCGACAGATCCAGGCTGTTGAAGAACTCGATGGTCAGCGCGCCATGCTGACCGTCCGGCGTGGTCAGCCATGACGGATCGATGACCGGCGCCTATTTGTGATTGGTGCAGCCGCGGGCAAAGTTGATCTCGACGCTGTCGCCACAGGCCGTGTGGATGCCATCCAACGGCGAGACGAAGTAGTGGGCGTTGACCTGCGCGCTGCCGCCGCCCATGGCCCGGGCCACCGGCGCATTGGGCCCGATGACGGCGATGGAGTTGAGGTTGCTCTGCGTCCAGCGGCAACAGCCCGCCCTCGTTCTTGAGCAGCACGATGCCCTCGGCCGCGGCCTCGCGGATCACGGCGCGGTGCTCGGGCCGGTCGATGGCCTGCTCCGGCGCTTCCGGCTTCTCCATGAGATCGCACTTGAGCACCACGTCGAGCAATCGCCGAACCTTGTCGTCGATGACCGACTCGCTGACCTCGCCGGCCTTGACCGCTTCGAGCAGTCGCTCGCCCATAAATCGCGCCGGGCCGGGCATCTCCAGATCGAGACCGGCATTGGCCACCTCGACGGTGCTGTTGGTGCCGAACCAATCGGAGACCACGAAGCCCTCAAAGCCCCATTCGTCGCGCAGAATCTCGGTCAGGGTGTAGGGATTGGCGCTGGCAGAAGTCGCCGTTGATCTTGTTGTAGGCCGACATCACCGACCAGACTTCGCCCTCCTGGACCGCGGCCTTGAAGGGCGGCAGGTAGATCTCGCGCAGCGCCCGCTCGCCCACCTCGGAGCTGATGGACATGCGCTGGAACTCGGAGTCATTGCAGACGAAGTGCTTGACGCACGCGCCCACACCCTCGCTCTGCACGCCCTGGATGTAGGCCACGGCCAGCCGTGCGCTCAGGTACGGATCCTCGGAGTAGCACTCGAAGTTGCGCCCGTTGAGCGGCGAGCGGTGGATGTTGACCGTCGGCCCCAGCAGCACCTGGGCGGACTTGGTCTTGAGTCTCCTGGCCCAGGGCCACGCCCACGCGCTCCACCAGATCGACATTCCACGTCGATGCCAGCGAAATGCCCACCGGGAAGCAGGCCGACGTCAACCCCGTGCCCACGCCGGGCATTCCGCCGCCCCGTGCCCCGTTGGGTCCATCCGACACCTTGAACGGCGGGATGCCCAGCCGTTCTACGCCCGTGCTGTGCCACATGTCTGACCCGGCGGTCATGGCCACCTTCTCCTCCAGCGTCATCTGGGCAAGCAGTTCTTCGATCTTGTTGTCCATCGTTTTTCACTCCATTGTGGTTCACCACGAAGGCATCGGCGCTTTGATGCCATCCTCGATCCAGAGAAACTGCCCGTTGACGTTGTCGTAGTCCGGGCCAAGCATCTTCAGCACAAGATCGGCAGCCTTCTGCGGCGGATCGCCGCCGCTCTCCTCGACCATCGACGCCCACCCCAGTGCATTGCGCCCATCGCCGGTCCGACTCTCGGCGTCAGCCTTGATGGCGGCCCACATCTCGGTCTTGACCTCGCCGGGGTGGATGGCGTTGGCCGTCACGCCGCTGCCGTCCAACTCGACGGCCAACTGGCGCGTGAAATGGTTGAGCGTGACCTTGCTCAGTTGATAGATCGACCCGATGTTGGTCGGCTCGCCCAGTGAGGCCGCCGACGAGACGTTGATGATACGGCCCCAGCCCTGCTCGACCATGCCGGGTATAAAGGCACGGCTCATCAGGTAGGGACCGACCACATTGACCTGAAGCGTCCGGATCCAATTGGCCGGCGTGGTCTCGGCGATGGGCAGCAGCTCGCAGTGCAGGCCGGCGTTGTTGACCAGAATTTGGGGCTGACCCATTTGTGCCCGGATCGCTGAACTTGTCGTCTCCACGTGGTCAGGATCGGACACGTCGCAGACAAAGATCTCTGCACCGCCGCCGTCGCCGCGGATGGCCGCTCGAACCATCGCCAGCTTGTCGTGTGTCCTGCCCAGGAGTGCGATCTTCACGCCATGGTCTGCCAGTGCGCGCGCAATGGCCTCGCCGACGCCGCTGCCCGCGCCGGTCACGACGGCGACGTATTCTCCATGCCCAATTCCATGTTGTGTCATTGTCTGCCACGTCCTTTGGTGGTTCACGCTGGGTGAGTGGGGATAGGAAACCATCGTACGCAAGCAACAGCGCACTGTCAAGCGACGTTTTCATCCGTCAAAGTTCATTTCCCGTTTAGGCGTTCGACCTACGGATAACGCCATGTAGAGCGGAATGGCATTCCACTTGGCGAAGCTTGGCCCAGCCAGGCTGGTCGGATTATCAATCCGACCTACGGGCTAAGGGTCCGTCCAGACCGCTAAAGCGGTTACTACGAACGAAACCAGCAAGTCTCAACACGCTCTTGCCTCGACTGCTCGCTTGCCCCGCACACATCTTTCGACGGCTCCGACCGGGCTGCTGTGGCGACCTGCTGCAGCAGTCCTAACCGCGAGGTATGCAGAGCTCAGCGCATTGCCGCAGCACTGAACCGCCTGTTTCATCTGTGACCCATCCTTTTTCATCCGTGTCCATCTGTGGCAAAAAAACACGCAATCGATCCAATTCTCACCAGGAGCCAACCATGATCGAAAAGTACGGCCCAATCAACCCCAAGTTCCCCCACATGCTGCATGGCGGCGACTACAATCCGGACCAGTGGCCCGAGGAGATCTGGTCCGAGGACATGCGCCTCATGAAGCTGGCCCACTGCAACACCATGACGGTCAGCATCTTCTCGTGGACCCATCTTGAGCCGGAGGAAGGCCGCTTCGAGTTCGGCTGGCTGGACAGGGTCATGGACATGCTGGCCGAAAACGGGGCCTACGCGGTGCTGGCCACGCCGACCGGCGCGCGCCCGGCCTGGATGTCGGCCAAGTATCCGGAAGTGTTGCGCGTGCGGCCGGACGGCGGGCGCAATCTGCACGGTCGCCGCCACAACCACTGCTTCAGCTCGCCGGTCTATCGCGAGAAGACGCTCATCATCAACACGCTGCTGGCCGAGCGCTACAAGGATCACCCGGCGCTGCTGCTCTGGCACCTTTCCAACGAGTACGGCGGCGAGTGTCACTGCGACCATTGCCGGGCCGCCTTCACCAAGTGGCTGCGCGCCCGCTACGCTTCGCTGGACGACCTCAACCAGGCCTGGTGGACCGCGTTCTGGAGCCACACCTACACCGACTGGAGCCAGATCGAGCCGCCCAGCGAGATCGGCGAGACCGGCGTCCACGGCCACAACCTGGATTGGAAACGTTTCGTCACCGACCAGACCACCGACTTCATGCTCAACGAGATGGTCCCGCTGCGCCAGATCACGCCGGACGTGCCCATCACGACCAACTTCATGGGCACGTTCCCCGGTCTCAACTACTGGCGCATGGCCCCGCACCTGGACGTCATCTCGTGGGACTCCTACCCCATGTGGCACGGCCAACAGAACGACTGGGATCTGGCGGCCCACATCGCCTTCCTCCACGACATCAACCGCTGCCTCAAAGGCGGCAAGCCCTTCATGCTCATGGAATCGACGCCCAGCATGACCAACTGGATGCCGGTGGCCAAGCTCAAGCGGCCGGGCATGCATCTGCTCTCGTCGTTGCAGGCCGTGGCCCACGGATCGGACACGGTCCAGTATTTCCAGTGGCGCAAGAGCCGCGGCGCCGTCCGAGAAGCTCCACGGCGCGGTCGTCGACCACGCCGGCCACGAACACACCCGCGTCTTCCGCGACGTGACCGATGTCGGCCTGGCGCTGGAGAAACTCGACCCGGTGGTGGGCACGACCACACGTCCCGACGTGGCCCTGATCTACGACTGGGAGAACAACTGGGCCATCAACGACGCCCAGGGGCCGCGTGTCGAAGGCAAGGACTATCTGCCCACCGTCCTGCGCCACTATCGCCAGTTCTGGCAGCCGCGGCATCCCCGTCGATGTCATCGACATGGAGCAGGATCTGTCGAGCTACAAACTGGTCATCGCGCCCATGCTCTACATGGTGCGACCCGGCGTGGCCGAGCGCATCGAGGCATTCGTCAAGGCAGGCGGCACATTTGTCGCCACCTACTGGAGCGGCATTGCCGACGAGACCGACCTCTGCTTCCTGGGCGGTTTCCCCGGCCCGCTGCGCCATGTGCTGGGCATCTGGGACGAGGAGATCGACGCACTCTACGATGGGCAGACAAACTCGGTCGTGCCCGCTGCCGGCAACAAGCTGGGACTGACCGGCAGCTATGTGGCCAAGGAACTCTGCGCGCTGATCCACGCCGAGAGCGCCGACGTGCTGGCCACCTACGGCGAGGACTTCTATGCCGGCCGTCCCGCGCTGACGCTCAACCGCTTCGGCGACGGCCAGGCGATCTACATCGCCTCGCGCAACGACGACCGCTTCCTCAGCGATCTCTACGCCGGGCTGGCCGACGAACTGAGTCTGCAACGCGCGCTGGACATCGACCTGCCCGAAGGCGTCACCGCGCAGGTGCGCAGCGACGGCGACCAACGCTTCGTCTTCGTGATGAACTTCGCGCCGGAAAAACGCCGGATCGATCTGGGCGAGCGCCAGATGACCGATCTGCTGACGGGTGAGACGGTGAGCGGGGTGCAGGAGATGGAGGGGTTTGGGGTGATGGTGATGAGGTAGTCTACTACGTGCTGCGTACTGCGTAAGGTTTCGTTGAGCAACTGCTCCCAGTGGCTCAAGCCCCATCTCATTCAGAGACCTTGCGCAGTACGTACGCCGAGCACCCTTCTTGCCCCTCATCCCCCACCTCATCTATACTCCAATCCGGCAGTGACATTCGTTCGTGTCGTAACTGGTGAATTCCTTGGCAGACGCTGCCCCGATCCGAGAACACAATCACGCTGAAGCTGAAACAACGCCGCTCATCGCCAGTGGGCGTTCTGGTTGCTTTTCGCCGGCGCGATGGTGATCGGCTTTGCGCTTGCGCTGCTGGTGCAGGCCGCGTCCGGACTTGTGGACGCCTGGGCAGATCAACTGCTGCTCGGCTTCCTGCCGGCCTGGCTCCTACTGTTGTTGCTGCTCTTCCTGGGCCTGATCGCGATGGTGACCGCGTTGCGGTTGAACAACCGACATGCCTCGTCGGACCAAGCCGAGATCGATTCACCACTATACGAACCAGCAAGGCTCGACCCAAATCAGATCGATTCAGCCCCGTCCATCATCATTCAAGCCGACAACCAGCAGCAGCCTCCGGCAGAGGACGGCCATGCCGACGCCGCCAAGCGTGCTGACCTCAGGATCGACGGCATCAAGATCGTCGCCATCGGCGGCGGCACGGGCATGCCGCAGCTTCTGCGTGGCCTTCAACGCTATACAGAGAACATCACCGCCATCGTCACCGTGGCCGACGACGGCGGCAGCAGCGGGCGTCTGCGCCGGCAGATGGGCACGTTGCCGCCGGGCGATTTCCGCAACAACATCGCCGCATTGAGTAAGTCCGAAGATCTGATGACCCGCCTGCTCCAATATCGCTTCGCCGATCAGCAGGGCATCTACGGCGAGAACGACGTCACCAGCGAGCTGGCCGGCCACAGCTTTGGAAACCTCTTCATTTCAACCATGGCCGCGGTCACCGGCAGCTTTGATCGCGGGCTGGCCGAAAGCAGCCGCGTGCTCAACGTGAGCGGGCAGATCCTGCCCAGCACGCTGGAGAACGTGACCCTGTGCGCTGAGATCGCCCGGACCAATGAAGCAGGCGACGAGATCTGGTCCGTGGTCGAAGGCGAAAGCAACATTCCCGAGGCCGGCGGGCGCATCCAGCGCGTCTTCCTCAAGCCGGACACCGTCCACGGCTACCCCACAGTGACCCGAGCGATCCTCAAGGCCGACCTGATCGTGGCTGCGCCAGGCAGTTTCTTCACCAGCGTCATGCCCAATCTGCTGGTACCCTCCGTGCGTGACGCCATCTGTGCGTCGTCAGCCCTGCGCATCTACGTCTGCAATGTGGCCACGCAGCCCGGCGAAACCGACGGCTACGATGTCTCCGATCATATGCGCCAGTTGCGCCTGCACGCCGGAGACGCATTCACCACGGTCTTGGCCAATCAAAACTACGACCTAAACCGGCCCCTGTCATCGGCGAGCGACTGGGTTCCCTTGCCGAAACCGAACAGTCCGCTCGACTACACGCTTTTTACCGGCGATATCGTCGACGATGAGCGGCCGTGGCGCCATGATGCCGACAAGTTGGCAACCCGACTGATGGAGATCTATACAGAGATGCGTCAAAAACACTCGGTGTCAAAAATGCACACTTAAATCCAGTTGTGTTAAAATGACAGTTAGTATGTGAACGAAGCATTTTCGCTGCGTATATTTTCGAAAATACTGTTCGCGTGTTGGGCGGAAATATCTGCCAAACGCTGGTATTGAAAAATGTCTTCAGAGCCAAAATAAAAGGAGAATTTTAATGGCTACAAAGATTGGAATCAATGGTTTTGGTCGTATTGGCCGTCTCGTCTTCCGCGTCATGGCCGAACAGCCGGAACGCTTCGAGATCGTCGGCATCAACGACCTGTCCGATCCCAAGACCTTGGCCTATCTGGCCAAGTATGACTCGACCCAGGGCCGCTTCCCCGGCACCGTCGAGGCCGGCGACGCCAGCCTGATTGTCAACGGCAAGGCGATCAAGGTCTTTGGCGAGCGCAACCCGGCCGACCTGCCGTGGGGCGAGTTGGGCGTTGACGTCGTCATCGAGTCGACCGGCATCTTCACCAACAATGCCGCCGACGGCAAGCCGGGCTACGACAGCCACCTTGCCGCAGGCGCCAAGAAGGTGATCATCTCGGCCCCGGCCAAGGGCACCGCCGAGACCGTCGTGTTGGGCGTCAACGACCACGTGCTGGATTCCGGCGACCACTGCGTCTCCAATGCTTCCTGCACCACCAACAGCCTGGCCCCTGTGGTCAAGGTTCTCAACGAGAAGTTCGGCGTGGTCAAGGGCCTGATGGTCACGGTCCACGGCTACACCAATGACCAGAATGTCCTGGATCAGGTTCACAAAGACCTGCATCGCTCCCGTGCAGCCGCCGTCAACATCATCCCGACCAGCACCGGCGCAGCCGCGGCAGTCGGCAAAGTGTTGCCCGAGTTGAACGGCAAGCTGGACGGCTACGCCCTGCGCGTGCCGGTCCCGACCGGTTCCATCACCGACCTGACCGTCGAGATGGCCAAGGACGTGACCGCAGCGGAGATCAACGCGGCCATCAAGGAAGCAGCCGAAGGCGATTACAAGGGCATCATCGAGTATGTCACTGACCCGATCGTCAGCAGCGACATCGTGCACAACCCGCACAGCTCGATCTTCGATTCCGGCAACACCAAGGTCATCGGCGGCAACATGGTCAAGGTGACCATGTGGTACGACAACGAGTGGGGTTACTCCAACCGCACCGCCGACCTGGCCGAGCGCTTGATGCAGCTCTAGGCTCGGATAAGGTAGCAATTGAAAACGTGAAACGTGACCGTGAATCGTGCCCCTGCACACACGTTCTCACGTTTCACGTTTTTTGTTAGATCGTATGTTTCACGTTGCAGTATCACGTTGTAATATTGTGGAATGCATGATGAGAGTTGGTATCATGCGGCGCAGATTTCACGTTGATTGATGTGTAACCAGCGTATCACATCTTTTTTGTTGAAGCCGACACGGCAGCGATCGCAGCTCCACGTTGACCTGTCTGGTTTCGGCAAATTCATGAGATAGGAATCATGAACAAGAAAACGATCAAAGACATCAAATGGCAGAACGAACAAGCGCTGGTGCGCGTCGACTTTAACGTGCCGCTGAGCAATGGCCGCATCACCGACGACGCGCGCATCCGCGCTGCCTTACCGACCATCGAATATCTGCTCGATCATGGCGCCTCCGTGGTGCTGATGAGCCACCTCGGCCGGCCCAAAGATGAACCGGATCCCGAGTTCAGTCTCGAAGTGGTCGCCGATCATCTGGCCACGTTGGTGGATGCACCGGTCAAGTTCTGTCCCGAGACCACCGGCGAAGAGGCTGAAGAGATGGCCGAAGAGTCTGGAACCGGGTGAGATTCTGGTACTCGAAAACACCCGGTTTGATCCGCGCGAAAAGAAGAACGATCCGCGCATGGCCGAAGCGCTTTCGGCCATGGGCGACGTCTTTGTCAACGATGCGTTCGGCAGCGCGCATCGCGCCCATGCCAGCACCACCGGCATCGCCGCCTATCTGCCCGCCGTGGCCGGCTTCCTGATGGAAAAGGAACTGGAATACCTGGGCGGTGCGCTGGAAGATCCGCAGAAGCCCTTTGTCGCCATTCTGGGCGGCGCCAAGATCAGCGACAAGATCGGCGTCATCGAGCAGTTGCTCAACAAGGTCGATACGATCCTCATCGGCGGCGGCATGGCCAACACCTTCCTGGCCGCCCAGGGCTACGACATGGGCAAGAGCCTGGTCGAGGCCGAGTCGCTTGACCTGGCCAAAGAGATGATGGCAAAGGGCGGCGATGTCATCCAGATCCCGGTTGACCTGCGTGTGGCCACCCACTTCGCTGCCGACGCCGAGAACAAGGTCGTCAGCGTCGAGGATGTGCCGTCCGACTGGATGGCGCTGGACATCGGCCCGGCCACCATCGCCCACTTCAGCAACCGGCTCGCCGGCGCCAAGACGGTCGTCTGGAACGGCCCCATGGGCGTCTTCGAGTTCCCGGTCTTTGCCCAGGGCACCGTGGCCATCGCCGAGATTCTGGCCGGCCTGCCGGACGCCATCACCATCATCGGCGGCGGCGACAGTGCCGCAGCCGTGCGCAAGGCCGGCCTGCAAGGGAAGATCTCCCACGTCAGCACCGGCGGCGGCGCCAGCCTGGAGTTCCTGGAAGGCAAGGAACTGCCGGGCGTGGCGGCATTGAACGATACGGAGTAGAAGGCAGGCAGTAGGGTCGTGGGGCAGTGCGGAAGTAGGGCAGTAGTGCGATAGAGTTCGACTCCTCCCCCACTTCCCTACTTCCCCACATCCCTACCGCTCTTTTCACCGAGGCAACACCATGAACTTCCTCAAAAGACTCTTTGGCGGCTCCGGCGGCGGCAACGACCGTTTGACGTCCATCTACGTGAAAAGCTATCGCTGCAAGGAACCGCTCGAAGGCAAAGTCGACCTCTTCAACGAGCTGAGCAAGGACGATGACGGCAAGGGCTATTACGTGCGCAAGGTATTGCACACGTCCGGCCGCGATCGCTGTTTCAGCGAAGTTGAAGTCCAGCTCTGGTTCGACAGCAACAAGCAGATCTCGAATCACGAGGTCTCCGGCGGACGCTGGCTGACGGCCGACGAGTATGCCGAAGAGTTGGCCATCTTCAACGCCCCGCCGGAAGAAGAGAGCGAGGACGAGAGTGAAGCTGGGGATGAGAGGTCGATTCGACCGTGACTGAGTCGACAATGACGACAAGAACATTGTAAGTCACTGCGGAATCATATCCGAAGAAGCGAGATTGCCCCGTCAGTCGATCCGCTAGTGTGAGCGTCCGACCTACGATTTGCGTCGATATGACAATAGCATCAAATCAAAATGTCGCGTTGCAATGTGACGCAATCATCCTTGTAGATAAAGCTTTGAAGGAGCAAGAACATGCGTAAGCCTATGATGGCCGGCAACTGGAAGATGAACAAGACCGCTGACAGAGCCGTTCAGTTGGCCCAGGAGATCGACGCCAAGGTCGGTTCGGTCGAGAGCGTCGACCGCGTCGTCGCCCCCACATTTGTCTGCCTGGCGGCTGTGAGCGAAGCGCTCAAAGACTCGTCGATCAAGGTCGGCGCCCAGAACATGCACTGGGAATCCGACGGCGCCTACACCGGCGAAGTCAGCGCTGAGATGCTTGTGGGCATGGTCGACTATGTGATCATCGGCCACAGCGAGCGCCGCCAGTATTTCGCCGAGACCAACGAGACCGTCAACAGTAAGGTCAAGGCCGCGCTGGCTGCCGGCCTCAAGCCGATCATGTGTGTGGGCGAGAGCCTGGAGCAGAACCAAGCCGGTGAGACCGCTTCCTTCGTCGGCGAGCAAGTGCGCGCCGGCCTGGCCGACCTCAGCGCCGATCAGGTTGCCGAACCTGATCATCGCCTACGAGCCGATCTGGGCCATCGGCACCGGCCTGGCTGCCACGTCGCAGCAGGCCCAGGACATCTGCGGCGGCGTCGTGCGCGCGGCGGTCAAGGATCTGTACGGCGAAGCCGTTGCCGAGCAGACCCGTGTGCTCTACGGCGGCAGCACCAAGCCGAGCAACATCGCCGAGATCATGGGCATGGCCGACATCGACGGCGCGCTGATCGGCGGCGCCGCCCTGGACGCCGACTCCTATGCCGACATGGTGACGATCACGGCTGGTGTGTACGCGTAGGACCGAACGTAGCGCCGTATCGTGTTCGTAGTCAAGCGATTACGCGCGTAAAAATTACGCGAGTAAAAATAAAGAGAATGCCCACCCGGAGAACTTCCTGGTGGGCATTCTTTTGAACCCATCACGAAAGGATCCACACACATGCCGGCACAATCTACCGCCGAAACACCCGGTCTTGCCAACGTCGTCCAGGACGCATCGATCAACTCGGGGAACGACCCGGCACGCGCCGAGTGGTTCATGGACCAGGCGCTGGGCCTCTTTATCCACTGGAGCATGGATTCCCAGCTCGGCTGCGTGATCAGCCACTCCATGGTCGGCGCATCCGACGACTACGTGAACCGCTTCATCAACGAACTGCCGCGCACGTTCAACCCGACCCGCTTCGATGCCGACGAGTGGGCGCGCCAGGCCAAGGTGGCCGGCATGAAGTACGTGGTTTTCACGACGAAGCACCACAGCGGTTTCTGCATGTTCGAGACCGCCACCACCGACTTCAACATCATGAACACGCCCTACGGCCAGGACATCACACGCCAGCTCGTGGATGCCTTCCGCAAGTGGGGCATCGCCATCGGCTTCTACTTCTCGCCCGACGATTTCTGGCTGCTGCACAAACAGGGTACGACCATCAGCCGCGCCCGGCCCGAGGTCAACCCGCTCAACAACCCCGAGCTGATGGCCCACAACAAGGCCCAAGTGACCGAACTGCTCACCAACTACGGCTTCATCGACATGATGTTCTACGACGGCGAGGCCGAGGGGCTGAAGCAACTGACCTGGGAACTGTCGCCCCAGACGCTGGTCACCCGTGGCGACATGGCCACGCCCGAGCAGTACATCCCCGACAGCTCGCTGCCGGGTCCGTGGGAGGCCAACTTCACGCTGGGCACCCAGTGGGCCTACAAACCGACCCATGAGACCTACAAGTCGGGCACGAAATTGATCGAGATGTTGATCGAGACGCGTGCCAAGGGCGGCAATCTGCTGCTCAACGTCGGCCCCAAACCGGACGGCGAACTGCCCATCCAGCAGACCGACCGCATGCAGGAACTGGCGCTCTGGATCTTCACCAACCACGAGGCCGTCTACGACATCCGCCCGCTGCCGGTCATCCGTGAGACGCTCACCTTGGATCACGATGTCTGGTACACGAAGGCCAAGGAGAGCGACACGATCTACGCCATCGTCACCGGCAAGCCCTGGCCCAAGGGTGAGCGCAAGGTGATCACCCTGACCAACGTCGAGGCCGGCGACGAGACCGAGGTCGAGATTCTGGGCCAATCGGGCCAGGTGCTCGAATATCGGCCCACGGTCTATCCCAAGGGAAGCTGGACCCAGGACGAGCGCGGGCTTCACCTCTCGGTCATGCGCGCCCAACGGCTGCACAACGACAACAAGTGGCCGAATCCGGTGGTGGTGCGTGTGACGAATGCGGTGTGGAAGGGGTGAGGGGGACAAGGGGACAAGGTGACAGGGGGACAAGGGGACAGGGGCTTCGTTGCTCTGCGAGGGCGACAACTGTCATTTCGAGTGTGCCTCGGCGGGTTCCCGGCGCTCTAACTGGAATGAACGTGCTACTGTCATTCCGAGTGGGTCAGCCCGAGCCCTTCCGGATTGGCAATACACCAGCGAGGAATCTCGGCTTGCGATATCGAGACCCTTCGCTGGTGACTTGGGATAGCGTCGTCCTAACATAAGCCCGCTCAGGCCTGTCCTGAGCGCAGCCGAAGGAGTAACAGCGTATCTCTCGCCTGTTCTGGTGTGATCGATAGGACGCGGATCTATCGGATTGGGTGGATTCTCGCCGATTTTTCTGTCGGGTTCATCCGCGGAAATCCGCGTGATCCGCCCGATCCGCGTTCTATCCGGTGCGCCGCCGTGTAGCGGCCAGCATCTCTTGAAATTCAACCTCAAAACGGGCCGTGATGGTTTCGGGATCGGGGATCAGGCCGGCGTCGCTGATGACGCCCAGATTGACGTGTCCGTCGTAGCTCAGGATGCTGATGCCGAGGCCGAGATGGCCGGCCTGGGGCACCCAGAACATGGCATCCGGGATGCGCTGCCCGGCCAGATAGAGCGGCATCTGTGGACCGGGCACGTTGGTCAACACGATGGTCGCCTTGCTCTCGAAGATATTGACCAACTGATCCTCGATCTGCTCGGGCGAGGCCCCGGCCAGACCCAGAATGCCGAAAAAGACCACGGCCTCCGGCGAGTTTTTGATGGCATCCATGCGTTGCTTGACCGCGGCCAGCCGGATCAACGGGTCCGGAATGTGCAGCGGCAGGCCCAGGAAGACGATGCCAAACTCATTGCCCAATTCCAGCGCACTCTCCAAGGTGCGCAGATTGACGGGCAATACCGCACGCACCTCCAGATCATCCACATCCGCGCCACGGCCGACCACATATTGGCGCAGCGCGCCGGCCACGGCCGCCACCAGCACATCGTTGACCTTGGCATCGGCAGCCCGGCAGATCTCCTTGACGTCGTCCAGCGGAACGCCCCCCGACCAGGCCGTGCGTTTCTGGACGCCCAGCTTGCCTTTGAGCGGCGTTTGCGGATCGGGTGTCATCATCACCGTGCGCGCGACGATCGAGGCGCCCGAAAGCGCTAGATTGGCGTAATCGCGCAGGTGCGACGGATGGCGCAGCGTCTCGAACCCCTCATGGATCACCATGCCCGCCAGCCGGCGCGATCGCCCCAACACCGACCAGGTCGAGCGAAGCACTGAACGAGGCAGGCCGGGCGACCTTGTCGGTATCGTTTGCGGCGGCTGTGACAAGGTTGGTACTTCGACGGGCGCGTCCGGATCGACATCCAACAGGCGAGAGAGCACGCCCAGCATGGCAATGCCGTCGCCCATGCAGTGGTGGAAGCGCAGGGCCATGGCCGAGCCGCCCATCACGTCGTCGATCAGATGCATCTGCCAGAGCGGCTTGGAGTCATCCAGCGGCGTGCTGGCCAGATCGCTCATGAAGTCGTGGAGCGCTGCCATGTCGCCCGGCTCAGGCAGGGCCACGTGATGCACATGCGAGTGGTAGTCGAAGGTCGGGTCCGTCTCCCAGTAGGGCAAGCCCACGCCCATCGACGGCTCGATCAGGCGCATGCGGAAGCGTTGCAGCGTCAACAGCCGAGCCTCAATCGTCGCCCGCATGCGCGCGTAGTCGATGGGTCCATCGAGCAGACAGACGCCGGAGACCATCATCAGATTGGTGGGGTCGTCCATATGCAGCCAAGCGGTATCAACCGGAGACAGGGCCTGACGTGTGCTCGACATGGGCGTGCTCCTGTGGGCGAAAAAAATCGGATGACGGTGCCGGAAAAGAGTTTGTCACAGATGGTCACAGATGGAGACGGATAGCCGCGGATGGATTTGGATCGTCACATCGTGGCTATCGATTGCCTTCGCAAGACTAAGTCCGCGATGGGCAACGCCTATCTGTAACTGCTCAACTGTTTTGGCAGCGAAATCACACAGTGCTGGGTTGGATCTGGTCTTTGGTTCAGGTCAGAGTATAGCATTGGCGGACGTGGGGTTCAAGCGTGGGGCTGGTCGGCATTTACGTTGGGGAAAATGTACTGGCAGATATCTGTTGTATGCTTTTGCTCGCTAGGTCGAGTGGTTGAAATCGCCCGTCACGCGACCTGCGGTGGCCGGACGGTGGGCATCTGATCGGCGCTGAGCGCGGCAATGGCGGAGACCGGTACGGTCAACACCGCAACCGACTCCCCGATGGCATTGAAGACTTCAAGAATGGCTCCTTCCTCTTCGCCGCCTGGATGTGCAACGTAGTCCACGACCGTGGCGACGTCGCCCCGCTTCAGCTTGGCGGATGGAACGTCTCGGGTCAATGATATTTGCTGGTAAAGTTCAGGTTTCATATTTTTTACCTCGCGGGTTTGAGTGTCACAAAGCGAACTTCGCCATCTGCTGTTTCGATCCAGATGGTCACTGTGTTGAGCGTTCCAACCGTTCGAAGAAGAGATCCAATCAACCACAGGCTACAATCTCATCTAAAAACTGGGTCAGACTCATGTTCGCCGGCAACTGCAGGTGTCGGTTTCAGCCGGCGCTAGCCCGGGGACTTTGCCTCGCCCGGCCCAGCCCAGCAAGCCCCCCCTCACGCCACCTGATACCGCTGCCCCGTCTGCACCCGCCACAGCGCGGCATAGATCCCGTCCTCGTTCACCAGATCGTCGTGCTTGCCTTGCTCACGCAGATGGCCGTGCTCCAGCACGAAGATCACGTCGGAATTGCGCACGGTCGAGAGGCGGTGGGCGATGACGATGGTGGTGCGGCCCACGGCGATGCGCTCCAGCGAGCGCTGGATGGCGGCCTCGGTCTCGTTGTCGACGGCCGAGGTGGCCTCGTCCAGCACGAGGACCGGCGGGTCCTTGAGCACGGCACGCGCGATGGAGATGCGCTGCCGCTGCCCGCCCGAGAGCTTCTGGCCCCGCTCGCCCACGATGGTCTCGTAGCCGTCGGCCAGATCGTTGACGATGAAGTCGTGGGCCTCGGCGATCTTGGCGGCGGCGACGATCTGCTCGTCGCTGGCGTCGGTCATGCCGTAGGCGATGTTGTCGCGCACGCTGCCGTGGAAGAGGTAGACATCCTGGCTCACAAAGCCGATGGCGCGGCGCAGATCGTGGGTCTTGAGCTCGCGCACATCCTCGCCGTCCAGCCGGATTTCGCCTTCGGTCACGTCGTAGAAGCGCAGCAGCAGCTTGACGACCGTGCTCTTGCCCGCGCCGGTCGAGCCGACCAGGGCCGCGGTGTGGCCGGCGGGCACATGGAACGAGAGGTCATGCAACACGCCGCGCCGGACCATGTCTCCAGCCCCATTGGTGGCCACATCGTCATCGGACGCGCGCCCCTCATAGTCAAACGAGACGTGCTCGAAGACGACATCGCCGCGCACCTCGTCGACCGGCAGCGCCGAGCGTGCCGCCCTTGAGCGTCGGCTGGGTGTCGAGCAGGGCGAAGACCCGCCGGGTCGAGGCCATGGCCCGCTGATAGAGATCGAGGGTGCTGCCCAGGCTGGTCAACGGCCAGAGCAGGCGCTGGGTCATGAAGATGAGGATGCTGTAGGCGCCGATTTCGATCTGCCCGTTGAGCGCCATCACGCCGCCGAAGTAGAGGATGGCCACGAAGCCCATCACAATCACGATGCGGATGACGGGCACGAAGGCCGAACTGAGCTTGATGGCGTCCCGGTTGCGCTGGCGATAGGTCTCGCTTTCGGCGGTGATGCGCGCCAGTTCGTAGGGTTCGGCCGTGAAGCTCTTGATGGTGGCGATGCCGCCCAGGTTGTTGGAGAGTTGGCTGTTGAGCAGGCCCACCTGCTCACGCACACGCGCGTAGAGCGGCGTCAGGTGTTTCTGAAAATAGATCGATCCCCAGATGATGAAGGGCATGGGCAGAATGGCCAGCCAGCCGATGCCGGGCGCAATGTACATGTAGATGCCGCCGATGACCACGATGGTGACGATCAACTGGATGATGGTATTGATGCCCTCATCGAGAAAGCGTTCCAGTTGATTGATGTCGTCATTGAGGATCGCCATCAGACCGCCGGTGTTGCGTTCTTCGAAGTAGGACATGTTCAGGTGCTGGACATGATCGTAGGCGTCGATGCGCAGCTTGTGTTGCAGCGTCTGGGCCAGGTTGCGCCAGAGCACGCGGAAGAAATATTCGAAGAGCGATTCCATGCCCCAGATGAAGAGGGTCAGCAGCGCCAGCACCGCCAATTGGCCCTGCACCGTGGGCACGCCCATCTGGGCCAGGAACGAATCCTGTTGGCGCACGACGACATCCACGGCCATGCCGATCAGGATCGGCGGGGCCAGGTCGAAGAGCTTGTTGAGGATGGAACAGAGCACGGCCAGAAAGACGGAAAAATGGTGGCCGCGCGAGTAGCGCCACAGGCGAGCAAGTGGGTGGATCTCTTTGGACGTTGTCATGGGTGTGTTCGATTGGCTCTTGGTTCGGTTTGGGTGGAGGTTGTTCCTTTTTCTGTACTTTCATTTATTGTACGGCAGATGGCGGGCCGTTCCTAATCGTCTGGTTTCAAGGCCATGGGTTGTGGGGTACAATGGCAGCCACTCATCGCTTGCCAGTAGGCGCCGGCTTCCCGATTCGTCTGTCCTGTTTCAAAAAGCACAGTGTTCGGTAATCATGACGTGCTATGTCTCATCCTGCCGTTGCGCTATGCTGCGCAACGGCTGTCCCTCTCCACCTCGCGGAGAGAGACGCGTAGATTGCATCGCAAGCGGAGCAAGGTGAGGCAAGGCGGAGAGGAGCGATCCCATGAAGATATTGGTCACCGGCGCGACCGGATACATCGGCGGACGGCTCATTTCCAGGCTGCTCGATCAGGGTCACGACGTGCGCATTTTCGTGCGCGACTCGCGCCGGATCAGCGGCCGCCCGTGGGTACGCCAGGTGGAGATCGTGACGGGCGATCTGCTCGACGCCGAGGCTGTGGCACATGCGCTCAAGGGCGTTGACGCAGCCTACTATCTCGTGCACTCCATGGTCGGCGGCACAGACTTCGCCAGACGCGACCGTCGTGCCGCCTTCAACTTCGCGCTGGCGGCCCAGGACGTGGCGCATGTCATCTATCTGGGCGGATTGCTGCCCAAAACCGCTGAGATCTCAGAACATCTGAGCAGCCGTGCGGAGGTGGGCTTCATCCTGCGCGCCTACTGCCGCACGACTGAATTCCGTGCCGGCCCCATCATCGGATCGGGGTCGGCCTCGTTCGAGATGGTGCGCTATCTCACCGAACGGCTGCCGGTCATGATCGTGCCTCAGCGCATCCTCAACGACGTCCAGCCTATCGCCGTGCGCGACATCATGGCCTACCTGGTGCAGGCGCTGGATCAAGGCCCGGCCGGCGTGGTCGAGGTCGGCGCCGAGATCATGCCCTTCAAAGCCATGATGGAGGTCTACGCCGAGGTGCGCGGCCTCAAACGCTGGATCATCCCGATCCACGTGCCCATCTGGGCGCCCGGCCTTGCGGCACGCTGGGTCGCGCTGGTGACGCCCATCACCAATTCGCTGGCCGTGCCGCTGGTCGAGGGGATCATCCACCCGGTGATCGGCGATACGACCCGTGCCCGCGAACTCTTCCCGGAGATCGAGCCGATCTCCTATCGTCAGGCCGTCGAACTGGCGCTGAGACGGATCCAGACCCATGCGGTCGAGACCCGATGGAGCGGCGCCCTGGGCAGCACGGCGCGCTATGAACTGTCCGATGAGCACGGTCTCATGCGTGAGACCCGTGCCATGTACACCGATCTGCCCATCAACGCCGTCTTCAAGAGTTTCAGCACCATCGGCGGCGAGCGCGGCTGGCTGACCTGGCAGTGGGCCTGGGCCATTCGCGGACTGGGCGATCAACTGGTCGGCGGGCCGGGTTTGCGTCGTGGACGGCGTGATTCGGTCGAGCTGCTGCCGGGCGAGGCGCTCGATTTCTGGCGCGTCGAGGCCGTCAAGCCGCCGACGCTGCTGCGTCTGCGTGCCGAGATGAAGGTGCCCGGCCATGCCTGGCTGCAGTGGGAAGCCGTGCCTGACGGCTCGGGCACGCGCCTGGTGCAGACGGCGGCCTTCGCGCCCACCGGCATCCTTGGCGTGCTCTACTGGTATTCGCTCTACCCGATCCACCAGCTCATCTTCAGCGCCATGCTGGAGGCCATCATCGATGATGCCAGAGAGATCGCGACCAATCCGAACTGGCGGCCGAGTTAGAGCTTCGCCAGAAACAATTTCCCATTTTGGAGCCTACAGATCACCTGAAATCGGCAGGCAAAATCGGTTTGAGGTACAATGGTCGATGTGAAGCGATGGCAACAAAGACACACCTCAAACCGTACTGGAGTCCACGATGAAGTCGCCTGTTGAACGAATGCTGATTCACCTGTCCGATGTCTACGGAGAGGCCGAAGCTGCCGCGCTGTTGCCACGCCTGGCCGAGCGGTTGGACGCTTTCAAAGAGCAGAACCCGGGCTTGTCATCGGCCCACAGGCTGCCGGCGGATCGGCTTTCGCAAGGTGACGTGATTCTCATCACCTACGGCGACCAGATCAGCGAGCCGGGCCGCATGCCGCTGCACACGTTGGACGACGTGTTGAACGCCTGGACCAGCGACTTCCTGAGCGGCGTCCACATTCTGCCCTTCTTCCCCTATTCGTCAGACGACGGCTTCTCGGTCATCGACTACAAACAGGTCAATCCGGAATGGGGCCGACTGGTCCGACATCGAGCGTCTGGGCGAGCACTTCCGCCTCATGTTCGACGCCGTGATCAACCACATCTCGCAGCACAGTCGTTGGTTCCAGGGCTATCTGAGCGGCCAAGAACCCTACACCGACTATTTCGTCGAAGTCGATCCGGCCGCCGATCTCTCAGACGTGGTTCGTCCGCGCACGCTGCCGCTGCTGACGCCGGTCGAGACCGCCGACGGAACCAAGCACGTCTGGACCACCTTCAGCGCCGACCAGATCGACCTCAACTACGCCAGCCCCGACCTGCTGCTGGAGGTGCTGGACGTGCTGCTCACCTACGTGCAGCAGGGCGCGCAGCTCATCCGGCTGGACGCCATCGGCTTCATGTGGAAGGAGATCGGGACGACCTGCATCCATCTGCCCCAGGCGCACAGCCTGATCAAGCTGATGCGTGCCGCGCTCGACGAGGCGGCCCCGGAGACGCTGTTGGTCACCGAAACCAACGTGCCCCATGCCGAGAACATCAGCTACTTCGGCGACGGCTACGACGAGGCGCAGATGGTCTACAACTTCACGCTGCCGCCGTTGACCCTGCACGCCTTCTTGACCGGCGACGCCAGCGCGCTGCACGCGCTGGGCCGCCACGCTGGAGACGCCCGTCGGACCAGACGACCTACTTCAACTTCCTGGCCTCCCACGACGGCATCGGTCTGCGCCCGTTGGAGGGCATTCTGTCGTCCGATGAGGTCGATGCGCTGGCCCGGCGTGTCGAGGCCCACGGCGGCCTCGTCTCCTACAAGAACAACAGCGACGGCAGCCAGAGTCCCTACGAGTTGAACATCGTCTACTACGACGCCGTCAACGATCCCGAGGCCGACGAACCTCAGCGGCGTCAGGTCGATCGCTTCATGGCAAGCCAGGCGATCCTGCTCAGCCTGGCCGGCGTGCCGGGCATCTACGTGCACAGCCTCTTCGGCAGCCGCAACTGGCGCGAGGGCGTGGCCGAGACCGGGCAAAATCGCACCATCAACCGGCGCAAGTTCCGGCGCACTGAACTGGAGGCATCGCTGCTGGACCCGGCCTCCGTGCCGCACCAGGTCTTTCGCCGCTACGAACAACTGATCCGCGCCCGCATCGCCGAGCCGGCCTTCCACCCCAATGCGAGCATGCACGTGCTGGATCTGGATTCCGCGCTGTTCGCCTTCGTGCGTAGCGCGCCTGAGGGTGGAAGCACCGTGCTCTGTCTGCACAATGTGTCCGACCGCTCGCTGCAGATCACGGTGGACCTGGTCGAGTTTGGCCTGGTCCCAGAGAACGTGCCGGAGAATGAAGTCACCGATCTGATCAGCGGCGAACGCTTCGGGGTGGACGCTTCCGGGACGCTGGCGTTGACGCTGCATCCATACGATGTGCGCTGGCTGCGTAACGGCTGATCCTGCAGGTCCGACTTGCAGTCGGACAGGCTACATCCATTCCAAACGCTGCTCTTATGGATGACCAATGTCGCCTCAATAGTGTAACAAATTAACCCTTTGATTCCTGTCCGACTGCAAGTCGGACCTACGCCATGGCTTGGACATACCTCCAGGGCTACGAACCAGAAACAATCAGGGTGTGTTCAAAGTCAGTTGAAGCATTCCGGGATTAGGCCAGAACGAATTGGATGAACCGAAATGGCCGTGGCCTAATCCCGGAATGCTGGCTCAACTCGTTTTGAGCTCACCCAAACAATTATGCCAAAACGCGCAAAATCCATCACGCTGGTGATCGTCCAATTTGCCTGCCTGTTCTTCATCGCCTGGACCGGGCCGATCGTGGCACGGCAACCATTGCTGCTTCGTGATCGAGTTGCTGGGCTTTGGTCTGGGGGCGTGGGCCATCTTCGCCATGCGCCTCTTCAACTTCAACATCACGCCGGACGTCAAGATCGACGGCTACCTGGTCGAGCGCGGACCGTACGCGTTCATTCGCCACCCCATGTATTCCTCACTGTTAATCATCTGTACGGCGCTGGTCATCGATACCTTTTCATGGGCACGCACAGCAATTCTCATCTTGCTGGCGGCTGATCTGGTGATCAAGTTACGCTACGAGGAGGGCCTGCTCTCGGCACACTATCCGTTGTACGCCGACTACATGACGCGCAGCAAGCGGCTGATCCCGTTCGTCTGGTGAGGCGAAGACCGCTAAATAGACCGCGGATTCGGCGGATAAGGCGGACGAAACCGGATTGATTCGGATTTTATCCGCGGAAATCAGCCGGGTGTGTTTCAAAACGAGTTGAGACGTGTAGGGACAAGGCATTCCAGAATCGTATTAGCAACGGGTCGATGCATAGCTATTTGGAATCGATTTATCAGAGGCCGGCTAGACGGGGAATGCCATGTCCCTACACGTCTCAACTCCTTTTGTTTGCGAAGCAGGCGCAAGCGCCAACACACCCAAATCAGCCTCATCCGCCGAATCCGCGGTCTATCAGCGTGCGGCAGTACAGTTACAGTTCCGGGACAAATTACACCCGAACCGGCTGCTGGTTGCCCGATTCGCGGATGGCGCGGCGCACATCGACACGGGTCAGCAACAGCAGCCCGGCGATGAAGAAGATTACGACGCTGAGCAGAGCCACCCGGTAGCTGCCCGTGAACTGTAGCGCCAGCCCGAACATCAGCGGGCCCAGCCAACTGGTTCCCCGTTCGCTGACCTCGTAGAGACTGAAATACTCGGCTTCCTGGCCGTTGGGAATCATCTGTGAGAAGAGGGACCGGCTCAGCGCCTGGCTTCCGCCCAGCACAACGGCAATCACCCCGCCCATGATGAAGAACTGAAACTGGGTCTCCAGCAGGGCGTAGGCATAGATGACGGTCGCCGCCCAGATCACCAGGCTGAGCATGATGGCGCGCTTGGCGCCTATGGCTCGCGAGAGATAGCCGAAGGCGAGGGCTCCGCCGAAGGCCACGAACTGGATCATGAGGATCAGGCTGACCAGCGATGTTTCACTCATGCCCAGTTCCTGATTGCCGAACTGGGCCGAGAGCGCGATCACGGTCTGGATACCGTCGTTGTAGAGCAGGTAGGCGACCAGAAAGAGCAGCGTCTGGGGGAATCTCGGCAGTTGGCTCAGTGTATGCTTGAGCTGTTTGAAGCCGACGGTCACATAGCGTTCGCCGGCAGGCAACTGTTTCTGCGGTTGGCGACGCTTCAACGACAACATGGGAATGATCGTGAAGATGGCCCACCAGACGCCGGCCGAAGCCATGCTGATGCGCACGGCGTGGGCCGTTGCAATGCCCAACGCCTCGCGCCTGCGTGAAGAGCGCCAGGTTCACGGCCAGCAACAGTCCCCCGCCCAGGTAGCCCAGCGCCCAGCCCTGGGAGGAGACCGTGTCGCGCTGATCCGCATCGGAGATTTCGGGCAGGAACGCATTGTAGAAGACGATCGACGCCCCGAAGCTCAAGTTGGCAATCAAAAAGAGCAGCCCGCCCAGCAGATAGTTGTCGCCCTGCACAAAGTAGAGGCCCATGGTGGCAAAGGCCCCGATATAGGCGAAGAGGCCGAGCATCTGCTTTTTGATGTGCGAGTAGTCGGAGATGGCCCCGAGGATGGGCAGGAAGAAGACCTGAAGCAGGACGGACAGGGAGACCATGTAGGGAAAGAAGGAGTCCGCCAGGATCGGGATGCCCAGCGGGTAGACATAGCCGTCTACATCGGCCGCGCTCTGGGTCACCGCCGTCAAAAACGGTCCCAGAAAGACGGTGACCACAGTCGTCGAAAAGGCCGAGTTGGCCCAATCGTAGAAGTACCAGCCGACCTGTTCACGGCGGCTGTGTTCTCTGCGGCTCTGTTCGGGCTGCGGAGGTCCCGGCACAACGGTTTCGACGTGGGTCATTGACGGCTGTCTCCAAAGCGATGCCGGGACGGAGTGACCCAAAAACAGACCGCGGATTAGGCGGATATTTGCCGATAATATCGGAAAAAATCCGGTTTTGTCCGCCAAATCCGCCGCATACGCGGTCTATCGGCGTTCTCTCCGATAGGCCTCTAGTACGGAACCGGATAGGCCTGCATCAGTTGTTTGACCTGGCTGCGCACACGATCCTGCAGCGCCTCATCGCCGGGTTCGTGCGCGATCTCGCCGATCCAGCGGCCGATCTGCTCGAACTCGGCCTCTTTGAGGCCACGCGTGGTGGCGGCCGGCGTGCCCAGGCGGATGCCGCTGGTGACCATGGCCGCCTTGGGATCGAAGGGGATCATGTTCTTGTTGGTGTGGATGCCGGCATTGTCCAGCGCCTTTTCGACGATCTTGCCGGTGATCTCCTTGCCGGATGAGTCGGCGTCGAGCACGCCGATGTCGACCAAGAGCAGGTGATTGTCGGTCCCGCCGCTGACGATGCGCAGGCCGGCCTCCTGCAAGGTGCGTGCCAATGCCTGGGCGTTGGCGATGACCTGGCGCTGATAGTCGGCGAACTGGGGGCGCAGGGCCTCGCCGAAGGCCACAGCCTTGGCCGCGATGACGTGCATCAGCGGGCCGCCCTGCGTGCCGGGGAAGACCGCACGGTCGATGTCCTTGGCCAGCGCTTCGCGGCAGAGAATCAGACCGCCGCGCGGTCCGCGCAGCGTCTTGTGGGTGGTGGATGTGACCACGTCACAGTAGGGGACCGGGTCCGGGTGCAGCCCGGCGGCGATCAGGCCGGCGACGTGGGCCATGTCCATCATCAGCAGGGCGCCGACGCTGTCGGCGATGGCGCGCAGGCGTGGGAAGTCGAAGAAACGCGGATAGGCGCTGGCGCCGGCTACGATCAGCTTGGGCTTGTGTTCTTGGGCCAGCCGTTCCATCTCGTCGTAGTCGATCTGCTCCGTCTCAGGATTGACGCCGTAGTGGTGGAAGTCGTAGAGTTGGCCCGAACTGTTGAGCCGGAATCCGTGGCTCAGATGGCCGCCGTGATCCAGTTTGAGCGCCAACACGCTGTCGCCGGGGTTGAGCAAGGCCAGATAGACCGCTTCATTGGCCTGCGCGCCGGAATGGGGCTGCACATTGGCGTGGTCGGCGCCGAACAACGCTTTGGCCCGCTCCCTGGCGATCTCCTCGGCCACGTCCACGTACTGGCAGCCGCCGTAGTAGCGCCGGCCGGGGTAGCCTTCTGCATACTTGTTGGTCAAGACGCTGCCCATGGCCGCCAGCACAGGGCCTGAGACATAGTTTTCGCTGGCAATCAGTTCGACTCCGCTGAACTGACGCTGTCGCTCCAATTCGATAACATCGTAGATCTCCGGATCCGTTTCGGAGAGCAGCATTCGAGGATCCGGCTGTTCTTTCCACGCGATCAGGTCATCCGCCGCCAAGGGCGACACTGGGGCTGTCATACTCATTGATTGCACTCCTTGTGGACAATATTTCGACGACAGATCCGGAAATCCAAAGACAAGGGTGTCCGATTCTACTGATTCTCCTCGGCGTCGAGTAAGATCTTCTCTTCTCCGCATTTGCGGATCTTTTTCGTCGTTTCTTGCGTTATCAGCAGCGACCTGTTCTATCGCCGGGTCAGGCCCTATCCTTCGTCATCGGATATGGGAATGGACATTTCATCACTCTGCTTTTCCTGTAAATCGAACGCGGGGAACATAACACTATTCAGAATTTTCGTCAATTGTTTTTGGTGTGTTGGCGCTTGTGCCGGCTTCGCAAACAAAGTCAGTTGAAGCATTCCGGAATTGGGCCGGAACAACCTGGATGAACCGGTAAGGTCGTGGCCGAATCCCGGAATCCTGGTCCAACTCGTTTTGAATACGACCAATTGTTTTGGCAAGGAACGCACGGATACCCACATTGTACTTGGGTATTCGGCTCAACTCTTGCTACAATGAGCGCTGTCGGTGATCGTCTCGCCGACCTAGCCACTGTCTTTGACTGCGCTATTGAAAAGGAATCGTGGGTTCATGTCATCAGAGAATCAATCAGCAGGCGTTAAGACCGTTTCGGTCACGGGCAATCCGATGGCCTTTACCAGCGCCTTGACGCTGAAGGAGTTCATCGATGCCAACACCCTCTACGGCGAATTGATCGGAATCCGCTGCACGGAGATTCGACTCCCGCCGGAATCCCAGTCCTTTTTGGCGACCTATCCGGATCTGCTCTATATGATTGTCATCGCGACGCCGGAAGATCCGGATACCGTGGCTGTTGTGCCGATTTTGTCGACGATTGCCAACAGTTCAGCTCGGATCTCCATGCGTCTGTTGCGTGATGACGACGATCTTCTGCTGTTGGACGGTCTGCTGGATGACATGGATCTGCTCAATGATCTTGAGGAACTCGACCTGCCTCAGGCTTTCTTTTTCGATGAAGAGTGGCAGTTGGCGGCTCAGTGGGGTCCGCGACCCAATGCGGCGGAGACCTATCTGGATGGTTGGCTCGAAAGCAACCCCGAATACGAGGCGCTGGCCGATTCCGACGACGACGACGATCTCGACATGTACGCGCTTCTGCTCGACCGACTGACCTACGAGATGCGAGTCTGGTACAATAGTGGTCTAGACAGCGCCTGTATCCTTGAGGTGTGCGATCTGTTGGCCAATTTGCAGACCGATAATGATGAAACTTAGGTCCGCGTACCTAAACCTACGTCGACTGTTCCGGATAGGTAGCCGAACAGCCATCAACCAAAGAAAGTCTCGATTCTTTGCCCGGGCCACACTTCTGGGCATCGGGATCGGCCTCTTTTTGTTGACAGCCTGGCCCACATTGGCGGCTGAACACCTTGTCTACTTCACCGGCATCAGCGGACCTGATTCATTGGTTCTGGAGTGGGCTACGCTGCGCGAGGTGGACGTGGCAAGGTGGGACGTCTATTGCAAGGATGAATCTCAACCGCCCGAAGCATTTCATCTGATTGGCTCGGTCGAAGCATTGGGCGGCCCGGATCAGGGCTATGCATATTCGTTCCCTGTGCCCGATCTGACGCCGGGCGCCTCCTATTGTTTCCGCCTCGATGAAATTGCCATCGACGGCAGGACCGGCGCATCCTACAATGTCTGCGGCTTTGGCTACGGCGTTACACCGACGCCCGGGTTGCCGAAGAGTGCGGGCGCCGGCCTGGTGGACGATCGCACCTACGGCCCTGGAACGCCCATCCCCGGCAACGAGGCGTCTTTGCCACAGGACATCGCAGGCCCGCCCACATCCACGCCGACCGTCATCCCGGTCAACAACAGCCCGCTGCCAACACCCACATCGTACACCGATGGTTCGCTGGACTCGCCGTCGCCGAATGCAGACGGTTCGACCGGCCCGGATTCGATCGCGCAGGCGCCGGGTTCGGTAGATGTTGTCGACGGCTCCGCGGATGCAACTTCGGCCGATCCCCCGCCATCGGCGCCGACCGAGTTGCCGGACCCAGGCTATATTGTTGTCACCGCGACGCCGACCAGCGAAGCCGTGGCCCAGTTGATGCCCACCTTCACACCGCTGCCCACGGCGACGATGCAGCCCGAAAATTTGATGGCGCAACTGGCCGATCTGAATGCTGAAAACCTGGTGTTGGCCACCCTTTGCTTTGTCTTCTTCGGGGCGACCGGCATCGGCGTACTGGGTATCACATCGCTCGGTCTTTACTTCCGTTCCCGATCCGGATCGGATGAGCGCAGGCGCTAGTGCATCGGCAATCTTTGTTTGCCGGGCCCGTGAACGTGGTTGTGCCGATGCATTCAGGTTCCGCCAGGCAAAAACGGGTCGTTAATTCAAGATTGGCGGAACGTTAGCGCATGCGTACCTTTGTCGCCATCCAACTGCCGGTTGCGGTTCAAAACGACATCGACGGTACGAGCCGCCGGCTGCGTGATCATCTTCGCTCATGCAACCTAGCGCGCTCGGTGCGCTGGGTCTCGGCTGCCAAATTGCATTTAACCCTGCGCTTTTTGGGCGAGACCTCCCTTTCACAACAGAGACAGATGGCCGACGGATTGTCCGTGGCCGTGCAAGCGCATCAGCCATTTCAGCTTTGCGTTGCAGAGCTTGGTTGCTTCCCAAACCTGGGTGCGCCGCGGGTGGTCTGGCTGGGTGTCGGCGGGGATCTGTCGCGCCTCAAACGCCTCCAGACCGATGTCGAGCGCGTTGCCCAGCAAGCCGGCTATGAAAGCGAGTCACGCCCATACTCACCCCATTTGACGATTGGGCGTGTGCGTCAGGGATTGCCCAAATCCGAGCAGCGCAAGCTGGGGGACTGCCTGGCCGGTTTGTTGGCAGCGGGAAGCGCGCCTCAACTGGAATTCGATGTGCAGAGTTGCGCATTGATTCGCAGTGTGTTGAAGCCGGAGGGCGCCCAATATACAGTACTCGAACGCTTTCTACTGGGGTGATTTTTGCCGGGGATCAATTTGAGACGGTCGAGCTGCGCTTCCTGGCCTCTGTTCCGCCATGCGGGGACGTGTTCGCTCTACTGGCGTAGACGCTGGCGACGGCGCGATCTGTGGGTGAGCGTCAACATCGATTGGCGTCGCTCGCCGGGCCTCGCTGCGCTGCAATCCCTGTGAGATCAGCGCCAGCGGAATGTTCACCATCAGCCCCATGACAATGCCCCAAAGCGCCAGTGCGATGACGCCGATCAGTTGCGCCTGCAACTGGCCCGGGAAATCGGGCTGGTACCCGGAGGCGGCCAGCAGCCCGGAGACACCCTGTCCTGAAACGCCGAGGAATGTATCAACGCCTGTCATCTGCCATCCTGCTCCCACCGTGCCGTCGGCAAAAATGCCTATGGCCAACAGGCCAATCATGGCCGAAAGACCGCCGACACTGATGACGCCGGTGGCATCGTCCAACTTTGCCCGCGTGTCGACAAGATAGGTCACAAATGGGACCGTCGCTCCGGCGAGTAGGCCAATCAGCAGGGCGATGCCGGGCTGGACAAAAGGCCCGGCGGCCAGCCCGGCGACCATGCCCGCGGCCAGTCCACGAGCCGTCATGCCGGCATGGCTCTCGGCGGTGACAAACCAGGTGTAGATCAATGGAACCAGGGCCCCGGCAGCGGCGCTGAGCAGCACATTGATGCTGCCGCGCATGATACCGGTCTCGCTGATCACGGCAACCTGCAGCGGGTTGGACCAGAGCCAGCCGATCACGCCGCCCAGCATCAGTAAGGCGCCCAGAACGGCAACCAGCGGCAACCGTGTGTTGGGCAATTCCTCCTGGCTACTGCTCGGTCGTACAATACGTGGACCCCAGGCGATCAGCGCCGCCAGGCAGAAGCCGGCCGTGACCAGAAAAACAGTACCTGCGCCGCCAAAATCAACGAAGCCATGGCCCAGGGTTAGGTTGCGACCCAGCGCATTGAGCCAACCGCCGCCCTGCACCCAGTTGCCTGCCAGTGGATAGACGATACCGCCCATCGTGAGGGCGACGAGAAAGGCGGCCAGCGCAGGGGCCCGCCCTCTGAGCGCCATGACCGTCAACGCGGCCGCAGCGAAGACCCAGGGCAGATGGCCCAGAAAGAGCGCGTAGGCCATCCATGAGATCTCCGGCCCCGAAAGCATCCAGCCGCTGAGACCGGCGACGCCCCAGCCGCTGCCCCAGTTCACCGAGAGCGGACTCCACTCCCAGACCAGCGCCATCAATTCAGGCTGGGCATAGACCAGTCCCACGCCGCCAAATTGCAGTCCAAAGCCGATGGCCCAGTAGGCGATGCCGGCCAGGGCAATGGCCCCCAACGCACTGAGGGCGGTCTTCCATGCGTCGCGGGAGGTCATACCGGCCACGCTGACCAGGATCAGGCCGGCAGGGACAAAGATGGCTAAGCCCGCAGCCAGTACGTACCAGGGCGTGAAGCCGGCCACAGTGGATATGGCGGCGTCAAGCCCCGTGCTTTCCTGAGCGCCGACATTGGCCATGGCCGTCGCCGGCGCTAGGGCGACCAACAACGCTGTCGATGCCGCAACCATTCGCTTGGTTTTCCAGTTCGGCGGGAGCGGAGCCGGATTTGCAATGTGATGCATGTGCTGAAGGTCCGCGTCGATGGGGTTCATTCCTCAATGTGTAGCGTGACGATGCGCTGCGTATCATACCAAAATGACCTTGAAGATCCAAGTTGTGGTACACTGCGCTCCCATGACCAACCGTCTTTTTCTGTCGAAGCTGGCTCGATGGGCTCCACTGGTCATCGGGTTGTTTGCCTTCGTTCTCTACCTCCTAACGGCCGGCCCCAGCATTGTCGAACTGTTCGACGATAGCTTGGAGTTTCAGTTGGTCGGCCCCACTTTCGGCATCGCCCATCCCACCGGCTATCCGCTCTATGTGATCCTGGGCGGCATCTGGGGCCGTCTGCTGCCGTTCGGCAACTGGGCCTGGCGCATGAACATCCTGAGCGCCCTGTTTGGCGCTGTCGCTGTGGGGCTGCTCTTTGCGTTGACGCGCCGTTTGGTCACGCGGCGCGATGGCCTGCCCAACCAGTGGGCGGGGCTTGCCGCTGCGCTCTGTTTCGGCCTTGGCTCGATCTGGTGGAGCCAGGCGACCGTCGCCGAAGTCTACACGCTGCACATGGCACTGGTCGCCGCCATCCTCAGCGTGACCGTCGGCATGAACCGGGGCATGGGCGCTTCGACAGAGATCCCGCCCGGCGTGGACAGGCGCATGACCTGGCTCTTTCTGCTCTTTGGGCTGGGGTTGGCCCACCATCGCACGACCGTGCTGCTGATCCCCGGCGTGGCCGTCTATCTGCTCTGGTCCGTGCCCGGTCTTTGGCGGCCACGGCGCATCTGGCTGCTTTGGGCGCTGGCGCTAATCGGCACCGCTGTTGCTCTACCTCTTCATCCCGCTGCGTGCCTCCATGGGCGTGATGGATCTCAACGGCAGCTACGTGAATGACTGGACCGGCTTCCGGCGACATGTGCTGGCCTCCGCTTATGCCGGTTTCTTCAGCGACAACAGCCTGGCCATTGAGCGCACGGTCGGCGACTGGATCGCGATGTTTCAGCAGCAGATGGGTTGGCTCGGCCTGATCCTCGGCCTGCTTGGGCTGGCCTGGCTTGTCGATCGCCACGGCCGGCCGGCCAAAGCTTGGGTCTTCGTCCTGATCGTCCTGCTGACCAACCTCATCTTTGCCTTGAACTACCGTGTCGGCGACGTGGAGGTCTTTCTGCTGCCGGTCTTCTACTGCGCGGCGATCTTTGTGGGCGGCGGCGTCGGCCTGTTGGCGCGGCTGCCGGACCGCTATGCGACATGGGCCACCGGCGGGCAGGCGTTGCTGGCGCTCCTGCTCGCCGCCGGGATGTTGAGCGATGGCCCTGCCATCAATCGCAGCCGGTCCTGGGCTGCCCATGACTATGCTGTTGCACTGGCCAAGGTGGACTATCCTGAGGGCAGCCATGTCGTGGGTCTCGAAGGTGAGATGACGGCCCTGCGCTACATGCAGATGGCCGAGGGGCTGGGCGGCAACGCCACGCCGGTCGTCGCCGACGATCCGGAGCGCCGGCGAGAGATCGTCGAAGATCTGGTCGGTTCCGGTTACCCTACCTACTTGACCCGTGAACTGCCCGGCATCGAGACGAGCTACAGCTTCACCGGCCAAGGGCCATTGGTGCGTGTTTGGCCAAGGGGCGAGAGCCGAATCACAGCCCCAACGTTTCCGCTTGATGTGACACTGGTCGACGGAGCATTGTCCGTTGAAGGATACGATCTGACGGTGCTGGACCAGGCCGGGGGATCGGCGCTGTCGGTTGTCTACCATTGGCGTCCGCACGCAACATTGACGCGCAACTACAAGGTCTCACTGCGCGTCCAGGCGGCGGATGGCTCGCCCCTCCAATGGCCGAGCGGCGAGCCCGTCGTTATGGACGAATACCCGCTGCGCCAGGCCGCACTGACGAGCCATTGGCTGCCCGAAGAAGAGATTTCCGACGTCTACTATCTTCCGCTCCCGGCCTCGGCGTTGGAAGAAGCCGCCCAATTGGAGACAATCGTCTACGATGCCGAGACCGTGGCCGAAGTGGGGCGGTGGCGGATTGAGTTGCCTTGGTAGACCCATTGACGCTTGCCGACAACGGGGAAAGGTCGCTCGGCGATCCGATCTTGTCAATCTGGGCGCGACCGTGCCATAATTGCAGAGGGGAACATTGTTCGCCCCGAGTTAGTTAAAACGGGTAGACCGTCATGTTGCTGATCTTGCACTGATGGGAAATCTTAATCTCATGGATAGCCGGGGCTGCCGGCCGAATAAAAAAAATGTAGAGGGGTCCAGATGATGAATCGCTATTTTCGGCTTTTTCCGTTGGCATTGCTGCTGGTGACGGCGTTGTTTGTCGCCGGCTGTGCACCGTTGAACATGGAGATGCCTGCGGCTGATGACGCCATGGCCGATACGACCATGGCAGACGAGGGCGCAGAGGACGATGCGAGCATGGCCGAATCGTCCGAGATGATGGAAGGCGACGGCGCCATGGCTACTGTGGCGACCCGTTCGCTGCGTGTGCGCCAGTCACCCGATGAAAACGCTGAGGTCGTCGCCGGCGTCAAAGAAGGCGAGACCTACAAGGTGCTGAGCATTAGTGATGACGGCCAGTGGGTTCAGTTGGCCGTCGCCGCTGCGCCGGGCGGCCAAGGTTGGGTGTCGGCAAACTATGTCAGCGTCAATGGCGCGCTGACCGGCGGCGAGGACGAAATGGCCTCCGAAGCAACTGAGACCGCAGAGATTGCTGAGACGGAAGCGATGACTGAGACTGAAACGATGACCGAGACTGAAGCGATGACCGAGACTGCGGCCTCCGAGATCATCCTGGAGCCGACGCCGACGCCCGCTGAAGAGTCCAGCGAAGCAATGGTTGAAGAGTCGATGGACGATGAGGCAATGGCAGAGGAAGCAATGGCCGAGGAAGAGATCGTTGCCCCCGAAGCCGGCTACGCCTTGGTCAACACGGACGGCACCCGCCTGCGTGTGCGCGCCGAGGCCGATACCGAGTCTGAGATCGTCGGTTATATCTACGACGGCGAGACCTACCAGGTGCTTGAGGTCAGCGAAGACGGCACATGGGTCAAGATTGCCGGCGACACTGCTGAAGTGACCGACAACCCCGACGGCGGATGGGTTGCAGCCGAATTCCTTGTGCTAGGCGAATAGTCTTTGCGCCCGCAGAATCACCAGAGATCCTTCAGAGAAATAAAATGACGGCGACCCATGGGTCGCCGTCATTTTATTTCTCTGAAGGATCTCTCTTTCACAAACGGCGCTCTGCCGACTACAATGGACGACATGGTTGGAAATCGGGAACAACGCCATCTGGTGATCGCTCTGCATCTGCTGACGCTTGCGCTGCTCGGCTTGCATCTAGCCACGCGCCTGCTGCCTGCATCATCGTCGCCGGTGCCGGCTCCCCACGATGCGGAGAGCGCCTGGTGGGGTCTTTGGCCGGCGACCTATGTGCCAAGTTGGGCCGTGATGTCGGCCTGCATTCTCGTTGGCGGGCTGCTGGCTTTCCTGTGGTGGCGAGAATTGACGAGTCACCCCGCGACACACCTGGCCGATGTTGAGCCGAACGCACATCGACACCGGTCGATGGCGATTCTGGTTCTTATCAGCATCGGCCTGCTTGCCGCCTTTTTTGCCTTCCCGGTTGTTCACACCCGCTGGGGCGATGCCTACATGCTGGCCAAGTCCATCGCTTGGCCGGATCTGTCGCTGCGGCTGACCCATTCGTGGCAAGCGCCGTTGGACGTCTTCGTGCACAGCCAGGTCTGGCTGGCGCTCAATGAGCAGCAAGGATGGCAGGAGGATGCCACCGGCGTCTATCGACTGCTCAGCCCGGTGGCCGGCGCTCTCTATCTGATGGTTCTGCTGGCTCTGTCTCGGGATGATCGCCTGGCTCCTGCCTGGCTCACCTATGGTCTGCTGGCCAGCCTCGGGCTGATCCAGCTCTTCTTCGGCTACGTCGAGAACTACAGCTTCGCCGCCGCCGGTGTGTTGACCTACCTCTGGCTGGGCATTGGCGTCGCTCGTGGAGAGCGTTCACTGTGGCCGGCGGCATCGGTCCTTGCCGTCACCCATGCCACCCATCCGAGCACCATCGTCCTGGCGCCGTCGCTGCTCTATTTGGGCTGGCTGGTCTATGGCCGGGGCCGATCGTCGGGCGCAGGCAAGCAGGCGGCATCGGTGCTGCTTCAGATCGGCCTGCCCATGTTGATCGTGGCCGGCGCAACCGTGTTGCTGATGGAGCAGGGCGGCCACGGCATCGACGTTTTGCTGACCAGCGACAGGCCCGGCGGCGGCGATGCCCGCTGGCTCGTCCCGCTCTGGGAGACGACGACGCGCTGGGAACAGTACACCCTCTTCAGTTGGCCCCACCTGCGCGACTTTCTCAACGAACAGCTTCTGGTGGCCCCGGTCGTACTGCCCGGCCTGCTTCATCATGGGCCTCTTCAGTCTCCGCCATCGACATCACCTTGCCGCCTTGTCACCCTGTCACCCTGTCACCCGATTCCTTTTACTCGCCACCCTCTTCTACCTCCTCTTCACCTGGCTCTGGAACCCGGACTACGGCGGCCAACGGGATTGGGATCTCTTCAGCCTGGCCGCGTTGCCCGCGACATTGTTGCTTGTCGCGCTGTTGCCGCTGATGCTGGCGAACCGCTGGTATTTGCTCATGGGCGCTGCGCCGCTCATTCTGGTACAATCACTGCACACAGCCGCCTGGATCTACCAGAATACGCTGCCTTGGTCCTGGCCGTAACCGTTTGTCGGTCTACGTTGAAGATCGTACGAATGATCGTAGGTGTGGTTTGCAACCGCACGAACTGCGAAATCTCCAGAATATTCGGGAATCGTGCGGT
>CAVOQD010000026.1:0-66860 GCA_963698255.1 uncultured Chloroflexia bacterium | reverse complement strand
GGGGTTGTAGGACCGACAGACGGGCTCAGGGAGATAGTAGAACGGCACTGGAAAGGCCGGCCAAAGAGGGTGATAGCCCCGTAAACGAAATTGAACTGAGACTAGTTGGTATCCTGAGTACTGCGGGGCACGCTAACCCTGTGGGAAACTGGGGGGCCCACCTCCCAAGGCTAAATACTCTTAGTGACCGATAGTGAACAAGTACCGTGAGGGAAAGGTGAAAAGCACCCCTGTTAGGGGAGTGAAATAGAACCTGAAACCGTACGCTTACAACCAGTCAGAGCCTGATACTGTATGTTTTCGGATGTATAGTCGGGTGATGGCGTGCCTCTTGGAGAATGAGCCAACGAGTTACTTTCAGTGGCAAGGTTAAGGCAGTAACAGCCGGAGCCGAAGCGAAAGCGAGTCTGAATAGGGCGAATAGTCGCTGGGAGTAGACCCGAAACTGGGTGAGCTATCCATGGCCAGGTTGAAGCGAGAGTAATGTCTCGTGGAGGACCGAACCGTTGTATGTTGCAAAATGCTCGGATGAGCTGTGGATAGAGGTGAAATGCCAAACGAACCCAGAGATAGCTGGTTCTCGCCGAAATAGCTTTAGGGCTAGCGTCACACTGTTTAGTACCGGAGGTAGAGCACTGAATGAGGTAGGGGGCAAAATGCCTACCGAACTCAATCAAACTCCGAATGCCGGTACTCAAAAGGTGGCAGTCGGACTGCGTGAGATGAGTTTCGTGGTCGAGAGGGAAACAGCCCAGACCGTCAGCTAAGGTCCTTAAGTGGTGACTAAGTGGGAAAGGATGTGGGGTTACCGAGACAGCCAGGAGGTTGGCTTAGAAGCAGCCATCCTTTAAAGAGTGCGTAATAGCTCACTGGTCAAGTGATCCTGCGCCGAAAATATAACGGGGCTCAAGTCACCCACCGAAGCTACGGGTTTGTACAGTTCTTAGGGACTGTAGTGAGCAGTAGGCGAGCGTTCCGGGAGCAGCGAAGCAATACCGTAAGGAGTTGTGGAGCGACCGGAAGTGAGAATGTTGGCACGAGTAGCGTAAACTATGTGAGAATCATAGTCCCCGTAAGTCTAAGGTTTCCGACGGAAGGTTGATCCGCGTCGGGTTAGTCGGTCCTAAGGTGAGGCCGAAGGGCGTAGCCGATGGATAACAGGTTAATATTCCTGTACCACGTAAAGTTGTTTGAGCGAGGGAGTGACGCAGAAGGGTAGGTCGGCCGGCGGTTGGAAGAGCCGGTGCCAAGCTCGTAGGTGATGAGGTGGGGGTTAAAAGACCCGCTGAGCTGAGGAGTGATGGTGAGCCCAATAGGGTGGAAGCGATTGAGCCCATAGCTGCCTAGAAAAGCTTCTAGTGAGACTTGCGTGCCCGTACCGTAAACCGACACAGGTAGACGAGTAGAGAATACTAAGGGGATCGGGAGAACCTTCGTTAAGGAATTCGGCAAAATAGATCCGTAACTTCGGGAGAAGGATCGCCTCTGTAGGATGAAAGCGACAAGCTTGCTGGAGTCCGAAGAGGCCGCAGAGAAATGGCCCTGTCGACTGTTTACCAAAAACACAGGTCTGTGCGAAGTCGAAAGACGAAGTATACAGGCTGACGCCTGCCCAGTGCCGGAAGGTTAAGGGGAGGGGTGAGAGCTCTGAACTGAAGCCCCGGTGAACGGCGGCCGTAACTATAACGGTCCTAAGGTAGCGAAATTCCTTGTCGGGTAAGTTCCGACCCGCACGAAAGGCGTAACGAATGGGGCACTGTCTCAACGAAGGACCCGGTGAAACTGAAGTAGGAGTGAAGATGCTCCTTACCCGCAGCAGGACAAAAAGACCCCGTGGAGCTTTACTGTAGCTTGGCATTGGGTTAGGGCTTGATTTGTGTAGTATAGGTGGGAGACTGAGAAGCTGGATCGCTAGGTTCGGTGGAGTCGCCAGTGAAATACCACTCTGATTAAGTTTTGACTCTAACCTTGACCGTAAACCGGTTAGGAAACAGTGCCAGGTGGGCAGTTTGACTGGGGCGGTCGCCTCCCAAAGAGTAACGGAGGCGTGCAAAGGTTCCCTCAGGCTGAATGGAAACCAGTCGTAGAGTGCAAACGCATAAGGGAGCTTGACTGCGAGAGCTACAACTCGAGCAGAGACGAAAGTCGGCGTTAGTGATCCTATGGTACCGAGTGGAAGGGCCATGGCTCATCGGATAAAAGCTACCCCGGGGATAACAGGCTAGTCTTCCCCAAGAGTTCACATCGACGGGAAGGTTCGGCACCTCGATGTCGGCTCGTCACATCCTGGAGCCGGAGCAGGTTCCAAGGGTTGGGCTGTTCGCCCATTAAAGTGGTACGCGAGCTGGGTTCAGACCGTCGTGAGACAGGTCGGTCTCTATCCGCTGTGGGCGCAAGGGAATTGAAGAGATCTGCCCCTAGTACGAGAGGACCGGGGTGGACAGACCTCTGGTGTGCCAGTTGTCGTGCCAACGGCATAGCTGGGTAGCTAAGTCTGGACTGGATAACCGCTGAAAGCATCTAAGTGGGAAGCCAACTCTGAGATAAGTTCCCTCACAGGGTTAACCTGGTAAGTGCGCTGGGAGACTACCAGCTTGATAGGCGGCACGTGTAAGGGCAGAGATGTCTTCAGCGAAGCCGTACTAATGCACGAGGGCTTAATCTACAAAAGAAACATTGTTACTTGTTGCGAGAATCCTAATCCTTTTCAGTCTTTAGCGTATCAGACGCTGCGTAGAAAGATGTTACGTAGACGAAGATACGTAGAAGAGATACGTAGAAGAAGTTACGTAGTTAACAACATAATTGTAAAAGAAGAGTTTTGTTGGTGATAAGAGCGGTGGGGGTACACCCGGCTCCATCCCGAACCCGGCAGTTAAGTCCACCAGCGTCGATGGTAGTGTATGGGCAACTGTATGCGAGAGTAGACCATTGCCAACAAAACTCTTTTTTGTTACCTGCTTTTCTGACAATACTACACCTCTACAACACGCCAAAGATGGATATTGCGAAGCTGATGCTATCATGGTAGAATCTTAGCAGAAAATCGGCGAACAGTTTGTGCCGAATGTTTGGGCATAGCATTGAGTTGATATCTCTAAAGTTATAGATGGATGATGAAAGCCCGCCGAATTCGGTCAATCGCAAGGTTGACCGTCTTGAACTAAAGCAGAATCAACTGAATATAAAGAGATAGGTAATAGGCAGATTGCGTTGAGGAATTCCTCTCGCGTCTGTCTTTTTTTTCGTTCCTTTCAATACGCTTGGGAATTGTAAACAGTCACCAGTCGCCATAATCTTGTCGCCGCCGCCACATTGACACATCAAGCGCAGTTTCCTTCAATAACGCGATCCTGCGTTTCACACAATCCATAATAGCGAGAAAAAAGGCATGAATGTAACATCGATTAGTTTTGGCGGCAGGCTATGGAACGCGCATGAAATCATCCTTGCCCAAAGTGATGCATTCAATTCTGGGGCGTCCCATGATCGAGTGGGCGGTGCTTGCCGCAGATTCGGTCAGTTCATCGACTCCAATCGTGGTAGTCGGCCATGGCAGTGAACTGGTGACTGGACACCTTGGTGAGCGGGCAACCTACGCCGTTCAGAGCGAACTGCTCGGTACCGGTCATGCCGTTATGCAGGCGGGTCCACATGCAGGAAACGGAGCCGACGGCGGTGCAGATGCTGTCCTTGTGACGTACGGTGATATGCCGCTCCTTCGGGCCGACACCCTCAGATCATTGGTCGACCTCTTTGCTGAAGCACGACAACAAGGTGATCTTGCCGTGGCGATGCTGACGGTAACGCGCGACGATCCACAGGGGTTTGGCCGCATTGTGCGCGATGAAAATGGCGAGATCGCTGCGATTGTCGAAGAGCCTGACTGCACGCCCGAGCAATTGGCGATCCGAGAACTCAACCCGGGCGTCTACTGTTTTGATGCCGCCTGGCTGTGGGATAATTTGTCCAAATTGGCGGTCAGCCCGAAAGGTGAGTACTATCTCACCGATATGGTGGGCTTGGGCGTGCAGCAGGGCAAACGTATCGTCTCTTTGGACGCTCCGCCGGACGATTTGAATGGCGTGAATACGCGAGTTCATCTGGCTGAGGCAACTGCGGTGCTGCGTCAACGCATTCTGGAACGGCACATGATGAATGGCGTGACCATTGTCGATCCTGGCTTCGACGCTGATCGAGGACGCTGTGTCGATTGGGCAAGATACGGTCATCCTGCCGGGGACGATTCTGCAAGGCGCAACCACGATTGGCTTGGATGCTTCCATCGGCCCCAATTCGCAGATTGTGGACAGTGAGATCGGCGACAACTGCCGCGTGACCTATTCGGTTATCGAACAGGCAATCATGGAGCGGGGGAGTGAGATCGGACCCTTTGGACACCTGCGGAAGGGGGCCCACCTGGGCGAGGGCGCCCATATGGGCAATTTCGGCGAGGTCAAGAACAGCTATCTGAGTCCCGGTGTCAAGATGGGGCACTTCAGCTACATTGGCGATACGACCGTCGAAGCCGATGTCAACATCGGAGCCGGCACCGTAACGTGCAACTATGACGGGCGCCATAAGTACCCGACCCACATCGGTGCAGGATCCTTTATCGGCAGCGGCACAATGTTGGTAGCGCCTCTGGATATTGGCGCGGGCGTAAGGACCGGAGCCGGTTCCGTCGTAACTCGGGATGTCGAGCCGCAGCAACTCGTTTATGGCGTGCCGGCGAAGCCGCCTAAAGATCGTCGATAATCTGTGAAACGTCGTTTGGTCTGAGCCGTTGGCAATACCCGCGGCTCAGGTCTGGAAATTAGGAGAAATCCGTGGAACCCGGCCCGTTATCGTTTCTTGTTCTTTTCCTCGCATTCATATTCGTCGCATTGGCATCAGCGGCTGAATACGCGTTGGCCGATCTCAATCGCGGTCGAATTCGCCAGCTCGCTGAGGAAGACAACAAGGACGCCCATCGCTTGGAAATGATCGTGGGTACTCCGTCTCACTTCCTGCTGACCTTTGCTTCGGTGAAAACCTTAGGCACCCTGCTGGCCGGCATTTCGATAGCCTCACTCTGGACCTATTTCCCGAACTACATTCAGTTTGGATTGGTGGCATTGGGTACATGGATCATATTGGTCTTCATCAAAGTGCTGGCAAGATCGATAATTCAAGACCGATCTGAAAAAATCGCGCTGCGTTTTTCGCCGCTGCTCTACTTAACAGTGCAATTGTTTCGCCCTTTGACTGCTTTGTTGCAGATGACTGGCGCCCGGTTTAGTGAGGAAGAATCCGTTTCCGGAGACGAAAGTATTTTCTTGACCGAGGATGGACTGCGCCTGCTTCTGAACGTCCGCGAGGAAGGAGAGGGGATCGAGGAGACCGAGCGGCAGATGATTGCCAGCATCCTCGACATGGAGGAAACTGTTGTTCGAGAAGTCATGGTTCCCCGAATCGATATGGTTGCCATCAATGTTGAGACACCGTTGGGTGAGGCACTCGATATAATTATCGCCGCCGGTCACAGCCGGATTCCGATCTATGAAGGCGATATCGATAGAATCATCGGTTTTCTCTATGCCAAAGATCTGCTGAAGTGTATGAGTGATGGTCAGACAGATGTCTCTATCCGTGAACTGCTGCGCCCGGCCTACTATGTGCCGGTCAGCAAGAAACTGAATAATTTGCTTCGCGAGATGCAGAAACAGCGAGTTCACGTGTCCATTGTAGTTGATGAATATGGCGGCACCGCCGGACTGGTGACCATCGAGGATATTCTAGAGGAGATCGTCGGCGAGATTGAAGACGAGTATGATACGGTGGAGGATGAGTATATCCAGCCCGTTGGTCCGAATTCATATTTGATGAATGCGCGTCTAGATGTGGACTCGTTGGCCGAATTGTTGGATATTGAACTGCCGGAAGAGCAGGCAGATACGCTCGGCGGCCTGATGTACAGCCTTTTGGGACGGGTGCCGGAACAAGGGGACTCAGTCGAATATTCCGGACTCCTCTTCACGGTCATCATTGTTGATGGTCGTCGGATCGACAAAGTACGCGTTGAACCTTTGGTAGCTTCAGTTCCCTATTCGGAGACGACCTCTGAAAACGGCGAAAACCAAACGACTGAAAGCCAAATTGCCGGCTTCCTTCCGATGAAGAAGGAAGGTGGGGCGTGAAGCGAAAGGATCGTTACTGATGGTGTCGGCAGAAGAGTTGGTTAATCGGGCCGTAAGCGCCCGCGAACGAGCCTATGCTCCCTATAGCAACTACCGGGTTGGAGCAGCCCTGTTGACGGTTGGCGGGGCTATTTACGTGGGTTGCAATGTGGAGAACGCTTCATATCCGGCCACTATCTGCGCCGAGCGAGTTGCCCTGACGAGCGCTATTGCCGATGGGCAGCGTGACTTTGTGGCCATTGCAGTGGCCACGCGGGACGGAGGGACGCCTTGCGGTATCTGTCGACAGGTGATGGCGGAACTTGGGGCGGGGATGGAAGTGTACATTGCGGCTGCTGATGGCGGCTTTCGCACGACATCCGTGCAAGCGCTCCTGCCCGATGCATTTTCTGCTGATAGTCTCTAAAGCGGCGGGCGATAATCGTGGACATGAATGTACCTGCACTACTCGCAACCTACCAGCTTCGCCAGCGTGAATATTTGTTGCGTATCACGCGCGCAATGACGGAACGCCTGGAATTGCCCAGCCTGTTGGAATTGATCCTCAGCAGCGCGGCGGAAATGGTCGGCTGCCGGGCCGGTTTGATTGTGTTGGAGCGGGATGATGCCGAGTTTGAGTCGTCGTCCATTGCGCTGCCAAGATTTCAGATTCGCGCAACCTACAACATTCCGGCTGAGATCCTACCCGCATTCGAACCCCTGCTGGATGTTGGGCCTTACGTTCAGATCGACGAGTCGTCCTACGACGGAATTGATGAAGGTGAGTTTGAATCCCACATCGTCGATCTTCAGGAACGCGTGCGTATGGTGGAAGAGCGACTGGGTGGTCCTTTGGGCCAGGTCGTGGGCATTCCTCTGCTCTTCGAGGACGAACTTCTGGGTGTAATCTATCTGTTTAGGGGCGAATATGCCTTCACTCAGATGGACACCCAGTTGTTGCAAGGATTCGCCAACCAGGCGGCTGTAGCAGTCCGCAATGCCAAACTGTACCACCAACTCGAAACAGAGCGCAGCCGTCTGGCCACGATCATTCAGAATAGTGCTGACGGCATCATGATTCTCGACACCCAGCAGCGCGTGATTGTTATCAACCAGACCCTGGCGGCCATGCTGGATATCGATCCGGCCAATGCCGTAGGCTTGCCGTACAATGAAGTGCTTGTCCTTGATAACATCGTTGGCGACGATCTCAGCGAGAGCTCTGATCTCGACGTCTTCTTCCAAAGTGAAAACTTGCGTTGCGAAGGTGACTTGGCACGCCCCGGCGGGCGACGCCTGACATTGTCCGTTACATTTACCCCCATCTACGACGAGTTGAGCCGCCTGGTCAATATCATCGTGAATGTCTATGATATCACGCGCTTCCGCGAGGAAGAGGAGATCAAGTCGACGTTCACATCGATCATCAGCCACGAGTTGAAGACGCCTGTCGCCCTCATCAAAGGCTATGCCCAGACGCTGGCGCGCAAAGATGCAGAGTGGGATGCCGCGACTGCTCAGCAGGGCCTTGAAATCATCGAAGAAGAGGCGGATCGTCTTGAGTCGTTGATCAACAATCTTCTGGATGCAAGTCGTATCCAGGCCAGCGGTCTGCGGCTTGATTTTTCCGATGTAGACGTAGAAGCATTGGCCGACAAGGTGGCGGCTGCCTTTCGCACACAGACATCCATTCACCAGATCGAACTTGATTTTGCCGGAACGCTGCCGCTGATCTGGGGAGATGAGGAGCGACTGCGCCAGGTGTTGAACAACTTGGTCGGGAATTCGATCAAATATTCTCCGGACGGCGGAAAGATTCGGATCGGCGGCTGGCTCGAAGACTCGCCCCATGGCGATGGTCAACGCGTGGTTGTCTATGTGGCCGATAGCGGCATCGGCATCCCCGAAGATGAGCTGCCCCATATTTTTGAGAGCTTCTATCGCGTGGATAGTACGCTGCGTCGCAACACTGCCGGAGCGGGCTTGGGTCTCTTTCTCTGCAATGCCATTGCCGAGGCCCATGGCGGCGAAATTTGGGTCAGAAGCGAGGTTGGACGCGGTACGACTTTTTTCGTAGGACTTCCGGTCGACGGAGAGCGACCCGAACTGAACTGATTTGAGAGAGGGTTTTTTCTACAGAGAGGATCCGTTGCACGAATTGGCGGATTCATCCGCCAGCGGCAGGCAGAGCGTGAATGTGCTGCCTACGTTCAATTCACTCTTGACCGTGACAAAGCCTTCGTGTGCAGTGGCAATCCACTGCACGATGCTAAGCCCCAGCCCACTACCGCCCAGTTCCCGACTGCGCGCCTTATCGGTGCGGTAAAAGCGTTCGAAGACCAACTGTTGGTTTTCGGGCGTGATGCCAATGCCTGTGTCGGCCACAGAGACCTGTACCCAGCCATCGACGTTCTTGAGTCCGATGGTGATAGTGCCGCCGGCCGGCGTATACTTGATGGCGTTGTCCATCAAGTTGAGCAGTAGTTGGCGCAACCGTTCCCGATCTCCGCAGACCAGCGCCTGATCTTCACTGCCCAGATGTATTTCCAGTGCGTCCGGCCCCTTCTGCCGCTCGGCGATCTTCTGACCTTGGCGATAGACATCCAGTACCAGCGTATCCATTTCGACCGCTTCCTTCTGGATCTGGAGGACGCCGCTGTCGGCCTGGGCAATCAACAAGAGGTCGCTGATCATCTTGCTCATGCGTGATGTCTCAGCTTCAACCTCGTCCAGTACTTCGTTGAGCAGATCTTCCGAAATTGCTGCATCGCGATTGTTGGTCGAAACGGCCATGCGCTGTAGCAGTTCGATGTTGCCTTGAACCGTGGTGAGCGGCGTACGCAATTCGTGGCTTACATCGGCGATCAACCGTTGCTGCGTGTCGAATAGCTGCTCGATGTGATCGAGCATGGCGTTGAATGTTGCTGCCAAGCGGCCGACCTCGCTGCTGTCTTCAGCGATGGTCAGACGTTGCCCCAGATCCCTTGTGTTGGCGATCTCGCCGGCGGTCTCTGTAATGGTGTCGATGGGGGCAAGCGCTCGCCGTGCCAGAAATGCGCCGACGATAGCGGCCAACACCAAGCTGAGCGCAGTACCCAGTATCAGGTAGCGGCTGATCTGGCGCAGTGCATTGTCCACGGCGGTCACCGACTTAATGACCTGCACCGCGCCGATGACTGCATCACCGGTAATCAGCGGCACGCTGTAGACGAGCAACTGAGTGTCGGACCCGACATCTGTATAGTAAACATGCTCTTGTCGTTCGCTGATCGGCCCCAATGCCGTGCGAAACTCCGGAACGGCAGTCGACCCCAAGGTGCTGCTACGCTTGAGGATCATGCCGTCCAGACCGACAAGTTGCACGCCTGATGCACTGGCGAAGAAATCCAACTCCGGAATCTGAACGCGCGTCGGACTGTTGCGGACGATCAGGACGTCTAATTGCAACTGTTGTGTCAACGCGCTGGCAACTTCATTGGCCTGCCTGGCCGCGTCCTGTTCGACTTGAGCCCGCAGATTGTTGGCCAGCGCTGAATAGACAACAACGCTGAAGAGAATCAGGGTCGTGCCAAGCAGGGCCGTGTACCAGAATGTAAGGCGAAGACGAATTGTCATGCGCTGAACAGGCTCATGTGTTGGGCCGCCGGATTCAGTCGGTCGCTTGTTGCGTCGCGCTGAGGCGGATGTATGGGTAGACGGCGCGAGATAGAGAGATGTCATACAGACAGGGTACGCTAAGCGGTTTACCGCTGCATGAATACAATCTAAGACAGAGGTAAGAGGGCAGAGGCGGACGGCCCGCTGCTTAGACTTCTCTCAGCGCGTATCCGACGCCACGTACCGTCTGAATCAACCGGGGTCTTTCTCCAGCCTCCAGCTTTGTACGCAGATATCGCACGTAGACCTCAATGATATTGCTCTCGCCGCCGAAATCATACTCCCAGATATGTTCGTAGATCATCTCACGAGTCAAAACCTGATTGGGGTGACGGATGAAGAACTCAAGCAGATCAAACTCTTTTGCTGTGAGATGGATTTCATCGCCGCCCCGAAAGACCTGGCGGGTACGCGGATCGAGGGTAAGATCGGCGTAGTCGTAGATCTCCGGTGCGCTTTCCATGTGGTGGCGTCGGAAGAGGGCACGCAAGCGGGCCAGTAGTTCATCAAACGCGAATGGCTTGACCAGATAGTCATCGGCGCCGGCATCCAATCCCTCTACACGATCAGCCACCGTATCCCGTGCCGTCAGTATCAGGATCGGCACATTGGACGCATTGCGCAAACGACGACAGACTTCCAGGCCATCGATTCCGGGTAGCATGAGATCGAGAATAACCGCTTCCGGCGGATGCTCCCGCGCAATGCGCAGTGCGGCCTCGCCATCTTCCGCGGTGTCGACCGTATAGCCTTCGAAGATCAATCCGCGTCGCAAGAGATCACGAATGCGGCGATCGTCCTCCACAACAAGAATGCGTTCGGCCATTGTATCTCCGGCTCGCTGCTTGTACATGCTCCATGGACAGTCCACCCTGGCGTTCAGCCAATGTTGAGATGGAGCCGGTCAAAGACGGAGCAGTAGCTGTTATATTCGTTTTGGATAGGATTGGTCGCTGCTTTCTTTGCTGCGCTGGTTCATAATTGGGTACAATTTGATTGTAGGCAAGCTTGCGGCTGGTGTCAAACAGGCATCGGAGGGGAAAGTGGATATGACATCCACATCAGAATGAAGCCGTAACCGAAGAACGACCTTGAACGTGCATTCGTCGGCGTCCGGTGATAAAATACGGTCGCTGAAAATATGACCCTGCCTGTCCATTTTGGACGGGTAAACCACAGTTCAGCTATCTGCTGAATTTTGATCGGAATTGACTCCCACTTTTTTGATATATCCTTCAAGGAGCAGACCCATGTCAGAGAAAAACTATCGCATCGAACACGACAGCCTCGGTGATATTCAGGTGCCGGCCGATGCGCTCTATGCAGCGCAGACACAGCGCGCCGTTGAGAATTTTCCAATCAGCGACCTACGCTTTCCACGTTCGTTCATACGCGCGTTGGGCATGATCAAGGGGGCCGCCGCTGCGGTGAATGTTGATCTCGGTCTGATGCAGCCGGAGGTCGCCGAAGTCATCAGGCGGGCAGCCAAGGAAGTTGAAGAGGGGCTGTTCGACGATCAGTTCCCCCTGGATATTTTCCAGACTGGCTCCGGCACCAGCACCAATATGAACGCCAATGAAGTGATCGCGAACCTAGCCACCCAGTATCTGGGGGCTACCGTCCATCCCAACGACGACGTCAATATGGGGCAGAGCAGCAACGATGTGATTCCTACCGCCATTCACCTCAGCGCCTACTTGGCCGTCGCCGAGGATCTGGTTCCTGGCCTCAAGTATCTGGAACAGGCTTTGCTGGACAAAGCCGCCGAAGTCGACCATGTCGTCACAACCGGGCGCACCCATTTGATGGATGCCATGCCGATTCGTTTGGGCCAGGAACTGGGCGGATGGGCCAGCCAGATCGCCCAAGGGATCGAAAGAGTCGAGGGCGCCCTGCCGCGCATGGCCGAGCTGACGCAAGGCGGTACAGCCGTTGGCACCGGCATCAATGCACATCCGGAGTTTGCAGAGCGTATCGCGGCGAAGCTGTCTGAGATGACGGGCCTTCCTTTGAAGCCCAGCCGTAATTTCTTTGTCGGTTTGAGCACACAGGATGCCGCCGTTGAATTGAGCGGACAGCTCAAGACCGTAGCCGTGAGCCTGATGAAGATGTCAAACGATCTGCGTTGGATGAATAGCGGCCCTATCGCCGGGTTCGGTGAAATTTCGCTGCCTGCTCTGCAGCCTGGCAGCAGCATCATGCCCGGCAAGATCAACCCGGTTGTCCCCGAAGCCGTCACGATGGTTTGCGCCCAAGTTATGGGCAACGATCTAACCATCTCTATCGGTGGACAGTCCGGCAACTTCCAACTGAATGTTATGCTGCCGGTCATCGCGTACAATCTGCTCCAGAGCATTCATACACTGGGCAGTGCAAGCCGGGTCCTGGCTGACAAGGCAATCACCGGCTTTGCGGTCAATGAAGAGCGGATCGCTGATTTGGTCGGGCGCAACCCGATTCTGGTCACCGCGCTCAATCCGGTGATCGGCTATGAGAAGGGAGCCAAGATTGCCAAACGTTCCTATGCAGAGGGTCGGCTATTGAAGGATGTGGCGCTGGAGGAGACTGAGCTAAGCGCCGAGGAACTGGATCGCTTGCTTGATCCGAGGCAATTGACCGAGGGCGGTATTCAGAAGTAGATTCTTGTGGGAAAATTCGGGTTTCAAGATGACAGCGTAAGGGTGAGCCAGGGTAAAAGCACAAGACCCCATTAAATAGGGTTCAGTGAGTACGCCCACGTGCGGCTCTTCCAGAGAGCGACCGGCACGTGGGCGTGCCTACTGGACCTCATTGTCGGCTTATTTGAATGGTCTTGGAGTTGGGCGGAATGAAATGGGTGTGTTCAAAACCGGTTGAAACGATCCTCCGGGAGGGTGATGACGGCAAACTGGCAATGCACAATGCTCCTCCCGGAGGATCTTGAGATGCTCAACTCATTTTGAACACACCCGAATGAAATCCTGCCTCGCCCCAAAATAGTAGACATAGAAAAGGCCCGATTGGACACGCCAATCGGGCCTTTTTTTGTCGTTGTTTCTAGTGCTTACGGGAGGTATGAGAATGGATTCTGTGGTGCACCCTGGTAACGAACCTCGAAATGGAGATGCGGACCAGTGCTGTTTCCGGTATTGCCCACCGATCCTATTTGCTCACCGCGCGATACATTCTCTCCGGCACGGACGAAGATACTGCTGAGATGGGCATACAGCGTGGTGAAACCGTTGCCATGGTCAATGAGTACGTAGTTGCCGTAGCCGCCGTTCCAGCCGCCGCCGGCTTCAACCACATAGCCGTTGTCCGATGCCTTGATCGGGGATCCGTTCCAGGAGCCGATATCGATGGCCGGGTGTCCACTCCAATGGCGCTGTGAGATAGAACCGCTCACCGGCCACGTAAAGGTGCCAGACCCCTTGTATGCACTGGTCGGTATCGGCCCACTGTAGGACGACACCTGGCGAGCTACGTAGGGTTTCGTGCCGCCGGGCACCACGACACTCCTGCCGACGACGAGCGGCGCGGCAGGGTCAGCGATGTCGTTGGCAACGTAGCCGATGATCTCGTCAACAGAGACCTTGTATTTGACCGCCAATGAGGAAAGGGTGTCTCCGGGTGAGACAGTATGTATCACGCCGTCCAACGGCAGGATTCGCAGTTCATCGCCGATACGAAGCAGATCGGGGTTGGCCTCTAGCTCCGGATTCGACCATTGGATGGTTTCCGGGGAGAGACCGAATTTTTCAGCAATGCCCAGAACAGTATCGCCGGACTGAACCGCATAGGCCTCAATCTTTTCGCGACCGCGTTCCGGAATGATGGTGAAAGGCACAGCGGCCCGCTGTAACGATTCTGTGGCGCCTGCTTCGTCATTGATGGCTTGACCGTCAAGCGTGGCAACCTGGGCGCCGTTCTGCGTTGCCCGTTCAGCGGATGACGCCGCTCCTGGAATTGCGCCCAGTGCGATGTCCCATTCCGGAATATCAACCTGACTGAGAATCAGGATGACGGCAGCCACAAGCAGGACGGAAAGATGGCCCGCCAATCGCAGTGGCGTTACTTGGTCACCTAGAACATTGTGAACTTGTTGCTTGACTCGGGAAATGGAATCAAGAGAAGGGTTTTGTGCGCCGCCGGCCCATACAGCAGCCGGAGGAGTTGGCTCAACACTGTTGGCCGTGCTCATCGGCGAAGGCGCAGAAAACTCGTAGCGAGTGGTGCTAGAGTGAAGCGGCTGATTCGATTGATGAAGGGGGGAGTATTCACTTGTGCTACTGCCGTATGCCGGACGAATGCGGGCTGTTTCGCCCAGTCCTCGTTGACGACTAAACAACGGCTTACTGTCAGACGACATATAGTGCTCCGTGAATCGGGCAATGCTCAGGAAAAATGCGTTCCGTACAATTGCAGTGCAATTTTCTGATGACAAACTTGGGTCCGAACTTTTCCCAATCGCTGCTAGATTATAGCACTAACGAATAGCTCTTCCAAGTCACTAGAGCATGTTTTTCCCCTCAAAAAACAACGATTACCCGGCTTCATCGGGTAATCGTTGACTTGGCGTAGGTTATGCGTATACACATGTGGTTGTTGTAGACGCTACAGAACTTAAAATGTTTTATCTCTTCGTGAGCGTCTCAAGGAACTCATGGTTGTTGCTGGTTCGGCTGAGGCGCTCCATGATCGGCAGGATCGCTTCGTACCCGCCACCCATGGCGTCGATCATGCGGCGTAGCGTATAGACCTTAGCCAGCACTTCCGCATCCAGCAGTTTTTCTTCGGCGCGGGTACCGCTGCGCTCAATGTCAAAGGCCGGGAAGATACGTCGTTCGGCCAACTTGCGGCTTAGGTGGAGTTCCATGTTGCCGGTGCCTTTGAACTCTTCGTAGATGACATCATCCATGCGGCTGCCGGTGTCGACCAATGCCGTGGCGATAATGGTCAGACTTCCGCCCTCCTCAATGTTGCGTGCAGCGCCAAAGAATCGTTTGGGCGGGTAGAGGGCCGCCGGATCGATACCGCCGGAGAGCGTACGTCCGGATGGTGGAACTGTCAGGTTGTAGGCTCTAGCCAGACGTGTCACGCTGTCCAGGAGAATCACTACATCTTTGTCGCTCTCGACCAGTCGTTTGGCTCGCGCTAGGGCCATTTCTGCCACACGAACATGGTTCTGAACCGGCTCGTCGAATGTGCTGCTAATTACCTCTGCATCGACAGACCGATCCATGTCGGTGACCTCTTCCGGTCGCTCACCGATCAACACGACCATCAGGTGAACGTCTTTGTAATTGGTAGAGATGCCATTGGCGAATCGTTTCAGTACGGTTGTCTTACCCGCCTTTGGCGGACTAACAATCAATCCACGTTGGCCGCGGCCGACCGGAGCAAGCAGATCGATCATGCGCGTGGATATCACGTTGGACTGGGTCTCCAACACAAATTGCTCATCTGGGAAGATCGGCGTAAGTTTGTCGAAATGGGGGCGCCGTTTGGCCGTTTCGGGATCAACGCCGTTGACGGCTTCTACTTTGAGCAAACCGTTGTATTTTTCCGTCTCTTTCGGCGGACGTACCTGCCCCACGACAAAATCACCGGTCCGTAGTCCGAATCGGCGGATCTGGCTTTGGCTGACATACACGTCCTGTGGGCCCGGCAGCAGATGATCGCTGCGCAAGAATCCAATACCGTCCTGCACGACTTCCAGGATTCCGCCACCAAAACTGTATCCTTGACCTTCCGCATTTGCACGCAGAAGACGCATGACAAGATCGTACTTTTTGAGGCGCGTGTACCCGGTGATATCGATAGAACGCGCGATTTCGCGCAGTTCATCCAGATTCATCGCGTCCAATTGGGAAATATTCATAGAATTGAGCTGAAGATCAGACATTTTCACTGCCCTTTGGCTACTCGCAGTTATTTCGCGATTACTGCATTTTTATTAATTCATTTAATTTATCGTTAGGCATCATATCGGGAAAATCGAAGCACTAAGTATGCAGACGAGTTTTGGCCGACAAAGCCATAGATTCGTTATTACCGGCAAAACCGGCACACTGTTGTGGCTAGAAGAATCGGAGAGATGCAGGGTTTGTTTCGCTGTGCCTCTGAAGGCACGAATCGCAGAACGGGCAGCGCGTTATGCAAACGGAGAACAGACCCACTGGCCCGAATTTCTCTGGCTAGATTGTTGAGAGTTGGCTGTCTATAGTCGTGTAGAGCGAAAATACACTATTGGTGAACTACAAGGTTCGGGTGGTGGTATGATCCTGAAATCGATTGATGGATAATTGATTACGGCTGCGCTGTTTCCGGAAAACTACGTTGGGTGACCGAAAGTGCTTAAAAGCATACACGCTGCCCAGTTACAAATTATTGGGGCCGTGGCTTGTGTAGGGACTAGGTGGGTAACGCGATATATGCCATTGCTCCAGCATATGCTCAAATATCGAGGGCGTTCTGCTCAAAGTATAACAACAACTTGCGCGTTCGTCAACCGTCTCAATAGGTGAAAATCGGGGAAAAGGGACTTGGTCTTTCAAAAAACCAAGTCCCTTGAGGTTCGGTACGACAATTAATCCCGGAAATTGACTACCATTCCCAAATGCCGGCAATCTCTTTCAGCGTCTCGGAATCGAGAATGTTGATGCGCCGATATCCCAGTTCAACCAGTTCCTGTCGCTTGAAATCACGCAAGATTGCACTGACGGTTTCTCGGTAGGTTCCCAGATGATCTGCCAAGGCCTGATGACTGACGCCGTGGATCGGACCGTCCTCATACTCACCCAGTTCCAGTAGCAGGGCCGCCAACCGTTCAGGCAATTTCTTGTAAGCGACATCTTCTAGGCTGTTCTCTACCTGCATGAGCCGGGCCCCGTAGGTCTGCAACATGCCCCACCCGAGAATCGGATACTGCATGGTCAGGTTGCGGGCCTCGCTTGAGGGAATGACCCAGACGACTGACTGTTCCGCGGCCTCAACAAAGACTCGCGGATCGCCGCCGTTGTCCAATGCTCCCTCGCCAAAAATGGCGCCTGGCTCCAACGAGGCGATAACGAGACGTCTTCCCTCGTTGTTCGTGCAGACCATGTTCACGCGCCCACTGGTCAAGACGAACATTCGTCGGGTCAGATCATCGGCTGTGGCTACGACCGCACCCTGTTTGACCTGCTGTACATCAATGACCCGGCCAAATGCCGGATCCTCAGCACGGAGCGCTGTCAACGTCTGCATCACATCGCTGCTATTACTTTGACTTCGACCTGTGTGTTCGATTGTGCTCTGCTGAGTCGTTCCATCATAGGTGCGTAAAGACATGGTATTTATCTCCTACATTGCTCTCAAGCGAATCTGCTGAAAAGGCAAGTCGTGATCAGTGGATATTGGGCCAGGGCGCTGAAATCCAGATAACAGGGTTGATCTGTGACTGTCGAAAGAAAACCTCTCATTTTACTGCGTTTAGTATACACCAAACTTTTCATCTGTGCAAAAGCTGTACAATTAGTAAACCATACTTCTGCGCCTTTGTCTAGGCCCAAAGATTAGGAGAGGATTAGATTTTGCCTACGATGGTCACGAAAATCGACGTGTCAACTACGGGAACCACGCCTGAATATGTGATCGAAGTGGTTGCACAAGGCGAGTAGGGCGGAATCGACCACCTTGCCCTCTCCACTATGTCGCAATCCGTGAGGCGATGACGTTGCAATAACTAACGATAGCATCGTAGTGTTAGTAAGAAGTCAACTAAGTGTATGAATCTTGTTAAGATTTCTCTTTCCACTCCGCCGGCCTATCCGACTGCGCCATTGTTTGCAGACGGTCTGAATTGACTGTGTAGGTATTGCCAGCGCGGCCGCTGATACGCGGGTAGCGTCACCAAGATCTCATCAGTTAGCTTTGACTGGCCCGATAGCGCTTTGCAAAAGTCAAGAAGTGACTCCTTTTCTTTTGCCGGCAGATCGGCCAGTATTGCGGCTGCCTCTACGCCGGCATTGAATAGCTCTCCGTTTTCATCATAATCATCAAGTTCTTCAAACAAATGGCGGAGGTTTCCCTCGCTCACAGTCTTGAGTGCCTGTGCGAAGATAGCCACAACTGGAGGGCTTTCCGTCCCGGCAGCCAGCACTGCTGCATGACTGAAGCAATAATCCCCGGCCAGAATCGTGCTGCCCATGACGGATCGATCCATTTCTTCCGCGTACGGTGTCAATAGCAGACCATGGATATTGTGGGCGACGAAAAGCATCTCCAGCGCAGCCGCTAATTGGATCCGCCGATGGCGCAGTCGGGGCGTGTCTTTCTCATTGATGCCGGCAGACAACACAACGCCGGCCCGAACATAGGGCGCAGCCTGGTCGATCTGAGCGCGAACCAACTGCTGGAGCGGTGATGCCAGGGCGTCACTAGCGTCGGTCAGCTTCCGATAAACGGCCGCTAACTCTTGATCAAGATCGTGCGCACTTTCCTGTGGAGTTTGCATGGGCATTGCAGATTCTATGACCAGGTTTGTTAGGAACGGCCTAAGGTTCTTGGTCTGAACCCTTAACAAGAATCTCAAGTCCTGTCACGGCATCCTGGGCCGTCGTGCCCAGAAATGTTCCGGCTATCTTCGTTCTCAGTTCGGGCTGTTGATTGAAAACTCGACCGCCATAGCCGAAAAATGGCCGGGGCGAACCAAGATTGGCAACACGAACACTCAGATTTTCGAGAGACTTGGCTCCTTCTTCGCTGCTTGCACTGAAGAGTAATCCGGCCGGACGATGATGGATCACTTCGCCGATCAGATCGTCGACAATCAGCCCGCTGCCGAGATAGTGGATATGGTGGCCGGCACGTCGCAAGAATATGGACAGAAGCAGGGCTCCGATTCCATGATGCTCACCAGGTGCGGAACCGATCCAGATGGCCGGCCCTGTCATTGAACCTCTTCCGACTCGAAGGAGCGCAACAAGGCGCTGGATTAGGTAGTTGCTGGCGAAGTGTTCCGTTGTGGTGCTGAGCTCCCCATCATGCCAACGTTGACCGACGTCGACAAATACGGGCACGATGAGGTCTTCAACCACCAATTCCGTTGGGTAGAGCGAAAAGGCTTCCGCCAAGAGGTCTTCGGCCCACTGCTCCTGATACGTGATCAAAGCCTGAAACAGATCGTACTTGAGCCTGTCAACGCTGCGCACCGGGTCTCGTTCGGGCTGAACCGGAAAGAGTCCGGTCAATTCGGTGGGATTTCGGCTGCCTGATCCCGGCAAGACCGTCTGATCGCGTCCGCCGGCTTCGTCAACTACACGATCCAGCCAAGCGACTGCCTGGCTAATGGCCATGCCCGAATCCACCTGTAATTTGAGCCATCGGATGATCGCGATGTCTTGTTCCGAATAGAGCCGATAACCACTTTCAGAACGCTGCGGCGTGCACATTTTGTACCGGCGTTCCCATGCCCGCAACGTACTCGAACTGATATTGGTGGCTTGAACCACAGCCTTGATATTGAACTGCGGAACTGTTGAATGCTCTTCGAGCAACACATCTACACTCACGGTGACCTCATCAATGCTCCACCAGTACGAACTATTCGAAAGTCATTGGGAAGCAGCCTACTGCATGCTCTCTTTGTGGGAAGGCTACCTCTATCCAAATTCAGCCGATCGGGAAAGGGGACGCTGTCAGGATGATTTCGCCCGTTTGGATCGTCCCAGCTCTTTGGTTCGATCACAAAAATACGTAAACCAAATTGTAACATAGTTGATGCAAAGCATCAACTATGTTTATATTTGGCCGGTCAACGATTCTCCTGCAGAGATCTAACTTGATATTGCGTGACGGGGTATCGCTATGGGGCGATGTTTTGTGAGTGCGCTTTGGATGGCAAGGGTCACACGCAAGGCCCGCAGACCGTCATAGCCGGTCGCCGGCAGCGGTTGCCCTGTCTGAATAGAGCGGATGAATCCTTCGACCATTGCAACAGCAGGGTTCGTCGACGTTTCGACGATGGTCTTTGGATGGCTGTGCCCGTGGAACTGAAGTGACGTTGCCCTGCCGATATCGCACCAATGTGTGGCCACGGCGCTGCCGGCGCTGCCGTACATGTCGACAGAGCTAGGGACGTGGGGAACCAGGAATGAATCATATAGTTGAAAGGCTGGGCCGGCGTTGGCCAAGAGAATCGTGGAGACGAGATCTTCGGGCGCCTCAAATTTCGAATGGCTGCCCAATATCTGTATCGTGCTTGTGGCATAGACCTCAGAGACTTCCTGGCCGGTCAGAAAGAAAAGCAGGTCAAGATCGCGCTGGGTTCGGTCGAAATGGACGCCACCGCCATGGGGCGTCAGGCGCCAGCCCTGCTTGGTGATCGGGAGCAAGCCGGCATTGGTGATCCGCCCCCCGACGAGATCGCCGAACTCGCCGTCGATGATCCATTTGCGAAGCTGCCGGATCGCCGGATCTGTGCGCCAAGGCGCGTTGATGGCCAGCGCTAATCCGTACAGATCAGCCTTGAAGATGAGTTCTTCGGCGGTTGCGATATCCAGGGCCAACGGCGCTTCACATAGAACATGCTTGCCCGCGTTCAGGGCGGCTATGATCGCTTGGGCATGATCACGAGGGTGGTTGGCCACGTAGACAGACTGAATATCTCGATGTTCCAACATCTGCTTAAGCTGTGCATCTGCGTGGGGAATGCGCAGTGCGTCGGCAAACGCTCTCGCACGTGTGGCGTTGGGGCTGAAGATGGACACGATTGTCGAAGCGGGGCGCAACTCAGTTGTCTTCTGTCGATCTTCTCTTGCTGATGCCTCGACGGATGAGCGCAATCGAAGCGCGTCGGCCATGTAGTCGCGCACAATGGAACTGGCGCCGACGATTCCCCAGCCCATCGCACTCGGTTGTCTTACAGAAGTGGGCATGTGCGTCTGTTGCTCAAACGTCGGTTGATCCAGGGCGGCACGGTGATCGCTAGAGGATATCGTCGGAAAAAGGTTCGTCGCTCATTCGCTCGTAAAGCTGCTGTAGATCGTCATCGTTGAAAAAGTGAATGACCAATCGCCCGCTTCCGTCTGGATTCCGCGCTAGATTGACTCGTGTCCCCAGGCTGGTTCGAAATCGATCTTCCAGGGCCTTGTAATGGGTGAGCAACGCGTCTTCCAGATCGGCAGGCATCTTCTCCGGGATATCGGATGAGGCTGCCTGCATTCGTTTGACCAGTTCTTCGGTCTGCCGAACACTGAGATCTTTCGCCACGACCGTTTGGAGACAGATGTCCATATCGGCCTCGGTCGACAGCCCCAACATGGCCCGCGCATGGCCGGCGGATACGTTTTCGTTGAGCACAGCCTGTTGCACCGAAGTGGGCAATTGCAGGAGACGAATGGTATTGGCGACAGCCGAGCGACTCTTGCCCATGCGATCGGCGACCTCGGCCTGGGTAAAACCGTACTCCTGCATCAGTGACCGGTAGGCGGCGGCCTCTTCCAGCGGATTGAGGTCGGAGCGCTGGACGTTCTCAACCAGCGCCCATTCCATCAGTTGTTGAGGCGATGCCTCGCGCACGATGACCGGAACCTCAGCCGCTCCGGCCAGTTGAGCGGCTCGCCAGCGTCGCTCCCCGGCGACCAGCCAGTAGCGGTCCGGCCTCCTGGGCGCCGGTGATGATCAGCGGTTGGATGATGCCGTGTTCACGAATCGACGCCGCCAGTTCTTCGAGTTGTTCGGGGTCGAAATCAGACCGGGGCTGATGGGGATTGGGGCTGATGGCGCCGACGGCGACCATCTGCACACCGCCGGCGCCGGCCTGGGCGACGACCTCGGCAGAGGCTGGATTCGGTCCTTCGGTGTTGACAATCAGCGCGCCGAGCCCGCGCCCCAAACCACGGCGATTGGAACTGACATTGTCTACCATCTTAATCGCTCCTTTGGTTGGAAGAGGCGCCGGACGGGGCTTGCGGTATCGGCTTTTCGACGCGTGCCAGGAACTCTGTCGCCAGTGCGTCGTAGGCAAGTGCGCCGGCGCTCTGTGGCGCATAGCCAAGGATTGTCTTGCCGTGGCTCGGCGCCTCACTCAGACGCACGTTGCGCGGAATGATCGTCTGAAAGATCTGTTCCGGAAAGTAGGTGCGTACTTCCTGTACGACCTGCTGGCTGATGTTCGTGCGCCCGTCGTACATGGTCAAGATGACGCCGGCAACCACCAAGCTGCTATTCAAGACATCGCGGACCTGATGCACTGTTTGCAGCAGCAGGCTCAGTCCTTCCAGGGCAAGATACTCGCATTGGACCGGGATCAACACGCCGTGGGTCGCTGCCGTCAGCCCGTTGATGGTCAGAAGGCCCAAACTGGGTGGCTCGTCGATGAAGATATAGTCGTAGCGTTCCAGAACCGGCGCCAGCGCACGCGACAGCAGACGTTCGCGCGCCATCATGCGTGCCATTTCGATCTCGGCCCCTGCAAGATCCGTCGTCGATGGGATGAGATCGAGCCCCAGACGATCGGTCAGCGTGAGCACATCTTGCACCGGCAGTTGCTCGATGAGCATGTTGTAGATGCTTTTGGAGATCTGTCTTGGGTTGATGCCCAGACTTGTGGTGGCGTTGGCCTGCGGATCCAGATCCACGATCAGAACCCGGCGTCCTTTGGCGGCCACATACGCGCCCAGATTGACGGATGTCGTCGTTTTGGCAACGCCGCCCTTTTGGTTGGCGAAGACGAAGATTTTGGCTGTCATCGGACCGACTCCATCCCAGGTTGGATCGCATACTTGAGCAGAGAAATCAATTGGAGTGAACCCATTTGAGCGGCGGCTCGGGCGTAAACGGGTGTTCCGCCATGTAGTCGATCACGAGTTGCCGGTCGGGCGCGCCCGAAATGCCTTTGGCCTCCACACTGAATGAGGCAGTCACATTGGCAAACCGCGCAGACTCGACCGCATCTTCGGTCTCTTGCAGCCGGATCATAAACGCAGTCGCAAATGTATCGCCTGCGCCCGTCGGATCGAGTTCCACCGCCGGTCGCGGCGCGATCTTGGTCTCCAGAATGCTTCCGTCATCCTGGCGTTCAAGAATCGTGCTGCCGTCGTGGTATTCGGTGACAACGACCAGTGAGAGATAGTCAAAAACCGGGATCAGCCGGCTTGTATCATAGTCGATGTCCTCCAGCGACAGGATGAGTACATCGAGATGGGGAAGAATATCCGCCGCGTTTTCCCACCGTTTGGCGAAGACTCGTCCTGTTTCGTCCCACGTGCGCATCCACCCCTGAGGCACCGCAACAACCAGCGTGTTTTCATCAAAGAGGCCTGCGACGTCCGGGCCAATCTCATTGACCAACGGCCCGAGCAACACCGCCTGAGGCGCCCGGCAGCTTGCGGGAATGTCCTCTGCCTTGATCGGCGGCGCTGCCGCATAGCAGTACTGAATACGGCTGTGGTCGGTATAGACGTTGGCGAATGTCGTCGTCTCTGCACTGGGCAGCAGGTAGATATCCGTTCCTTTTGGCATGATCGCCACATCGTCGACCGAGGCTGCCCGCGTTACGACTGCAGGGTGGCGTCCCAACTTGTGGGCTGTGGCCGCTGCGAAGCTCACCGTTCCGCCCTGGCGGTAGTCGCTGTCAGGCGCTTCATCGATCAGATCCCGGGTCACGTGGCCGATAAATAGAATATCGATAGGTTGTCGTCCTTTTTCGTTCCTGCTGTTGATAACCGTCTGCTCAAGCGTGTGGATTGTAGCATGTGCAATACCCCTGGTCAACGCTTGATATCTGTATTTTGTCGGTCGCTCTGACATAATCACTGCCGGCTTTCACCCAAAGAAAACCCTGCCCACTTAGGGCAGGGCTACAAACTCCTTGAAATGGCGAAACCAATCGGATATGTGAGCGTGAAGCGCGTTCTGTGCAGATGATTCGGGCGTGTTGGCGCTTTGCGCCAACACGCCCGAATCAATCTCAATGGACGCTAGTGTCGCGGAAAGATGTTGACCTTGCGTCGTTCGCCTTCGCCGGTGCTTTCTGTGAAAACATCGGGATTGTCGCGCAATGTCATGTGCACAATGCGCCGTTCATTGCCCGGCATCGGCTCCAATGTGACGGAGCGGCCGCTTTCCGCTACCTGCCTGGCCATACGCTCTGCCAACTGGGCCAACTGATCGACGCGTCGTTGTTTGTAATGCTCGACATCAACGACGATGTTTTTCCACTGCTTCACCTGTTGATTGATCATCAACCGCAGAAGGTACTGGATGCTGGACAGCGTTTCTCCACGGCGACCAATCAGTGCGCCAAGGTTTTCTCCACGAATGTCGAGTAGAAGATAGGGGCTGGCTGTCGTCGTGTCCGCATCTTGCCAGGATGCATCCACATCCGCCTCAAAGTCCATTAGGCGCAGAAGCTCTGAAAGCAGGGCCTTGGCCATATTGGCGAGTTCATCATCGCTGACGTCATCATCGTTCGAATCATCGACATCATCTTCGTCGGGAGATTCAGTCACCGCCTCGATTTCGAGCGTCAGCTTCAACGACAGTGTCCTCAACGAGAATCACATCTTCCGGCGCCTCTGATGAAACCTCCGGAGTTGCCTCGTCAATGAACACTGCTTGGATCTCTCGGATACTCGCTCGTACTGCGCTCGGATACTGCGGCCTCGATCACGTCAACCTCTGTTTCCAGAGGATCACCGATATCTGCTTGTTGCGGCGAAATTCGTACCAGGGCCGGCTCACTGCCAAAGCCCAGGATTCCGCGACTGCCTCTGTTCAGGATGTCGATGTCGACTTCGTCCTGGCTCAACCCCAAGGACTGCAACCCGGATGCCACCGCCTCTTCAACTGTCTTGCCGCTAAATTCGGCGCCATTGTTTGCCATGGTCTACCTCTTCTTTTTCGATTTGCGACGTTTCGATCTGCTGCTTGTCGTCGCCTCTCCGCTGGACGGTGAGGCGGAAACCACTGTTGCTTCGCCATCAATGACTACAGGATTCTTCGTCATCTTTGGCCGATGCAGCCTCCAACTTGGCGGTCGTCTTGCCCGAGCCTGTCAGGCTAAACCGGTCCGAGAGAATGACCCACTGTTGGCCCATCTGCAGGAAGTTGCTGGTTACCCAGTAGAGCGTCAGCCCGGCCGGCACCTGCAACGTGAAAAACCCGAACATGAAGGTCATCAGCATGGGGAGCTGTTGCATCATGCCGGACTGATCGCTGCCGGCTGTGGGAGGGGTCATGTATTTCTGCATGACAAACTGGCTGATAACCAGCAAAATCGGCAGGATCAAATACGCGATCAGCGTACTGTAGTCACCGGCCTGAAAAAGCGCCGGGATCCAACTCAGACCTTCGGTGTAGCGTGGGAAACCGAGATCGGGAATCCAAAAGAAACTGGCGTCGACCAGATATGGGCCCAGCAAAATCAGGGCGCTGTAAAGGCCGAACAAGATCGGCATCTGGACAATCAGAGGCAGACAACCGCTGAGCGGGTTGACGCCGGCCTCCTGGTACAGTTCCATCTGGGCCTTTGATAGCTTGTCTCTGTCCTTGCCGTACTTTTTCTGCAATTCCTGGATCTTTGGTTGCAGTTCCTTCTGCGCCTGCATACCACGCATCTGCGTGTAGGTCAGCGGGAAGGTAACGATCTTGATGATAACTGTAAAGAGGATGATGGTAAAGCCCCAGTTATACGGGACGCCCCATCCGGCCAATAGGCCATCCAGCCAGATCAGTGTTTTGGCCAAGGGCCACACCACAAATGTCTGCCATAGACCATCTGGTTCAGCCGTTGCAACATCTACCGTTCCGTCGTGCGAAACGCCACAGGCGCTAAGCACAAACATTGCAACGATTAGGGCAGCCAATAGCAGCCATTGTTTGCGTTTCACGTTTGCGTAGTTCTCCCTAGCAAAAACTGAGCGTCGTTTGGATCAATGGCACAGTTTGATGAATTCGGATGCGGCGGCCATCGTCTATTTTGGGCCGATCTCGATACTGGAGTCTGTAGAAGTGACATAGCACGGGTCGTGGATTGCAGAGAGATTTCAGGCGAAATCCGCGCATCTTTCGACTAGGGTACCGGATCGAAACCGCCTTTGGTCCAAGGTTGGCAACGCGCAATACGTTTGAATCCCATCCAGCCGCCCTTGAGTACGCCGTATTTTTCGATCGCCTCATACGTGTATTGGGAGCAAGAAGGGTAGAACCGACAGTTGCTCCCCAAACTGGGCGAGATGAACCGCTTGTAAAATCGGATCATTCCCAACACAATGGCACGCATGGGCTTCGGTGACTCCTGACGCATGAACAGCGCTTTGCTAAAATCTCTACCGAACGATTATGTTGGGCAGTCGCCGTTAGTGTTGAACGGCTCGTGTAACAGATGCGCCCGCCGAAGAAGGCGGGCGCAAGCGGCGTCTATCTGGTGATAGTCTGCGCTGCCTATCGGACGGCGTGCGATGAAGACAACGTCCCAGCCCGGTTCGATCAATTCCTGTCGAAGCCGGATACATTCTCGCAGCCGCCGTTTGAGTCGATTGCGCACAACCGCATTTCCGATACGGCTGCTGACTGAAAAGCCGAACCGGCTGTACGACAATCCATTCGGCAGTAGACTTAGCACCAACATCTGGTTGGCAGTTGATTTGCCGTTTCGCCGAATTTTCTGGAATTGTTCGTTTTTTCGGATCCGATACTGTCGTTTCACTCGGCCACTGCTGCAGATAACCCGGACTATGTGGAACAGACTGGAAAAGTTGAATGGCAGGCTGCACTGAATGGCGGCAATGCCAAAGTGCTGAAGGCATGTCCTTCATTCAGCGCTGCGATTCCATCTCTTACCTGTCCGCCGGAAATACGTTAGTCTTTGATCGACTTGCGCGTCGACATTGACACTGCCAGATTGGCTCGTCCCCGGTTGCGTCGGCGTTTGAGTACATTTCGTCCACCCGGTGTTCGCATTCGCTCGCGGAAACCGTGGGTCTTCAGCCGTTTACGGACTTTAGGCTGCCAGGTGCGCTTTGTGGCCATTTTATGCTCCTAAAATTATTGCGATACGCCTGCAAGGCGTTCGGTACTAGTCTCAAACGGGCATTATACGTCGCCCCACTCTGGCATGTCAAATTTGCCAAGGGGATTCAGCCGTTCATTCGTTTTGCGTTCAGAGTACCATTGGCCGCCTGCTATCGCAATTCCGCGGGAATGAAACGGCCTGTTTGGTCAAGACAAAGATGTATGCTGTCAGTCGTTTTCAATCGTTGTCCGGCCTTGCAGGCCCCCATCGTTTTGGCCAATAAGGTTGGCATTTGGCAATGGAGGTGGTAGTATGGTGACTGTACATAAGTAGATCAGAAAAGGTCAAGGGTTGTGCTGGAAACGCCGGAAGAATCATACGATAGCTCACAGGATAGAGCGCAACATTCGGAGCCGCAACCGGCGTCAAGCGCCGGTTCCGCCTCGCTCGACGATAGTCCCGAGTTGCTGCGTTGGCGTGCCGACATCTTGCTGGATGAGATGATGTTGGGCGCGGTTGACATTGCCGCTGGGCGACCTGACTCCGCGCCGTCCAATACCGACTCATCAGGCACTGCATCGCCTGCGTCGGCATCGATAGACGCGGGCGCATTTGAGAGCGGACCGAGGGAATCAACCGGCCGATCGTTCCGCATTTGGTGACGAAGATTCGGGTTCGACCATCGGGCCGACAACTTCATCATTCGCGCAAAGGGATTCGACAGCCTCCTCGTCTTCGCCTACTTTATCTTCGTCCACTTCATCTTCGTCCACTTCCGGGCGGTCAGCCAACTCAGATTTCGTTGATCGAGAGACACAGCCCGATCCGTGGTTGAGCGATGCTTCGTCCAGCGATTGGCGAGGACGTCCAGGGCCGCAGCCGCTGCGAGGGGTCTCTCCGACCCAGGATACAGCAGCGCCCCCTATCCGCGCTCAGCCCGCCTCGGATGCACCGCCAGATATGCAGTCCGGAGCTGGCGACACGATGCTGCGCCCGCCGTCAGCCAGCACCGCGCTTTCAGACGCACGGTCTGCCGCTGCTGATTCCTCGTACGGCACTGATCCTCGGGGGGGTGCCTGGGCTGTTCAGTCAAATTGATCAGCCGGCCGGGCGACGAGATCTGCGTTCCAACCTGCTGCCGCGAGAGTCGCAGTTCGATGCGCGAGGCCATTTTCAGGAGATCGATCAGCTCGAAGCGGAGATCGAAGCGACTTTGCCGGCTGAACATGAATGGTATGTGCGCAGCCGCCACCTACTGGCCAAAGCGACGGATATTTTGCAGAACAGTCCGCAGCGGTCAGCCGAAGTTGACTACTATCTTCAGCAGGTGCGTTCGATTCTGGAACGGGCGCAACAGACCTATCGCTGGTCGCTGATCTATGCCAGACGGCTCAAGATCTATCTGAGCAGTTGGGCCTTGCTCTCCGTCGTTATAATTATGGCGTCTTTTCTCTATACTGAACCATTGACTGAGATCCTTTCTGCATGGTCGTCGACGTTGACGGCGTATTGGGCGCAGAATCTGATCGTGTTGACGATCACGGTCTTTGCCGGAACATTGGGCGCTTCCATCGGCGCCCTACGCAACATGCTTCTCTATCGCAGTGCCGGACGCGGTTTTGTCGACAGAAAATATAGCCTGCGCGGGTTGTTTCTGCCGTTGATGGCAGGGCTGTTCGGTCTGTTTCTCTACCTTCTGTTTGGTGTCATCTACTACGTTGCCGATATCGATCCTCTGCAGAACTTGATAGTGATTGGCGTGCCGGCCCTGCTGGCTTTCGCGTTTGGCCTGGTGCAGGAATCGCTATACGGCACGGCCGGTTGATCTTCGAGATGCGATTCGCTGAAGTGGTTGTCAATGTCCCCATTCGCCGCACCTTCGCGCGCCGCTATGAGACCGCGCCCGAACCGCCGCCGGTCGATGAATTCGACACGGCGCCGGGGTCGGAATCCGGCGCTGCGGACGCAGGCCGACTCCAAACATTTCACTATGGTATCCCGCCTGAACTCGAGAATGTGCTGAAACCGGGCCATCTGATTTGGGCGCCGTTTGGTCCACGTGAGATCCAAGGCGTCGTGGTGGGCATGGCAGAGAGCGCGCCGGTTGCCACCAGGCCCATCGCCCGCTTGGCAAGGCCGGAGCCGGTGATGTTGCCAACGCAGATCGAATTGGCGCGCTGGATTGCCGACTACTATGTGGCCCCGATCTCTGAAGCTGTCAAGCTCTTTCTTCCGCCGGGTCTGCTCGCCAAGGATGGCGATTCGTCCGCAGTCAGGGCCAAACGAGAGCTGCAGATTGCATTGTTGGTCAAGGGGGCGGACGCTGAGAAACGTCTTGAGACTTTGGCTCGCGATACGCCGCGGATCCGTGTACTCACCTGGTTCCTCGACCATCCGGGGCAAACCTTCAGCCCACAGGATCTGATGGCCGAGTGCAGTCTGAAATCATCCAGCGCCATTCAGACGCTGCGCGCCAAGCAGATCGTCGGGGAGGGAGATGGAGGAGATGCCGAAGGGGAGGATGGGGGCAAGGTGGCGCTGCTCCTCAGCCCGGCCGAGGCCGCATCGATGGTGGACGATCTTCGCGGACTCGAACGCTATCGGCGTGTGATCGATGCACTGGCTTCCGCCGGCAGACCGCTCTGGCGGTCGGAACTGTATCAGCAGGTCGATGCGGACTCAAACCTCTTGCGAGCGCTACAGCAGGTCGGTCTGATCTCGCTGGATGAACAGATTCGCTTTCGCGATCCGCTGGCCGGGCGAATTTTTGCTCCGACCGATGCTCCCTCGCTAACGTCTGAGCAGTCCGCTGTTTGGGAGCGCATCTACATGACCGCCTTCCAGCCGGACAGTGCCGCCGAGGACTTGCCTGTCGTTGAACAGCCGGCAGACGACAAAGCGAGGATCTTTTCGCGACAGTTCCTGCTCCATGGCGTCACAGGCAGCGGCAAGACGGAGATCTACCTGCGTGCGATTGCCGAAACTATCAAACGGGGGAAGCAAGCGATTGTTCTGGTGCCTGAAATCGCCTTGACGCCACAGACCGTCGCCCGCTTTGCGGCGCGCTTTCCCCATCGTGTCACAGTTATCCATTCCGGCCTCAGCACAGGTGAACGCTACGATGTCTGGCGGCATCTGCGCGATGATAAATTTGATGTCGTCGTGGGGCCGCGCAGCGCGCTCTTTGCCCCGTTGTCACGGTTGGGCCTCATCGTGATCGATGAGGAACATGAGTCCTCGTATAAGCAGAACGCCGAAGAGTGGGGCAGCTTCACCGTCTTCTACGATGCCCGCACCGTGGCGCGTCGTTTGGCCGAATCTGCCGCCATCCCCCTGATCCTGGGGAGTGCAACACCCAGCCTGGATACCTACTTCGCGGCCGAACATGGACAGATCCAATTGATGGAAATGTCCAGCCGTGTGCTGGGCCATCAAGCCGATCGGACCTCAGATCTCCATGCTCTGGCTGATCAACAGGCCAGCGAAAAAAAGATTTCACCGGTTGCATCCTACACAGAGATGCCGCCTGTCGAGATCGTCGACATGCGCCAGGAACTACGTGCCGGAAACCGCAGCATTTTCAGCCGCAGCCTACAGTCGGAGCTTCACGCAACGCTGGACGCCGGCGAGCAGGCGATTCTTTTCATGAACCGGCGGGGCGCTGCAACGTTCGTTCTCTGTCGAGATTGCGGCCACGTTCAGGAGTGCGAACGCTGCGAGATCCCGCTTACCCAACATGAACGGGCGCAGGTATTGATCTGTCATCATTGCAATCGTCGCTATCCAATCCCTGAGATCTGTCCGCAATGCAACAGCAAACGCATCAAATACTTCGGCAGCGGCACGCAGCGGATAGAAGAGTTCGTCCAACAGATCGCTCCGCGGGCGCGTGTCATTCGCTGGGACGCAGACACGGCAGCCGGCAAGGGCAAACATGAAGAGATATTGAACGAATTCGCCGATCATCGCGCAGATGTTCTGATCGGCACGCAGATGATTGCCAAAGGGCTTGATCTGCCCAAAGTGACTCTGGTCGGCGTCATCGCCGCCGATGTGGGGCTCTTTTTGCCCGACTTCCGCAGCAGTGAACGGACCTTCCAACTCTTGACACAGGTGGCCGGTCGGGCCGGTCGAAGCCACCATGGCGGGCGTGTGGTCGTTCAGACCTATTCGCCCGACCACTATGCAATTCAGGCCGCGGCCCAGCACGACTATGTTGCTTTCTACAATCGAGAGATGCAATTTCGCCAGGAGCACAACTATCCGCCGGTCCGACGTTTGGCACGGTTGATCTGATCGGGATCGGAAGCTGGACAAGGTAGAATTAGAATCGGAGAAAATGGCCTCAATGCTTCGATATCGTGCCGATGAGATGGGGTTGGCAGGCGAATCCATCGGAATTTTCGGGCCGGTTCCGGCCTTTTTTGCTCGTTACCGGGGCTACTATCGATGGCAGATATTGATCCGAACACCTGATCCGGCTGCGCTGTTACGGGGCATCACGATACCGTTTGGATGGCGCGTGGATATTGATCCGGCCAGTGTACTCTGAGTTGTATGCAGCGCAGAAGCGCTGACCTTTTGGATATTCGCAATGAGTAAGCGGGTTGAGAAGACAGAGGGCGATCTGCCCAGGAACAGAGACGCTGTCGCGCGGTGAACGAGCAGATCGACAGCAGTGGTTGACGCTTGGCCAGGCCAGCAAGTATCTTGGCGTACACTATACGACGTTGCGGACATGGTCCGACAGCGGCGATATTGCGGTCTTTCGGACCCCTGGCGGGCATCGACGATTTAACCTCAATGATCTGCGACGATTTCTCTCCGATCGGGCGAGCGCCGATCTGGAGGGGGACAGCAATGAACTGGTGAACGTGGCCGTCGGCCGCGTTCGCGAACAGATTCAGCAGATGCCCCATAAGGATCAGCGCTGGCTGGAGAGCAGCGACGACGAATCGCGTGCCTTGCGCCGGGAGCGGGGGCGTCAGATCTTCTCTCTGGCGATCTCCTATGTCATGAAGCATGCTCAACGCGAGCGGATTCTAGCCGACGGGCGCGTTCTCGGCCAAGAATATGGCCGCGAGGCCGCGGCCACAGGCGTGGGATTGGCGGAGACGGGGCAGGCAGTTCAGTTCTTTCGGCAGCAGTTGACGTCGGCCATTCATGAGGGTGGTGGCACAGGCATGCTCGACGCCGATGATGTTCGCATTCAGCGACTCGTTAACCAGTTTATCGATGAAGTTCTCTACGCCGTTTTGGATGGATATGAGCAGACGCTGACGGGTGCGGTTGAGAGTATTGCCAATCCGGACTGGGATCTGGACGGTGCGTGAGCGGCAAAAAGAGGCGTCATTGGGCAATCGTAGGCCAAGCGTCAGCTTGACAATAATCTTCTGGGCGGATATGATTGAGTTGCCGCGAATTCGCGGTTGCAAGACTCTCATAATGCTGCTATAATCTTGTGGAAATGTCTCCTCAAGGCGATCTGATGAACACGTTCTTACACATTTGGTAGCGTGAACCATTTAGGCTTGCAAGTTTTTTTGACATTTCCGGCACTGTCGGTCCCGTATTATAATCGGGGCGCCTCGTTTCGTTGTTTACACAGTCTTGTTCACACAAGCTGTGAAGAAAAAAAACCATTGTCAACCGATTTGCTTCAGGTTTAAGGGAGGTTTTTATGCTTAACCGAAAGAACTTGGTCGTGTCGTTTGTCCTAGTCCTTCTTGTGGCGATGCTTGCTGGCTGTGCTGCTGGTGGCGCAACAATGCCAGAAGGCGATGTTGAAATCAGCATGGACGCTGCGATGGCGGCCCAGCAAAAAGCCATGGCGGGTCTGATGGCCGGCAAGGTTGCTTTGACAGACAGTGAACTCAGCAGTCTGGCGACTGAACTCATCAAGCAAAATCTTGGTGATATGGGGTTGGTCACTGGCGTCACGACCATGTTCAGCGACGGACAGATCGCTGTCCAAGTTGATACTGTTGCTGGTCCCGTCCAATTGGTGGGTAACGTGACAGTCGACAACAACATTGTGTCGGTAGAGCTTGAACAGGCCGCTGCAATGGGCATGGCTGCCACGGGTCCGATTTTGAAGGTCGTGGAAGGCGCCATCAATCGTGCCCTGAACAGCCCCGAATTGGGTGTTGCTCTTATGATTGACGCCAACGACGGCGAGTTGATGGTGGGCTTGGGTCAGTAAGTCTTTCCGACTTGCGCGCAAGTGTACCCATTGATTATCAATACCCGCAGGCGAACGCCTGCGGGTATTTTTTGGCCGGAGATCGTCCGCTCTCTTCTGCGGTAATTAAACTATGTTGCCAATTGGGCACGAGGAGATTTGACGGGCTTTCAGCGGCTGTGCTACACTGGTTTTTCGTGGGCCTTGTTGCGCGTAGATTCATCGTGGCATCGAAAAAATAGATGCGAGTCGTGATGATGAGTGATCGGCCATGGGGCTACAATTGAATGAATCAGATATGTGAGCAGTTCGCCAAATGGCGGCCGGTTCAGTCGAATGGAATTATCTGTTGGGATGGAATTTTAAGTCGATACGACTTGGTGACTTATTTGTAACGGCGCTGCGGTCGTGGATTGAGCGCCAAAGCACTTTGGGCGAAATTATCTAGCGGGAGGAATCTGTTGCCTACTATTAATCAGTTGGTCCGCAAAGGGCGCAAGAGCATGTCGAAGAAGGAGACAGCGCCGGCCTTGCGCTATACTCAGAATACATTGACCGGCAGGACGCGCCGCATGACCAAGGGGAACCCGCAGAAGCGCGGTGTCTGTACCCAGGTGCGTACTACGACACCCAAGAAGCCGAACTCGGCGTTGCGCAAGGTTGCTCGTGTGCGGCTCACGAATGGTATGGAGGTTACGGCCTACATACCGGGCGAAGGACACAACTTGCAGGAGCATAGTGTTGTGCTGGTCCGTGGCGGACGTGTCAAAGATTTGCCGGGTGTGCGCTATCATATCGTGCGTGGCGCGCTTGATAGTACCGGTGTCGGCGAACGCAAACGTGGGCGCAGCAAGTACGGAACCAAACGACCTAGATAAGAGACGAGCGAGGATCTGATGCGCAGAAATCGTGCAGAACGACGGGAGATTATTCCGGACCCGCGTTACAATAGTTTGACTGTCGCCAAATTCATCAACAATGTGATGGAGCGCGGCAAAAAGAGTTTGGCCTCGCGTATCGTCTACGATGCGTTTGATATCATGCAAGAGCGGACCGGCCGGCCGTCGATTGAGGTCTTTGAAGAGGCTCTCAAAAATGCAACGCCATTGGTGGAGGTGAAGCCCCGCCGAGTCGGTGGTGCCACCTATCAGATTCCGGTTGAGATCAGTCCCTCCCGTCGTACAGCATTGGCGATGCGTTGGCTGATTGAGAGTTCCCGCAAGCGAAGCGGTCGCGATATGGCCATTCGTCTGGCCAATGAGTTGCTTGATGCTGCCCGCAATGAGGGTGGCACGATCAAGCGCCGTGAAGATACGCATCGCATGGCGGAAGCCAATCAGGCATTTGCGCACTTCCGGTACTAGAGTGCGGGATGTGGGCAGCGGTATTGCCGCTTTCGCCTCGTGCGGACAATCGGGTTCGAAGGACGATGTTCGATTCCGGTCGCATGGGCAGTAGATAGGGCCTGCCGGTCGGTTCGCTTGATCGTCGACACTAGGAATTTATTCGGCGCTTGAGTGGAGTTGTCCGTCCAGGTAGCCGGCGTAATTGATGATAACGGCGCCAAGCCGCATAAGGACCATCACCTGTTGTGGATCCTATCCGCAATCGGTGATGGTCCATCGTGTGTGTAGCATTGGCGTCGTAATCTTTTGTTTTGGACTGGAAAATGACCTATGAGCATCGAATACCCGATTGAAAACACCCGCAATATCGGCATTATTGCCCATATCGATGCCGGGAAGACGACGATCACCGAACGTGTACTGTTCTATTCCGGCCGTATTCACCGCATGGGTGAAGTGCATGAGGGCACCGCCGTAACCGACTGGATGGTGCAGGAGCGCGAGCGCGGAATTACGATTACTGCTGCGGCGATCACGACTGTTTGGCTGGACAAGCAGAGCAACACTGAAGTCCAGATCAACATCATCGACACCCCTGGGCATATCGATTTTACGGCCGAGGTGCAGCGCAGCCTGCGCGTGCTGGATGGCGGTGTTGTGGTTTTTGATGCCGTGGCCGGTGTTGAGCCGCAGTCCGAGACGGTCTGGCGTCAAGCTGATCGTTATGGCGTTCCACGTATCTGTTTCGTGAACAAGATGGATCGCGTCGGCGCCGACTTTGAACGCACCTGTCAGATGATCAGCGATCGACTGGGCGCGGATCCGTTGCCCATTCAGTTGCCCATCGGAAAAGAGGACAATTTTCTGGGCGTGATCGATCTGATCAATATGAAAGCGCTCTACTTCTCGGATGAGTTAGGCGCTAAGCCTACCATTGAAGAGATTCCGCAGGAGATGCTTGCCGAGGCTGAAGCTGCACGAGAAATCCTGGTTGAGCGTGTCGCTGAGACTGATGAAGAGCTGACGATGAAGTTCTTGGAGGGAGAAAAAATCACCCTCGCTGAACTGATGGCCGGGTTGCGCAAGGGCGTTATTGCCAATGATCTTGTGCCGGTTATGACGGGTACGGCGTTGCGCAACAAAGGTGTCCAGCCGCTGTTGGATGCAATTGTGCGCTATCTGCCCAGCCCTCTGGACGTGCCGCCGGTCAAGGGCGTAGATCCGCACACAGAAGAGGAATTGGAGCGTCACGCTGACGTCGATGAGCCGTTCTCCGCATTGGTGTTCAAGATTGTAACGGATCCGTTTGTTGGACGCCTGGCCTATGCGCGTGTTTATTCAGGCCGGCTTTCCTCTGGAACCAACGTCTACAATGTGAATCGCGACCGCAAAGAACGCGTCAGCCGTCTTCTTCAGATGTACGCAGACAAGCGAGAAGAGATCAAAGAGTGTGATGCCGGCGATATTGCCGCCATTGTCGGTCTGAAGCAGACGTTCACCGGTGAGACGCTTTCTGATGCCAAGAGTCCGATTCTTCTGGAAACGATCGAATTCCCGGACCCTGTGATCAAGATTGCCATCGAACCCAAATCCAAGGCCGATCAGGACAAATTGACCGACGCGCTGATCAAGTTGGCTGAAGAGGATCCGACCTTCCAGGTCGCCTATGACGAGCAGACCGGCCAGACCGTGATCGCCGGTATGGGTGAACTGCATCTGGATATCATTGTCGACCGTCTCAAGCGAGAGTTTCGGGTTCAGGCCAACATCGGTCGCCCCCAGGTTGCCTATCGCGAAACGATTTCTCGACCGATTCGGATCGAAGGTCGATTCGTTCGTCAGTCCGGTGGTCGTGGTCAGTTTGGCCATGTCTGGCTGGAACTGGAGCCAAACGAGGCCGGCAAGGGGATCGAGTATGAAGTCGGCATCATCGGCGGTGTCGTGCCCAGAGACTACTTTACCGCTGTTGAGCGCGGCATTCGAGAAGCGGCTGAAAGCGGTGTGTTGGCCGGCTATCCGGTGGTCGACATCAAGGCCACCCTGGTCGACGGCAGCTACCACGAAGTCGACTCCAGCGAAATCGCTTTCAAGATTGCGGGTAGCATGGCCTTCAAGGAGGGCGTTCAGAAGGCCGGCCCTATCCTGCTTGAACCGATGATGCGCGTTGAGGCCACCGTGCCGGATGAGTATGTGGGAGATGCGGTTGGCGATTTCTCCAGCCGGCGTGGCGAGATTGAAGGAATGGAGCCTCGTGGGCGCGGCGTTACAGCGGTTCGTGGCTTGGTGCCGTTGAGCGAGATGTTCGGCTACGCGACCCAGCTTCGTTCGATGACAAGCGGTCGCGGCACGTTTAGCATGGAGTTTGAGAAATACAGCCGTGTGAGCGACTCCGTGGCCGAGAAGGTTTTGAAGGGCGCGCAGTAAGAGCCATCTGATTTTGTACGCATTGAAATTTGGCACAGCCTGGGTAGACGCAGTATACTAATTAGGTTTGCGGCACACTTTCGTGCAATTGAGTCTTTTGGAAATATCTCTGCACCGCCGAACGCGTTCGGCGGTGCAGTTCTGCCATGAGATTTAGCACATTCGTTCTGCGGTCGGCGCCATAATTTACGACGTTCCGCTGTGGAATTTTGGGTAATGAGTGGTTTGGTGGCTACCGCGGGGAGCGGTTGTCGTTAGAGACGCATAGACAAAAACGCATAGACGCGGTAACACAAATATCTATTGGATGCGAAGGAGATCAACGAATGTCCAAGCAGGAATTTCAGCGGACAAAACCGCATGTGAATGTAGGCACCATTGGTCATATTGACCATGGCAAGACAACGCTGACGGCCGCCATCACCAAGGTGTTGGGGCTAAAGGGTTGGGCCGATTTTTCACGCTTTGACCAGATTGACAATGCGCCGGAAGAGAAGCAACGTGGTATCACGATTGCGATTTCGCATGTGGAGTATCAGACCGAAGAACGTCACTACGCCCACGTGGATTGTCCGGGCCATGCCGACTACATCAAGAACATGATCACCGGTGCGGCGCAGATGGACGGCGCCATTCTGGTGGTGGCAGCGCCGGACGGTCCGATGCCGCAGACGCGCGAGCACATTCTGCTGGCTCGCCAGGTGGAAGTGCCGGCCATGGTCGTCTTCCTGAACAAGTGCGACATGATGGACGACGAGGAATTGCTGGAACTGGTCGAGATGGAGCTGCGTGAGCTGCTGGACAGCTACAAGTTCCCCGGCGACGACATTCCGATCGTGCGTGGCAGTGCGCTGCGTGCACTGGAGTGTGAGAGCACCGATCCGGATGCGCCGGAGTACGAATGTATCTGGGAGTTGATGCGTGCGGTGGATGAGTACATTCCGACGCCGGAGCGTGCCACTGAATTGCCCTTCCTGATGCCGATTGAAGATGTCTTCAGCATCAAGGGTCGCGGAACGGTTGTGACCGGTCGTATCGACCGTGGCGTCATCCACCCGATGGAAGAGGTGGAGATTGTGGGTCTGGCCCCGACGCGCAGGACCACGGTGACGGGCGTCGAGATGTTCCGCAAGCTGCTGCCGGAAGGCCAGGCGGGCGACAATGTCGGCTGTCTGCTGCGCGGTGTTGCCCGTGAAGAGATCGAGCGTGGCCAGGTGTTGGCCAAGATCGGCAGCATCACGCCGCACACCAAGTTCAAGGCTGAGGTCTATGTGCTGAAGAAGGAAGAGGGCGGACGCCATACCCCGTTCTTCAAGGGCTATCGTCCCCAGTTCTACATTCGCACCATGGACATCACCGGCGCCATTTTCCTGCCCGAGGGCGTGGAGATGGTGATGCCCGGCGACAATGTGAACATGGATGTCGAGTTGATTTCGCCCGTTGCGCTGGAAAACGGTAGCCACTTCGCCATTCGCGAAGGCGGCCGCACCGTCGGCGCCGGCGTCATCACCGAGATCATTGAGTAAGTGATACGGACTCGAAACAGGATGCTGAATGATTCAGCATCCTGTTTTCAAGCCTATCGTCTCTTTTTTTGAAAGGTGACCTGAATGGCAAAGCAGCGAATTCGCATCAAGCTCAAAGCGTACGATCATCGTGTGCTGGACGCTTCCGTGCGCCAGATTGTCGACGCGGCAGAACAGACGGGCGCCCAGGTAGTTGGCCCGGTGCCGTTGCCGACGCGCACAGAGAAGTTCACGGTGATGCGCTCGACGTTCATCGACAAGGACAGTCGTGAGCAGTTCGAGATCCGCACTCACAAACGCCTGATCGATGTGGTTGAGCCGGGCAGCAAGACGATTGAAAATTTGACTCGTCTAAACCTGCCTGCTGGTGTGGACATCGAAATCAAGCTGTAAAAAGACAGTTGGCAAGCAGCGGTCAATAATTGACCGGCGTCGTCAACTGTGTCGGGATGATGTGGTGGGGCTGTTTTTCAACAGTCTGCCGGCAGTCCTAGGAGGACAGTATGAGAGGTATTTTAGGTAAGAAAGTTGGCATGACCCAGCTTTTTGATGAAACTGGTGCGGTCGTGCCCGTTACAATTGTCGAAGCCGGTCCCTGTTACGTGGCCCAGGTCAAGACGTCTGACACAGACGGCTACAATGCCGTTCAGATCGGTTTTGACGAGATTCCGGAACGTAAGCTGGCCGGTGGCGAACGTGGCCATCTGCATAAGGCAGGCGTTCCCTCCGTTCGACGTTTGCGTGAGCTTCGCTACACGGACACCCCAGCGTTGTCCCCAGGCGATGTTATCAAAGCTGACATCTTCGAAGATGGCGACTTTGTTGACGTTGTCGGTATCTCCAAAGGTAAAGGTTTCGCCGGTGCGGTCAAACGCCACAATTTTGCCGGCGGCCCGAAAACCCATGGTCAATCTGATCGCCAGCGAGCAACAGGTTCCCGTGGCGCCGGCACAACGCCTGGCCACACATTCCCGGGCGCCAAAGCTCCTGGACAGATGGGTAATCGCCAGGTCACAGTCCAGAACTTAAAGATTGCACTTGTTGATGCCGAACGCAATCTGCTGGCGATCAAGGGGACTGTTCCCGGCTCGCGTGGCAGTCTTGTTTTGGTGCGCGAGGCTGTTAAGAAGGCCAAGGCTTAATCGCAGCCGCGCCGACTGAAAGAGACAAGGAGAACTTGCTATGCTTTTGCCGATAAAAGATATGGCCGGGAAGCAGCTAGGTGAACTAGAAGTCAGCGACGCTGTCTTTGCTGCACCGGTGAATAAGTCCTTGATGCACCAGGCTCTGGTGCGTCAGCTCGCCAACGCGAGACTGGGAAATCACAGTACAAAGACCCGTGGTCAGGTGCGCGGCGGTGGCCGCAAGCCCTGGCGTCAGAAGGGAACTGGTCGTGCTCGAGCCGGCTCGACTCGCTCGCCCAACTGGGTAGGCGGCGGCACGGTTTTCGGGCCGACACCGCGCAGCTACGAAAAAGCCATGCCGCGCAAGATGCGGCGAGCCGCGTTGCGCAGCGCAGTCTCTGTGAAGGCTGCTGCTGAGCAAATCGTTGTGATGGACGATTTTCAGATGGAATCGCCCAGGACCAAAGAGATGCTGGCTACATTGGACGCATTGGGCGGCAATGGACAGACTGTTCTGTTCGTACTGGCTGAGAAGAACGAGAACATCCAGCGCAGCGCCGGCAACCTTGCCCAGGTGAAGTTGCTCCTGAGCGGCTACCTGAACATTCGAGATCTGCTGGGATACGATCTGCTCGTCTTCTCCAAGGATGCAATTGAGCAGGTCGAAGAGTGGTTGACTGCTCCGGTTGCAGAGGATGTCGTTGAGGATGTCCCCGAGTCGGATGCTGGAGTAGCGGCAGAGGCGGAGAACTAGACCATGCATATTTATGATGTGATCGTACGCCCGGTTGTTACCGAAAAGACGATGTATGATGCACAGATCGACAACAAATACGTCTTTGAGGTCGAAATGAAGGCCAACAAAATGTTGGTCAAGGATGCCGTCGAGACGGCTTTTGACGTGAAGGTCGTGGATGTAAACACCATGATCATGCCTGTCAAGACAACGGCTCGCGGTAAGAAGACTCGCATTCGCAAGCCGAAATGGAAGAAGGCAGTTGTGACGTTGGCGCAAGGCGACAGCATTCAACTGTTTGAAGGCGTTTAGGTCGAGGGAGGTTACTGAATTATGCCTGTAAAAGTGTACCGTCCCACGTCACCGGGACGCCGCGATATGAGCGGTTTTACGTTCGAAGAGATTACCCGCACCAAGCCGGAGCGTTCTTTGCTGGCTCCGTTGCGCAGCAAGGGTGGGCGCAATAACAACGGTGTGTTGACTGTTCGCCATCGAGGCGGCGGGCACAAGCGTCGTTATCGAATCATCGATTTCCGGCGTGACAAGTTCGATGTGGCCGGCAAGGTCGAATCGATTGAATACGATCCGAACCGTAGCGCACGCATTGCATTGATTGTCTACACGGATGGCGAGCGCCGTTACATTTTGGCGCCTGTCGGCCTGCATGTCGGCGATACGGTGATGTCCGGTGCGGATGCAGAGATCCGTCGCGGCAACGCGCTGCCCATCCGCTCGATTCCTTTGGGCACGGTTATCCATAACGTTGAGCTTTATCCGGGTCGAGGCGGCCAATTGGTGCGCAGCGCGGGAAACTCTGCGCAATTGTTGGCCAAAGAAGGCAACATGGCCCAGATTCGCCTGCCCAGCGGCGAGGTTCGCTACATCGATATGAACTGTTTGGCCACGATCGGCCAGGTATCGAATCCGGATCACGCCAATATCTCAAAGGGAAAGGCCGGCCGCAATCGGTGGCTTGGCAAACGTCCCTCCGTTCGTGGTGTTGCGATGGACCCGTCCTCCCATCCCCACGGTGGCGGTGAAGGTCGTTCGCCGATTGGTATGCCGGGGCCGAAAACGCCCTGGGGCAAGGCAGCGCTTGGTAAGCGAACGCGTCGCAACAAGCGCACGTCGAAATTCATCGTTCGTCGTCGTGGCGGCAAGGGCAGATAGGCCGCAGGGAAGGATAGGAGTAGAACATGTCTCGTTCATTGAAAAAGGGGCCATTTGTCGATCCCAAGTTGTTGAAACGGATCGAAGAAATGAACCGCAAAGGCGAGCGCCGGGTAATGAAGACTTGGTCTCGCGCTTCCACCATCTTTCCTCAGTTTGTCGGCCATACGATTGCCGTTCATGATGGTCGTCGTCACGTGCCGGTCTACATTACGGAAAATATGGTAGGGCACAAACTTGGTGAATTCGCCCCGACTCGGTTCTTTCGCGGGCATATCCGGTCTGAAAAGGGCAGCAGAGCCCGCGCCTAGTTCATAAGTACGGGGAAGTCAAGATGGAAGTACAAGCAGTAACGAAATTTACAGGAATCAGTGCACAGAAGGCGCGCTTGGTTGTCAACGAAATGAGGGGACGTCAGGCTGAAGAAGCGTTGGCTGTTCTCCAATTCATGCCTCAGTCTTCGGCGAAGGTTGTGGCAAAGACCATCAAGAGCGCGTTGGCGAATGCGACCGAAAACTTCGGCCTGGATGCCGGCGATATGTACGTGGCGAAGATTGTGGCAGATGATGCCCCGCTTCGACGTTGGCGGCGTTTCGGTGCCCGTGGACGTTTCAAGCCATGGATTCGTCGCTCATCGCACATCACGGTCGTCCTGGAAGAACGTGTCAATAGGGAAAGGTAAGGAGGCATCCATTGGGCCGCAAAGTAAATCCCACAGGGTTCCGTCTGGGAATCGTCAAGGATCATAACAGCCGCTGGTTTGCCACCGGGCCGACCTATACAGAGCAGCTGGAAGAAGATCGTCTTATTCGTAAGATGATTGTCACTGATCTGCCCAAAGCGGGCATTAGCAATGTTCAGATCGAGCGTCAGCCGAATCAGGTCCATGTGATCATTGAGACGGCACGTCCGGGCGTGATCATTGGTCGGAAAGGCGCCAGCGTCAATCTGCTGCGCACCAACTTGCAGGAATTGACCAGCAAGAAGGTCAAGATCGATGTGAATGAGATCAGCCGCCCGGAGTTGTCGTCCACCCTGGTGGCCGAGAGCATTGCCGAGCAGTTGGAGCGTCGCATTAGTTGGAAGCGCGCCATGAAGCAGGCCGTGCAGAAGACGATGCGTGCCGGCGGCAAGGGCATTATGATCCGTGTATCGGGTCGTTTGGGCGGCGCTGATATGGGCCGTGTCGACACCGTGCGTGAGGGACAGATTCCTCGGCATACGCTGCGAGCAGACATTGATTATGGCACCGCCGAAGCCAATACGACGTTCGGCGTAACCGGTGTGAAAGTGTGGATCTACCACGGTGAGGTTCTGCCGGGCGAAGAGTTCCACGCACGCTTTTCCGGAGAAAACTAGCAGATTTGCAGTTTGTAAACTGCTTCTGGTAACGAAGGGTATGGAGTACCAACCATGTTAATGCCGAAACGTGTTAAATACCGCAAGATGATGCGCGGCCGGCTAAAAGGAAAGGCGCAGCGTGGAAACCAGATCGCCTTTGGCACCTACGGCCTCCAGTCCATGGAAAGTCAGTACTTGACCAGCCGCCAGATCGAAGCGGCCCGTCGTGCCATCGTGCGCTATGTGCGCCGCGGCGGCAAGATCTGGATTCGAGTTTTCCCGGACAAGCCGGTCACCATGCGAGCTGCTGAGACACGCATGGGCTCGGGTAAGGGCTGCAGTCGATCACTATGTTGCGGCTGTGCGGCCGGGACGTGTAGTTTTCGAAATCGCCGGCGTCAGCGAGGATGTTGCTCGAGAGGCGATGCGATTGGCCGCCCACAAGCTCCCCATGCGCACACAGTTTATTGAGCGCGAAGAATATAGTTAGCAAGGGGGGAGATGAGACAATGAATGCCAAAGAAGTTCGTTCCATGACCAATGCCGAGATGGCCAACAAGTTGGACGATATGCACCAAGAGTTGTTCAACCTGCGCTTCCAGGCGGTCACCGGCAAGCTGACCAATACTGCCCGATTCCGAGCAGTGCGGAAAGATGTTGCCCGCATCAAGACGGTCTTACGCGAGCGCGAGCTGGCGGAATAGGGAGATACGGGAAATGCGAGAACAACGCAAAGCATTGGTCGGTACAGTGACCAGTGACAAGATGGATAAAACAGTGGTTGTGACCGTTCAACGTGTTACGCGTCATCCGCTGTATGGGAAAGTCATTCGACTGAACAAGAAGTATAAAGCCCACGACGAGGAAAACTCGGCGAAGGTCGGCGACATGATTCGCATCCGCGAATGTCGGCCGATCAGCAAGGAAAAGACTTTCTTCGTCGAAGAGATCCTTGAACGGGCCGACGCCGTCGTATAGTGAGGTGAGCGATGATTCAACAGGAAAGCCGGCTCAAGGTAGCGGATAACACAGGGGCCAAAGAACTGTTGACGATCCGTGTCAAAGGGGGCAGTATCCGTCGCTACGCTTCGATCGGCGATGAGATTGTGGCAACTGTGAAGTCTGCCAGCCCTAACGGAACCGTCAAAAAAGGTGATATCGTGCGGGCCGTAGTTGTGCGCACCAAGCGCCAAGTGCGTCGTTCGGACGGCAGCTACATTCGCTTTGATGAAAATGCGGCTGTGATTGTGGACGAAAACAAGAGCCCAAGAGGGACACGTATCTTTGGACCGGTTGCTCGCGAACTGCGCGAGTCGGGCTATATGCGTATCGTCTCACTTGCGCCGGAAGTGCTCTAGAGCACGGTCATTGACGAAGAGCTGTAGAGCATGAGTCTTGAATCAGGGAGGCGGGCAATCATGCCTGACTCGCTATTCCAGGATTACGGGGAGTACGTAAGATGAGCGTGAAGATTCACAAGGGCGACACCGTTGAGGTCATTGCCGGCAACGACAAGGGCCATCGCGGTGAAGTTCAGCGTGTGATTCGCAAGAGGAAAAAAGACGGTTCGGTCGATGCCAACCGTGTTTACGTTTTGGTGGCCGGGGCCAATCTCGTGATTAAGCATCAGCGAGCAAGCGGTCGGGTGCGTACGCAGACGGGCCGCATCGAGATGGAAGCGCCGATCCATATCAGCAACGTTCAGTTGATTGGTACTGACGGCAAGCCGACTCGTGCAGGTTACGAAGTCGCCTCCAATGGCGATAAGACGCGCATTGATCGACGTAGCGGCGACCAGTTGTCCTAGTGTCGGTCAGACTGGATCTGATAGAACTAGGGTGTGTGCGACCAAACGCTGCGGGTATTTATCGGATATCAGTGGCTATGAGCCTGACCTTGTACCGTACCCATCGGTGCCTGCGGGCGGAGAGTAGGTAAAAATGAGCGAAAATGGTAGTACGCCGGTTCCCACACCGCGACAGAAACTGCGGTATCAGGAAGAGATTGTGCCGGCCATGATGAAAGAATTTGAGTACAAAAATGTCATGCAGGTGCCCAGATTCACCAAGATTTCGATAAATATCGGTCTGGGTGAGGCGCTGCAAAACAGCAAAGCCATCGACGCTGCTACCGGTGATCTGACGATCATGGCTGGTCAGAAACCGATGGTGACGCGTGCTCGCAAGTCGATTGCCAACTACAAACTGCGTGAAGGCCAGCCCATCGGCACGATGGTAACCTTGCGCGGCAATCGAATGTGGGATTTCTTGGATCGCTTGATCAGCATTGTATTGCCCCGCCAGCGTGATTTTCAGGGTGTTTCACCTGATTCTTTCGATGGTCGCGGCAACTACAGCATCGGCCTGCGCGAGCAGTTGGTCTTCCCCGAGATCGACTACGACGCAATTGACAAGGTGCGCGGCCTGCAGATCACAATTGTGACGACAGCCGATACGGACGAAGAGGCCCGTCGCATGCTCGCCCTGTTAGATATGCCGTTCAGCCGGTCCTAACGTTTGAGATTTGAAGACTAGGGAGAAAACGTAGTGGCAAAAAAGTCAATGATCGCCCGAGAGCGAAAACGCAAGTATCCGGTGCAGGTACGCAATCGTTGTTCCACCTGTGGCCGACCTCGTGGCTATATGCGACGTTTTGGTTTGTGCCGCATCTGTTTCCGACAGGAAGCGCTCAAGGGCAATCTGCCCGGTGTGGTGAAATCAAGCTGGTAGCCAGACCGAGTTGTGTACTTTGAGTGTCGTGTACGCTCCGATCTGTCGGGGGTGCCGCACAGCCAGAGTCCAAAGCGGTTGCTGACTACAATTTTCTGTGGCTTGTGCTGGTATCAGCGCACTGTCGCTTAGGCAAGGTGTTCCTTGTAGAAGGTTGCAAGAGCATTCCTTAAGGAGAAAAAGATGGTAAATGATCCAATTGCTGATATGCTGACGCGTATCCGCAATTCTGCAATGATCCAGCATCCTCAGCTGGTAATGCCCTCTTCGAAGATCAAGGTCGAGATTGCAAAGATCCTGACGGAAGAAGGCTTCATCCGTGGCTTCACGGTCACGGAAGACAAACCTCAGCCCTATCTGGTGATCGGGCTGAAGTACACGGGCAAGGGAAATTCCGTAATCACCGGGCTGGAGCGTGTCAGCAAGCCTGGTCGCCGTGTCTACACCGGCTACAGTGACATTCCTTGGGTCCGTAGTGGTTTGGGCATTAGCATTCTCTCGACACCGAAGGGATTGATGACCGGGCGCAAAGCACGGCGATCCAAGGTCGGCGGCGAGATACTCTGCAACGTTTGGTAACGTTGAGCCTATTGCTCTGCGAAAGAATTTGACACAGACTGAAAAGGCTCAAAGGAGGAAATCATGTCGCGTGTGGGACGAAATCCCGTTCCGGTACCATCCGGTGTAAATATAACGGTCGATAAGGGCAACATTGTTACAGTCAAAGGCCCAAAGGGCGAACTGTCTGAACAGGTTAACCTTGATATGGAAGTGACCCAGGAAGACGGCCAGATCGTCGTCAAGCGCCCAACCGATCAGCGCAACCATCGAGCGCAGCACGGTCTTGCCCGTGCCCTGATCAACAACATGGTCGTTGGTGTGACAGACGGCTTTTCCAAACGTCTTGAAGTTCACGGTGTCGGCTATCGAGCGGAGAAGAAAGGCGACAACCTGGTTCTCTTGGTTGGGTACAGCCATCCGGTCGAGTTCGAACCGACATCTTCGACCATTTCGTTTGATGTGGAAAAGGACGGTCGAGGTTTCACCGTCTCGGGTATTGACAAGTGTGAAGTTGGCCAGCTAGCTGCTGTGATTCGCAAGGTGCGTCCGCCGGAACCCTATAAGGGCAAGGGGATTCGCTATCAAGGCGAATTTGTTCGCATCAAAGCCGGCAAATCTGGTAAGGCATAGTAGGAGACTGAAATCATGGCGGCGGAAAATCGCTCAAAGTCGCGACAGCGACGCCACATACGAGTTCGAAGCAAGGTGCACGGCACTGCGGTGCGTCCTCGCTTGAACGTATATCGGAGCTTACACCACATCTATGCCCAGGTCATTGATGATGATGCAGGCCATACGCTCGCTTCAGCATCGACGCTGGACAAATCCTTGCGTGGAGACTTCAACGAGTTAAGCACGCAGGAACAAGCGAAGGCTGTTGGGAAAGTGGTTGCCGAACGGGCCAAGGCCCAGGGAATCGAAACCGTTGTATTTGACCGCGGTGGTTATCCTTACCATGGTCAGGTGAAGGCATTGGCCGAGGGCAGCCGCGAGGGCGGCCTCGTCTTCTAAGGAAGTGTGGAGAGAGTAGTCATGGCACGACGAGAGAGACGAAAAGAGCGTGAGCGAGATGATCGCGAAGAGCTGGATGAGCGTGTTGTCCACATCGCCCGCACGGCCAAAGTTGTAAAGGGCGGACGCCGTTTTGCGTTCCGCGCCGTGGTCGTTGTTGGCGATCAGAAGGGTCGCGTCGGCGTTGGCGTCGGCAAGGCTCGTGAGGTTCCCGATGCGATTCGCAAGGCATCTGATCGTGCACGCAAGAGTATGGTCGAGGTCTCCATTCTGGGCACGACCATCCCGCATGCGATCGAGTCCCAGTTTGGCGCAGGCAAAGTGCTTCTGAAGCCGGCCAGCCCCGGTACCGGCGTAATTGCGGGCGGCGGTGTACGCGCTGTGGTTGAGGCTTGTGGCGTTAAGGATATTCTGAGCAAGTCCCTGGGCAGTGACAACATTCTGAATGTTGTACAGGCCACCTTTGTGGCATTGCAGGAACTTCAGGACTTCCGGGTTGAGGCCACTCGACGCGGCGTGTCCGCTCAGCATCTTGCTCCGTTCTGGTATCAGGAGGAGACAAATGCCTAATATGATTCGGATCACGCTTACCAAAAGCCCGATCGGCTACGAGAAGAGCCAGAAGGCGACCGTCCAGGCCCTTGGGTTGCGGAAGATGAATCAGACGGTTGAGCAGGAAGATACTCCTGTCATTCGCGGCATGGTGAACAAGGTGTCGCACCTGGTGACGGTTGAGGAATAAGGTACTGCGTAATAAGTACTGCGTAAAACGGTTTCGATAGATGCCCGGGATTACGCAGTACGTAATTACGTAGTACGAAGTAGAATTTCATTTCACGTTTGATATTTGAGGATTGACAACCATGAAATTGCATGACCTGCGTCCCGCAGAGGGTTCGACACAAAAGCGCAAGCGAGTAGGTCGTGGCACTGGTTCAGGTAAAGGTAAGACCAGTGGCCGCGGTACGAAGGGCCAGAATTCGCGATCTGGAGGCGGTGTACGTCTGGTGTTTGAGGGCGGTCAGTTGCCCTTGGTGAAACGTCTTCCGAAGATGCGCGGTTTCAACAACCGCTTTAAGGTCTACTATGTTCCGGTCAATCTGGACGAGTTGGATCGCAAGTTTGAGGCAAATGCTGAAGTGACTTCTGCGTCCCTGTATGGCGCCGGATTGCTTGGACGGGAAGGGGATCCCGTCGTTGTGTTAGGCCGAGGCGAAGTAAGCCGACCTCTGCATGTGAAGGTGCATCGAGTCAGCGCGGGCGCCAAGGAAAAAATTGAGGCCGCCGGCGGATCGGTGGAACTGTTGCCGTCCCCGGTCAACAAGAACCTGCCGCGTTCGTAAATTCAACTCGCGGTGATTTCCGCGCCATGCTTGGCCGGCTGGGATGGTTCAGATGATCGATCTCGTCGCCAAGTCTTGTTGCGGTACCGCCAGCGGAGGGAAATTCCATGCTTGATGCAGTACGCAACGCATTTCGTTTGCCCGACTTGCGTCACAAACTACTGGTAACAATCGGCATTCTACTGTTGTATCGGTTTGCCGCCAATATCCCAATTCCCGGCATCGATCGCCAGGCGCTGGATCTCATGTTCTCGGGCGACACCAACATGCTGTTGAGCCTGTTGAACTTTTTCAGCGGCGGCGGCCTGGAACAGATGGGTGTAATGGCGCTGGGCGTCTATCCATACATTACAGCTTCGATTATCATGCAGTTGCTCACTCCTATCGTGCCTGCACTCGAAGAACTGAGTAAGGAAGGCGATCAGGGCCGCAACAGGATCAATCAGTATACCTACTATATGACTGTACCGTTGGCTGTTCTGCAGGCTGTTGCCCAGGCCACGCTCCTGAGCCGCCCGCTTGCCGGCGGTCTTAGCGTCATTCCGGACTGGGGTTTCATCAACGGAAACGCTTTGTCATCGATCACAATCGTGGTCTCGATGACGGCCGGCACCATGTTTGCCATGTGGCTGGGCACGTTGATCACGGAACAGGGCATCGGTAACGGCATCTCGCTGATCATCTTCGCCGGTATTCTCTCTTCGGTGCCGCGTCAGATTTCACAGCTTTGGCAAGAGCCTGCACTGCTCATCATCTTCATCTTCATCACGATTGCGACCATTATCCTGATCGTGTGGGTGCAAGAGGGCCAGCGGCGCATTCCGGTTCAGTACGGTAAGCGTGTGCGCACGATGCGCGGCAACCGCATGATGATGGTTGGCGGGCAGAGCACCTACGTACCGTTGCGTGTCAACACGGCCGGTATGATTCCGCTGATCTTCGCCCAGAGTCTGCTCATTCTGCCGAGTACGCTGGCCAGTTACTTTGTTGCCCGACCCGGTACGATGGGTACGGTTGCTCAGTGGTTTGCCACGGCCTTCAGCCCGACGAACTTCCTGTACTGGCTGCTCTATTTCCTGTTTACGGTCGCCTTTACCTACTTCTATACGGATGTCATGTTCAAGCAGCAGAATCTGCCTGAAACGCTCCAGAAGCAGGGCGGCTTTATTCCGGGCATCCGTCCCGGCCTGCGTACCGAACAGTACCTGAACAAGGTCCTGAGTCGAATCACGCTGGTGGGTGCGCTCTTCCTCGGTTTTGTGGCGGTGTTGCCGTTCCTGGTGGGCGTCTTTGTGGACTCTCTCTTCGGCGGCGCCGGCATCTTGACCGGATACCAGTCGTTGATTATCAGCAGCACAGGCTTGCTGATTGTCGTCGGTGTGGTGCTTGATACGATGAAGCAGATCGAGGCGCAGTTGATGATGCGCAATTACGAGGGCTTCATTCGTTAGAGCAAGACCGGTTGGTTTCTCGTACCTCTTCGGCTAACGCTCTGATTGTGTACGGTGTCACCGGCAGTCTGAATCTTGACCGATTCGGCAGGCAGGCGCAGATCATGTGCCTGTCTGCCTCCTTTAAGCCTGGGCGAATCGCTCGCGGTAGATTGGCACTCGATAGGCCGTGGAACACGGCCACGATGTTTCGACCATGTGCAGACTCCTAGATCTATGGCCACGGCCATAGATTCACGGTTTTCGCGTACAGGCTCACACACTCAAAACCGACAGTGAAAGGTCGAGCAAGATGATGAGTGATGCAAAACGCACCTATATCGTTCTGTTGGGTGTTCCAGGGGCGGGCAAGGGAACGCAGGCACGCCAACTGGAAGAAAAGCTGGGGCTGCCTCAGATATCGACCGGTGATATCTTTCGCTACAACCTGAAGAATGATACGGAATTGGGACTGCTGGCCAAGAGCTATATGGATCGCGGCGAACTGGTTCCGGATGAAGTGACCATTCGCATGGTTGAGGAACGCCTGACCATGGACGATTGCGCCAAAGGCGCCATTATGGATGGATTCCCTCGCAATCTGAATCAGGCAGCAGCTTTTGATGAGATTGTCGCTCCCTATGGCGGGGTAGCGCTGGCGCCGTTGATCAACCTGGACGATGATGAGTCCATGCGCCGTATCACGGGACGGCGAGTCTGCCGCTCTTGTGGCGCTGTCTTCCACATCGACTTCAACCCGCCGAAGCAAGAGGGCCTCTGTGATGTTGATGGGGGAGAACTCTACCAGCGCGACGATGACAAGCCGGATACCGTGCGCAATCGACTGTATGTCTATTACAAGCAGACATCGCCATTGGTCGGTTACTACTTCGCCAAGTCTCTGTTGGCTGAAGTGGACGGCAGTCAGGCCATCGAAGACGTCCAGGCCGACTTGATGACATTGTTGGGCGGCTGATCGACGTTCGAGCTCGGCTCTTCCAGAGCGTGCGCTGCTCAAAGAACGTCCCGTTTTCGACCGAGTGAGTATAGGCTATACCTGTATGAGTGTTTTTCGACGTCAAAGTAGTGCGCAACGCAGACCTTTGCGGCGGCGCCAACAGCGAGGCCCGACGCCCACGCTGAAGAGCCGCGCGAGATCCAGATCATGCGCGAAGCCGGTCGGATCGTGGCACGAGTTCACAAAGCGCTTCGGGAGGCCGTTCGTCCGGGCGTCAGTACCTGGGAACTTGATGAAGTAGCCTTGGGCGTGTTGCAGAAGTATAACGCGGCATCGGCCTTTATCGGATACAACGGCTATCCGGCCAATATTTGCGCCAGCATCAACGACGAACTGGTTCATGGCATTCCGAACAAGGATCGCATCCTCGTGGCCGGTGATGTCATCAGCATTGACGTCGGCTCTCGCTATCGGGGTTTCATTGGTGACAGCGCCTGGACCTATGCGGTCGGCGAGATCGACGAAGAAGCCGCCGAGCTCATGAAGGTCACCGAAGAGAGTCTCTACGCCGGTATCCGCCAGGCAGTCGTCGGCAACCGTATCATGGATATCAGCCGGGCTGTGCAAAACGTCGTGGAAAAGAATGGGCTTTACGTCGTTCGTGGCTATACAGGGCATGGCGTCGGACGCCAGATGCATGAACCGCCACAGGTGTTGAACTACGTGTCGGGCGATACGGATGGGAATTATGTGATAGAACCGGGGCTCGTTATTGCGATCGAGCCCATGGTGCAGCAGCGAACTGCTGAAACAAAAACATTGCGTGATCAATGGACTGTTGTGAACAAGAGCGGACGGCTGGCGGCACACTTCGAGCATACGGTTGCTGTAACGAATAACGGACCGGAAATTTTGACTCTGCCCTAAGTGTATGCTAGACTAGTCAAGTTGCGCTCAGAAGATTAATCGGGAGTATCGACGAATGAAAGTTCGACCTTCTGTCAAAAAAATGTGTGAAAAGTGCAAGATCGTACGCCGCCGAGGCGTTGTGTACGTGATTTGCAGTAACCCAAAGCATAAACAGCGGCAGGGATAGATCAGGAATAGAGGGAAAATCTCATGGCTCGTATAGCTGGTGTTGACATTCCTAGAGATAAGCGAGTTGAAATCGCCCTGACGTATATCTACGGCATCGGCAGGACAACGAGCAAGCAGATCTTGGAAGCGACCCAGATTTCACCTGAGGTTCGTGTCAGGGATCTGGATGAAAATCAGTTGGCTCGCCTCCGTGAATACATCGACCGGAACTACCAGGTCGAAGGTGATTTGCGGCGCGAGGTCAACATGAATGTGAAGCGGCTGATGGAAATCGGCAGCTATCGTGGATTGCGACATCGACGTAATCTGCCGAGCCGTGGGCAGCGAACGAGAACCAATGCGCGCACCCGGCGTGGCATCCGTCGAACGGTTGCCGGCAAGAAGCGCGTCCGTAAGTAGCGGGCGACTTTGAGTTGGCGGCTGGGTCAGTTCCGTGCCTTTTTCTGCGGGCGACTTGGCGTGATCTGGGCTGCTGCCGTTGTATTTTGGCTGCGTGATTGAGTGAATGTGGCAACGTGGACATCTGTCCCGAACAATTCAGATAGTGTGAGGAATAAAGATGGCTCGACCCCAACGAAGACGCGATCGACGGTCCAGTCGACGAGAAAAAAAGAATGTGCCTCACGGTCAGGTGCACATTCACGCATCCTTTAACAACACGATTATCACCGTGACGGACCTGACCGGGGGCACCCTCTGTTGGGCAAGCAGTGGTAGCGCAGGTTTTAAGGGCAGTCGTAAATCGACCCCATTTGCTGCGCAGCTTGCCGCCCAAAGTGCAGCGCAGGCTGCCAGAAGTGACTTCAACGTACGCGAGGTCGATGTTTTCGTCAAGGGGCCCGGTCCCGGCCGCGAAAGTTCGATTCGCTCACTGCAGGCCGGCGGGTTGACTGTGCTGTCAATTACTGATATCACGCCTCTGCCGCACAACGGCTGTCGCGCACCCAAGAAGCGTCGCGTTTAGTCGGCGTTGCCCTACGGGTGACCGGCTTGTTATCTAAATTTTGAACGACAAATAAAACAGGTGAACGCATCTGTTGCGTCACCTGTTTTGGTACAGATGGGGATGACTGTCTCTGCCGGAGAGTCATGATAACTTGGAGGAAAGATGGCAAGGTATACTGACGCAGTTTGTAGATTGTGTCGACGAGAGGGACAGAAACTTTTCTTAAAAGGGGATCGCTGTCTGAGCCCGAAATGTGCAATTGAGACCCGTGCTTTCCCGCCCGGCATCCACGGTCGTCGTGCTTCATTTCGTCGTAAGACGTCTGACTACGGCCTTCAGTTGCGAGAAAAGCAGAAGGCCCGTCGTGTTTATGGCGTGATGGAAAAGCAGTTCCGACGATACTTCAAAGAAGCGAGCCGGCGCAAGGGTTTGACCGGTACGATGTTGCTTGCAATTCTTGAGAGCCGTCTTGACAACACGGTCTATCGGCTCGGTTTTGCAGACAGTCGTGCTCAGGCTCGACAGCTTGTACTCCATGGCCATTTTAACGTAAATGGTCGCAAAACCGATATTCCTTCCTTCCAGGTGCGCCCAGGCGATGTCGTTGCTGTACGTGACGGTAGCCGAGCAAACACCTATTTCAAGGACCGCGCGCAGACAATGCAGGGATCCGTCACTGTGCCGGCTTGGCTCAACCTGAACCTGGCTGACATGAACGGGTCCGTGGTTTCGGAGCCCAGCCGTGAAGATGTTGAGATTCCGCTGAACGAGCAACTGATTGTTGAGTATTACAGTCGCTAAGCATACCGACATTGCTTATGCAATGTCCATTGTTGCGGCGTCAGTTGTTTGTGCACATTCATGCGCGAAGTGGGTGATGAACCCCGTGTTGCCAATGCGGAAAGGACTGGAGGGTGCCTGTGTTAAACATGGTTTTACCCAAAATTGAGGTTGAGGCAAGCTCACAGAACTACGGCCATTTCGTGATTAGTCCGCTTGAAAGCGGCTACGGTATTACGTTAGGGAATGCGTTGCGACGTGTGTTGCTGTCCAGCCTGGAAGGTGCGGCCGTGACATCCATTCGTTTGAATGGGATTCATCACGAGTTTTCACCGATTCCGAATGTTCGTGAAGACACAACGCAGTTGATTCTTAATGTGAAGCAGGTTCGGCTGCGCTATACGGGCGAAGAGCCGGTGCGGATTCATGCCGAGATTACGAACGAGGGTCCGGTAACAGCGGGCGATCTGATTTGCCCGCCTGAGGTTGAGATTCTGAATCCCGACCACTATCTGCTTACCGCCGATTCCAATGATGTTGACCTCGATTTTGAACTGGTGGTCAATACCGGACGCGGATATAGCCCGGCGGAGGAACGTTCACCGTTGCCGCTTGGTGAAATTCCTGTGGATGCCATCTATAGCCCTGTACGCAAGGCCGCCTATCGGGTAGAGCGTACACGTATCGGCCAGCAGACCGATTACGATAAGCTGAATCTGGAAATCTGGACCGACGGTACGGTTCAGCCCGAAGACGCCATGCGCAAATCTTCCAGCATCCTTGTCCAGCATCTGTCACTGCTGGCCGGCGCCGAGACCGTTGAGGTCGAAAAGCCGGAAGAAGAGGATGAAGGCATTCCCGCCCGTGTCTACGATGCGCCGATTGAGGAACTGGAACTGACCGTACGTGCCTACAACTGCTTGAAGCGTGCAGGCATCACCAAGGTTGGCGAGATTCTCAAGCGCATGGAAAAGGGCGAGGACGAGATGCTTGCCATCCGCAATTTCGGCAAGAAATCGTTGGATGAACTTGTTGAAAAGCTAGGCGAGAAAAATTACCTGAATGTGCCGGGTGTTGACCTGGCGGCATTCTGGTCGTCGAGTTCTGACGACGAAGATGAAACCGGCGAAGACGAAACCGGTGAGGATGCTGATGTCAGTGATCCTGTGGACGAGGCGAGTATTGACTGATCGACAACCTGTCGATCTTGAACGATAGGTTGTGCTCTTTTAGGAGTTGGCGACATGCGACATAGAGTTGCTGGATATACACTTGGTCGACAGGCTGGTCCGCGTAAGGCGTTGATCCGCAATCTGATCAAAGAACTGTATAAACACGAACGAATTACGACGACAGAGACCAAGGCTCGCGCCATACGTAGCGATGCTGAGAAACTCATCACCAAGGCAAAGCATGGTACGAGCGGGCGAGTAGACCGTGTACATGCCCAGCGGCAGGTTGTGGCGTTTCTGGATGACAAGACGTTGGCCAAGAAGGTCTTTGACGAATTTGCGCCCCGCTATGCGGATCGCAATGGCGGCTACACACGCATGATCAAGATCGGCCAACGCCAGGGTGATGCCGCCAACATGGTGATTCTGGAATTGGTTGATTCCGACTAAGAATGTCTGGCCCATGGTGGCCGGTAGACGCAATTTCGGATCTGTCAGTGAGCCAATCGTCCGTGCATATCTACGGCGTCGTTGCCTACGATGGCGCTGATTACCACGGCTTTCAGTTTCAGACCGGTGTCCCAACGATTCAAGGGGCGCTCGAAGAAGCGTTGACGGCGTTCAGCACGGTGAACGGGCGTGTAATTGGTTCGGGAAGAACGGATGCTGGCGTTCATGCAGCCGGACAGGTAGTGGGGGTTCGTGCCCACTGGAAGCATTCAGTTGCTGATTTCCAGAGGGCTTGGAATGCACATCTGCCGTCGTCGATCTGTGTTCATCAGTGTGGCTGGGCGCCGCCGGATTTTCATCCGAGATTCAGCGCCTTGTCCCGGACATATCGATACACTGTCTGGCAGGCGGACGAAGTCCAAGGCAGGGTGAAGTCCCTACGGTCGCCGTTAACGGATCGCTACTCGTTGTATGTGCCATATCCTCTCGATGTGGCGGCGATGAATGAAGCGGCTGTCGGATTGTTGGGCGAACATGATTTTGCGACCTTTGGCCAACCGCCTCAGGGCGTCAATACGGTTCGCTCAGTGAGCCGGGCAGAGTGGCAGTGGGTTACGGATGACCTGTCGTCTTTACAGTCGTTTCCCGCTCGGAAACTTGTGTTCACGGTAACGGCTAGTGCGTTCTTGCGGCAGATGGTAAGAAACCTGGTTGGTTCACTGCTGGAAGTTGGAAGAGGACGCTGGTCTGCCGAGGATATGCAGCGAGCACTTGAGGCGAAGGATCGCCACCGCTCGGCTCCGCCGGCATCGCCTAATGGCTTGGTGCTGGAGCAGGTTACATATCCGGTTGAAATGAGAATACGTCACTGATTTGGAAAGTCTTTTATTTAGAGGAGATAGTAGCGTGAAGACATATAGTCCAAGCGCCGAGGACGCCAAGGCCGCACGAGAGTGGTGGGTTGTTGACGCCACCGGCCAGACATTGGGGCGGCTCGCCAGCGAAATTGCACAAATACTACGTGGAAAGCACAAGCCGACGTTTAGCCCTCATGTAGATGGCGGCGACTTTGTTATCGTGGTCAACTGCGAACGAGTGGTTGTGACCGGTAATAAACTCGACGATGTAAACTACTACAGTCACTCCCGCTATCCCGGTGGGTTGAAGAGTCGTACAATGCGTGAGCAGATGGAGCGGTTCCCGGACCGGGTCATCTATGAAGCCGTCAAAGGCATGATGCCGAAGACACGCTTAGGTAATGCCCAGATGAAAAAATTGCGCGTCTATGCCGGCGGCGAACATTCACACGCTGCGCAGCAGCCCAAGACGCTTGAATTGTAGGAGAGAAAACGATGGCTGAGTATGTAGAAGCAATCGGTCGCCGCAAGACCGCTTCGGCCCGGGTTCGTCTATATCCCGGAACCGGTGAGATTATTGTCAATGAACTGCCGATGGCCCAATATTTTGGCCGTGCGCTTGATCGCATGATTTTGATGCAGCCGCTGACGCTGACCGGTACCGAAGCTTCATTCAACATCAGCGTGCAGGTGAAGGGCGGCGGCGATAACGGCCAGGCTTCTGCTGTGCGCCATGGCATTTCACGGGCGCTCTGCGCCTCCGACGGCAACATGCGACCGGCGTTGAAGTCGGCGGGGTTCCTGACTCGTGACGCACGTGCCAAGGAACGTAAGAAACCCGGCCTCAAGCGTGCCCGTAAGGCAAAGCAGTACACCAAGCGCTAGAAGCGTTGGGATCTGTTCGGCCCTGCCAATCGGTTTGTTGACCGTTGGCGTATGGGATTGCATGCCGCAATTGACTGACAATTGAACCTCCAGGATGTTTTCCTTTTTGGGATCTCGTCCTGGAGGTTGTTGTATTGGAGATTATCGATGAATGAGATGATTCGGACCGGAATATTGCACGTTCCTCACGTTGACGAAGATGCCGGTCAGGCCGTCGTGGCGCTGCTCCAACAGTCGGTGGACCATCTTCTCCTTCTGATGGAGCACTCCGTTGTAAGTCAGCGCAACATGGTGGAGGAACGGCTACGAAGCTGGTGCGATGTGGAAGAACTGGACCTGATCATCACCATCGGCGGCACCTACCCCGCGCCAGGGCCCGGCTCTGCCGAGATTGTGCCACAGGCGACGCTCTCAGTGGTTGAACGGCTCCTGCCCGGCTTGGCTGAATTCATGCGGGCCATGTCCGCTGAGGAGACGTCCTATGCCCTGCTGGATTGTAGCGTGACAGGTGTGCGTGGTCGAACATTGATCGTCAATCTTCCGGCCGGGGAATCGGCGGCAGCGCTCTTTCTAGCATCGATTGCCGGGTTGATAGAGCCAACGCTGTCGCACCTCAGACAAGCGCCGAACGCACCGACCATCGAATCCGATTTGGACGTGTGGACTGAGGAGCCAAATGCAGACGACGAAGGGCATCTGAATGCCGACGAGTTCGCAGCATTTCTGGGCCGGCAACCGGGTGAGGATGAACTGGGTTGAACCAAGGTATCCTTTCAGCCGGCTGAAAGGATACCTCGTCGCGGAAGCATCAGACCGCAGATGCGAGTTCGATGCCGCGTTTTTCAATGGTTTGCAGCAATTCGACAAACGATTCTGCAAATTTGGCGACGCCCTCTTGCTCCAACTGATCGGTCACGGCCTCCAGCGATATCCCCAGATCTTCGATAGCCTGAATCTGCTGGATCGCCAGTTCGACGTCTTGGTCGACGGTGCGGGTCGCTTCGCCGTGATCGCGGAATGCGTCCAATGTCGCCGGCGGCATGGTGTTGACGGTGTGCGGCCCCACCAGTACTTCGACATAGAGCAGATCGGAATAGGCCGGATTCTTGGTGCCTGTGCTGGCCCAGAGCGGGCGCTGTACGCTTGCGCCTGCTGCTGCCAACTTGGCCCAACGCTCACCGGAGAACTTCTCTTCAAAGCTGCGATAGGCGACCTTGGCGTTGGCAATTGCCGTCTTGCCCTGAAGTGAGCGATACGTTTCGGCATCGTCCGGATTGTCGGCGGCCATGGCATCGAGACGTGCGTCAACGCTGACATCCACGCGGCTGACGAAAAAGCTGGCCACCGACGCGATCCCAGCGACCGATTGGCCGGCGGCCAGTCGATCTTCCAGACCGAGAATGTAGGCCTCCATAACTTCCTGATAGCGGTCGACGCTGAAAATTAGCGTGACATTGACATTGATGCCGCTGCGAATCAACTCTCGCACGGCCGGTAGCCCTTCGAGCGTGGCCGGCACTTTGATCATCAGATTGGGGCGATCAACGCGTCTGTGTAGGCGTTTGGCTTCGGCAATGGTTGCCTCGGTGTCGTAGGCAAGATCGGGGGCGACTTCCAGGCTGACGAATCCATCCTGGCCGTCGTAGCGGTCGTAGACCGGGCGCAGAATGTCGGCTGCGGTCTGAATATCGCTGATGGCCAGCGCTTCATAGATCGCCTTGGCCTCTTGGCCGGAAGCCGCCAGCGTCCTGAGATCGTCAACATAGGCATCACTGCCCGAGATGGCGCTTTGGAAAATGCTGGGATTCGACGTGACGCCGACAACGCCTTCTCCAACCAGCGACTGCAAACCGCCGGATTGCAGCATGCTGCGCTCAATGAAATCAAACCAGATACTCTGTCCTTCTTCGTGGAGTGCGCGGATGCGATCCATTGTTTCTCCTGTTTCTCTTCTTTGCATGGGCCCAATTCGGCCCGACACGATGATTATAGCCCACCACCTGGCATCTAGAAAGTGGTAGCGCCCACCTATTGACTGACCGTTTCGATGGTTTTCTCCAATTCTTTACCCTGTGATCGACAACTTATAGATCAGGTAAAGGCGAGCCAGATCCGCCGAGCCGGAGCTTGACAAAATTTCCAATGCTGGCTACTATGTTTTTTGTAGTAACGGTTACGGCCATCCGGATGGTTCTGGGGTAAAACCTATGTGGGATGACTGAAAAAGTTGTGAACCGACACCTTGATTCCCGATCGTTCGGCTATGGCTGATGGGTAGCTATTGTCCGACAATGAGACAACTTGAAAAGACTTGAGGAGCTAAAAATGGGTAATTCGGTCGCCGTGACAGACGCCACTTTCGAAAGTGACGTTTTGAATTCTGAAACACCGGTCCTTGTGGACTTTTGGGCTGAGTGGTGTGGTCCGTGTAAGATGATCGCCCCGATTTTGGAAGAACTGGGCGGCGAATTGGAAGGACAGGTTGTCATCGGCAAGTTGGATGTCGACACGAACCCCAACACCGCCATGTCCTATGGCGTGATGAGCATTCCGACCCTGATCCTGTTCAAGGGCGGCGAACCGGTTGAGCGCATCGTCGGCTACAAGCCCAAGCCGCAGTTGGCCAGCCAGTTGGCCCCGCATTTGGGTTAATGCCCGCGGGTTTGCATTTGCGTTCTGAAAGGGCGTCTCGAAAGAGACGCCTTTTTTTGTTCGTTTTTTAGGGTTAGCGCCATCAATCCGGGAAATGATATAATCAGTGCGTTCCATGGCCGCATCTACGTGTCAATGGCGACTCTCTACCCCAAAAACTCGACCAATCCAACTCGAATCCAAGGAGCACACTGATGAGTGATCTCACGAAAATCGTGCTTACCGAGCGCGATATGCCGACCCATTGGTACAACATCAACGCCGATCTGCCCGCTGCCGGCGTTGAGCTGCCGCCGCCGCTTCATCCAGGCACCAAACAGCCGGTCGGTCCCGAGGATCTGGCCCCGCTCTTTCCCATGGCGCTGATCGAGCAGGAAGTCACCACAGAACGCTATGTCGAGATCCCCGACGAGGTTCAGGATGTCTACAAGCTCTGGCGTCCGTCGCCGCTCTACCGTGCCCGCCGCTGGGAAGCGGCGTTGGACACGCCGGCCAAGATCTACTACAAATATGAAGGCGTCAGCCCGGCCGGCAGCCACAAGCCCAACACCGCCGTTCCCCAAGCCTACTACAACATGAAAGAGGGCGTGACCCGCCTGACCACCGAAACCGGCGCCGGCCAGTGGGGCAGCGCGCTGAGCTTTGCCTGCCAGATGTACGGTATCGAGTGCAAGGTCTACATGGTCAAGATCAGCTATGAGCAGAAGCCCTATCGCAAGATCATGATGCAGACCTGGGGCGCTTCCGTCGTGCCGAGCCCGAGCATGGAGACGCAGTCTGGACGAGACATTTTGGCGGCCAACCCCGACAGCACCGGTAGTTTGGGCATTGCGATTTCCGAGGCCGTCGAAGAAGCGATGTCGCGTGAAGACACCAAATATGCCCTGGGCAGCGTGCTCAACCATGTGATGCTGCATCAGACGGTCATCGGGCAGGAGGTCATCAAGCAGCTTGAGGTCGCAGACGCCGACTGGCCGGATGTGCTGATTGGCTGTGTCGGCGGAGGCAGCAATTTTGCCGGCTTCTCGTTCCCGTTCATCCGCGAGAACATTGTCAACGGCAAGACGACCCGCGTGGTGGCTGTGGAACCGGCGGCGACACCCAGCCTGACCAAAGGCCCGTACGCCTACGACTTTGGCGACACGGCAGGCATGACGCCTCTGATCAAGATGTTCACCCTGGGCCACGACTTTGTTCCGGCGCCGATTCATGCCGGCGGTCTGCGCTATCACGGCATGAGCGGCCAGGTCAGCGCCTTGAAGGACGCCGGACTCATCGACGCTGTGAGCACGACCCAGACAGCGATCTTTGACGCTGCACTGAGCTTCACCAAGGCCGAAGGCATCCTGCCCGCGCCGGAGACGGCTCACGCGGTCTGGGGCGCGATGGCCGAGGCGCTGGCCGCCAAGGAGGCCGGCGAGAGCAAGACCATCGTCTTCAATCTCTCCGGCCACGGTCACTTCGATCTGGCATCGTACGACGCCTATCTTGCCGGCGGCTTGGAGGATTACGCCTACCCCGAAGAAGAGATCCAGGCGAGCCTGGCAAGGTTGCCGCAGGTGTAGAACGGAACGAAAACATAACTTCTGTAGATCACACTTGCAGTGTGACAACGCTGCCAATCAGACCTATCCGACTGGAGATATGACAGCTTGTTCGACTGCAAGTCGGACCTGCGAGAAACGTGCTCTTTCCGCGTCCCATGCTCTGTCACTCAAACAGAATGCTATCGCCGCCGATTGCGCGCCGGTGCAATCAGCAATGTCAACAACGTGAGGATCACGAGCACCACCACGTCGAGAACAATGGTCAGCAGGAGGCCGCTGGTCAGATCCTGGATCATGGGGACGATCCACGCCAGCGCTGTCGAGAATGGGGAGAGGGGCAGACCCAGGACGAGGTAGATGACCAAGGCCAGCGTCAGGTAGAGCAGAACAGGGACGATCGGTTCGCGGTCGCTGGCGCTGGGCATCATGGCGTTGGCGACGGCAAAGAGCAGATAGGCCCAGAGCGCACTGTCCGCTGCGCTCATCGCATTGAGAAAGATCGCGCTGGTGGCGCTGAAGTCGCCCTGATAAGCGTAGGTCATCAGTTGGCGCGCGCCGAAGATATGTCGCCCGATCAGAGCCACCAGGATTGAGCCGACCAGCAACGGGGCCATGCCGACCAGGCTGTCCAGCCAGACGCCTCCCTGCTCCACCGTGACCTGACCCATCCCGATCACTTTGCCCTGTCGCTTGGGCCAGACCCGGAACTTGCCGGTGCGCAGACCGAGCAGGCGGGCCATTGCCCAATGCGCGCTTTCGTGGATGAAGATGCCGGGCAGCAGCACCAGGAAGAGGCCGACCGTGGCCATATCCAGCGAACGTGTGATCAGATAGATCACGGTCTGGATTTCGATGCTGACCCGGCGGCTGAGCACGGTCAGGAGGATCATGGCCACTGCCAGGCCAAGCAGCGAGGGCAGAGCGGTAGGGATTGCAGACATGGCTTCAGCCGCCCGATCCGCTGGAGCGGACGGTGGACCCGTAGACGTAAACCATTTTTCAGTCTCTGGCTTCGAGGTTGTAGGTCAGGCTCGTGAGCTGCCAACAATCCCCGACTTTGACGAGTTCCCATCGGTCGCCTGCCGGGGCAGTCTCGGAACCGATGTTGGTGGTTGCATAGACGACGGCAGCCTCATCGTCGATGGCAATTTTGAGATCCGCGGGGCGGACTTGGCTAGGCGCGCCGGGAAAGACGGTGCGGACGTAGCGGTGGCGAATGGCATCCTTGTTGAGCCATCGCTGGTCATCTTCGCTGTTGTCCGACGTATTCTTGGCATCGGCCACAAAGCCGTCTTCGGCCCACAGAGCCATCAAGGCCGTGATCTCCTGGGTCACCACGAAGGCGCCTTCAGCGGCCAATACGGCGCGGATTGCTTGTTCGTCCGTCGCGTTGTCAGGCAATTCGAGCGTGCAAGATCCGCTTGGGATCGGCGTCGGCTGCGGGCTGCCGAATGAGCATGCGGTCGCTAGTGAGAGGCCGGCAACCAGTGCAAGCAACCGCAGTATGCGGTCAGCGCTGCGAAAATGACGCGGTTGCTTGGCTGTGAATGGGCAGAGGGGCAGCGTCATGAGGCTCACGCTATTCTGTGCGTACGAAGAAGTTTCGCACAAAATCGGCGTGCATGTCCAGCGTCTCCTCGACTGATCCGTAGACCGACGATGTCAGCTTAAACAGGACAATGCCTTGGGAGAGATCGCGTTGCTCGTTGGGAAACAGATAGAAGTAATAGACGATATGTTGGGTGGCCTCTGTGTCGCCCGGAATCAACTTTTCCGCCTCCAGCCACAGGCCGTATAGTTCGCCGCCGCCGTCCAGCGAGATGGGGTGTGATCCCAAATCATATTGCCAACCGTCGGCGTCATAGCAGATGTCCGGGGCATGGAAGGGTTGTGAACTTCGTCCTCCGATCATGCTCAACCACAGATATCGCCCCTGATCGTCCTGGTACAGCCTCTGGATATACTGCTCCGGCTCCAGCAAAATGATGACTTCTTGGTTGGTCTCCGGCACATCTTGTCCGGTCCAATTGCCGATCTGGGTTGGCGTATCGCTGAGGTCGGCATCCAGGTCAAAGCGGGTCGTTGCGTAGACGGCTCTTTCACGCGGGGTCTTCTGCCAAAAATCGAGATCGGTGGTATAGCGGTGTGTATTTGTCTCGTCTTCTATGGCTTGGGGGCCGGCTTGAGAACTCAGATAGTTGGGCGCATAGACGACAAGCAGCCCGACGATGAGTAGAGCCAAAGACGATGAAGCTGCGAAGATTGGCGGTTTTCATGCGTTCAGACCAGATCGGCTAACCGTAGCCGACAGACGATCTGCCGGCTCTTCCTGCTTGGGTGCAGGTTGTTTGAGCACGAGATCCTGTGAAGGATTATAGTCGCCAATCATGTTGCAGGCCAATTTTCGTTCAGAGGTCCTGGCTGCTTGCTGCAACAACTGTCCTCGGCCCCGGCGGGCGCTCAGATGACGTCCGAACGCAGCGTGTTGCAGCCCAGAAGCCGGCTTGCCAGGATCTAACAGGGCAAGGGAGATGAGGAAGAAAATCGGCCCGGAATAATCATGGTAGAAGGTAAATGCGCTGTCGGCGCCGTAGAAGCGGGCGACGATCAGGAGCGAAGCCACGCGCAGAATATTGCCCAACATCGCCAGCGGGAACGAGAGCAAGACCAGAATCGTGCGCGCCCATGGCGGTCCGTCCACCAGATAGGCTGCGAGCACGGCCAGCGCCATCAGGGCAATCAACGAGTTGATGCCGCTACACTGGGCGCCGATGACGAGATCGGCATTGGGCAGGGAGACCGAGTTGCCGATGATCTCAATGTCAAGACCGATAAATTGCACAGCCGCACCCGAGCAGACGCCGGTGAACATGGCCAGCGGCAAGGTCCAGCGTTCGATGAACGGCAGTGGTATCATGAAGACCAGGTAGGCGATGGGAAAGGCCAATCGACGGGCTGTGTTGTCGCCCCAGAGTGTCCAGACGAGACCGCCGATCATGCCGATCATGGCGAATGCCGCCAGGTAGTAGGCACGGTCATTGTAGAAGAAGAGGTAGGCGAGGAAACTGGGGGCCAAGAGCAACAGTCCCAGGTTGCTCCCCGACGGCGGCGGCCACGGCAGACTCTTATCGTGGCGAAAACGCTGCACCGCCAGGAAGATCGAAACCGGAACGATCAGCGATGCCATGGCTGTAGTAGTCATTGCCCATCCACTCGCCCCACAGCCAGCGCCAGACCGGCCAGGTCAGGACCAAGAAGGCGCCTGAGATCAGCACCAGGACGAGCGACGATATCCGAGAGTTTGACTTCATTGCAGAATGTGTCCACCCAAAAAAATACGTCATCCTCCAGCAGGACCGACGACGATGGTCAGAATACCATTGCGCCCGAACCGCGTCAAGACCGCAAGAAACGGGTGGAAGTTCTAAGCGGATGTGGCTTATCCTGGAGACATCGATACAGGTGTTTGCAGCCTTGGACGAGCGTAGCGTCGTATGTTGACTGAGACGGCAACCAATGATCTGGAGGGTAGAGTGAGTGACATAATGGCTGGTGCGACATTTGATGCGCAACGCAACGAATTACCGATGGGCCAAGCGGCGGATGACTATGCACGTGTGGCTGAGACGATTCGTTTTCTGGAGGAAAACTATCGGCGCAGCCCAGTCTGGATGAGGCAGCGGCTCGTCTGCACCTGAGTCCCGCCCATTTTCAGCGGATCTTCCGTCGCTGGGCCGGCATCAGCCCCAAGCGTTTCGTCCAGTACCTGACCGTCGAACATGCCAAGCAACAGTTGGCGAATTCGCGCAGCCTGCTCGATACTGCCTACGAAACCGGACTGTCCGGCCCTGGACGGCTGCACGATCTGTTTGTCAATCTCGAAGCCGTAACGCCGGGCGAATACAAACGCAAGGGCGCCGGCATGGTCATCGACTACGGCTTCCATGAGACAGCCTTCGGCGAGTGCCTGCTGGCGACGACGGATCGGGGCATCTGTCTGCTGACCTTTGTCGACGACGGCAAGACGGCCGAAACTGAAACTGTTGCCGCTCGGCGGCAGCCATGGACATGCTTGAGACCCAGTGGTCCGGCGCACGGTTGGTGGAAAACCCGTCTGCAACCGAACCGCTGGTCGACCGGGTATTCCCGGTTTCCGGGTCGACGGGCCGGCGGACGGTCGATCTGTTTGTGCGTGGCACCAATTTCCAGGTCAAGGTGTGGGAGGCGCTGCTGCGCATGCCACAGGGCACAGTCTGTAGCTACGGCGATCTTGCCCAGCGTATTGGCCAGCCGGGCGCAGCCCGTGCCATCGGGCGTGCAGTCGGATCCAATTCGGTCGCCTATGTCATCCCCTGCCACCGGGTGATCCGCCAGTCGGGCATAGTCAGCGACTATCGATGGGGATCGACACGCAAGAAAGCCATGATCGCCTGGGAAGCCGCTCAGTCGCCGACCATGCTCTCGTCGTAGAGTACGTTTTTATGAGCCGAAGATGGGCGCAGATAAACACAGATGGGTTGAACTGCTTTGAGCCTGGCTCACGTACATAATATATCTGCGTTCATCTGCGGCTATTGCCCTTTCCTCGTGTGGTTTTCTGTGGCAGTCGATACAGTTGTCTGAGGCTTTGATATGTGGTTTGTCGCGATTGTTTCGATCATCCTGTTGGCAGTTGGCCTGATCCTGTTGCGATCTTCGCAGCGTGACCAGGCGCGAACGGGTTTGCCGTCAGGAACGGTCGTCTATGCCGACACCGGTACGTGGCAGCGGGTGGCAGAACCGTTGCGCAGCCGTCGCCATGGCATTGTGGGCAAACCCGATTACCTGGTTGAGATCGATGAACAAGGTCGCAAGCTGACCATTCCGGTCGAAGTGAAGAGTCGCCGCAAGCCGGCAACCCCGTACGAAGGCCACATTCTGCAGCTCGGCGCCTACTGCCTACTGGTCGAGGAGTATGCGCGTGTACGACCGCCCTACGGTCTGTTGCGCTATGCCGACGCCACGATCCAGATCCCCTTCACCGACGCCTTGCGTTGGCAGGTGCTCGAGACCGCCGACGCCATCCGACGCGCGCGTTCCGCATCCGACATGTCCCGCGATCATCAGGATCCGTCGCGTTGCCGAGGCTGCGGCTATCGAACGGCCTGCGGCGATGAGGCCTTGACGAATCCGCCACGATAGACCCCCAGGACGCACGGTAATTGCCATACCCTCTTATGTCGTCCCCTGGGCGCCCGCTGCCGCGTTTGCCGCTAGCACAGGGTGGCTCGAATAGGCATACAAAAGATCAACCAGCAGCAGATGACAATATAGAGGTCTTGAACTTTCGACGTCGTGTTTGCAAGACTGAACCTGGTAGAATAAACTGACCTTAAGTTTTGGTCCCATCTGTCAGATGTAGGCTGAAGGCACACGGCTTTGAAGCATGAATCTACCATTGCTGCAAACAAAATTCCAGCCTGTTTTGCTTGGCGACACGATCTGCCGCGCCCTCATTTGTTGACCGCGACTTGATGCCTGCCTCACCGGCGCCGTCATCCTGGTTAGCGCCCCTGGGGTATGGCAAGAGTACGCTAATCAGCAGTTGGATCGAGCATATTGTCGATCAGGAGACCGCTGCCGACGACAGACGTCTACAGACCTCCTGGTTGAGCTTGGACGAAGCAGACAATCATCTGCCCACTTTCATGCTTTACCTCATTGCAGCAATTGAAGAGGGCTTACCCAATTGTTGCTCGGAAGTCCGGCAACTCGTGCAGGCGTCCGGTGCCGACCATCGAAGCCTTGGTCGGAATACTGG
>CAVOQD010000025.1:0-355526 GCA_963698255.1 uncultured Chloroflexia bacterium | reverse complement strand
ACATCTCTACTTCCGTGTCTGAGTCACGCTGTGGCGTCTTCATAGTTTTTTCGCTCCGCCGCAATTGCTCTGCGGCCGCTAATGATGCGAATCGACTCAGGCAACCTAGCGCACGTGTGCATCGATCACATCCCACGGTGCAACAAGCAGGCCGTCGCTGTCGCGTTGAATGAGCTCCACTGCTTCAAGCGCCGACGCATCCACATGGACGTTTTTGTAATCGCGTTCCAGCGCTTTGGACAGGGCTCGAACACTCAGCGGACCTTGCTGTCTTAACACCTTCAACAGTTCAAGCCGCTTTGGTGTCAAGACAGAGGCCAACATCGCAAGATCTTCAAAGTTCAGATGGACTTCGGCTTCTTGGGTTACATCTGACTGCGCTGAATGCTATGCAGCGATAAAGCGTTCGAACCCACGCTTGGCATCTTCCACGCCGACATGAATATGCTGTGTGCTCATTTTTTCTCACTCTGGCCGACGTTGCGGAACGGTCCAATTCGAAAGACGTCAACTGGCATCTGCGTTGCTCGGGATCGAGATCCAGGTAACGCAGATGCCGCAGGATATGCAGCGTGGAGTCCAAATTCTTTGATCAATATAATGTGCTATTGGTTGGCGTGGCGGCGTTAGTTGACCAGACTAGCGCCATGGATCAGACGATACCGGATGCACTGTGTTTCATAAACACCAGTGATCGGCCACAAAAATGGGCAGCAATATACGCCCTTCATCTGTCTAGGATAAATCTCAAGAACAGAGCAAACCTACTCTGACCACTCATATTTATTTGGGGGCAATGGAATAGTCTGAACTCTCCAGCTTCTTTTTGATTTCAGACGTTGAAAAGACAGACGAACACGGAATGCTTCACCCAGGGTAGGTGCATTTCGACCAGCCAGCCAAATTGTTTCTTCGGGAGAAGGATTGTATCGCTCCTGTAGAATACCGTTGGGTAAAGCTGCTATAGTGATGCTGCTTAAGACGTTGTTGCTATCGCTGCCATCATCATAGTTATATTTCACAAATAGTGTAGTCGTAATGAATCTCTGTCCTTGCACCTCGATTATGGATGGTAGACTTCCAGGAATATCAATCGGCATCCCTGCCCTTATCTGCCTTACCGTCATTGAAAGTTGAGAAGTTTGAAGGGTTGCAGTGCGTTGTCCACTAACTTTCTCTGCTTTCGAGTCTACAAAAAGCGCTTGCTGAATTGCATAATCTGGATGAAATAAATAACGGGCGCGTTTATAATCTATTTTGCCATACAACCTCTGAGGAATCTTTGCCATCCCCAGTTGGTCTAGGGCCTCACGGGTGATGTCTTCGCCGATGTCTGCGACTAGATCGCTCTCCTCACGAAATATTTCAATTGCAGATTCACGATAATCGTAAAGAGCTTGAACCACAAGGCGTAGTGAGGCTTTCTCAATATCTTCAAGCCGATCAAGGTTTTCTTGAAGATTACTCGGATCGATCAGCATAGATTTACCTGTGTTCTAGATAGTTTCTGTCTCGCTAGCTCGACATATTTGGGGTCTAGTTCAATGCCAATGTATTTACGTTGGAGCTTCGCGGCAGCGATCGCAGATGTTCCACTACCCATGAAGCAATCCAGAACTATGTCATCACGGTCTGTAAACAATTTTATGACTCTGAGGGGAAGTTCCAGCGGAAACTTGGCCTCATGATCATCATTTGCCCGAACAGAAGGTATTTCCCAGACACCTCGGGACCCCCAATCACGCCACTCAGTGCGAGATAATCTGCTACGATCAATCTTCGTAATTCCGGGTTTCCAAAATATGTAGAGATATTCAAATTCATCTACCGATCGGTATGACAAGCTAGCCCAACGAGAATTCTCCCATGCGGCATCCTTTACCCAAATCCTACGGTCATAGGTGTAGAATCCAGCGTCAAGCGCCCATTGCTCAACCATTCCACCTACGATCTTTACGCGCGTTTGGACCTCAGATTTACCGCCTCTTATGTTGTTCCCGTTCAGCCGTCTGTCGATGGTTTGTTCGCTGCAACCGAGTAATTCTGCAAGTTGATGCCTATTGTATCCCGGATGTTTTGAGATTGCAGTGAGAACGTCTTCGCGTGTTACGGGAGAACGCTTCCTGCCAATAACATCTGCTTGAATACGCGGCATATCAGGATCTCGAAAAACGAGAATATCGGCAATATTGATGGCAAGAAATCCACCTGGCTTGATGATTGAGAAGTGCTTTGTAATGGTGCCTGACAACAGATCTTTCCAGTCGTCAAAGGTCATATTGGCTTCGTAATCTTTGCCAACAAAATAAGGTGGAGACCAAACACTTAAGCCAATGCTGTTGGGTTCAATCTGAGATATTAACTCAGTAGTATCTCCTTGATAGATCTCATTTGGCGCGAGATATTCGACCGACTGATCACCTTGCCCGTTGTGAACGTCATAGAGATGACCAATCTGTTCCTGGAGTTCAGGAGAAAGCCGGTCGATACTAAAGCCGTTGGAAGCTGACATAATGTTTCCTCTTTTACATCTTCGATAGCGGGGAATTTTATCGCGAAATTACGTCTGCTAGAATTATAACAGAAAATTTGTTCTGAGAGCAACCCAAAAATTCGTCTATCGCAACATTCAGCCTTCACACCACACTATTGACGCCATCATAGCGTCAATTTATAACTTTCATCATATTGACGGTGACAGCCCGCCAGTTACTCATCATTCAACATTTGACAAAACAAACTGATCACGAGGCGTATGATCCAGTGATGCATGTCGCGAATACCCAATGTGGGACATTATCCGACAAATGCAGAAATAATTCAGCCCCTGCCCGTGAACAGGAGACAGTATCCCGCCATGCTTGACAACAATCGGACCGATAGAAACCGAAGAGACTCTCTTTCGGCCTACCCTATCATCTTCTCCTGCAACTGCCGATTGATCTCATAGCAATTGGCACGAACATGAATGAACTCGTCGACACCTGCGGCCTTGAACGCCTCCACCTGCTCGCGCGGATACCCGGCAAGCAGCACCATCGTCTCCGGCCTGCTCGCCTTGATGCGAGCCACCAGCGCCGGCACGATCTCGGGGTAGGTGGCGTCGGTCGAGCAGATGACCACGGCTTCTGCGTCGGCAGCCAGCGCGGCATCGGCCGCGGCCTCCGGCGTGTCGAAGCCGGGCGGCGAGTCGCACTCGAAGCCGCCGACGGCCAGGAAGCCGGTCGTGAAGTCGGCGCGGGCCTTGTGCTGGGCCAGCGGTCCCATGTTGGCCAGGAAGACCCTGGGCGCAGAGCCGGTGCGCTCGGCGAAGCCATCGGCGGCGGCGCGCAGTTCTTCGAATGACTCGGCGATGCGTCGCTGTACGATCGGCGTTACGGATGGCGACTCGCCACTTGCCCCGCCTCCGCGCAGGGCACGGCTGATCTGGCCCAGCGTGGCCCCGGCGTCGGCAGCAGCGATGGCCTCGGCCATCAGCGTGCCGGGTTCGGCATCGGCCGGTGCAGTGAACGAAAGCGCTTGGCTGGCGCTGCGCACTTCGGCAATCTGCGCCTGGCGTTGCGCCGCAAATGCCCTGAGCTTCGCTATCCAAGGAGCCGGCCTCAAGCGCGGTCTCGGTCAGATTGGCATACATATTGGTCCCGACGAGAACGTCACGCCGTGTCTCCAGATTGGTCATCCGCTTGGCCGCTGTCTCCGCGATCTGCGACTGGGGCGTTCCCGCTTCCAAGGCCGCAAGCATGCCGCCGTTTTCCTCGATGGCTTGGAAGAGCGACCATGCCTGCCGCGCAAGCTGGTCGGTCAACTGCTCGACGTACCACGAGCCGCCGGCCGGGTCGATGACGCGGGCGACATTGGTCTCGGACTGCAACACCAACTGGGTGTTGCGGGCGATGCGGCGGGCAAACTCGTCGGCCGGGCGAACCACGTCGTCAAAGGGAGCGACAGCCATGCTACCCACGCCGCCGACCGCGCCGGCAAAGGCCTCGGTGGTCACGCGCAGCATGTTGACGTAGGGATCGACGGTCGTCTTGTTCCATCGAGCAGTGTGGGCGTGGATGGTCATCTTCTGGGCTTCATCGCTGCCGCCGAAGGCATCGACGATCTGTGACCAGAGCAGACCGTGCGGCGCGCAGCTTGGCCACTTCCATGAAGAAGTTGCCGCCGACGGCAAAGACAAAGCGCATATGCGCGGCGCAACGACATCGACGTCGAGACCGCGCGCCGACATGGCACGCAGGTAGTCAACGCCGATTGCCAGGGCGTAGGCCAGTTCCTGCACGGCGCTGCCGCCGCCCTCATGGATCGGCGAACCGTCCACGACAAGGGTGTCCAGCGCGGGGGCGTTGGCCTGGGTCCAGGCTGTCAACTCGGCCATCTCGTCGTAGGCTTGGGTCAGCGAACAGGGCAGTTGCCCGTCGCGCATCAGCTCACCCAGCGGATCGCTGCCGACACAGCCGCTCAGTTGGCTTGGCTCAAAACCCAAACGCCGGATCGCCGCGGACAGCAGCGCCCCCAGCGCCAGCGCCGATGTCCCGGCCTGGATCAAGATCGGTGTGGCGGCCAGATCCAGGCCGTCCAGCGCCGTCGCCAGATCGTCTGCCGTCGCCAACGACAGGCCGCCGACGCCGATCTGCTCGGCCGGGCCCTGATCGGGATCAAGGCCGGCGCGTGTGGGCGCATCCACCACCAGGTTGACGGCAGTCTGGCCGCGCGCCAGGTCGTGGCGCAATGCTTCGTTGAAGGCTGCGGGCGAACCAACACGGATCTCCTGAGCGACGAGCCACGGGGCGGCCAGATAGCCGGCCGCGTCGGCGCCGCGCACGTAGGGCGGTTTGCCGGGCAATGTACGCTGGTGGGTGATGGCCGGCGGCATCGGCGCGCCGGTAGATCGGCTGCAGCGTGATGCCTTCGTAGGTGCGGGTGCTCAGCTTCTCAAAGGGGAGACCCTTGAGGGCGGCAACCGTCTCTTCCCGCCACTGTTCAACCGAAGGCGGCTCAAACGCGTCGAACAATGGCCCCTGATCGACGTTCGTCTCTTCAGTGGCCTCTTTTTTTTCATCCATGACAACCAAATCCTTCCTGTAAATGCGGGCCGTTGTCCAGTCGGGGAGTAGCCCCGTGCATTGTATATCGAAACGCTGGGCGCTCACAATGTCATATGTCCCATAAACGAGGGGGCAATTGTCATGTGTACACTATCACGAGTCTCCTGGAATGGGTCGGGAAAAGGGTGATCCACGAAGAAGCACGAATGGACGCGAAGATTCACGAAGATGCTCAAAGCAGTTTTTCTTCGTGGCCCTTCGTGCTCTTCGTGGATCGCCCTTTGATTGCCATCGTGCGACCGACACCACCAGAAAGTTTCGGCGCACAAAATCGGTATGTTACACTGAAAACACTATGGCATTGTACGCGGCAGACGGCAGGAAACGTCGCCATCAGACCGGGCGACAAATACCGAAATGGCAGCGGCTGATTCTGGTCGGCTATGTGGCGCTGCTGACCTTTGTGATGCCCTTCATCTGTTGGGGCGCCTGGGCCGAGCCGGGTCATCCCCATGGATCGCCTCACTTTGTCTTTGCTACGCCCGTCCTTGCCGGGGCTTCAGATGCGAGCGATTCGCTCAGCCGAATTGTCTGGTCGCTGCAATCCTACTGCGGCAACCCGCTGATGGACGAACCGGCTGCTGTCGCGGGTTCTGGCGGTACGGGCGATTCGGCTGACATCGCCGGACAGTCGCTGCCGGACACAACACTCGTTGTCACCCTGCTGCTCGTGCTGTTTGTCGGCTGGCTGCAATTGGAGAATCTACGCCTAACCGTCGAACGTATGATGCGCTTCTGCGTTGCCACGCCCTTTGCCCCCATGGTCCCCACGCCCCCGCCCCGTTTCGGTTGATCTGATATTCTGTTCCTGTGTACCGAAAACCAGATATCGAAGGGATTTCAGACTCAGTTTCAGTAGTTCACGATTTGGTGGAAAGCGAGATTCTTCGCTGGTCACTTGCCAGAGCAATGTGTTCGGAAATACCCGCTCAGAATGACAGATCGTGAACTACTGAGTTTGCAGATCCGGCCATCGGCTGGACGAGTTTGGTAATCCTAGAGTTTGGCTGTTCTGCTGAACTTGTCACGCTGCCTCTTGTAGCACGACATTTATATCGTGGCCGACTGGCGCATCCGGCGCCCGACGCTGCGACATGAATGTCGCGATACAAAATATCGCGTGACAAGCGGAACGGTCGGACCGTTCAACCAGATAGGATCATTCAAATGCACAAAATCTACTACCTGTTGGGCGTCGCCGTCCTGGCGGCAGCCCTCTTTGCCGGCGTGCTGATAACCGGCCAGGTCAATGTACCGGCGTTGGCCCAGGAGTCCGCTGCAACGGCCACCCCGGCCCCAGAGGAAGAAGCTGTCCCCGAGACAGAGGCCGAAGTCGAGGCAAGCGAAGCCGTCACTGAGACCATGGACGCGCCGGATCCGGCAGTTGTGGCCTTCCAGGAGGCCATCGCTGCCTCGGAAGAGAGTCTCTTCGTCAACCTTTCGACCGACGATCTGGATCGCTCGGCCATGGCCGTCAACTTCGCCCACAAGATCCTCGTGGGCCGTGAGATCCCGGTCACCATCTTCCTCAATGTCGAGGGCGTGCGCTTGGTCGACAAGAACATTCCCCAGAACATCCATGTCAGCGGCGAGTCCGTGCAGGACAGACTGGTGAACTTCATGGCCGACGGCGGCACCGTCCTCATCTGCCCGTTCTGCATGCAGAACGTCGGCGGCATGACCCAGGACGATGTGATCGACGGCGTGATGCTCGGCGGTCCGGACATGACCTGGACCGCGCTCTTCGCCGATGGTGCGCGGGTGTTGAGCTACTAAGTTTGTTGATCTTCTCACCATGTAGGGGCAAGCGCTGCCCCTACATGGTGAGAAGATCATGTTGAGAAGATACGACGTCTGATCACCACGAAGCGAGGAGAATCTTCGCATGGGCCGGTTGTCTATTCTGTTGTTGCTACTGATCTTGACATTGTCCGATCAGCGCGTGCAATCGCACCGACGACAGCGCGCTGCAGCCGGCCTGCATATGACGCTCATCCCCGCAGCCGAAGGCATTCAGGGAGACCATCTCACCGTCGAGATCGTCGATGACGATGGGCTGCCGGTCACCGATGTGACGGTGAGCCTGGAGGGCAACATGACCCACGCCGGCATGGTTCCGGTGCTCACCGAGAGCGTCTGGGACGGCGCCGACGGCAGCGAAGACGGGCGCTACCGTGTCCCGTTCCAGTTCACCATGCTGGGCGACTGGATTGTCAGCGTGAAGATCGAAAATCGTGACGGCGACCGTTACTCGCAGGACGTCGATGTCACTGCGACCAGCGCAGCCGTCACGGTGAGATGAAAGCGGCTGTATTGCCCTATGCCGATAGACCGCGGATTGGGCAAATTAGGCGGACAAAACCGGATTGATTCGGATTTTATCCACAAAAATCAGCCTCATCCGCCAAATCAGCGGTCCATATTGTGACAAATGAAAACCTACAAGGAGTCTTGAACTGATGAAGAAACGTATCCTGTTTGTGATGTTGCTTCTGTCGTTGCTGTTGCTGTCCGCCTGCCAAATGGTGGCGCCCATGGCCGACGAAGGCGAGATGATGATGGAGCCTGAGCCGGGTAAGATCACGGTGATGAATGTGCGTGCACGGCCTTCCCCCATGGCCGAGGGCAACGGCGCCGTCTTCATGTTGGTGCTCAATGGCCTGGATGAGGACGTCCAGTTCATCTCGGCAGAGAGTCCGGCCTCCGAGGTCGTAGAACTGCACGAGACCGTCAACGATGAAGGCGTCATGCGTATGGTCCACCAGCCCGAGGGCTATCCGATTGCGGCCGGCGGCAGTGTCGAACTCAAGCCGGGCGGCAAGCACGTCATGCTCATCAACCTGGTCGAGCAGTTGGAGACCGGCAACGAGATCGAACTGACCATCAGCTTCAGCAACGGCGAATCCCAGACGCTGACCGTCCCCGTCGTCGACATGACGGGCGAGATGCCCATGGACATGGAAGGCATGGACATGGACAGCGAAGAGATGGACGGCGAGGGCCATGAGATGGGTGAAGACGGCGACATGGAAGGCCACGATGACGGTGAAATGGACATGGATGGCGAGGAGGAAGAGGGCGAAGGCAGCGGCGACTAGTTCAGCCGATGGTGAGATCTGATGCCCTTCAGAAGCCCGACATCCGGCAGATGTCGGGCTTCTTGGATCCAGCCAACGAACACCTGGCCAATTGACCAGTGCAAAGACCATGCATCCATCCAGTGGGAACGCCCTTCATCTGCCCATTGATCGACATAAGAAATTGATCTACACTGGATGGATGCACGAACTGTCGATTGCCCAGAATCTGATCGAAATGGCGGAGACGGCCGCTCGCGATGCCGGGGCGACCAAGGTGACGGAACTGCATTTGCGGCTGGGCCGCATGTCCGGCGTGGTCAAGGAATCGTTGCTCTTCTGTTTTGATGTGGCCACCGAGGGCACGTTGCTCGAAGGCGCGACGTTGGAGATCGAAGACATCCCCATCGTCGTCTACTGCCCCACCTGCCAGGAAGAGGTGGCTCTGCCGGGCACGCAACGCTTCCGCTGTCCCCAATGCGACACGCCGACGCCGCGCATTGTCCAAGGGCGGGAGATGCAGTTGACGTCGATTGAGGTGGTCTGATGGGTGAGACGTTGAAAAACTTTGCCACAGATTGACACAGATAAAGACTGGAGGGACACAGATGAAACCGCGTATTGTGGAGATTCGTCAGGGCGTTCTCGATAAGAACGATAGCATTGCGCAGGGACTGCGCGCTCGCTTCCAGGAGGCCGGCGTCTGTGTGATCAACCTGGTCTCCAGCCCCGGAACGGGGAAGACCGAGCTGCTGGAGAAGACGTTGGCCGAGCTGGCCAAACGCTACAACGTGGCCGCGCTGGTCGGCGATCTGGCCACCGAGAACGATGCCAAGCGTCTGGCCCAGAGCGGCGCGCCCGTGCGTCAGATCGTCACCGAGGGCATGTGCCATCTTGAGGCCGACATGATCGAGCGCCATCTGGAGGGCTGGGATCTGGCCGAGTTGGACTTCCTCTTCATTGAGAACGTCGGCAATCTGGTCTGTCCGTCCAGCTACGATCTGGGCGAGGATGTGCGCGTGGTCCTGCTCTCGGTCACCGAGGGCGAGGACAAGCCGCTCAAGTATCCGCCCATGTTCCACTCGGCCGACGCCGCGGTCATCACCAAGATCGACCTGGCCGAAGCGTGTGAGTTTGATCGTGAAGCGGCCCATGCCAACATTCTGAACGTCTGCCCCGGCGCCCCCATCATCGAGACATCGGCGCGCTCGTTGGCCGGCATGGATGAGTGGGTGGCCTTTCTTGAAAAGAGTCGCTCCGCTGTCATTTAAGATCCGTCCATTTTTTACTTCCCGATTTCAGACGCCCTGCACCCTCCAGAATGGCGTCATCCGTAGGTTGGATTGGGTATCCGACCAGCCAGGCTTGGCTTAGCTAGGCCAGGCGGAATGCCATTCCGCCCTACATGGCGTCCGTAGGTCGAACTGTCAAAACGGGAACTTGTTTCTGGACCGAGACTTAGGCGGACATAGTTGAAGGAACCACAAAGGCACTACCTGTGTCCATCTGTGGCTAATCCCTTTTCGGAGGTTGTGTGGCCGGAGGAACTGCCACGAACACGTGAAACGACTCCCCAGAACGAAGATTCGCTGCAACGCCGGCGGGTCAATGTGCGCGGCGTCGTTCAGGGTGTCGGCTTTCGGCCGTTTGTCTACGGCTTGGCGACACGCCTCGGGCTGACCGGCTTTGTGGGCAACAACAGCGATGGCGTTTTCATCGAGATCGAAGGCGACGAAGACAGCCTTGATCAGTTCATCGAAGCCGCTGGAGTCCGAACCGCCGCCGCTGGCCCACATCGAATCCGTGACAACGCAGGCTTTGCCGGCGCTCGGCGACACAGACTTCGTCATCGTCCACAGCCAGTCTGACCCGACGGCGGCCACGCTGATCTCGCCCGATCTCTGCGTCTGCGACGATTGCCTGGCCGAACTGCTCGATCCGGACGACCGCCGCTATCGCTATCCCTTCATCAACTGCACCAACTGCGGCCCGCGCTTCACCATCACACGCGACATCCCCTACGACCGCCCATTGACGACCATGGCCGACTTTCCCATGTGTCCCGATTGTCTGCGTGAATACGAAGATCCGCTGGACCGGCGTTTTCATGCGCAGCCGAATGCGTGTGCGGTTTGTGGGCCGAAGGTCAGTTTTTTGTGGGGCGAGGGGCGAGGGGCGGGGGGCGAAGTAGAGGACGATCTTGTTGGCGATGAGGCGATTGTGGCGGCACAGGCCGCGCTGGCGGATGGGAACATTGTTGCTGTCAAGGGGCTGGGCGGCTTTCACTTTGCCTGCGATGCGACCAACGATCAAGCGCTGAGGACATTGCGTGAGCGCAAGGGCCGGGTCGACAAACCCTTCGCCGTCATGGCCCGCGACATCGAGACCGTCCGCACCTTCGCCCATCTCGATGACCAGGAGCAAGCGCTCCTCACCAGTCGCCAACGCCCCATCGTCCTCCTGCGCAAACGGCCCGACAGCCCGCTCTCCGATCTCGTCGCCCCCGGCAACAACTTCATCGGCGTCATGCTCCCCTACACACCGCTGCACGTCCTCCTCTTCGAGGAGCCAACGCAGTACGTACGCAGCACGCAGCAGCAGCACGCAGCAGTCCTCGTCATGACCTCGGCCAACCGCTCCAACGAACCCATCGCCCGCCAAAACGACGACGTGCTCGTGGGTTTGCCGGCCATGGCCGACGCTGTACTCGCCCACAATCGCGACATCCACGTCCACTGCGACGACTCTGTTGTGCGCGTCTTCGAGGGGGCCGAGTTGCCCATCCGGCGATCTCAGAGGCTATGCGCCCTTTCCGGTGAAGCTGCCATTTCAGGTCCAGCCGATCCTGGCCGTGGGCGGTGAGTTGAAAGCCACCTTCTGTCTGACCCGTGACGACCACGCCTTCATGAGCCAGCACATCGGCGACATGGAGAATCTGGAGACGCTGACCGCCTTCGAACGGGCGGTCGATCACTTCCAGTCCATCTTTCGCGTGGAGCCACAGATGATCGCCTGCGACAAACATCCCGGCTATCTGTCGACCCGCTGGGCGCAGGAGCACGCCAATGGCCGCCCGGTTGTCCCGGTTCAACACCACCACGCCCACATCGCGTCGGTGATGGCCGAGCATGGCCTGGGCGAGAGCGAAGCGGTCATCGGTTTCAGCTTCGACGGCACCGGCTACGGCGATGACGGCGCCATCTGGGGCGGCGAGGTGATGCTGGCCGACTATCGCGGCTACGAGCGTCTCGCCCATCTCAAATATGTGCCGCTGCCGGGCGGCGACGCCGCGGTCAAGCGGCCCTATCGCACGGCGCTGGCTCAACTCTGGGCTGCGGGTCTGGCCTGGGAGAAGGGACTGCCGCCGGTTGACGCCTGTCCGCCGCTGGAACGAGACATCCTGCTGCGCCAGCTTGAGACCGGCCTCAACAGCGTCGAGACCAGCAGCATGGGACGCCTGTTCGACGCCGTCGCCGCGCTGGCCGGTCAACGCCAGGCTGTCACCTACGAAGCCCAGGCCGCCATCGAATTTGAGGCCCAGGCGGCTGCCGGCGTCACCGACGAGTACCGTTTTGACATCATCGACAGCGGAGAATCCTGGCAATTTGACGCTGCGCCGGTCATACGCGAAACTGTGGCCGATCTGCGAAACGGCGTCGAGCGCCCGGTCATTGCGGCCAAGTTTCACAATGCCGTGGCCGGCCTGATCGAAACGTTGAGTCTACGCCTGAGCCGAGCGCACCGGCGTGGACACGATTGCACTGAGCGGCGGCGTCTTTCAGAACGCCACGCTGCTGGGCTTGACAATGGAGCGGCTCCGGCAGCATGATCTACGTGTATTGGTCCATCGCAAGGTCCCGCCCAATGATGGTGGGCTGGCGCTGGGGCAGGCAGTTATCGCACATTTTTGCCACAGATGAACGCGGATGGTAGAGGATGGGGCACGGATGGTTTCGGTTTGGTGAGATTTCGCGAGATCGAGCCAGATCCTTTTCGTGCCATGTATCGGCGGATAGGGAAACCCGCCCTACGGTTTCGTATCCCCACCTGAAATCATCTGTGAAAATCTGAGCCGTATCTGTGTCCATCTGTGGCAAAACCTTAAGCCACACCGACGTGTTGAAGTGTCTATTGGAGGTAAAACCATGTGTCTGGGAATTCCCGGCAAGGTTATCGAAATTTATGAAGCCAACGGCATGACCATGGGCAAGCTGGACTTCGCCGGCATCACCAAAGAAGCCTGTCTGTCCTACGTGCCAGAGATCGAGGTCGGCGACTACACCATCGTGCACGTCGGTTTCGCCATCACCAAACTCGATGAAGAATCCGCGCAGGAGACGCTCGGCCTCTTCCAGGAGATGGGCGTCCTCGAAGAAGAACTCGGCGCGGAGAAAGAAATAGACCGCGGATTAGGCTGATTAGGCGGATAGCCACGGATTCTTTCAATTGTTTTATCCGCTATCATCCGCCGAATCAGCCTAATCCGCGGTCTATCCAGGAGTTTAACCCATGAAATATTTAGATGAATTTCGCGATCCCGAACTGGCGCGTGTGCTCTTTGATGAGATCCGCGCCATCACCACGCGGCCGTGGGCCATGATGGAGGTCTGCGGCGGGCAGACCCATTCGATCATCCGCAACGGCATCGACCAGTTGCTGCCCGACGAGATCGAGCTGATCCACGGCCCCGGCTGCCCCGTCTGCGTGACGCCGCTGGAGATCATCGACAAGGCGCTGGCCATCGCCGCGCAGCCCGGCGTGATCTTCTGCTCGTTCGGCGACATGCTGCGCGTGCCCGGCAGTGCACAGGATCTCTTTGGCATCAAGAGCCAGGGCGGCGATGTGCGCATCGTCTATTCGCCGCTGGACGCGGTCAAGCTGGCCCAGGAGAACCCGGATCGCCAGGTTGTCTTCTTCGGCATCGGCTTCGAGACCACGGCCCCGGCCAATGCCATGGCTGTCTTCCAGGCCAAGCAACTGGGCTTGACCAACTTCTCCATGCTGGTCTCCCATGTGCTGGTGCCGCCGGCCATCTCGGCCATCATGGACTCGCCGGTCAGCCGCGTGCAGGCCTTTCTGGCCGCGGGCCACGTTTGCAGCGTCATGGGCTATTGGGAATATGAGCCGCTGGTCGAGAAATACCAGGTGCCCATCGTCGTCACCGGCTTTGAGCCGCTGGACGTGCTGGAAGGCATTCGCCGTGTCGTTGTTCAACTGGAGGCAGGCCGCGCCGAACTGGAGAACGCCTATCCACGAGCCGTGCAGCGCGAGGGCAATCTGCCCGCCCAGAAGATGCTGGCCGACGTCTTCGAAGTGACCGACCGCACCTGGCGCGGCATCGGCGAGATCCCCCAAAGCGGTTGGCGACTCAGCCATGCGTATCGGGATTTCGATGCTGAATTGCGTTTCAATGTCGAGGATATCCACACCGAAGAATCGAGCCTCTGCCGCAGCGGCGACGTGCTGCAAGGGCTGATCAAGCCCAACCAATGTCCGGCCTTCGGCAAGGAATGTACGCCGCGTTCGCCGCTGGGCGCGACCATGGTGTCGAATGAGGGGGCCTGCGCTGCGTACTATCAGTATGGGCGGTTTGCAGAAGTGGAGTTAGCGGTTGACGCAAACTGAATCTTGAGCTAAGATGCATATACATTACTATGTAATGTATATGCATCTAGTGCTCTGCACAGGTAAATTCTGTCATTTCGAGCGGAGCGAGAAATCTCGCGTAAGCATGACCGAGATTCCTTCTCTCGGCAGGCTCAGGACAGGCATCCCCTTCGCTCATGGCGCTTTGCGCCCGCTGTGCGAACGGAATGACAAATCCCTGGTTATCACATCACCAGGAGGTCTCTCATGATTCGGACCCAAATCTATCTGACTGACGAGGAGAAACGCTCTTTGGGCGAGCTTGCCGAGCGAAGCGGACGCTCTCAAAGCCAATTGATCCGGGAGGCGATTGACGTCTACCTTGCTGATCAGGCGGTTCAAAGCAAAAGCGAAATACTTGAAGCGGCGGCTGGACTGTGGCGCGATCGGACCGATCTGCCCGATTTTGAGGAACTACGTTCATCCTGGGATAGGGATGTCGAGACAATGAAGCAGGTCAAGATCGTCGACACCGACGTGCTGATAGATTATCTGCGCGGTACGAATGAGGCTGTCGAATACGTTACGCGACATGTTGACGAAATCAAGCTCTCTGCGATCTCCATTGCTGAACTGTACGCTGGCATGCGCCCGCAAGAACGTGTCGCAACAGAAGCCTTTCTGTCGTTGTTTGAGATCATCCCCGTGGACAGTGAGTTAGCGCGCACCGGCGGCCTCCTGAAGCGTGACTACTATGCATCCCATGGCATAGGCCTTGCGGATGCTATCATCGCCGCGACGGCACAGCAGAGTGCTGCGGAACTGGTCACGTTAAACACGAGACACTATCCAATGTTTCCCAATCTTTCTCCGCCATATCAAAGGTCGTAACCATTCATGACCAGTGAACTCAACATCGAAGGCTGGGCCTGTCCCTTGCCGCTGCGCGACTACCCAAACATCGTCATGGGCCATGGCGGCGGCGGCAAACTGTCGGCTGAACTGGTCGAGCACCTCTTTCTGCCGGCCTTTCGCAACGAAACGCTGGAAAATCTGGGTGACTCGGCCATCGTCAATATCGATGTCGGTGTCAATGGCGCACGGCTGGCCTACTCGACCGACTCCTACGTGGTGCGACCGCTCTTCTTTCCCGGCGGCAACATCGGCGAACTGGCCGTCAACGGTACCGTCAACGACGTGGCCATGAGCGGCGCGCAGCCGCTCTATCTCAGCGCCGGCTTCATTCTGGAAGAGGGCATGCCGCTGGATCAGCTCGGTGTGATTGCCGAGAGCATGGGCGCGGCCGCGCGTGCGGCCGGCGTCACGCTGGTGACCGGCGACACCAAGGTGGTCGACAAGGGCCACGGCGACGGCGTCTACATCAACACCAGCGGCTTCGGCCTGATCCCCGACGGCGTGCAGATCGGTCCGCAGCGGGCGCGGCCGGGCGATGTGGTCATCGTCAACGGCGAGATCGGCGTGCACGGCATCGCCATCATGAGCGTGCGCGAGGGGCTGGAGTTCGGCGCGCCGGTCGTGTCGGACACGGCGCCGCTCAATGGGCTGGTGGCGGACATCCTCAGCGTGACACACGATGTCCATGTCTTTCGCGATCTGACGCGTGGCGGGCTGGCCTCGTCGCTCAACGAGATCGCGCAGTCCTCGGGCGTGGGCATTGCCTACGAGGAGAACAGACTGCCGGTGCCCATGGCCGTGCGTGCAGCCTGCGACATGCTGGGCCTGGACCCGGTCTACATCGCCAACGAGGGCAAGATGATCGCCATTGTGCCGCCGGACGTGGCCGAAGCAGTGCTGGCGGCCATGCGCGCCCATCCGTACGGGCAGGATGCCGTCATCCTCGGCCATGTGGTGGAGCAGCATCCCGGCGTCGTCGTGGCCAAGACCGGCATCGGCGGCACGCGTGTCGTGGACATGCAGGTCGGCGAGCAGTTGCCGCGCATCTGTTAGTCTTTGTAATTGTGGGAAAGGATAGAACGCGGATGACGCTGATCTGGCGGATTCCCGCGGATCACGATTGTCGGCATTGCCAACGTTGTTTTGCAAGTTTTGTAACACGACATTTATGTCGTAGTCCCCTCTACAAACCGAGTGGGATGACCACGACATAAATTTCGTGCTACAAAATCGAGGTTGATGGCCGACCGGAGCCGGTGCTATACTACGGACGTCAGGAAATTTGCGACAATTCCATAACTTACATTTCTAGGAGACAGCCATGCGATCCCCCGGCATGAAGTACACCGTCTGTTTGTTGGTCATTTTCTGCGCAATCACCCTTCTCGCTTTCACTACATCGCCCGTTTATGCCACGGCAGAACCGTTCGTGGCCGCCGAAGACAACCCACAGCTTGCCTTTTTCCCGCTCATTCAGGGCCCGACGCCGGCCAAGCTGGTGATCGCCGCGGCCCACATCGACAGCGCGATCAGCTACGAGCCGGACGAGGCCGTGATGCTCTGGAATGTCGGCGGCAGCGAGGTCGAGCCTGGCCGGCTGGCAGATCGTGGCCAACACACGCCGGACGACGATCCCGTTGACGGCTACCTTAACCTTGGCGCCGGGTCAACACCTCTGGTGCGCCGCACAGGCCGAAACCTTCCGCCATTCGTTCGGCTTTTCGCCGGCCTGCGAGTGGGATGAGGACACCGACCCCGATGTGCTCGATCTGGACGGAAGCCTCACCATCGCCAATGGCGGCGGCAGTCTTTCGCTGGTGGATGCCGATGGGCGAGCGGTGGACACGCTGCTCTACGGCGATGAGGATCGCCCCATCGACGGTTGGACGAGCGTGGCTGCGCAGTTGTATGCACGGGGATCCATCCGGGAATCGGGGCAGGTGTGGCAGCGCAAGCTTGATCCGGGTACGTGGCAGCCCATCGACACGGATCAGGCGAGCGACTGGGCCGGCGATCTGGGCGATGTGCAGTGGGGACGCCGTGTGCGCATGCCCGGCTGGCGCGGCATGACGTCGGCGGACGGGCAGATACCGCTATCCGCTGACGTCGAGGCGACGACCGCAATCGCGGTTGGACCCGAGGGTCTCTATCTGCCCATCGCCCACGCACTGGCATCGGCGTCGACATCCATCGACCTGAGCCTCTACACGTTCGAACATCCGCAGATGGCCCAGGTGCTGGTCGACGCGGCGGCTCGTGGCGTGCGAGTGCGTCTGCTGCTGGAGGGCGGGCCGGCCGGCGGCATCTCCGGCGTGCAGAAATGGTGCGTTTCCCGTCTCGTCGATGCCGGGGCCGAGGTTCGCTATCTGGCCACACTGCCCGATGCGCCCAACGGCTACCGGACCCGCTACAACTATCTGCACGCCAAATATGCCGTCATCGACGGCAATCGGGCATTCAACGGCACCGAGAATTTCACCTGGGACGCCATGCCTGCACACGCCGGCGAAGCGGTCGGCGGTCGGCGGGGCTTCTATCTCTTCACCGATGCGGCGCCGGTTGTGGCGGAACTGTCGAAACTCTTCGCCCACGATTGGGATGCCGAGCACTTCCTCGATCTCTTTCCCTACGACCCTGAACACCCCAAATACGGCGCGCCGCCGCCCGATTTCACCATGCCCGAACCGTCAGTCTACGAGGAGATCGTGTCGTCCCCCTTCGGCACGGCTGTCTCGACCTTTGGTTCGTCCTCCTTCGGCCTGGTCAGCGCGCCGGAGAACTCGCTCTTCCCCGAAGCCGGCTTGATGGATCTGCTGCAACAGGCCGGGGCCGGCGATGAGATCGTGGCCTGGCAACTCTATGAACATGCCTATTGGGGCGATGCAACCAGCAATGCTGTCGCCGATCCCAATCCGCGTTTGCAGGCCATCGTCGACGCCGCTCGGCGCGGCGCACGCGTTCGTCTGCTGCTGGACGCCTTCTTCGACAGCGACGACGCGTTGCGCAGCAATCGGGCCACGGCTGACTATCTGCATGGGCTGGCTGCGGACGAAGGGCTGGACATCCAAGTGCGTCTGGGCAACCCGACCGGCGGCGGCATCCACGCCAAGGTGATGCTGGTTCGTCTCGGCGACGAGCATTGGTCCGCAGTCGGCAGCCTCAACGGCAGCGAGGTCAGCCACAAGCTCAATCGGGAAGTGGTCGTCCTGACCGACGCGCCATCGATCTACGACCGGCTCAGTGAAGTTTTTGAATGGGATTGGGCGCTATCTGAGTAGATGACATCTGGTGACCTTCGTGCCCGTTTGACGGCTGGTGCAGGCATAGGCTACATTTTACGCAATACGAATTGCGCAGTAGGCCACACGCAGCCAATCCACAGAACCGGAGCCAATTCCCATGACCACCACCAAACGTTACGCCGTCGTCGGTACCGGCGGACGCTCGTTCATGTACCAGAACGCAGTGCTGCACACCTATGAGAACAGCGAACTCGTCGCCGTCTGTGACAGCAATCCCGGTCGGGTTCAACTCTATGTAGACGCGGCCAAGGAGGAAGGCAAAGATGTCGCCGGCTATCTCGGCCGAAGACTTCGACCGCATGATCGCCGAGTGCAAGCCGGACACGGTGATCGTGACCACCAAGGACTGCTTTCACGACGAGTACATCTGTCGTGCCATGGAGCTGGGCTGCGATGTCATCACCGAGAAGCCGATGACGACCACGGCCGAGAAGTGTCAGCGCATCATCGACACCCAGCGCGAGACCGGGCGATCCTGCCGCGTCACCTTCAACTATCGCTACTCGCCGGTGCGCACCCAGATCAAGGATCTGCTGATGTCGGGCGTCATCGGCACGGTGCTCTCGGTCGATTTTCACTGGCTGCTCGACACCAAGCATGGGGCCGACTATTTCCGGCGCTGGCATCGCAACAAGGCGAACTCGGGCGGGCTGATGGTGCACAAGTCGACCCACCACTTTGATCTGGTCAACTGGTGGCTGTCGACCGTGCCGGAAGCGGTCTACGCCAGCGGACAGCGTCGCTTCTACACGCCGCGCCAGGCCGACGCCTATGGGCTGACCCAGCGTGGCGAACGCTGCCTCGACTGTGCCGAGGCTGAGCGCTGCCCGTTCCGCCTCGACCTGCGCGAGTTCGAAACGATGCGCAAGGTCTATTTGGAAAACGAGCAATACGACGGCTATTTTCGCGATCAGTGCGTCTTCAGCGACAAGATCGACATTGAGGATTCGATGAACCTGGTCGTCGACTACGCCAACGGCGTGAAGATGACCTATTCGCTCAACGCCTTTATGCCCTGGGAGGGTTACATCGTCAGCTTCAACGGCACCAAGAGGCCGACTGGAGCACAAGTGCGAGGAGACCGTCTACGTCAGCGGCGATGATTCAGTGCCCGGTGCGCTCAAGGCCCACGGCACCACCATCCACGTCTTCCCCCACTTCGAGCCTGCCTATGATGTCGAGGTCTGGACAGCCAGCGGCGGCCACGGCGGCGGCGACGAGCTGCTGCTGGATGATATCTTCACCCCCGATCCGGATCGAGACCAATACCTGCGTGCCGCCGATCAACGGGCCGGGGCCTACTCGATCCTGACCGGCATCGCCGCCAATCTTTCCATGGAGACCGGCCAACGAATCATTGTGGATGAACTGGTGCAGGATGTGGGATTGCCGGAATACACGCCAATGCCCCAGGATAACGAGCCGATCCCGTTGCCGGGTGAGGTTGATGCCGCGCCGAAGTGGTTCAAGTAGCACCTTTTTGACAGGGTGACAAGGTGACAGGGAGAACGCCTTCACTTGTCACCTTGTCCGATTTTCCCAGGAGAGTTCTGACGATGACCGTGCCTTACCAACGTATCCACATCGTGATCAACCCTGCCTCCGGCAAGGACGAACCGATTCTGAATGTGCTGAACCATGTCTTCGGCCAGTACGGCGTCGAGTGGACCATCAGCGTCACCCACAAATATGGCGACGCAACGGCCCAGGCCAAGGATGCCATCGCCAATGGCGTGGATCTGGTCGCCGGCTACGGCGGCGACGGCACCCAGCATGAGATCGCCAACGCTGTGTTGGGGACCGATGCCGTGATGGGCATTCTGCCCGGCGGTACCGGCAACGGCTTTGCCAGGGAGATGGGCATCCCGAAGACGCTCGCTCCCGCGGTCGAACTGCTCTGCACCAGCACCAAAACCCGGCAGATCGATGTGGCTCAGGTCAATGGTCAGTATTTCATCCAACGGCTCTACGTGGGAACGGAACCCGAAGAGCAGACGAGCCGTGAGATGAAGGACAAATATGGCGTCTTCGCCTATGCCGTTTCCATGAAAAACCAGGTGAAAGATGCCAAACCGGTGAAGTACAGTGTAGACATTGATGGCGATAAGGTTGAATTTGCTGCCGAAAAGACCTACATCGTTAACTCAGGCATGATGGGAACGGGGCTGAAGATCACCAGCAACTATGCCATCGACGATGGTTTCCTGGATGCATTCGTGCTGAATGCCAAGGATCTGGCGACGCTCAAATCAGCCGCCGAACGCTTTCTACATCTCAAGACCCATGCAGCGAGCCAGTTCTACCGCCAGTGCCGTGAAGTCACTATCACGACCGAGCCGGATCAGCCCGTGTGGACCGATGGTGAGTATCTCGGACGCACACCCATCACCGTAAAAGTTCTTCCAGGAGTACTGTCCATTGCCGTCGCCTGACAACACTCAATCCGACAACAACCAGCCTGAAGAAAAACTCAGCCTGTTCCACCGCGGGTTTGATCAACTCTATCCCTTTATCCGCTTCTACTACGAGAAGATCATGGGGCACGTCTGGTTCTCCCAGATCACGCCGCAGCTTTGGTTGGGCGGGGCGCCGACCTATCGTCGCGACTACGAATATCTGGTGCAGAAGGAGATCACTGCGGTCGTCAACGTGCGCGCCGAGCGTGAGGACGAGATCGAGTTCTACGATAGCCACGACATTACCCACATCCAGTTCAAAGTGCCGGATGTGACCGTACCGGACGGGGACGTTCTCACCGAAGCCGTGGATTGGATGGCGGCCCAGATCGCGGATGGCCGCGTGGTCCTGGTCCACTGCGCCAAGGGGCGCGGCCGATCGGCCACGGTTCTGGCTGCCTATCTGATGCGTGAAGAGGGCATGACGCTGGACGAGGCCAATGCGCTGATGAAATCGAAACGTGCGCTCACCAAGATCCAGCCGAAGCATGAGGCTGTATTGGAGCCGTGGATAGAGGGGCAAAGATCTGGGCATTCAAGCGGACACGCGTAGGGGCATGTGATGCGGCGGGCAGACCTGCCAATAGCGGAAGCCTCTCCATCCGCCGCATCACGTGCCCGCTCCAGACAATAGTTTTTTCTACAGGCCGGGCACGTGTTCGGATGGAAGGACCCTGAAGCAGTCCAACAAGTTGTTTCCCATCCGAACACATGTCCCTACGCGCTGGCATCAACCGGCGCTGCGTTTGACCGAGATCGTCAGCCCATCGATACCTTCAATGACGCGCAACATCGGCGCCAGGGCCGAGACGAGGTCCGGATGAGCGGCGGCCGCGGCGTTGTAGCGCTTTGCCCCGGCGTCGCCATTCGCAGATAGCACTGCATCGGGCAGCGTATTGTCGGCCAGGATCAGCCCGCCCTCGCGAACCAGCGGCACCGTCTTCTCCAGATAGTCGACGTAGCCGTCCTTGTCCGCATCGATGAAGACCAGATCGAACGGCTCTTCGTTCTCCATCGTCGCCAGGGTCTCCAATGCCGGCCCCACGCGTATCTCGACCTTGTCCGACAGACCGGCTCGCTCAACGTTACGCCGCGCCACCGTGGCATGATGCGGCTCAAGCTCCAGCGAGATCAGCTTGCCGTTCTCAGGCAGGGCACGGGCCATCCAAATGGCGCTATAGCCGCCCAGCGTGCCGATCTCCAGAATGCGCTCGGCACGCGAGAGCAGGGTCAGCACGTGCAACATCTTGCCTTCGCTGGCCGAAATGTAGATCGCAGGCACGCCTTCGCGCCGCATCTCCTCTTGAGCCAGGATCAGCGCGTCATCTTCCTCAGCAAAAAGCGTGCTAACGTAGTGGTTGTAGTTCTCTGGTGTTCTGTCCTGTGGAGCCATTGGTGATTTCTTCTGCCTCGTTAACGCTCGGTGAATAAAAGTCATCCGCCTGATTGTAGTGTCGATCCGCCGAATGAACAAAACGTGTATGAAAAGCAGGGACAGGTTTCAGACCTGTCCCTGCTTTTCCTACACGTTTTTGGTTTTGCCTACTGCGTCTCCAATGACGCCTAGCGCAGCTCTTTGCGGCTGTACCCAAGGATCTTGCGTGCCACGATCAGTGTGTTGATCTGCCCTGTTCCTTCAAAAATATCGTTGATCTTGGCGTCGCGCATCCATTTCTCGACCAGCAACTCGGTGGAATAGCCGAGCGGACCCAGCAACTCTACGGCCTTCTGCGTGACCCAGACGACCGACTTGCCCGCCTTGACCTTGGCCATCGAAGACTCCAAACTGTTTTCTTTCTTGGCGTCCAACAGCGCAGTGGCTTTCAATGTCAACAGCCAGGCGGCTCTGACTTGGGCTTCCATCTCGAGCAAATCCGCCTGGACGGCGCTCAGTTTCCAGCGCGGCTTGGTATAGTCCATGCGTATGCCTTCTTTGGCGAGAATGTCCCGGGTGTATTCGAAGGCCGCACGGGCAATACCGTTGGCGCTGGCGCTGACAAGAGGCCGTGTGGCGTCAAAGGTCTTCATGGCGCCCTTGAATCCTTTGTTCCCGCCGCCGGTCTGGACATCGGCATCGCCGAGCAGATTCTGGGCCGGAATGCGACAATTATCGAAGAAGAGGCTCACGGTGTCGCTGGCGCGGATGCCCAGTTTGTCCTCCGTCTTGGCAATGGTTACGCCCGGCGTTCCGCTCTCAACCACAAATGGCTTCATGCCGGCGCGGCCTGCCGTCTTGTCCACTGTCGCCCACACAACCACGATGCCGTCGGATTCCTCCAGCGCCAGCTTGCCGCTGGTACAGAAGATCTTCTGGCCGTTCAATACATACTCGTCAGTCTCTGCATCGTAGGATGCCGTGGTCTGAATGTTGCTCGTGTCTGACCCTGCCTGCGGTTCGGTCATGGCCATGGCGCCCCATTTGGGCTCGCCTTCCGTGAAGCGAGTCAGGAAGCGCTCAAGCTGCTCGGGCGTCCCCACAGCGTTGATGGCGCCGCCGGCCAATGCGCTGGACGGGATGCACAGATAGACGCCTGCATCCCCCCAACTCAGTGCTTCAACCGTGTGGATCAAGAGCATATGGGCGATGCTCTCCTTGGGCGCGCTGCCGTTGGTTCCGTTCTTGCCGTTGGAACCGTTGGTCCCATTGACGCCATTGGCCAAACGGGCTGAACGGGCCAACGAGGCCGTCAAATTATTGCGTTCCATCTCGACCATGGACGGCCACATCATATTGATAAACTTGACCGGCCGTTCATGTTCGAGATCATCCAAAATGCGGCTTTCGGGCCGCATCACATTCTCCGCGACAATGTTGACCTGTCGCAGTTGCTTTTCGATTGCTTCGGGTGTCTTAAATTCAATTGCCATTCTGCTGCTCCGTTATCTCAACGACTCGCGGTCTGTTCAGTGGAACACAGGACGCGGCGGACCGAGAGATAGACCCTGATGTGGCGGATTCACGGAACAACCTGATTGTTCCGATTTTATCGGCAATCAGCCTAATCCGCCTGATCCGCGGTCTATTTCGTCCCGCTTTCCAGTAGCCTCCTACGCAACCAACAACCCATCCCAGGTGGCAAAGCCGCGACCGTTGCGCATCCACAGTTCGACCGGATGCTCGCGGATGTAGCCGTGGCCGCCGAGGATCTGCACGGCGCTGTCGGTCACTTCGAGCACCGCTTTGTCCGCGTACTGTTTGGCCAGCACTGCCGACTTGGTTGCGTCCTCCCCCTGATCGTAGAGGTAGGCTGCTTCCCAGGCGACTAATCTTGCAGCCTCGATCTCGATACGCATGTTGGCCAGCATGAAGGCGATGCTCTGCCGATGTGCGATCGGCTCGCCGAACGCCTCGCGTTCCTTGGCATAGGTAAGCGCATATTCGAAGGCGGCGCGTGCCTGGCCGACAGCCATTGCCGCCAGACCGATGCGGCTCACGGTCAACAGGCGGTTGATACGAATGCCCTTCAATCCGCCGAGGCGGTTGCCTTTCGGCACCTTGACGTTGTTCAGTTCCAGGTTGTAGACGGCCAGCGCCTTGGCTCCCATCATGCTGATGCGATTCCCCACGGTGAGGCCCGGTGAATCTGCCGGCACGATGAACGCCTGGGTTGTGCCCTGCTCCTGCGCATAGACGAGGAACAATTCCGCTTCGTTGGCCAGCGGAACGTAGGTCTTCTTGCCGTTGAGGACGAAGCCGTCGCTCACCTTTTCAGCCGTGGTCTCCAGATCGCCGGGATCAAACTGGAGGACCGGTTCGATGATGGCGGCGGTCGCTTTGGGGACATCCTCGTCACAGAAGAGAGGGAGATAGGCTTCTTTCTGTTTCTTGCTGCCGAAGAGCGCAATTGGCATGGCGAACAGGCTCGGCGTCAACAGGTGCAGGCTGATGCCGACGTCGCCCCATCCCAGTTCTTCCAGATAGAGCGCGCTGGTGATGGCGGAGTATTCGCCAAAGCCGCCGAAATCTTCCTCGATGCTGCCGGGCAGTAGGCCGATCTCCCAGCCGGTCTGGATGGCCTCATTCGGCACCATACGAGACTCTTCCGCATCACGATAGACCGTTCGTAATTGCTCCTCAGCGAAGCGATGAACGGTGTCCACCAACATCTGTTGCTCGGAGGTCATGTCAAATGAGTACATAGGTGCTCCGTTTCCTGACCAAACATGTTCTGGTCAAAACCATGGTCGAAAATCCTTGTAATAGAAATCTCGTGGTAGAAATCTTCGTGATAGAAATTTTGTTATCGAGACGTTCTTGCGCCGGAACTGCTCCTCGGGGAAGGCGCTCAAGCAGTTGAGGCGTCAACTGTCTTCGCCTTATCGGCAAGTTGTAAGCGACGACAGCATACGCCCTATATGTTTTGTAGCGGTTGCGAACGCTGTTTATCGATGGAGGATCGACCGATTTCACTCCTGAGGAAGAGCGGATCAGGTTTGGATCGGTCAATCACCTACGGTACAATGCTGACACGCTTTTGACCGGTGAAAGACGTGATTTCCAGAGCCGGTAAGATGATCGGGCAAGAGGAGCGAGAAGAACATGTTGAGGAAGTCAGGCGCGTTGAAGCCACCGGATGAATGCAGCAGCATCGAAGAGATCCGTGAAGCGATCGATGAGATCGATCATGAGATTGTGGCTGCGATCGGTCAACGATTTGAGTATGTGAAGGCTATCATGCGCTTCAAATCGACGGCGGATGATGTTCGTGCGCCCCAACGCTACCAAGCGGTACTGCAACAGCGCAGGGAATGGGCGACCGAAGAGGGCCTCGACCCGGATGTGGTTGAAAAGCTCTATCGGAACCTGATTGACTATTTTATTGCCCACGAGATGACGATACTCGAAGCGTTTGCGTCAGGACATGGGACAGACGCCAATGATGTGGGGCAAGCAGGGGCAGATCCGGGATGAGTGTTGGGTCTTCTGTTCAGCCGCGCATCGCGCTGGTACACGACTGGCTGAATCAACTGGGCGGCGCAGAGAATGTGTTGGAAGAGCTGGCGGAGCTCTTTCCGGCTTCGCCCATCTACACCAGCATCTATGCGCCCGACCACATGCCGGATCGATACCGGAAACTACCGATCCACACAAGCTTTATGCAGGGGCTACCCGGTATCGCCGACAATCATCAGCGCTACCTGCCGATCTATCCGCGTGCTTTCGAGCGCATGGATCTGAGCGACTACGATCTGGTGCTGAGCAACAAGAGCGGCTTCTGCCATGGCGTGCGTACCCGCAACGGCAGCCGGCAGGCGATTCACATCTGCTATTGCCTGACGCCGACCCGTTTCCTCTGGCTCTACGATCAGTATCGGGAACGCGAACAGATCGGCGGTCTGGTCAACGCCGGTCTGCAGCCGGTGCTCTCCATGTTGCGGCGCTGGGATCTGGCGGCGGCGCAGCGCGTGGACCATTTTGTCGCCATCAGCCATGTGGTTCAGCAGCGAATCCAGGAGATCTACGGGCGGGAGAGCGTGGTCATCTATCCGCCGGTCGACACAGCGGCCTTCACGCCGGACCCGCAGACGCCGGTCGGAGACTACTTTTTGATCGTCAGCCGGCTGATTCCCTACAAGCGCCTCGATCTGGCCATCGAGGCATTTCGACAGTTGCCGCAGGAGAAGTTGGTCATCGTCGGTGACGGGCGCGACCGGGCCATGTTGGAAGCGAGCGCACCGCAGAACGTGACCTTCCTGGGGCGGCAGCCGAACACGTTGGAACTGCTGCGCGGCTGCAAGGCGTTTATCTTCCCTGGGCTGGAAGACTTCGGCATTGCGCCGGTTGAAGCCATGGCCGTGGGACGGCCAGTTGTTGCCTTTGCCGGCGGCGGCGCGTTGGACACGGTTGAACCAGGCGTCAGCGGAGAGCTTTTTGACGACCAGACGGTGGATAGTTTGGCGGCGACGCTGACGCGGTTTGATGCCGGCGACTACGATCCGGCGGTCTGTCGAGCGCAGGCGGAACGATTTAGCAGTGAGAACTTCCGTCGGAATTTGACCGACTTCATACGACAAAAGGTTAACGGTTAATGCTGAATTGTCAATTGAGAATTGTTAATGAGGAAACCCATTGACAATTGAACGTTGACAATTGATTATTGACAATTTTCAATGGAACTACGCGAATACTGGCAAATCTTCAAACGTCGCTGGTGGATCCCAGTCCTGCTCTCCCTGTTGGTGGGCCTGTTCAGCGCGGTCCAACTGCGCGTCTGGGAAACGCAGCCGCCGACCTACAGCGCCGGTATGCGTATGCTGGTCGGCGTGCTGCCGGCAGAGAGCCAGGATTCCACCGCCTACGATCCACGCTACTACGCCTGGCTGACCAGCGAGTACCTGGTCGATGATTTCACCGAGGTTGTGCGCAGCGCACTCTTTGCCGACAACATCAGCGCGCGGTTGGCTGAAGAATCCATCGTGGTGCCGCCCGGCGTCATCCAGGGCCACGCGGCGACGGGCAAGCAGCATCGCATCATCACGTTGAACTTCAACTGGGGCGATCCGGCCCAGCTCGAAGCCATCGCCGTCGCGTCGGCCGCTGAGCTGACGGAAAACAGCGCCTACTATTTCCAGCAACTGGGCACAGACGGCGCAGGCGTCACACTGCTCGATGGCCCGCATGTCGCCGAAGTCGGCCCCAGTCTGCGCGATAAGGTTGACCTGCCGCTGCGCATGATCATCGCCTTCCTGACGGGTGTCGGATTGGTCTTTCTGCTGGACTATATGGATACCAGCGTGCGGGGACGCAAGGATTTGGAAGCGATGGGGATGGCCGTTGTGGGGGAGATTCCCAAGCATCGCTGAACGGAAACGAAAGCAATTGTCAATGATCAATTGTCAACGTTCAATTGTCAATGGGGTCGAGTCCCGCCGTTAACCATTGACAATTGACAATCCACAATTGATCATTCATTTGAGGGTTGTCTATGACCATTCAAGAATACATGCGCATACTGCGCCGCCATGGCTGGATCCTGATTGTCTCGACGATATTGGGCGCTGTTGGGGCCTACGGCATCAGCTATGTCCAGGAAGATCTCTACCGCGCCACCGTCGAGGTGAGCACAGTGCCGGCCCGGCCGGACTGGGGATTGGGCAACACGGCCAAGGATCTGATGCGCAATTTCACGGCCAACATCAAAACGCCGGAAGTCGCCCAGCGCGTGATCGAGCGCGCTCAACTCGACATGAACCCGTATGATCTGCTGGCCAACTTGCAGGTTGAACCCGATTCGAGCACATTCACCGTCAAGGTCCAGGCCTTCGATCAGGACGGCGAGGTGGCCAAGCTCATCGCGTTGACCGTGGCCGACGAATTTGTCGAAGAACGCACGGCCTACTACGCGCAGTTGGACAAGAGCGACCGCATTGAGGTGAAGATCCGCAGCCGGGCCATCGGCTACGATCAGACCCAGCCCAAGCCCAAGGTCAACGCCATTGCCGGGGCCGTGCTCGGCCTGCTCTTCGGCATTGCCATCGTGCTCGTGCTCACCTGGATGGAAGCCGATCTGCTGCGCACGCCGGCCGCGGTCGAGCGTGCGCTGGGCATCCCGGTTCTGGGCGCCATCCCCGATTCGCCGGCCCAGAAGGATGCGGCAACCGCGTCGGCTCGGCCTGCCCAGGTGGGTGAGCCGAAGACCGCCTGAGCACAGAGCCCTCTGTGGCTATCTGTGGCAAAAATTGAACCGTCGTCTTCCACACAACGCCTATGGTTTCGCAAACGGGATCGACTCATCCTGATGTGAGCGAGCCGAAGTCGGCTCACTCCTATCGACACCTTCTACCGCTAGTGCTGCTCGCACTAGCGGTTTTGGCGTATGCCCTCTATTTCAGCTATCTGACCATCACGCGCTACGCGGCCTTTGAGGCGCGTGCCTTGGACATGGGCAATATGGTCCAGGCCATCTGGAACACGGCCCACGGCAACTGGTACCACCTGACCAATCAGCCCGGCATCGTCAACCGGCTCAGCCTGCATGTCGAGCCGATCATCATCCCGATCTCGTGGCTCTATCGGCTGCACAGCACGCCCGAAACGCTGCTCGTCCTGCAGGCGACGATCATCGCGCTGGGCGCGATCCCGGTCTTTGCCCTGGGGCGAACGAAGCTGCGCAACGACTGGCTGGCCCTGATCTTTGCACTTGCCTTCCTGCTGCATCCCGCCATTCAAGGGGCCAACTGGCTGGAATTTCACCCGGTGGCCCTGGCGCCGACCTTTCTGCTGGCAGCGTTCTATTTCCTCTTTGCGGGCAAGACCGGTTGGTACGCGCTCTTTGCCGTTCTGGCGGCCAGTTGCAAGGAAGAGATCTCGCTGCTGATCTTCATGATCGGGCTTTACGCCTGGCTGGCCCTGGAGCGGCGCAAGCTGGGCTGGATCACCATGGCGCTGGCGCTGGCGTGGGCGTTTTTGGCCGTCTTCGGGATCCAGAACACCTTTGCAGCAGGCAATATTCACTGGGGCCGCTACGGCTACCTGGGCGAGTCGCCGGCGGAGATGGTACAGACCTTGCTGTTGCGGCCCGGTGCGATCTTTTCCCAGCTTGCAGCAGGCCAACGCGGTGCGTATATGTTCTCCTGCTGATGTTGCCGGTCGCCTTCACGTCGCTGCTGGCCCCGGAGATCTTTCTGCTCGCGTTGCCGTCGCTGGCCATCAATCTGCTGGCGGATTACCCGCCCATGCACCAGATCAGCGGACTCTTCTATGCTGCGCCCATCGTGCCCTTTGTGATGGTGTCCGGCATCGTCGGCGTTGCCCGCTTGGGGCGATGGCTGGAAAGGCGCCCATCGGCCACCGAAGACGACACGAAACGACGACGTTTGGCCGGCCAGGTGGCGGTCGGCACGGCGATCCTTGTCTGCTCGTTGATTGCCCAGGCGCTCTACGGCTACCTGCCCGGCAGCGGCAACTACCGGCTCTTTCCCGTCACCGAACACCACCGCCGCGCCGCCGACCTCATCGCCCAGATTCCGCCGGATGCCAAGCTCTCAGTCCAGGATCGACTCAATCCCCACGTCGCCCAGCGCGAGACGCTCTACATTTTCCCGCGTATCGACGACGCCGACACGGTCTTTGTGGATGTGACCGGACCGGCCTGGCCCCAACATCCCAACGATCTGTATGCAACGATCAATGAGTTGCTGGACAGCGGTTTTGGCGTTGCTGCGGCAGTCGACGGCTATCTGCTGCTCACCCAAAATTCTGACGAACAGAGGATTCCCGTTGAATTTTACGATAGATGGAAGGTGGGCGACGCAAGCGGCGCTGAGATTCCCGCGTTATCGACTCCGCTGTCGTTTGAGGAATCTGTCGAACTGGTGGGCCATCGTGTGATCACGGACCAGCACGGCGAACTGGTAACGCAACTGTATTGGCAGGCATTGAAACAGATCGACGACGATCTGCGTTTCTATGTCGCCTATCTGGATGCCGACGGCGCCGTGATGGCAGACAGCCTCTTTTATCCGCCGGTTGCCTCATTGTGGTATCCTACGTCGGCATGGGATCCGGGCCAGACAGTGCTGGTAGAGACCCTGCCGTGGACGTTGGAGAGCGATCAGTTCACGCTGGCCGTCGGTCTCTATCGCGGCGAGGATGGCTGGCAGAATGGTGATCGGCTGACCGTCACCGATGACTTAGCCGATGACCCGCCCGACACGCCGCTGCTGGACGGCCGAACGCTGGCACGATCGGGCGGCTACCAGCGCAGCCGGACCCAGGAATGGGCGCCGGTTGAAGCCGAGAACGGCCTGCCTGCGGATCGGTCGCCGGCCGCTCTGTTCGGGGAAACCGTCCGTTTGGAGGGCGTCACGCTCACCGATGATATACTATCCCCAGGCGAGTCCATCGACTTTGCGTTGTTTTGGCAGGCGGCAGAGGCTGTTCCGTTTGACTATTCCGTTTTTGCACACCTGATCGATGCGGAAGGCAACAAGGCGGCCCAGTTGGACTGGCAGCCCAAGGATGCACTTGGCCCGTTGCCCATGACCAGTTGGCCGATTGACATGCAGATTGTCGACCGGGTCGCCTTTGCGCTGCCAGAGACAGTGCCGGCCGGCGACTACCGGCTGATCATCGGCGTCTATGACTGGCGCGACGGGGCAAGACTCGCGGTTTCGGGCAACAATGCCAGCATCGATGACACTGTGATCGTTGCTGAAATCCAGGTCCAATAGAAAACGTTTGTCTGTGAATGTTCGATAGCGAGAGTGGAGACCATGACCAACCTCATCACCGTAAACGATCCACATAGCCCGGCAGCCGAGGCATACCAGAGCCTGCGTACCAACATCGAATTTTCCGGACTGGACAAACCGCTGAACACACTGCTGGTCACGGCCGCGGACGACTCAGCCGACAAGAGCGTGACCCTGGCCAATCTGGCCGTCGTCTTGGCGCAGACCGGCGATCGCGTCATCGTCGTGGACGGCGATCTGCGCCGGCCGCGCCAGCACGAGATCTTCGGCGTGAGCAACCAAGAGGGGCTTTCCACGTGGATTGGGACCGAGGGCGAGCCGCCATTGCAGAGCAGCGGCGTCGAGAACCTGCTGGTCCTGCCCTCCGGCCCTCTCCCTGCCAACCCGGTGGCATTGCTCAGCAACAAGCAACTGGGGGCCAAGCTGACGGAACTGAGCGATCTGGCCGACTTCGTGGTCTGTGATGCGCCCCCTGTGCTGGCCGTCACCGATGCCGCGCTCTGGGCCAGCAAGGTGGACGGCGTTCTACTTGTGGTCAACGCCGGCAGCACACAGCGTGATCAGGCCCAGCGTGCGCAAACCGTGTTGCAGAAGGTGCGTGCCCATCTTGTCGGCGCCGTGTTGCTCAACGTCGACAAGGACACAGCCATGTCCGGCTGGGAACAAGTTTAGACAGAGGAAGGATGCCTACCGTGAAAGCATTGATATTGAGCGGCGGCAAAGGCACACGCCTCCGCCCCATCACGTTCAACCGCGCCAAGCAGTTGGTGCCTGTAGCCAACAAACCCGTTCTCTTTCGAGTCATCGAGGCCATCAAAGAGGCCGGCATCGATGACATCGGCATTGTCATCGGCGACACCGGCCCTGAGATCCGCCAGGCCGTGGGCCATGGGCGGCAGTGGGGCGTCAACATCACCTACATTGAACAGGACGCGCCGCTCGGGGTTGGCCCATGCCGTCAAGATCAGCCAGGATTTCCTGGGCGACGACCGCTTCGTCATGTTTCTGGGCGACAATGTCATCGAGGGCGGCATCAGCAACCTGATCCGGGAGTTCGCACACAGCGACTGGAACAGCCAGATCGTGCTGACTGAGGTCGAGAATCCCGAGTCCTACGGCGTCGCCGAGTTGGACGATGAGCGACAGATCGTCCGTCTGGTGGAGAAGCCGCGCAATCCGGCCAGCAACCTGGCGCTGGTCGGCATCTACATGTTTGACCACAACATCTTTGAAGCGGTCAAGGCCATCAAGCCGAGCTGGCGCGGTGAACTTGAGATCACCGACGCCATCCAGTGGCTGGTGGAGAATGATCGCAAGGTCTTCCCCTACATCCACCGGGGCTGGTGGATCGACACCGGCAAGGCCACCGACATGCTGGACGCAAACAGCCGCGTGCTGGCCGAACTGAAACATGAAATTGAAGGCTACGTCGATCGAGACAGCCAGATCGACCATCTGGTCACCATCGAAGAGGGGGCCGAGATCATCAACAGCGTGGTTCGCGGCCCTGCGATCATCGGCAAGGATTGTCGCATTGTCAACAGCTATGTCGGTCCCTTCACGAGCATCGATCATCACACGATCATCGAGGATGCCGAAATCGAACACAGCATCGTCATGGATCATTCGAGGATCGCCCAGGTACCCAATCGGATCGAAGACAGCATCATCGGGCGCGATGTCGAAGTCGCCTACAGCCCGATTCGGCCCAAGGCCTACAAGATGATTTTGGGCGATCATTCGAAGGTGGGATTGTTGTAGCGGACGGTGCGGCGTTGCCGGGCAAGATGCGAGCGAGACGGACCGATAGCTGGTATGAGCGTTATCAGATTGTAGTACTAGAGCACAGGCCATCGTTATTCGATTCCGGCCTTGGCGGCTGCCATCCGAACCGTTGATCGGGATCTGTTCGTGCCCCGGACGAGCAGAACGGTGGTCGATAAGAAACTGGTACCCATGTACCGGGTACGCAACTCATCATTGATCCATGAAATCCAGGATGCGGTCCAGGTTGTCGAACATGTGGCCGATCGTCTGCGACGGCTGGCCGAAGCCTATGGCGCATGGCAAGAGTTTGATGCCGGCGCCTATTTTGACCTGACCGAAAGACAGGCCCAGCGACTGATCAGGGTGGCGGAGCGGGTGAGCACCGTCCATGTCACCTTTCGCACCGATCTGTTGCTGCCGACATTTCGCAGCGCAGTCGATTTCTGGGCCGGACAGTTTTCCGCTGCACACGCCACTGCCTATCCCCACCACAATCAGCATCGACGGGCAGCCGTTGCGCTCGCGTTCGACGATGATTTTTTTGTCGACACCCAGCCGGCCATGCTCAATCGCTGGGATTCGCTGTTGGCGATTGTCGAAGAGGTGCGCGCGACGCTGGCCGACGATCCGGGCTTCCTGGCGACGCTGGCCACCCAGGAGACGCAGATGCGATGGCGAAAGCTATGGAGCATTGCCCCGGCAGACGGCCTGAGTGATCGGTTGCAACCGTCGCTTATGTCGGTGCCGACGCTCACGCTCTCCTTTGACTTTCCGCTGCCGGCCCATCGCCAACCGGGTCGAATACGCCGGTTGCGTCTGAATCGTGAACGCCGGCAGAGACGCCATGGACGCTGAGAATGATCGAAGATAGATGGCGCATGGCGAATCGACCACATGCCTTTTCTGAAAGGAAATCCGAACATGCAGAATATCATGGTCACGGGCGGCGCCGGCTTCATCGGCTGCAACTTTGTCCGGCTCATGCTCGAAAAGTATCCCGACTATCACATTGTCGTCTACGACAAGCTGACCTACGCCGGACGGCTCGAAAACCTGCAAGACGTGGCTGAGACGGTACGCAGACCGGTATACGTTTGTGCGCGGGGATATCTGTGACGCCGATGGGGTTGAAGAGGCGATTCGAGACCACAATGTGGACACCATCGTCAACTTCGCCGCCGAGACCCACGTCGATCGCAGCATCATGAATCCGGACGCCTTCATCCAGACCGATGTCTACGGCACCTATGTGCTGCTGGAAGCGGCGCGTAATTTCGGCAATCTGCGCTATCATCAGATCAGCACCGACGAGGTCTACGGCCATATTCACGGCGATCATCGCAGCCTGGAAACTGACAACCTGGCCCCGCGCAGCCCCTACGCTGCCAGCAAAGCCAGCGGCGATCACCTGGTCAATGCCTACTTCATCACCTACGATCTGCCCGTCACCATCACCCGTGGGGCCAACAACATCGGCCCCTATCAGTATCCGGAAAAGGTCGTTCCGCTCTTCGTGACCAACGCCCTGGCCGATATGATGCTGCCGGTCTACGGCGATGGGCAGCAGATGCGCGATTATCAGTATGTGCGCGATCACTGCGAAGGCATCGATCTCGTGCTGCACGAAGGGGAACTCGGTGAAGCCTACAACATCGGCACCGGCGTCGAGATGACCAACCTGGAGATGGTGGAGATCTTGCTGGACGAGTTGGGCAAGCCGGCCGACTTGATCCAACATGTCGAGGATCGGATGGGGCATGATCGACGCTATTGCATGGATGTCAGCAAGATCATGGCGCTGGGCTGGGAGCCTGACTATAGTTGTGAGGAAGCGATTCGTGCCACCGTGCGTTGGTACATGGCCAATGACTGGTGGTGGCAGCCGATCCGCTCCGGTGAATTTAAGGAGTACTACCGCCAACTCTACGGCGATCGCAAAGTGCTGAGTTGAGGCAGTTCTTCGCAAACAATGCAACAATAGATGACTGCACCGCAAAAAAGATTCGCCACAGATGCCCACAGATAAACAAAGGATATTCACAGATGCTTTCTGACGGAGTCTAGGGCGCCCGAATGACGTTAGAATCATCTGTGTCCTATCCGTACAAATCTGTGTGTATCTGTGGCGGAAATTAGTTCTTGCGGCAGAGCCACAGGGTTGCCATGATGGGTACAACGTGATCATCAGCAGAGCCACCGATGACCAATGGCCTGAAATTGAGCGATTCCTCAAGCACGCCCGGCATGTCTATGCAGACGCCGGGCTTGAGGATCTGCCGGGCTTGATCCGATCAGGGCTGGCGCTGGTCGGCAAAGAGAAGAGTTCAGACCGCGAATCGCTCTGCGCTCTGCTTGCTCTGCAACGCGATCCTCGTCCAACAACCTTACCTACAGGCGCTCCGGATCGTGAAATTCTTGCGCTATGCGGCATTGGGGTCGAATTGCTCTCCCTATACGGATCTCCCACTGCTGATGGAGCGGGCCTGGCCTTTGCTTGTCGAGCGGGGCAGTCCATTCCAGGTTCAGGCCTATGGAAGCCAGCGCTGGATTGTCAATCCGCTGCTGGCTTCCGGCTTTGCGATCGAGGAACGTATCGAGTTCCTGCGCTTATCCGGCCTGCAAACACGGTCGTTCGCCAATCGATTGTCCGCAAATTTTCCGCATTCGTCAGCGCAAACGGCGGCCATGCGACCGGCTTCACCCGATGATCTGGCGCCTCTTGCCGAACTCGACGCCGCGGCCTTTCCGCCGCGCTGGCACTTCGGCGAAGATGCGCTCTTCACATTGTTCTTCAGCGGCACAATACAGTTGGCATTCCTCGATGGACAACTTGCCGGCTATTGGGCGCAGACGCCATCAGCCGACCGGGAAGCGCACCTTGCCCGCCTGGCCGTCCATCCCGATCTTCAGGGTCGCGGCATCGGGCGTCTTCTGGTCGCCGATGCCATCAAGCACGCCTGTGCAGAAAATTTCCAATCGATCCAACTGAATACCCAGTCTGACAATCAGGCGGCACAGGCGCTCTACCGTTCATTCGGCTTTCGCCCGACCGGTCGCATCGTGCCGGTTCTGACCCGCAGCGACGAAACTCACGCTGTCGCTCCTCAAATTCAATAGTTCACGGTTTGTCATTCTTTTCGCCAATCGACAACGGGACAACGCAGGCGCCCTCAGTCGAATGAAAGGCCGGCGAAGGGACTCGCTTCATCTCTGATCGTGAACGACGGCATTGGTCTACTCTTTGTATTCCCGCGATAGTTGGTCAAAGCAGACGTACTCATTTACAATCTGATCTGCACAATGTGGCCACACGCTTTTTGGCGGACCGTAAATCGGTTGCGAAATCGATCCTTGCTTGAACGTATGGCGATTTTCGCCATGGCTCACGAACAGATATCCAGCGATTCTGATTCTGAAACGGGAATCTCATCAGCCAATGAACCGTGCCTTGGACCTCAACCGCAGGTTGTTGACGGTCGTGACCCTGCTTATCACACTGGTATTTCTTGGCACCGCCGGCTATGTGGTTGTTGAGGGCTGGAGTTGGTCAGAGGCATTCTATATGACCGTGATCACCATTAGCACGGTTGGGTTCGGCGAAGAAAAACCATTGAGCACGCGCGGCGAGCTATTCACAATCGTGCTGATTGTCCTAGGCGTCAGTTCGGCTGCGTATACCTTTGCCACCTTGACAGACTATATCGTCGCCGGCGAACTGCGCGGCGCATTGCGAAGGCAACGTATGAATCGCGACATCAACCGATTTCGAGACCATTTTATCGTTTGCGGCTACGGGCGGGTCGGAAAACAGGTGGTTGAAGGCCTGTTGGAGGACAATGTCGATATCGTCGTTATCGACTCCAACCCGGAGATGGCCGATCAATTTGAAGCGGCTGGCATCATCTATCTGATCGGTAGCGCGGCCGACGACGAATTGTTGACACAAGCGGGGATTCAACGAGCACGCGGGCTCAGCAGTTGCCTGCCCAAAGACGCCGATAACGTCTTTGTTGTGCTCTCTGCCAGGGCGCTTAACCCCGATCTTGTCATCATCTCGCGCAGCAATTTGATGGAAAGCGGCCCCAAGCTGCGGACAGCCGGCGCCGATCAGATCATCAACCCCTATCTGATCACCGGGCTTCGGATGGCGGCGCAACTGATCCATCCGACGGTGGTTGAAATTCTGGATGTTGTGATGCAACGGGGCGATCTTCAGTTACGCATCGAAGAGATCACCGTCAGTGAACGCTCAATCATGGCCGGCAAGACACTCGGCGAAAACAATGTTCGCAATGAGACCGGCGTCAATATTCTGGCGTTGCGTCGTGTCAACGGCCTGATTCAGACCGACATCGGCCCAAAATCACCGCTGAATGCCGGTGACACCATGATTGGCCTGGGGACACACGAGCAACTTGCCGCATTGGCCGAGCTAGCATCAGATCGCCAAAATGTGCGTCGATTTGTCAGCCAACTGACAATGCGCGGTTGATCCCATATGAACCCAGACTTTGTACTGGCTTTTACTGTCGGCTGCTTTGCCGGCATCATGACCGGCCTGATGGGCGCCAGCGGCATGATGGCGGTTGTTCCCGGCATGGTCTTGCTCGGCTACAGCACCTATCAGGCCATCGGCATCAGTCTGGCGGTGGATGTGGTTGCTGCATCCATCGTGGCCGTCGCCTACTATCGCCACGGCCACGTGGATATGATGCGCGGCATCTGGATCGCCGTCGCCGCCGTGATCGGCGCCCAATTGGGCAGTCGATTGCTCTTCGGCATTCCAGAGATGGGTCTCAACGGCGCATTCGGCATTCTGTTGTTGGTCACTGCCGCCAGTTTCTGGCGCGATGGAATCGGACGCGGCGGCGTCAGCAACCACACAGCCCGTTTTCAATCCTCGAACCTTGCCGAACGATTGAGCCGCTATCCGGTCGCCGTCAGCATCTTGCTTGGCCTGGTGGTGGGCACGGTCAGCGGCATGTTGGGCGTCGGCGGCGGGATTCTATTTATGTTTGCGCTGCTTCTGCTCGGCTACCCCCTGCACGTGGCCGTGGGCACGTCGACCATGATCATGGCAGTGACGACCCTGTCGGGGGCTATCGGCCATGCGACCATCGGCAACCTGCCCTACGATGCCGTGCTCTATGCCACCATCGGCACCATCTTCGGCAGCGTATCATCTGCACGCCTGGCCAATCGACTGAGCGAGGGCGCGCTCAGCCGCGCCATCTCGATTGTGTTTGCCATCCTCGGCGTTTCATTGTTGGCGGTGACGTTCTGGAAGATGTAGGAAGGATGTACGTCTCTTCTGCGATAAACACGTTGCCGCCGGCAATCAATACAGTCAAACGGGAAAACCGAGTTCGGAAGAGATAAGAGATCTGGTATGATGGGGGCACAATAGAATATTCGCCAACGGACACGGCGAGAGAGACTGCACACTGTTGATCGCCGATGGCTGTGCAGCGCCGAAGGTGCAAGCTTCTGGGTAAGCCACATCCCAGGGTGACACTCTCAGGCAAACGGATCGACGTGTACCGGCGGCTCTGGAAAGTTCTTGGTCAACGATGGCCTCCACCGGTTGGTTCAGGTGATCGTCGTGAGCGGTCGATGACGAAAGGCGCCGACGGGGCAATCCCTACCAGGTCGACTGAATTCGGCCCAGGGGCAATCTCTCAGGTTTACGACAGGGTGAACGGGCATTCCTTTGCGATGCCCGTTTTTTGTTGCCAGTGGCTATTTCTGAAGAGATTTTTGCCCGACAGCTTCTGGGTATTTTGGACTGGGACTTTGGGACACAAGGAGAGAAGAAAAAATGAAAATGAACCGATCACCTGTTGATCTGCTGCGTCCGCTGGATACCTTCGCCCGGCGTCATATCGGCCCGGATGCGGCTGAGGTGGCCGAAATGTTGGATGTGCTCGGCATTGATTCGCTGGATGCGCTGATCGACGCCACGGTGCCCGAGGCAATCCGTTTGGACCAACCGCTCAATCTGCCCGGCGCGCGGGGCGAGGCCGAGGTGTTGGCCGAGTTGAGCAACCTGGCCAGCGACAACGAAGTCTATCGCTCGTTCATCGGCATGGGCTACTACGGCTGCATCACGCCGCCCGTAATCCTGCGCAACGTGATGGAAAACCCGGGCTGGTACACCCAGTACACGCCCTACCAGGCCGAGATCGCGCAGGGCCGGCTGGAGGCGTTGCTCAATTTCCAGACCATGGTCAGCGATCTGACCGGCCTGGAGATCGCCAATGCCTCGCTGCTGGACGAGGCCACCGCCGCGGCCGAGGCCATGACCCTGTGCGCCCGCGCCCAGAAGCGCAATTCCACGGCCAATGTCTTCTTTGTCTCGGAGAAATGTCACCCCCAGACCATCGCCGTCGTCCAGACCCGGGCCGAGCCGCTGGGCTACAAAGTGATCGTCGGCGATCACGAAGAGTACGACTTCGCCGAGCCGACTTTTGGCGTCCTGCTTCAGTATCCGGACACCGAAGGCACAATCGTCGACTACGCCGACTTCGCCGAGCGCGCCCACGCGGCCGACGCCTTGGTCGTGGTCGCCACCGATCTGCTGGCGCTCACGCTGCTGCGCGCCCCTGGCGAGTTTGGCGCCGATGTCGCGGTCGGAAACAGCCAGCGCTTCGGCGTGCCTCTGGGCTACGGCGGTCCCCACGCCGCCTTCATGGCCACCAAGGACGCCTTCAAGCGCATCATGCCGGGCCGGCTGATCGGCGTCTCGCAGGATTCGGCCGGCAATCCGGCGCTGCGCCTGGCGCTCCAGACGCGTGAGCAGCACATTCGCCGCGATCGGGCCACCAGCAACATCTGCACGGCCCAGGTGCTGCTCGCCATCATGGCCTCCATGTACGCGGTCTATCACGGCCCGGACGGCCTGACCGAGATCGCACGAGCGGGTGCATCTGCTGACGGAAATTTGCGCCGATGCCCTGCGCCGGCTGGGCTACAGCGTCAACGACGGCCCGATCTTCGATACGCTCAAGATCAGCGGCGGACCTCGCACCCAGGACGAACTGATCGAAGCCGCTCTCGCCAACCGCATCAACCTGCGCATCTACGACTGACGGCGCGGTGGGCCTCTCGTTGGACGAGACCACATCGGTCGCCGATCTGGACACGCTCTTCGCCGTCTTCGGCGTGGCCGACGCGCTGAGCGTCGAAGACATTGCGGGCGACGTCGATCTGACCTATCCCGCAACCCTTCGCACGCACCAGCGACTTCCTCACCCACCCGGTCTTCAACAGCCACCATTCCGAAACCGAGATGCTGCGCTACATCTCACGCCTGGAGGCGCGCGATCTGTCGCTGGCCTATTCGATGATTCCGCTGGGATCCTGCACCATGAAGCTCAACGCCACCAGCGAGATGTTGTCGGTCACGTGGCCGGCCTTTGGCCAACTGCATCCCTTTGCGCCATTGGAACAGACCCAGGGCTATCTGACGCTCTTCCACCGGCTCGAACAGTGGCTGGGCGAGATCACCGGCCTGGCCGCCACGTCGCTGCAGCCGAACGCCGGTTCCCAGGGCGAATATACGGGCCTGCTCACCATTCGCGCCTATCATCGATCGCGCGGCGAGAGCCATCGCCGGATCTGCCTGATCCCCAGTTCGGCCCATGGCACCAACCCGGCCAGCGCGGTCATGGCCGGCATGCAGGTCGTGGTGACCAAATGCGACGAGAACGGCAACGTCGATCTCGATGATCTGCGCGCCAAGGCCGAGCAGCACAGCGAAAACTTGGCCGCGCTGATGGTCACCTATCCGTCCACCCATGGCGTCTTCGAAGAAGGAATCGTGGAGATCTGCCGCATTGTGCATCGGCACGGCGGCCAGGTCTACATGGATGGCGCCAACATGAACGCTCAGGTCGGCCTCTGCCGCCCCGGCGACATGGGCGCCGACGTCTGCCATCTCAACCTGCACAAGACCTTCAGCATCCCCCACGGCGGCGGCGGACCGGGCATGGGGCCCATCGTCGTGGCCGAACACCTTGCGCCCTTCTTGCCCGGCCATCCGGTGGTCAAGGGCGTGGGCGGCGATGAGGCCATCGGTGCGGTCTCTGCGGCGCCCTGGGGCAGCCCCAGCATCCTGCCCATCTCCTACGCCTACATTGCCATGATGGGCGGCGAAGGGCTGACCGAGGCCACCAAGATCGCCATTCTGAACGCCAACTACATCGCCAAGCGCCTTGAACCCTACTATCCCGTGCTCTACAAGGGGGCCAATGGCTACATCGCGCACGAGTGTATTGTCGACACGCGCGTGCTCGACCACGCGGTCGCTGTGGAGGACATTGCCAAGCGGCTGATCGACTACGGCTTCCACGCGCCGACCATGTCGTTTCCGGTCGCCGGCACGCTGATGATCGAGCCGACCGAGAGCGAGGCCAAGGGTGAACTGGATCGCTTCTGCGATGCCATGATCGCCATCCGTGGCGAGATCCAGGCCATCGAGGACGGCGAGATCGATGCCCACAACAACCCCCTGGTCCATGCGCCGCACACGGCCATGGTGATCGCCGCCGAGAGCTGGGATCGACCCTATTCGCGTGACGTGGCCGTCTTCCCGGCGCCCTGGGTCAGGCAATCCAAATTCTGGCCCGCCGTCGGCCGCATCGACAATGTCTATGGCGACCGCCATCTGGTCTGCGCGTGCGTGCCGATTGAGGACGTATGTGTAGTGACAAAGGTGACAAGGTGAGGGGGTGACAAGGTGACAGGGTGATTGTGCCACGGGGTCTTTTCCCTAGATGCCAATGTCACCCTGTCACCCCCTCACCCTGTCACCTTGTCACCCTCCGGTTTCCCCATCACAAGGTAAAAGACCAGTCCAAGAGCGACGATCACGCCGGCGGTGCGGAACATGGGGATCGCGCCCAGGTCTTCGTAGAGCAGACCGCCCAGCAGCGCGCCGGTGGCCGCGCCGATGCCGAAGGTGACGGCGCTGAACATGCCCTGGGCCGTGGCGCCCAGCCCCTCGGGGGCCAGCGCATCGGCGTTGGCCACGCCGGCCACCCACATGGCCGAGAAGGTGATGCCGTGCAGCAGATGGATGGGCAGCACCCACCAGGCCGCGGGCATGGCCGCGTAGGCGAACATGCGCACGATCAGCGTGGCCATGGCGAAGATCAACACGCCGCGTGCGCCCCAGCGGGCCAGCAGTCGATCAGAGTAGAAGAAGATGGGCAGTTCGCTGAAGGTGGCGACGACCAGTGAAAACCCCATCAGCGTTTTGGCCGCGCCCATGCTGTCCAGGTAGAGGAAGAGGAAGTTGTTGTACATGCCGCCGGCGATGCTGCTGGTGAAGACGGCCAGCAAAAAGATGACCCACTCGCGCCGGCGCATCATCGTGCTCAGTCCGTTCCAAAATTTGCTGCCGATGCCGGCTGCGACCACCGGCAGCCGGCCGGCCACGATCCAGCCCAGGCCCATGAAGAGAGCGTAGCCATAGAAGGCAGAGCGCAGATCGGTGCGCTGGATCACGATCCCCATGATGGCCGCAGAAACGCCCCAACCAATCGCGCCCCAGATCCGCTGCTTGCCATACTGGTTGCGCAGCGGACCCAACATGGCCAACACCGTGTTGTCCACCAACGGCACGATGGGCGCGGAGAAGAAGGCATAGACGGCCACCAGGGGCAGCAGCCAGAGCAACTGCGTCACCATTGAGATGGAGAGCGCGACCACGATCACGCCGCCGATGGCCGCCAGCAGCAATTGCTTGTGTCGGTTGGTGGCGTCGGCCAGGCCGCCCCAGAGCGGGGCCGCCACCAGCGTGATCAGCGGCGGCAGGCCGGCGAGCAGGCCAATGGTCCGCCCGGTCAGGCCGATCGATGCGTAATAGAGTCCCAGGAAGGGAATGAGCGCGGCGCCGGCAGCGTAGAAGCAGAAGTAGAAGGCCTTGGGCGACAACAGACGCCGGTCGATGGCGAAACGAGAGGTCGATTGTGCGCTAGTGGCCATTCGGCTCCTTGCCGTTCAATATGCTGCCGGCCTGCCGACGCAGAACATCGATAGTCTCCAGGAGATGATCGCAGGTGATGTGGGGCGAGACGGAGACCAGCCGCAACACGGTCTTGCCGTCCAGAACCGTGGTGGAGACGGATCGCTCGCCCGATGCCAAAATCCGCTCATAGAGCATCCGCTGCAGCTTATCCAGATCGCCATGTGCGACGTCGGACGGCATCATGCGGAAGCAGAGAATGCCGGTCTCCGGCTCATGGCAGAGCGCGAAGTCGGGTTGATCGCGCAGATAGTCGGCCAGACATTGCATGGCGACCAGCGGCGCGCGCAGATCGTCGATCAGACCGTCCAGGCCGCGGCCGCGGATGGCTGTGACCAGCGGCAGCGCCGACAGCGGCCGCGTCGACGGCGGCGACTTGAGGCCGGGGTTGGGCACGGCTTCGTCGGCCCGGTTGAAGTAGCCTGAGTGCAACGCCATACGCGCAAAGTCGCTGCGTTCTTTCACAAAGAGCACCGAGTTCGGGATCGGTACGCCCAACTGCTTGTGGGGATCCCAGGTGATGGAATCGGCAAGCGCGTGGCCGTCGAAGCGGGCCGACCACTCGGGCACAAGTTGGTAGGCGTAGCCGTACGCGCCGTCGACATGCAGCCAGGCGTCGGTCTGCTCGCACAGATCGGCCAGCGGACCGATGGGATCGACAGCGCCGGTCGATGTGGCGCCGGCCGTGGCGATCACGCAGACGATCTGCCGGTTTTCCAGCCCGGCCACGATTGCCTCGGCCTTGGCCACGTCGATGCGTCGCTGGCTGTCCAGCGGCAGGCGAACGATGGTCCGCTCGCCCAGGCCGAGCATACGCACGGCATGCCTGATGGAAAAGTGCGCGTCCTCGGAGATGAGCACGGCCAGTCGCTCCGGGTGCTCGAAGCCGGCCACGCCTTGCTCGGCCAGGTCGAAGCCGCAGCGCTCGGCATGGCGATGCAGGGCCAGATAGAGCGCCTCCTGGTTGGCGTAGGTGCCGGAGTAGAGAAAGGTAGCGTCGGACGACGGGGCCAGGCCGAACAGATCGCACAGCGCCCGGCCGCACAGTTCCTCCAGCATGGCGCCGCCTGGCGAGACCTGCCAATTGGTCACGCCCTGGTTGGTGGCCAGCGCCAGTCGCGCGCCGAGCTGCGCGGCTTCGGTCGGAAAAGCGTTGAACATGGATTGGAAGCTGGGGCTGTCGTAGCGCATCAGATGCGGAAGCAGACGTTGATCGAGCAGCGCCTGTAGCTCGTCCAGCGGCATGCCCCGGCGTTGGAAGTCGAGCAGCGGGGCCAGATCGTCGGCGACCTGCGCCGGTGTGGCCCCAGAATAGAGTGGACGGTAGGTTGTGCTCATGCAGATTCCGATCTTGGTGGCTTAGGGTTTCAGCGAGCCGTCAAGCGGCTCGACAGTCGTTTCTGTCGAACTTCCTAGTGATCCGCTGTCACCCTGAGCGGGCTTACAAAAAATGACGCTGTCCTGAGTCACCAGCGAAGGGTCTCGGTGCCGCAAATCGAGATTCCTCTCTGGAGTATTGCCAAGTGCCACGTGATCTCGCTGACCCGCTCGGAATGACAGTAGCAAGTTCATTCCAGTTAGAGCGCCGGGTATCTGCCGAGGAACACCCAAGATGACAGGTGTGACAATATGCGTCCAATGACGGTTTGTGGATTCCGCCGGTCAGTCGATAACAGCCCAACCTTCATCCGTGAAAATCAGCCAAATCGGCCCCATCCGCGGTCTATCCGTTCTCTGGCACAACACCAAAACGCGTTCACCCCGACCAAAATTGAGCCGCTCTGGACAGGAGCGTTTAGAATAGATCGACGATTTCAGCAGAACGCCCGTGAATCGGCTGGGGATCATTGTACATCCACAGTCGGCATTCGCCATAGCACTTTCAGGAGCAAATCACAGACCCATGGCCGAAAAGATCATTTTCTCGTTGTACGGCGTGAACAAAATCTATCCGCCCGACCGGCAGGTTATCAAAGACATCAGCCTCTCGTTCTTCTACGGCGCCAAGATCGGCGTCCTCGGCCTCAATGGGTCGGGCAAATCGACGCTGTTGCGCATCATCGCCGGAGTGGAGACCGAATTCAACGGCGAGCGCACCATGGCCGACGGCTTCAGCATCGGCATGTTGGAACAAGAACCGGTGCTTGACGAGACCAAGACCGTGCGCGAGGTTGTCGAAGAGGGCGCAAAAGAAGTCGTGGACGCGCTGCGCGAGTTTGATGAGATCAACATGCGCTTCGGCGAAGAGATGACCGACGACGAGATGACCGCGCTCATGGATCGCCAGGGCGTCGTGCAGGATCAGTTGGATGCCATGAACGCCTGGGATCTGGACAGCCGTCTGGAACTGGCCATGGACGCGCTGCGCTGCCCGCCGCCCGAAACGCCGGTCTCCGTGCTCTCCGGCGGTGAACGTCGCCGCGTGGCGCTCTGCCGGCTGCTGCTCAGCGAGCCGGACATCCTCCTGCTGGACGAGCCGACCAACCATCTGGACGCTGAATCGGTGGCCTGGCTGGAAGTCCATCTGCGCGACTACAAGGGCACGGTCATCGCCGTGACCCATGATCGCTATTTCCTCGACAACGTGGCCGGCTGGATCCTGGAACTGGACCGGGGGCACGGCATTCCCTGGCAGGGCAACTACTCATCGTGGCTGGGCCAGAAGCAGCAACGATTGGCCCTGGAGGAGAAACAGGCTTCGCAGCGCCAGAAGACGTTGGCGCGTGAGTTGGAGTGGCTCAACATGTCGCCCAAGGCCCAGGCCACCAAGCGCAAGTCGCGCATCAACGCCTACAACGATCTGCTCTCCCAGGAGACGGAGCGGGCACGCGAGGAACGCGAGATCTACATCGCGCCGGGCCAACGATTGGGCGATGTGGTCATTGACCTGGAGGGGGTGACCAAAGCGTATGGCGAGAATTTACTCTACGAAGATCTGACCATCTCCATGCCGGCCGGGGCCATTGTCGGCATCATCGGGGCCAACGGCGCGGGCAAATCGACGCTCTTCCGCATGATCGTGGGCCAGGAGCAGCCGGATGCAGGCACAGTGACCGTCGGCCAGACGGTACAGCTTGCCTACGTCGACCAGAGCCGCGATGACCTGGACCCCAACAAGACGGTCTGGGAAGAGATCTCCGAGGGCAACGATCAGCTCAAGCTGGGCAACCTGCTGGTCAACTCACGCGCCTATGTGTCGCGCTTTAACTTCTCCGGCACCGACCAGCAGCAGAAGGTCGGCAATCTGTCGGGCGGCGAGCGCAACCGTGTGCATCTGGCCAAGCTGCTCAAATCGGGGGCCAATGTGCTGTTGCTGGATGAGCCGAGCAACGATCTGGATGTCAACACGCTGCGTGCGCTGGAAGATGCGCTGGACACCTTTGCCGGTTCCGCGTTGGTCATCTCCCATGATCGCTGGTTCCTCAACCGTGTTGCCACCCACATTCTTGCCTTTGAAGGCGACAGTGAAGTGGTCTGGTTCCCCGGCAACTACAGCGAATACGAAGAGGATCGACACCGCCGTCTCGGCCCCGCAGCCGACCGTCCCCACCGCATTACGTATCGGAAACTGCGGCGGGCGTAGCATTATCGAACGGTCATCCCGGAAACTGCCGATCGAAACACCCGGCACTCGTTGAATGCCGGGTGTTTGGAGCAACGATTTTCCTGACACCGCCTTATGCCGCCGGGCGAAGATCCGCGTCCAGGGTGACGGGCTTTCCCTCTGCATCGTAGAGTTCAGGAATCGCAGCGTCGGTGAAGACAGCGGGCGTCACGACGCATCGTGCGATCTCCTGGCGGCTGGGCATCTCGTACATGATGTCCAGCAGCGCCGTCTCGACAATGCTGCGCAGGCCGCGTGCGCCCGTCCGCCGCAGGAACGCCTCGGTGGCGACGGCGCCCAGCGCAGACTGCTCGAATTCCAGCGCCACGCCGTCCATGGCGAAGAGGCGCTGGAACTGGCGCACCACGCTGTTCTTGGGCTCGGTCATGATGCGCACCAGCGTGTCGCGGTCCAAAGCCACCAGATTGGCGACCACCGGCAGGCGTCCGATGAATTCGGGGATCAGGCCAAAGCCAAGAAGGTCGTCGGGCATGACGCGTGAGAGATAGAAGCTCTCCTCTCGGCTGTCCTTTTCCAATTTCTGAATCTTCAGTCTCGCGCTGGCGTTCGATTGGGTCGCTAGGCAGATCATGGGAAGGCTCGTGTTCGGCGTGCAATCGGGCGACCTGCTCGGTCACCGGCTCAAGATTGTCGGCGACGAAGCCCATGGATGCGCGCTGTTGCAGACGCCGGCGCACGACCTCCGCAAGATGGGCGAACGAACCGCCGCAGATGAAGAGCACGTTGGTCGTGTCGAGCTGGATGAACTCCTGCTGCGGGTGCTTGCGCCCGGAACCGGCCGGCGGCACATTGGCGACCGTGCCCTCGATGATCTTGAGCAGCGCCTGCTGCACGCCTTCACCGCTGACATCACGCGTGATGCTGGGGTTGTCGCCCCCTTTGCGCGCGATCTTGTCGATTTCATCAATATAGACGATGCCGTAGGCAGCCCGTTCCGGATCCCAGTCGGCGGCCTGGAGCAGGCCGACCAGGATGGTCTCCACGTCCTCGCCTACGTAGCCCGCCTCAGTCAACGAGGTGGCGTCGGCGATGGTGAAGGGCACCTGGAGCAATCGGGCCAAGGTCTGGGCCAACAGCGTCTTGCCGCTGCCGGTGGAACCGATCAGGAGCACATTGCTCTTGGCCAATTCGACCGCGGACAGATCGTCTTCATCGGCCAGTCCGCCGTTCTCGATCGCCCCTTGCTCCGTAGCGGACGGCACTTCGCTGAAGAAGTCGCCGGTGATCAGTTCATCACCGTCTGCCTCTTCACCAGCCTGGCCGCCGGGCGTTGCTCTTTCTTCTTCACCGGCACGCAGTCCAAAGACCCGTTTGTAATGGTTGTAGACCGCGACCGAGAGCACCTTTTTGGCGCGTTCCTGGCCGATGACATACTGATCCAGGTGGGCGACGATCTCTCGTGGGCTGGGAATGGTGCGCGGCCCGGCAATCAACGGAGACGGTCCGGATGCGGCGCCGATAACGCCATCTTCGGCCAGGATCTCCATGCCGAGCAAGATGCACTCGTCACAGATATAGGCATCTTCCGCACCTGGGATCAATCGCTGCACGTCGGATGCGGGCTTCTCGCAGAAGGAACAGTGCAAGTTGTCGGGTTGGTAGGTATCAGACATTGGTTTCGTGCTTTTCTTTCACATAACGCTCATATGAGCAGTGGACTAAAATTGCACCGCATTCGCTCAGAAAACGACGGCGCCTTCACCCGCATACCGATATGTGCCTCATACAAAGACTGCGCACTACACACACCGTTCACAAGTAACGAAGCACGTAGTACGCAGATTCGTGGACATTCTAGGCATGAGCCAGCGGTGACTAACCAGCGCCGTTCTGACCGTCAACATCGATTTCCGGGACGACGATCTCGCCGTCTTTGACCCGCACGATGTCACTCTGGTCGCCCAGCACTTCATCGATCAGCCCGTACTCTTTCGCTTCGATGGCGTCCATATAGCGATCGCGTTCGAAATCCGCCTCGATCTGTTTCCAGTCGTTGCCGGTATGTTTGCCGACCAGATAGAACAACTGGGTTTGAAGGCGTTCCTGCTCGCGGAAGGCGATGCGCACATCCTCGGTGTAGCCCTGTGCGCCGCTGCTGGCCGGGTGCAGATGGATCGTCGAGTGGGGCAACGCATGGCGTTGGCCCTTGGCGCCGGCTGACAGCAACACGGTACCCATGCTGGCAGTCACGCCGAGGGCAAAGGTTCGCACCGGCGCCGTGACCATCTGCATGGTGTCGTAGATGGCCAGACCGGCATAGACGCTGCCGCCGGGGCTGTTGATGTACATGTTGATGGGCTGATTCGGATCTTCGCTGTTCAGGTAGAGCAACTGGGCCATAATGACGTTGGCGATCTGGTCATTGATGGGTGTGCCCAGGAAGATGATCCGTTCTTTCAGCAACAGGCTAAAGATGTCATAGGCCCGTTCGCCACGACTGCTGTTGTCGATGACCATCGGGACCATATTGGTTGGGTTGATCATGGCTATTTCTCCATTGGCTTATCTGTCACGAATGTGCCCGTTTTGATTGGCGGACCATTCTTGCGTTCCGGCAATTCGCGATCTTATCTTGACACCCACACTCTAGCCATCGAGTGCGCTCACTTATGTAAGCCGTCTCCGCTTCCGCGTTTGCGTTGCGTTAGTCTTCGTCCGTCGTCTCTTCGACAGCTTCTCCTGCGGCAGATTCTTCGGCGGCATCTTCAACTGCTTCTTCGACGACCTCTTCTTCCAAGGCCTCTTCTTCCAGGACAGTCTCTACCTCAGCGTCTTCATCGTCCAACTCGGTTTCGTCCGACTCGGTCTTCGTCGGACAATTCGGGCACCTCTTCGCCACGGACGATGGCCAGGAGTCGATCCAGCGATTTCTCCTGCAGGATCTGGGCGCCCAGTATGGAGCGGCCTGACTCACGCAACATGTCGGCCAAACTCTGGTTGCTCTCGTTGAGTTCTTCGCCCTCTTCCGGTTCGCCGACGATCTCAATGATCTTCGCCTCAATATCCTCATCTTCGACCGTGATCTGCTCCAGCTTCCACAGTTCGGAGATGATCAAATTGCGTTCGGCGAATTTGATTGCCTGCTCGCGCACAGATTCCCGATATTGTTCAATCGACTGACCGGTCTGTTCGAGGTAGCCGACGACATCCTCGATGCCGAACTGGCGCAATTGCTGCTGCAACTCGCCCAGCATACTGTCGATCTGATCCTCGACAACGGCCGGCGGATAGGACATGGTGGTCTGGCTTTGCAAGGCGTCCAGCGCCTTGTCGAGATAGGCATTTTTGGCTGTGGCTTGGGCCTGCTCGTCCAGTGTCTCGCGAATGTTGGCCATCAGGTCGTCCAGGGTCTCGAATTCCGGACCGACCAGTTGGGCAAACTCGTCGTTCAATGCGGGCATTTCATAGGACTGGTTGCTGTTGAGCTTGACGCTGAAATTGGCCGTCTTGCCGGCGTAAATGCTCTGGCTGTCCTCCGGCCAGGTCAGGGAGAATTCTTTCTCCTCACCCGGCGTCATGCCCAGCAGCGCTTCGTCGAAGCCGGCGGGTTCCATGGGGTTTTCTTCATCCGGCGTCACATCCCAGTCGGTCTCTTCCAGTACGACGATCTCTTCCTCGTCGGATCCTTCGTCGGCTGCGATGACGCTCTTGACATCCATATTCATCATGTCGCCGTACTGGCTGGGGCGCTCGGTCTCTTGCCATCCGGCATACTCTTTGCGATAGGCTTCCAGGCGCTCTGTGATCGCTTCTTCGTCGACCTCGACCGCATCTTCTTCCACGCGCAGCGCTCGGTAGTCACCCAGATCCACTTCGGGTTCCAGCGGAACGACGAACTTGTAGACCAGCGGGTCGAAGTCAATGTTCTCCAAGGCGGCCTGAGCATACGGCTCAATCTCAGACTCTTCTATCGCCTCAACGTAGACCTGCTTCCCCAGGTCATCCAGAAACTCATTGTAGAGCGCCTGGAGACCGACAAACTGGACAACGATATCGTAGGGCGCCTTGCCTTTGCGGAAACCCGGAATCCGATAGTCACGGGCGAGCTTGCGAGCCGCTTTGCGCAACTGGCCGTCAACCCGCTGTGCATCGACCTCAACGGCGACAGACAATTGGCAATCTTCCAAAGGTTCGGTGGTGATATTCAAAGACATGGTTTCCTCGATTTTTGGCTTCTACCGGCTCTAAAACCGGACGGTTTCCCCAGGAACAATTTTATTTAGCAGAACGCAGGCGTCGATTTCAGGCGTCGATGATCTCTTGAAAGTCCTCAATCAACACACAAATAGCCCCGGATGTTGAGGGGCAGACACAAACTGTGTAAGTATAGCATAGGCGTTCTGGCGAACCCAAAGCAGAGAGGTGGCTGGACGCAATTGCTCAGATTGGGGGCGAGAACATGCCGGGGACAGTCCAGACCGACTCAGCGATGCGCCCCGACCGTCCCCGGCACATTAGATGCGGCCGAAAGCCTTTTCGAGTTCACCGGCTGAAAGCTGGATCATCGTCGGGCGCCCATGGGGGCAGGTGCGGGGTGATCGACAGGCTTCCAACTGACGTACCAGTTCCTGCATTTCGATGTCGCTCAACTGCTGGCCGCCCTTGATGGCGGCGCGTTTGCAGACCATCTTGACAAGACGGGCCTCCAACTCTTCGCCTACCAGATTTCGCCGATCCGCCAGCGAAACGACGATCTCTTCAAGATTGCGCAGCGGATCCTCGCCGCTCAACACACTGGGTACCGAGCGCACCAGGAATGTATCGCCGCCAAAGGGTTCGATCTCAAAGCCGATCTGGTTGAGCGTCTGCAAATGCTGGGCGACCATGCCGGTCAACTCACCGCCCACATGCAACGTCAACGGCTCCAACAGGCTCTGGCGCGCCACCTGGCCATCGTCCATGCCGTAGCGCTGATCCATAAACTTCTCGTAGAGGATCCGTTCGTGCGCGGCGTGCTGATCGATGAGGAAGAGGCCCTCCGGCCCTTCGGCAATGATGTACATGGCCCCGACCTGACCCACAACGCGCAGCGGAGGCAGTTGCGACGTGCGCTCCTGCAAGGGAGCCTGCGCCGGCCGGGTGCTGTCGGGCGGCGTCTCCGTTTCCTGCATGTCGGATTGCGCTTGATCGGATGCGGGAACTGGGCTATCTGTCGGCCGGGTGGCAGGCGGCGTGGCCATATCCAACGCGTGCTGCTCTCCCGCATTGACAATCAGATCGCGCCGGGCGGCCCAATCATCCGTGGACCAGCCGACTCGTTGGGCCGGACCGTCGGTCTGCGCACCGGTTGACGGCGCGCCGAGCAACGCATCCGGTCTCAGCGGCATGTCCGGGATGGTCGCGTTCTGTACGACTGCGGCGCGTACAGCCTTCTGCACCGCGCTGAAGACACGGCGATCTTCAACGAAGCGGACCTCCGTCTTCTGCGGATGGACGTTGACGTCGACGGCCTGGGGCGCCATACGCAGATCGATGACAGCGATGGGAAATCGTCCGCCGGGCAGCAACGTGTGGTAGGCCTGGGTCACGGCATAGGTGAGATTGCGGTCCTCGATATACCGACCATTGACGAAGAGATTGATCTCGTTGCGATTGGCGCGGCTCCAGACCGGCAGGCTGACAAAGCCGCCTACACGAATCGTATCATCGTCAGGTAATCCGCTTCCAGACGACCGGTCGTCCCCCGCCTGCTCGCCCCCCGTCGCAAAGTCCACATCTTCGTCCAAACTGCCTGCCAGCAACCCCTGATTGGCATTGGCGCCGTCATCCGATCCCGTCACGCCGGACGCGATGGCGCTGACGCCGATGGGCGCCATCTGCTTGGCTGTTCTCCAGTCCGTAGATTTTGGCGAGCACATCGCGCAGATCGCCCGATCCCGATGATTGAAAGACAAGACGTCCCTCGTTGACCAGGCTGAAGCGCCGATCCGGATGGGCAAAGGCGAAGTGTTGTACGGTTGTGCTGATGCGTCCCGCTTCGGTCGCCGGTTTGCGCAGAAACTTGCGCCGCGCCGGGACATTGAAGAAGAGATGTTCCACGGTGACCACAGTGCCTACCGGTGCACCGGCCGGCCCCTGGGCCACGATCTCTGTCCCTTCGATGCGCACCTGCGTGCCGAACTCCTCGGACATATGGCGCGAGGTCAACGTGACCTGGCTGACGGCGGCGATGCTGTAGAGCGCTTCGCCCCGAAAACCGAAGGTCGCGATCCGGCTCAGATCCTCTGCGATGGACAGCTTGCTGGTGGCGTGGCGCTGAAAGGCCAGCGCCATCTCTGCGGCTGGGATGCCGTGGCCATTGTCCGTGACGCGCAACAATCGTTGTCCGCCCTCGCGAATCTCGACACGGATCTCGGTAGCGCCGGCATCGATGCTGTTTTCGATCAGTTCCTTGGCCACATTGGCCGGCCGTTCCACAACCTCGCCGGCAGCAATCTTGGCGGCAACGTCGGGTGAAAGCAGTTGAATTGGCATAATCTGATTATACCACCATCGTTTGCAAGAGCGGTGTCGAGCAAAATCGTTACTTATTGGCGGCGGGCAACGTCTATGTAACTACGGAGATGTGGCTGCGCGCACATCATTGGCATCACAGGAGAAACCACTATGCAACCCAATTCAACACCGTCCAACTCAAAATCTTCAAATTCACCGTCCCGACAGATTCGTCGTAAGAGTCTCTATGGTCTGACATTTGCCCTATTGTGTGCGATGGCCCTGTATGGCGTCTGGTTTGCCGACGGGGTCTCGGCATACGACACGGGAAGCCTGCCACCTGGCCAGACAATTCCGCCAGGCGGCACCATCCCGCCGGCAACAGACCCAAAGCCCGATCAGGGGCAGGTCAACATCATTCATCTAGCCCCCTTTGCCAGCGATCTGATCGATACCGGCATTCAGATCTGCGATACGGAGGGGAATCCGGTCACCAAGCTATATCTACTACCAGCAACAGACCGGCTATCTTGATCTGGCCATGGGCACATACGACTGGGTCGTGGCTGAGGCCGGCTCAAACTGTTCCGTACTGCTTCCGGGATCTGGATATACCGCCATTCTTCGTTGCCGACGGTACGCGCCTGACGCTGCTGATCTTTGGTGACGACGACAATCAGCCGCTCGACAGCATGCTATTGGTCGAACGAGTCGGGAAGACACACTATCGCTTCCCCTTGATGTACAGTGAGTTGACGGAATAGCGAACGCCGGTTAACAAATCGTTGTCAGACAAGACGAAGCGCCCGCCGCAGACTGCGGCGGGCGTTTCGTCTTGTTTGCCGGCTGAATTTGGGGGTTTAGCCGCCGCTCATCGCCGGGATGAAGTGAACTTCGCTCGGCTCATCGAGGCGTTGACGCTCGCCACGATGGCTGATAGCTCCATTGACGGCCACGGCAATGTGGGGCCGTACACGGTCGCCGTCGCAGAGCCGGCTTTTGATGCCGGGATAGCGTTGGTCAAGTTGGTCGATGATCTGCCCAACCGTGTCGCCGCTCAGTTGTACCGTCTCAACGCCACCGGTCAGGTCGCGGTGTACGGCTGGAATCCAAACTTCGTGTTGCATAGTTGTGCAAGTGGTGAAAAAAGTGAGGGGTGGACAGATAGCGCGGACGTCGCGCTCATCTCCACCCCTCGAGATCACGGTTCCTTCTAGCCCAACTGACCTTCGTATCCAGGTACCTGGTTGCGATTTTGAACGATCTGACCCCACTTCATGATGTCCAGCATAAGGCCCAGACCGATCCAGACCCAGTCCCATCCGGCTACGCCGATGCCAGGCGTCCAGACCAGCACATACATAATAGTCGTATAGGGAATGAAGATCACGCCCAACAACGGCCAAATCCACGTGTCGAACACCACGTTCACGCGGTTGCCGACAAGCCACATGAACAGAAAGACGAGGCGCGGCGCAACCGACGCCGCCAGTGCCAGAAGACATCCACATCCAAGACCAAGAAACATGAGCAGTACCCTCCAACTGAGTGAAACAGTAAGAACATTGATGAACACGTTCATTCTACCACGATATCGTCATTTCCACCTGCAGGATCTGTTGAGGGGGTTCATCTCTGGATAGGGGCGACTTTCGCCGTGCCCTCAAGCCGAGATGCACCCGTGCAGAACACAGGATCTACCCCTTCTTAGCCTCCGCCCAGATCGCCTCCATCACATGGACCGGCGACATGGGCAGCGCGTTCATGCGAATGCCGATGGCCCGGTAGATGGCGTTGGCCAGGGCGCCGGCCGGCGGCACGATCGGCACCTCGCCCACGCCGCGCACGCCGTACGGATGGCCGGGCTGGGCGCATCCTCGACCAAGCACCGTGTCGATCATGGGCAGGTCGAGCGCCGTGGGCATGCGATAGTCGAGCAGCGAGGCGTTGAGCAGATGGCCCTCGTCGTCGTAGACGTACTCTTCGTTGAGCCCCCAGCCGATGCCCTGGGCCACAGCGCCCTGGATCTGGCCTTCGACGTAGCTGGGGTGGATGGCCGTGCCCACGTCCTGGGCCGCGGTGTAGCGCAGAATCTGCGTCTTGCCCGTCTCCGGATCGACCTCGACGTCGACGCAGTGGACGGCAAAGGCGGGACCGGCGTCCTTGGGATGGGTCGTGGCGCTGGCCATGATCGGCGTGTCGCTGCCCTCGCCGGCCAGCTCCTTGAAGGTGATGCGACTTGTCGCCGGCACGAGAAGACGCCGCCCTCGACGCTCACATCGGCCACGTCCACGTCCCAGAGATCGGCGGCCACGCCGCGCATGATCTCGTTGAGCTTCACGCCCAAGGCGTGGACGGCATAGCCGGTGCCGAAGGTGGTGCGGCTGCCGCCGGTGACGTCGTTGTAGCCGACCGAGTCGGTGCCGACGACCTGCGGATGCACATCCTCGGCGGCGATGCCCAGCGTCTCGGCCAACTGCATGGCGATGGAGGCGCGGCTGCCGCCGATGTCGGTCGAGCCTTCGACCAGGCTGACGGTGCCGTCGGCGTTGACGCTGGCCGAGACGCTCGACTTGCCGCCCCAGTTGAACCAGAAGCCGGCGGCCACGCCGCGCCCGCGGTTGGGGCCTTCCAGCGGCGCGCTGTAGTGCGGGTGATTCTTGATGGCCTGCAACGTCTCGACATAGCCGATCAGCGGCAGGGTCGGGCCGTCGGCACGCCGGTCGCCCTCCTTGACCGCGTTGATCAGGCGGAAGTCGATCGGGTCGATGCCCAGCTTCTCGGCCAGTTCGTCGATCACCGACTCGGCCGCAAAGGCGGCGTTGGTGCCGCCCGGCGCGCGGTAGGCCGTCGCCTTGGGCTGGTTGACGAGCACGTCGTAGCCGTCGATCTGCACGTTGTCGAGCTTGTACGGGGCCAGGATCACGCCGGTGCCGGCGCCGACCGGCGAGCCGGGGAAGGCGCCGGCCTCGTAGACCAGCTCGGCCTGGGCTGCCGTGATCGTGCCGTCCTTCTTGGCGCCGATCTTGACGCGTGATCCAGGAGCCGGACGTGGGGCCGGTGGCCATCAGCACCTCGGCGCGGGTCATGCTCATCTTGACCGGGCGATGGCCGGACTTGAGCGAGAGCAGCGCGGCCAGCGGCTCCAGGTAGACGTTGATCTTGCCGCCGAAGCCGCCGCCGATCTCCAGCGGCGTGACCGTGACCTGGGAGACCGGCACCTGCAGGATGTCGGCGACCTGGCTGCGCACGCCGAAGGCGCCCTGGGTGCTGCGACCAGACCTGGATGTGGCCGTCGTCGTTCCAGATGGCCGTGCCGTTGTGGGGCTCGATGTAGCCCTGGTGCACGGTCTCGGTGCGGAACTCGCGCTCGACGATCACATCGGCGGCGGCGAAGCCCGCCTCCAGATCGCCCCGCTTGTGCTGAATGTGGGCGGCCACGTTGGTCGGCTTGTCGCCGGTCTTGCCCAACTCATCGGTGCGCAGGCGCTCGAGGAGGATGGGCGCGTCGGGCTGCATGGCCTCGCGGCCGTCCAGCAGCACCGGCAGCAGCTCATACTCGACCTCGATGAGCTTGGCGGCTTCCTCGGCCACGTGGACGCTGTCCGCGGCCACCGCGGCCACTGGCATGGCCGTGGTAGAGCACCTTGTCGTGGGCCAGGATGTTCTCGCTCATGTAGCGCAGATTGCCCGTCGATTCGCCCAGATCCTCGATCTTGTCGCCCACCGCGGGCAGATCGGCCGCGGTGACGATGGCCTTGACGCCGGGCAGCGCCGCGGCCGCCGACGTGTCGATGGAGACGATGCGGGCATGGGCGTGGGGGCTGCGCAGCACCTTGCCGTAGAACATGCCGGGCAGATGCATGTCAGTGCCGTAGACCGCGCGTCCCGGTCACCTTGTCGGCGCCGTCGTGGCGGATCGGGCGCGTGCCGATGACTTTGTAGCCGTTGGTGCTTGTCTTGAGTTCAGATTCTTTGACTGCCATGGGTTTCTCCTATGGGAAGTAATGCGTGATGCGTACTGCGTAAGGTCTCCGACGAGAATCGTCTAGGAGACAGTTGGAACACTCCAGGACCGCAGACTTTTTACGCATTACGCAGTACTCATTACGTCTCAATCTCGACGCTGTCCGCCGCATCCAGCACCGCACGCACGATCTTGTCGTAGCCGGTGCAGCGGCAGAGGTTGCCGGCCAGCCAGAAGCGGACCTCGTCCTCGGTCGGGTCGGGGTTGGCGTCCAGCAGCGCCTTGGCCGAGAGCAGGAAGCCGGGCGTGCAGATGCCGCATTGCAGCGCGGCGTGCTCCAGGAATTTCTGCTGCAAGGGATGCAGTCCGTCGGGCGAGGCCAGGCCCTCGATGGTCGTGATCTCCGCGCCCTCGGCCTCGACGGCCAGCACCAGGCAGGAGTTGACCAGCACGCCGTCCATGATCACGTTGCAGGCGCCGCAGTTGCCGTTGTTGCAGCCTTCCTTGGTGCCGGTCAACTGCACGGTCTCGCGCAGCACTTCGAGCAGGCTCTGGCGCGGCTCGCAGAGAAAGACGGCCGGATCGCCGTTGATGGTGGTGTTGACGACTGTTTGTGTTGACATTTTGTCTCCAGTTTCTCAACGATGACTGGTAGTTGCCTGCGCCCGGCTCGATCGCCGCCGCCAAGCGTCGCGTCCGCGTCAGCACGCCGACCAGATGGTTGCGGAATTCGGCGGTGCCGCGCATGTCGCTGATGGGCTTGGCCGCGGCGACGGCGATATCGGCCGCCGCTTGGATCGACTGCCTCGTTGACCGGCTGGCCGGCCAGCGCCTCGCCGGCCTCGGGGACGAAGAGCGGCGTCGGCGCCACAGCGCCCAGGGCGATGCGCGCCGACTCGAAATGGGTGCCGGCTCTCGTTCAGCTGCACCGCAGCGCCCACGCCGACCACGGCGATATCCATCTCGTTGCGCGGGATGAAGCGCTGATAGGCCGCGCCGAAATCGGATGCCGGGCGCAGGGATTCTGAGCTTGACCAGGAATTCGCCGGGCTGCCAGCACGGTGCGACCCGGCGCCACGCAGAAATCTTCGACCGCCACCTCGCGTCGCCCATCCGGCCCGGCGATGACGGCCGTGGCCCCGTGGGCGATGAGCGCCGGGATCGAGTCGGCCGCGGGCGAGGCGTTGCAGAGGTTGCCGCCGAAGCTGGCGCGGCCCTGGATCTGCACGCCGCCGATGAGCGTGGCCGCGTCGATGAGGCCGGGGAAGGTGCTCGAGACCATCTCGTCGTTGTACATGCGGTGGCAGGGCACGGCTGCGCCGAGCACCAACCCGCCGCCGCGATCAAAGAACATCTCCGTCAATTCGGGGATGCCCTTGACATCGACAACCATGCTGGCCGTGGCGCGCCCTTCACGCAGCGCCACCAACAGATCGGTGCCGCCGCTGAGGATCCGTGCGTCGCCGTTGCCTTGGGCAAGCAGCGTCACGGCCTCGTCTATGCTGGAGACACGAGCATACTCAAAAGCTTGCAAGGTCTACCTCCTTGTGGACGAAAGAAAAAAGTGAACGGTCGGATTCACCGCAGGCGCATCAAAAGGCGGGACAGATCAGAGACGCCCCGGTGAGATATTTTCACGCGGACCGCAAGTGTACAGCAGATCACCGTGCTTGGTCAAAGGGTTGTAGCAGATGGGTGCATACCATGGTGGGGGCAAGATTTCACGTGCCCCCGGCGTGATATGCACCCTCGGGTTTTGCACCCCTTGAAAGAATTCGAATACCTGAGGTATCATAGTGGCATACGCAATTCTTCACCGTCAAGAAACGGACCAAGAATAGACTACGATAACTGTCCAAGATGACTGTCCAAACGCATAGTGTTCAATTTGAAACCAACGGCAACGGCCAGATCCTCGACATCACCCGTGAGGTTACCGAAGTGGTGGGCGGCTGCGGACTGGACGCCACGGTGCATTGCGGCCAGGTCGACGGGCTTTTCGCTCAGATGGCGCGCTTTGAGACTCGACGCTGGATATGGGTGAACATCATGCCGACTTCCAACTCGCTTCCTCGATGGCGATCGCCACGGCCATGGCCGACCGCAGTGATCACAACGAGCAGGGTGACACTTGACCCGTGCACCCTGGTACATTCAGCTTGGCAACGTGCCGGCATGGCCACTGTCTGCAGCGGTCTGGCCGTCGCTAGGTTCGTGCCCTTCGTCAACGGCAACCTAACCCTGCGGTAAAACCTGGCAGATGCAATTGTTTTGCTGTGGACTTGATCGACAACCGGCCTGGCCACGAAGCATGGCGGCTGGTGATCGGCGCATGGCTGATGTCGTGCGCCGAATAGGTGACTGTGGTGAATCGGGGATTCGGGTAACCCGTGCTCCGGTCCTAATCCCAAATCCCTATTCCCCAATCTACCTAACCGGAGCCAAATCCCCTGATGGTTCTTCTCTACTGTGCGATCCTCTATTTTGCGGGCCTGACGGCCGGGCGTTTGGCCTGGCAGGTCGGGTGGATCGGATGCGATTTCCCCGGCTGGCTGTGGCTGGTTCCCATGGCACTGCTGCCGTTGACGCCGTTGCTCAACCGCCTCCAGCGGCAATCGGCATTGCCCATGCGCTGGCCGGCCAGCGCCGGATTTGCGCCGATCCGCAGCGGGCCGTCGGCTGCGCTGTTGGGCGCATCGTTGCTCTGCCTCGTGGCCGGCTTTGCCCGCTATGCCGCCCATCCGCTGACGCCCTGCTGGACGCCCGACGATCTGGCCTACTACAATCTGCCGCCGGATCGGGCCTTTGATCGCGACGCGCCCCAGGTTGTGGTCACCGGCATGGTGAGCGGCTACCCGACCGTCGAGGACACCAAGCAGACCATCATCGTCACGGTCGATTCGATGACGTCCGGCGAAGATGTGCAGCCGGTCGAGGGCAGGCTGCGTCTGAGCACCGGCATCAGCCAACGCTATGTCTACGGCCAGCCGGTGCGCCTGCGTGGCCGGCTGGTGACGCCGCCCGACTTCGAGGATTTCTCGTACCGGGAGTATCTGGCGCGCAAGGACATCCACAGCCTGATGTACAGCGCACGCATCGACGTGCTCGACGGCCCCAATCTGGGCAGCCCCATTCTGCAACGCATCTACGCCCTGCGCGCCGACGGCGAAGCCCTGCTCAACCAACTCTTGCCCGAACCCTACGCCGCCCTGGCCAACGGCATGCTGCTGGGCATCGAGGCCGGCATCCCCGACGACCTCTACGACAAGTTCAACCTGACCGGCACCAGCCACGTGATCGTCATCTCAGGATCCAACGTGGCCTTGATCGCCGGCGTGCTGGTCGCCTTCGGCACGCGACATCTTTGGCCGCAAGCGCGGCGTCTACCCGGCCTTGCTGGGCATCGCCGCCTACGCCCTGCTGGTCGGCGGCGACGCCGCGGTCATGCGCGCCGCGCTCATGGGCGGCCTCTTCGTCTACGCCACCGCCATCGGCCGGCGCAGCACCGCGCTGGTCAGCCTGGCCGTGGCCTGCTGGGCCATGACCCTGGCCAACCCGCTCACGCTCTGGGACGTCGGCTTCCAACTCTCCAGCGCCGCCACCGCCGGCCTCATCCTCTTCTCCCCCGCCATCACATCCGCCTTCGACACCCTGCTCGCCAAAGCGCGAACCCTTCGCCCCACCCCCCACATCCCCACTGCCCCACAACCCCACTCACCAATCCCTACTCCCCAATCCCCCCTCACCTCCACCCTCCGCTCCCTCATCGAAGACGGCCTGCTCATCACCATCGCCGCCAACATCACCACCTTGCCGCTGGTCGTCTACTACTTTGGGCGACTCTCGCTGGTCAGCCTCCTGACCAATCTGTTGATCGCGCCGGTCCAGCCCTTCATCATGCTCTGGGGCAGCGCCGGCGTGCTGGTCGGCGTGGGCGGACTGCCCTGGCTGGCCCAGGTCATTCTCTGGGTGCCGTGGCTGAGCCTGGTCTGGACCGTGGCCATGGTCGAGTGGACGGCGGCCCTGCCCGGCGCAAGTCTGGAAATTCTTCAGTATGGACTGGGAGCATTGATCATGACCTACGTGTTGATCTTCGGCATCCGCTGGCGACATTCGCTGGGCGACGGCTGGCAACGGCTGCGAGCTTGGGGACAGATCGATCTGCGTTCGCGACTGCTGGCTCCGGCATTGGCCGGCGTGCTGGCCGTGCTTGCGGTCGTGATCTGGCGCTTCGCCTTGACCCAGCCCGACGGACGCCTGCACGTCCACTTCCTCGACATCGGCCAGGGCGACGGCATCCTGATCACCACGCCGTCGGGCCGCCAGGTGCTGGTCGACGGCGGCAAGAGTCCGCAGGCGCTCTTCAACGAGCTGGGCCAGGCCATGCCCTTCTGGGATCGCTCCATCGACGTGCTGCTGCTCACCCATCCCGACGGCGACCACATGATCGGCCAGATCAGCGTGCCGGACCGTTTTCAGGTCAGCCACGCGCTGGACACGGCCATCAGCCAGGCCAATGCCGACGCCTTGCCCTGGCGTGAGAGCCTCGACGGCGCGGGCGCGGCGACACATGTCGAGCACGCCGGCGGCTGGATCGATCTGGGCGACGGCGTGGCGCTCTGGATCCTGTGGCCGCCGCCCGGCGGCTTCGAGCATGAGCACGCCGACAACGAGAATTCGCTGGTGGCCAAGCTGGTCTACGGCGACTTCAGCGTGCTGCTCACCGGCGACGCCGGTCTGCCCAGTGAGGCGGCGTGGGTTCGGGCGGGCGTGCCGATTGCCTCGACGGTGCTCAAGGTGGGGCATCACGGCAGCAACAGCGCTACCAGCCCCGAGTTTGTGGATGCGGTGAATCCGTCTGTGGCCGTGATCCAGGTGGGGGAGAATGACTACGGCCATCCGACCGAGGAGGTGTTGGCGATGCTGGACGGGCGGCTGGTGCTGAGGAATGATCGGGATGGGCGGATTGAGATCAGCAGCGATGGGCGCCGGATGTGGATTGAGACGGAGCACGGTGAATCGTATCCTTAGCATCGTTTCGTCCCCTAATAATCGTACGCCAGACGGTTAGATATGATTCGAGGCCATTCCAAGGAAATAATGATCCACGAAGAGCACCAATAAACACGAAGTAATAGCTGTCCTTCGTGAATCTTCGCGGATCTTCGTGGATAGTTATTTTTCTGCATTGGCCCGAAGCTAATCCCTGGCCGGACTTGACGTTTCCTGAATCGATGATCCTGTTCTACAATCGTGCTGTTCCATCTCGGTTACGATTCAGCCACCGAACCAATAGAACGCGGATTCCACAGATCAGGCTGGGTTCACGCGGAGGTTCCGAACAGAATCCGCGTAAATCTGCACAATCCGCATCATCCGCGTTCTATCCAGCCACAGCCCGAATAGATACAGGAAGTGAATCATGCTGCACGCTCGGATGAAGAGGATGAACGGGATGCCGCGAGCTTGGCGGCAAGCCATACGTGCGCTCGCCCTGCTGATAGGCCTTGTCTTGGCCGGTCTGGTCGCCCAACCGATCCAGGCCCAGGATCTGGGCTGGGCCAAACAAGCCGGCGGCGCACTACCCAATATCGGCAATGCCATTGCAGCGGACGGAGCCGGCAACACCTGCGTCGCCGGCGCTTTCCAAGGCAATGCTACCTTTGGTCCGCACCCGGCGAATCCGACCGTGCTTACCCTGACGAGCGTCGGTGAGATCGACATCTTCGTGGCCAAATACGACGCCGGCGGCGTACTGCTCTGGGCGCAGCAGATCGGCGGCGCGGCGGCTGACGCCGTCTACGGCATTGCGCTGGATGGGAGCGGCAACTGCTACGTCACCGGCGCTTCCGAGGGCAGTGACGGCCTGGCGGACACCTTCGTGGCCAAGGTTGACGCCAGCGGCGCCCTCCTCTGGACCAGACAGACCGGCGGCGAGTCAGAAAGCGTCGGCTACGCCATTGCGGCGGATGGAAACGGCAACAGCTACGTCACCGGCGCTTTCGGGGGCAGCGCCATCTTTGGCCTGGGCGAGACGCATGAGACCACGCTCGTTAGCGCCGACTCGGCCAACATCTTCGTAGCCAAATACGACACCGACGGCGCACTGGCCTGGGCCAAGCAGACCGACGGCAGCAGCGGTTCGTATAATGCCGGCGCCGGCATTGCCGTCGATGGGAGCGGCAACAGCTATGTCACCGGCTCTTTCGAGGGCGCCTCCACCTTTGGCCCGGATGAGACGAATCAGATCATCCTCACCAGCGCCGGCGGGGCCGACATCTTCTTGGCCAAGGTCGACACCAGCGGCGCCCTGCTCTGGGCCAAACGAGCCGGCGGCACGGCGGCCGACAGCAGCACTGGCATTGCGGTCGACGGGGGCGGCAATAGCCATATCACCGGCTCTTTCGAAGGCGCCGCCACCTTTGGCCCGGACGAGGCGAATGAGACCGCGCTCACCAGCGCCGGCGGGGCCGACATCTTCGTGGCCAAGGTCGACACCGACGGCGCGCTGCTCTGGGCCAAGCAAGCCGGCGGCGCGGCGACCGACCGCGGCTACGGCATTGCGCTGGATGGGAGCGGCAATGGCTACGTCACCGGACATTTCCAGGGCGCAGCCACTTTCGGTTCCGGCGAGGGGAATGCGACTACCCTCACCAGCGCCGGCCTGACTGACATCTTCGTGGCCAAGGTCGATGCCACCGGTGGGCTGTTTTGGGTTGAGCAGGCCGGCGGCAGTCTGTCTGAATCCGGCCAACCCATTGGGGTGGACGGGGGCGGCAGCAGTTATGTCACCGGCCTGGTGTTGGCCGGCAGCTTCGCTGACGATATCTACGGTGGCAGCTTCGTTGACAGCGCGGCCTTGGATGCGGCCACGGCGAAAAAGGCTGCGGCGAATATGATTGCGGCAAATGTGACCGCGCAAACCAGCGCCGCCGGCTACTACGATACCTTTATGACAACATATGACACCAACGGCGCCCTGCTCCGGGCCACCGGAACCTGGACGGCGATTGAAATCAGCACCGACATCGCCGTGGATGGGAGCGGCAACAGCTACGTCACAGGCGTCTTTGCGGGCGCCGTTACCTTTGGCCGGGGCGAGGCCAATGAGACCACCCTCACCAGCGCCGGCAACTTCGACATCTTCGTGGCCAAGTACGACGCGGCCGGCGCACTGCTCTGGGCCAGCCGGATCGGCGGCAACACCTATGATGGCAGCCAGGGCATCGCGGTGGATGGGAGCGGCAACAGCTACGTCATCGGCTCCGAGTTTTTCGTCCAGCGTTTCGAGGCTGATTTTAGTCAACTGCCGGGAATTGACAGTTGTCTTGGGGCACTAGAGTTCTGTTTCATCTATCCCAGCTACAATATCTTCGTGGCCAAGTACGACCCCGCCGGCGCTTTGCTTTGGACCAAGCGGACCGGCGTCAGGGTGGATGTGCATTCCTTTAACAGTAGCTTCGGCTGGGACATCGGGGTGGATGGGAACGGCAATAGTTACATCACCGGCTTCTTCAATGGCCGCGCTATTTTTGGTTTGGGCGAGGCGAATGAAACCACCCTCACCAGCACCGGCGTCAACATCCAACCCTATGCTTCCGGTGCTGGCTCACATGACATCTTCGTGGCCAAGTACAATGCCGGCGGCGCATTGGTCTGGGTCAAGCAGGCCGGCGGCGACTCAGACGACCACGGACGCGGCATCGCCGTGGAGGGGAGCGGCAATAGCTACGTCACCGGCTATGCCGGCGGCAGTTTGTTCGTGGCCAAGTACGACGCGGCCGGCGTACTGCTCTGGACCAAGCAGGCCGACGGCGTACCGACAGACGACGCCGTCACTGTTTTGGGGAGCGGGCGAGGCCTAGACATTGGGGTGGATGGGAACGGCAACAGCTACGTCACCGGCTCTTTCACAGGTGATGCCACCTTTGGCCTCAGTGAGGCGAATGAGACCACCCTCACCAGCGCCGGCAACTTGGATATCTTCCTGGCCAAGTTTGAACCCGCCGGCACGCTGCTCTGGGCCGGCAGGGCCGGCGGCGCCTCGGATGACCACGGACGCGGCATTGCCGTGGATGAGAGCGGCAATAGCTACGTCACCGGTGATTTCTCGGGCGCTGCTACCTTTGGCCTGGGCGAGACCCAAGAGACAACGCTCACCAGCGCCGGCCTGGCAGACATCTTCGTGGCCAATTTTAATCCGGCCGGCGCACTGCTCTGGGTTGGCCGGGCCGGCGGCGCGTTGGATGACTATGGGCGCGGCATTGGGGTGGATGGGAGCGGTAACAGCTACGTCACCGGCGATTTTCAAGGCAGCGCCACCTTTGGCGAGACGCCGGCGACCAGCCTGCGCGCGGCCCAGGCGACTGAGACCATGCTCACCAGCGCCGGCGACAACGACATCTTCGTGGCCAAGTACGGGGCCGCCGCGCCCCTGGCCGTGACGTTGGGCTACGTCTATGCTGCGCTTCGGGACGAGGCGATCTACTTCCAGTGGCAGACAGCGACCGAAGCGGGCACAGCGGGCTTCAACATCCTGGCAGAGGGTCCCGAGCGGATTGGCGCCGCTCAACCGTACGCTGATTCCCTCCAAAGTGATCGACTCGGTCACGCCCACCGATTATGCCTTCTCGGCCGCGACCGACGCGACCGTCTTCTACCTGGAGGAGGTCAACATCGAGGGGGCGCGCGAGCGGCATGGCCCGTTCAGTCTAGGCCAGATCTACGGGACCATGGCAGAGCCGGTCGACCCCGGCGGTGTTGAGATGCAGGAGCGGATCTACCTACCCTTGCTGCCTAACTAGTACATTTCGACGTGAATACCACGACAGAAATTCGGCGCCTCTACCTCTGGCAGGAACTGCATAGGGATTTCTGCCGGGATTCACTAGTGAGTCGGTTGAGTATCGTGCCGACGATCAGAGATCGTGACTTGATGAGGGTCGACCTTCTGTGATCGTTGTTCCTATTTCGATACAGATAGACCAGCGGGGATGTGTTACTGATCGCGTCTGGCATACGTTGATTCCAAATCATCGAGTTCAGCCGCAAGCGGGAAGATTCGATATTCGCCGAGCTTCAACAGAAACTCAACGTGGGGAATGCCGGCCTACTCAGCAGCGCGTCCAGAAGAGAGTCGTCCCAATTCGTACAACTTGACGGCAGTCAGCATCTGCATCTCGCTGGCAAATGTGCCCGCATCCATCTTCTGCAGAACGAGCCTCCTTGGGGAGGCGTCACTCAATAGCCCCGTGGCTTTGGCCCTGGGCGTTCGCCACAGCGGGGGCAAGCATCCGTCTCAAAAAACCTCGGAGCCTCCAAATCCCGATCCTTGATTGAACACGTCGCCATTCAATGATATGGTGTAGATCAATGCTATTCTAAGGTCTGCGTTCACAGACGCTGAGCCAGGCGTGGCTAGGAATGCCTTGGTCTGGTGGTTGGGCGGCGCCCTGCAAGAATGTCAATGGAAAGGGGTCAAGATATGATGATGGAAGAGAGGGTCACGCCAAGAGATTTCCCGGAAGTCCGCTGGCACGGCCACTGGATCTGGATACCTGAGGACAAAATTGTCCCGTCTGCCATGTTTGCCGGGAGTGGCGAGGCGCAGGACGAAACCCACGGCCTCTTCCGCAAGACCTTCGAACTGGACCAGGCGCCGGAGACCGTGCCAACCCGTTTGACCGCGGACTCGCGCTATCTGCTCTATGTCAATGGTCAGGAAGTCTATCGCGGCCCGATTCGCAGCCAACCACGCCGTCTCCACTACGACTATTTCGACCTGGCCCCCTATCTGCGGCCGGGGAAGAACGCGATCGCCATCTACGTGAAGTATCTGGGACGCGCCGGATCGTACTGGATGCCGGCAGTCGCCAACGCCACCCTGGGCAGGACGGGCGTGCTGGTCTTCGAAGCCGACCTGGGCGGGCAGTGGCTGGCGAGCGACGACACCTGGTCCGCACGCAGGGGCGACGCCTGGTCGACCGACGCCTATGACGCCGAAGTCAATCAGATCTCCGGCGGCGTGCCGACAGAGTCGTTCGACGCCCGCAAGCAGTTTGCCGGCTGGCAATCGCCCGACTTCGACGACGGCGACTGGGGCAAGGCCCAGGTGATCACGCCCATGCACATCGGCGGCCGTGGGCGCTCCCAGCCGCCTACCGATCCGTACGGCCCGCTCCTGCCTCGCCCCATTGCCAAGCTGGGGGGCGAGCGATTGGGCGCGGCCAGCGTATCGGTTCAGTCCATCGCCGAGCCGCCCGATCTGTCGGCCAACAACCCGGCGGAGCGGGCCGTGACCTCGGCACTGACGCACGCCAGCATGGACCCACGTGCCGCTTCCCTGCCGGTGACCGCGACCGTGCCCGATGGCGGATACACACGGCTGGTGCTGGACATGGGCCGAATCGTCGGCGGACTGGTCACGTTCAGCGTCGATGCGCCGGCCGGCACGGTCTTCGACTTTGGCTACTTCGAAGAACCGGTCGTGGAGCGCTCCATGTTTGGCGCGCACGGCGGCAATCGCTACGTTGCCTGCGGACTCGACGACAGCCACATCGTCTTCGATCCCAAGGGCTTCCGCTACGTGATCATGCTGATCCACGGCGTCTCCGGGGAGGTCACGCTGAACGACTTCGCCGTGCAGGAGGTATCACTATCCCTGGCAGCCGGGCGCCTCCTTCGAGTGCAGCGACGCCGATCTGAACGACATCTACCAGGCGAGCATCCGCACCGTGGCGCTCAACTCGTGGGATGCGTTCATGGACTGCCCGACGCGTGAGCAGCGGGCCTGGGTCGGCGATGCCGTTGTGCATCAGATGGTGCACCTGCTCACCAACACCGACTGGCGTCTGGCCTGGCACTACCTTGAACTGGGCAACTCGCCCCGTTCCGACGGCATCCTGCCCATGAGCGTGGCCGGCGATGTGGAGGCCAGCGGCGGCGTCACCATTCCGGACTGGTCGCTGCACTGGGTGCATGGCGTCCACAACCTCTATCGCTTTACCGGCGACCGCTCGCTGGTCAAATCCTACATGCCCACCATCGAGCGGGTTCTGCGCTGGTTCCTGCCCTATCAGACCGAGAGCGGCGTGCTCCAGGATGTGGTCGAGTGGAACCTCATCGACTGGTCGAGTCTCTTTTCAGGGGATCAGAGCGCCATCGTCACGGCCTCTTGGGCGCGCGGCCTGCGCGAGTTTGCCGAGATGGCCGCATGGCTGGGCGAGAACGCCAGCCAAGCCTGGGCCGAAGAGGTCTACGCCAAGATCAAAGGCGGCTTCGAGATCTTCTGGGATGAGGAACGCGGCACCTATGTGGACTACGTCAAAGTCGACGAAAATGGAGCGATCGAGCAGCAGCGGCCCGTCAACCAGTTGGCCGGCGCGCTGGCCATCGTCTCCAGGCTGGCTCCAGAGGAACGCTGGCATCGCATCATCGAGACGATCACGGACGCGGACCGGCTCGTGGTGCGCAGTTGGGCGTTTCCCCACAAGGACGAAGAGGTGCCCGAACCCATGCGCAACCACATGGCCGTGATGATGATGGGCGTCCACATCCCCAACTGGGATGTGGAGAACGAGATCGTCATTGCCGAACCCTTCATGAGCTATGTGGTCCACGATGCCGTGGCGCTGGCCGGTATGGCCGATCGGCTGCCCAAACTCTGCCGCCGCTGGGGCGAGTTCCTGGTCGACGGCTACGACACCATCGGCGAGAATTGGGGCCATGGCACCCATGTGCACGGCTGGAGCTGCACGCCGGTCAAGGACCTGACCTCCTACACCTTGGGCGTTTCGCCGGCCGAGCCGGGCTATGCCGTCGCCCGCATTGCGCCGCGCCTGGGTGATCTGGCCTGGGCCAAGGGCAACGTGCCCACGCCCCACGGGTTGATCCACGTGGAGGTGAATGAGGAGGGCCTGGCCATCGAGTCGCCGATCCCGGTGGTGGTGGACCTACCGGATCGGCCGTTGCTGCGCCTGGAGGCGGGGAGTCACAGGGTTGGCTGACGCGCTGGCAGACTATTCCACCTTATTAATCCAGTGGGCTTTGCATGCCATGTACCTCATCTAGCGTCAAGCCCGTTGGCAGACAGCGTCGTTCTCGGAAGCGTACTGCATTGACGCGTTCATCAATCGGCAGCTTTAGCACCTTGCGCTACCGGAAGAGAATTGCGTGCAGCGCCTGATTCTGAGTGGCTGGAGCCACATTGTGTTCAACAGCCAGGTGTGTTAAAAGAGATTCAATCTCCGCCTGTCCTATTTCCTGAGGATAACGTCTGTTGTGAAAGAGAATATCGTTGAGCGGCAGCATTATCCCATATGACCGAGGCAATATTTGCCCTAACCGAGAGATAGCTCATTCGTGACAAACAGGTGATGGATACGATATAAGATGCGTGGTTTTTCGACGCAAGGCATGGCAGCCGACAAAGTCGGTTCGCCCCGGCTCAGCTTAGGCGTTAGGGGCTTTGAGCTTTCTCCCTGCAGCCGGCTCTGCCTTTCAGGCTGACTGAGGACAATGGCTATAGGGATTAATGAGATGGAAACAATTGAAATGAGACCTGACATGCCTGCTTGGGCAAAGCAAAGGGTGACCCCAGAGGATCATAGTTTTTCCGAAGTGAGCAGGTTGCATCGTCAAGGTAGAACGCAAATCCAGTTGCCAGACATCAAAGAGCTAAAAGGCTGGGCCAAGTCTCATGACTGGCCGACGCCCTGGTTTGGTATTAAGGACGCATTTATCGTCAAGCTGTTCGAAAGTAATGAGACCTTTACGCTGGCGCTCAACAAAAGCGGCATCAACATTCATATTCCCATTACAGAACACATCCTCACGATTGAAAGGCTTGAGGAATTGGATGCGTTGTATGAGGAAAGGGAAGATATGGGAGTCCTTGGGCAACGTCCTACTGGCTGGGGGAACTTGGTCAGTGACCTGCGGGAGATACGTCGCCTTGTAGAAGCGGGCGTTCAGGTGAAAGTTGAAGGGACCCAGACGGTTCTGAACACGTGGGAGAGTTTCTATGATTGGGCGCATGGGCGTTACCACATGCTTGAAGACGGCTACGACAGTTGGATAGGTGATGACGATTCGTAAAGGCAAGAGTCACCTGGGTTATTGAGGTGGTCGCGATCAAAATCAGTTGTCGTGTTGCATTTTGCGCCCAATCCACAAAATGCGCCAGAATCAACAAAAACCATTGGAAAGTAACAGCATGATCACACCGTTGACCGCCGCACAGGCCCAATGGGTCGATAGTACGCTTGCTTCACTGAGCCTGGAGCAGGTCGTCGGCCAGTTGCTCAATGTCTCCGCCCCGCTCGACTCGGCAGCCGATTGGCTGGCTTTTCTGGAAAAGATGCCGGCCGGCGCTATGTCCGCCCGCGTCTCCAGCGCGGAGACCTATCGGACCTTGCTGGCCGAGTTGCAGCAGGCCGTGCCGGTGCCGCTTCTGGTGCTGGCCAACATGGAGCATGGCGCGGCCGAGTGGCCCGACTATGGCGTCAACTTTCCGACGCTGATGGCCGCGGGCGCGGCCAATGACGTACGTCTGATGGCGCAGATGGGCAAGGCCACGGCCATGGAGGCGCGCCACATCGGCGTGAACTGGTGCCTGACGCCCGACATCGATCTCAACTACAACGACGACAACCCAGTGACCAACACCCGGGCCATGGGCGACAGACCGGAACTCGTTGCGACCCTGGCCCCGCCGCTGATCCAGGCATTGCAGGCCAACGGCGTGGCGGCCACGGCCAAGCACTTCCCCGGCGACGGCATGGACGACCGTGACCAGCATCTGGTCTCGACGATCAATTCACTGCCTTTCGACCAGTGGATGGAAACCTATGGATTGGTCTGGAAAGCGGCCATTCAGGCCGGCGTCTGGACCGTCATGCCGGGACACATTTCACTGCCGGCGTACCAGGGCTACGGCGAAAATCCCGTGGACGCACCCCCGGCGACGATCTCCAGGGAACTGCTCGAAGGGCTGTTGCGCCAGGAACTCGGTTTCCAGGGGCTGATCGTCTCCGACGCCACCGGCATGATCGGCCTAGCCTCGCGTCTTGCGCCGGCCGAGCGCGCGCCGGCAGCCATCAACGCGGGCATCGATCTCTACCTGGGGGCCAACGCCGATGTGGACTATCCGGCGTTGTTGGCGGCGGTGAGGGATGGTCTTGTCAAGGAAGAACGGGTGCAGGAGGCGGCGCGCCGCGTATTGGCGCTCAAGGCGCGCCTGCAACTGGCAGAGCAGCCATTGGCCCCTGCACCCACGGCGGCTGAAACGGCATCTTTCCGGCAGGCGGCTCAAGCCATGGCAGACAAGAGCGTCACCATTGTGCGCAGTTCGGGGCAGGTGCCAGTGAAGTTGAACCCCGGCGCAAAGGTCTTGACTGTCACGATCATGCCGACCGACACCATGATTCCGCATAGCGATCTCACGGTCTTCGACGTCGAGTTGCGCCGGCGCGGATACCAGGTCCAGCATCTGCTCAACCCCAGGAGCGATGAACTGCGCCCCAGCGCGCGGGAACACGACGCCGTCTTTGTCAACGTCTATGTCGGCCCCATGATGGTTCCGGGCACGGTTCGCGTGATTGTCGGCGGCTTCGGCCATTGGGGTTGGCGCTCTCTCTTCACCGAGCATCCCCACGTGTTCTACACCAGTTTCGGCAGCCCGTACATCGCCCATGAGCTGCCCCATGTGCCCAACCTGATGGCGACCTATGGCGGCGGCGCGGCCGAACAGCGTGCAGCGGTCAAGGTCTGGTTGGGGGAGTTGGAGCCGCAGGGTCTGTTGCCGGTTCAGTTGCCGAAGGTGGAAATTCGTCCGTTGCCGCGCCGGGAAGATGATTGACGGCCCCTGTTGCCCCTTGTATAATTGCGCAACAGGAGATCAAGACGGGGAAATATGATCGATGCCCGATCTAGTTTCCGGCGTGACACTACTCATGGACGACAACAAGCGTGCCTGGATAAGCTTCGTTGATGACGACCCAGCCGTTCTTGTCCACATCAGCGCCCGTCGGACCGGCCCACTCGTAGAGCCATTGGGCATCGGCATTGTCCATGTTGATGCAGCCACGGCTCATGGGCTGGCCGAAATTGTCATGCCAGTACGCGCCGTGGAAGCCATAGTCTTCGTGGAAATACTGCACCCACTCCACGTCCTCCAGGAAGTAGAAATCGCCGGCGGCGCGATTGCCGCCATACATGTCCTGTACCGGCGTCTTGGCCCAGATGCGGAATGTGCCGGTCACCGTGGGTGTCGCCTGCTTGCCCGTCGAGACCAAGAAATCAGCCACCGGGACTGCGCCTTCGTAGGCAACAACCCGCTGTTCGCTCAGATCGACGTCGATCCATTTCTCCGTCGCGTCGAGCGGGGCCGGATGGGTGTGGTAACCGTCGTCGCCGATGGGGGCTAGCTTGGCCACCTCGTCAAAGCTCGGCGGCGGAATGAGCAGTTCCTGGCCCGGCGTGACCAGGCTTGCATTCGATAGACCGTTGATTTCGGCGATCTTGCGCGCGTTGGTGGTATACAGTTCAGCGATAACGCCCAGATGCTCGCCGGCCTGCACTACATGAACCCGATCCGAATGTCCCCGGTCCGATTGAGGTTGATCCGACATGTCGGTCTCCAACACGTCGATCTCTAAAGCCAGTTGATCTGCCTCTCGCAGGAGAATGACTTCGCCGGGAGAGAGAGACCGCGCCGGTGAAATGCGGTTGAGTCCCACCAGTTGGGCAAGGCTCATGCGGTGGGACATGGCAATCGAAGAGAGCGTGTCGCCGGGCTGGACGATGTACGATTCCGGCCCGATAGCAGCAATCTCCGGCTCATGAGCGTTCGATAGGGCATCGAGCGGCAAGGTCAGCGGCAGCCCAACCCAGACCAGATCGATGTCGCTCAGATCATTCAGGCTGCGCAGTGTTTCAACATTCGTGTCATAGGCAACTGCGATCTCCGACAGGGTTTCACCCGGCTCAACCACATGAACGTTGTCATTTGCATTGGCCGTTCCGGCCGTCAGCCAGAGCGCGATACAGACGAAAAGTACGATAGATATGCCAGTTTTTCTCATCGAAATCCCTTGCGTTCTCGCTTTTTTGATGCATTCTACCAGGTAACCCATCACGGACCCAGCGCGGTCAACTGTGACCTCAACTGAACCTCCGCTGTCTGGCCGGAGAACTGCCAGACCTCCTCGCCCTGCTCATCCAACAAGACGTAGCTCGGATGGCCACGCAGGGAGTAGGCCCTCATGGCCGCTTGCCCGCGCTCGCTGGACGCGTTGATCCGATCGAAGGTCACGTCCGCCTCGAATTCAGTTTCCAACCCATTCACGATGGATTCCATGGCTGCTCAAGGTGGTCAATTATCGGTATAGAGATAGAGAAAGCTGGGCCTCTTCTATCAGAGCACTTCAAAGTTGCGCATCATGCCCATGTCTTCGTGCTCCAGAATGTGACAATGATAGACAAAGAGGCCCGGCTGCGTGAAGCGCATGAGTACCGTCACGGCCTCGCCCGGCATGACCAGGACCGTATCTTTCCAGCCGTCGTCCACGAAACCGTCGGCCAATGTCTGCCAGCCGACCAAGTAATCGGGATCGACCTGGCGTTCGACCACCTGGAACTGCACGCCGTGGAGGTGCATGGGATGGCTCATGAAGTCAGCCATCATGCCGCGTCCGGGCTGATTTTCAAATCTCCACAGCGCCGATTCGCCCAGCGGCATGCGCTCGTCAGGCGCAACCGCTTGCATATCAAAGGTGCGGCCGTTGAGCGTCCACTGCATGTCCTGCATGAAGAGTGCAACCGCATACGGATCAGCCGCATTGAAGGCCGCATCAGGATCCAAGCGTTCGATGGTCGACAGCCGGGACGGCAGCGTGTGCGTTTCCTGGGCCGCGCCGGCAACGCGTACGTCCAGCACCGGGAACGGTGCGCCGCTCGGCAGTCCATCTTGGCCCATGTCCATCATCATGCCGCCCATTTCCGCACCGCTGAAGGCGAGGCTGCGCAGTTGCAGCTCTGTGCCCACGGGATAGCCCGAGAAGTCAGCCCACAGTTCCACCCGCTCACCCGGCCCCAACGTCACGTAGGGCTTCTGCTGCGGCGCTTCGAGCAGACCGCCGTCAGAGCCAATCACGGTGAGCGGCGTGTCGTCGCTCCAGGCCAGCTTATAGATGCGCGAGTTGGAGCCGTTGAGCAGACGCAAGCGATAGGCGCTCGTCGACACGTCCAACACTGTCCCAACCTCGCCATTGACCAAAATGCGGTCGCCGCGCTGCCCCATCATCTGGGCCATCATGCTGTCCATGCCCCCGCCCATCATGCCGCCCATGTTTCCGTGTCCCATCATGCCGCCGCCGGCTGCATTATTGGCGGCCGTGTAGACAAACTGGTTGTCATTGTCGAACAGACGATCCTGAATCACCAGCGCAATGTCATGCTCGCCGGCGGGCAGATCCAGGGCCGCTTCTTCCTCATCAGAGACAATGAAGAGACCGGCCAAGCCGTTGTAGACCTGGGACCCGGTAAGCCCGTGGGGATGGGGATGGAACCAGTACGTTCCGGCCCGATTCTCCACCTCGAATTCGTAGACGAAGCTCTCGCCGGGCGCAATGGCGAAGCGCGGATGGCCGTCCATCGCCTCCGGAATCACCAGTCCGTGCCAGTGAATGATGCTCTCTTCCGCCAGTTGGTTGTGGAAGTGGATGCGCACCTTCTGGCCGCGCTTCACGCGGATGATCGGGCCGAGATAGCCGTTGAGCGTCTCCACGGCATCGGCATCTCCCTGTAGAACTTCGCTGGCATAGTGATAGACCTGCGTAGCCGCGCCGGGCAGAATGGCGGCAGTCCCTGCTGCGCCGTCAGCGCCAGTTCAAGATCGGGCGCAAACACGTCGCTTTCTGACGACTGGGCCGGCACATTGGCGGCGGGATCGCCGGACAGGTTCAGCGATTGGACGCCGCATCCGGCAAGCAGCAGCGCGGCCGTCGATGTGCCGCCAAGCCGTAGAAAACTGCGGCGCGTGAGCGATTGATGATGGGTGATGGAACGATACTGCTTAGGGTTCGTCATCGAGTTTCTCTATTCCTGGTTGTGGCTGGCGAAGACTTGGACATCGCCGGCCTGGTCAAAGGCGATCACATCGAACGGCTGCGCGTCGTAGCCGTCCACCTCCATGCCCGGCGAGCCGACCGGCATGCCGGGCACGGCAAGGCCGGTGACATCGGGGCGCTCGGCCAGCAACTGGTTGATATCCTCGGCCGGCACATGGCCCTCGATGACGTAGCCGTCGATGATGGCCGTGTGGCAGGACTGGAGTTGGGACGGCACGTGGTTTTCAGTCTTCAGGGCCACGAGATCGTTGGTATCGTGGGCCTCGACCACATAGCCGTTCTCCTCCATGTGCGTGATCCAATCCTCGCAACAGCCGCAGGTCGGCGACTTGTAGACGGTGACAAGGGGCTGGGCCGCGGCTTCAGCCCCGGTTGCCTCAACGGATTGCGCTGAAGCTTCGCGGCCAGAACTATCCGCTTCTTCGGCCTGTGGAGCCGCGGCCGGTGCGCCACAGGCGGCAAGTAGGAACAGGACAAAGAGCATCGGGATACGATAATTGCCATTTCATGGTCGGTTTCTCCAAAGTTTCATTGTTGGAATTGTGTCTCTAACTGTCATACCGTCAGTCCGGTTCCGGATAGACTCAATGCCGGAATCAACAGGGCGAAGAGCAATGGTTGGTGGATCAGATAGATCATCAACGAATGGCGACCCAGCCAGCCCAGTGGGAAGGCCAATGCCGGGGCCTGCCAGTCCGGAAGCCGGAATCGACGGGTGTCGTTTGCATAGGTCGTATTGCCAAGCCAGATGCCGATAAGCACCACGCCGAACCAGGGCAGCAGCGGGAAGTAGTCAACATAGACGTGATCGACCGGTTCCAGGCCCAACCAGATCAACCATGGTCCCGGAACCGTGATCTGCTGTACGATCTTGCCGGCAACGAAGAGCGCCAAACCCAGGCCCAGATTGAGCCAACGTCGGCGCAGAAACGGATAGGCCAGGATCACAGAGACGCCGATGAAGTGAAGAATGCCGAATCGAATCGCCATCTCCGGACCAAGCGCAACACGCGTCACCAATGTAATCACAAGACCCCAGCCCAGGATGATAAGCCCCCGTCGCAGGAAGGGCCTATAAGTCACTGGTTCACCTTTGGCGTCTATCTGCTGAGCACGCAGTGCCAGGGAGACGCCCACCAACACGATAAACGTCGATGCCGTGACGCGCTGAAAATAGAACCAGAACGGATCTGTGAAGATGGCGTCGGTCACGCCGAAGTAGTAGAGGTCGTACATCAAATGGTATATGACCATCATGACGATGGCAACGCCACGAGCAGCATCGATTTCCCAGAGACGCCGCGTTGATGAGAGACGAGCGACAGGTTCAGTTGCGGGAACAACGATTGCACCTGTATTTAATGTCATTCGTGCACGACCACGAGCGTTCCGATATTGGCATCCGACGGAGATTGCCAAGCCGGGCCCTTGAGGTCGTAGTAGGGTCCGGCCCATTCGAATAGCCATCGGGCGTCTGCATTGGTCATATTGACGCAGCCCCGGCTCATTGGCGTGCCGAAGTTCTCATGCCAATAGGTGCCGTGAAAACCGATCTCACCATCGAAGTATTGCACCCACTCCACATCAGGCAGATAGTAGTAGTTGCCTGCCTCCTGGCTGCCGCCATCCATGTCTTGGATGCGCGTCTTGACCCAGATGCGGAATTCGCCAACCCGTGTTGGCGTGCCCGGCAGCCCGGTCGAGACGGTGAAGGCTCGGCGTGGCTTGGTTCCTTCATAGGCGACAACGCGCTGTTCGCTGAGGTCAACGTCGATCCACTTTTTGGTGGTCGTTGGCCATGTTTCGTGGCGATGGCCACACAGTGTGGGGTCCGGGGCGATACGAGGGTGCGCCTTTGGCAGCGGCGGCAGTTTCGCCAGAGAAGCGAAAGATAGATGCAACGGTTCATGCGCGGCTTTGGCCGGCACAGCGATAGCCGACAACACGAATACAAGCGCCGTCACCGTCGCTGCAATTCGTCCTATTTGCATTCGTCTCATCTCGTACCCGTCTCTATAGGATCGCGTTTCGTTTGCCCGATCTGTCCGCCACCAATCACCGGCATACGAGAGTATAGACATTAGGCGCCTGTGTTTCAAGCCAAGAACGGTTTCCGGTGAAAAACAGCCACATGGTCGTTGCAAGTGGCTGATATCCGACACGAACGCAGCATATGCGTCTGCCCAGCCACTCACTCAGCTCGCTCTCTTTGGCCAAAGGTTCCTCATTCTGGCAGGCCGTCGGAGAGAAAGCCGATAGGACACGGATGACGCTGATCTGGCTGATTTCCGCAGATAAATCGAGAGAAATCCGCCTTACTCCGCCAGGATCCGCGTTGTCCGCGTCCCATTGTCTGTCACTCCGACAGGCTGCTAGGAAGGTTCAAATCGCAAGCTCGCGGCGGATCTCTTCGTACCGCATTCTGCGGCGCTCGGCGTGTTCGTGCGTATTTTTGCGCATGAAAGTGAGCGTCCGAAAATAAGTTCGTAGTGACGGCTTCAGCCGTCCAGACCGCTAAAGCGGTTACTACAAACGAAATCGGGAACTTGTTTCTGGACGCTCACAAAGTTTGGTTTTGGGGTAGATCTGACGCAAATGCGACAGCGCTGCAGCAGATGCTGCGCACCTGCAAAGCGGTTATAGCTGAAGGCTGTACCTGCTGCTTGCTGATCGCGCCGCAATCGAATGGGCACAGATATGGGTACAGACGTCCAGCTAACAAGGTTAGCGTGGTAGACTGTGAACTGACGGCACAATAAGCCCGCAAAATAGAGGTTGGTTTTCCCATCATCCTGTCGGATATGCTGCGTGCTGTGAGCTGACCCTACCCAACGTCTGAGCAAGAAACGCTTGAGAAAAAGTTGATATGCGCAAAGCCACAAGTCTCACCAGACCAACGCACGCCGAACTCGTGGCAGCCGTGATCATCGCCGGCGGGCTGTTGGGGATCACCTATCTCCACTACTCAACCGCGCCCGGCTTTGTCGGGCTGCATGCGGTCTACCGCTATTTCTACTTCTTGCCGATTGTGTATGCTGCGCTGCGTTTTGGTTACATGGGAGGGCTGTTGGCCGCACTGGCTGCGTCCATTCTCTTTGCCCCCCACATCATCTTCAAGTGGGGCAACTTCCCTGAGGACAGCATCAATGACCTGCTTGTGGTCGTTGTCTTCCTTGGTGTCGCCATCATCACCGGCGTCACGGTCGACCGTCTGCGCGCGGCCCAGGAAGCGCAACGCCGGACCGCGGACGACCTGGCGGCATCGTTGCACAAATTGGAGGAACAGGGCGAAGAACTGCGCCGGGCGGAACGACTCAGCGCCTTGGGCAGCCTGGCCGGCGGGTTGGCGCATCAGATCCGCAACCCGGTCGGCATCATCCGTGCCAGCGCACAGTTGTTGGAGGCGGGCGGTGACACGGGGGCCAACACAGAGGCTAAAGAGACCGCTTTTGTGATCGAGGAAGAGACTGATCGAATCGAATCCTTGGTTCAAGATCTGCTTCGCTATGCTGACGGCGCCCGTCTCCAATTGGCGCCTGCAGACCTCCGCGATCTTATCGACAGTGTAGCGACGCGTGTGCGACCGATGGCTGAGACCCAGTCAGTCGAGCTACAGACCTTTTGCGATGCAGGGCTGCCCACTGTCTCAATCGATTTCAGACAGATGGAGCAAGCATTGCTCAATCTAACTGTCAATGCAATCCAGGCGGTCAAGGATGGCGGAACCGTTATTATGGCTGCCCGTCGCAGCAGCATAGATGCTCAGTGCCTAGAGATCTGCGTCTCGGACAATGGTCCCGGCATCAACGAAGCTGAATTGCAGCGAATCTTTGATCCCTTCTTCTCGACCAAGGACAGCGGCTCCGGTCTTGGCCTCAGCGTGGTGCACCGGATCGTAGAGGATCATGGAGCCCGAATACCTGTGACCTCAAAGCCGGAAATAGGCACCACTTTTATCATTCATCTGCCTGACACGCCCTCAGTTTTGAATGGTCCTGGGCCTAGAACTTCACCATGAAGGCGGTGAAGTACATGATGGCAACGCCCAATCCAAACCCGGTCAAATTGCCCCAACTGAGGATCGAACCTCCGGCGACGGCACTGTCGCGTGCTATCAGCTTGCCGACATCGGCCTTAGCTCGGTGTCGAATCGGCGCTAAGGCGCATCTAGTGTCTCATTTGCGACAGCGTTCGCCCCAGATGCCGCAAATGCTACAATCCCCGTTGCCTCGTGCCGTTGATCTTTCCAAGGTATCCAAGGTTTGCTTGATCGGCTAGAATGGAAGCATGGCACGGACAATTCTTGTGATCGATGACGAACGAAATATGCGCTGGGTGCTCGAACGCGCCCTGGACAAGGCCGGCTATGACGTAGTCACGGCGGAACGGGGCGAGCAGGGCCTGCAGCGCTTCTCACGCCACGCAGTCGATCTGGTGCTGCTGGACCTAAAAATGCCCGGCATGGACGGCATGACGGTGCTGCGTGAGCTGAGGCGGCGAGACGCGGCCGTCCCGATCTTGCTCCTGACCGCCTACGCCTCGGTGCCCACCGCAGTCGAGGCGCTTCAGATCGGCGCCTCCGACTATCTGCGCAAGCCCTTTGATCTTGAGACCGTCCTCGCCACCATCAACCGGCACATTGCAGACGCAAATGACGTCGACACGACCGACGATCCGTCGATGGCGATGCCTGGATCGACAGAATCCCTTATCGAGTTTATTGGCGCAACGCCAGCCTTGCAGGGGGCTTTGGCGCGCGCGATGGCGGCGCAACAAACACCTTATCCAGTGGTCATGCGTGGCCAAGCGGGCGCCGGTCGCAGACACCTTGCACGCCTGATCCATGCGCGGACAGCGGCGACAGCGGGCAAGAAGCTCGTCGAACTCGACTGCGCCAATCTGCCGCCGGCGGTGCTGGCCCACGAACTGTTGGCCGAGCCGGAGGGCGACGAAGGCGGCGGACGTTGGCAGCAGGCGCTGGGCGGCACACTGCTGCTTTCCAATGTCGAGACGCTGCCGGAAAATCTTGCCCGTCAGGCCGCTGAATTGTTGACTCCCTATCTGCTATCCAGCGAACGCCCACACGGACTGCGGCTGCTTCTGACTTCGACATGCGCGCCGTCAGATGCCTGGACGCAGATAACGACGACGGCGTTCGACATCGTGCTGCCGCCGCTGAGCGAGCGTATCGACGATCTCCCGCTCTTGCTGGCCCATTTTGCACCGAGGGCAACCTGGGATCGGCAGGTGATTGCCATGTTGAGTGCGTACAGTTGGCCGGGAAACGTGGCGGAATTCCAGCGCGTGGTCCAGCAGGCCGCGCATCTCGCCGGCGATCAACAGGTGGTCGCTGCTCACCTGCCCACGCACGTTCTCAGCACCGGCCATCAGGTGGCCGGGGTCTTTGAGTTGCCGCCGGAAGGCATCAGCCTGGATACGGTTGAGGAAGATCTGATTCGCCAGGCGCTGGAGATGGCGCGCGGCAATAAGACGCAGGCCGCGCGCCTGCTGGGGCTCAGCCGCGCCACGCTGCTCTATCGTATCGACAAATATGCGATCCTTGCCGACGATCCCGAGGATGCGGATGTTGAGCAGGACGAATAGCGCTTTGTTCGTAATTTCTTCACACCTGTAACGGCCTCACCGAGGTGGTCAGCCTACCCACTGGCGCATCCTGCGGAACACAATTCGTTATCATGTTACCTGTTTCGTAGTTGCGAATCGCAAGCGCGAAGTATCGTGTGTCAGCAATGCTTTGAGGACAAAACACACCAGACAATTAGCCATTGGACTTGATACAGACATCAGTATGCAGACCTATTCCCACGCGCTTATCAATGGCACGCTGGCCGGCCCGCTCAAACGTCGAGGATGGGAAGTCAGCGCGGCTGCTTTCGTCATCGGCGGAGTCCTGCCGGATATACCGTTTTTCCTCTTGACCGTTATGGGAGGACTGTACTACTGGATTGTGGGGGCCACGCCCACCGGTGAACCCCCGATGGTCTATATGCACATGACGCTCTATTTCACCGATCCGCTTTGGATCGCAGCGCACAATCTCTTTCACGCACCGCTGATCCTGCTGCCGCTCGGGCTGTTCGGCTACTGGGGTATGAAATCAAACAGACGATGGGGCGCCGTCTTGCTCTATTTTGCTCTGGGCGCCGGATTGCATTCGCTCATCGACGTATTCACCCATGCAAATGACGGTCCTGTGCTTTTCTTCCCCTTGAACTGGACCTATCGTTTCAGCAGCCCGGTCAGCTACTGGGACCCGCAACACTTTGGCCTCTACTTCGTCCCGTTAGAGCATCTGTTCGATATTATCCTGATCTTCGTGTGGGTGCGAACGTGGCGACAGACGCGGAGGAGAGTCGATTTTCCGGAGACTGAACAGACCTAAACTTTAGATCATTCAAATGACGTTGAGTGAGCACGCCCACGTGCGGCTCTACCCGAGAGCGACCGGCACGTGGGCGTGCCTACTGGACGTCATCGTCGGCTTATTTGAATGGCCTTGGGCCTAAAACGAACACGAACCCTTTCGTTTTGGCCCCTAGAAATACTCAGGCCGTATCTTTGGACGAGCATTCGATCCGGGCGTGACATCTTTGCGAGCATGGACCGGCACTGCCTGACCATTCTTTGGGGAATCGGGCGGAGGGAAAGTCAGCGTCGGTCTTGAGTTGCTCACGACGGTTCTTTCACAGAGCGGGCAGGCGACAGCTTGGTGTTCGATGGAATCAACATGGTCAATCGGCAAAGCCGCTGTCCTCTCTGCCGAGGAAGCTGTCATGCACAGGCCGATGATAAACAACATTCCGTACGCCCCAAAGGCCACAAAGGCTACGGCAGACATTAAATAGATCAGCATCTCTGGTTCCCACCTTTCTTCGAAAAAAAATCATTCGTGTCGAAGGGGTTGATCCAGTTGAGAGCAATGATGAGGTTGGCGTATGGGAAGCGATGGCGAGGTTGGCGGTTCTGGATGATTGCCAGCATAGCCCAACGGCGAAAGGGTGTCTGGTCGCATAGCCTTCACAAGCGAGCCAGCTTCATGACACTTGATCTACGGCGAACCGTACGGGATGCAAATGCAAAGCCAACGGAGAACGTTCCGTGGATAGACCGAGGATTGGGCTGATTTGGCGGATGAAGCCGGATATTTTTCGGGTTTTAACCGGTTGCATCCGCCTGGTTCACCCAAGGCCGATCCTAGAATTCACGTCCCCGGCACAGCCCACACAGATTCGTGCTGACCAGAGTAGGTCCGGGCTGTGCCGGGGACGTTGGGGGATTCAATTGCTTGGAATGGCCTGAGGCGACAAACGGCGGTCAAGCAGACGGGAAATCAGAGCAGTCGTCCCAGTGTTGAATCAGCGGCGCCAGCGCTGTCCAGAAATGCTCGGGGATGGGAAATTCGGCGGCCTGAGCATTCTGGTTCGCTTCGTCGGGGAAGCGTGCGCCGGGCACGGTGGTCGCGACCTGCGGATGGCGGGTCACCCATTGCAGCGCCGCGGCCAGAAGGGGAATGTCATATTCTTGGCAGAACGCCTGGATCGTCCCCGCATGGGCCTGGCAAGCGGCACTGTAGTGGCGGTCGTAGTAGACCGCATCCGGCTGCGGGCCGGTAGCCAGCAGCCCCCGCTCGATCGACGTGGCGATGACCAGGCCGACATTGTGTTTGATGGCCGCCGGGAAAATGCGCCGCTCTGCATAGCGGTTGAGCAGGCTCCACGCACGCGGCGCCACCGCGACATCGAACTCGCCGGTCTCGATATAGGCCGCATTGGTCGTCCGGGTCGTCGGCCGCCGTCCCGATGTAGCCGACAAGCCCCTGTTCTTGTAGATGGCGCAGCGCACCCAGCGCTCGATCCTCGCCCAGCACATCGTCCATTGGCACCCCGATGGCGTCGTGGATGTAGACGATCTGCAAACGCTCCAGCCCCAGCCGCTCCAGACTCGCTTCGACCCCGCGCACAACCGCGTCGTAGCTATAATCGTAGCCGTCAATCGACCGCCCCACCTTGGTCGTCACCGTGCAATTGGCGGCCAGATCCGGTCGCGCCCGCAACACCTTGCCGATGATCGCTTCCGACTGCCCGCCGCCGTAGAGCGCCGCCGTGTCCACCAGCGTGCAGCCGGCCTCCAACGCAGCGACAACGGTCGCGCAGCCCAACTCTTCGTCGATGTCCCGAATCAGATCGTCGTAGGGGACATTGCCGGCTTGAAGGCCACGCATGCCCAAAAACGCCGTTCCCAGACCGACGATAGAGACTTCCAGACCTGTCCGTCCCAGAGTTTTGGTTTTCAATCTGTGCACCTCAGTGTGTTGTTCTTCTGCTCCGTGTATTAGGTTCTTGCCGTTGTCATCCTGAGCGCCCCACGCCGCAGACTCGGCGCTCTAACTGGAGTGAACGTGCTACTGTCATTCCGAGCGGGTCAGACCGAGCACTTCCAACTCGGCAATACTCTAGCGAGGAATCTCGGCTTGCGATGTCGAGATTCCTTCGATTGCACTCAGGACATGCCTTCGCTGATGGCTCGGGGCCGGGCCGTTTGCTGGCCAGCCCGCTCAGACTTGTCCTGAGCGCAGTCGAAGGGGTGGCAGCGTATCCCTCGCCGCGAAAACATGCTTGTTCATTAGAAGCCGCAGGCGTAACTATACAAGCTTTCTCCAATTCACCGCGGATTTGCCGGGATTACCGCGGATTCTCTTGAAAAGAATCCATGACAATCCGCCATATCCGCGTAATCCGCGGTGAATTTTTCCCAGGCTGAATAGATTCCTGCAGGCGAAGACTCTCAGCGATGCGTACACGAGATTTCTCGCTCCGCTCGAAATGACAGAGTCCACCCTAACAATGCACCGACGAAAATGGCTCGCCGTCAAACCGCTCGCGGCTGGCGATCTCGGCGACCGGACGTCGGCGCAGCTTGGTCAACTGTTTCACCGGCTTGCCGATGGGGACCAGCGCGGCCACGGCATAGTCCGGCGGAATGTGAAGAAGCGCCTGCACTCGCGGCTCCTCGGCCACGGCCATGGTGGTGATGGTGCCGCCGAAGCCGGCCTGGCGGGTCGCCAACAGCACATTCCAGACGAACGGATAGATCGAAGCGCCGCTGATCACGCCGACGCGGTCCAGATATTGGTCCATGGAGGCGACGACGCGCAGGTCGACCAGAAAGACCAGGACGACCGAGGCCGTTCGGAAGGTCTCGATCATCGCTGTCGGCGGCTCTGTGGCCTCGATTGCCTCGGCCGTCACCCCGGTCGGGACAACGGCGTTCCATGGATTTTCGCCGGCTGCCACCTGTGCCGCATAGCGTTTGGCCGCGGGCACGGCAAGCTCGGCCAGCGCAGAGCGTGTGGCTTCCTCCCGCACCACGATGACCCGATTGCCCTGGCGGTTGCCCCCGCTGGAGGCAAAGCGCGCGTTGTCGAGGATCTCGAAAAGCGTCTCGTCGGGCAGCGGTTCGCCGGTGTATTGGCGGGCCGAAAAGGTCGTGCGCATGACATCGTAGAGTTCCATGGTGGTTGCTCCTGAAGTGAGGCGGCTGGAAGTTCAATCCGACCTTGGGATGTACACCGTGCCGGTGGATAGAGCGGGATCTTACCCATGATACATCAACGTGTCAATCGTCAATCCTTTTCTGATTGCCATCTTCACCAAATCGGCTACAATGATGGTGTCAATGCTGAAACCTCTCCAAATCGACCACGCTACGGGCCGGTTTGGTTCCAGGTCACCCGCAAGCCAAATCACTGTCCGCAGCCGACGTAGCGATTTTGTTCGTAGTGACCGGTTTAGAGGTCCAGACGGCTTCAGCCGTCTCTACGAACTTGTATTTGGGCAGTTACCAAGGAACGCATACTGTGACAGAAAAAACCACGCAAGACCCCAACGTCGTCGTGATCGGCGCCGGCGGCGCCGGGCTGTCGACCAGCTACTACCTCACTCAATCCGGCATCGACCATGTCGTGCTCGAACGTGGCCAGGTCGGCAACACCTGGGCCACCGAGCGCTGGGATGCCTTCCATCTCGTCAACCCCAACTGGGCCGTGCGCCTGCCCGGCTTCCACTACGGCGGCGCGGCCTGCGGCGGTGACGATCCCGACGGCTATCTCTCGCGCGACGAGACGGTCGACTATCTCCATCGCTACGCCGAGCACATCGACGCGCCGATCTGGACAGGCGTTGAGGTCTGCTCGCTCTCACGGCAGACGGATGGGCGGTACGAACTCAAGTTGGGCGATGGCCGGGCACTGTCTTGCGCCGTCGTGGTCGTGGCGACCGGGGCGTTTGGTCCGCCACGGATTCCGGACTTCGCCTCGTCGATAACGGATTCGATCACCCAGATCCACTCGGCCCACTACAAGAATGCCGCACAACTGCCGCCGGGCGGCGTGCTGGTCGTCGGATCGGGCCAGTCGGGCGCGCAGATCGCCGAGGACCTGATGGATGCCGGACGTCAGGTCACTCTGTCCGTGGGCAGAGCCGGGCGACGACCGCGGCGCTATCGCGGCTACGACTCGTCGTGGTGGATGCGCGAGTTGGGCTACTTCGACCGCACGCTGGACAACGTCGACGAGGAGACCCGGCAGCGCATCCTCAGCGGGACCGGCGGGGCCGGCTCCGGCCATGTGGGCGGCGGCAAGGGCGGGCACGATATCTATTTGCGGGCTTTTTGTCGTGATGGAATGCGATTGGTTGGATCGGTGAAAGGGGTTTGCCCTGAGCCTGCCGAAGGGGGCGAGGGGCGGGTATTGGCGCTTGAGCAGAATTTGCTGGCCAATCTGGATGGCGCGGATGAGGCAGCGGTCGCGTTCAAGCGTGCCATCGACGAACACATCGAACAGACCGGCATGGACCTGCCGCCCGACGACAGCCCGGATCCGCCCGGTCTCGACGCCTGGCCTGGGCAAGAGGGGCCGGCAAGCATCGATCTGGTGGCCGAGGGCATCACGTCCATCGTCTGGGCCACGGGCTTCGGCTACAACTACGACTGGATCAAGCTGCCGGTCGGCGATCATCGGGACTATCCGATCCAGCAACGGGGCGTCACCCGGTGGCCGGGGCTCTACTTCATGGGCCTGCAGTGGATGTACGGGACCAACTCCGCCCAATTCTACGGCGTCCATGAGGATGCCGAGTATGTGGCGCGACATATCGCTAAGAATTTGTCACAGATGGATACGGATAGGGTTGGATAACCACAGATAAGGTCTGCTATGGATGTTCAGACAATGATCCGAGGTTCTTGAACGAGAGCGAGAACGAATCTCAATCTGAACATCGACAGCAAGTGAGTGGCATCAAGTTCATCTGTGAATATCAGATCTTTATCTGTGTCAATCTGTGACAGATCTTTTGCTCTTCAAACGGAGACAGGAAAATGCTCAAAGAAAAGTTCAACGACGGCTGGGAGCTCGCCGAAATGGCCGGGTTCTTTGCACTGCGCTTCGCCCAGTGGCAGCCTGTGGCCCTGCCCCACGATATTTCCATCGCCAAGCCGCGTAGCGCAGACTATCCCAGCGGAAGCGGCGGCGGCTATGCGTGGAGCGGTGTGGCCACCTATCGCAAGCGCTTCCACGCGTCCGAAGCCTGGCAGGGCCGGAGCGTTCAGCTCGAATTCGAGGGCGTCTACATGAACGCCGAAGTTTCGGTCAACGGGGAGTTGGTTCGGCTACAGCCCTATGGCTATACCAGCTTCCATGTGGACCTGACACCTTATCTGCGGATCGGCGAGGAGAACGAGGTGCTGGTCGTCGCCAACACCAGCGCCCAGCCCAATTCGCGCTGGTACACAGGGGCCGGCATCTATCGGCACGTCTGGCTGCGGGTCGGCGGCGCCGTCCATCTCGCGCCTTGGGGCCTTTTTGTGACCACGCCGCTCGTAGATCCGGCTGAATCGTTGGTCGGTGTCGCCGCAGAAGTGACCAACGACGGCGACACCGACGCCGATGTACGCCTGCGTTCGACCGTGCTGGATGCAGCCGGCGAGTGCGTGGCGCAGACGGAGTCACGCCTTCAGATCGGCGCCAACGCCTCGGCCACCGTCGATCAAGAGGTGGCAGTGGCGGATGCGGCGATCTGGTCGGTGGAGACGCCCAATCTGTATCGCCTGATCTGCGAAGCCCTGGTTGACGGTGAAGTGATCGATAGAGAGGAGACCGTATTCGGCATCCGCTCGATTGCCGTGGACGCGCAGCAGGGCTTCCGGCTCAACGGTGTACCGATGAAGCTGAAGGGCGGCTGTGTCCACCACGACAACGGCCTGTTGGGGGCGGCTTCCTACGACCGGGCCGAGGAACGCAAGGTCGAATTGATGAAATCTGCCGGTTTCAACGCCGTGCGCTGCGCCCACAATCCGCCGGCGCCGGCCTTTTTAGACGCCTGCGATCGCTTGGGCATGCTGGTCATCAACGAGACTTTTGACTGCTGGCGCATGGGCAAAAACATCAACGACTACCACCTCTATTTTGAAGAATGGTGGCAGCGCGACACGGAAGCCATGGTGCGGCGTGATCGGAACCACCCGTCCGTCATCATGTGGTCGATTGGTAACGAGGTCCCCGAACGCAGCGGTCTGTCGGATGGGGTTGAATGGCGCCGGCGACAGGTTGACTGTGTGCGCTCACTGGACGATACCCGCTTCGTGACCGCCGCGTTGCCCGAACTTTTCGAGCAGATGGGGCCCCTGCCGGAGACGGTCAGCCCGGAGAATGCCTTCGATTTCCTCAACCGCGTGCCGGACGATGCGCAGAACGATGTTTGGGGACCGCGTACCCGAGAATTCAGTGCAGGGCTGGATGTGGTCGGCTACAACTATCTCTGGAAACGCTACGAATACGACAGTGGTCTGTTTGGTGATCGGGTGATCTGCGCTTCTGAAACCTGGCCCCATCAGGCATTCGCCTTTTGGGAGGCCGCCCGCCGGCTGCCCCACGTCATCGGCGATTTTGTGTGGACGGCCATCGACTATCTCGGTGAATCCGGCATCGGCAAGGTCTACATCGACGAGCCGCTCGGCTTCGCGGCCCAGTATCCTTATCATCTGGCCAACTGCGGCGACTTCGACATCTGCGGCTTCAAGCGGCCCCAGTCCTACTACCGGGATATCCTGTGGGGCATACGCCGACAGCCCTTCATCGGCGTGCTCGACCCGCAGTTGCACGGCAGCAAGATTAGCTTCTCTCCATGGGGCTGGGAGCCGGTTTTCGACTGCTGGACCTTTCCCGGCCAGGAGGGCAGTCTGACTCAAGTCCATGTCTACAGCGCCGATGATGAGGTGGAACTGCTGGTCAATGGCGTCTCCGCCGGTCGCCGGCCGGCAGGGGCGGCAACTGAGAACAAGGCCATCTTTGAGGTCGCCTACGTGCCGGGCAGCCTAGTGGCCATCGGCTACACGGACGGTCTGGAAACCGGCAGAGTGGAACTGAGAACCACGGCTGAACCGGCAGGACTGCGGCTCACATCCGATCGCACAAGCCTGAACCCGGTCGCCGGCGATCTGACCTATGTCACGGTCGAGATCGTCGATCCGCTTGGGGCCGTCGTTCGCTATGCCGAGAACGAAGTGAGCTTTGACGTGGATGGTCCGGGCGATCTGATCGCAGTGGGCACGGCAAATCCGACCTCAGAGCAGTCGTATGCCGGCGACCGGCGCAAGGCGTATGAAGGGCGACTGATGGCCGTCGTTCGCAGTACCGGCGTGGGCGGCGAGATCCGGCTTACGGCAGCAGCCGAAGGATTGGTCGGGGCAGAGGTGCGTATGTAGTTGATGTGTCGTTCAGCAGGTCGGGCAGGGATGCCTGACCTGCTGAATTGACGGCAGCGTTGATCAGCCTACGCCCGACTCGCCAATCGCAACGGCAATGTCGGCGGCCACGCGGGCATTGTTCTTGAGCAGCGCCAGGTTGCTCTTCAGGCTGCGGTCACCGCTCAGTTCTGCGATGCGGGTCAGCAGAAAGGGCGTGACCTCGGCGGAGCGCAGACAGCGCTGCTCGGCCTCTTCGATTGCCTGCACGATGGCCGGCTCGATTTCGGATGCGGGGATCTCGTCGGCCTCGGGTACCGGCGCCGTGACCAGCAGGCCGCCCGGCAGGCCCAGCGCCTGCTTGGCCTGCCAGATGGCCGCCACTTCGTCCGGCCCATCGCAACGGACGTCCACGGCCAGCCCGCTGCTGCGGCTGTAGAACGCCGGAAATTCATCGGTCCCATAGCCGACGACGGTGATGCCGTGGGTCTCCAGGTATTCCAATGTGGCCGGCAGGTCGAGGATGGCCTTGGCCCCCGCGCAGACCACGATCACCGGCGTCTGCGCCAATTCCTGCAGGTCCGCGCTGACATCCGAGAGATCGCCCCGGTGGATGCCGCCGATGCCGCCGGTGGCAAAGACCTGAATGCCGAAGCGATGCGCGATCCACATGGTCGTGGCGACCGTCGTGGCGCCGTCGAGCCCATGCGCTGTGACGATTGGCAGATCGCGCCGGCTGACCTTGCGCACATCGTCGGCCGTGGCGAGATGGGTCAGTTGTTCTTCATTCAAGCCCGGCAAGCAGTTCCCCGCCGATGATGCCGACCGTGCGTGGCTCGGCCCCCTGCCCACGCACGATGGATTCCATCTCGCGCGCAAGCGTCAGGTTGTGGGGATAGGGCAGCCCGTGGGAAATGACGGTCGATTCCAGGGCGACGAGTGGGCGTTGATAGTGCTGTGTCATGGTCTGTCTCAATTCAATAATTAGTGATCAGCAATTCAGGGATCTTGCCCCGTTTGCGGGCGTCGGTGTTGATCATTCGGCTGGCATAGACCCGATGAATCCGGTATCCGGCGTAACGGGTTTCAAAGAAATCGTCGTCGGGCTGGAGGTGGGTCGGGTCCGAGTTGCTCAGCATCAGCTTTGCACGGCGCGAGCGATCCATCTCGGCGAAAAACTGGGCCAGCGCGGTCTGCTCGGTGTCGCCAAAGCGGTGGGACGAATAGGACGTGAAACTGGATGTGGCGCTGACCGGTCGATAGGGCGGATCGAAGTAGACAAAGGTCTGTTCGTCGATATGCGGCTCGCTGGCCTGGAAGTTTCCGACCACCAACTCGGCCCGTTGCAGGAGGGCCGAAACCAAGAAAATGTTCTGCGCATCCAGGATGGCAGGACGGCGATAGCGGCCAAACGGCACGTTGAACAGGCCCCTGGAATTGACACGGAACAGTCCGTTGTAGCAGGTTTTGTTCAGGAAGATCATGAACGCGGTGCGGGCAATCCATCGATCCGAGAACCGTTCGTAGTCGATCTCGCCGCACTGTGAATTGTACTCGTCCCGAATCTGATAGTAGTAGCGCTCGCGGCGATTGTCGTCCAGCGAATAGTAGTGCTTGTGCAGTTCACCCAATGATTCAACCAGCCCTTGCGGAGCCTGTTGAACAACCCGATAGGCGAGAATCAACTCTCTGTTGATATCGAATAGCACAGACTGCGCGACCGTAAAGCGCTGCACAACGTCCAGAAAGACCGCGCCGCCGCCAAGGAATGGCTCAACATAGCGACAGATCTCCCCTTTGCCCAGTTCTTCAGGATAGTGGGCGGAAAATTGGGCAAGGAGTTGTGACTTCCCCCCTGCCCATTTGAGAAATGGCCTGGCTTTTCGACCCTTGGTCGGCTGAGTGCAAGCATCCGTCATGGTCGGGCTACGATTCGTCAGCGGTCTTCTCCATCAATCTGGACTACGGCGCAAAAACAAAAGAGTGGCCACAGATATCTTCCGGCAGAGTATCACGAGATCACTTCCTCAACAGAAGATACCAGTCCTCGCGGTGCTGCCGCAGCCAATCAATGCCGTCGGGAAATTGTTGCGTAATGCGCTCCGCCACTGCGTTCAGTTCGACGGCATCATCGGCCGTCGGCGCTCGATCACAGATCCATGCCTCAACCGACGGAAACTCGACGTAGGTTGAGCGGGTGGATTCCGCTTCGACGGTGAACAGACCTTGTTCGACACCTGCAAACAAAGTCTGACGCGTCACGTCGAGAAAGTACCTAAAATACGATTCGGCCAATCGCTCAGTAAAAACAACTTCCCCATGACAGGAACCCTCGATCAGTGTCTTCTGCTCGCCCGGCTGGGAACTATAGAGCAGTCCACCCGCTTTGAGCGAACGGTGGACCCGCTTCAGCACCTTTGATAGGATGTGAACCACATCCTGGCCACGAATTCATCAGTAGGAATGGGAAAAGATCACGAGATCGTAGTGATCTTCGGGCAACAATAACTCCCCCATATCACCTTGAAAAAAGGTGACTTTCTCTGCAACCGGCGTGTCGGCCCACCGTTTTCGGGCCTTGACGACAAGGTCCATGTCGTTTTCGACGGCGGTGATGGACTGTACCTCCTGCCACTTGGCGTCGATCAGCCAGCCATCGCCGAAGCCGGCGTCCAGCACGACCTTGTCCCGGAAGTCGATTTCGTCGATCAAGGAGGAGGCGTATCGCCTGTCAAACGCACTGCCCGGCATCGGATATCCTTTGTCGTTCGGTACTTTAGCCATGTGCTGAAACTGGTTTTTGCCGTGGAGTCAGCTACAGATTCGGAAAATCCCGCCCGTGCCACCAGGTTCCGCGCAGCAACACGTAGAAGGGAACGTCGCGTTTCCGCCAGTAGTCGATAGAACTCTCAAGGATCGAGCGAGCTGTCGCCCATTCCTTGGGCTGAGCGTTGGCAAATCGGGCCATCTTGTCGTAGAGAAGCACATATCCCGGAGCCGGCGCCCATGCCAAGTCCGTCACACATTCCTCGAAGGCATCCCAGTTCCGGCCGAAGTAGGCCGGAAAGTGCATAGCCTCTGCCCCGGCGCGTAGAAAATCCTCCTTGCCGGCAACCGTGCTGCCATCGATGTAGAATCCTTGCCAGCCATGATCAGCCACAGTCGATAGGACGTTGCGAGGATTTGCACGCGAGGTCAGACGATAGATGCCGGGCGGTTTCTTCCCGCTGAAAATGGGTTCCAATTTGGCTATCACTGTTCGATCCAAGAGAAGCTGGAATAATGATCGTCGGTGTAGTAGAGTTCGCCATCTTTGCCGCCAACGATGCGACGGGCTCCACGATCGGAAGAGCCGGGCGTCTCGACCGTGTATTCGCTATAGTAGCCTTGCGGCTGCGGCGGCAGTATACCCTCTCGATTCTGGAAAGTGCTGCCGTCCTTACTCATAGGGGAACGGCCCGTCGGTCTCGATCATCGCCATGGTCTCCAACGCCTCAGGCGGCAGTTCATCGGTCGTGATGGTCGCCATGCCGGGCGGTGCGCGTGGCCCGCCGGCAACATCGGCGTTGGATTCTTCGACCACAACTTCCTGATTCGAACCATCTGCTGACTGGTCGGATTCAGATGCGTCACTTTCAGGAGCTGCTGCCCCATCGGCGTCGCCGCTCTCAGCCGCGTTGTCCGTCTGCGCGGCTGATTCGTCGTTTTCCACGGTGGCGCCATCCTGCGCCGGCAACTGCGCTGCGACCGGCTGCTCATTGGACGTTGACCCGCTATCGGACCATTGCCGGGTCATCCAGACGAATCCCAGCACGAGCAACAGGATGATGACTGTTGTGAGCGTAGAGCGTTTTTGCGTTGGAGAAGACTTCTTCGCAGTCGGACCCTGGGACGGTCTGTTTTTGGGTGGGGTTGTTTGGTCTGCCATGATGAGATAGCCTCGCAGTGATTTCAGTTGGGTACAATGGGTAAAGTATACACGAAAATCAATGAGAACCAGTAGTCGAAAACCTGCCTCGCCCTATCGGTGAGGGGTTCTTGTCCGGTGTTCTGTCCGATAACGCGAGTGAGCGTAGCGCGATGCGGACGCATGCGCGATAATTGACGGAAACCACAGCGAGATTCTCACAACCGACAAACTGCCACGGAGCGCTACGGATGCAACCGAAAACAATCGAAGTGCGCGATCTCAACCTGTCTCGTAACGGGATCGCCGTCTTGAAGGGGGTGCACCTGGAGGCGAGACCCGGCCAGATCGTCGGGCTTCTGGGGCCTAGCGGCAGCGGCAAAAGCACACTGCTTCGCTGCATCAATCGCCTGCTGGAACCGCCCCCATCCACGGTCTTTGTCCATGGTAAGGACGTCACAGCGGTCAACGTCCTTGAATTACGCCGGCAGATCGGCATGGTCTTCCAAGATCCCGTGGCCTTTCCCGGCACTGTCGCCGACAACCTGCGATACGGCCCCTCACTCAGCAGCCGGAACCTCAGCGAGAGTGACATCGAATCGCTCTTGGAACTGGCGTCGCTCGACAGCGAGATTGCCGGCAAACAGGCGTCAGAATTATCCGGCGGGCAGTTGCAGCGCGTCTCGCTGGCACGCACGTTGGTCAATCGCCCGCAGGTGTTGCTCATGGACGAGCCAACCAGCGCGCTCGACCCTGCGTCGCGCCGGCACATCGAAGCGATGGTCTCGCTGGAGGCGCAGTCAAACGACGTGACCGTGCTGTGGGTGACCCATTCGATTGAGCAGGTCAGTCGAGTGGCCGACTATCTCTATCTGTTGGTCGACGGCCTCATCGTCGATCAGGGCGAACCGGAACAGGTTCTGGCGGAAGAGAGCGGCAACGCAAATCTGTTGCAACGCTTTGCGGCAGGCGAACTGGAGGGAGCACAAGATGTCTGATCTATTCAGCCAACTCGATCTGACCCGATTGGCGGCCAGTCTGGCGCTGGTCGCGCTGGCCGGCCTGCTGAGCTACTGGCAGCGAGCTGGTCTCGGCAAAGATCTGGCCATTGCCACAGTACGCTCATTTTTCCAACTGATCGCCATCGGCTACGCACTGGAAATCGTCTTCGAGTTGGACAGCGTCGCCTGGACGCTTTTCATCATCCTGGTGATGTTGTTGGTGGCGGCGCATACATCGGCGGGGCGGGCCAAGGGGATTCCTCACGCACTGCTCATCACCAATGCCAGCATCGGTGTCGGGACCGTATTGACCATCGGACTGCTGGTGGCCCTGGGCATCTTCGATTTCGAGGCCCAGTTCATCATCCCCATCGCCGGCATGGTGATCGGCAACACCATGACGACCTGTTCGCTGGTGATGGGCCGCATGCGCGATGACGTGGCCGATCATCGGGGCCAGATCGAGACGGCGCTGGCCCTGGGCGCGACCAGCCGGCAGGCTGTTCAACCCACCGTCCGCCGATCCATCCGCTCGGCCATGATTCCGATCATCGACACCACCAAGACCGTCGGCCTGATCAAGCTGCCCGGCGCCATGACCGGCATGATCCTGGCCGGCGCCTCGCCCATGGAGGCCGTGCAGTTGCAGATCGTCGTCATGTACATGCTGACGGCCGCGACCGCTTTCACGGCACTGGCTGCAGCCTATCTGACCGCACAGGTCTTCTTCACCAAGTACCATCAATTGGCCCTGCCCGGCGGTGCAGCCGAGGCAGGCGATAGTTAAACCCTGTAATACGACATTGATGTCGTAGCACGCCGGCTGAGCCGGCAGCCAGAAGTGCGGCATGTTGACGGTGAAGAAGTCAATCCGACAATCGTAGGTGTGGTTTGCAACCGCACAATTCCCGAATGTTCCAGAGACTTCGCAGCTTGTGCGGTTTGTAACCGAACCTACATTGTTGCCGGAACATTTGGTTAACCTTCAAAATAACGACGATCAACTTGCGCCGGGCGGAGAGAACGCCGACGCAGCATCGTCCAATACAAGCACCCAGTCGACGTCAGTGTCGCTTGAAGCCGCAACGGGCGGTGACAACGTCATTGTTGCTCGCCGTTTCACAACGCCGCTGTCGGCAGCTTGACCGGTCCGCGGATCGAACCACCAGACTCGTACATCTTCGCCTGAGATGCCGCTGGTGTTGACGGTAACAGATTTCGCCTGAGGCAGATAGACCATGATGTACGAGCCATCGGCATCGCGGGTGGCTTGGATATGAGCCGCTCCTTCTCCGGCGTCCGATACCAGCACGTCCTGGGCCGGCACGCGGCTCAGGTAGGGCCGAGACTCCATCAGCGCACGCAGATACTTCATCTGGCCGCCGCCCGGCCGGTCGATAGCGACGTGCCAGGGCATGAGCGTATCGCCGTTGTTCTTGGCAAAGCGCCCCTCATCCCACATCTGCCAGATGAAATGATGGCCGTAGGTGACGCCGCAGCCACCGGCAAAAACCGACCGATAGGCCTGCTTGCGCACGTCATGGTCATCAAAATAACCGCTGGCAGGATCCCATTCGGGCCACGGATTGACGGGGTGATCCTCGTAGTTGATCTCCCCGTCGAGGGTCGGTTTGGTCGGAGTCAGCGCGTAGTCCCGAGCAATCATCTCCCAGACCGGCGTATCTCGCCCGGAGCCGTGGCCGGACTGCATCATGTTCATGTCGAGCCAGGCTTCGCCATGTAGATCTTGCGAACTAGAGGCGCCGCCGCTGATGTGATAGGTCATGAAGGGATGGAATCCGGCGCCTTCTTCGATGCCGGTTGCCATGGCCCGCCAGATGGGCCGATAGTCGTGGGTTTCGGTCACGGCCGGCCGATCGCCGCCGATGACCCAGAGTATGTTGGTGCAGTCGCCGTAGCGCTTGCCCAAAAAACGACCGTACTGGCGGGCGTTCTCCTCGTTGAAGACGATGGGGCCGACGCCCCACATGTGGGCCACCTTGTCGCCCCAGGTCGGCAGAAGACCGACGTAGAGATCGTGGTCCGCAGCCATCTGGATGACCTCGTCTACAAAGGCGAAGTATGCCTCGTTGGGTGTGGCCGGATCGTTGTTGATCAGCGGGCATTCGCCGGCCATGTTGGGCGTGTTGAGTCCATCCTCCTCAGCCAGAATCACCGCCTGAATGACATTAAATTGCTTGGCCTGACGGTTGGCGAGATAGCGCGCAGCCTCCTCGCCGGTCAGTCGGTGAAACAACTCCCACGCCGTGTCGCCGAGCCAGAAAAAGGGATCTCCGTCCTCTGTCACCAGAAAGCGCTGGTTCTTGCTGACCTGTATTCGTGGCAATGTTGTCATGATTTCGCTCCATTTTTTGGTTCGTGACCCTGTTGCAAAACAAAAGATTCGCCACAGATAGCCACAGATGCACAGATTCACAGATGTTTTCCGAGTCTGAGGTGCCAGAATCGAATTATCTGTGTCCTATCCGTCATCGTGTGCATCTGTGACAAAATCAGCTTCTAGTGGTCATCGTCTACCGCCAGGTGAGGATCGCCGCCGGCTTCTTCGCCTTTGTCAGCATAGGTCTCGGGATCGCGCCCATAGAGCACGGTGGCATCGTGGAGTCGCTCGGCCACGTGGCCGGTGAGCTGTTCGGGCACATAACGCCACGTCCAGTTGCCGGCCGCCCGGCCGGGCAGATTCATACGCGCCTCGGTTCCCAGATTCAGCACGTCCTGCAACGTGAAGATTGCGGCCACGGCCACACTGCTGAGGCAGGCCTCGATCAGGGTCCAGGCCACATCGTGGCCGTCGGTGCGGAAATAGCGCCGGAAGTGGTCACGCTCCTTGTCTGCGCCGCTTTCCAGATACCAACCCCACGTAGTGTCGTTGTCATGGGTGCCGGGATAGACGACAAAATTGCGCGTGAAGTTGTGGGGCAAGAACTTGTCGCTGGCATCGGTGGCAAAGGCAAACTGGAGGATCTTCATCCCCGGCAGTTCAAACTGGTTGCGCAGTTCGATGACATCGGGCGTGATCTCGCCCAGATCCTCGGCGATGATGGGCAGATCGTCGCCCAGTTCGGCCTTCACAACGTGGAAGAAGTCGGCTCCGGGACCGGTGACCCATCGACCTTTGACCGCTGTCTCCTCGCCGGCGGGCACTTCCCAATAGCCGGCAAAGCCGCGGAAGTGGTCGATGCGCACAATGTCGTAGAGTCGCAGCGCCGCACGAATACGGCGCCAGCCACCAGGCATAGCCCGTTCGCTTCATGCTTGCCCAGCGATAGAGCGGATTGCCCCAGAGTTGGCCGGTCTTGCTGAAATAGTCCGGCGGGACGCCGGCAACCACGGTCGGCTGATACTCGTCGTCCAGGAAAAATTCCTTGGGATTGGCCCAGGTGTCGGCGCTGTCCATGGCCACAAAGATGGGGATGTCCCCGACGATCAGCACGCCCTTTTCATTGGCATAGTCCTTCAGAGCCAGATACTGGCGGTAGAAGATCCATTGGTTGAATTTGTGGGCGTGAATGTCTGCCGCATGTTCCACCATGGCTTTGTTCAGCGCACGTTTCTTGCGGCTACGCAGATCGATCTCCCACTGATTCCAGGGCGCACCGTCGTGGGCATCCTTTAGCGCCATGAAGAGCGCATAGTCGTCGAGCCAATCGGCATTGTCAGCGCAGAACTGCTCAAACTCAGCCTTCTGTGACACGCTGGCCCGATTCTCGAATTGGGCCGCCACGTTATAGAGCAGAGGCAGTTTCCAGGTGTAGATGGCGCCGAAATCGACCATCCCACGCGGGAATTCAGGGGCGTTGTCGAGGGTTTCACGGTCCAGAAGCCCTTCTTCGGCCAGCGCTTCCAGGCTGATCAGGTAGGGGTTGCCGGCAAATGAAGAGAAGCTCTGATAGGGGCTGTCGCCGTAGCCGGTCGGCCCCAACGGGAGCACCTGCCAGAGAGTCTGGCGGGTGTAGTGCAGAAAGTCAATCCACTCGTAGGCGGCCTGATCAAAACTGCCGATGCCAAAGCGGCCCGGCAGTGATGTCGGGTGCAGCAGAATGCCACTCCTTCGTATCGTTTCCATGCGTCCTTACTCCCTATTACATCCGGTTCAACATGTCGGGGATCAGATAGATATTCGCCAGATAGATGCCGGCAAGAATCAGGCCGACGACCACCGTCACCCAGAAGAACTCGACTAGGGTGCGATTTTCTTCGTCCAGCGGCTGCGAACCCATGCGCACGACTGACGGCGCACGGTAGCGAGGAAGCAGCCCCCAGGCCACAAGCGCCCCGCCGATCAGGCCGCCGATGTGGCCCCAGTTGTCGATGTTGCCCATGCTCATGCCGAAGACCATGTTGATGACGATAATAAACAACATGTTCTGCAGGATGGCCTTGCCCTGGGCGCCGAAATTTTCGCGGTATTTGAGAAAGTAGACGGTGATTGCACCGGCAAGGCCAAAGATAGCCCCGGACGCGCCGGCCGAGATGGCCGGCGTGAATGCATAGCTGGCCAAGCTGCCGCACAATCCGGCGACGAAGTAAATGGCCAGGAATCGCCAGTGACCGTAGTATCCCTCGACCATCGGGCCCAGGGCGTAGAGGGCATAGAGGTTGAAGGCAAGGTGCATGGGGCCGATGTGAATGAACATGGCCGTCAACAGACGCCAATACTGACCATCGAGGATGAAGGGCGTGTACTTGGCTCCGAATTCGACCAGTACATTCAAGTTCTGGGTACCGTTCCAGGTGCCGTAGACCAAAAAGCCGTACAAGGTCATGATCAGAAAAACGGCGACATTGATGCCGATCAGGATACGTGTAAATGTCGGCGGCACGCGCTTGATGTAGAAGCGCGGCTGCGAGGCCTCAAATGCCTCAGGAACTTCGGGCATTGATGAAGTCCTCGACGCGCCGGCCAATGAAGACACTGTGGACTGCGCTGATGACGACGGTGACGACGGCGGTGACGAAGGCGGTGTCGAGCGGGTTGTCAGTGGGTTTTGATCAGTCATAAGGGTTTGGTTTCTGCCGTTCAACCATTGAAATGGTTACTACCAACGATTCATCTGAATGCGGACGCCCATTGATAGGCTAGAGTTTGACAGGCGTCCAGTCAACCCGACTTTTTTCGGCTGTGATGATGCTCAGGACCTGCTTGCCGGTATCGTTGAGTTTGCTCTCCACGGTTGACGACCACGTAATCGAACTCCATGATGCGCTTCAGTTCCTGCCGCGCCGTCGCAATGCGCATCTTCAAATTGTCGGCGGATTCGGTCTTGCGCTCTTGCAGGCGACGAACCAACTCTTCCTCGCTCTCGGCGTTGAGAAAGATCGTGATGGCATTGGGCACCAGTTTGCGAATGGTCGCCGCGCCCTGGACGTCGATGCGCATCAGCACATCCTTGCCGCTGGCCAGCGCTGCACGCACCTGTTCTTTGGGGATCCCTTTGTAGTCGCCATAGACGACGGCATACTCCAACAGTTCATTCTTTTCGATCATTTCGGCAAACTCGCCGACCGAGAGGAAGTGATAGTCTCTGCCATCCACTTCATTGGGACGAATCGGCCGCGTGGTGGCCGTTACGACGAAGTGAAACGGATGGCCGCTTGCCCGCAACATGTCGAGCGTGGCATCCTTGCCCACGCCGCTGGGGCCCGATAGCACCACGAGGACCGGCCGAGGTTGATTTAAGCTCTCGTAGATCGCTGAGATCTCCTGGTCACTTGGCGTTTTAATGGTCAACGTTTTGTCCCCTAACAGATGGTCTGGCTATAATCTTTGGCATAAGTTCCGATCAAGTATACGCAAGTTCGGGCAGTACAAGAAATCTACTTTGCCGGGCCGCAACCGGGCCATCGCATGTTTGATAGGAACCCTTCACACGCCAGTTGACAGGGGAGCAGCGGAATGCCCATCTACGAATATATCTGTCTCGACTGCCGAAAACGCGTCAATGTTTTCTTTCGCACCTTTTCCCAGGCCAAGGAAGAAGAGGCCATTTGCCCTATCTGCCAGGGCGATCGACTCCACCGTCTGGTCAGCCGTGTGAGTGTGGCCAAATCTGAAGAGAGCCGCATGGAGGATCTGGCGGACCGTCGCTAATGGCCGGATTGGAGAATGAAGATCCACAGGCGTTGGCGCACTTTATGCGCCGGATGAGTGACGAAACAGGCGAACCAATCGACCCTGAGATGAGCGAAGTGATCGGCCGCTTGGAGGCCGGTGAAAAGTTGGACTCGATCGAGGATGAATAGCCTACGCAGGACTTATCAGGAGAGACAAGACGGTCCGTGCTCTTTAGACCTGCTCGAAATGGTCGACATCCAACACAAAGATGGTGGCGCCGCCCACGTATTTCTCGACCGGCGTGGGGATGTGAACCTCGCCCGGCTCCATGACCGGGGGCAAGGGCGTCACGTATTGCACCCGGCTGGTGCACGCCTCGCGCACCAACATCAGGACCTCGTCGACCTTTTCATCCTCGGTGCCGCAGAAGATGGTCGCATTGCCGATGCGATGAAAGCCGCCTGCGGAAGCAGTCACCGTAGCGGAAAAACCGCGCCGCATCAAACGGTCCAGCAGACTTCGACTGTCGTCACTGTTGACGATCGCCATGACTAATTTCATGGTCGTTTATCCTCGTTCCAATTATTCAGTGGGTGCTCTAGTTGGCGACTCAGCAAGACAGGTCGGCTGGACTCGCTGCCAGATGGCTTCGTGGACCGCGTCCACTTCCCCTGCGGCGTCGACGAGCAGCCAACGTTGGGGCGCAGCGGTCGCAAGCTCCAGATAGCCCGTTCGCACCGCGCGGTGAAAGGCAAGCGTCTGCTCTTCCATTCGATTCCACTCTTCGGCCGCACCCTCTTGCTTGCGCAGCAGGCCGACTTCAGACTCAAGATCCAGGTAGATCGTCAGATCCGGCGTCAAGTTGCGGGTGGCATAGTCGCCGAGCGCAACCAGCGGCTCCAGCGGCTGGCCGTGGCCGTAACCTTGATAGGCCAAGGTGCTGTCGGCGTAGCGGTCGCAGAGCACAACCGCGCCGTCATCCAGCGCCGGACGGATGACCTCATCCACCAGTTGTGCGCGGGCGGCGCTGAAGAGCAACGCCTCGGCCCGCGGACTCATCTCCGTGTGGGCGGCGTCGAGCAGAATGGAGCGAATGCCGTTGCCGATGCGTGTGCCGCCGGGTTCGCGTGTGGTCAACACACGCCGGCCACATTCCTCCAGACGCTCGGCCAATAGCTGGATCTGGGTTGTCTTGCCGCTGCCTTCCGGCCCCTCAAACGTGATAAACAGGCTCACAGATGTTGGTCGTTTCGTGGGTGGGAAGAAGAGATCGGTGATCGGGGACTGGTGATTGGGACGACGTGCATCAGTCATCCCAATCACCGGTCCCTAATCACCGATCTCTACTTTTGAAAAATTCGGACCCGGCGGCTTGGCTCGCGTCCGTAGCTGTGGCTGACCAGGTTGGCCGCGCGTGCCAGTTGATGCTGCTGGCTGCGGATGGTGGCGACCTGTGGTCGCAGTTCCGCTACGCCTGCGCCATTGAGCACGCGCTGCACCGCGTCCTGGGCTTCGCGCATGGCTTCGGCGAAGGCGTCGACCGGATCGTTCGACAGGTGGAAGATATCGGCTAGACACTGTTCCATCTGCGTGACGGTGTTGCTGCGCAGGATATAGATGGGGATGTTGCGCCGTTCTGCATCTACGACCGGCTGCGGCTGTTGACGATAGTAGTTCTTCAATGTCATCACGACGTCGGCCGCGCCCAGCGTATCCACCAGTTGCACCGGCACGCGCAGCGTCTTGGCCGCCGAGCGCAGTCGATTCTGGCCCACGCCGTAGGGGTAGATGCTCACCGGCTTGCGCTTGGCCTCGCCGGTCTCCATGGACAGTTGGCCGCTGGTCTCGATGACGCCGGCCTGCGCCTGCCGGGTCGCCCCATTGGCGTTCTTGCCGTTGGTGCGCCCTGTGCGATCATCATCTCGATTGCGCCGTCGCCGAGATCGACTCAGCCCATCGTCGGACATGGACGGCGAGTTTGGACCGCCGGACTCGGCCTGTTTGATGACGACTTGGCCGCTTTCATCCACCATACGCACTTCCGGCGAGAGATTCCAGCCGCGTAGCAGCGCGTCGACCGATTCGGCCACGTCATGGTGAATGGCCATGTGCTGCCGATCGATGATCTCGATGAGCACGTCGAAGGTCGGCGGCGCCTTGCGCTCCAGCACGCTCTTCTGGGTGCCGCGGCGACGCGCCTCCTCGTCAGAGAGCGTCACCGAGTCGATGCCGCCGACCAGGTCGCTGAGCGTCGGGTTCATCAGCAGGTTCTCCAGCGTGATGCCATGGGCCGTGCCGATGAGCTGGACGCCGCGCTCGGCGATGGTGCGCGCGGCGATGGCTTCCAGCTCGCGTCCGATCTCGTCGATGATGATCACCTCGGGCATGTGATTTTCCACAGCCTCGATCATGACCTCATGCTGGAGCGTGGGCTGGGGCACCTGCATGCGCCGTGCGCGGCCGATGGCCGGATGGGGGATGTCGCCGTCGCCGGCAATCTCGTTGCTGGTATCGACGATGACGACGCGCTTTTGGTCGCCGCGCACACGCGCGGCCTCGCGCAGCAGCGTTGTCTTGCCCACGCCGGGCCGCCCCAGCAACAGAATGCTGCTGTGGCTGGTGACGATGTCTTGAATGATCTCGATGGTGCCGTAGACTGCCCGACCGACGCGACAAGTGAGCCCGATCACTTCGCCCTTGCGGTTGCGAATGGCCGAGATGCGGTGCAGCGTGCGTTCGATGCCGGCACGGTTGTCGTCGCCGAATTCGCCGATATGGTCGATGACCATCTGCAAGTCTTCCATGGTGACCTCGGTGTCGCCCAGGTACATTTCGCCATGGGTGAAGCGCGCCTCGGGCAGGCGCCCAAGATCCATGATGACTTCAATCAGCTCATAGTCGCTGTCGACTTCGTGCAGCGCCTCGTGAATGCGTGCCGGCAGCACTGCCAGCATCGCTTCGAGATCGTCAGTAATCTGGAGTGATTCCATACCTGTTCTGTTGATGCCTTTACTCTCTCCAATGCGGTTGTACTTCTCGGTATCTTCTTGCAACAAACCTTCTTGAGCGACCTGATCCGTAGAGATCTGCTCGTCGGATAGGGTAGCTTCCGACGCAATCACATTCAACGGACCAGCCGCGCTGGAACGCTCTCTATCGTGTACTAGTTCCGGCATAGTTTTCTGATTTTCCCACTAGCTCATTGTGTACATAGGCCGAGTGTCGCGGTTCGTTCCGTGCGGATTGATGCGAACTGTGTTGATGCCAGCTATCCTGACGTGAAATATAGGGCGAAGTTACGACCTCGCCAATCGATTCCATTGCCGGAATCGACAAAGGGACACCCTCTCTCACCCGGGCCAAAATATGTTTCACCATCTTGGCTCGGTCCGTAAACGGCGCGAACCCAAGCTCATCGAGTACGACGCTTAGTCCACCATGATAATCACTGACTCCTACATAGACCGGAATCTTGAGAGAATCGGTCTGAACGGTTTTCAATCCAAAACAGAGCAGTTGTCTCGAGCGGCGGCAATCTGTCTGAAGCGTGTCGGTCCAGATCGAAAGCCATGTGCCCCGCTGCCCGCGCAGCAGATGGAGCGCTCCCGTGATCTCACCATCCTCCATCAGAACATAGCGACCGCACGCAGCCGGACCTTCGGCGTAGAGAATCGGGGCCTGGCCGTCAACCCCGCACTCGGCCTGTTGTACCGGCCCCGGCGTCACCTGGGCATAGAGCCGTTGCAATGCCCACTCGTCCTCAGCAACAGCCGGTCGAATCGTTGCAGCACCAAGGACGTCAGTCTCTCCTGCGCCTCCAACACCTTGATCCCGTAGGCGCCAGATGGTCTGGCGTGCGTAGGTTCTGAAGCCGACGTGGGCAAAGGAGGTGACAGGCAACGGCTGATCGGGCACATCCACATAGATGCGTTCGATCTGATGATGTGCAGCCTCGGAAATGGTGTAGGAGAGCAGCTTTTCCCAGATAGCCGGATGGCCGGACGGAGTGTCCAATGCGGGTGCGAGCAGGTTGATATCATACTCAGGGCGCCGCGGTCGCTTTTGCACCTGGATAAACCCGGCGCGAATCAAACTATGCCCTTGTTGTTTGAGGACAAAGGTCGCGACTTTGGCGTCACCCCAGGGGATCACAGCAGTCAACGCTGCCGAAGCAGGCGTACGGGGTTGCAACAAAGCTTGAACTGCATTTAGATTGGTTGCTTGTCGCCCTAACCGTTGGATTAGGAATGTATCGCCTAATCGAAATGGTTGTATCAAGGGCAGAGACGCTCCTCATGTGAGGGAGCCAAACGCCGGAGTCAGCCTTTTGCGTCAGATTGTGGTGTGGATCTGACCGAAGCACTGAACGAAGTTCCGATGGCGTCTGAACCCTCCTAGACGTTCACAAAGGAAGAAACCAGCAGCACAATCATTGTACTTGATTGGATAGGGCTTGACAAGTAATCCAGATTTCGTTCGGGGCGGATCGGGATGAAGGATAGAACGCGGATGACACGGATTATCCCCCGCCCAATCCGTAGGGGCCATGTGTGCGGACCGAAAACCGGTTCGCCCTTCGTCAACGATTTCAATCCGTCCCCCCACGTGCCCGGCCAGATCAACGGATTGGTCCTCTTGGCAGGGCATGTGATGGTTCGGCGGAGGCATCTCGGCCAAACGGGAAACCCCTCCACTCCCGAGCCATCACGTGCCCACCGCGAAAAACATCCGCAACGATTTTCTTTGCGCAACGACGGGCACGTGAACGGGCGGATGGAGAGATCGGCGAAATCGAACAGGGTCTCCCACCCGTACACATGTCCCTACGCCGGCGGGGCCAACAACCCATCCAGAATGGCCTGCCGGTCGTTGACGTAGGCCAGATCCAGGCAGTCGATCAGGAATTTGTTGGCAGCGAGGTAGGCGTTGAGCGTGTTTCACTGCTCGCGGCTGAATTGCCAGTCGTGGCCGACATCACATTCCTCGCGCATGACGGCGCGCAGGCAAGGCAAGGCCGCGCAGCCTGGCGGCCGCGCTCTTGCCCACGGCGTCCCAGGCCCACGCTCCCACAGTGGAGAGGATGGCGGCGGCGATTGAGGGGTCGATCATTGAGGGGTCCATGGTTGGTCTTTCTACTCTGGGATCTGAACTCGATTGTAGAGCCTGTGCGGATTCATGGTATCATATGCCCACACCATCGTAAATCGACATTCCCCTGGGAGATGGATAGATGGCTCAACACCGACACCCGTATGACATTCAGTTCACGGACGCTGCGCTCAGTCATTTGCGCAACTATCCACGAAATGACCAGCACAGGATTCTTACACGCATAGAGCAGCTTGCAGAAGATCCGTTGGCCATGCCCAACGTGAAGCGATTGGTGGAATACGATGTGACCTATCGTTTGCGAGTTGGGCGTTACCGAGTACTCTTTGATCGGGATGATATAATCAGAGTTATCGATGTGATTGACGTTCTGCCCCGCGGTCGGGCCTATCGGAGGAAGTGATATGCTGGATCAAGTACAGATTCTCAAAGAGAACGGCGACGCCAAATTTGCTGTCATTCCGTTCGATGAGTATGTGGCGCTCAGGGAATTGCTCGCCAATGAGGAATTGCTGACCGACTATCTCGACTACCTGCACGCTCAAAACGTCAAGGCTCAGGAGCCGACACGTCACACGCTGGCCGAGGTCAAGGCGGCACTCGAACTTGATTGACTAAACTAAACTGAACTGAAAGCACAGCGGGATCATGGATTTTGTAGGTCACACTTGCAGTGTGACCAGGTACAATTACCAGACGGATCCAGAGGTCACCAAACGAGTCCGACTGCAAGTCGGACCCACAAAAGTCGTGTTCGCATAGCGTCTTCAGTTTCGATGCCGGGCCACGCATTCCCCTTTGCGAAAAACACTCCGCCGGATTGCGACAATCCCCAACCATCCGGTAAGATGTCAGAATCAAAACAACAAACGAATAGCCCACACTCGGCCACAGACGGATCCAGATGACGCTCAACCACATCTTTGAAAATCCGATTCCATCCGTGTCCATGTGTGGCAAAAATCAATGAGGATTCCACATGACCACAATCGACATGACCGCCGTGCAAGCCGAAGTCGAGAAGCACCGCGACGATATCCTGACCTTTCTGCGCGAGATCGTCGCCATCCCCTCCATGGATTCGCAGATCGGACCGGTGGGTGAGCGCATTCAGGAGGAGATGACCAAGCTCGGCTTTGACGAGGTCCGCTTTGACAGCATGGGCAACACGGTGGGCCGCATCGGCGACGGCCCCAAGATCATCGTCTTCGACAGCCACATCGACACCGTGGGCATCGGCGACCCGGACGAGTGGCAGTGGGATCCGTTCGAGGGCAAGGTCGAGGACGGCCGCTTCTATGCCCGCGGCACGTGCGACGAAAAGGCCAGCACGCCGGGCATGATCTATGCCATGGTCATCGCTCGAGACCTGGGCCTGCTGGAGGGCTGGACGGCCTACTATCTGGGCAACATGGAAGAGTGGTGCGACGGCATCGCCTGCCACGCCTTTGTCGAGCACGAGGGCATCCGTCCCGACTTCGCGGTCATCGGCGAGCCGACCAAGATGCAGGTCTACCGCGGCCACAAGGGCCGCGTCGAGATGAAGGTGGTGGCCAAGGGGCGCAGCGCGCATGCCGCCTCCAACCATGTGGGCGACAACGCCATCTACAAGATGTTGCCCATCATCGAGGGCGTGGCCAACCTGGAGCCGGAACTGGGCGACGACCCCTTCCTGGGCCATGGCAAGATCACCGTCACCGACATGGAGATCGACACGCCCAGCATCAACGCCGTGCCCAACCAGTGTACGGTCTACATCGACCGTCGGCTCACCTTCGGCGAGACCGCTGAGGGGGCCATCGAGCAGGTGGCGGCGCTGATTCCGCAGAAGTATCGCGAGAACGGCGAGATCACGCGTGGAGATGCTACACTACGATGAGCCCAGCTACACCGGCTTCGTCTTCCCGGTCGACAAGTATTTCCCGGCCTGGGCGCTGGACGAGGCCCATCCGTTGGTGCAAGCCGGCGTTGACGCAGCCAATGCCATCGGCCTGCCCGAGCACGCGCCGGGCAAGTGGAACTTCAGCACCAACGGCATCTACTGGGCCGGCAAGGCGGGCATCCCGTCCATCGGCTTCGGCCCCGGCGAGGAAGAGACCGCCCACACCGTCATGGACAGCGTGATCCTGGAGGACGTGGTCAAGGCCACCGAGTTCTACACCATCCTCCCCGCGCTGATCAGCAGGCGAAGTCAGGAATAGACCGCGGATTTGGCGGATTTGGCGGATAACCGCGGATTTCTACTGAGATTGATCTGCGAAAATTCGCCAAATCCGCCTAATCCGCGGTCCATCGGATATTTTCGGAGGACCGAATATGCCAGAACATACACCTGTCGCCGTGATTGCCGTCGGCGGCAATTCGCTTATCAAAGACAACGATCATCCTGAAGTCCGGCACCAGTGGGATGCGGTGCGCGAGACCGCCCATCACATTGCCGGCATCATTGAGTCGGGGTGGAACGCGGTGGTGACCCACGGCAACGGGCCCCAGGTCGGCTTCATCCTGCGCCGCAACGAAGTAGCCGCCCATGAAGTCCACCCGACGCCGCTCAGCTTGATCGTGGCCGATACCCAGGGGGCCATTGGCTACATGTTGCAGCAGGCGCTCAACAACGAATTTCACGCACGTGGCATTCCTCGTCAGCTGTCTGGCGCTCATCACCCAGGTTCTGGTGGATCGGGACGACCCGGCCTTCAAGACGCCGTCCAAGCCGATCGGCGGCTTCATGGACGAGACGACAGCGCGGCGCTTCGAGACCGAAGGCTGGCATGTGATCGAGGATGCGGGGCGCGGCTGGCGCCGCGTCATCGCCTCGCCCGAGCCGGTGGAGATCATCGAGACCAAGGCCATCGAGCAGGCGCTCTCTGTGGGCTGGACGGTGGTGGCAGTGGGCGGCGGCGGCATTCCCGTGGTGCGTAATCCGGCCGGCGAACTGCGCGGCGTCTCGGCCGTCATCGACAAGGACCGGGCCAGCAGCCTGCTGGCTGTCAACATCAGCGCCGATCTTCTGCTGATCAGCACGGGTGTGGAGAAGGTGTCGCTCAACTTCGGGCGGCCGGATCAGGTCGACCTGGATCAGATGACCATGGCAGAGGCGGAACGCTATCTTGCCGAGGGTCAGTTTGCGCCCGGAAGCATGCAACCGAAGATCGAAGGCTGCCTCGAATTCCTCCGTGAATGCAGCAACCCCAATGCCTCGGCCTTGATCACCAATCCGGCCAACCTGCGGCGCGCTGTTTTGGGCAAGACCGGCACAAGGATCGTGCGCTGAACGCTGATAACCTTGATATCGCAACCGTTAACGCGGTTGCTACAGGCTGTTAACCTGGCGGTGGTACACTCACGGGCGGGATCTACGTCATGATTGTTTTCTGTTTGACGCCAATCGTTGACGCTCCCGAATAGCTACGGTATACTTCGACCAAGTAGGCGATGCCCTATCAAAGCGTGTGGCTTCGAACGGGGTGTTTCGCGGCTAATGATCGGTTGTCCATCGCCGGTCCTCTTTCCAAAGCCTGAAGAACGGCAGGGAAGGAGTAGTCACTTTCAGGAGGACTCCATTGGCTGTTGCGTCACCACCTGCATCGAAACCGCCGGCTCCAACCCGGCGCAGTCTTAAGTTCCGCGGCGTTGACATCCGGGAGCAACTGACCGGGTATCTTTTCGTGTTGCCGGCAGTCTTCCTGGTCTTCTTCTTTGGTCTTTTTCCAATCGCATACGCGTTCTACATGAGCCTGCGTCGCTGGCGTGTGATCGACCGCGGCTTTATCGGACTGGCCAACTACGAAAAGGCGCTCGGCGACTGGTGGGGAGCGGCCATGTTTGCCGGCGGCTTCCTGATTCTGATACTGGCCTACTGGGTCTGGGAGCAGGCGGTAAAGTCAGAGAGCGATCGTGGCTTCTTCATCAAGGCCGCCAGCGCCCTGATACTGTTGGCAGCCGGCGTGCTAATCGCCACCGGCTGGGGAAAGATGATCGCCACAGGTGATGAAGATTTTCTGAACTCGTTGCCGATCACGCTCTACTATGCAATCGGTTCCGTACCGATTCAACTCGGTATCGCCCTGGTATTGGCCTACATTCTCTTCCAGAAAATCCGTGGCCAGCAGAGTTTTCGGATGATCTTTTTCCTGCCTTACATCACGCCGGTCATCGCCACGGCCCTGGTCTTCCGGGTCATCTTCAGCCCCAGACCGACCTCCATCGCCAATCGATTTCTTGAATTTTTCAATATGCAGTCCCAGAAGTGGCTTTTCGAACCCAAGCCCATGTTGGAGATCCTGCTGGGATCCGACACGATCTTCGGTATCCCGATTGAGGGATTCTGGGCCGGCCCGAGCATGGCGCTCTGGACCATTACGCTCTTCGGCATCTGGACCTTCATCGGCTATAACACCGTCATCTTCCTGGCCGGCCTGGGCAATATTCCGGTTGAGCTTTACGAAGCTGCTGAGATCGACGGCGCCAACCATTGGAAGCTCTTCCGCCACATCACGATCCCGCTGCTGTCGCCCGTCACTTTCTACCTCTCGCTCATCGGATTCATCGGCACGTTCAAGGCCTTTAATCACATCTATGTGATGCAGCAGCCCTCCGCCCAGGGCACGGTGGAAACGGCCAGTGTGGCCATCTTCAACACGTTTTTCAAGGCCAGCCAATTCGGCTACGCCACGGCCCAGGCGATGTTGCTCTTTGCCATCATTCTCTATCTGACATTTGTCCAGAACAAAATCTTCGGCGAAAGGGTGTTCTATGGCTAATGCAGCCCCATCCATGGCATCGACGACGCAGCCGGAGAGAGACGTTTCCAAACGCTCCGCATTTCAGTTTTCGTTCTCACATGTCATCATGTATCTGATCCTGTTTATGGGCGTGCTGCTGGCCCTTCTTCCCTTCTTCTGGATGCTCTCATCGTCGTTGATGACCTACGGCGAGACAGCCACTCGACAGTGGATACCGGATATACCTCAGTGGAGCAACTACACTGAGGCTTGGCGAGAGGCCGATTTTTCCAAATACTTCTGGAACAGCGTCGTGATCACCGCCGTGACGCTGGCCGGCCAGTTGACGACATCGATCCTGGCTGCCTATGCCTTTGCCCGCATCCGCTTCTTTGGCCGTGAGTTCATCTTTGGCCTGCTGCTCAGCACCATGATGATTCCGGCCATGGTGACCATGATCCCCAATTTCATCGTCATTCGCGGCGGCCTGGTCTGTCTGCCGGTACTGAATGAAACCGGTGTCGGCCTGCTGCGCTGCGGTTCGTGGCTCAACACGTTGCAAGGCATCACAGCGCCCTACATGGTCAGTGTCTTTAGCATCTTCCTGCTGCGCCAATTCTTCGCACAGATTCCCTGGGAACTGTGGGACGCAGCGCGCATCGACGGGGCCGGCCATCTACGTTTTCTGATTCGCATCGTATTGCCTATCAGTAAGGCGCCTATCTTCACGGTGATGATCTTCGGCTTCATCGGCGCCTGGAACGACTTTCTGTGGCCGCTATTGGTCACGACCAAGGACACATGGCGTCCGATCATGGTGGGACTGTGGACGCTGACATCCGAGGCCGGGCCGGAGACGCAGCTTATCATGGCGGCCTCGGTCATTACCATCATCCCGATTCTTGTGTTGTACTTCCTGACACAGAAGCAGTTTACGGAAGGGATCGCCACTTCGGGTCTTAAGGGCTAGGCGAAAACCAGGTCCTTTTGCTATAGTGTTTTTGTGGGTATCGTTTGCGTGATTCGTGCGTGCTTCATACGGCGTAATTACGTACAACGTACTGCGTAAAGAGTCCTCTGGACATTGAGGCTCCTTACGTAATTACGTAGTACGTATCTCTATCGCAAACGACTCCAAAAATAACCATCTGTCTTGTCTACTGTAAAACCAATCGTTACCTAATCAAGGAGAAAGAAATGTCACAGAAACGAACTTGGTTGCTGGCTCTCATGCTGGTTGCCGCGCTGGTCTTTGCCGGCTGTGCCGCTCCGCCGGCGGCAGCGCCTGCTGCTGACGACGGCGCCATGGCTGAAGACAGTGGCGAAATGGCCGACGAAGAAATGGCCGCTGACGGCGAAATGGCCATGGACTGGGAAGGTGTCGATCCCAGCGGCCAGGAAGTAATCTTCTGGCATCAGCACACCCGCGAACGCGAAGAAGCCCTGCAGCAGATTGTGGCCGACTTCAATGCCAACAATGAATATGGCATCACGGTCGTCGCCGAGTATCAGGGCGGCTATGGCGACATCTTCAACAAGATGCTCAACGTAGTCGGCACGGAGGAAGCACCGGGTCTGGTTGTCGCCTATCAGAACCAGGCCGCCACCTATCAACTGGCTGATGCCTTGGTCGACATGAACTCGCTGGTCGCCAGTGAGCAGTGGGGCGTTGCCGATGAAGACATGGCCGACTTCTTCCCCGGCTTCATCAGCGCAGATGTCTTCCCCAGCTTTGACGGCGCCCGCCTCGGCTTCCCGCCCAATCGCTCCATGGAAGTGCTCTACTACAATGCCGATTGGCTGGCTGAACTTGGTTTCGATGGCCCGCCGACTAACGCTGAAGAGTTCAAGGAAATGGCCTGTGCCGCCGCCGCAACTCCGTTCAGCGGCGCCAGCGGCGATGCCCCGAGCATGGGCTACCAGTTGAGCGTTGACGCCTCTCGCTTCGCCAGTTGGACCTTTGCCTTCGGCGGCGATGTCTTCGACTATGACGCCAATCAGTACAGCTACAACAACGAGTCCGCCGCAGCAGCCATGGCCTTCATCCAGGACCTGTTTGCGTCCGGTTGCGCCATTGTCGTGCCCGAGCAATATGGCGATCAGACCGACTTCGGCAACGGCAACCTGCTCTTCACCGTCGGTTCCAGCTCCGGTCTGCCCTTCTATGCCAGCGCCGTCGATGAAGGCGCCGGTTTCAATTGGAGCGTCGCTCCGATTCCCGGCACCGTTGACGAGCCTGTCATGAATATCTATGGCGCCAGCGTCAGCATTCCCAAGACGACGCCGGAACAAGAACTTGCCTCCTGGCTCTTCGTCAAGGACTACACCAGCCCCGAAGTCCAGGCAATCTGGGCCCAAGCCAGCCAATACTTCCCGGTACGCCAGAGCGTTGCCGAAGGATTGGCCGACTACTTCGCCGCCAATCCGGCCTACGAGACCGCGTTCGAGCTGTTGCCCTACGGCAAGGCCGAACCGCCCATGCCCGGCTACGATTTCGTACGTGACGAAGTCGAAGAAGTGATGGCCGCCATCGCCGACGGCGCGCCCGTGCAGGAATCGTTGGACACGCTCACTGCCGACGCCAACGAGATTCTTGGCGAGCAGATGGAAGACATGCAGTAGCGTACTGTGTAATGCGTACTGCGTAAGTTTTGCATGAACAAAAAGGGGAGCGCTTTTGAAGCGCTCCCCTTTTTGTTCATGCAAAACCAACCAAACATCTACCCAAACTTCATCGCCTTGAACTGCTCAAAATAGCGCCTTGTGCCGTCGGGCTGTTCTTCGCCCCAGCGTTTGCGCCAGTTGTCCGGCGCATTCTCCGGATCGGCGATCTGGGTTGTGTGGCAGAGGATGGCCTCGATCTTGGTGTCGATCACGTCGGTGATGTCTACCTTGGCCGTGATATCGGAATGGCCGATGACGTAGAGTTGGCTGATCTTGTGGGGCAGATAGCCCTCGTCGGCCATGTCCGGGTAGAACATGGGATTGTCGGCGGCGGGGAAGATGGCCTCCAGCGCAACCAGTCCGGCGTTGCGATGGTCCGGGTGGTTGATGTACCCTTCGCCGACCAGGTAACGGTCCGGATCGGGACAGATAATCAATTGGGGCCGGATACGGCGAATCTCGCGGGTCACCCGTTTGCGAATCTCCGGCGTCGGTCGCAGAAAGCCGTCCTCTTCGCCCATGAAGAGAACCTCCTTGATACCGCAGACCTCGGCTGCGTTGCGCTGTTCGATCTTGCGCATCGCGATCAACTGGTTGCGTGTGATCTCCGGATTGTGGTTGCCCTTGTCGCCGTTGGTCAAAATCATGTACGTGACTTCAATGCCGTGTTGAACCATCTTTGTGGCTGTACCCGCGAAGGTGAAATCCGGATCGTCCGGATGGGCCATAATGACCAGCGCCCGTTCGATTCCGGTCCAGTCCGGCATTTGACTCTCTTGTTCTTGTGCCATGGGAAATTCCTCCTGCTAACAAAAAAGCCCCTGCTGCCGCAGAGGCTTTTCTTTCGTTTTAAGATGGAACTACATTTCAAGCGCTGCGTAACCTGGGCCATCGGTGAAGAACAGAGCATTCAACTCGGTGGTGTAGACCTGGTCATCCGGCAGATCCTCTTCAGGGAGGATGGCCTCAACCGGGCATTCGGGCACACAAGCGCCGCAATCGATGCAGGTATCCGGATCGATGTAGTACCAGGGCCATTCGTCTTCGGGCTGGCCGGGGATGATGCATTCGACGGGGCACACTTCTACGCAGGCGCCATCACGAATACAGGTGTCAAAAATCACGTGCGTCATGGGAAAGTTCTCCTCAATATGACCTAGGTGAATGATTGCCTATGTTGGGTCACAGGCAAAAAGGGTTTAATAGTTGAGCCTTGGAATCATTAAAGTCCAAGACACGAATTAATGAGTACGTTGACATTTTCGGATTGTACTTGTCTTTATACGAAATGTCAACCACTTTCTGATATGCGTTGGAGCCGATGGGGTGCACTAGCTCTCGGCAACTTCCTCCAGGCGGTCTCTGTCAAGGATCGTAATACGTTTGCGTCCGATCTCGATCAATCCCTGGCCCTTCAAATCATTCAACACCTGTGTCGCTGTTTCACGGTAGGTGCCGACACTTTCGGCCAGATCCTGATGGGTTAGGCCACGGATCGTATCATCACCCTGTTCGCTGGACAGGCGAAGAAGGAGGCTGGCCAATCGAGCCGGGATGCCCTTGAAGGCCATATTCTCCAGCCGTTCTTCGGCCTCGCGCAGGCGCTTGCCGGTGATATCCAGAACGCGCAGCGCAACCTGCGGCTTGTTGAGAATCAACCGTTCCAGGTCGGTGCGGCTCATGACACAGATTAGACAATCTTCCACGGCCTCCGCAAAGGTATTGTGCATCTTGGTTCCCAACAAGGCCATCTCACCAAAGAGCGTGTGGGGGCCGAGCGTCGTGATCACCAACTTCTTGCCCTCAGGACTGATGCGGTAGAGTTGGACCCGTCCCTCCTTGAGAATAAAGAGGACTTCGCCCGGTTCCTCGGGGCGATAAAAGACACGCCCCTTCGCCACAGTGCTCATGGTTGTAATACGGTTCAGATCTTCCATCTCGCGCGGAGTCAGATCTTGAAAGACTGCCAACTCGGACAGGTAACGCATCTTGTCAGGGGATTGGTTCAGTGATGATCGGTCGTCAATTCTCACAGCACACTCCTGTGTGGGTGAAGAGGTTGGCCGCACGTCAGACAGTGGCCGAAAGAGCGCCAAGACGTGCGCAACCCGGGAGACAATTCAATGACGCTATCGACCTCGCCCGAGTTCCTGTCGGGATCGACACGTTCGTCTTTATTGAGTCACTTTGCCAAAAGCCTCCACAACTTGGGCTGGAGACGGATTGCCCAATGACCATACTCGACCGTTCAGAATGTAGGTCGGCGTAGCGAAGACGTGCTCCGGAACCTTCTCGGTCGTGGTTTCCAGATCGACGATACGCAGATCGACATCGGGAAACCGTTGGCGGATATCATCCGCTACCTCAAAGGCATAGTGACAGACCGGACAATGTTCAGTCACATAGATGACAAGTTCGACAGTCTTTTCCGGTTGATAGGTAACCATAATACAATCCTCATGAAACGCTGCGGGCCGGGACGAACCGCACAACTCTGCGGGTACGCCAATCAGATGTCAGGCATGATGCCATTGGCGGACAGCGTAACCCATCGGCCCTGTACCCATCTGTGACGAAACTTACGGCAGTCCAGATCACGCGTATGAGTCAATTATACGGCGGCACGGTCAAAACGCAAGCGGCGACAGGAACAAGGGTCGGGAACAGGAGTGTAGCGTATGTGGGGGGCGGCTTTCCATTTTCTGTTACTCGGGCAGACTGCTAGAATGATGCTGCTATGACACAGTATGGGCTTGATCCTTCTCCCCAGTCCGGGGATCGAATTCGATCTTTGGTGATGGGTGCATTGTTGCTACTGGCGTTTCTTGTCGTCGTCGGGGGGTTGATCCTGCTCGAACGGGCGGATCTGGCCTTTGCGCCTACACCCACGCCCACGGCCACGGACGCGCCGCCAATCCCCGCGACTGCTGACTTTCGGGCGACACGCGTGGCCCAAGACATGATCACGCAGGAGGCCTACCCGGTGGCCGTCGACCTCGGTATCACGCCCATACCGCAACAGGTGACGCCCGCCTCGACCGTGCTCATATCCACAACCGTAAATGCCCCGGGCGATCAATCTCAGATCGGGGCGGCTGGCACGCCCCAGGGGACAGTCACAGTCTCGCTGAGTCTGCCCATTGTCTCATCAGGGTCGGCATCTGAATCTATCATCCCCACGCCGACGTCGACGAATCCGCCCCTGTCGACGGCCACACCGACAGCAACGCAGCCGCTGCCCACGCCGTCACCCACAACGACACCGACGCCCCAGCCCACGCCGTATACCGTGAGTCGGTTACGGGCATACGTTGAGAAGGTAGGCGTCAAGCGCAGGCAGGGACCGGGCAGTTGGTACGGAGATTACGGAGATGGTGATGAAGGCGAGTTCGAGCGCGGTGAGATTTGGCTACAATCGCGCACAGCATCCGGCGAGTGGGTCTATGCTTCTCAGAATGATAACACGGGCTGGCTTCGACAGGCCGATGCCCCGCCTCGGGACAACGATCTTCCTGACGATGCACCCGAAGGGGCCAACCCCAACGACGTGCGCTGGCTTTCGGTTCAGTCGCCGCCCGGCGGGCCGGACGCACCACCCATTCCTTCGCCGATCCCGGCCAATGACTTCCCGCTGGTACGCGCAAACCGCAGTAATCAGAACTGGGTGAATCGCATTCCGCTTCCCCCGTACGTCGCCGCATGGGAGCAAGGCGACTATGATGCCGGACAGCCGTTCTCGTCGCCGGTTGTCGTTGCCGGCAGCTCTGTCATTGCGGCCAACGACGACCGCCACATGTATGCCATTGATCGCGAGAACGGCAACCAGAGATGGCGGCAGGCGACCGAAAACCGCATCAGTCAATCTCCGGCGATTCAGAACTCTAATGTCTTCGCAGTCGACGAAACGGGAATTGTCTACATCATTCAGGAGGCAGGCATTCCATGGCGGACACCCACCAACATGCCGCCGTCAGCCGGCATCACCATTGCCGGCGACTGGCTCTATGCCGTCAGCCATAATGGAGAAACGTCTCGATTGCACTGGATCCGGCTCGACAACGGTGACATCCAGCAGACCTTTGACGAAGGCGGACAGCGCGTTCTACTTGCCCGCCATCGGCGATCAGATGATCTATGTGGCCGGCGAGAAGATCTCGGGTCTGGAATCGAGCGTCATCGAGGTTGAGGATGAACCAAATCAGGTGCAACGGATCTGGACGTATGACAACTTTGATGGAGCCTTTCCTTCGACGCCGCCGATCTATGTGTCGCCGGGCGTGAGGTCGTTGGCGGAGCTCTATATCGGCACAACAAGCGGGCGAATCTACTTGCTTGATGCCAATACAGGCGTCTTTCTGGATTGGTATGAGGGCGATCGATCTGTACGAAGCCTGGCCATCGATGGCACACGGCTCTACGCCGCCGGCGATGATCGCCTGCGTGCGTACGCGCGCGGCACACGCGAGTTGCTGTGGCAGGTTGATCTCGCGGCTCGTTTGGTCAGCGGCCCCATTACGGATGGTGACAACGTGATCGTCTTTCTTGAGGACGGATCCGTTAAGATTTTCAATGCGCTGGATGGCTTTGAGGGAGGCAGCCACTTCGTTCCCCGCGATCTGCGCGGCGGCGCCATCAGCAATCCTTTTTTCTTCTCTTCAAGCACGGACAACCGACTGCATGGCCTGAAAGGGCAAAATTAATGGCTGAGATGAACAATTCTGCGGCGGCGGGCAAGCGAGACGGAGGATCAGCGGTACGTCCCGGCTGGGACGCACTGTTGCTGGCCGTCCTGACCTTTGCCCATCTCCAAATACTCGGATTGGCCGAGTCCGCAGCCCTGCCTCTGCGCCTTCAGGATGTGTTGCGCCATCCCCTCCTGGGCCGTCTGCTGCCAGAGCGGGGCATACAGGCCATGGGCGAGGTCGGTCCGCGCCCTGGCGAACCGGTGGGCCTGATCCTCTTTGCCGTTACGCTCGGCGCATTGCTGCTCTACTTCGTCGTTGACCTGCAACGGCCGGGCATCTGGCGTCGCCGCGGCAAGTGGGCGCTGTTGACAGTCATCCTGGTTGCCGCCCTCTTCCTGCCGACGGCGCAGCTTGTCCTGCTGCGACAGGGCAGCGGACCGGCCAGCTACACCCACGACGGCGGTGTGATTCAGACAGAGGCAACCATCCAATTTCTGTTTTCCGGCAAGAATCCCTACGTCGAGGACTATACCGAAACCCCCATGGCCGAATGGGGCTTCAGCGAATATCGTACTGCAATCTACCACTATCCCTATCTGCCCTGGACCTTTCTTTTCAGCGCGCCATTCTATCTTGTGGGCCAGGCAATGGGCTTCTATGACCAGCGGCTTGTCTACCTGCTGCTCCTGGCCATTGCACTGGCATTGGCCCCCCGGCTGGTGGACGGGGAGCGCAGAAAACTGGCCATTGTGGCGCTGTTGGCGCTCAACCCGCTGATGGCCCTCGACGTGATCTTCGGCCAGAACGACGTGTTCGTCCTCAGTTGGATCGTCTACAGTCTGGTCGCTTGGAAGATCTGGGAGAACGGATTGCGCAACGGCCGCGAGAATCGCTGGTGGCTGTGGGGTTCGATGGCGCTGTTCGGCATGGCCTGCGCCAGCAAACCGACGGCCTGGTTTCTGGCGCCCTTCTTCGGCATACTGCTGCTGCAAGGCGACAGATCTCCTGGGCGGACCTGGAGCGATCTGATTCGCGCCATTCCAGCCATCCTGGCGCGTGCATGGCCGGCGCTGCTTGTCTTTGCTGCCGCCATGCTGCCCTATGTGATATGGGATCTGCCCGCGCTCTATGACGATGTTTGGCGGTGGAGTAGCGGTCAAGGGGAGACCGGGTATCAGATCTGGGGATGGGGAGGCAGCAACTTTGTGCTCGGCTTTGGTCTGGTCACGGATCGTTTCGATCAGTGGCCGTTCTGGCTGACCGAGATCTTGATCGGCCTGCCGCTGATGCTCTGGTTCCTGCGTCGCCAACAGCGTGACAACACATTGAGCAATGCCAACTGGCACTATGCCGTCTTTTTGCTCGGTTTCTTCTATGCAAGCCGATTCCTCAACGAAAACTACCTGGGGTACATCCTGGCGTTTCTGGCCATTGGTCTACTGAGTGAAGGATCGAACCCGGGTCAAAAACTCGTCGAGATGGCAGACGAAATAGAACGCGGATGACGCTGAAAAGGCGGATAGCCACGGATTTTCTCTGTCTTAATCCGCGGAAATCGGCCCAATTCGCCTTCTATCCCTCCTCACTATCGACGCCGTCAGGGGCGGGCGGCAAGTTTTCTTGGGGTAACGCCAAATACCGATAGATCCCCTCAAACTCGTCCACAAATTCCTGGGCGGAATCGGCATTGTCGCGGCTGGCGATCTGGACCAGCGCGGACAATGCCGCAGCTAGGCAGACCATGCTGGGCAGCGGCCCGATCACATCGGTCGGCGCGTAGACGACCAAGTCGGACATGCGGTTGACTGGGCTGGCCAGAGACCCGACCACGCCCAGCGTTCGGCAGCCGCGTCCCCGCGCAAACTGGAGCACACGCGCCACATCGTCGCCATATTCCGTGGCGCTGATGCCGATCACCAATGCGGTTTCGTCGAGTGTGGTGAGGGTGGCTGAGCGCTTCACCCGGTCCTGATCGATGGCCTCTGCGGTGATGCCGCGATGGCGCAGTTGCTGTGCAATGGTTGCCGTCACCGCATCGGCATACCCTTCGGCGACGAGCAATATCCGATCCGCCGCTTCCAGCATGTCGGCGACATCACGCACGTGGTCCGGCGGATTGTGGACCAGCATCTGGTTCAGATTGTGTTTTTCCTGCTCTGCACGCTCCAAAAACGTTGACGCAGGATCGTTGGGCATCAAAGCTTTGGGTTCGTAAGCCGTGTAGATCTCATCGCGGACCTGCGCACGGATATCGGCCAGCAGCTCGGGATAGCCGTTGTAGCCCAGTCGTTGAGAAAAGCGCACAACGGTTGTGGTATCAACACCAACCGCGTAGGCCAGTTGCGCCGCCGTCATGAAGGACACATCGTAGTAGTTGCTCATGATGTGGTCCGCAACCCGACGATAGCTACGGCTGAGACGGTCGTAGTGATCGCGAATTCGTTCTCGATACATGATTTCTCCCGTTCAAAACCTGAATCGACTATTGTTCTGGCCAGTCTACTGCCTGAGAACGCGCATATTGATGCAAAGAAAAAAATATATGCCACATAAATTGCAAACCCCTGACATGACAGTATAGGACGTGATTCGAGAATCTGTCAACTTGACTTTGTCGCTCACGGAATCACGATTCTCTGATAGGCATCGGCTCAGACAAACACCACAAACATGGAACCATAACCAGTGTGATTGCATTCAGCTATGAGTTCACTGCAAGAACCGCGAATTTCACAGATTGCACGAATTTTCTCAGTGGTACAATTCGTGCAATTCGTGTGATTCGTGGTTCTTGCAGCAGAGTCAGTCATTTGTTGCGAAACGCAAAAATCTCATGATACTATCTCGCTATGCGTCAAGAACCGTCAGATCAGAGTAGACCAACCAATACCGGGCGTCGAATCGTCCTGTCGATCGTATCGTTGATCGGCGTGTCGCTCATCGTGGCAGCGTGTGTGGCATCCAATGTCAGGACTGCCGAGCCGGAATCGGCTGCTGTGTCCGCGCCGACGACGCAACGGGCTACGGTTGCGTCACCCTTATCTTCCGGTGCGGCAATGCCCACGGCTGCGCCAACCAGCCTGCCGTCCCGCAGACCGACGGCTACGGCGGTTGCGATCCCGCCGATCAGCACACTGACCGGCGCCGGTGTCTCGTCTGTCTACACACCGACACAGCCCTTCACCGGCACAGCAAGCGGCTTAATTTCGTCTATTGATGCCGGCGAACTGACCGATATGCTGGCGATGACGGTTACCCAGCCACTCACGCTCGCCAATGGTCCGCTGGTGAGTGAAGCAATCGTAGTATCGCCCGGGTTCACGGTCAGCGAGGCAGCGTCGATTACCGTTGAGTTTTCACTGACGAGTACGTTGCCAATCACGAAAGCGCCTGGCGCGCCCAATGCACAGAGTGACGATCTGTACCTATTGGTCCCAACGCCCACGCCGGCGCCCCGATCCGATGTCTCGTTGACGTCTGCGCCGACGCCGGACGGCATTCCCCGGTCGACTCAACTGCCGATCCTGATGTATCACTACGTGAGCATCCCGCCGGCGGGCGCTGATATCTACCGCAAGGATCTCTCTATCGCGCCAGCGGATTTTGCCGCCCATCTGGATCGCATGCAGGCTGACGGATACACGGCCATCAGTCCCTATGAATTTCTCAACCACCTGACCCTGGGCACGCCGCTGCCCGAAAAGCCGGTGATCATCACATTTGACGACGGCTATCGCGACAACTATGAAAACGCCTTTCCGGCACTGGCTGAACGTGGCATGACGGCCACCTTTTTTGTCGTGACCGACTTCATTGACGAAGAGCGGGAGGCTTATTTTTCCTGGGATATGTTGCGCGAGATGCTCGATGCCGGCATGTCCATCGAGTCGCACGGGCGCAACCATGTCACGTTGAAGGGGCAGGGGGCCGACTACCTGATCTGGCAGGCGCTGGGCAGCATGGAGACCATCGAATACGAGCTGGGCAAGCGGCCACGGTTCATCTCATACCCGGCCGGAGAATACGATCAGAACACCATAGACATCTTCAAGAGCGCCAACTACTGGGCCGGTTTGACCACAGTGCAGGGCGCGACCCACGACAGTGAAAGCCTCTTTGAACTGCGCCGGGTGCGGGTACGCGGCACGACCACGCCGGATGAGCTGAGCCGTCTTCTGGCGCTTGATTGGTAACAAATTGTACCTCGACATTTATGTCATAGGATCCTACGACATAAATGTCGAGGTACAATCTATTCCGCCTCATTCGCCTGTGAATCGACCATCTGCAAGGTCGGAAATTTCTGCTGATCGAACTCGTCCATTCGCTCCGAACCCAATTGCGTGATCTCCAGATGGATAGCCTCGGCCGCGCGCCGAAATGCGACAATGTCGATGCCCAGGCAGTACGGCGGCAGGGCACGCAAGCGGGGCAGGCCACGGCGAAAGATCTTGACGGCGCCGGCCCAGTTTGACCGTTCGATCTGCAAGAACGCCACGCCGACCTGTAGAATCCCCTGATAGACTTCTCGAACCGGGCGTGCTTCGGCCAGCCAGGCGGCCTCAAAGTACTCGTGCTGTTCGAAAAAGTCCCGCTGGTTGAAGGCTTCGACGCCAAGCAGCGCCTGCTCGCTCAGTCCATCGTCACACCCGGCCAACGCCCGCATCGGCGGATCGACATGGCCGGCCACCACGGCAGGCAGATCGTCCATCATGCGGCTGCGTGCCCAGGCGTGATCCGCCCCGGCCTGGCGGGCTGCCTTCAACGTCTCAACATCGACATGGCTGCCAAAGGCGTAGATGGGGATCTGGCTTGTGTGGGGCCGTTGTTTGCAACGCCGAATGGCGTCGGCCCATTCCCCCGACGTATTGAGATCGAGCAGCGCCAACACGGGGAAGTACCGATCCATGGCCGTGACAAAGGCTGCCGGCGTCTCGACCATGACCGACTGTCCGTTCATCGAGGCGATCACATCGACAAACCGGGTCGCGAAGAAGAGATCGGGGATCAGGCAGACCACGATGGGCGTACCGTCGAGAACAACGGGCGGTACTTCGTTGCTGTCTTGCCTTCTGCCAAAATCTTCGAAACTGCCGAAGTCCTCAAAGTCGGGCATACGATTCCTCTCTGGACGGCCATGCCGACCGGGCGCGTCAATCTTTTCTTTAGCATTCGGAAAGAGCGGATCATCTAGACCGGCGGCGCACATTGAAATCACATCCGGGCGATGGCAGGAGTGTAACCGACCGGTTCTTTTCCGGCAATTTGCCCGGATTCTGGTACAATAGCACTTCCGGTGCGGTTGGCGCGACCCATACATGGACGGGGTGGTACTGTGGGTTGTCGCAGATACGAGATATTCCTGTCAATCGTTGTCGATGTTGTTTGCGGCTGCTGTTCAAAGCAAATGAGTGAAAAAGGGATACATTATGGTCGACATTGCGGAAGATCTGACCTACGAGGATGCCTATGCCCGGTTGGAAGCGGTGCTGGCTTCCTTGGAGACCGGCGAGTTGTCGCTCGAAGAGTCGCTGGCTCGCTACGAATCAGGCGCGGCGTTGGCCGCCTATTGCGAGCAGAAGTTGGACGAAGCCGAACTGCGTGTTCGCCAATGGCAGCCCGGCGATGAGACCGAAGCATTCGACGGTTGGTCTGAAGAGTAGGACGCCCGAATTGGGATCATTGGATCGCCGAATTAATTTTTATAGTCACTTTTATATAAATTCTTGCCGCCGGCATTGAACTATGGTATGATGCGCGGCGGTTGTTTTTTTGAAGATTGGCGATTTTTTACGCAACTGGATTGCTGAATTTGCCGCAGAATGTGCTGTTGAGTCGGCAGCGGAGGAAGTAGAAGTATGCGACGTATAGTGTTGATTCGCCCAAAACGTGATGGCCGAATTTTTGGTAAATCTCCAGGTTCCCCGTATACGTTGATGCGCCTGGCATCCCTTGTGCCGGACGAAATTCCGGTCGAGATCTGGGATGAAAATCTGAATGACATCCCGATGGACACATTGAGCGAAGGGGATCTGGTCGGCATCACGTCAATGTCAGTCAATATTGAGCAGGCTGAACTTGTGGCACGCCGCGCCATGAAGCAGGGCGCGGGCGTTGTCGTCGGCGGCGTGCATTCGACGCTCATGCCTGAGCACGTCAAGACCTTTGCCCACAGCGTCATGATCGGCGAGGGCTATTTCACCTGGCAACAGCTGATCAAGGATTTTGGCGCCGAAGGCATCAAGGGGATGCAACCCTATTACAAGGATGAATCCTGGGCCGATCTGACCGGTCATCGCCAACATCAGCGATCGTGTGATCAAGATGGTGGACGAGAAGAACAACTACTGGACGCCCTATCTGGAGATCACCCGCGGCTGTCCCCGCAACTGCTCATTCTGCACGGCCATTCGTGTCAGCGGCCAACGCATGCGACTGCGCCCCATCGACGAAGTTGTGGACGAGATCGAACGTCGTGGCATCAAGCGCTTCTTCCTGACCGATGACAACTTTGGTCTGAATTTCACCACCGATCCGGACTACTGCGCCGATCTGTTTGGGGCGCTTTCCAAGCTCGATCTGCATGGCTGGACCTGCCAGTCGGAGATGAGCGTCGCCAATCATCCGGAGCTTGCTCGAAATGAGCGTGGCCGCCCATCTTGACAAACATTTCATTGGCTTCGAAAGCGTCAACCCGGACAACCGCAGTTCACTGGGCGGCAAGTCCAAGGGGGTTGCCAGCAGCGCCGAAGAGGCCATTCGCAAGATTCGTTCGACCGGCGTCGGCGTGGTTGGCCTCTTTGTCATGGGTTTTGACGAAGATACGCCCGAAACCTTCCAGACCATGTGGGATTTCATCCGCACCAGCGAATTGGACAGCATCAGCACGACCATGCTGACGCCCTATCCGGGCACGCCCTTCCGCGAGGTTGTGGAGAGCGAAAACCGGCTGCTCGATCTGCCCTGGAGCCACTACGACACCGCGCATGTCACCTTCATCCCCAAGAATTTCACCGTGGATGAACTGCGTTCGGCCTACGACTGGCTCTGCCGCAAGACCTACAGCCCGACACAGATTGTGCGGCGCGGCACACGCTCGCTGGGCCGCTATCCGTTGAGCCAGGCCAGCAAGAAGCTCTTCGGCAGCTTCAGCACCGACTACGGCTATCGGCGCACGTATGCCTATCGCAATGAGTTGTAGGTAGGGGAACGGTGAGAGGGGATTCGTGATTGAGAATCTCGATCAATGTGAACTATGAAAAGGGCGGTGCGGCCATTGATGGCCGCACCGCCCTTTTTGGTTCTGTCTGCTAGCCGATCAGTCGAGCGGCATGGCGATGCGCAACATGACCTCGCCATGGCAGACATCTGTCTCTGTCGGCAGGTCAAGTGCGTAGAAGAGTTTGATCGCCGGCCGGTTGTCGGCTTCGATATCGGCCAACATCACCCGGATCTTCATCTGTTTGGCCAGCAAAACCAGCCGGCGCAACAGTTCTGTTCCCACGCTTCGACGCTGAAAATCATCGCGTACCGATATCGCGGCCTCGGCTTCCGGGTGGTCGGGCTTGCCCAGCGGACGGGCGAGACGGGCGACACCCACCAGTTGTTGATCTCCGCCCCCATCCTCGTTGCCGACGAGCGCCAGCACGGCGCCGCCCTGTGTCAGGTTGTCGACATCGGCCAACTGAGTCGCAGCCAGTCGTTTGGTCTGCTCATCCAAACGCTCAACATCTGCATGGAAACGACGGCGGCGGCTTTCCGGCGACAGGTGCTGAAACAGATCGAGCAACAGATCGCTGTCATCCCGACGGATGAGCCTGAACTGGAGCCGGAGTCCCTCGTCTGTTGTAAACCACTCCGGTTCAGTCGCAATATCGCCCTGATACCGCCCTCTAGTCTGCATAAATACTGGCGCTCCCATCTGCCCTCTCCGGTCTTGGCGCCATGGATGCGGCATTTCAGAAAGAGGGATGACAAACTCGAATCGTGCTCTCATTCGGACACAAGTTGGATCCTGCCGGACAAAAATTCATGGCCTTGATTCACCAGACATAGCCAAGTATACCACAGTTATAACGCATTGCGTCACGGCGATACGGCGTATCCGTATCCGTTTTCAGCCGCCTCTGATCGGAGCATTTTTTCCCGCCCCCTTTATTATTTTCGTACAGCGCCCTTATTGAGCCTTTACATTTTGCGACTATCCTTTGGGGCATAGGAATTCACCCGTAGAAAATAGTCCGCTCATACGGGCGAGGATCTGAAATTTCACCGCATTCTCTTAGAGAGTGATGACGATTTCACCCGCGCACCGATGTGGGCCAAATAGTCAATTGAGAGGGATACTGCAATGTTTCAGGCACTGTTCGGACGACGAAGCGCATCGGATAGCCCCATTCGGCAGATGAGTGCAACGGAGTTAAACGAGGAATTACAGAACGGCGATGCACCGGTCATGGTCGATGTGCGAACGCCTTCGGAATATCAACACGATGGTCACATCGCCGGTTCCCGCCTGCTGCCGCTCAACGTCTTCATGCAGCGCATCAACGAACTGCCCGCCGATCGTCCCGTTGTCTGCGTCTGCCGCTCCGGCAACCGCAGCCAGGTCGCCTGTGAGCAACTTCTGGCCGCCGGCTTCACCGATGTCTCCAATTTGTCCGGCGGCATGTTCGGCTGGCGCCGCGCAGGTCTGCCGACTGAATAGCGCAGTCGATCACTGCCGAATTACGGGAATGGATGAATCACGAAGACAAAAGAGCGCCGCAGGAGAAGTCTCCTGCGGCGCTCTTTTGTCTTCGTGATTCGGTCTACGCACTAACGCCAATCCGGCCGGTGATTCTCCTTGCCGTTGACATACTTGTCGACGCCCAGGGCGGCGATCACGCCGTCGGCCGCGGCAATCACGGCCTGTTTGATGTGTGAGCAGAGCAGATCGCCGACCGCGAAGACGCCGGGCAGGGAGGTCTGTAAGTCCTTGTCGACCACCAGGCAGCCGTCGGCCGTCATTTCGAGCTTGCCGACCACGTAGTCGGTGATCGGCTTAGCCCCTTGCAGATAGATGAAGGCGCCGCTGACGGGCAGCGTCTCCTCCTTGCCATCACGTGAGTGGATACGCACGCCCTCCACCTTGCCGTTGCCGACCACTTCTTTGAGACGTGTGCCCAGCCGAACGTTGACCCCGGGTCGATTTTCCAATTCGTCAAGCAGCACCTGCCTAGCATTGAGCTTGGGCGTCGGCGAGATCAGGTGAACCTGGTCGGTAAATTTGGTCAGGAAGAGCGCCTCTTCCAATGCCTCGTCGTTGTTGCCCACCACCGCCACGGGCTGATCGCGGAAGAATGCGCCGTCGCAGGTGGCGCAGTAGGAGACGCCGCGACCCAGGTACGCTTCCTCGCCGGCAACCGTGTTGGTGCGTCCCATGGATCCGGTGGCCAGGATCAGCGCCTTGGCCATAAACATGCCGGTCCCCGCAATGACCATCTTGGGATCCGAGAGCAGATCGACGTCCACGACCTTGTCGGTGATGAACTTGGCCCCAAACGACTCGGCCTGGGCGCGCATGGTCTCCGTCAACTCTGCGCCGCTGACCGGGCCGGGGACGCCCGGATAGTTGCTGATCTTGGCCGTGACGCCCAGCGCGCCGGCCGTCAAGCCCTTGTCGATGACCAGCGTTCGCAGATCGGCCCGCGCCGTGTAGATGGCTGCCGATGCGCCCGCAGGCCCTCCGCCGATGATAACGACGTCGTACACATCAGGCGTAGCCCGGCCCGGCATCCCCAACCCCAGATTTAGATCCATCATAGATATTTCGTCCTATCATTCCTCGACCGGAAATGGGGAGCGGCGCCAAAACATCCCCCCACTGCCCCACTGCCCCACTTCCCAACAACCCCAAAACCAACTCCCCTAATTCAACGCCTCTCTGACCTTCGCCATCAACATGGCCTCGGGCGCGGCCCCTTCCAGGAAGAAGTTTTCGTTGATGACCGTGCGCGGCACGCCCATCACCTGATACTTATTGGAGACATGGGGGAACTCAATGGCCTCGACCATGTCGCCGGTCACCAGATCGCTCTCCAGCGCCATCTTGTGGGCCAGACGAACGGCCGGCGGGCAGTAGGGACAGGTGGGCGTCACGAAGACCTGGAAGTGCAGCGGCGAACTCAGGCTCGCCAATTCGTCCTTGGTGGCCTGATCCAGGCCGGACTCGCCGGTTGAAACCATGGCAATATCCTCGATCAGCGTGCTGAACTCGTAGCCCGAAGGGATGCCGTAGAGGCGGATGCCGTAGTCCTTGGGCTCGTCGCCGCCCTTGATGATGGCCATGGCCGGGATCTTGTCGATGTTGTAGGTCTCGGCGATCTCGCTGTCTTTGACGAAGTCATAGATCTCGACGTCGATCTTGTCAGACAGGCCGGCGACTTCCTCGGCCAGGCTGCGGGTCTCGGTGCAGTACTGGCATTCCATCTCCTGGGTGAAGAGGACCAGCTTGACCGGACCGGTCAGGTTGGCAAATTCATCTTGCAGTTGGGTTTTGATTTCATCGTTTAGCAGGGACATTTTTGGCTCCTTCAATTCACTCGTTGTCCGCCCTCCAAGTAAAGGGCGGCACATTTCTCAGACGGACCATGTGGCACAGATCTTCCGTTCCGTTCATGCCAGTTTGATGCGGTGGTGAATAAAAGGTTACAAGGAATTGGAGATTGGGGATTGGGGGATTGGGGATGTTGACGCTCAGCCGGAAGAAGACCAACTGTCATTCCGACCGGAGGGAGGAATCTCAGCGACAAGTACACGAGATTTCTCGCTCCGCTCGAAATGACATCGTTTGTTTCAACTGACCAACATCAGTTGGCTTCGGAACCATCGGCTTTCCACTCTATTGAATCGGGTGTGTTCAAAACGAATTGAGCACTCAGATAGCCGCAGCCTGAGCCTGCGCTTCTTCTCAACTGATTTTGAACACAGCCTATTGAACCCACTTGGCAGGGACATCGCCGTAGTCAACGGCGTCCGCACCAATGAAACCGGCCAGGGATTCGATGGCGCGGATGACGGCTTTGCCGGTCTTTTTGTACGGTTTGATGTTGGGTTCCAGATAGATCTTGGGGACGGCGTAGCGCCGGGTCTTGCGATCCATTTTGGAGTCGATGCGACCGATCAGCCGGTCGCCGTGGAGGATGGGCAACACATAGTAGCCGTATTGGCGCTTGGCCGCGGGCACGTAGATCTCGATGCGATAGTTGAAGTCAAAGAGCAATTCGGTGCGCGCCCGGTCGCAGATGAGGTTGTCGAAGGGCGAGAGCAGGGTTGTGCTCGGCTGCCAGTCGTCCCGTTGAATGGATTCCAACAGCGGAAGACGATCCGCGTGGATATACCAGGGCCCCGGCAGGGCCACGCCGTTGTCGACAACCTCGACTTGCTCAACCGCTCCCTCTTGCGCCAATCGCGCCAAGACGTCGATCAGACCTGGATAGAAGTTGCGCGTGAAGTGGATCTTGATCTGGCCGGGCGTGGCCACGCCCAGAGCCCGCAACGAATACAGCGCTGCTGACGCTGTGATCTCGCTCGCGCTCAATTCTTCGGCCTCCGTCCACTCGGGGCATGTAAGCCTCGCTCAGATCCCAGAACCGCCGCCGCCCCTTGCGATTGGCGACCATCAGCTCTCCCTGCTCCCAGAGGATGGCGAGCATCAGACTGACGTTGCGGCCATTGTTCCATCCGGACGTTTTCCACGGAACCACGATCCGATCCTCGAACTGATCGGACGAGAGCGGCCCTTCAGCCCGCAGGCGCGCCAGAACATACTGATGCATTTCACGATTGGCCGCGATCCAGTCCTGAGCGTAGGCGTAGCGTTCGCTCTCTCGATGATGGCGCATGCGCGCGGCGTGGATGGGGTAGTCTTCAGTCAGGACGATGGAAGCGCAGTGAGCCCAATATTCGAAGAGTTGCCGGTCTTCGAAGAGCAGCTGATCCAGCAGCGCCGGATCAAACTTGCCCAGCCGGCTCCAGAGCACGAGCAGTTGGGTGTGCTCGACCGCGCGGATCGGATCGATCTGCAGGCAGCGAATATCTGACAGTACCTGCATGATACCGGCGGCGTCGGGCTTCAGCGATCGATCGTTGAGGCGCTGGCAAGAGATGGCCAGCCGGCGCACATCGGCGAGGCTTAGCGTTCGGGCTGTTGACATCGAATGGAACCTCCCTATGGAATCAGAGAGAACAATTGTTCCACAAGCGCGACACTTCTGCAAATCGGATCGATCGGGTCCCTGCCCTCCACATTGACGGCAATTTCCGCCGCGTGTACAATGCACCACATTGACCGCAACACCGCAACCTGCCATCTTCTGCCAACCCTCGGCAGAATTCACCAAGCGACGAGCGCAAAAATGTATCAAGGTTTTGAGATCATCGATTTCCATTCCCATTTTCCCACCGACGGCCCTTGGTTCACCGATATGGGCGAGACCATGAACAACTACATGGCCCAGATCAGTGAGGAACGGCTGCAGATTCTACGCGAGCGCGCCGCGCCCTATGGCGAGCACTGGCGACGCATGTGGGGCTTCCCCAAAGCGGAGGCCAAGGCCGATCACCCCGGCGATGAGGCCCAGGCCCAGCGCTGGGTGGATGAACTGGATCAGTACGGCATTCACGCCATCGGCTTCGTCACCGGCGGCAACAACGAGCACCTCTCCGAGATCTGTAGCTGGCACCCGGATCGCTTCATCGGCTTTGCCCACCACTCGCCTTTCCTGCCCGACGCCGTCGAGCGGCTGGATCATGCCGTGACCAACCTGGGCCTGCGCGGCTACAAGCTGCTGGCCCCCATGATCGAAGAACCCATCGAGGATCCGGCCGCCTTCCCGGTCTGGGAAAAATGCGCGGAGTTGGACATTCCGGTTCTGATCCATTTTGGCATTCAGGGCAGTTCCGGCGGCATTGGCTGGCATCAGAACATCAATCCGCTGAAGCTGCACGACGTGGCCAAGTTCTTCCCCGAGGTCGACTTCGTCGTGCCCCACTTCGGCTGCGCCTGGGAGCGCGAGGCCTTGCAGCTCTGCTGGGCCTGCCCCAACGTCAGCATCGACACCAGCGGCAGCCTGCAGTGGATCCGCTGGGTACCCGGCGACGTGACCGTCAAGTACCTTTTCCGCAAGTTCTACGAGACCATCGGTCCCGGCCGCATCATCTTCGGCTCGGATTCAAGCTGGTTTCCGCGCGGCTTCGCCGTCCGCTATCTGCAAGATCAACTGCGCGACTGCCTCGACCTCAACATGCCCGACGAGCACATTCAGATGATCTTTGCGGGGAATGCGGCGCGGTTGTTGAAGATTGATCTGTAAGAAAAGAAGGGTACTGCGTAAACAGTCCAATAACGACACCACATCGTCTAGCCAAACAATCACGTATTTACGCAGTACGCATTACGTTTCTTTCGCTTTTCCCGCATCCAATTGCGTTATCACCGTTTTCCAACCAACTTTCTCAGGAGGAACTACCCATGTCCCGAAATCGAGTCTTGATCTTACTCAGCTTGCTGCTGATGTCCGCCATGTTGCTGACGGCCTGCCCGGCTGCCATGCCGGCGGCGGCCCCGGCAGAGGGCGGCGAAGCTGCTGAATCAGAAGCGCCGGCCGAAGAAGCTGCCGGTGAAGAAGCCATGTCCGACGAACCGATCGAGATCGAGTATTGGCAGTACAACTTTGAAGCCCGCGTCGATGCCATGAACCAGCTCATCGAGCAGTTCGAGGCCGAGAACCCGGGCATCAAGGTCATCCACAACTCGGACATCCCCTACGACAATTTCCGTGACCAGATTGCCGCCAGCGTGCCCGCAGGCGTTGGCCCGGATGTCGCCACGCTCTTCTACGGCTGGCAGCCGGCCTGGGTCGATGCCGGTTTCCTCGTGCCGCTGCCCGCAGAGACCTTCCCGCCCGAAATGGTGGCCGAAGAGTTCAGCTCCATGGCGCAGGCCGGCTTCTTTGAAGGCGAACTCTACACACTGCCCACAGCCGTGCGTAGCTTGGCCCTCTTCTACAACAAGGATCTGATGGAGGCCGCCGGTCTCGATCCCGAGAGCCCGCCGACGACGCTTGACGAACTCAAGGAACAGGCCGTCGCCTGTACCGTCAAGAATGGCGACGACTTCGAAGTCTATGGCTTCCACGTCAACCCCAGCGGCCAGGCGCACCATTGGTTCCGTGAGGTTCTGCTGCGCCAGTTCGGCCAGCAGCCCTACAGCGACGACAGCAAGACGGTGCAGTGGAATGCCAGCGACGGCGGCTACGAGGCCTGGGACGCCTTCCTCTCCTTTGAGCGCGACCTGGGCACCGGCATCGCCGGCATCTACGAAAGCGACTCGGACGGCTTCCTGGCCGGCGAGGTCTGCTTCCACATCGACGGTTCGTTCCGCCTGGGCACCATTGCCGCCAACGCACCCGATCTGAACTTCGGCGTGGCCGAACTGCCCGAGCACAACGGTATCAAGAGCACCTTCGGCAGCTACTGGACCCACGGCATCACCACCAAGGCCGCCGCCGATCCGGCACGCTTCGAAGCGGCACAGAAGTTCCTGCAGTTCATCACCTCGCCCGAAGCCGGTACGCTCTGGGTCGGTATCGTTGGTGAGTTGCCGGCGCAGCTCGAAGCCGCCGCCGATCCCGCACTGCTGGCTGACGAAAAGCTGGGCGCTTTCGCCGCCGGGCTTGAGTATGCCAACTCCACCTTCTTCGTGGACGAGAGCAAGGATCGCCAGGCCATCATCGACGCCTACCAGGCCGTCATCCTGACCGGCGCCGATCCGGCTGCCGAACTCGACTTCGCAGTTGAGACGGTGCAGGAAATGCAGGACGAGTTCTGGGCTGAACGCTAGAATGATTGGAGATTAGGGACTGGGGATTGGTGATTGGGAGGATGTGGCGACTGATCGCACTTTTCCCATCGCCAATCCCTGATCCCCAATCACCATTTCCCAAAGGGAATCTCCGTGAAACTTACTCTTCGCCGTCGCCAGGTGTTGTGGGCCTATGCTTTTATGAGCGTCAGCCTGCTATTTTTCATCTTCATTCGTTGGTATCCCACGATCCTGGCCTTCAACATCAGCTTTCGCGACTGGAACGTCTTCCAGGGCAACGGCGAATGGATCGGCCTGGATAACTACCGTGATATCTGGGAAGATCTCTTCAAGACCCGCAGCCCCATACGCGCCGCCTTCTGGAATACGATCCGCTATGTCTTCTTCGGCGTACCGATCCAGTTGATTCTGGCGCTGGGCATCGCGCTGCTGCTGATGCAGGTTCGCCGCTTTGCCGGCTTCTTCCGGGCCGCCTACTTCGTGCCGTTCGTGACCTCGTTTGTGGCCGTTGCCTTTGTCTGGAACTGGCTCTACGCCCCCCAGGTCGGCCTGATCAACCAGATGCTCGCCGCACTCGGCCTGCCAAAGCAGATGTTCCTGAACAGCCCCTACCAGGCGCTGCCCGCGATCACGGCAGTGGCGGTCTGGCGCAGCATCGGCTTTGCCATCATCATCTTTCTCGCCGGTCTCCAACAGATCCCGGAGATGTACTACGAGGCGGCCCGCATCGACGGCGCCAACCCATGGCGTATCTTCTGGGGCATCACTCTGCCCTTGCTCAACCCGGTCATTGTCTATATTGCCGTGCTGCAAACCATCGGCTTTCTGCGCATGTTCGATCTGGTGCAGAATATGACCGGCGGCGGCCCCCTCAATCGCACGACCACAGTGGTGCTGGAGGTCTACAAAGAGGGCTTCGGCAGCTACAACATGGGCTATGCCGGCGCGCTGACGGTCATTCTTTTTGGACTCATCCTGTTGATCACCTTCGTCCAGTTGCGGCTGCTATCGCGACGAGTTGAGTATTAAAAGAATAGACCGCGGATTAGGCGGATGCGGCGGATAATAATCGGATTTTGGAAAATATCCGCGAATATCAGCCTAATCCGTCTAATCCGCGGTCTATTACAGATTGGATTCTTGAGCTATGGCAAGTATGACGGACACGAGCGCTGAACGTACGCTCGATATGGCGGAACGGGTTGTCAGCACGACCCCCGGCAGACCGCGCCGGGCGACGTGGGAGTTGATCCTCGTCTATCTGATCCTGAGCCTGGGCGCGGTGGTGATGGTGACACCCTTCGTCTGGATGATCCTCACCAGTCTGAAACCGGCCCCCGAGCTGGTCAAGTTTTCCTTTTTGCCCAAGAACCCAACGCTCAACAACTATGTCGAGGTGTTGCAGACCAATGACTTTGGCCGCTGGTACTTCAACAGTCTGCTCATCGCCACCATCAGCACGGCCAGTGTCGCTTTTTTTGACAGCCTGGTCGGCTACACGCTGAACAAGTTCGAGTTTCCGGGCAAGAACGTCATCTTCTTCGGCATTCTGGCCACGCTCATGATTCCCACCGAAATGCTCATCATCCCCTGGTTCAACATGAGCGTCCAACTGGGCTGGAACCAGGGTGCGATGCAATATTGGGGCATTGTCTTCCCCGGCGTGATCACGGCTGTCGGCATCTTTCTCATGCGCCAGTTTTTCGACGGCGTGCCCAATGAACTGCTCGACGCCGCGCGCATCGACGGCGTCAACGAGTTTGGCATCTTCTGGCGCGTGGCCATGCCGCTGGTCAAGCCCGCAATTGCCGCGCTCTGCATCTTCAACTTCATCGGCAACTGGAACGCCTACCTCTGGCCGCTGATCGTCGCCAGCGGACGCAGCTATTACACGCTGCCCGTCGGCCTCAGCTTCTTCCGCGGCGAATCCACCACCCAGTGGGAGATGATCATGACCGGGGCCAGTCTGGCCACCGTGCCGCTGCTGCTGGTCTTCCTCATCTTCCAACGCCAGATCATCAAAGGCATCGCCCTGACCGGACTCAAGGGCTGAGCAATGGTTAATGATGAATTGATAATGCTCAATTGTTAACGGAATGCGTCTCGCGACGAGAACCGTTAATCGTTGAGCATTAATCGTTCACCATTAACCATTTTTGTTTTTGTCTCCACAGAAAGAGAACCCCACCCATGTCTATTCCCTTCCCGCATCCTATCTACAGCGAATTCGTCCTCCAGCATGCCTATCGCGACGCGCGCGATCATCTGTTTGAGCATATGCTGGCCGCGCACGACGCCCACGCTGTGATGCTCTGCGAGTGCGGTATCATCAGCGGCGACAATGCCGGCGCCATCTTTGAGGCCGTCCAGACGATCCGCGAGGCCGGCGCAGAGGCGTTGGCCTACGAACCCGGCGTCGAGGATCTCTTCTTCCGCATCGAGTCGTTGATCATCGAAATGGTCGGTCCGGACTACGGCGGCAACCTGCAACTGGCGCGCAGCCGCAATGATCTGGGCCACGCACTGGAGCGCATGGCCTTCCGCCAAGGGATTCTATCGCTCTACGGGGAACTGCTGAGTCTGCGAGAGGCCGTGTTAACCCAGGCGCGCAAACATCTGATCACGCTCATGCCCGGCTACACCCACACCCAACCGGCCCAACCGGTCACCTTCGCCCACTATCTCGCCGGAATCTCCAGCTTTTTGGCCAAGGATCAGTTTCGCATTGCCACCGCATATGCCAACATGAACGAGTCGCCGCTGGGCGCGGCCGCCTTCACCGGCACCGGCTTTCCCATCGACCGCATGCGCGTGGCCGAGTTGCTCGGCTTTGACGCCGTCGTAGTCAGCACCCACCACGCCATCGGTGCGGGCGACAACTTCACTGACCTGGCCTTTGCCATCCAATCGCTCTGCATCGGGCTCAGCCGCGTCACCCATGATCTGCTCAACCGGGCGACGGCAGAGTCGGGAGCGCTGCATGTCCACGACAGCTTCGTGCAGATCAGCTCGATCATGCCGCAGAAGCGCAACCCGGTCGTACTCGAACACCTGCGCGCCCGCCTTAGCCGAGCCATCGGCTATGCCCAGACCGTGGTGATGCAGTGCCACAGCATCCCCTACGGCGACACCCAGGACATTGAGGATGAGATCATTCCGCCCTTGCAGAATGCCATCGAGGCAACGTCGGAGTGCGTGCAGCTCTACACAGCCTTTTTCGAAACGGTGGAACTGAACGAGGAGCATCTGCGCAAGCAGTCGGGCGCGGGCTTCACCACGGCGACCGAGTTGGCCGACACACTGGTGCGTGATCTGGGTCTGCCCTTCCGCCTAGCCCACAAGGTGGTGGCTACGCTGGTGCAGAACGCGGTCAGAGACGGCGTTCCCAGCGAAGAACTGACCATCGATATGCTCCAGGCGGCAGCCGTTGAGGTTCTCGATCGTCAACTGGATTTCACCGCAGAGCAGATGGCTCAGGCGCTTGATCCGGAACATTTCGTTGCCATTCGCACTGTCGTCGGCGGGGTAGCGCCGAGCGCAACGGCGGAGCTGCTTGACGTCCTGGAGCGTGATCTGCTGAGCTACGATCAGCCTTGGTTGGCCGACGCAGGAGACGCGCCTGTCGTCTGCGAGCGACCGACGGAGCAAGGCGATGGCGGCCATTCAGGAGACGCTTTCCTCTGCTTCGGACAGTGAGTAGCTGTCTGCAATTAACGTGGCAATTTCGTTCGTAGTAACCGCCTTAGCGGTCCGGACGGCTGACGCCGTCACTACGAACTAGATCTGGGACAGTTAGCCAGAATGACCGAACCCGCTTCTCCATCATTGCGTTCAAAAATCCGTGGTTGCGTACTGGGGGCGTCACTGGGCGATGCCATCGGCGCGCCTTTCGAGTTCCAACCGGTGGAGATCGCTCCGCAGATCGATGGACGTCCTTGGATCGACGGGCTATACGAATCCCACATTTCGGCCAGCCCTCATGGCGTTTGGGCCCAACCTGCGCCGGCCGGTACGGGTACCGACGACACTCGCTACAACTGGCTCTTCCTCGAACTGGCCATCAAGCTGGGCCGGATGCCCACGGCCGACGACATGGCGGCACACTTTCTCGACCTCTACAAACACCCCGATTCCGTCTTCCCAGGACACACCGAATTCACACGTGAGCAGTTTGAACATTGGGAAGGCGTCTGTCGTGGCCGGCTAGGTAAGACGTCGAACCGGTTTCCGGGGCTGGAGCCGGACGAGCTACTGGGCCGTCGATTGGGTCTCAACTTCCCCATTCTCAGCGGTCTGATCACGGTGACCTCGGCCGGGCTGCTCTTTCCGGGCCAACCCGAGTCGGCCTATCGACAGGCGTTCCGAACCGCTTTCTACGACATCGGCTATGCGCGCGAGGCGGTCGGTCTGCTGGCTGCAGCGCTGAGTATCGCCGTTGCCGAAGATATCACCGCCGCAGACGTTTTTGATCGCTCGGTCGCCATGGACCCGCTCCAGCTCGGCGGCAAGTTCAGTGAGCCTTATGTTCAAGCGCATCTGCTCCAAGCTAGATCGCTGCTCGACACTGATTCAGACAATTCGCTTGAGGCGGATGTCGCGCTGGCAGATCGGCTGTCGGTCGCTTTCGGCGGCTACAACACATTCGACCCCTTCCGCACGCTGGCCATTGCCTGGCTGTCGGTCTTGGCTGCCGACGGCGATCCCATGCGGGCTATGCTCATGGCTGTCAACCATGTGAGCTACGACGAGGCGGGGAATCCTGTGCGTTTTGAGGACATCGATTGCTATGCCGGCATTGCCGGAGCGCTGGCCGGCGCCATATACGGCGAGGAAGCGCTGCCCGCCGAGTTGGTGGCCCAAGTGATCGCGAGCAATAAGATCGTCCACGGCATCGATCTAGATGATACCCTCGACCGTTTTGTGGATTGCTTCCGCGCCACTTGTACCACGACATTTATGTCGTAGGCTGCTGGTACTGCCGGCAAAAACCTACGACATAAATGTCGTGGTACAAATTTCTGGGACAAGGCTCCTCACCCCACACGATTCGCCAGATCCGGCGCGAAGCGGGCGATCTGCTCCCTCAGCCGCAACAACGCAAGTTCCTTTCCCTTTGCCTCCAACATGATGTCGAATGGCCGCAGACCGGCGTCGGTTGCATCGCGCAAAAAGTCGATGAACTCGAACGCGTGAATGAAGTCGCTGTGTTGATTGGGCAGGGGCATCTGCAACTGGCGCTCGCCGTTGCGCATCACCTGCCGGATCGCTGTGCGCGGGCTGCTGAAGTGGATCTTGGGCTTGCAACTCGGCGGCCAGGTAGCGAGCGCCGCCGCCAGCGCATCCGTCATGGGGCGGCCTTGACTATCCAGCACGCGATGGTGCAGCACATCAAAGACAAGCCGAACCCCTGTGCGTCGATGAACCCAAAGCGCGTCCGCCAGATCGAAATGGCGGTCGTCATTTTCCAGCGCCAGACGCGCCCGTGCCGCTGCCGGCAACTGCTCGAATCGACGCACAAAACGGTCGCGGGCCGCCAACGGCTCTCCATAGGCGCTGCCGACATGAACAACCAGCACCGAAGTGTCGTCCATGCCCATGGCGTCCAGCAAACGCGCCGCCGCGCCCAACTCGGCCCGGGCGCGTTCACCCATGGCCTCGTCCGAGCTGCTCATCTGGATGTGATAGGCGGGGTGGATGGAGAGGCGGAGGCCATACTGGCGCGCCAGATCGCCGGTGGCCGCCAGTTCGGTGGCGCATTCGTCGATCTGATTGTGAAACTGAGGCATCTGCGGGTGGGTCAGATAGGGTGCGAGTTGGCCGGCCAGCCGGTAAAAGCGGATATCACGGCTGTGCAGATAGGTGAAGATGTCACGCAGATAGGCCAGACTGACGCTCAGATGAGGTTCATTCTGCCAGCGACGGCTGTCGTGTGAACGCAACGGCGCGCCGATCACCTTCACGGGGAATCCAAGATGATAGCTGTTCATTTTCGTGTTCCGTCGGGGTCTTCAATGGGTCCGATGCTAAAGATTTGCCACAGATGACATGCTCTCGTAACAGCTTCAGTTTAGTACGGCATGGCCCAGATGAACCGGCAATCTTTCGGAGTTACTGACTGCCAACAATGCGCCTCAACGGCCATGTGGCCACGTCAACGCGCTCTGCATAGTGCAGAATGGGCGGCGTATCGGGGAGCCGAAATCCGCCGGCCGACACGATTTCGTTGACGCAGAACTCGGCTTCGGCCGGCTGCAAGGGCCAGGGCAGATGATGGATGTCAGCGCAAAAAACGTCTGTCCCATCGACAGCGTAGAGACAATAGCGCTCAGCCAGCCAATGCTCAAGCGTGCCGGGCTGGGCGAAAAACGGCAGGTCCGTCGGCCGGTAGTTGGCGACAAATATCGCGGGCGCCGCCCCCGGATGGGTACGCCGACTTTGATAATAGATCGTCTTGTTCTCGCCAAGGAGCGTTTCTCCTGTCGATAGGCATCCGGAAATCTGCGACGCAGCCTGGCCGTGGACAATCAGATCCATCTGCGCATGGAAATAGGGCAGTCGAAAAAATGACCGGGCCAGCATCACGGCCACCGGATTGGCTGCATCCAGGCTGAAGAAGTAGACGCCAGGCCGGCTGCCGTCCTTGGCCTTCACATAGGTGCGCACATTCAATTCGGGAAAATGGGAGAGCCATGGAACCGTCGGCAATCCTCGTGGATGCACGTCGCACATCTTGAACGGCACAACGCTGATCCAGGCCTGGCCGTCGTAGGTATCCAACGCCAATGTCGATGGCACCAAGACACGCATTGCCTCAGTCGCCATCGGCCAATGGGCAAAGAGCAGGTTTGCCCAACTCTGGGCCATGATCCAAGGCGAAGCGGGCAGCGGCCACGGCCGGTGGGCTATATGGTCGAGCAGATCATTTGTCGAAAAGTGATCTTGGGTCATCGGATGTTTGCTCCCTCACAGATTCATATTCTACCGCTTATTCCGTTCAAATGGAAAGTGTCTCGATTCATTCTCGGGTTGAGCCGGAATGCTTCAACCACACCCAGTTGAAATGCGCCCAGATGGCTACGAACAAATTCGTGAATTTTGAAATTGCTGCAACCTTTTCCAAAAGCGCTCGTACTGTTAGGTGATTGAACCAACTGCGAACGATTGAGGAAAGACTGCGCCGAATAGAGCCAGTGAACAACAGCCAGGCAATGCAGTCCGTCTCTCTGTTCAAGGAGACACGTTTAATTTGAGGAGGGAAGATGAACATCGATTACACGCTTGAAGAGAGCACTGTTCCGGTCGACAACGACACTTCACAATCTGCCCGGACATCTGCCGGGACGACGCCGGAGCCCGAAGTGAACTTCGTCCGTTTAGAAGCGAACCCTGAGGTTCCCAAGGCTCCTGAGACTGAAGCGCCCAAAGCTGAAAAGCCGAAGCGCACGCTCTATCGCAGCCCGACTGACAAGATGGTCGGCGGCGTCTGCGGCGGCCTGGCGGATTTCTTCGGCTGGGACGCCACCCTGATTCGTCTGTTCTGGGTCGTGATGACCCTGGCGACCGGCGGCGGCGGCTTCCTGGCCTACGTGGCGCTCTGGGTGTTGCTCCCGGTCGGCAGCGTCGCCGGCGGACAGCAGGCCCCGGCAGCCATTGCGCTTTCTGAGCGCAACCTGATCCGTGGCGCCTATGTCCTCATCGGCCTCGGCATCGTCTGGTTGCTGGCGAACATCGGCGTGCTGGGCGGCCTCTGGGGTGCGCTTTGGTCGCTGGTGAACGTCTTCTTCTGGCCCGCCCTGTTGATTGGCATCGGCTACATGCTGCTGCGTGGCGCCAACCGTGATCTGAAGGTCGACTTCGCCAACATGAAGAACAAAGTACAGGGCAATGTCAATGTGAACGGCAAAATGCCCTCCAGCGACGAAGTCAAGGCCGGCATGAGTGACGTGCGACAGCGCATCCCACTTCGACGCAGCAACAGCGACCGGATTTTGCTGGGCGTCTGTGGCGGCATCGGCCAGCGCCTGGGCATAGATTCCAACCTGGTGCGCCTGATCTGGGTCGCTTTTAGCATCGGCAGCGTCGGCATGGGCGTGCTAGTCTACGTGGCCGTTGGCCTGATTTTGCCCGAAGCGGCGCCGCTTGACGTCGCCAAGGAGCGATCGGAAGCGCAAGACGTGACCATCGTTGACGGGACCGTCAACAACGCCATGTAGGATGGTCTGAGAGTTCATAGGAATGGCTGGAAGCCGGACTCTGTAAGGGTCCGGCTTCTGTTTTGCTTGGCATCCCTGTCGATGACCGCTATAATCTTGCATATCAAATCGACACTGAGCACTGCACGCGATTTTCAGACAGCAGGGAGAAGAAGATGGGCAAAACTGGGTTCTTATTGATCGGGGCGGCCGTTGGCGCTGCGGTGGGTGTCGTCTTCAACTACGTCTTTGGGCCGACAGACGGAGCCAGGTACGATGAATCCTATCGGTCACGATGGGATAAGGCGTTGGAAGACGGCGACCGGGCGGCAGACGAACGCGAGGCCGAGATGCGTCGCCGATTTGAAGCCGCCAAACGTCCCCGGCCTGCTGCTCCAAACAACCCTGCGACCCCTACCAACGATGTCGGTCAGTTACCGGGCAATGCTTGATGTAGCACGACATTCATGTCGTAGTACATTGGTTCATCGTGTGGGCGGCGCTGCAACATAAATGTCGTGGTACAGGATAGATGTCGCGGTATAAGCTGCTAGACCTGACACGCGGGGCAGAAATGGGTGCTGCGCTGGGCCAGCACGATCCGTTCGACCGGCGTGCCGCAGATTGGACAAGGCTTCCCTGTCCGCCGAAACACTCTGTGTTCTTCCTGGAAGCCGCCTGACTCGCCGCCGGGCCGCACATAGTTCTGAGCGCCGCTGTCCCCCAGGCTGCTGCCTCTCCGCTCGATACCGCGTCCCAGCACCTCCTGTACGCTCTCGACAAGCCGCTCAACTTCCTCCGATTCAAGCGTTCCGCCCATGCGGGCCGGATGGATGCTTGCGCCGAAGAGCGCTTCGTCGGCATAGATGTTGCCGACACCGGCCACCACAGCCTGATCGAGCAACAAGGCCTTGATACTGGCCTTGCGTCCAGAAAGGCGAGCGGCCAGCCAATCGTCGGTGAAGTCGCCGCCGAACGGCTCGGGCCCCAATTTTTGCAGTACCGGTTCCGTGTCGTGGACGAGCCAGAGCCGGCCAAATTTGCGGGCGTCGTTGTAGTGAAGTTGGCGGCCGTCATCCAACATCAAGACAACGTGGGTGTGTTTGTCCGAGCGCGCGTCGGGTGGCTGGATCAGCAATTTCCCCGTCATCCGCAGGTGGACGATCAGGCTGTCGCCGCCTTCCAGCCCCAGCAGCATAAATTTGCCGCGCCGGCCAAAAGAGACGAATCGCTGGCCTACCATTCCTTGCTGAAACACTTCAACGCTTGGCTGGGCAATGATCTTCGGCCAGTTGACGACCGCGGCAGTTACACAACGGCCCGCCAGTTGAGGTTCAAGCTCGCGAACAAAGGTTTCAACTTCGGGCAGTTCAGGCATGGTGGGGCCTTTCAGGGCGATATCGAAATGGTCGATAAGAAAGGTGAGGGCGTAACGTCTCGTTTAGTCTTGAGATGAAACCGTCTCTGATTGAGATCGACTGCGGAGCCAGAGGATGAAGAAAAGCAGTGCCAATATCGCCAACAGCAGCTGCACAATGCTGAACAGTTGAGCCGAGTTTGATACGTTTTCCTCTGCCGGCGTCGAAGCCAACTCCGCCATATTTTCGGACGATGGCCGTCTGGGCTTGGCCCTTGCGGATTGCTCTACGGAATCAACCATGGCGACTGCGGATGGTCGCACGGCCTCAGACTGGGTTTTTGACTGCGGCGCTTCCTGAACAGCAACTTCTGCCGCAGCGGGTTCACTCACCTGGGTCGCACTGGCTTCGGCTTCAGGAGCATCCACTTGCATACGTTCGGCGACCAATCGTTCGGTTTCAGGCAACACCGCTTCTAGGCTTTCAGTGTCAGCAGCCTCTTCATCCGCCACTTCTTCTTCCGCCTTTTTGGTCTCGACACCCTCAGCGTCTGTCAGCATCACAGCGCGTGGTTGAGCTTCGGTTTCGATGGGACTCGCAGCATCAGAAGCAGGCTCTGCGACAGTGGCGGCCATCATCGGCTCAGCCACGTCTGACGATGGTACGGCTTCAGCATCGTCCCCAACCGGGGTCGACTCAAAATTCTCGAGAACATCATTGTCCCCGAGGAGGGATGCGGCGACCATAGGACCGGCAACAGACTCATCGACGCCATCGCCGGCTTCATCTCTAGTTTGAGCGTCATCGCCTGTAGCGAGCGGGGATTCGAGCATGGCTTCGCCGGCATCCGCAGCGGCAGCGCTGAACATCATCGGTGCAGCGGACAGCGCCTCGGCTTGGCCAGGATCGTCGGCCACAGCTACATCTGCCTGGTCCACCTCGTCAGCATCATCGCTGGATGATTCGTTTTCGGGCGGCCCCTCGGCCGGGATGGCGATCTCCTCGGCGACATCCTGTTCGCTATTCATGGTCGTAGTAGCCGGCTGCATTGCCTCGGCTTCTACGGGCTCGCCATCGCTCTCTGCCGCTGCCGCCATCGGCTCGGGAGCGGTTTGCTCTTCAACCTGTACGGCTGACTTTGAAGCCATGGCGACCGCAGCGGGGTCAATTTCATCGTCAGTCACGGCCAGCGTATCAGCAGCAGGACTGTTCCGGGCCACTGACACCGCAGCATCTTGAGCTGTCGGCATCTCGTTTGTGACAGCGAAATCACCCACCAAGAAGACCATCAACAGGAGCGCACAGACTGCGGCAGCATTGCGCCAGATCATGCTGCCGGAGCGCCAGAAGTCAAGCCAGTTTTTCCAGAACGGACCGGTCGAGCCGGTCGCGTGTGGACGGATAGCCTGTCGGGGCGCCTCGTTGGCCGGCGTCATCTCAAGCAACGCCTCATTCAGGGCGAACGAACGCGGCAACGGCACGTCCGTCAACTGCCCCAACAGCGAAACCGTTCTGCGCAGAGACTCGACGCGCCATGCGATCTCACTGTCGTTGGCGATGGCCGCTTCGACCGCTGCACGTTCGTCATCGTTCACGACGTTGTCGATATAGGCCGACAGTAGTTCGTCGGTGATGGTCGGGTATTGCGAGAAGCCCATGATCGATCCAGGATAGAAAAAAGAACGTTAGCCGTCTTTAGGACGGAAAGCCAACGGCAATAGTTCCGGCTGACGCAGTAGGTACTCCTGTAACTTGATGCGTCCCCGGCTAATTCGGGATTTCACGGTGCCCATTGGCCAGCCGGTGATATCAACGATCTCCTCGTAGGCGTAGCCGTGGACATCGCACAGCATCACGGCCAGACGTTGGTCTTCGGGCAGGTATTCGATGCTGGATTCAATATGCTGTCGAAGTTCCGAGCGCTCAGCGTACGATTCCGGGGACTCCGGGGCAGCGCTCATGGGCGTCATCGAGACCGGTTCGACCGCCATGTCGTCGAGACTCTCCACCGGTCGCCGGCCGCGGACACGCAGCACATCGTAGCAAGTGTTGACGACGATACGCATCAACCAACTCTTGAAGTTGCCGTCCTTGAATTGGCTCAGGGCGCGATAGGCCTTGATGAAACTGTCCTGGACCGCATCAGCGGCGGCAGCTTCATCCCGGAGCATGCGGTAGGCCACGCTATAGGCTAAATTCTGATAGGCGAGAACAAGTTGATTGAACGCGTCCACATCATTTTGACGCGCTCGATCGATCGCCTGCTGCTCGTTCATGTTACCAATTCTTGATGCAAAAACAGGACCATATTTGACGTTCAGACAGCCAATCGGTATACTGTTCCGGTAGAAGTAGGGTACCGTTGGTACTGTACAACAGATTGCCGAAGTGGCGGAATTGGCAGACGCGCACGACTCAAACTCGTGTGGGGTGACCCGTGTGGGTTCGAGTCCCACCTTCGGCACCAAAAGGTTTCCAGGTTCAGTATAGCAAGGGATCGTACCGACAGAAAACTGTATTTTGATAGGGACTGTATTTAGATAGGGGTTGTGGACCGGGCAGCGTGAAAGTCCACCGACGGTATTGAGCGACAGGATCCATGGGTCCAGTCGCCCGATAAACAAGATGTCGGCGGACCTAACAGCCCGGTTTGCTAACTAAAAACATATGATAATGTGGACTCGTCAACACGACAATACGCAAGCGAAACGCCCGAGCATTTCTCCCTCTCTCGAAACTCCTCACCCGCAACAACATCTGAGACTTGGAACCATCCGCCTAGCGGTGGTTGCTTGCTGCATGCTGCTTCTGATCGGCTGTGGGCCTGAACGCTCCGGGGGGAACGCAGAGCAACTTGAGGTTGAGGCGGAGCGGATCGCCGCGGAATACGCCAGCGAGGGTGATATCGGTCGTGCACTTGCACAGATCGAGTCGTTCGAAGGTGTCGCCAATCCGAAGCAATGGCTCTTGCTGCTGACGGAACGGTACATCTCCGAGGGAGAAGATGCCGACAGTACTGCGTCATTGGTCAAGTTGGCCGACGCGCTGGGGCTTGACTCTTCAACAGTCTCGACTTATGCCGCTGCAAACGGCCTGCTTGTCGTACCGCAAGTAGCGGCAGATCCGATCGTGGTGGCCACCACGCCGATCCCTGTGCAGCCCGCCGGCAATGCTGGTCCAGAGTTGGGAAAGGCGACGAACGAGGAAGATCCTTCCGCAACATCGAGTGACGGGACATCGGGCGATGCGCAGCAGGCCGGCAACGAAGAGGCGACGACCCCGTCTGATGCCTTGTTGCCGACGCCGACCACGGCTCCTCTGCCAACTGTTGCACCCGAATCGCCAAAGGTACGTGCTGATTCCGCCCTTAATGTACGGCGCGGCCCTGGACTTCTCTACGATATCGTCGGTGGCTTGCAGCCTGGAGATGAACTGGATGTCCTTGCCAAGAACGACGCTGCCGACTGGTGGCAAGTGAACATGCCGGGCGATCTGTTGGGCTGGGTCTATGGACCCCTCGTCCAGACAGTCGGCGATGTCAACAGCATTGCCGTGGCATCCAACATACCGCCCCCGCCCGAGCCAGCGCCTGCACCGGTGGAGCCCGCGCCTGCGGCGCCTGAGCCTGAACCCGAAGTTTCTGAAGAAGAAGCGCCGCCACCCAGCGATAAACCACACTTCACATTGGTCAAGAAACGATTGTGGAGTAAAGAGGAGAACGGCGGCTGTAGCGGCCAACATCTTCTACGCATTCACGTTCTCGATGCCAACGGCAATCGGCTCAACGGTGTTGCACTCAGTAACCATTATCCACCCTACGAAACCATCGTCACCGGCTCTCAGGGCAAGGGCGATGGCATCATCGAGTACGATATCACCGACGATGGGCCAGGTTTTTCAGTCATCAAGGACAACGACGGGCGTGAAGCGACCAGTGACAGAGCGGAAGGCTTCACAGCCCGTTCGCGCAACATATCCGTAGATCTATTGACCAGTTCCAACTATTGCAACGGGCCTGGACTTTCAAGTTGCGACATTTTCTATGAATCTTTTGGCTGCAATGGGCACCACAGTTGGGAAGCTGAGTTCCGACGCAATTATTGAGCCCGTCGGGCATCGCAACAGATCGTGAATTCATTCGGATTTACGCTTACGCCTAAATCGCGATATGATAACCTCGACACCAATTTGGTTGGGAGGCTATGTGGATAAGCAAGAATTGATGAAGCTCGCTCCGCTCTTTATGGGGTTGAGCGAAGCTGAACAAAAAACAATCGCAGAGCAATTCACCGCGGCCGAGGGCAAGAACAGTACGCCGCTATTTTCAATCGGCGATCGCAGCGACGCGCTCTATCTGATCGGCCAGGGCTTCGTAAAGCTTCAATCTCAGGGCGGGCAATCGCTGGCGACCTTGGGACCGGGAAGTGTTTTGGGGGAATCCAGTCTCTTCCGCGGCGATCCCTATGATGTCAGCGCCATTGCCGTTTCAGACGTCCAGTATTGGCGGCTGACCGATCAGCAACTGCGCGCTATTTTGCTTGCGCAACCGGAAATCGGCATTCGGTTGAGCCAGAACACCGGCGGCCTCATGGTGCAAATGGAGGATTTCCTGGTTCAGTTGCTCTCCAAGAGCAATGAACTCGGCAATCTGCCCCAGCACACACTCGACACCATTGCCAAACACCTGGATCCGGTCAGGATCGAGGCCAAGCAGCCCGTCTGTCGGGCCGGTGAAATACCAAAAGGCCTTTTCCTGATCGAGACGGGTTCCATCGAATTGCGGCCGGAGGCCGGCGTTCAGGGCGAAGCGCCCGAAACCCTCTCTGTCGGCGCCATTCTGGGCGCCGCCCCTCTGTTGACCAACAAGGCCTATGCCTATTCGGCCACAGCCATTGAGCCAGGCCGCATGTGGCGGCTGTCGGCTGAAGATTTTCAGGCCATCAGCGCCCGCAATCCGGGACTGCGACGCAGCCTGGGGCGGTCGGTTCGGTCACGTCTGGGCAAGGCTGACCAGGCTCAAGCAACAGCCCGGCTGGCCGCCATGCCCCTTTTTGCACAGCTTCCACACGCCCATCGTCGAAGCCATTGTGCAGCGAATGGTTCTTCAATATGCCCCGGCCGGTGAGCGCATTTACCGCATCGGCGATGCAGGTGACGCCATCTACTTCATTGAGACTGGTGAAGTAGAACTGACGTCTGAAAATACCAGTGGCGTGGTCGAAGAACTGGCGCGTATCGGCGCTGAAGGGTTTTTCGGCGAACACAGCCTCATCACCGGCCAGATACGCACAGAGGACGCCACAGCGACACGCAACACCAACCTCTGGGTGCTCTACAAATCCGATCTGGATGATCTGGCCGCCCAATATCCGGTCATCGGCAAGGCATTGAGCGAAGCCATATCGACGCGCCTGAGCCAGGAAAGCGCGAATGCCGACGTTGAACTCTCACGCTTTCGCGAGTTCGCCCTGTTGGCGGGGTTGAGCGACGATGAGTTGCGGCAGATTGTGCCTTATTTCGAACCGGATCGCTATCGAGCTGGTGAACAAGTGCTCAGGGCCAGCACGCCGCCCGAAAAACTCTTTCTGATCGACCAAGGGCAGGTGCGCGTCCAGTCATTCAACAGCGGAAGCTGGATACTGGGCCCTGGACAAACTTTCGGCGAACGGGCGCTGTTAAGCAATCAACCCCATAACTCGACGATTTTGGCTGAAACCGATCTTGACGTCTGGACACTCAGCAAACAAGACTTCGATGTTCTGCTTGCCCGCTATCCGAGTTTGGCCATCAATATCAGCCGTATGCTGAGCGATCGCCTGGATCGGCAATCGGCTCCTGCCGGACAGCCGATGGCGGCCGATGCACGGTATGCACCACCCCAACCGGGCATGCCGGCCGGCGCCCAGCAGCGTCAGCAGTACGCCACCGATCCGGTCGGAGGCCAGGCGCCGCCCAGCCAGCGCGGCGGATTCGGACAGTGGTATCGCAACTTGAGCGGGCGCGGCAAGATTCTTTTTGCGCTGCTGATTCTGCTGATCATCTGGTTGATTGCCATTGCAGCCCCGTCCGCGGTCATCAGCATCCTACAGGGCGCAGGTTTGGTCGATGATACCGGGGTAAACGCCTCGACCAACGAAGCCATGGATGCGGTGTATAAGTTCGGCAGCTATGACGTAGCCGCCCTGGATGGGGATCTGGCAGAGGTCGTGGCCATGGCCGACGGTCAGATTGCGCCGACGGCCACCTACACGCCCTATCCGACGGCAACACTGGTCCCGACGACAACGCCTTTACCGACCAACACGCCGCTACCGCCCACGGCGACACCTACGCCCGCGCCCATCGCGTTTATCGCTGCCGCTCCGGCCGCTCAGACTCTTGAGGAAGAAGCGCCCGAGGAAGAGATTCAAGCCGCCAGCGTCTCGCCTCGCATTTGGGACTCTCGGTTGGATCAATTGGGCGTCTATGTGGAGGACGCACAGGTTTCGCCTGGGCAGCCGTATTGGCGTTTGATTGAGGCCCAGTTCTGGAACGAAAAAGAGTCCGGCGGTAAGCATCATATCTATGTGGAAGTGTTGGACGAGAACGGTGATCGTGTTGTTGGCCATCCGGTGACGGTCTTCTGGGGGGACGGCAGCCACACCGGAAACATCGAAGACAAAAATCCGCCGGACCTTGGGTTTAACTATCAGATGTATGCATCGGGTTATGCCTATAGCGTCAAGGTAGAAGGGTTGCCCAGCGAGATTGTAAAGGGCGCGGGGATGGGCGATATTGAAAACCGTTTTATGGGCATTCACACCAGTTATTTGCTGACTTTCAAGAAAGCATTCAAATAACGGCACCCGCTACATTTCTATACGATGGATCAGAAAAGGGGCCGGCATTCTCGAAAATGCCGGCCCCTTTTGTTTCTGCAGTGAATTCATCCGTTGATGGTGATATCGTCTCGGCCATAGATGATTTGACGACTGCTGAGAATCCACGGATGTGCGTTTTGCGGGTTGGAGCGCAGGAGACGGTACCAGACTTGATTGGCCCGCCGATTGCTCTGTCGAACGGCCCGACTGTAGGGCTGACCGCCCAGCCAGTTGCGCAAGAAGACGGAGAGGCTGGGCTCCGGAAACCAATTCACGCCGATTGCTCCGTTGGCCACCTCTGCGCCGAGATCCATCCACGTCGAAGCCAGGCTGGCGCCGAAGCAGTTCAATCCGTAGACCATCCGCAGATCCAACACAGTTTGATCCTGATTGTAGATCTGGCCAAGGCGCCCAAATGTCTCTGCTCCGACCATCTCCTGACCTCGATACCCCACCAGACAACCCTCATGACCATGGACCAGCAGTAGAAGATCCACGCGATGGGTTCGGCTTTGAACTAGAAGTGTGTCCGCCAAGTCCGGGCCCGTTGCTCGCTGATCTTCGAGAATGACGACCCGATCATAGCGTCGATATGCGCCGTAGAGGCGCAGAAGGATCTTGGCATACTCTTCGCTGACAAAGTCAACCGTGTTCATTGCCCAGTTGGGCAAGTTCAACCCATGAATGTGGCCGACATTTTCTAGGAACACGACCAGCGCCGGTGGTTTGCCGCCACGGGTTTTCACAAGATCTGAACCGTTACCGGAATGAGGGGACATCGGTCAATTCTTCACGCGCAGAAACTGAACCTGGAGATTGCGGGTCATCAATGTCAGTTTCTCGACAACCTCTTTCCACTCGTCCGATTCGAAAACACGGCGTGCATCGGCCAGCGTATTGACTTCTCCCCCGCCCAGAATCTGCGGCGAGCTTCCCCAGATAGTATACCAAACATCTGTGACATCAAATCCGAGGTCGGAAAGAGCAGGCGCCATACGATTGACCAGATACTCCTGGCATTCCTGTTCCTTTCCTTCGAGCATATCGTAGCTAAACTTGACTTTAATCATCGCATTTCTACCATCATCGCTTTCACACAACTACAATTTATACAGCTTACAGCCATTCATCCAGATCTGCCGTGGTTTCCACCACAATATCAGCGGTAGGGATATCCTGTCTTTCGCTGATCCCGCACAGAACGCCCGCTGTTGCCATCCCTGTGGCGCTTCCTGAGCGCAAAGTCGGCGCGCTGTCGCTGACGACAAGCACATGTTCCGATTCCAGTTCCATCATTTGGGTCGCCGTCACAAAGGCTTCACTGTTGGGAAGCAGGTTGCGCACGTCCTCTCGGGTTAAGATGGCATGGAAGATCTGGTGAGACAGATCGTTGCGCCTCAAAATCTCGTCCACGGCGACGCGCTCGCGTGTAGAGACCAGCGCCAGCCGGTACTCTCCTTTGAGATTGTTCAGCGTGGTCGCCACGTGCGGCTGCAAGACTGTCTCATCGACAGGCGGGTATCCTCGCAACTGGTCAAAAAGCGACTGGAATCGATCCAGCGTTTGGGCGCGTTCGGAGCGAACAAGCCGATTGACCAGGAAGTTGATCGTGCTTTCGATCCTCACCATGATCCGATAGGCGATCCGTTTGCGCCGTTCTTCCGAAACGATAGCGCCGAGCCAGGCGGTGTTGTCGGCCATCCAATCGATGGCGTCAAAATCCAACTGCGTGATCGTGCCATCGAAATCAAAGATTAGGCCGTCAATCTTGCGTCCGGCGATTAGGCCCGGAATACGTACGCCGGTTTGCGTGGCGCCGGGCGGTTCGAAGGGTTCCAGATCGAAGAGTTTTCGGAAAATGTAGAGACCGATCTCCCGCGTGCTGGCGATCACCGGCGTGGCCAACAACACGCCGATCAGGCCAAACACAATAGCCCCGCTGATAATGCCGACAAACGTGATGGCGGGATGGAGTCGAACGCGTGAGCCGACCAGTCGTGGAATCAGATAGGCGCTTTCAAACCAGGTGATGATGTTGTAAACGATAAATACCACGATGGCGAAGGTGAAATTGTTTCCCCAGATCGGCCATTCGGAGCCCACAAAGAGCGCGATGGACGTCCCAATGAACATGCTGATGCCCGGGCCAATGGTCGGGAGGAACTCCATGAAAGCCGAGAGCAACGCAAGCCCGCCGGCGTTTGGCATGCCCAATAGGGATAGTGCAAGCCAGGTGATCGTGCCCACCACGATGGCCAGTACAACCTGCCCGCGCAGAAATGAGTCCCAGATCTGACCCAACTCTCGCCCCAGGCGTCGCACCTCTTCCTGATAGTCCTGGGGAATCTGCTCAATGATCAGCCGTTGAACCTTCTGTAGATCCTTCAATATCCAGAACGTCAGCACCATCACATAGAGAATCGTGAGCACGCCGGTGGTAACGCTGCGAAAGATAATGATCGGGTTGCTGGTCGAAACAGTCACGACATTCTGCAAAATGTCCCCGACCTGCCCCAATAGGTTGTCGACTGAGAGTTGGTAGTTGCCGATCACCAAAATGGGACCGGTGGTTGCGGTCCGCAGATTGCTAATCAACTCCTCAAGGGCCAATTGCAGAGACAGGACCAGATCGCCGCCACGAGGATAGAGTAGCGCTGGGGAAATGATGACAACCGCCAACATCACGAGATAGAGAATGGCGACGGTCGTACCGCGCCCTAGACCGGTTCGACTCTGGATCCAATTGACGGGGTAGTTGAAAATAAAGGCAAGTAGAAAGGCAATGATCGTAGGGGTGATCATTACCCGGAAGGTCACCAACAGCGCAATCGCCAGGAGCGCAATTGTCGTGATGACGATAATCTTGGTAACGTTACTCCAGCGTCTGGAGCTCATTCGGGTTAGAAGAACCTCATCTGGTCAAGCGGCCAATAACGCAGCCAGACATGGCCCAGAATATGGTCTCGATGCACAGGACCAAAGACGCGGCTGTCATTGCTGTTGCTGCGATTGTCCCCCAGCACGAAATAGTTCAACGGCCCCAGCAAGACGGGTTCCATGTCATAGGGTGTGAGATCGTGAGGATAGAGTTCGGGCACCAAATTGCCGTCGACGTACACAAGGCCGTCACGAATCTCCACTACCTCCCCAGGCAATCCGACAATGCGTTTCACCAACATTTCGTCCATGTTTGGGAGATCGAGGACCACAATGTCGTCTCGCTGCGGCGAATGGAGACGGTATGTGACTTTGTCCACAATCAGGCGTTGGTGCTGAGACAGATTCGGTTCCATGCTCTGGCCGAAGACGACTGTGGCCTGAGCAAGAAAGAGGTGCACAACCAATGCCAATATCAGCGCAGGAGCGATTACCTGCACTGTTTCACGCAAGATGACACGACCATAGCCGGAAGCCGGTTGGCGTGAGTTCTCTTCAGAATCGGTGAGATTCTCGGTGGCTGTCCCATCGAGTGGCGTACTCGCCGATTCAAGCTCCTTTTCGCTCATTTGGACTGCGGATATTTCTTCTTGCATAGTGTTTTTTGGTGAACTCCAATACTTTGATGCAGTATAGCTGTTGAAGAACCATTAGCCAAATATGCCGGCAAAGAACCAAGGTGCAGTACACTATGCAAGCTGATCCAAGGCGATTTACCCTGCTATGCTTGGCCCTCATACTGACCCTGATGCCCCTTGCGCCATTGCAGGCGCAGAGCGTGTCGCCTTTGGTCAGGCCAGACACAGGTCAGGGCCCGAGTCAGTCGACGACAGTCGATGGTGCAGGAGCGGATGGATCCGCGTCGTCCGCCCCGGACCCCGCGCCTCCCAATTCGACCGTCCCGGATGAAGAAGCGATCCGGGTAACCATCGACGCACTGATAGATGCTCAGGTCGAAGATCTGATCGCCCAAATGGGTACGGAAGACAAGGTCGGACAGCTCTTTCTCATCCATTTTACAGGAAATGACACAAGCGTCAACAGCGACATCGCGGTTTTGATCCATGCCTATCGCATTGGCGGTGTTGTTCTGTCGCCGCAGCATGGCAACTTCACCAATCAGAAGGGCGTAGATACGCCTTCAGAAGTCGCAAGCCTGACCAATCGGTTACAGGCGCTGGCCTACGGCCTTCTTCTGCCGGAGGCGATTTCATTGGTTGACGAAGTCAACATACCCTTGCTTGTCGGAAATTTATCGACATTGGCCGATGAGGTTGCGGAGGCAGATCGGCCGGCGATGAATATTCCGCTTTTCACCGGCGTTGAGCAATTCGGAGACGATCTCAGCGTCACATCATTGCGACGCGGATTCACCGAACTGCCCAACCAGATGACACTGGGCGCCGCCTGGGATCCGCAGCAGACGCGGGATGTAGGGCGAATTGTCGGCAGCGAGCTGTCGGCTGTCGGCGTCAACCTACTGCTGGGACCGTCACTGGATATGCTTGTCCAACCGCGATCGGAGAGCGTGGGCAACCTTGGCGTTCATATGTATGGCGGCAACCCGTATTGGGTGAGCGAAATGGGGCGCGGCTACATTACCGGCATCCACGAAGGGAGCAATGGGCAGTTGTTGACCGTCGCTCGCCATTTCCCTGGCCAGGGCGACGTTGATCGACTGCCGGACCAGGAAGTCGCCACCATTCAGGGTGATCTTGAGGCGCTTCGCAGCACGGCCCTGGTTCCTTTTGAAGCCGTCACCGACGGCGACTCGTCTGATCCGGCTCTTACAGACATGATGATGCCCAGCAACATGCGTTTCAGCGGTGTACAAGGAACCGGCCCCGGGCGTATCCCGCCCTTAGGTCTCTCCCCCAATTTGAACAATCTGTTGGATGAAGAGGGATTTGGCCCCTGGCTCGATTCCGGATTGATCGTGAGCAACTCACTGGGGGCTCCGGCGCTTCGCCGGTACTACGAGACGGGCGATGGAGAGTTTCCGGCACGTCAGGTCGCGCAGGATGCTTTTGACGCCGGCAACGACTTGCTCTATCTGGGTCGCTTTGCCGAAGACGAAAACTGGGAAGCCGAACGCGTCAACATCGAATCGACCATCAGTTACTTCCAAGAACGATACGAAAGGGACGATGATTTCTCAGATCAGGTTGACGCCGCAGTCCGGCGAATCTTGCGGACCAAATTGCGACTCAATGCGGATATGGAGGCGCTTGAGGCCGAAGCTATCTCAATTCTGTCAGCGGACGAACCGGAACAGATTGAATCCGGCGTCGCTGAACCGCCGCTTGCTGAGACATCGGCCGGCGCTGCGGCTTCGCTCGATACCGTCGACGCCGTCGATGCCAACCAATTAGAACCGTTCATCCCGCTGGAACGGCTGCTGATCCCCAACGAGCGATTGGCGATTCTAGACGATGAAGGCGCCCACCGCGCCGAAGCCGATGCACTGATGCGCCAGATTGCGAGAGATTCGCTGACAGTACTCTATCCCGACTTCAGTGCAGTGTCTGAGTCGCCGCCGCAGCCGCCCAAGGCCGGCGACAAGATTGTGATCTTCACCGACAGCCGGCTAGAGCAGGAGTGTAGCGATTGCACGGCAGAGGTGGCCATCGGTCCGGATGATATCGAGAATATTATCTTGCTACTCTATGGCCCTGATGCCACCGCACAGATCAGGCCGGATCAGTTGACCAGCCTTACCTTTTCAGAGCTGGTTGACGTGCTTGATTCCAGCGTCGCAGAGGAAGAAGAGGTTGACAATGGCGACCCAACGGCGACGATCCTGCCTACGCCTACGATAGAGACGCCGGCCGCAGTGGAATCCGATAACAGTGAATCGGAGATTCAAAACGGTGAGGCGACGGAGCCGCTCGATCTGACCATGCAGATCGAAAGTGATATCGACGAAGCAACCTGGCTGATCTTTGCAATGCTCGATGTCAATCCGACTGTCTACTCAAGCAATGCGGTCAAACGCTTCCTGAGAGAGCGGGGCGATCAGATCGAAGGCAAAAAGGTCGTGGTCTTGGCCTTGCAGGCGCCCTACTTTCTGGATGCTACAGAGATCAGTGCGCTCTCCAGCTACCTGGGCGCCTACAGTAAATCTTCGTCGTTTCTAGAGAACGCCGTACGCGCGGTCTTCCAGAGCTACACTCCCTACGGAGCGCCTCCGGTCAATGTCCCTGGTACCCGATTTGCGGATCTGGGAGAACGGCTGCGGCCGAATCCTCTTTTACCGATCGACCTACAGATTCTGGTCGATGATGTCCCCTTGACGGAAGACGATGCGGATGACGGCGTGGAAGCGCCGCCGGCTGTGCCAATCGATACGACGATCCGTATTCAGGTCGGACCTGTGCTGGACAAGAATGGGCAGACCGTCCCCGACAACACCGTCGTCGACTTTCAGTTGATCTACGAAGGCGAAGAACTGGCGCTCAAAGTCGACCCTGCCAATACACGCAGTGGCGTGGCCATGCGGGATGTCCCTTTGGAGCGAAGTGGCGCCCTTCAGATTTCGGCGTCGTCCAATGGCGCAGACACCGGTGAACCCTATTCGTTGCTGGTAACCGAACCGGAAATTGCCACGACTGGCGAGTTTTCGGCCGAAGGCGGACCGGGTCAGCCGGCGGAAGCGGTCTCCCTGACCACATCCATGACTGTGACCGCCTCTGAAGGCGGTGCAGCCGCCGTCAGCGACGGGGCCCCATCCGATCTGGCACTCTCCGAAGAACGGGTGAATCTGGCAACACTGATCATAGCCCTGCTCACCCTGTTGGTCACCATTAGTCTGCTGCTCATCGTCCAGATTCGTGTATTGCCGCGCACAGTTCTGGTTCATAACCTGCTCTGGACGACCATTATCGGGCTTGCCGCCTACATCATCTATGGCGTGGGGTTGTTGCCGGGCGCCAACTGGCTCTACGGCTATTTTGATGTCATCGCGGCCGGGATCGTGATCTTGGTGAGCATGATTGCCACCATGTTGTGGCTGCAATTGCGGTCAAATTCATAGTTACTCTCGCCTCAACCTTCGTGTTCCGCCTCATACGCCCCATCCAACCACTTTGCATCGGAAAAGGTCAGCAGATAGGGCGGGGCCTCAAACTCGATCTTGATGACCGGCGCCAGATCGTCGGGCGGGGCATCGGGCAGACCGGCGATCTTCCAGCGCGCGTTGCGCATTGGCTCCACAGTCAGCGGCTTCCCATTGGTCAGCAATTCAGCGCGCAGGATCTTCGGGCCGATCTTGGAAATGACGACATAGTCGCCGGGATAGTAAAAGAGCGTCAGATAGGCCACGTTCTTACGGCAGGTGAACATGCCGTACTGATAGCAGGGCCCCTGATTGGGCGTCGGATAGATGCCCTCCGGCTCGGTGCCGTAGACGGCCTCGCCATGCCGGGCCAGCCAGCGGCCGATGCGGTCGAGCACGTTGCGGTCCCGCTCCAGCACGTGACCGGTCGCGTCAGGCCCGATGTTGAAGAGGAAATTCCCGCCTAGACGCACGGCCTGGATCATGTTGTAGAGCACCTGTCCTGCGGTCTTGTCGGCCAGCGAGTAGCGGATGTTGGCCCAATTGGGCGCGTAGTTGATGGTCATGCAGGTCTCCCAAGCGCGGCCGCCCTGCTCCGGCGTGATCTGTTGCTCAGGCGTGCCAAAGTCCTCGGGCAGCCCGGCCCGGTTGTTGATCAGGATGTGGGGCTGCAACTGCCGGGCCATGCCGTTGAGATCGGCCGTGCGGTAGAACTCGGCGGCCGACTGATCCACCGGTTCTGCGTGATAGCCGAAAGCGCCCGGCGTCGCCTCGCCCGGCACCTTGGGAATATCGTACCAGAGGATGTCAATCTTGCCGTAGTTGGTCAACAATTCGCGCACCTGGTCGTGGATCTCATCGACGATCTTGGGCAACTCATCGGCATAGGTCTCGGTGTCCCAGAACCCATGCCAGCGCCAGTTGATGACCGAATAGTAGAGGCCAACCTTCAGATTGCGCCGGCGCAACGCCTCGACATATTCAGCAATCAGATCCCGACCGGGCCCGGTCTGTGCAGCGTTGAATGGATCAAGCTTGGAATCGAAGAGGCAGTAGCCGTCATGGTGCCGGGTGGTCAGCACCACGTATTTGGCCCCGGCGCGTACGGCCTGGTCGGCGATATTGTCGGCCCAGTCGGGCGGCGGGTTGAACTCGTCGGCCAGGGCGCGATACTCGTCCATGGGCATCATGTCGCGCAGGAGGATCTGCTCTCCTCGGCCCAGCACGCTGTAGCAGCCCCAGTGCACGAACATGCCAAACTTGGCCTCGTGCCACCAGGCCATGCGTTCTTCTCTGCTCGGCAGTTGCGTATCCGTTGGCATTGATCGATCTTGCATGCGAAATTCCCTTCAGTCTTTTGGCTCTTCAGGATTTCAGGGGGTCTACGGCGAAACCTTCCAGGAAGATTCGTGAAGACCAGAGCATTGTTGGGCTGATCTTCCTGGAAGGTGGTCAACGTCCCCTGAGATCCGAGAGAACCTGTCTTTTCTGTATTCAGTCTTTTCTGTATCACGTGCGTGCCGGGGACGTTTATTATTCTGGGCCAGCCTAAGTCTATCACACCTCCTGTATGCTTCCCCGTTGGAATCAAATGGCCCATTGCGGGATTGCCGTTGACTCCAGGCAGAGATAGACCAACTGGGGGATGGCTTTCAGATGGGCAGTGGACTTTGTGATAAAGTGGGGCCATCCTCTCCACAGAGACCGATGACCTGCGCCCTCGGAAAAACGAACAGCGCACCCAGCAACTGCGCCCAGAAGACTATGACACACTCAGCAGATATCGCCCGCTACTGGCAGGACTTCCCAAACACCTATCGAGCCGAACAGGTGGAGCAGATCGCCCAATGGATCGCTGCCGGCGAGAGCGGTGTCGTTCTGGGCAGCAGCGGGGCGGGAAAGTCCAACCTACTTGGCTTCATTACGGCTCGCTCCGATATTCTCGCCGGGGCAGCCGGGGTGGACCAGGCTTCCCTGTCGATCGTTTATTTCGACATCAACAGTCTGCCCCTGCTGACAGTCGCCTATTTCTACCGTGGTCTCCTTCAGTCCATTCTTGCCTTGGCCGATGACCTTCCGCCGGATGCAGCCAACGCCCTGCAGGCGCTGTCCACCCAGCCCGGCGATTGGAACGATGCCTTTTTCGCCTTGACAACCTTGGGCAGGGCGCTCGAACTTGTGGTCAACCAGGCCGGACGCCGGACAGTACTTCTTCTGGACCGCTTCGATGAGGCGTGCCGGCGCCTGGATGCCCAGGCGTTGAATAGCCTACGCAGCCTGCGAGATCGGTTCAAGGGTCGATTGATCTACGTGGTCGCCACCCGACATGGGCTGGAGCGTCTGCGTCCCCCGGCAGACTTCGACGAATTCTATGAGTTGGTCGCCGGGAACCGATGCCGGATCGGCCCCATGGTTCAGCGCGATGCGCGCTGGGTCACCGCCCAGATGGCGGAGCGCCTGAACGTATCTTTCAGCCAGCAGGACGTCGACCGACTCACCGATATTTGCGGTGGATTGCCGACCTTTTTGAAGGCAGGCTGTATCGCGCTGGCCAACGGCGATCTGCAGAGTGATCAGAGCATGGCCAAGTGGACCAGCACGCTTCTGTCACGACCGGAATTTCAGCGCAACTGCCGCGAGCTTTGGGAGGATCTGGACGAAGCCGAACAGTCGCTCTGCGTACAGGCGGCAGGTCATGACGCATCGCCGGCATCCAAGCTGGAACATACGCTCACAGAAGCCGGACTGCTTGTCCGAGACAACGGCAAACTTGTGCTATTCTCGCCCATTTTTGCCGAATATATCCTTGGTCACATGCCGCAGGCCACAGTCGACGTTGAGCCTGCGGGTCTGAGTCTGGATTCGAAGACCGGGGTGGTTGTCCGCGATGGCACGGTCCTGGACATAGAACTGACCAATCACGAAGATCGTCTGCTGGGCTATCTACTGAGCCGCGCCGATGAGATCTGCACCAAGGACGAGATCATGGCGGCTGTCTGGCCCGACGAGGTCCTCGTCGAAGGCGTTCGCGACGACCGGCTGGCGCAGTTGATCAAACGCCTGCGCGACAAGATCGAACCGGATCCGCCTAAGCCCATCTACGTGCAGACGATTCGCGGCCGGGGCTATCGACTCTCGCAACCTGAAGGATAGCGCCATAGCCTTACTTCGAGATAGCCGGCAGGAAGAGTCGTCCTACGGAGTCGCGGATCACGACCGTCTGCGCCCGCTCCGTGTCCGAACCGCTCTCGCCGCTCGCCGTCCATGTAAGCGTGTTGGCCACATCGAGCCTATCGGTGAACGGTCCCAGGTTGAGGTTTAGCCCGGCAGCATCGGCCAGGTCGTGGGTGACAGAAATACGTGTGCCCGGCGTGAGCAAAAAGTCGACCGATGTGTCCATCGCATAGCTGTCTGCGGTCAGCTCATGTCCGGTAAAGACGGCATCGCCGCCATTTTCGAGCAGCAGGCAGGCAAAAACTTCGTCGCCCGGATCAACCGTCAGTACGGATCGATCGGCGCAGGCATCGGACACGGTTCCCACAGTCGCCGCCAACGTTAGCACCGTGGTATGACCATCGGCATCCGCCGAGAGAAAACAGTCTTCCACCTGCAACACAATATGCTCTCCGCCCAGAGTCCATGCGACAGAGACGATAGTCCCCACAGGCTGCTCGGCATCCCACATGAGGTTGGCGACATCGTAGCTAAACCCAAACTTGGCCTTGCCATCGTCGTCATAGATGAGCGGCGCGCTGTGGAGCGGCTGTTTGATGATTGTGTACGCTCCAACTTTTTCAGTCAGCTTGCCCATATCAATGGTCGGGTAGAGTACGCTCTCATATTCGACGGCCAGAGTCGGATACTCTTCGAAGCTGCCCTCATAAAACCAAGCCTCAAATGGATACTCGTGACCGTTCTCATTGCCGGGGAAGAAGTCACGCGCCTGAAGCACCACACCGTCTCGACAGGCATGGTCGGCCGTCCAGGTAAGCTGATTGGGCACCCACCATTTGGCTGCTTCAGCCGGCATCGCCGTCAGCATCAGCAACAGCAATGCCAGGAATCCTCCAGCAACGACCCGCGTTGGCGTCTTGGACATTTGGCTCCTCCCATCCTCAAAGCGCTCGGAAAAATAACGTGCCTCGGTAGTTCACGATTTGGAAAAAACGAGATTCCTTCGGCTGCGCTCAGGACAGGCCTGAGCGGGCTTGCCATAGATTGACGCTGTCGCAAGTCATCAGCGAAGGGTCTCGATATCGCAAGCCGAGATTCCTCGCTGGTGTATTGCCAATCCGGAAGTGCTCGGGCTGACCCGCTATCAAGTAACAAGACTCATTCGGCGCCGTTACTTCCCGTAAGAAGGGCGGTCAACGCACTGGAGGGACTTCTAATGAACAAGCTCGTTTTCGCGTCGCAAGATACGCTGTCACTCCTTCGGCTGCGCCCAGGACAGGCCTGAGCGGGCTTGCCATAAAATGACTCTGTCCTGAGTCACCAGCGAAGGGTCTCGATATCGCAAGCCGAGATTCCTCGCTGGTGTATTGCCAATCCGGAAGTGCTCGGGCTGACCCGCTCGGAATGACAGTAGCACGTTCCTTCCAGTTAGAGCGCCGGGTATCCGGAGAGGCACACTCAGAATGACAAATCGTGAACGACTGCACCTACTTTAGGCCGTTCCAAAAAATAAAATCCCTAATCGACGGCCTGAAAGCCGCTGCGCAAGCTTCATCATCTAGGGAATCAATTGCTTGCAGCGGCCTTAGTCTAGCCGGTTTGCTGTCCAATGCCTTGATATTTGCACATGATCTTCATGACAGATCACTCAAGCTCCATCCAGATCACGCTGTGCGCCCAGGCGTCGAAAGGTGTGCGCGGCATCGGCCAGCAGTTCTGTGCCGGATGCCTGTTCGTCCAGTTCGATCAGAAGTGCGCCGAGTTCGGCCATGGTGCGGGCGGCCTCGTAGGGATCTTCGTCTACCAGCAGCGCAAGACTCTCTTCCAGGGCTGCCCGAGCTTGTTGACGCTCACCGGTGTCGCGCAGTACGACGCCAAGCGTGCGCAGCGACTCACCCTTTTCCAGTGTCTCCGACAGTTCGTCGGCCAACTGTGTCGATTTGTGAACAAACGCAAGTGCGGCATCGAGATCACCCTCTGCACGGCGCACTTCCGCCCACCCGCGATAGATGGAGATCAGCAGGCCGCGCTGATTCAGCTTCTCTGCAATCTCCTCCGCCCGGCTCAACTGGAGCGTCGCCGCGGCCCAATGCCCCAGCCGGATCTCCAGATCCGCCGTGCGGAAGGCGGCGAATGCCTCCAGCACCGGCAGGCCGCCGCTGTTTGCCAGCTCAAGACTGCGCGCCAACTGGGCCGACGCAGCAACGTCGTCGCCGGTGTTGACGTAGGCGCCACCCAAATTGACCGAGACCTCCGCTTCCAACTGGGCGCTGCCCAATTCCTGCGCGATAGAGAGCGCCGACTGGAAGTCAGCAATGGCCTCCTGCCACAGGCCGGAACAGATCTTGTTGACGCCCAGACCGATCAGCGTGTTGACCATGCCGAAGCGGTCGTGCAGACGCCGGTTGATGGCCAACGCCTCCTGCTGAAACTGAAGCGCCGTGGCCAATTCGCCCCGAAAGAAGTGGACGCCGCCAAGGTTCATCAGGGCGATCCCGCGTTGCTGGGTAGCGCTCTCCGGCAATGTGGCAAGGCCCTGCTCCAGTGAGCGCAAAGCATCTTCATAGCGGCCAAGATACATCTCGGCCGTACCTCGCTTGATCAGCAATGTCCCGCGTGAAGCTTCATCCATCGCAGGCGCTTCTGCAAACGCGCGCTCCACCCAGTCAATGGCCCAGGCCGGATTCTCCATTTCGAGCAGTTCGGCCACGCCGTGAAATGCCTGAGCCTTGAGCGTGGCGACGCTGTCGCCGGACGGCAGCTCGGCAAGCGTCTCCAACGCCTCACGAAAGCACTCGTTTGCGGTATCACGATCGTCCAGGAAGGCAGTCGTCGTTCCCCTGGCCACATTGACGGCAGCCCACAGATCGGCGGACAGTTGGTCTTCACCGAATCGCTCCAACAGCGAGCGCAGAAGTCGCGCCTGTCCGCGATTGATGATGGCCCAGACGTCGGCTGTCGCCTGGCGGACGGCCAGTTCATAGGCGGCTGCACGTTCGTAGTGAATGCCGGACCGCAGCAGATCCGGATCCTCTGTTGCGTAGTAGGAGCCTGCACGCTGGTGCATACCCCGGCGCTGGCGTCGACCGATTCCCTGGTAGTAGAACGCACGCACGATCGCATGTTGGGCATACTCCTTGCCCTCTGCGCCCTCAAGCGAGATGAGCAGATGGCGATCATGCAACAGGCGCAGGGTTCGCCAGACGCTGCCGGCATTCATGACCGCCTCAACCGCGTCACGCGTGGCCGGATGGCCCAGGAAGAGCGCGACCGACTGTAGCACAGATCGTTCGGCCCCGCTCAGCCCTTCGTCAACAGCCGAGAGCAGATAGCGTTCCATGTCGTCGGCCGCAGCCAGACGGTCCAGCAGCAGATCCGGATCGGTCGCCTGTTGCAGAATGTCGATGGCCAATGTCAGGAACTGGGCATTGCCGCCGGTCTGTGTGTGGAGTTGATCGACAACCGCAACGCTGAGGCTAAGCCCACGTGCGGCCAGCAGTCTGTGTGTGTCAGCATTGCTGAGACCGGTCAGCGGCTGTGTGCTTCCCGGCCCGGCAAACGTCGGGGATCTGCGCGTGGTCAACAGCAGACGCAGCCCGCTGCCCGGCAGAATCGGCAACAAGCGTTCGAGCAGGCGGGCAACGGACGGATCGTCGTCGACCATATGGTAGTCGTCAAAACAGAGCAGAAAGTCCCGGCCTCGCAGCAGTTGGATCAGGTAGTCAAAGAGTGTGTCGCTCTGGGGCGGGCGGCCGCCCGTCAGCCGGGCGCTCTCCAGCAAGCGCCACAGATCATCGTAACCGTGCCAGGCCAGGAAAGCGGCCAGCTTCCAGACGATGGTAGTCCAGCCCGTCGCCTTCGTGAAAGGTGTGCCAGAAAATCTGCCCTGGGCGCGCCACCCAACGGGCCAGCTCGGTGGCTAAGGCTGTCTTGCCAACACCTGCCATGCCGCTGATCACGGCCAGATGGCGGCTTTCTAAAGCATCGGCATAGGCGCTCAACTCGTCAGTACGCCCGACGAACCCTTGAAGTTGCGGCAGCCGTCCAGGCTCGGGCGGCGCCGGAATCGTCAATGCCGCTACGGGCGCGGCTGCCTCCGCATCTACAGTGTCTCGAACAGGTCTGGTGCGAGCAGTGTTGGTACGTGGAGCGCCGGTACGCGGTGCGTGGCCCAACAGACCGGTTAAGATGGCAGCGGCAGACAACGCCAGCAACCGCGCGTGCTCGCTCAGCTCATCGAACTTCAACGCGCCTATCATGGCCACGATCAGGCCGGCGTAGTATTCATCCCAGTCCAGATCGTCCATCAGATATTGGCGCACCAGCCGCCGCAGTCCGTTCAAGAGCGCGTACGGCTCTTGCAGGGAGGCCACCGGACTCGACCGAGCCGGCGGATCCGCGTGCAGCGCCGTCAACATTGTATGGAGGGCCGTGGCGGCGGATGGTTCACCATTCGTATGCAGGGTCAACAGCTTGGTGATGATCTGCACCTCAAGCCGTTGTAGATCGTACAGTGTGGGTCCCACACGCGTCTCTGCAAAGTCGATGAGCCAGGCGAACCCGGTCGGCTGATCCACGAGAATGTTCTGAAGGTTGAGATCGCCGTGGATCGTCGAGAATCGGGCTTCGACCACCCGATCCATGAGCGCATCCAGTTCGAGCAGTGGATTGAGCGACTGGCCGACGGCTACGCTCGACGCTGCTGAGCCAGGCAGGTCGAACGTGGGAAGCGACGGAGCAAACGAAGGCATCGCAAGGCCGGCGGCATCCGCAGCAGATCCATTCGAGTAGCGGTCACCTCCACAAAAACGCTCGACAGCGCTTCATCTCCACCGGCAACAATGCCCGATCCGACCACGCGAATGCGGATGGACGCAGAGGCTTCGCCGGCCGGCGGCGAAGCGCTCAATTTGATATGCTCGCCCCGATTCTCGACACCCGCCACCCGAAACCCACGAAGCTCCAGGTGCGTACCGGCCACAAGATCACGGAGATCGACCGCGCTCACTTTGCCTGCTTCCAGGATGGCGTCAACCGAGCGATCGGCCTCGCAGACGGTGGCCAGCAGATGCACCGGCAGCAGGCGGTCATACTCCTCGGCCAGGACAAACTTGCGCGGTTGGTTGATAGCCCACCAATGGCGGCCATAGACACGGAAAATACGCGTGAGCACCGCTGCGGTGGCAGAGCCGCCATTGCGGCGGTAGTAATCTTCGAGACTGCTCGACGGCTGCTGGGTGCTGCCGCCGGCGAAAGTATAGATCTGCAGGGCAAGCGTCCCATCCGCGCAGACAATCGGTGCGCCGCGTAGATTGGCCGTGTTCTGCGGCGAACGTTGCAGCACAAATTCATGGTAGGCGCTGTACTCACGCTGCAGATCCAGCGGATGGGCCAGTTTGACGACCACCGGCGCCTGGCCCGAGTCCACCGAGACCATCAGCACAAGCGCGCCGCTGTAGCCCGACCGAAACTCACGCTCGATGAAGAGCGTCGCGGCGCCGGGAAAAGCCGCGCGCAGCAGTTCGATCTCCGCGCGTTGCAGACGGATACCCGGCGCTCGCCGCACATGCGGCAACGCCTGCAACTCACCGTTTTCATCGTGTTGTGGTGTCGGATTCGACATCGGGTTCATCCAAGAGAAATGGGTCTGTTCCGCCTCACCCTGCGCCACTTGCTACGTGTCCCCATCTCCACCCTCCACTGGTGGAGATGGATAGCTGGATTCCAGGATCGAAGTGACGATATTGTATCACATCGGGCAAGGCCGATTCACGGCCTGGCACATCATGTCACTGTCATGGATGTCACTGTCATGGATGTCACTGTCATGCATGTCATGAAGATATCATGTCCCTGTTGGGCACGGATCAAGCCTGCATCGGATGAGGCAGGTATCCTGGCGTCATCGGTACGTCGGCCCGCCTGTGTGGCCGGCTTTTCAAACGACAGGAGAGAACCATGAAGAGAGACAAGCCACATTCAGAAGTCCCCTGGCACGGACCTGGACCCTATCCAGCGCGACAGCATCCTGCTCGACAGCGTCCAGATCGACAGCGTCTCTTCCCGATGCTGTTGGCGATACTCATGCTGCTGGTGTCGATCCCGACCCCGGCCAATGCATCGGCTCACCTCCAGACAGGCGAACCTCGACAAGAGGCCGGGCTGAACGACACAGACGTGGTCGGGGAGACGGTCATCTCGGCGAATAGTGGCGGCGAGATCCAGGCTTCGGGCCTGCTGCCGTCTGCGACCTTTGATCCGGACGAGATCGGTTGGGCATCGATCCGTGGGCTGAGCAGCGCGGCGTTCTCGGATCACTTCAACCAGATGAAGGCCGACTACATGATGGTCGACATTGAAGTTGACGAGATCGACGGAGCCCAGCGCGTCTCGGCAGTCTGGCAGTTGAACACAGGAAATCTCAACTGGGCCGAATGGCGAAACCTGAACAGCAGCCAGTTCCACGACAAATGGACCGAGTTGAAGCAAGCAGGCTACCGCCTGATCGACCAGGAGTCGTATACGCTCAATGGCGACCGCTTCTATGCCGGCGTCTGGATCGAAAACCGCGAGAACCTGGGCTGGGCATCGCTGCGCAATCTGACCAGCGCAGAATTTTCCGAGAATTTCTCGACCTACAGTGATGCCGGCTACGTCATCATTGACGTCGAAGCCTATCCAACGACCGATGGTCTGCGCTACGCCATGGTCTGGGTCGAAAACAAGGAAAACCTGGACTGGCGCGAACATCGCAACCTGACCAGCGCAGAGTTCAGCGAAAAGTTTGAGGCGTATCGCGACAAGTACCGGATGTGGGATGTAGAATCCTACCGCCACAACGGCGTGCAATACTACGCCGGCATCTGGGTCGAGAACAAGAACGGGCGCAAATGGGCTGAATTGCGTGACATGACGGCCACCGATTATCGCAACCGCTGGTATCGCATGCGTGACCTGGGCTACCGGCTGATCGACTTCGAGGTCTATCCCACGTCGAACGGCGAGCGCTATGCCGGCATCTGGCGACAGAACAGCGACCGCCCGGACTGGCCGGTGAGAAGTTCCATCGATGACCTGGTGCAGAGCTATCTGGAGACCTACGATGTGCCCGGCATCGGCGTGGCTATCGCCCAGGACGGCGAAATCAAGTATATGCGTGGCTTCGGCTATCAGGACGTGGACAACGGCATCTGGTATTCGGCCCGCAGCATCAACCGACTGGCCTCGGTGAGCAAGGCGGTGGGCGGCGTGCTGGCCATGCATTTGGTCGAACAGGGTGTCATCGACGACCTGGACACGCAGACCGCCGACGTGATCCGCAGCCTGCCGGACCACCATACGCATACGCTGCGCCAACTGCTTTCCAATCGCTCAGGAATCGGCCACTATGGCGACTACAGCGTGCCCGTTCAACAGTACGACAGCGCCCTGGCCGCGGCCCAGACCTTCTGGAACACGGACAGCGACCCCGGCACGGCAGGAACGCAACTGGTCTACGAACCCGGTGTCGGCTGCAAGTATAGCACCCATGCCTATACGGTCTTCGGCGCTGCCCTGGAAGCGCTGGCCGGAAAGCCGGTCGGTCAGATTGTAAACGATGAGTTGACCGAGCCGTTCGGACTAAACACCGTTCGCCAGGAGCAGCCGGGCGACGGAGACGGCAATCGCTCCGTTGCCTACGACGACAACAACAACGCGCAGCCCTGGGGCAACGCATCCTGGAAGTTGTTCGGCGGCGGGCTGGAGTCGTCGAGCTATGACCTGGTACGCTTTCTCATGAAAGTGACGGACGGATCGATCATCAGCCCGGACGCCCTCACCGAACTGCGGACCGTGCCGGAACCATTTCCCTGCATCAACTCGAACGGCGATCTGGTGGCCTATCAATATGCACTGGGATGGGATGTGGGGACCAAGTACAACACACCGGTCATCTGGAAGGGCGGCAATTGGAACCCGGGCGCCAACACCCATGTGCGCATCTATCCTGAACTGGATACGGCCATCGTTGTGCTGGCCAATCGCAATGGAGGCCACAACACACGCACACTCGGGGCCCAGATCAGCGATCTGATGTTTGCCGACCTGGGCGATGAAGACGGCAACGGCTACGATGTCGACGGCGTCCAACACGACGTCGCCGGTAATGCCCACGCATCATATGATCGGGACGGACGTTTGATGGTGACCGGGATGGATGGCGGCGGAGACGACGGCGTTGACAGCATGCTTGCAGATGCCAAGTTCTGGGGCAGTCGCCTACAACTCCTCCTCGAACCCGGCCGTTCGATGTTTGGCGCAGCGGCTATCGCCAAGAACGGCGCCATTGCCTCGACCTTGAAGGTTGTTGCAGCCAGGGGCAGCGCGCAGATTCAGGCATCGTTCGATGAACCGGCCTACCAGGTCCAATACGTGATGGATGACACCATCGTGCACGTTGGAGATGAAGGCGGCAACAATGCGCCGGCGGCGTCCATCAACTGGGATCTGTTCTGGTGCGCAGCAAATCTGCCCCACGATGTGCCGTCGCAGCTATGTGATGTCTACGTGAGCTTCTACGAGAACCAGCAGGGCGCGTGCGAGTGGAACCTACGTTTCCCGGCTGCCATGTCGATAGACAGTCCGAACGGAGATCCCATCGTCTTCAACCGATTGCGTCTGGTCGAAAATGAGGGCGCCCATGTAGGAGCGGCCGCCGTACAGGACGAGATGCTCTTCAGCGCCATTCAACTGCGTGGCAGCAACATGGAACTCTTCAGCGTGGACGAGGTGAGCAGCGGCGGCGTTGACATCGTACCGCCGATGCCGCAGGAAACGAGCAGCGAAACACGAATCTACCTGCCGCTCATGTCGAACCAATAACAATCCGGAAACGGCTGGATCCGAAGGCCCGGATGCCCGTCACAATTCTCCCGGCGATGGACGCACGATCGGCGGTCCCGGTCACATGGGACTTGAGCATAATGGCGGACATCCCGGCGGCCTGGGCCTCACGTGCAATGTCGACATCATCGCCGTGACGCTCGACCACGTCAGGCGCGCTGTGGATGTGTAGATCGATCAGGCCGCTCAGATCAACCGGTGGCGCTGCCATGGGTTGTCCCTTTCTCTCGTTGAGATCAGAATGGCCCATCCCCGCCTCGTGAACAAGTGGGGATGGGCCATTGGAAAATCATCTCTGGGGCCTTTGCTGAATCAGAGGGCCCCGGCAGATCTAATTGAGGCCCAGGCTGTGAAGAAGCGCATCCAAGGTGAAGTTGGCTCCGGCCACCAACAGTTCGATGGCAAATGAACCGCCCACCAGTACGATGGCGGCGACGATGGGCAAGAGCAGTGTACGCCAGCCCTTTGTTCGGTGTGCAACGGCCACAGCCATCCAGATCCCCACCACGATCAGAAGAAGTGTGACAAAGAAGACCAGTGACTTGAGCACCGGGAAGAGGGCAAGCAGGATCAGCACGTAGACCGATAGCGCAAACCCCATGGTGCGGAACGTCCGCGTGAACTCGCCGCGACGTGTCAGTAGCCATCCGGACGCGGTCAACACCATGACCAGGACGATCCAGAGTCCATAGTTGCCGGCGATGCGTGTGAAGTCAAAGCCGTCGCGGATTGTGGTGAGCAGAGTCAGCATCACCACCGAGATGAGTAGGGCCGGCCCCGTCATGTACGGATCATTGGCCACCTTCTCGTAGGCGCTACGCTCCAGGAGGATGCAACGAATTGCCAGACTTAGCCACGTGCCGAATCGGCTGATGCCCGCCAGCATGTTGGCGGGCGACCAATCCGCTATTTCCTCGCCCGTATCCTTTGCCATCCGTTCGACAACCGGCGCGTTGCGGTGGTTGTTGAGCAGATGGAAGACCTCGATTGAGTTGCGCGTCTCGGTCACTTCCATGTCCGGCGGGTGGAAGACAAAGGCGTCGGTCTGCTCGCCGCCCAGGCCGCCGTGGCTGCCGATCAGTTCCTCCAAGGCCGCCACTGTCCCATCCTCATAGACGGTGCTGATGAGCCAGAGATCGCCGGCGCTGGGAAATTCCATCACACGCTTCAATTGCCAAATACGTTTTTCGATGGACGCCGGCGCCGTGGCCCGAATCAGGGGCATAGGGAACAAGCGGATCGTCGCCGATAACCTCGCCGGTGTTCAGATTGCGGGTACCCTGCTTGCCGATGGCAAGAATCGAGCCGTCGTCTTCGTAGCCCAGGATCATGCCGATTCCCTCGTGTTGCATCACGGCATCCACCATGCCGGGGTAGAGGGTATTCAGTTCGCTGAGCAAGATCTTGCGGGGATAGAGCATCAAAGTAGACCTGGCAGGCGTTGCCGCTGCCGTAGGCTGTCACCGAGGCGATCTTCTCGATATCCAGTCCTTCTGCCTGTCGGTGACGTCAGCGCCCCGATCGGCCAGTTTTGCGCCCTGCTCGGGCCATGGCCTGGTCGAAGGCCGTGCCGCTGCCGCTCTGGCTCACATTGGTCAGTTCGTCGGCAACGCTCTGCAGACCCATGGCGCCGGTGTCGCCGCCGATAAGCTGGGTGACTTCGACTTCGTCGGGCAGGTGTTGCTCGATCAGTTCCTTGATGCGTGATACCGTAGCGCTGCAAGAAGGTCGGGCCGAAGGATTGTCCATGATCCGAGAGGATGATCAGATCGTAGGGATAGGGCGACCGCTCATTGACGGTGCGACGCAGACGGCCAAATGTAGCATCCAGCCGACTGCAGATCGCCGAAGGCGTCGTCGGTCCATGGGCCGGAATGGTGGGCGACCTCATCGTAGCCCAGGTAGAGCATGTAGATGGAGGGCGCGCCGCGCATCATGTCCATGATGGCGATGTTGGCCGAGATGTCGCGCATGAGGGTACACATGGCGGCACGCACGAAGGGATAGAAGTGCTCCAGCCGGTTGAGGCGTGGCTGGACATCATGGCGTTTCTGCTTCCAGGCCTCCCAAAGTTCTCGCACGACTTCCGTAAAGAAGATGGCCAGTTCCCTGGTTAGGAAGTAAGGATCGAGCATCAGCAGCGCAATGTCGTCGGCCCGGCGCTTCTTCTCTTCCTCGTTGGCGTCGAACATATTGGCCATGGTGAACATGGACTTCTCCGCGTCGCCGTTCAGCATGTTCATGATGCTGGAACCTTCGCGCATGAGACCCTGGCCATGGGCATAGCGGCCATTCAGTTCTGTGGCGTCATCGGCCGACACGTAGAGCTTCTGTTGCGCCTTGTCATACCAGCGATAGGCCGGAATGTCATGGTTGTCGCCGAACATGATGCCTGCCTGGCAGGCCGACGTCATGGAGGGCAGGCCGCAATCGGTCAGAGAGACTTGATAGCCTTCTTCGTCGATCATTGCTTGGAGCGTCGGCAGCAGACCATCATCCAGCGCCTTCTTCAGATGCCAGTAGCTCAGCCCATCGATCTCGACCATCATCAGATGCCGGCCAGGCTCACCCGCGCTGGGGAAAGGGTTCTCAGTCGCTCTTCGCTCAATGCGGTTCTGGTACCAAGATCCCTCGTCATCCATGTCGAGAATGCCGGTGATGACGGTGTTGAAGAACGCGATCACGATACCGCCGACGATACCGCCAAGAAAATCGGCTTCAAAGCCGGGCAATAGCCAGGCCGTGATCCAGATCGCGATGGCGTTGACCAAGAACCCGACGACCAGCAACACGATCCAGCCCAATGGGCGAGCGACAAGCAGGATCACGGGGCGAATCAACATATTGATCAGGGCCAAGAGCAGCGCCGCTGCGGTAATCACGACCGTTTGCGGATATACCCCGACATTCGTGAAGTTCATGCCCCTCATCAGCCAGGCTGCCGCCGCAAGCGAAAAGGCGTTGACAATCCAGACAATGGCCAGGCGAAGCAGGCTTGTAACGAAGGTCTTGATGGTATGAGTCATGGGCGTCCTCGTTCTGCGGTAGCGCTTGAATAGATTTCTGGCCGATAGGCGCCATCATAGCCACGGAGCCTGTATGGCGGCACGACAACAGTGTAACATGGCAATGAAAGGTGCGAATGAATAGAAAACCAACCTGGCGTTCAGGAACCTGTCAGCCCAAGGCGACGATTTCAGTATAGATGCACACTGTCAACTCATCAAAATGCACCCCTTACCGGGTCCACGGACCGAGCGAGAGTCAACATTGAAGATATGCCTCCTACTCAAGCGTTCGCTCGAAAAAGTTGACGATCTTGGTCTCGTACTCCTGCGGATAGAAGGCCGGGCCACGCACATGCCCGGCAACATCGATGTACCAGAACTCACCGTCGACACCGGCGGCATCGGCCGCCGCTTCAAGCTGATAGGCATGGTCGATATCGATACGTGCGTCATCGCGGCTGTGAACAACGAAGATCGAGCGGTCGCCGCTGGCCGCTTCCTACTTACCCAAAAATCGACTGCGTCTCTCTTGCGCATATGCGGTGTAGGTTTCCGATTTCTCTATCTGCGCCAGCAGAGCCTCATCCTCGTCGCCCCAGGCCAGATCATCCAATATAGTCAGGTTGTTGAGCAGCATCTCGCTGCTGTGCACGCCGGCCACCACAGTCGTGACGCCTGGCTGGGCCAGGTTCCACTTCAACGCCAGCCGGGCCAATTGATCGCGGTCCGTCAAGCCGACGTCGGCGCCCATGGCGAAGAGTGCGCCCTTCATGAAGGCCTCACGGCTGTTCACGCCCAGACCGTGCTCCACGGCCGCCGGGATCACCCGCTGTTGTGCGGCGTTGTCGGCGAAGTTGAAGTTGATGAAGAGTGAATCGAAGATTCCCGATTCGATCTCGGCCAAGTAGGTGGCCTGGCCGGAAAAGGTGTCGGCGCTGGCAAAGCGAATCAGGCCTTCCCGCTTCAGCTCGGCCACGTTGTGGCGGATCTTGGCCAGATAGTCGGGATCATGGTCCAGCGCCGACTGCATGAAGGCGATGTTGAGGATGTCAAGCCGTTCCCGTTGCAGCAGTTTCAGACCCCGCTGCACCTCCGCCTTGAGCAAGGCGTAATCGGCCATCTGCCGGTTGTGCTCGTCGTAGGTGTAGACCATGCCTTCGGGTCGGGTCTGGATGAAGATCTCGTGTGGCGGCGGCAGTTCCTTCAAATTCCGGCCCAGGGCCTCCTTCTCCGAATCGACAGTGACGTCGAAGAAGTTGATGCCCTGATCGTAGGCAAGCTTGATGATCTCCTTGCGCCGCGGCCCGCCAAAGCCGGGGTAGATCTGTCCCGGCACGACGGCCAGATGCGCGTCCACCGGTTCGTTGAAGCCGCGTGATTTGCCGTTGGGCAGATACTCATGGCCACCCAGCCCGATAATCGATAGCTCCACATCGGTGGCGCCAAACTTACGATATCGCATCATCTTTCCTTTCATTGATGGTGTTGCGAAGAGCGTCCGAATTCTATTCGCCGTTTTGCCACAGCGCCTCTGACTGCGCACGCAGATTCTCGACGGGCGTGCCGTCCGGGATCTCGCAGCCGGCGCCGCAGATCCAGCGATCACCGCCAAGCTCGGCGCAGCGAAGCACGGCGGCTCGAACCTCCTGAGGGGTTCCCTGGAGCATCACTGCCACGGGATCAAAGTTGCCGCAGATGGCCGGACCCTCTCCGAAGATTCGGGCTGCCTCGGCAATGTCGACCATCCAGTCCAGGTCGATGATGTCGGCCTTTGTTGCGGCCATATCGGCCAGTATCCGGTTGGTGTTGCCGCAGATATGAAGGCGCGCCAGGGCCCCCATCTCGTGCACCGCCTCGAAGATGCGCTGTTCGTAGGGCATGGCATATTGGCGATACATGGCCGGCGAGATCAGCGAGGCCACGGCATCGCCCAGCCCGATGATGTCGGCGCCGGCGTCGATCTGGGCGCGGGCAAAGGCGATCTCAACCTCGACACAGCGTTCCAGCAGTTCCTCCACCCACTCGGGTTGCATGGACAAGTCCAGCATGATGTTGTTGACACCGCGCAGATCGGCGGCCTGCGCCAGCGCACCTTCCACCCAGCCCATGACCGGCGTCTCTCCGCCGACCTGCTCGCGCATGGTGCGGACGGCCTCCAGACGATCGCTCATGCGCGGGCCGGTGGCCGGGTCGGGCGAGACAAGATTGGCGAGATCGGATGTCTCCTTGAGCAGCGGCTCATGGCAAAGCGGGATGCTGTCTTCGGGAAACTCGATGGCGGCCCCGAAATCGGCGGTCTCTCGAAACGGATCAGAGATGGCCTGCACCAGATCGAGTTCGAAGTCCTGTTGCACGGCAAAATTGGCTTCGCAGAGCACGCGATAGTCCTGGTAGTAGCGAGACAGCGGCCGGCCAATGTGGTGGGCGGCGTACTGCATCATGATGGCAAAATTGGGCGGTCGATCCACCGGCTCGCCGCGTAGTCGGCTGGTGACGCGTTGGTAGGAATTCATGGAATTCTTCCTTTCATATGTGGAGGTTCCATTAGATCAACAGCATGATGCCAAGCACGATCAGTCCGCCATAGATCAGCCGTTCGAAGAGTACGGTTGACATGGTCTGATTGAAACGACTGCCGAGCCAATAGGCCAGTGTTACAGCCGGCAAGGAGAGCACAAAGAGCTGCAGCACCCATTGGGTCCACAGACCGGCGGTGGCCTGGCTGATCAGGATCATAATGCTGATGGGCAGGAAGAAGCCCTGTAGCATGACCCTGAACTGCTCCGGCGACCAGCGACGCATGGCCCCGTAGACAACGACCGGCGGGCTTGCCATGTTGTAGGCGCCGCCAAAAACGCCGGAGATGAAGCCAAAAACGTAGGCCCAGTGGGAACCGTGAAGCGCGCCCAAGGTCGGTTTGGCCAAATAATAGATGCCGATGGCGATGAGCAGAATGCCCAAACCGGTGGTCAGCCAGACTTCAGGCAACGTACTCAGACCCCAGACGCCGAACGGTACGCCGATCACCGCCGCAACGATCAACTGCCACGTGGTCGAGAACTCCATTCGTTGCCAATTCTGGATCACGATGACGGCGGTCAGCAGGCCGGCCATCATACTGACGAGTGGAGCTGCCGTCTGGATGCCGAGCACAAGGGTCAGCAGGGGGATAGCGATCAGGGACTCACCGAATCCGAGTGTAGACTTCACAAGCGCTGCGACAAAGAGGACAGCCAGCGTCAGCGCGATCATCATGGTTGGCGTCATGGCTGACAGCTCGGGCCTTTTCTGGTGGATCGTTTCTGGTGCGCTGATGGCTGTCATCCGGCGCCAATAAAAAACGGGAGGGTAAGCAACCCTCCCGTCTACGTTCCGCCTAACTTGTTTCCTTGACGCGCTGGTCGCTGCCGACGCTTCCCTTGACCCGATCTGATTTCATGTGGCAGCTCTTGTATTTCTTGCCGCTGCCGCACCAACAGGGATCGTTGCGCTTTAGATCGGGGCCGGTCTTGCGCATTGTCTGGGGCTTGGTTGCCGCGCCATTGGATGCACCCTGGTTGGTGCGAATGTTGCGGGCGATCGGCGCCGCGGCCACCGGCTGTTCCTGAACATGAACCGAGAAGACCGCCTTGACAATGTCACTGCGAATCGATTCCATCAACTCAGCGTACATCACGAACGCCTCGCGCTTGTAGGCCACCAGCGGGTCCACCTGTGCGATGGCTTGCAGGCCGATGCCCTCGCGCAGCCGGTCCAGATCGGTCAGATGGCGGACCCAGCGATAGTCAACCGCCGAAAGCATGATCTGCTTTTCGGCCTGGCGCATCTTCTCTTCGCCGATCTCCTCATCCTTGGCTGCATAGGTCTTCAGCGCCAGGGCAACAGCCGCTTCCTCGATCTGGCCCTGATCAAGCTTCTGCCAGCTTTCGACTGTGATCTCCGACGGCATGTGAAAAATGCCGCCGAGCGCGTGGATCAACTCCTCGATCTGCCATTCATCTTCATAGCTGGAGGTTGTGAAGCTCTCGACGACGGAAACGACCTCTTCCTCGATCATCGCTTGGATAGACGTCTGAAGCGATGGCTCGTAGAGGATCCGATGACGCTGTTCGTAGATGCCGTGACGCTGTTCGTTGACAACCTCATCATAGCGCAATACATGTTTGCGGATGTCGAAGTTGTGGCCTTCGACCTTGGTCTGGGCGTTCTCTACCGCCTTGTTGACCATGCCGGCCTCGATGGGCATGTCGTCCTCAACGCCCAGCCGGCTCATGATGTTGGCGATGCGTTCGCCGCCGAAGCGGCGCATCAGGTCATCTTCCATGCTCAGATAGAAACGGCTCTTGCCCGGATCGCCCAGACGCCCGGAACGTCCACGGAGTTGATTGTCGATACGCCGCGCCTCATGGCGCTCGGTGCCGATCACATAGAGGCCGCCGACCGACAACACATGTTTCCGATCGCGGTCGATCTCCGCCCATTTATCTGTGAGCACTTGAGCCCAGCGCGTGTCATAGGTTTCAGTGGGATCCTGGCCATGCTTGAGCATGTCAATAGCCTCATTCCAGGCATGCTGGGGGATCAGCGTCAGATCTTCATCCTCGCGACGCAGTTGGTCACGGGCCAGGCCCTCGGGGTTACCGCCCAGCAGGATGTCAACACCACGACCGGCCATATTGGTGGCGATGGTCACAGAACCAGGACGCCCGGCCTGGGCCACGATGGTCGCTTCCCGTTCGTGGTTCTTGGCGTTGAGCACCTCATGTTGGATGCCGCGACGCTTGAGCATCTGGCTGATCCGCTCACTGGTTTCGACGGCAACGGTGCCGACCAGAACCGGCTGGCCCTTTTCCTGGGCATTGCCGATATCATCCAACAGCGCCTTGAACTTGGCCGGCTCATCGCGATAGACGGCGTCGTCCTGGTCGTCGCGGATCACGGGCTTATGGGTCGGCACCATGACCACTTCCAGGTTATAGATCCGCTGGAACTCTTCCTCTTCCGTCTTGGCCGTACCGGTCATGCCGGCTAGCTTGTTGTACATGCGGAAGAAATTCTGGAAGGTGATGGTGGCCAGGGTCATCGATTCCTTCTGAACCTTGACCCCCTCTTTGGCTTCGATGGCCTGGTGCAGTCCCTCACTGTAGCGACGCCCTTCCATGAGACGGCCGGTGAACTCATCGACGATGATCACGTCGCTGTTGCGGACAATGTAGTCTTTATCGCGGTGATAGAGTGCAAAGGCGCGCAGCGCATTGTCGAGATAGGGGATCATGTCGAAATGCTCGGCGCTGTAGAGGTTCTCGATGTTCAGGCGCTCCTCGATGAAGGCGATGCCGTCTTCAGTCAGTGTAGCGACGCGTTCCTTTTCGTTGACGACGAAATGGGTTTCCGGCCGCAAACTGGTGACCAGATTGGCAAATTGAACATAGTAGTTGGAGCTTTCTCTTGCCTCACCCGAGATGATCAACGGTGTACGCGCCTCATCGATCAGGATGTTATCGACCTCATCGATGATAGCGTAGTTCAGCTCGCGCTGTGTGAGTCGATCCAGGCTGCGCGCCATGTTGTCACGCAGATAATCGAATCCGAATTCGTTGTTGGTGCCGTAGAGGATATCGGACTGGTAGGCCTCGGCACGTGAAATGGGACGCAGTGACTGGTAACGGTCATCAGCCGCCGGAAACTCCGGATCAAACAGAAAACTGCCCTTGTCCGGACTGCCTGCACTGTTCTGGATGACGGCGGCGCTCAGGCCCAGCAGTTCGTAGACGGGGCCCATCAATTGCAGACCGACTTTGGAAAGGTAGTCGTTGGGGGTGACGAGATGGACGCCCCGCCCTGACAACGCATTCAGGTAGAGTGGCAACGTCGCGACCAACGTCTTGCCTTCACCGGTCTTCATCTCGGCAATGGTGGCATTGTGCAGCACCATGCCGCCGATGAGCTGAACGTCGTAGTGACGCAAGCCGGTGGTGCGTTTGCTGGCCTCGCGCACGGCTGCGAAGGCTTCCGGCAGGATATCGTCGAGCACCTCGCCTTCAATCGCCAGCACGGCCTTTTTGATGCGCTTGACTTCGACGCGCGCGAATCGCTGCTGGTCCGTTCCGAGCACGGCCAGATATGCCCCTTCCGCCACGTCCAGATCGGCACGCAGTTCCGCGGTCTCAGCCTGGATGCGCCGTCGGAAATCGTCGGTCATGGCGCGCAACTCTTCGTTGCTTTTCTTTTCGAAGGAAGGCTCCAACTCGTTAACTCGATCGACAAGAGGGCGGAGGCGCTTCAGCGCTTTTTCATTGGGATCGCCGGCAATGGCGTAATAGGCTCGTTTTAACATGGGAATCCTTCAGCAAATACAGCGGGGCAGGCGATGGCGCCGCTAAGCAAGCGAATGGTTGCAGATTGAATCTATATAAGTGACTCCACTGCAAAAAGGCAAATCAGTCACAGGTGATAACGGCATTTCGCCGGCTTTCGTTTCATCCGGCACGGCCCGTTTCACCGAATCTGTAGCAGCTTATTGTACCACGGACATAAGACCCGTCAACCTTGGCCGTGAAATGATCATTAAATCCAATCCAAGAAGTGCTCTACAGCGATTCGCCGTAGAGCACTTTTAGCACAGAATTGAGGTTCTGCTGCTACTTGGCAAGGACCTTGATCTGCTTGGGGCGAACCTCTTCAGCCTTGGGCACGGACAAAGTCAACACGCCATTCTCGAAAGTCGCTTCGATATCATCGACATTGACGGGCACGTTGAAGGTCAATCGTCGTTCGAATTCACCGTTGAACAGCTCCCGAGTGACAAACTCAACATCTTCGACTTCAGGATATCGGCCACGAATCGTCAACTCTTCGCCTTCGAACGTGATATCGACATCCGCAAGATTGACGCCCGGCAGATATGCCTTGATCGAGAAGGCATCTTCATTGGACCAGGCGTCGATGGGTAGTCGGGCAATCCGCTTGCGTGGCGTGCTCTTCTCGCCATTGCTGCCACCGTTGTTGCCGCCGTTGCGGGCATAGTCGTAGGCGTTGTTGGCACGGTTCATGGCGTCGGCCATATTGACAAACTCACGCACAATATTGTTGTAGCTATTGACTGACATTGTTGTAGTTCCTCCAAATTGAGTCTTTGGGAAGTTTTTTCTGCGAATTCGGACCTCGCCGATGTTTCCCGTAGAAACTGATCGTTGCATCAAAATCGATGCGTTCGTTCTCTTGCCATCTATCGCAGAGAATAGCGCTCCAGCGTTTGATTGACGCAAGCGCAACGTTATCATCAGATATGTGCTCCGTCAGCGAATCGTTAGCGCAATCAGAATGAATCATCCTGCCCGGCAGAGGAAGCCGGCTGCCTGCACCGGTCGCCCACATTCAGCTTGACCGATACCAGACGGCGGCCGGCCGCACCTTGCGCCATTCGAGCGGCGATCGCCAATAGACGCTCGTCACTTGTCCATCCTGAAAGGATCACATGATCATGGCTGGCGGAGATGCTGATCTGGGCAGTGGCGCCGCCCAATAGCGGATGACGGGCCAACCGGTCGCGTATTTGCCACGCTGTGATCTTGTCTGTTGTCATGAAATCGACTCGTACCATCGCCAAACCCCAATATCCGGCCGTCTTTCAACGGCAGCACCTGTATTCATTCTGTAGCCAATTGAACGATATATTGCTGAATTCCAGCGCTGCGCCACACGAGAGAACGTTCAAAACAGGCTATGGCGTAAGCATACATCGCAAACATTTGATCGATGTCGGCAAACCATTGGTAGACTGTTAGAACGTTTCGTGAACGATTGCTAGGCTATACTGGGCAAAGCAGTGGAATTCTGGAATTCGGGCCTGGTTCAGTCAATAGAAATGTGCTGGTTCTGTCAGATTTGGTGGGGAGCAAAGAAGTTGAGACAATAGTGGTAAAAAAGCCATCACGCAATTTAACCACTATGTCTCAACGAAATTGTACCCTCAGTCAAGAAAAAAACTCAAGTCAGGCCGGACAACGATTCTCCCGATCGAGGAATCGACATACCAAGAGATGATGTCGGATTCCAGAATATTCCGAGCTGAAATCGACCGCTACATCGAACAGTGTCCGGAACTGTTTCCAGCAGAGATTCGCTCCGGCTACCAACTACATGGCAAACGAGGCTCGAAGAAGCTGGATGGCTTCGAGATGCAACGAATCAAGCTGAATGAACGAGATGCGAACGGAAAGATCATCGTTTTGAGCGTAAAACCAAGCAGAGTCATGCCCTACATGACTGGTTATACAGATGAAGTGGAGAAAGCGCACTTCTTGCGTCAATATGGGGTCCCATATTCTGCACTGACCTATGTATTCGGTCGCAGCGACTCATACTGGTATCGTCAAACGACCCATTTGGGTCGATACAGTCTGGTTGAAACAACGGTTCAACAGCCGGAGGATATTCCGAAAGATCTGTTAGCGGATGAAAAACATAGCCGCTTGCAGGGTGAGAAATGCTACATCCCGACAACGGTCGGAGACGATTGTGTCCTGGGTGCAGCAGTGACGACGGCTGCGGATGAGGCTTCTTTGACCACTGCATATCAGACGTTCAAAGATGAAGCCTTGTCATTTTCTCCAGACTATCAACCCGAGACCGTGAACACGGATGGGTGGACAGCGACTCAAAATAGTTGGCGCTCACTCTTTCCCATGATCGTCGTGATTGAATGCATCTTGCACGCCTTTATCAGTATCCGTTCCCGCTGTAAGAAGAAGTACGAGCAAGCTTGGCCTGAGATTCAGGAGAGATTTTGGGACGTCTATGAGTCAGCTACGGACGACGACTTTCGGGCGAACCTGGCAGATTTTCCGACAGTGGGCTGCTGACACTCTTTCGGGCACGGCTCTAGAGGCGGTCAACAAGCTGGCCAAGAAATCTGCGGTTTTCATACGATGGTATCAGCATCCTACTGCCAGACGAACAAGCAACATGATTGACCGCCACATGGACCCGATGGACCGCTATCTGTATGCTACAAAGTACTTCCACGGTCATTTGGCTTCCGCTGAACGGTCAATTCGGGCTTGGGCTTTGGTTCACAATTTCACACCCTATTCTCCACGGTCTGATGCCCGAACCCAGTGGTCTTCACCGGCTCACAAGTTGAATCGGCACGTTTATCATCACAACTGGTTGCACAATCTGTTGATTTCCACCTCCAATTCAAAGGTGATTGTCTTGTCACACCAAATCTGACAGAACTAGGTATTTTCGAGGACATAGCTCGCAACGCAGATGAGCGGCAAGACACATGAAGTCCGTCCTGCGGTCATTGGCTACAAAACGCGGGTCTGCCTCGACGAATACAGGGGCTTTCGTCACATTGTGCGCAATGTATATACTTTCAATCTACGACCATCCCGCCTAAAAGAACTGACCCAAGAACTTCGTGCCTGCTACGATGACCTCTATGAAGACTTGGCACTGTTTGTCGCGTTTCTTAACGACCTTGCACACACGGACAGTTAGTACAGATGGCTTACTCACTCACGATTGGATCCATCCGCTGTTACATCCTCAGCGACGGTCTGCACGCTATGGACGGCGGCGGCTTCTTCGGACTCGTGCCGCGTGCGCTGTGGCAACAGGTTGTCGAACCGGACGAACTCAACCGCATCCCCGCCGATGTCCGCTGCCTGTTGATTGAATCCGACGCCGGACTCGTGCTGGTCGATGCGGGTCACGGCGACAAAATTCCCGAACGACAGCGGGGCTTCATCGGCTTAGCTAATCGCAACCAACGGCTGGTCAACGACCTGCGCTCGGTGGGCTTCGAACCGGAAGACGTTGATGTCGTTGTGATGACCCACTTCCACGGCGATCACATCGGCGGGGCGACCTGTTGGGACACGGACGACGGTTCGCCCGGCCCGGTTGTGCCCACATTCCCCAACGCACTCTGCCTGGGCCAGCGCATCGACCTGGCCGAAGCCAGCTACCCCAACGAACGCACACGGGCTACGTATCACACCGACAACTGGCAGCCGCTTCTGGATCGCAACCTGCTCGAAATCGTCGACGGTCCACAGCGCATCGCCTCCGGCGTGCGCACCGACATCGCACCCGGTCACACGGCTTCGATCCAGACCGTCTGGGTGGAGGATGGCGGAGAGAGCCTCTGCTTCCTGACCGACGCCTGTAGCTGGGCGTCGCACATGAACCGGCTGGCCTGGGTACCGTCCTATGATCTTGATCCGATGACCAGCATCGAGACCAAGCGCCGGCTGCGTGCGGAGGCATTCGAGCGCGACACGCTGCTCGTCTTCCAACATGATGCGTCGGTGGTCACAGGACGTCTCGTGGCAGGTCGGCGCGATCTCGAGGTAGCACCGGAGATCACGGAAGATCCATGGTTCGATCCGTCCAGCGCTGCCTGACAAGCCTACATTGACGAGCAGAGACATCACTAAACGTCTCTTGCGAATCGCGAACCAACTTGTACGCCCGGCTAAACTGAAGGCGTTACGGGATCACTTGTTTGTGTAGGTCCGACTTGCAGTCGGACGAGCTACACTGACCGAACTGCTGCACCCCTGGCCGACGGGTCCGATTGTCAGAATTGTCACACTGTAAGTGTGACCTACGTAAGTCATGTTCTCGTTGTGTCTTCAGTTAAGACTATGCCGACTCAGTCACTTGCATGCCACGCTGCAGGTCCCGATCATGGAGTTCGATCAACTCGGCGTTCATTCCTTGGCCGTCTCGCAGTCGGTTGAACCAGTCCCGATCATGGGTGGTGATGATCACATGGCCGAAGTTGGATGCTTCTTCGTTGATCAGTTCGATGACTCGATCCAGATGCTGGGAATCAACGGAGGTCAGCACGTCATCCAGCACCACCAGGGCATTGCCCGTCTGCTTGGCCAGCGCCAAGTAGACGCAAAGTCCCAGCGTGTCCAGGTGAGATTCACTGTAATAGGCGGCGGGCGGTACATCGTCACGTGTGCCGAAGGTGCTGGTCAGGGTCAATGAGGCTCTCGTCCGATCCTTGAGGCCGAAGCTGGCGTTGCCCAACGGCTCATCGGGGTGGATGCGACGGTAGAGTTCGCTGACCGTGCCGCTGATGCCGTTGACCGTCTCTTCCACGTAGCGTTTGCGCTCCTCCTCGACAATGAGAAGCATATCGTTGAGCCGTCGGTCCAGCGTGTAGGCCGTTATCATGGAGTCGGCCAGCCGATCGATGGTGGCCAGGTGGGCGGAGAGTGCGTTGTGCTGGCCCAGCGCCTTCTCCGACTGCTCGATGCGCGCTGCCAGCAACGGTCGGCGCGCGGCCAAGGTTGCCAGCGTCGCATGGATTGCGGCGTCGGCTTGGTCGTCCCCCTCATCAAAATTCGCATCGGCGAAATTCACATCGGCGATCTCGATGCCGGCCGTCAGTTCGTCCGGCCCTGTGACCAGCGGCAGCGACAGGTCGGCATAGGCGGCCTGCCACGTCTGACGCGCGGCGGCATACGCGCCGTTGATGCCCTTCCCTTCCTCCAGTTTCTGCTCCAGTTGTTGTCGCAGTTGCTGAACCTGCTGAAGTTGGGCCAACTGCGCCTTGATGGTTGCCAACAGCGCTGGGCCGGATTCCGGCTTGGCACAGAGCGGGCAACGGTCAGCCTCATGATGGCGTTGCAGGTAGGAACTGGCGGCCTCCAGGGTTTCCACCAGATCAGCGTTGTCTTGTCCCTGGCCGGCCTGGCGATATGCCCTGTTCAATTTCGCGTATTCGACACGCGCCTGGGTCAGTTGAGCGGCTGTCGTCCGCACTCGCTGATCGGCAGCGATGGCCAGGTCCAGTGCGGTCAGCAGCGCCTTGTTTTGTTCCAGTTCTGCTGCCAAAACCACGCTGGGCTGCTGCACGGCCTCTCGTGCCCAGCGCAGGAAATTGTCTCCCGGACTCCCTTCAGCCGTCCAGATCTGCTTCAGGGTCTGCTCGGCCAAACCTCTCTGCTGATTTGCCTGCTCAACCTCGGCAGCCATCGTTTTGCAGGCTGTGCGTAGCGCGCTCTCACTCTTTTCGACCTGCGGAACGGTGATGAACTCCTGCAAACTCTTGTAGCGCTGGCTATCGGTGGCCTCCATGATGCGTGTGATGTCGACACGGCGCAGGACGAAGGCGCGGGGCGGATCCGCAGGCGTCGTCACCGCCCTCTGCCCCTGCAAGCGAGCTTGCCAGGTACGATCCTCAACAACCAGTTCCACACGCAGATCACTTGCCGCTGATGTGGCAGCAATCACATGCGCCGGCTTTGTGCCGCTGCGCAGCCGAACCGAGCCCAACTCATTGTTGCAGACAAAGTCGATGGCATCGGCGATGGTCGATTTACCGGTCCCGTTCTCGCCGTAGATGAGGGCAATGGGCTGGTCGGCCCGGAACCGGATCTGCATGGATCGAATAGCGCCACGAAACGCGACAATCCCCAGCCGTCGAATCCGTTGCGGGCTACTCATGTTCGCCCTCCTGCATCTCCCAAGCCAGTACTTGTTCAGCCGATCTGCGCCAGTCGTTGGCGCGTATTGTTCCGTTGGCCAACGCAGTCGCCACACGATCGGCGAATGGCTGCGGCAGGAGACCGCCGCTCACCAATCTTGCTACGATCTGGTCGGCAACAGCCAGATCCGGTCGTTCAAATTCGGGGGATCGGTTCATCTTGTTCCTCTCTTTTGTCTCTGACCTGTCCTCGAAAGTTCGCCGACAGGCCCCCTGTTCACATCGCAATCACCGCACAAATTGTAGCATCCCACCGATTGCGGATCGAGTTTCTTCTCCCTTCAGATCATCGCACAAATAGCCACATCCAGGCAAGCACGCCGCAATTGACAAGAGACGAGGACACTGAGATGGCGTCCCCGCCTCTTGTTGCATCTGTTTTGCCACCCCTGGCTCACGCCGCCTGCGCAACAACCTCCCGCACGGTCACATTCACGGTCAATGCCTCGTGAGGGGACGCCGACACACGCTCCAGGCTGATCAGAGCGTCGGCATGGTGGTGCGTCAAGACGGCCAGCATGTCGGCCTCGATAGCGGCGAACACCTCTGCCGTATTGGGCGTCCGCAGTTGATCGCTGAAGGTCACCTGCAACTCGCCCTTCGCAAACCGGACGATCTTGCGCAGCTTGCGCTCGCCAGCCAGGGCGTCGGCGCCCTGCTGCAACATGCTCAAGACCTCGTCGAGCCTGGCTTGCAGGATCTGGGCATCATCGCCGTCGGGATCCTCCCAACCTCGTTTGCGGACGTAGCGCAGACCCTGTCGCCCCTCGGCCAGATCGATGGAGAAGTCGCCGTCGTGGCCGATGAGCATCACGCCCGGGCCGTCGGGCACATGTTTGTAGTCGGCCACGTCGATGAGCAACCCATCGACCGTGTTGTTGCGGATCCAGCGGTGGAAAACAGGAATGAAGAGTGATAAATCGAGGTTTTCTGCACCCTCAAAGAAGAGTTTTGCGCCAATTCGTTGCGGTATCATGATGTTTTTCCTTGAAAAGCTTAGCCACAGATGAACACAGATGGTCACGGATGAGGCACAGATAAAATGATGAATGTTTGTGGCGACAGAAGTATTGCGCTTCTGTATCTGTGTCCCACCTGATCCCTATCTGTGTTCATCCGTGGCAAAAATCATTTACGCCACCTTCTGCGCCATGCGAGCATCACAGGCATGGGCGGCTTCGATGAAGAGGTTGGCCTCTCCGATGATCTGTTGTGCGCCGTCCGCGTCCACGCCGTCGGGCGGGTTGTCGTGGCGGTCGAAGAGATAGTGAGCGAACTTGCCTTTGGCGTACTGGTCAAAGAAGAGCTGGGTATCGTAGTAGCGGTTGCGGAATTCGTCGACGATGCGCTGGGGATCATCGCCGACATCGAGAAACTGGTTGCGCACCAATGCCTTGGCCGCCAGCAACATGGACTCATACGCCTGGGCATCGGCCAGAGTATAGTCCCCTTCGTCCAGCGCGATGAGGGCGTCGAAAGCGCGGCCCTCGGCCCTGGCGACCTCGATGGCAAAGAGCGAAACCACCTCGCCGGCACACTCACCCACGCCGATGTCGCCGATGGTGAACTCGCGCGGATCGCTCCAGTCAGAGTAAAACGACGGATCGACGCTGTATTCTGGCACATCCATGAAGGGGTCGATGATGGCACGGGCTTCGCGCTTGCCGATGCGTGCGATCCATTGCTGGAACGACTCATCGGCCCCACGTTCGGCCACGTAGCGTTCGGTGATGGCGTCCAGCACTTGCGGCACAGACTTGGAGGGCACAGCGCCCACGGCTAGACCGTAGCTGCCCGCGTTCTCCTGCCACATTCCGCCCAGCACAACCTGGAAGTGAGGCACGGCGCGGTTGTTGCGACGGCGGCTGTTGCCGAAGAAGCCGATGTCGGCCACATGATGCTGGCCGCACGAGTTGAAACAACCGCTGACCTTGATCTTGAGATCCTTGACCGCTTCGGGCATGGTATCCATACGCTCCGCCAGACGCGGCCCCAACTCACCGGCCAGCCCGCGTGAGGCGGCGATGCCCAGCTTGCAGGTGTCGGTGCCGGGGCAGGAGGTGATGTCCATGATGGTGTTGGCGCCTGGCGTGGCCAGCCCGGCCGCGGCCAGCGCACCATGGACGGCAGCCAGATCAGACTCGGCTACCCAGCGCAGGATGATGTTCTGTTCGACGGTGGTGCGGATGTTGTCGCCCACGTAGGTGCGGGCGATATTTGCCAAGGCCAGCGCCTGATGCGACGAAAGATCGCCCAACGGCAGGTTGAGCGTGACCACAGCATAGCCGGGCTGACGCTGCCAGTAGACGTTGGTCGCCAACCACGCAGCGAAGCCATCGGCCTTTACAACGCCGTTGGTGGGCAGGCTCGGGCGCTTCGGTTGATTGGGCACGCTGTCCAGGTTGTCCAGATAGGTCACCCAGCGTTCGTCGTAGGGCAATTGCTCACGTTCCTCCAACACCAGCCGGCGAAACTCGTCAATACCGAGATTGGCGACCAGGAATTTGAGTCGGGCCCGGTTGCGGTTCTGCTTCTCGCCCAGCCGTGCGAAGACGCGCGAGACGGCCTGCGCATGGGGCATGATCTCCTCTTCGGGCACAAAATCGGCCAACACCTTGGCCTGGTGAGGCACGGTGCCCAGACCGCCGCCCACGAATATCTTGAAGCCCCGCACGATCTCGCCGTCAGTCTCACGCGTCTGGGCCAGGTAGCCGAGATCGTGGAGCTTGACTAGGCCACAGGCCTCGTGTTCACAGCCGGAAAAAGCGATCTTGACCTTGCGCCCAAAGTCCTGGATGTCGTCATGGCCGAGCAGGAACCAGGTCAGGGCATCGGCATAGGGCGAGACGTCGAAGGACTCGGTGGTGCAGACGCCGGAGAGCGGGCAGGCGGTGATGTTGCGCACCGAGTTGCCGCACGCCTCACGTGTGGTGATGCCGACCGCGGCCAGACGCCGCATGAGATCCGGCGTGTCGTCGATGTGGATGAAGTGATATTGGATGTCCTGGCGCGTCGTCACGTGTAGAATGCCGTCGGCGTATTCGTCGGCCAGCGTGGCCAGCACTTCGAGCTGATCCGGCGTCAGTCCGCCGAAAGGGACCTTGATGCGTTGCATGCCCGGCGCATCCCAGATGGTGTCGGGTCCTTTGGTCAGGCCATTGGAAGGAAATTCCAGGGTTTGGGTCTCGAAGCCATCATGGCGTTGGCCATTGTCGTAGCGTTGGCCGTAGGCGCCCTGGCGCAGGCGCGTCTCGGCGAAGACCTTCTCGTCGATCTTGCCCTCTTTTCGCAGCGCAATCTGGCCCTCGAAGATGTCGATAGCGTTGGCCCAATCCTCCGGCATCTGCTCCAGCAGGATGGGGCGCCAATTGGTGGTTGTGGTCATAGTTCTCTCCTTGTGATAAGCGGTTTCGGTTCAATACTTCGCGGTTTGAGTGCTTCGTGCAGCGCCACGACATTGCCGATGACGATGGCGGCGGGGGAACGCACGCCTGTCTGGGCGGCGATGTCGGCGATCTCGCTCAGGGCGCCGGTGGTGACGCGCTGTTCCGGTGTGGCGCCGCGTTCGACGATGGCGACCGGCGTCTCCGGGGAGCGGCCATTGTCCAGCAAGCGTGTCACGATGGCCGAAAGACTACGTACGCTCATGAGGCAGACCAGGGTGTCGATGCCGGCCAACGCCGTCCAATTGTGGTGGTCCAGGCCGTCCGTCACCTCTCTATCCGTCATGCCGCCGCTCGCCCGGTCGAGTCGGTGGTTGAGGGGCAATCGGCTGTGGCCGGTGATGACGGCGAAAGAGCGGGCCAGATGCTGGAAAGTTACGGGAATGCCGGCAGCCGCGGGCGCGGCGATGGCCGAGGTGACGCCAGGGACTACCTCAAACGGGATATTGGCGGCGCGCAGGGCCAATGCTTCCTCGCCGCCGCGCCCGAAGACAAAGGGATCGCCGCCCTTGAGCCGCACCACATTGAGACCCTTTTGGGCCAGTTCAATGATCAGACGATTGATCTCCTCCTGCACCAAACAGTGTCGATTGGGCGCTTTGCCCACGTTGATGAGACGGGCGTGGGGCGGCGCTTCGTCGAGCAGTTCGGCCGGCGCGAGTTTGTCGTAGAGCACAGCATCGGCGGCCTGCAAGCGGCGCAGGCCGCGCACGGTGATCAGCTCGGGATCGCCGGGGCCGGCCCCCACAAGGTAGACAGTTCCGACCTGACGTTTCGATGTCGATGGTGACTGCAATGAGGAAATAGACATGGTTCAGTTGGCCCCGTATTCGATCAACGATGCGAACCATGGCGGCACGCACGGTCTCGTCCGACTCGCCCCGGCGCAACATCGGGATGAGCGGCGCGTCGACCAACGCATACCAGACCTGGCGACGCTTGGAAAAGTCGGGAAACCGCTCTGCGATCAGTGGTCGAAGCTCACGTGCCAGTTCGATCAGACGGGCGTATTCGGGACCGATGCCGCGGCTGAGTTTCTGGCGCAGGCGAGCCGACAGCGCCGGCATCTGGCCATCGGTGCCGATGCCGATGGTCAACCCGCCCTGGCGCACCACGCTGACGCCGTAGAAATCGCAGAAGGGGATGTCATCGACGGCCTGGGCCAGCACACGCACCGTTCTGGCTTCCTCGACTGCCGCGTGGTTGACGGCCGGGTCATCGGTGGCGGCGATCAGGAGGAAGGGGAGACGCTCGGTAATGTCACCTGAACTGAAGGAGCGCTTCACCCAGTTGATGTCACCGGCATCGGCCAATTCGGTCAGGTGTTCGTTGAGTTCAGGGCTGATGACAGTGACATTGCCCGCGCCTGCGCTCAGCAAACTGACCAGCTTGTCCTCAGCGATCTTGCCGCCGCCCAAGATCAGGACGGGCTGGGTCTCCAGGTTGTTGAGGATGATGGGATAGGTGCTCATAGACAATCTCCGTAGAATTCTATTTTTGTAGCACGACATTTATGTCGTAGCCCTCTGTGCCAGTTCAGTCAAACTGCTACGACATAAATGTCGTGTTACAGGACCGTTTCGCGCACTGATAGCCCATTTTCAAAGTGCAGACCACACTCCGTCTTCTGCTGATGACCGGCCCAGCGTCCGGCACGCAGATCCTCGCCGGGCAACACCGAACGCGTGCAGGGTACGCAGCCGATGCTGGGATAGCCGTGATCATGCAGCGGATTGTAGGGCAGGTTGTGATGACGAATGTAGCGCCAGCAATCGGCCTCGCTCCAGCGCGCCAGCGGCGCGATCTTGGCCACTTGGTGACGCTCGTTCCACTGAAGGATGGGTGTGTCGCTGCGTGTGGACGACTGATCACGGCGCAGAGCAGCCATCCATGCGCCACGCCCATCCAGAGCAGCGGCAAGCGGTCGCACCTTGCGCATACCGCAGCAAAGATCGGGCGCCGTCTCCCACAGAAGATCTCCATATTGGGCAGTCTGTGTGGCCAGACCGATGCCGGCAACCCGGCGAAATTGCATCTGGTAGCGGGCTTCCAGCCGATCCTTGAGTTCATAGGTCTCGGGGAAGAGCATGCTGGTGTCGATGAAGAAGACATCCACATTGGGGTTGACTTGCATGGTCATGTCGAGCAGAACGAGACCGGAAGCGCCGAAGCCGGTGCCCATGGTCAGCCGGTTGCCGTATACGGCCAGGCTCCAGCGGATGATGTCCTCCGGGTCGGCCATCTCCAACGCACGGTTCCAAAGCGGTAGGTCGGCGGATTTCAATTGTGATGCTGCGGTTGCGAATGGCATTGGGTGTTCTCCGGTTGTTCTGTATGGATGCGCTGTGAGATTTGTCACAGACTTCATGAATAGGATACACCCCGAGGGTTGAAAATGAAGTTTGTGACGAAAAAAAAAGCCCGGGCAACGATGTCTGCCGCGCTGATGGCGGCTAGACTCGTTGTCCCGGGCTTCTGTGCCGTGAAGCGCCTACACCATGAGGCGCCTCGCAGGATCAACGTGTGGCGGCGGTTTTTCACCACAACAAGTGCAACTGCAACAAATACAGCCGCAACAAGTGCAGGCACAGCCGGTATTCAAATTGGTGAGATTGTTCTTGCTGATAGTCATAACAGGTCCTACAACAAAAAAAGAGCCAACCGGGTCAACAACCCCGCTGCTGAGTGATATCAGGCGAGGATGTTGCCGGTTGACTCTTGGTGGCAAACAGCACCAAGCTAAGCCGGAGGTATCATCCCTCGCGTCTTCTGACAACAACAACAGATTTGGCTGTCGGCTTGGTGAATCTTCAGTCTAGACATTGGTCTCTTCATATTTTCCGGTCAGATTGCGCTCTTGTTCGGAAGAATGGTGCGCATTATAGGGGGTGACACCCAACCTGTCAAATAGCAGTGAAGTATAGCGCAAAACAGCACCTTGACACCGGCAGAGAAGGTGTGTAGTCTGTGGACATAACGTATCGGTTTAGCCAAAGGAGCGATTTATGAGCACTGTTACTCGCTATTGCATCGACCGTGTACTCCCTGACGATCAAGAAGAACGAGCCAAATCGATTGCCGAGGGGACAAACCCGCACAACGTGGTGCTGCCGGACAATCCGGAGGATATGCCGGAGGCAATGGCGCTGGTCAAGCACAAGCTCTGGGAGCCGGGGCGCGTATTGCACGTGCGCTTTTTGGACGGCGATCCGGCTGTGCAGGCCAAGGTCCAGGCGGTGGCCAATGAGTGGAGTGAGTACGCCAATGTCCGGTTTGCCTTTGACAATGCAGCCGATGCCGAGATTCGCATCTCGTTCTTGCAGCCCGGCTCCTGGTCCTACATCGGCGTCGATGCGTTATTGATCCTGCCGGATCAGCCGACCATGAACTTTGGGTGGTTCACGGCCGACACCACGGATGAGGAATATCACCGTGTGGTGCTGCATGAATTCGGCCACGCGCTGGGCTGTATCCACGAACACCAGAACCCTGGACAGGGCGGCATTCCATGGAACGAGGCGGCTGTGATTGAGGCCTATCGAGGCGCACCGAACTACTGGACGGAAGATCAGGTTCGCGTCAATATCCTCAACAAATACGCCAAAGAACAGACCCAGTTCACCGACTTTGATCGTGAATCAATCATGCTCTACCCGGTTCCCCAGGAACAGACCATCGGTGATTTTGCCGTGCCCTGGCAGAACAGCCGGCTATCCGATCTCGACAAGCAGTTCATCGGCGAAATGTATCCGTTCTCCTAGCCGTCCCGTTCACACAACCAGACTCACGCGCCTATCCGAAGGAGAAACAATATGTCTTCAGCCATGGACCTGGATGGGAAAACCCGACAAGAACTGAGCGACCTGCGATATCGCCAGCGACTGGTCGTCAACAACCTACAGAACGATCTGTTTGCCGAGACCGATCCGGATGAAGCGGGTTCTGGCGCCGTTCATGTAACCACGGCCGAGGAATTGATGGATGCTCAAGCCTATCTCTACGCCATCGAGGAGGCGCTGGCAGAAGTGGAGCGCGCTGAGGCGCAAGCTGAGGCAAGCGACGCAGAGAATGTGCCCGACACGCTGTCCGGAGAATCAGTGTTGGAATCAATGCCCAACATCCGCGATTTCCGCCCGAAGGGCCCGACCCGATCCGGCAATACACGTTCCTTCGAGTCCACCGGCGTGGAGGTGGCCATCGACAGCTACATGGAGCATCTGCCCACGGCGTTCTACCATCTGCTCAACGCCAAGGACACACCGCTGGTAACCTGCACGGTCAGCACCAATTTGCGGCGGATCAAGCGATTGCGCGTGACATCCTTCATCGAGGGCTATACGGCCCAGGCTGTCGACACCATTGAGGTCAAGAACGGCGAACCCAAGACGGTGAGCCAACTCCCATCCCTCTTTCCCAGAGAGATCCGCGGCCTGAATGAGCTGACCCGTGCCACGCTCAATATTCAGGTTGAAGATTTGGACGACAACAAGATAGCCGAACATCGCACCGTGGGCATCTGGCTTCTGGCGCGTACCACCGCGCCCCGATCGGTCAAGGATGCGGTGACCGGCGAGATCACCGACTTCTCGCCCTACCTGGCCGCCTTCGTGACGCCCAACGAGCCCAGCGTGATGAAGTTTCTGCGCACCGTCGTCCGGCGCCACCACCAGCATCGCCTGCAGGGTTATCTGGGCGATGTGGAATCCCAGGTCCAGGCCATCTATGAGGCGCTGAAGGAGGACCTGGACATCGCCTACGTCCACTCAGTCGTCAACTTCAATCTCGAAGACGACACACGATCACAGCGCATTCGTCTGCCCAGAGAGTGCATCGACGGCAAGATGGGCAACTGCATCGACGCCACACTGCTCTTTGCCAGTCTGCTGGAAGGCATTTCGCTCAATCCGGCCATTGCGTTGATACCCGGACACGCATTTGTGGGCTGGCAGACAGCGGAAGACCGGGATGAATGGCACTATTTGGAGACGACGATGCTCCAGAGCAATTCATTTTTCGAAGCCCGAGAGGTCGGTACGGAACGCGCCAATACCTATAGAAAACGCGCCGAAACCACCGGCAACGAGACCTGGTTCAAGCCGCTGATCGTTCGGCAATTGCGAACGCAACAGAGTATCACGCCGATGGAGTGAGTGGTGGGTTAGGGATTGGGGATTAGAAACTCGGTAGCCGTAGCCTGAGCTTGTCGAAGGCGTAGGCGAGTTGACCCGGCTTCGACAGGCTTAGGCCTACGCTATCGATACCAGTGTCGAGACATCTCCCCGCAATAGTCGCAATTAACCCATATCCTTTTCCCCGATCACCATTCCCCAATTCTTACCCCCACCGAAAGGACAAACTATGCCACGACTGGACACGGCTGAACACCAGAGGCTACTCGATTCCGAGCAACGAGTCGCCGATTGGAAACTGTGGGGACCGTACGTCGCCGAACGAGCGTGGGGCACGGTGCGTGAGGATTACAGCCGCGACGGCGATGCCTGGGATTACTTTCCCCACGATCATGCACGAAGCCGTGCCTATCGCTGGAATGAGGATGGGCTGGCCGGATTCTGCAATCGATACCAGAACCTCTGCATGGGTATGGCGCTCTGGAACGAGCAGGATGCCATCCTCAAAGAGCGTCTCTTTGGGCTGACCGGTCCCCAGGGCAACCACGGTGAAGATGTCAAGGAGTACTACTACTACCTCGACAGCACGCCGACCCACTCCTACGCCAAGATGCTCTACAAATATCCCCAAGTGGCCTATCCCTACCAGGATCTGGTCGATGTCAGCCGTAGCCGCAGTCGGGACGAACCCGAGTATGAGCTGATCGATTCCCTGCGGCGAGGCCTTTCGAGCAGAATCGCTACTTCGACGTCTTTGTCGAGTATGCCAAGGCCGACCAGGAGGACATCCTCTGCCGCATCACAGCGCTCAACCGTGGGCCGGACCCGGCCCCGCTGCACATTCTGCCCCAGCTCTGGTATCGCAATGACTGGTCCTGGGGCTATGGACGCGAACGCCCCTCGTTGCGTGCCGTCCATTCGACGCAACGCGATATGCTCACCGTCTTCTCGGCGCACCGCCACCTGGCCGAACGCTGGTGGTATGTCGATGCCGGCGGCCAATCCGAACCGGTTCGGCTGCTCTTCACCGAAAACGAGACCAACACGAGCGACTCTTCGGCTACACCCAACGAAGGCTTCTACGTCAAGGACGGTTTCCACGAGGCCATCGTCAACGGCCACATGGATCGGGTGAACCCGGCAGGCAGCGGCTCCAAGGCCGCCGCCCATTTCCGACGCAATCGTGGCGCCGGGCCAGTCGATGAGCGTGCGCGTCCGTCTCTCCAATCGGTCAAACGCCGATCCATTCCACGATTTTGACGCCGTCTACGAGCATGCGCATCGCCGAAGCCGATGACTACTACAGCAGCGATTCAGCCGCCCCATCTCAACGACGACGAACGCAACGTACAACGCCAGGCCTTTGCCGGGCTGATGTGGTCCAAGCAGTTGTACCACTATTCGGTCCAACTCTGGCTCGAAGGCGATCCGGCCTTCCCGCCGCCGTCGGCCCGAACGCAAGCAAGGTCGCAACGCCGATTGGGAGCACCTCTACAACATGGATGTGCTCTCCATGCCGGACAAGTGGGAGTATCCCTGGTACGCGGTCTGGGATCTGGCCTTTCACATGATCCCCGTCGCCCTCATCGATCCGGAATGGGCCAAGCGCCAATTGCTCCTGGTTCTGCGCGAATGGTACATGCACCCCAACGGCCAGATTCCTGCCTACGAGTGGAACTTCAACGACGTCAATCCGCCCGTCCACGCCTGGGCCGTCTGGCGGGTCTACAAGATCGCGCGCAATCAATCCGGTCATGCCGACACCGATTTTCTGGAAAAGGCCTTCCACAAGCTTCTGCTCAACTTCACCTGGTGGGTCAACCGCAAGGATGATCGACGGGCGCAACATCTTCCAGGGCGGCTTCCTGGGCATGGACAACATCGGCGTCTTCGACCGCAGCCAGCCGCTGCCCCACGGCGGGCGCCTGGAACAGGCCGACAGCACGGCGTGGATGGCCATGTATTGCCTCAACATGCTGGCCATCGCGCTGGAACTGGCGCGGTTCAAGCCGCCTTACGCCGACGTCGCCTCCAAGTTTTTTGAACACTTCGTGCACATTGCCCGCGCCATCAACGGCCGACGCGGCGAGCACGGACTGTGGGATCCGGAGGACAATTTCTACTACGACTCGATCCATCAGGTCCAACGGCGAACATACGCCGCTGAAGATCCGGTCCTTTGTCGGACTGGTGCCGCTCTTCGCGGTCGAGACGCTGAACTACAGAACCTTGTCCGAACTGCCCGGCTTCCGGCGGCGCATGGACTGGTTTCTGAAATATCGTCCCGAGTGGATCCACAACCTCAATCTGATGGTTGAGCCGGGCGCGTCCGGCGACTGTCTGCTCTCGCTGACCGACCGCCATCAGTTGGCGCAGATCCTGGCGCGTATGCTGGACACCGCCCAGTTTCTCTCGCCCTATGGTCTGCGCTCGCTCTCCAAAGAGCATGCGCACGCATCCGTACACCTTCCTGATCGACGGCAAGCCATCGACCGTGCGCTACGAACCCGCCGAATCCAGCAGCTATATGTTCGGCGGCAACTCCAACTGGCGCGGTCCCATCTGGTTTCCCGTCAACTTTCTGATGATCGAATCGCTGCAGAAATACCACCACTACTACGGCGACACATTCAAAGTTGAACTGCCGACAGGCTCGGGCCACTTTGTGACGCTGGACCAGGTCGCCGCCGATCTGTCACGCAGGTTGACGGACATCTTCCTGGCCGACGACGAGGGTCGTCGCGCTGTCCACGGCGGCAATCAACTCTTCCAGACCGATCCTCACTGGCGGGATCACATTCCGTTCTACGAATATTTCCACGGCGACGACGGCGCCGGCATCGGGGCCAGCCACCAGACCGGGTGGACTGCGTTGGTGGCCAAGTTGATTCAGCAGACGAGGGATCGGGCAGGGCAATTGTGAATTGACATTGTCAACGTTCAATTGTCAATCGTATCAGACCCGACTATTGGGCGATGTCAAGAATCGCTGCTAAGCAAATTGGTAGATAGGATAGCCAAAGGCTATAATGCAGATCACGACTGTCTTGGAGGAAAGCAGGCATTTTATGCTCAAACTAGACGTTACCGAAGACACACCATACGTCGCATTCGTCGACGCTATTGAAGGCCTGCTCTCTCCACAACCCGTCATCCACATGTAACTGACGCGTCAGTCGAAACGTGCGGTGATCTTGCCGATTCATTCCGCAACTCGAGGATTGAACGATCTCGCCTTCCGCCGAACAGGCGAACCCACCATATCCCGCCGGTTACTTTGACAGTCTGAGTCCGATGTATTGATAATCGAGATTTTGCGCGTTGGATTATCGCCGGGATGTCTACAGGTAAAGGAAATCATCTGTGAAATCTCCACTCAAGATTGTCATGATCAGCTCCGAATGTGTGCCCTACGCCAAGACCGGCGGGCTGGCCGACGTCGTCGGCGCGCTGCCCAAGACGCTGCGTGCCATGGGCCACGAGGTCATCGTCATCATGCCCAAATACAGCAGCATCGATGTGGCCAAGTTCGGGCTGAAACGGTACTTCAACTTTCTGGGCGTGTGGATGGGCAACGCGTTGGAGTGGTGTGCAGTCGACAGCGCCGACAACGACGGCGTGCCCACCTATTTCATCGAAAACGACAAATTCTTCAAGCGCCCCGGTCTCTACCACGACGACGACTTCAACGACTACATGGACAACCCGCAGCGCTTTGGTTTCCTAACGAGGGCCGGGCTGCAATTCTGCCGGGACATTGGCTTTGCACCCGACATCGTCCACGTGCATGACTGGCACACGGCGCTGGGATCCGCCTACCTCAAGCTATGGCACTGGAACGATCCGCTGCTGGGCAATGCCGCCAGCATGCTGACCATCCACAACATGGCCTATCAGGGCAAGTATCCGGCCGATTCCTACGAATACCTGGGCCTCGGGTGGGACAACTTCACGCCGGACAAGTTTGAGGACTACGGCGGGATCAGCTTCCTCAAGGGCGGCATCCACTACGCGGACATGATCAACACGGTCAGCCCGACCTATGCCGAAGAGACCCGCACCCCCGAACTGGCGTACGGCATGGCGCCCTACCTCAACGACCGTGGCGAGGACTACATCGGCATCATCAACGGCATCGACTACAGCGAATGGAATCCAGCCGTCGACACGTTGATTCCCGCCACCTTCACGCCGGACAATCTGGCGGGCAAAGCCGTGTGCAAAGCGGAACTGCAACGCCGCTTCGAACTGGAAGTCGATCCCAATATCCCGATCATCGGCGTCGTCAGCCGCATGGTCGACCAGAAGGGGCTCAACCTGCTGGCCGAGTCCATCGAGCAGATCCTCGACGAGATGGTGGTGCAGTTCGTCATTCTCGGATCGGGCGACAAAGCGTTGGAAGCCTTTTTCAGCAGCCTGCCGGCCCGCTATCCCGGCCGTGTCGGCTGTTTCATCGGCTACAACAACGAGCTGTCCCACTGGATCGAGGCCGGCTCCGACTTTTTCATCATGCCGTCCATCTATGAGCCGTGCGGCCTCAACCAGATCTATTCGCTCAAGTATGGCACGCTGCCCATCGTGCGCGCCACCGGCGGTCTCGAAGACACCGTTCAGCAGTACGACGAAGAGGCAGGCGACGGCACCGGCTTCAAGTTCTGGGAAGCGAGCGCGTCCGCACTCTTCTACACCGTGGGCTGGGCCGTCAGCACCTACTTCGACCGTCGCGGCCACATCCAGCAGATGATCCAGACCGCCATGGCCCAGGACTACTCGTGGGATCGCAGCGCCGAAGAATATGTCGAGGCCTACGGTCGGGCCATGGAAAACAAGGCGAAGTCTGGTTTAGACGTCGGACTATTTCAAAAGTCCGACTCCTTGCCCGCAATGAGGCATTTGTGACGATTTCAAGACATCTACAGCTGCAGATGCGCGCCTGGATGCAGGCTGGCACGAATACTCATACAGATTGCGACGCCGGCATTCGGCCCCCCGTCCCCAATCCTGGGGAGGCTCGGCTGAGCAAAGCCGGCTTGGGCCAGGCGTTCCCCCAAGGTTGGGGAGGGGGCTGCCGGCGCGCATGCGCAATCCGAAATCTATTCACGCATGCTGTACTGTGACATTATCGGTCCTTGCCATCGCCTCCTGGCCGGATGCGATTCAACCAAACATATCGCCACAAGAATCACTCGTCGACAACGTCCTCGACGCCGGCTTCGACTACCTGCTGGCGCCCAATGTTTTCGAACTCGAAGACGGCATCAAGATTCATCCGCTGCAACTGGGGCCCAGCATGGCCTATCTCATCGAGAGCGAATCGGGATTGGTCTTGGTGGACGCCGGTGTGCCCGAACTGGACAAGATCATCCTCGCCTATATGAAGCACATCGGTCGCGATGACCTGAAGCTGATCTACATCACCCACGCGCATCTGGACCACTACGGCAGCGCCGAGGCCCTGCGCGAGGCAACCGGCGCCCAGATCACGGTCCAAGCGGCTGACGCCGGCGTGATGGCGGCCGGCGAGACCCGGTTGGGCACCGTGCGCGACTGGGAGACGGTCTCGGACTTTGCGCTGCCGACAATCGAAGAATGGTTGGCCGTGCTGGAACCAACGCCGCCCGATTTCGTGGTCGAAGATGGCGACCGATTGGACGAGTTCGGCATCGACGCCTATGTGGTTCACACGCCCGGCCACACGCCGGGGTCAAGCGTGCTGATGCTTGATGATCGATACGCCTTTGTCGGGCGATCTGGTCTCCAACACCGGTTCGCCCCATGCGCAGAGTTCCTATGCCTACGACTGGGATCAGCTTGCCGACAGCCTGGCACGCGTGCAAAGCCTGAACCCGGAACTAGTCTTCGCCGGACACGGCACGGATCCGATCACCGGGGCCGAATTCCAAGCATCTGACGCCCACCTTCGACGGAAACTAACCGATGACGACATCCTCTACCATCTGCCCAGCAGTCGTCTACGGCCAAGCCCGACAAGCCCCACAGCTCTCCGGGTATCCATGGTGGCGCATCCTGATCGATGGTCTGATCGCCGTCGTCATCGGTCTGTCTGTTGGCTTTCACGCCGTCCGATGGAATCATGCTGACGCTCAAGCTTTTCGGTCATCTACTGGTTGGCATCCGGACTTCTGACCCTACTGCACATTTTCTCCCAAGATGCACAAGGCCATCGTATCTGGCTGCTTGTCCAAGGCGGCTTGACCATCTTCGTCGGCCTCATCGTCCTCAACGTTGAACCGCTGAACCGCACCCTTTGGCCGGATCTGGTCGACACTATCGTCGGCGTTACCGGCATCCTGATCGGCCTGGTCGGACTGCTGCAGGTATTCAGAGGCGGCGGCGGGTGGGGGGCCGGGCTGCTCGGCGCGCTGAGCCTGGGCTTCGGGGTCTATGTGCTGGTCAACGAAATCGTTCCGTCGGGTATTCTGGTTCGCATCATCGGCGTTGTCGCCGTTCTGGGCGGGCTGTTCAGCATCATTCTGGCCGTCCGCATCTTCAGAGCCGATCCGGAAAAACGCATCGATCTATCGAAACGGAACCCGTTGATCGGCGATCTTCCGCATCCTGGCCATCTCGATTGTCATGCTCGATCGGCATCGCAGCGGTCTTCGTGGCCTGGCTGCTGCCCATTCGCCGGCAGGGCATCCGCATTCACTACTGGATGATCACCTGGATCTGCCGGGTCATCAACTGGATCCTTCGCCTCAAAGTTGTCTGCATCGATGAAGGACGGTTGATCGATCTGCACGGCATTGCCTTTGTCAACCACGTCTCGTTTCTGGATATTCCCGTGGTCATCTCGATCCTGCCCATGCGCTTTCTGAGCACGTCCGAAGTCTTTCACGTTCCCTTTGTTGGTTGGGTCGCCGACTCCATCGCCACCGTCTTCGTGGATCGAAGCGACAAGTCGTCACGTCGGAATGTGCGGGATTCCATCGCCAAGAGCGTCACGGAAGCAACCCTATCCGCCTTTTGTCATCTTCCCGGAGGGTCGCTTTGGAACGGCCACCAGCCTGCGTCCGTTTCACTATGGATCGTTCGATGTAGCTGCGCTGAACAGCGTCACCTACCTGCCCTGTGCGCTGCGCTACGACCGGCCGGATATCGCCATCTGGCGCGGCGTCAAGGAAGAGAGCTTTTTTGAAGCTTCGCTGCGTGTCTTGACCTATCGCGGACGGATGCAGGCAGACGTGATGCCGCTGGATCCGGTCCACCCGACGCCCGAAGACGATGCAGCCCAGTTGGCCCACGCAGCCCAGCGGTCCATTGAAGCCAGACTCGGATTTGAGCCGGCGGCGACCGATCTGGAGCCAGTGCAATCCAGCTCGAATCGACCGGATCGAGCGGAATCTCACTGATCGATTTGACGACCATCGTCTATACTTGCACAATACCACTGCAAATTTCCACCTCACAGTCCAACATGACAAGGAGAAACCCATGGCACTGAACGTCACCGAACTTGAAGGCATCACCCCGGAACTCGCCAAACAACTGAAAGATGCCGGCCTTGAGGATTCCGCCGATTTCCTGGCCGCGGCAAGCACAACCGCAGATCGCAAGCACCTGGCCGAAAAATTCGGCGTGGAAACACGCGCCATCCTTGAACTGGCCAATCGGGCCGATCTTGCCCGTGTGCGTGGCGTCGGCAAAGTCTACTCTGACTTGCTGGAGTACGCCGGCGTTGACACAGTTGCTGAGCTTGCCCATCGCAACCCAGAGCACCTCTTTGCCAAGATTCAAGAGGTTGCCGCCGAACACAACGTGACCCGCATTCCCCGCGACGACGAAGTGGAGAGTTGGGTCGACCAGGCCAAAAGCCTGGATCGAGCGCTCTTCTACTGAGTTTCAGCGTTGATTCGATGGACAGAAAAGAGGGGCGACGATATCGTCGCCCCCTCTTTTCTGTCCACTCTTTTTTGCCCGTCGAATTCGCTGTTTAGCCCAGTTCGACCGGCGTCAGCCAATCCCACTTATCCTCAACGCTGCCGTCGATGATGCCGAAGAAGATCTCCTGGATGGCCTTGGTGACAGGGCCGCGTGTGCCGCTGCCGACCGGCATGCGATCGACCGAGCGCACCGGCGTGATCTCGGCCGCCGTGCCGGTGAAGAAGATCTCGTCGGCCAGATAGAGCATCTCGCGCGGGATGGTCATCTCGGTGATGGTGTAGCCCAGATCGCGGGCAATGGTCGCCGCACAGTTGCGCGTGATGCCGCCGAGGATGCTGTTGCCCAGCGGCGGCGTGAAGATCTCGCCCTTGTGGACGAGGAAGATGTTCTCGCCGCTGCCTTCGCTGACGTAGCCATGGATATCCAGAGCGATGCCTTCGGTGAAGCCGTTGTCCTTGGCCTCCATGACGATGTTCTGGCTGTTGACGTACTGGCCGCCGATCTTGGCCAGGGCATTCGTCGTGTCCGGGGCCATGCGTCGCCAACTGCTCACCTGCACGTCGACGCCGTTCTCCAGCGCCTCGGCCCCCAGATAGGCGCCCCACGGCACCGAGGCCAGAATGGCATCGACCGGGCAGCCGCGTCCGTCCACGCCCAGCGACTCGTAGCCGCGGAAGACCAGCGGACGAATGTAGGCGCCGGCGTGCCGGTTGGCGCGCAACACCTTGGCCGTCACCTCCATCCATTCATCGACGTAAGCGGTGATGGAATGCGCGCCACCTTGCAACTGAACTGCAAGCGATCGAAGTGTTCGTCGCCGCGGAAGATATTCGGGTTGCCGTCGATCTCATAGGCGCGAATGCCTTCAAAGACGCTGCTGCCGTAGTGCAGTGCATGGGTGAAGACATGCACCTGCGCCTGATCCCAGGGGATCACCTCGCCGTTCATCCAAATGTAGTCCGCGCGCATCGCCATATCAATGTTTCTCCTAAACGAATGTGAAGAGTACTTGGTCGGGTGGTGGGGCTAAAATTGTTGTCGTAAGCTGCTGGAGCGCCATTATACACAGGAAGCGCCACCCCTGTCATCTTTGCGGAGATGTTACTGGGATAGAAATAGGGGGTCAAACGACCATCATCAGGCAGGCACAATCAGTTCCACACCAGTTGCTGGAAAACGTTTATCATAAGTACAGATCTTCCGAGATTCGCTCTGTTGAGCCTCTGCCCACAGCAAGGCATCAGCGAAGGAATGTCGCTTGGACTCACGGCAGAGGAGGAGAGCGTCTAGCGCCAGTGCCTTTGATAACTTCGACATCTGAATGTTGCGCCGCAAAATGAACGATGACAGCGCATCGACGATGTTGGATCGAGGCTCTTGATAGAAAGATGCAAGAACATATGCGGTTTCAGCCAGAATCGTTTCGCTCAAGATGAGAGACTGGTCACTGTCGATAATCCGGCTCGCAGCCTCAGCCATGTCCAACGGTCTATTCGTGAGGTAGCGGACGATGACATTCGTGTCGAGGTAGATCGGGGATTCTGGTTGATTCACTCAGATGCCTCTTCCTCTTCCCAGCCGGCGAGCGATCCTTCAACCCACGCTTGTTCACGAATTTCAGCCCACTCTTCCTCCGAGTGCGAACGAATCCCCCGGCCTGCCAGCACACCGCGCAGTGATTCATTGTGTTCCGGCGGGTGAAAATGAAGTTCTACATGATCGCCCACCAACCGCTGAACAGCAATATAGCCTGGCTGCAAACCGAGTGCATCACGTAGCGGCTTCTCGATAACAACTTGTCCTTTTTGTCCCACAACACTCGGCATATCCACCCCCAGGGCAAAAAGTCATACTGATAAAAAATTTCATACTTCTCGCCGAAATAATACAACGGCGAAGTAGGACTGTCAAACAGACGCTAGACTCATTTTCCTTATATTTGCCTGCTATCCCTCCACCAACAACTGATCAATCGCCGCCGTCATCTCATTGAGCGTGCTGGCCATGGCGATGCTGTCGCAGAGCGGCGCGTAGTGCAGCATATCGCTGTCGCCCGATCCCCACATCATGGGCGGCTCCGGGTTGAGCCAGATGGTGCGCCGGCTGCGTTCGGCCATGCGTTTGAAGATCTCCAGTTGCGGATCGTTGTAGTTGTTGCGCCCGTCGCCGACCACGATCAACGTGGTGCGGCTGTCGATCATGTCCATGTAGCCGCGTGCAAAACCGGTCAGGCTGTAGCCCATATCGGTGCTGTAGTGGCCGGGCGGCATGCGAATCAACACGTGGTCGATGGCCGCGTCGGCGTCTCGACCCGCGAAGTCGGGCGTGATGTATTCGAGGTGGTCGATGAAGGCGAAGGCATGGGTCTTGGTGACCAGATCCTGCAGCGCATAGACCAGGCTGAGCATCAGCTCAGAGCAGTAGCGCATGGAGGTGCTGATGTCGCAGATGACGACCAGCTTGGGCTTGAGCCGGTGGTTGCGATGCTTGATGTCCAGCGGCACGCCGCCATGTTTGAGGTTGGCGCGGATGGTGGCCTTGGCGTCGAGCTGGCCGGTCTTGGCCCGCTTCTGGCGCAGGGCGATGCGGCTGCGCAGCCGGTTGGCCAGCCGGCGCACCTCGTGGCGCAACACCTGCATCTCATCGTCGGAGAGCCGGCCAAAGGGGCGATCCAGCAGATCGTCGAGATTGCTGCCCATGGGCGGCTGTTCGCTCTTGTTCTCGGCAATGCGGCGGCCGACATATTGATCGATCTGATCCTCCATGCGCTTGTTCGTTGGCCTGGATCAACTGGCGCATCTGCTCCAGGCGCTCGCGGTTCATGCCCATCTGGGCCATCAGTTCCATCATCTCGCGCATGGCCTCGCGCACGCTGTCGAACTGCATGGCGTTTTTCATGCGCTGCGCCATCCAATCCCGATAGCGCAGATCGTCCATGCGGTTCAGACCGGTGATCTGGCCCAGTTGGCGCAGTTCCTCCTCGCTCAACTGCTCGCCGCGCAGCAGCTTCTCCATCATCTCGCGCAGCTGCTCGTTGAACATACGCATGGCCTGGGCCATCATCTGCGCCTCTTCCGGCGACATATCCTCCATCACATCCGATCATCGGCGGCGCATCGGCGCTGTCGAAAAAGAGCGGGAAGAGTTCGTCGAAGGCCGGCAGATCGGCCGCTTCCTTGACCAGCGTGGCGCGCAACGACAGCCGAAACGTCTCCCGATCCAGCACGCCGAGATCATCGACGGCCAGAAAGGCGTCAGCGCTCTCCGCCAGGCTCACGCGCACGCCCTCGGCCCGCAGGGCGGCGATAAATTTGATCATACGGTCTTCCATTTGGGTTCCTCCCGAGATGGGGCAGTGGGGCAGTAGGGAAGTGGGGATTACGGTGGAACGCGCTTCCGCCATCAGACACTCCCCACATCCCCACTGCCCTACATCCCCAATCCCTACTCCCGCCACCGAAACTGGCTCAGATCATCATCGTCCAGACTCACCTCGCCGGACGAGACCTGGATGCGTCGCTTGACCTTCTGCAGGTCGGTCTCGTGCTTGAGCAGCACGCTCATGGTGTTGTCGAGCGTCTGCGCGTCCAGGCTGTCGGCGTTGAGCGCCACCAACGACTTGGCCCAATCCAGCGTCTCGCTGATGCTGGGCGACTTGCGCAGATCCAGGTTGCGCAGCTGCTGCACCAGTTGAACGGCCTGCTGCGGCCAATTTGGGGCTCAGTTCCGGCACCTTGAGGCGCACCACGGCCTGTTCCTGCTCCATCGACGGGTAGCCGATGAAGAGATAGAGACAGCGCCGCTTGAGCGCCTCGCTCAGTTCACGCGTGTTGTTGCTGGTCAGCAACACCAGTGGGCGATGGACCGCGGCCAGCGTGCCCAACTCGGGCACCGTCACCTGGAAGTCGCTCAGCACTTCGAGCAGAAAGGCCTCGAACTCGGCATCGGCGCGGTCGATCTCGTCGATGAGCAGCACGGTCGGCTCGGGGCTGAGGATGGCGCGCAGCAGCGGACGCTGGAGCAGGAAGCGCGTGGAGAAGAAGACATCCTCTTCATCGGCCAGGCGGTCGGCGGCCTCGGTCAACGTCTGGCTGTCGGAGAGGGTCTCCTGCAGCTTGTCGCGCAGGAGTTGGGTGTAGAGCAGTTGCTTGGCGTACTCCCACTCGTAGAGCGCCTTGGTCTCGTCCAGCCCCTCGTAGCATTGGAGCCGGATCAACTCGCGTCCGGTGGCCGCGGCGATGGCCTTGGCCAGCTCGGTCTTGCCCACGCCGGCCGGCCCCTCGGTGAGCAGCGGTTTTTCCAACTGCTGCATGAGATAGACGGTCGTGGCAATCTCGTTGCTGGCGATATATTGCTGTTCATTGAGCGCCTGCATGATCTCCGGGGGGAAGCGTAACGCTGGGTGGTGGTCACTGATTTCTCCTATGAACGGACGAAAGGGGGGCGAAACAAGAGGATGAGGCAGTAAACAAACGGTGAACGGTGAATTGATAACGCTTAATGAATAACGTGAGTTCGATGCCTCAATCAACTCGTCGACAATTGACAATTGTCAATTGTCGATTCACAATTGCACAATTGTCTTTACCTTGTCACCCACTCACCCTGTCACCTTGTCTGGCTACAGTAAACACCAATTACACACACCAAGGGAGTGACAATGCATACAGATCGACTGATCGAATTTGTGCAGGCAATGGTGCAACGCCCGAGTTTGAGCGGCCAGGAAGCGCCGGTTGCCCAACGCGTTGAGGCTGAAATGCGCTCGCTGGGCTACGACTCCGTAGAGGTCGATGACGTCGGCAACGTGGTCGGCGTGATCGAAGGGGCGAACGCCGGGCAAGACGCTGCTCTTCGACGCCCACACCGACACCGTGGGCATTTCGCCCGGCGTGCCCTGGGATCGAGATCCCTTCTGCGCCGACATCGTCATCAATGAAAACGGAGACGAGGCCATCTACGGCCGCGGCAGCGCCGACATGAAGGGCGCGCTGGGGGCCATGGTCCACGCCGCGGCCTCGGTCGACCGCTCGAAACTGAGCGGGCGCATCGTGGTCAGCGCGTCGACGCTGGAAGAGGTGCTGGAAGGCGTGGCCTTGAAGGTGGTCATGGATCGCTACCCGCCCGACTTCGTGGTCATCGGCGAGGCGACCGATCTGAACCTGGCCCGTGGCGGACGTGGCCGCGCCGAGGTGCATCTGGAGACGGTGGGGCGGCCGTCCCACTCATCGGCGCCGCAGCTTGGCCGCAACGCCGTCATCGACATGGCGCGCGTCATCCAGGCCATCGAGACGCTGCAATTCGGCGAAGACCCGTTGATGGGTCCGGCCATCATCGCCCTGACCGACATCATCTCCGACCCCTATCCGGGCAACTCGGTCATCCCCAGCATCTGCCGCGCCACCTACGACCGGCGTCTGCTGCCCGGCGAGTCGGCGGAGGACGTGCTGGGCGCCATCCAAGCCCTGCCCGGCCTCGACGACATCGATCTGCGCGCCGTCATCGGCGTCGGGCGAGTATGAGGCGTACACAGGCGCGCACTTGACCTGGGAGAAGTTCTTCCCGGCCTGGCTCTATGCCGAGGATGAACCGTTCGTGCGCTTGTCGATGGCCGGCTTGCAGGCGGTCGGGCTAAAGCCCGAGCTACGTGCCTATCGCTTCTGCACCAACGCCGCCTACAGCGCAGGCCTTGCCGGCGTGCCCACCATCGGCTTCGGCCCCGGCGGCGAGCACGACGCGCATGTGATCAACGAGCGGCTGAAGATCGAGGATCTGGCGGCGGCGGCGCGTGGGTATCGGGGGATCATGGAGGCGGTGCTGTTGTAAGCAGATGGACTCTGTCATTTCGAGCAGAGCGAGAAATCTCGTGTACGTGCCGCTCAGATTGCGCCCTTCGACAGGCTCCGGACAGGCATTCGCTTCGCTCCTCGCAATGACGAAGTCCTGGTCGACACAACAGTAGTGCGAGACGCGAAGAAGTCGGGCTTTTGGCAAAAGCCCGACTTCTTCGGTTCAAGACGGTTGCATGTTACCCGCAGAACTTATGGCGTCAGCGTCATGGGCAAGAAGAGATGGCTGGCGCCCAATTCATAGGCCCCCATGTCAGTGACGGCCTCGCCATCCAGATCGCCGTCCTGTGGACGTGTATCGCCGGCAATATCGTCGGCCGGTGCATCGTCGTTCGTGCCGGCATCGATCACGGGCGATCCCGCGGCCGGGCGATAGTCGTAGGCCATCCAGGCATCGGCAAAGCTGGGGCCGGTTCCGGCCGGCAAGTGCGCCGCCCGCCATCTGCGGATCCAGGCCGTCGCTTGCCGGTGAGCCCAGACAATTGGTGCGCGTGATGGTCACGCCGTCGGTCCCGTCGGGGCTGTTGCCGTAGGTGTCGCAGATAGTTCAGTTCGAAGATCGATCCGTCTGCCATCCCGGTCGGCAATGCCGGTCTTGCCTGTGTTGCTGATGACCAACGTATTGGTCATCACGATACGCGTGCGGCATTCTTGTGCGCGATCGCCGCCCCTTCGTCCGACGCTTGCGTTGCCGACGATGTGGGAGTTGACGATTGTGACTTGACTCTGTGACCGGAGACCCAGAAGCCGCCGCCGTTGGTCCCGGACTCGTTGCCGGCAATGATGCTGTTTTCGATGTCGACGGATCCTGTCTTCAGCCACAGATGCCGCCGCCTTCGTTGTCGAGTGGCGACGTTGGCCACGACCCAGCTGCGAATTAACTGACGTCGCTGCCTTCCGCCACGGATGCCGCCGCCCTCGCCGTCGGTTGCGGTGTTGCCGTAGATCTCCGTGTCGACGATGTTTACCGTCGAACCGTCCCGAATTTCCACGCCGCCGGCAGAATCGGCTGAATTCGAGTGGATCTTGAGATCGATCAGATCAACGGATGACTCGATCTTCGAATCGAAATAGCTGCCACCCGAACTCATCCGTCTGCGCGCCGGTGATGGTCAATTGCTGCAGGACAACGTTGCGTCCATCGATTCGAAAAATGCTCTCGTTCTCAGCGCCTTCGATGATCGTCTCGCCCATGCCCGGCATCCACTCCGTGCCGGATATCGTGTATCCGCCGCGCAGCAGTCAAGTCATCGTCATGCATGTCGACATGCTCGGCATAGGTTCCTTCCGCGATCAGAATGGTCGTCGCCGTCAGTGGCCTCATCAATTGCCCGCGCCACGGTCAGGCAGGGAGTCGGCGGCATCCATACACAGATTGTCATCGTCGTCCGAGCCGGTCTTGGCGACATAGCGCGTCGCCTTGCTGCGGAACTCATTGCCGACGATATCGCCGGTGCCGGGGATCGCATAGAAGATCCCCATATTCTGGCCCGGTTGCACATCCCAGTCACCGCTCCAACCACAGGTGTATGGAACGCTGCCGTCCGGCTCGGCGCTGGAATTCTGAACCTGTGCCGGTCCTGCCAGCCGCCCCACGGATGACATTGCACATCCAACGTCTCGTCGATCCAGTCGGCGTAGATGGGTCCGCTGATGCTGTCGGTGTCGACATCGATCGTGCCGCTGATCTCGCCGACGCGTATGATGTTGCTGTAGCCGTCATCGGCGCTGAAGTGCACTAGATCGCCGGGCTGAATATCAGGATGGTCGGGCTGCCAGTCGTCACCTTCGGACTGGAAGCCATCGCCGCCCCAGCCGCCGCCGGGCACAGATCTCGATTTCAGCCGTAGCTTTGACAGCGTCTGCCGCATCAGTGACCGTGATCGTGAATGTGTGGCCGCCTTCATAGTTGGCGCCGACCCAGTCGTCGCCGTAGTTCACGCGCACCCACGGCGCATTCAGGGTTGCTGATGATCTCGATGGCCATTGGGTTCCACGTAGCTAACGGCAACGGTCTGATCCGGTCTGCAGATCCCAACCTACGGTCTTGAAGTCGCAGGTGTAGCTGCCGCCGTCGGCATCCACGTCCATGCACCTCTGATGGTATCCGGTGCATCTTCTTCCCAGATGTCGCAGATTACCTTCAGCGGCGTCAGGACTCAGCCAGCTGGCGTTGATCTTGCCGGAGACTACATCCGTATCGAAGTCCAGATTGCTGTCGATTTCACCGACGCGTATGGTCGCGCATGTAGCCGTCATCGGCGCTGAAGATGACCCTGTCGCCGGCTGAATATCTGGACGTTCCGGCTGCCATTCGTCGTTGTCTGTCTGGAAGCCGTCGCCGCCCCAACCGCCGCCGGCCACGGACTCGATTTCAGCGACCGCCTTGACCGACATCGGCGGAATCGGTGAGCGTGATCGTGAAGGTATGGCCGGCTTCATAGTTTGCCCCGACCCAGTTGTGGCTGTAGTTCACCCGCATCCACGGCGCTTCGATCATCGTGTTCACCCGATTGCCATCCGGCTGCTGGTAGAAGACGCGCAACCTGTCTGATCAGGTTGAAGATCCCAGCCTTCCGTGCTGAAATCGCAGGTGTAGCTGCCGCCGTCCGCGTCCACATTATCGACTTCGATGCCGCCTCGGCCCGTCCTCGACCCAGACCTCGCAGCGCACGGTCAAGCGTTTGCGGGCTGAACCAAGGCGCCTCGATCGTGCCGGAGACGGTGTCGGCGTCGTAGTCGGCACGCCCGGTGATGCGGCCCGACCGGATCGACGACCATGAGCGTACCGTTGACCGTCCCGGTCACCGTATCGCCCGGCTCGATCTCCGGCTGTTCCGGATCCCACTGCCACTCATGCGAGGCAAAACGGCCGTTGTCGCCGGTGGAGCCGACGATGCTGGCCTTGCCCACAACAGTCACTTCGACATCCTGGTTGTTGCCGGCCTTCACGCCCACCCAATCGTGGGCATAGTTGACATGCAGCTGCGACGGATCTTCGGCGGCGGCGATAGCCGATCCCGTCATTCCCAAAAGCAGCACGGTTGCCAGCAACATCGCCAGCCCGATTACGGCAATCGGCGATCTTTCACGGGCTGTACACTGTACATGGTCTATCTTTTCTGTTTGCATCAGTTGGTCTCCTGAATTTCGAGGTTAAATTCATTGACAGTTAGAGAACGCCTGGGATTTAGTTCGTGATCATCGGGATAGTGACCTCCTGCAATTGAAGTGTTCGATCTGAGAACGTATTAGCCGACAAGAGAAAAGTGGCACGCGGGAATTCCCCATCGGTTCCTATGAATTGTCGCACGACAATAGAATTAGTTGGCCGGCGATGATCATGTAGGGGAACATGACCATCGCCGGGAACCGAAGCCAATCCGTTCCGGAGTTCAGCCGAACAGGAGCATGCCGGCGGCAAGGCCCAGTCCAAAAATGGTCAGCAGGCCGACGATGGCCAAGAAGGTGACGATGCCCTGGAGTGCACTGTTGCGTGTGTAGATAGGTTCGTACATGGTCGGCCTCCTTCTCTTTGACGGAATCATCGGATCGGCGAGATCGTACCCGGGCCCACCGAGCCGGTGCTCGGCGGGCGCAGCCTTGCCACGCTAATGCTTGGCGAACCCAGGCGTGTCAACCTCCTGAAATCCTGGACGAAGTCGCTGTCGAAACGGTCGGCGGGCGCATGTGCAGCAACGATCGATGGGCGTGCAGCCGCCAGATCCGCACGCAGCGTTTCGGCCAGTTCCGATGCGGCGACGGCCACCGGTCCCATCTTGTCCAGATCGAGCAGCGTAAAGGTGTGGGGATGGCCTGGGTGAGCAGCCAGCAGATCGGATTCTGCCGCTAACCAAAGCTCGCCGATCTCCCTGCCCGTTCGCCCATCCCTGACCTCCGGCAGTAGATTGTCGTAATTGAACGAGGCCCAGGCGATGTTGGGCGACGCCAGCATGTGGCTCACGCTGCCGCCGGCCTCGTAGGCCACCTCGGCCATAGCCATGTCGCAGGCGTCCAGATAGAGCAGATCAACAGGCCGTCCGATCTGCACGCCGGCCAAGCGCAGCGCCTCGCCCAGCGCAGCAGTGGACAGGGAAAGGCTGGTGTCCACGCCATTGTTTGGCGTGTCATCCCACAACATGCCGCCGACGACGTACTGATCTCGCCATCCGCTCGGCTGTCCGGGGATCACGTTGGCGCCCCAACCGCTGCCGTGGCCGATCAGCACCACGATCAACTGCTTCGGATTGGGATATTTGAGCAGGCTATCGCTGATGAACTTCGGCAGAGCAGCCGGACTGCGCAGTGTTTTCCGTATCGAAACGACCAAACATTCATACCGTCAACATAGCCGCAACGACGGTCAATGGCGCTGGGGCAGAGCGAATCTGCGTCATAGACCGGTTCGTAGACCAGCGCATTGTCCAGCCCCAGCGCATCGACCATCAGCCGAACGTCGGCGTCGTTACGCACGCCCCGTTCGATGTTGTTCATCAGTAGATCCCAGCCGCTATCGAGGTTGTTGTCGAGCACAGCGTAGATCAGGACCAAGGGCTTGCCGACAGGCGGACTCCGGCTGTTTTCATAGGGCCATGAATACGTTTTGTCCTTGCCGTTGACCTGCACGCGCATGGTGAACGAGTCGACGTCATCGTGGGTGGCGTAGAGTGTGTCCAGATCTAGAATCAGATCGCGGTCCGCCTCTTCCGCCGTCAGATCGAACGTGATGAAGACCTGGGGCAGGGCATTGTCGTTGAGTTGGAACGGGAAATCGCCTACGTCCATGGACTCGACGTCGAAGTCGATGTTGAAGGGCAAGGTGTCGTCGAACTCGTCGAAGGCGTTGCCCGTGTAGTCAGGCGGCGCTTCATCCAAGCCCAGGGACCAGATGGGATCACGCAGATCGGTTGTCAGTGCCAGCGAATCCCAGACTAGCCAGCGATAGGCCTTGGCCGGCTGCACGGCTTCCAACAGGATGGTGTTGCTGCCCGGCTTGACACAGTCGGCGCGAATGCGGATGCCCCGTTGCTCCGGGTAGGGACTCGGTTCATCCTCCGACTCCTTGGAACCAAAGATGAAGTCGCCGACCACACACCACGGGTCTGACGGTGTCGGGTAGAGATATTGAAGAGCCTGCTGCATCGCCAATTCATATTCCGGCTCTTGTGTAGCATAGGTCGAGAAGGGCTTCTCGCCATCGTGGAGTTGCAGGCCGTTGAAGAGAGACAGCACGATGAACGCCTGGTTCAATGTCTCGAAGACGCCTCGCCCTTGATCTGCCCCGACATAGGCGGTATCATTGTGGAGTGGACTGGCGATCACCTCGAAACCGAACGGATGTGCTCACCGGCGTCGTGGTAATAGCCTGCGGTATCGATCTTGAGTTTCTCGATGTTGTCGACCAGCCGTTCCACGGTTGCGGGCGACAGTGTCGGACCGATGCTGAAGGGAACAAATGGCCCATGGGTAGCAATGTGTTTGGGCGTCTCGGTTGTTCTTTCGTCGGGCAGATTGGGCGGCGTGTAGCGGCCAACCAACCCGACCCCGCCGTCCGCCTGAGACGGAGCAGTCGGAGGTGATGGGATAGGCGACGCCGAGCACGCAGTCGCCGTAATCCAAGTGGGCCTCCACTGCGGGAGCGAACGAGTTGGCCGCGTACCGGCTGGCGGTTCCCGCCGGACCGTCGAAGTCGCCGGTGGGGAATCCGCTCCACGAGCGGCTGCCCCAGGTGAACATGGCGTTAAACCAGGCGGCCTCTTCGACGACATAGGTTTTGCCCGTGCAGGGCGAGGTCCAGGAACGGCTGGCGCGCATCTGCGATTCGGTGGCCGAACGAAATTCGTCCCACGAGATCGCCTGGCTGATGTAGGCGACCCAGGCGAAGAGACCGCCTTCATCTGCGAAGACATCCCAGTGATGCCCGCTTAGTTCGCCGCTCTCGGCATTGAGAAGATGGTCGAGATAGACGCTATCATTGTTACGCACAACGAAAGGGGAAAAATCCATCGTCTGCCGGATATCATCCGCTTTGCCGGCCAGTTCGGTGTCGCCCTGTGCTCTGAGATAGCCTGCCACGATGCCCAACGACTGGTAGAGAATAGCATTGTCGATGGAGGGGATCCCGGCGTCGTTTGGATCACGAACGGGGAACGGCCGTTCCGTGCCTGTTTCATAGAGCAGGATTTGTTGTTTGTGTTTATGCCGGCAGTATAGCGACTGTGGGCGCCTTACAAGTCATCTTTTTCGAGAAAAAGTCCTCTCTTTCTTCACAGCACCAAGGATGAGCCGCCGATCATGACCGATCCAAAGCAGCCAATCTCTACAGCCTTTAGAGAGTCACTGGAGTTAGCCCTGAAGAATTTTGGTACGCCAGAGTGGCTGGGCGAAAACTCAGTTCTGGCCACACCCTACTTTCTCGGCGACAGGCTAGAGGCGCAGTTGAACAACAGCAGAGTGCGTGGGCGAACGCTACAGAAGTTGCTGAAAAACGCTACGGCAGAGATCCAGGGACCGAATGCCGAACGCTATCAAGCGATCCTCAGGCTGCGGTATTATGATAAGAACGTGTCTGTAGAGGCGGCGATGGGCGAAGTCGGGCTCAGCAAGAACGCATTCCACGAGAATCGTCACAAGGCCATCGGCGCCCTCGAAGCGGCATTGGTCGATCTGGTCCATCCGTCGTTGCGCTTGGAAACGCCGCCCAGTGTGCGAGATGCCTTCCCGCGCCCTTTCGATATGGCCCGTCTGCGAAGCTTCTTGGAAGACGGCGAGGATGTCACGATCCTGGGCCCGGAGGGCAGCGGCAGATCGACCTTGGCCGCGCAGATTGTGGGGGAACTGGATCGTCCTGTTTTCTGGTATACAGTGCGTCCGGGCATCAATGACTCGGTGGAAGGATTTGCCTTTGCGCTTGGCCTCTTCGCCTACGAACGAGGCGAACCGCTGCTCTGGCTCGAACTGATGGCTTCTCAGGGCAAGATTCGCTTCGACACCCTCGCCGAACTGATCAATTTCACACTTGGTCGATTGCCAACGACGCCGCTGCTCTGCATTGACGACGCGGATGCCCTGGACACGACCAACAACCCGGATCACACCGTGCTCATGCAGTTGTGGGATGGGCTGCGTTCGCTGACCACGCGTATCATCATCGGCCGGCAGATGGTGCTGAACACGGATCAATATCTGCCGGTGCGCAGTCTCTCTGTCGAGGAGACAGCACGCTTCTTCGCCCTATATGATATCGAGTGTTCCGCCGGCGAGGTCAAGCGCTACCACCGGTGGACACAGGGCAACCTGCGTCTGCTTCGGCTCTGCTGCTCGATATTGGTGACCGCTCCCGAGGAAACATCCGTCCTTGAACCGTCGACCGATACCCCCACATGGAATCTGCTGATCGCCAATATGTTGGCCACGTTGTCCGAAGCGGAACAACTGATATTGGCCAGGCTAAGCGTCTTCCGCCGCCCTTGTCCGCTTGATTTCTCACAAAATACAGAGGCGTTGGCTGCATGCGAGTTGCTTCAGGAACGGCAGGTTCTGGAAATTTCCGCCGACGGCAGCGGCGAGGTGGCCGACATCTACCGCCGGTTTGTCTACGCTTCGCTGAGTACTCAAGCGGCACAGGCATGTCATTCCGAGGCCGCAGAACTGCGCAGTGCTTACGGCGAATACGCCTCGACGGTCTACCATCTGCTCCAGGCCCGACATTTTTCAGAAGTGATCGATCTCTGGCCCAAGGTGAAGCGGCAGGAGATGGAGCAAGGCCAAGCCGTTGCCGTGCTCTGCGCATTCCGGGATGCGCTCAAGGAACAATCGTTGCCGGCCAAGTTCGTAGCAAGGCTGAAAAGCTATTGTTCTGAACTGGAGCAGTTCTCGGGCAACATCGTTCAAGCCAAAGCCGATATCGATTCGGCGCAACAGCCCATTACACTCTTCAAAATTGCGGATTTGGAATTGAAGGGCAAGATCGCAAACGATCTCGGCCTGTTCGCTGAAGCGGAGTTGACCTTTCAGAGAGCGCTGGAACGGGCGGACCTATTGCTTGAAACACGCTTGGCGCAGATCCACAAGGGACTGGCATGGATGCACCTACGCCAACGCGACCTCGGCCAGGTCGAAGTCGAGCTGACCCACGCTCAGTTCGAGATCGAAAATATCCGCGGCAACCTGGCCTACGATCAATCCCGTTACGTCGATGCAACCCGACACTATGAGCAAGCGCTGATCCTGGCCGATGAACTCGGTTCTCGTAACGCCGGCGCAAAGACCCGCCTCAATCTCGCCTTCATCTACATGGTAAAAGGACGCTACAACGATTGCCTTGACCTGCTGGAAGGGGCCTACGCTCACTACGAGACAATGGCTCGAATTGCGGCCATGGCCGGCTGTCGCATCACCATGGCCGTCGCCCACAACCTGGTCGGCGATTTTACCCGAGCGCTGGATTGCCTGGACGACGCCAGTGAAAAACTCAGTGCCGTGGATGAGGTGGCCCCCTGGCAGATCGCCCTGATCGATCAGGCGAGGGCGGAAGCCCTGCTCGGGCTGGGCCAACTTGCCGACGCAACGACCCACGTTCAACGGGCCATCGACGCCAATGACGCCGCCCTGCTGCCGGACGCATACCGCACATACGGCGAGATCCTGACACAGCAGGGAAATTGGACGGAGGCGAACGACTATCTGCACAAATCGGTCACAGCGGCGCAGCAGAACGAAGACTTGTTGCTTCATGCCTATGCCTGGCGCGCAGTGGGCAAGTTGCACATTGCCCAAAAAGATCCCCTCCCGGCGCGGCAATCGATCTTGCAGGCCATTGAACTGTTCGAGTCGATTGGACTTTCCGATCAAACCGTCGACTGCGAACACCTTCTGTCGCTCGTCTCGGAACAGGAGCGAGAACCGAATATGGAACAGAGCTCAACAGCAATAGACGGTTTGAAAATCTGCCGATTGACAGAAGCCGATGTGCGCGACTATCTCGACTGGCATTATGATGCCCCCTACCAGATCTACAACATGAATACGACCGACGTTTCCGACGCCATTTCCTTCTATCTGTGCGCAGACAACGGCTATTTCGCCATGCGCAGCGAGGAAGATTCGCTGGTCGGCTTCTGCTGCTTCGGCTTCGAAGGCCAGGTGCCGGGCGGCGACTACAGCGAGGATGCCCTCGATGTCGGCATCGGCATGAGGCCGGAACTGACCGGGCAAGGGCTGGGCTATGCGTTTGTGGGCGCAGTGCTGGCCCACGCCGAGCAGACATATGCCCCAAATCGGCTGCGCGCAACCATCGCCCTGTTCAACCGGCGTTCGCAGCGCGTCTTTGAGAATCACGGTTTCCGCCCACAATCCCAGTTTTTGAGCACGACGGTACGTCCACGCGAGTATGTGATACTGGTCAAGGAGGTTGGCAATGTTGATTGACGATTTCGTTCAACGCTTTGAACAGAATGCACTGGCGATTTCCGCACTGGCCGGCAAAGTCAATGAGCAGCAGATGCGCTGGAAACCGTCGTCCGATGATTGGTCGATCCTTGAAGTGATCAACCACCTGGTCGACGAGGAACGCGACGACTTCCGCACCCGCCTCGATCTCATCCTGCACCGGCCTGGCGAGGCATGGCCGCCCATTCATCCATCGACCTGGGCCGTCGACCGTCGCTACAATGAGCGTGATCCCCAAGAGAGCCTGGCCAACTTCCTGGCTGAGCGCAGAATATCGCTCGATTGGCTACGCGGACTGGACAGCCCCGACTGGGAAACCAGATCGACCCATCCTGCCGGCTTCGTCCTCTCTGCCGGCGACATGCTGGCCTCCTGGTTGGCCCACGACTTCCTCCACATCCGCCAGTTGAACGAATTGCAGTATGCGTACCACGTGTTGAATGTTGCGCCGTATGGGGTTGTTTATGCTGGGGAATGGTAGGGATGTGGGGCAGTAGGGCAGTGGGGGAACGAGCGATGTCCTGAATTTATCCACAACGCTTTGCAACCCCACTGCCCCACATCCCTACTTCCCTACAACCCCACCCCAACTCCCCATTTGACACCCCCGCCCGATCTGCTACGCTATACTCCATGGACACATTGCGCGGCGTGATCGAGCGCATCACCTACCACAATGAAGAGAACGGCTACACCGTTGCCAAGCTGACGCCGGAACAGCGCGTCGACCATGCCGGCAGCGGATGGGGCCGCGCCCAGGAGATCGCCATCGTCGGCAACATGGCCGGCGTCAACGTGGGCGAGAGCGTGGAGTTGAGCGGGCGCTGGACCATTCACGCCGAGTACGGCAAGCAGTTCTCGGTCGAAAAGATGCGTACGGTGTTGCCGGCGACCGTGGCCGGGATTGAGAAGTATCTGGGTAGCGGGCTGATCAAGGGCGTGGGGCCGGCCACGGCCAAGCGCATCGTCAAGCAGTTTGGCGTCGAGACGCTCAACATCATCGAGGAGACGCCGGGCCGTCTGATCGAAGTGCCCAACGTGGGACGCAAGCGCACGCGGATGATCACCGAGGCCTGGGAAGAGCAGCGGGCCATCAAGGAAGTGATGCTCTTTCTCCAGAGCTACGGCGTCACCACCAGCCTGGCCACCAAGATCTACAAATATTACGGCGACGATGCCATCAACATCGTGCGCGAGAATCCCTACCGATTGGCGCGCGATATCTACGGCATCGGCTTCCTCACCGCCGACAAGATCGCCCGCGCCATGGGTTTGGCCGAGGATGCGCCCCAACGCGTTGCCGCCGGCGTGGCCTACGCGCTCAACCAGGCCACCGACGACGGCCATGTCTTCCTGCCCAGCAGTGAGCTGACGGAGCAGGCCGCCGAGTTGTTGGGCGTTGCCCCGGAGCAGACGACCTACGGCATCCTCGATCTCTGGCGCGACGACCAGGTGAAGGTCGCCGAGGGGCCGGGCGCCGTCGAATACAGATCCCCCCTGTCAAACACGCCATTGGCCGAAACGCCCCAGTTGATCGCCGAGCCTGGCGCCCTCTATTCGACGTCGACCAAGGCCGAAGCCGAGGATCTGCTGGCCGAAGAGCGCGCCGTCTATCTGACGCCCATGTTCTACAGCGAACAAGGCGTGGCCAATCGTCTACAGCGATTGACCCGAGAAGGGCAGAGCCGGCTCACCCAGTTTTCGTCCGGCCGTGTCTATTGGGACAGCATTTTCGAAACGCTGGAACGAAGCAACGGATTTGCCGCTGGCCCCGCAACAGCGCCAGGCCGTGGAGACCGCGCTGACCCACCGGTTGACCGTGTTGACCGGCGGTCCCGGCACGGGCAAGACGACCACCGTGCGCACGATCTTGCAGGTCTGCCAACAGTTTGGACGCCGCGTGCTGCTGGCCGCGCCCACCGGGCGGGCCGCCAAACGGCTGAGCGAAACCACCGGCCAAGAGGCCAAGACCATCCACCGCCTGCTCGAATTTCAGCCGTCCGAGGGCATGGCCTTCAAACGCAACGAGGAGTCGCCGCTGGAAGGCGATCTGCTCATCGTCGACGAGGCCTCCATGCTCGATCTGGTCCTGACCAACCACCTGCTCAAGGCCGTGCCGCCGGGCATGCATCTGCTGCTGGTCGGCGATGTGGATCAGTTGCCGAGCGTGGGGGCGGGGAATGTGTTGAAGGACATCATCGGCGCGATTGAGGGAACAAAGAACAACGAAGATCAAAGATCAAAGACTGCTGCGCGTGCGCAGACCGATCCTCGATCTTCGATCCTCGATCTTCGCTCTTCGGCGGTCATCCGCCTGCAGACCATCTTCCGCCAGGCCGCCGGCTCTTACATCATCACCAATGCCCATCGCATCAACCACGGCGACATGCCCATTGTCGACAATGACGGGGCCGCCGATTTCTTTCTCTTTCGCACCGATGAGCCGGAACGGGGCGCTCAATTGTGCGTTGAACTGGTGACCGAACGAATCCCACGACGGTTTGGCATTCCGTCCCGGGACATTCAGGTGTTGAGTCCCATGCACCGGGGATTGGTCGGCGTGGGCGCGCTCAATGGCGCGATCCAGGCTGCGGCCAATCCGCCGTCGGCCAACAAGGGCGAACGGACCGTAGGCAACCGGGTCTTTCGGGTCGGCGACCGGGTGATTCAGATGCGCAACAACTACGACAAAGATGTCTACAACGGCGACATGGGCATCATCACCCAGATGGATCTGGAGCTCCAGAAGTTAGCCATCGATTTTGACGGCCGAGTCGTGCTCTACGATTTTCTGGAATTGGACGAACTGACCCACGCCTTCGCCATCAGCGTTCACAAAAGCCAGGGCAGCGAGTTTCCGGCTGTGGTCATCCCCGTCATGATGACCCACTACATGATGTTGCAGCGCAATCTACTCTACACGGCCATCACACGGGCGCGTCGATTGGTCGTGCTGGTGGGTCAGCCAAGGGCCATTGCGTTGGCCGTGCGCAACAACAAGGTGACGGACAGGCATTCGGGGTTGTGCGACCGGTTGGAACGCGTCACGTAGAGAGGAAAGTAGTGGTGAATGGTGAATTGACAATTGTGAATTGTTAACAGGTTGACTCGTCCTGTAGGGAAGGATGGTATCTGTCCTCGCTACGGGAACTCAAGGCTTTGCAAATGCCTGAGAACCAGCAGGTGGTGTTTGACAAGATTGCAGTTGCAGGTCAAAGTGAATGAAGAAGAAAGCATTTCAACCCTAGACATCGCTTTGCGGTGTCGCAAAACCAAACAGAAGGAAGTATGCATCATGTCCGCAAACGAAATTCTGCCCGTCGCCGTACAACTCTACAGTCTGCGCAGCCTGCCGGAAACGCTCGATGAAATTCTGGGCCAGGTCGCAGCCATCGGCTATCCGGGCGTCGAGACGGTCGGCACCCATGGTCTCAGCAGCGATGAACTATCGGCGCTGCTCGATAAGCACGGCCTGAAAGTGGTCTCCGGCCACTATCAACTCTCGGCGCTCCAGTACGAGTTGGGCGATGTGATTGCCTTCAACAAGGCCATCGGCAACGATGTGATCATCGTTCCGGCGTTGCCGGACGAGATGCGCTCTAAAAATGCCGAGAATTGGATCAAGGTCGGCAAGCTGCTCGACAGCATCGGCGCACAGTGTGCGGCCGAGGGCATCCGCCTCCAATACCACAACCACTGGTGGGAGATGGATGTCTTCGACGGCAAGCTGGCCATCGATTGGCTGCTGGAAAATGCGTCGCCGGAGAATCTTGGCTTCGAGCCCGACCTGGCCTGGATCGTGCGCGGCGGCGCCGATCCGCTGGATCTGCTGGCCCGCTACAGCGGCCGCTATCCGCGTGTGCATGCCAAGGACCTGGCCAAGCCAGGCGAGGCGGACAACGACATGGGCCTGGCCGATGTCGGCTCCGGCACGCTGGACTGGGACGCACTGCTGCCGGCAGCCAAAGCAGGCGGGGCCGAGTGGTTCGTGGTCGAGCACGATGTGCCGCCCGTGCCGCTGGCAGGCATTCGAAGCAGTTTTGAATTTTTGAAGGGGAAGTTGGGGTAATAGGGATGTGGGGCGGTAGGGATGTGGGGCGGTAGGGCAGTAGGGTGGTGGGCAGTGGGGATGTAGGGTTGTTTCGGCAAAGTATCGACTCTCCATTCCCCCACCACCCCACATCCCCACTGCCCTACCACCCTACCGCCCCAATTATTCAGTCACTCAATAGCCAACCGTTTGGAGTACAGATCATGGCCGGCTCAGCGATGTTTGCAGGATTGGTAGTGGACGAAAATGGCAATGCCGCCGAGGTGGCATATGTGGGCGCGAATGCCTGCTATGTGGTCGACGATGATGACTTCAAGCGGCACATTGACGCCGAAGTGGTCGATCGGCAGGTGCTGCGCTTCATGCGCGGGCAGGTGGAGGATCAGCGCGATCTGGCCGTGGATGCCATGCTCAACATGATGGGCAAGGATGACATCTTCACCAAGGCCGCGGTGGAGTCATCGATCAACAACATCGAAGACTCGGTTGGCCAGCCCCTCCCGGAGGATGCGCGCCAATACCTCGGCATGCTCGGCTTCCGCATCATCATCGACTTCCACGGCAATGTGGTGGATATGGAGTTGCCGGCCGGGGGGATTGATGAGGAGTGAAGCTACCGCTCAACCTCATACCGCTCCCCGCTTCCACTCTCCCCAACCGGCACCGTCACAACTTCAGGGGCATAGCCGCTGATCAGGTTATGGCTGCGCACGACGACTTCGGTCACATCGTCAGGGATGACGACGCCGCCCAGGCTGCGCGTAAAGGGCTGTTCGTCGACATGGGGATGGAGCAGGATACGCGTGCCCAGGATCTCACCGTCCGTCGTTTCGACATGCCAACCGTCGGCGTAGTCTTCCCAGCCGGTGTCCGGGTAGGTCATGGTGACATCAAACGACCACGCCCCGTTCTCCCCTTGCCGCGCCCGCACAAACTGGATGGCAGGATGGGCGGAATAGAGCGGCTGTGCCACCGGCAGATCCTGGCCGGCCAGAGCATCGCCAATGTCGGCATCGATGGCGCCCTCCAGACGCAGACCCGTATCGGCGCCGGCCTGCGCCTGCTGCAACATCACAACCTGGACATCGCCATCGGATGTGCCATCATATTGGAGCGACTCTCCTTGCCAGACCGTGCCGTCGGCCATCGTCTCCTCGACACGCAGATGGCGATCCGGCTCGCCTCGCTCGGCGATGAGCGATTCGATGGCGGACAAAAACGTATCGCCGCCGCCCTCGAACGTCAACACCTCAACCGTAACGGGCAGCAGTCGTCGCTGCTGCTTCCCCGTCACTGCCCGGCTCAATCGTTGAAATCGATGTACAGCCGGCCAGCAAGATCACCAACAGCCCCATCATCAATCGCCGAAATTTCATTGTCTCACCTTTATCGTTTGGGTTCAACGAGTTGAATTCAGTTGAAAACTGTCATCGATTTAGCCCAGTGTTTTTCTACATCTGCTGTTCATGCCGGAGCGCCAATTCCTCTCGCACCGCCATGTGTCGCTTTCGGCTGATGGGATAAAAATAAACGATCACCAGACTGATGGCCAAAATCACAGCCGGGACGGGACCGATGAAGAGACGAATCGTCTCCAGCGCGCTTTCAGGCTGCACAGGCGTCTGCATGGCTTCGGTCGGCGTGATATAGCCGGCCAGGCTCAGGCCACGGCCAACGAAGAATATGGCGATTGCAATGCTGGTCTTCTGCAAAAAGACCATGAATCCGTAGAAAATACCCTCGCGGCGCAGCCCCGTCTTCAATTCATCAAACTCGATCACATCCGGCATCATCGACCATGGAATCAGATAGGCGACAGATGCGCCCGCTCCGGCCACAACACTGAGCGGCAGGATCCATTGCTTCATCTGCGGTGTGATGAAATAGAGCGCAATCAGAGCAGCTAGCCAGATGGTTGCGCCCATCATGTAGACATAGCGCTTGTCCAGACGGCGGCTGACCGCGGTCCAGATGAAGAGGAAGACAAAAGCCGTGCCCTGGATCGCCAACAGCACCAGCGGCAACTGCTGCGGCGCACCGATGTAGTAGGTCAGGTAGTAGATCAGCACCGTGGAGATCAATTGCAGCGACAGCCACGAGAAGAGATAGAGTGCGATCACATAGCGGTAGGGTTTGTTGGCGAACGCAATCCGAATCTGCTCAAGCAGCGGAATTGTATCCTGCTTGGCCGTTGCGATGCTTTCCGGGCGCTCTTTGGTGGCAAAAAAGACGATGAAACAGGGAATCGTGGAGAGCGTCGCCCAGATAAACCCGGAGACCATGTAGCCGGTACGGATGTTGTCGAACTGGCTCACAATGATGGGATGAAAGACGGCGGCGACCAGCGCCCCGCCGATGGAGAAGGCGGCGCGATAGCTGTTGAGGCTGGTGCGCTCGTCGTAATCATGGGTCAGCTCGGGCGTGAGCGCCGTGTAGGGGACGTTGATGACCGTGTAGGCCGTGTCCAGCAGCAGCGCGATGACCACGTAGTAGATGAATAGACCGGTCTGCCCGAAGGGCGGGACCAACCAGATCATGAAGAAAAGCAGGCCGAAGGGAATGGCCCCGATGACGATCCATGGTCGTCTACGGCCCCAGCGCGTGGTCGTGCGATCGCTGAGCCAGCCGACCACGGGATCGTTGACCGCGTCCCACAGCCGGTTGATGAGCAGAATCGTACCGGCGGCGGCCGGGCTGAGACGTGCCACATCGGTCAGGAAGAAGAGAAGGAAGAACGCGCGCAAGGCTGCGGTGATGGCCGTACCCAGATCGCCGGAACCGTAGGCGAGCTTGGTCCAGAAAGGCAGTTTTTCGCTGCCGACATCGATCAGTCCGGCATCGAGGGGTCCGCTGTCCGCTGTCATCTGCCCACTCTCCAAAGTCAGGAAATGTTCGGTTCCGAGTATAAAACAGTAGCACGACATTTATGTCGTAGCATATCGGCTCGTCCGGTGGCCGACACTGCGACATAAATGTAGCGTTACAAAAATCAGTCGTCCGCTACACCTCAGCGTCCAATTGATCCAGCTTGAGCAGCGCAAGCGTGATGTTGGCGATCCAGGGCAACACATCGCACGCATCGCCTAGTGCCGCTTGCAACAGTTCGTCGCGTGTCAACAGCAGCAACTCCTGCTCCTCCAGATCGTCGGCGTCGATGGGCTGTTGCCAGCGCCCGCCGCGGGCCAGGAAGAAGTGAGCCCGTCCGGCCCCACGATTGCCGTCGACCGCATAGTTGCCCAGCGTGTGCCACTCTGCGGCCACATAGCCGGTCTCTTCCAGCAACTTCGCGCTGGGCCGCGGCCAGCGGATCTTCGCCTGGCTCGATGTAGCCGCCGACCACGCCCAGCGTCGGACCGTCCGCCGCGTACTTCGTCTGCCGGAAGCAGACGAAGCGGCCGTCCTCGGTTTCGAGCACGACGTTGATGAAGTCCGGCGTATCCAGCCACATCCAGTCGTCGATGACCTGGCCGCTCGGCAGTTCCACCGCGTGCTGTTCGACGGTCAGATAGCGGCCGCCGTCCGGCTGGAAGACCACTTGGCGCGCCAACGTATTCCAGGATTCCATGCGCTACCCCTGCAATTTCGCTTTCACAATATCCCACCGATTGGTCGTCAAGTCCTCTTCGGGAATGACGCCGTTGCCCTCTTCCACGGCAAAGAGAATGTTGAGCCGGTCCGCCTCGTAGCGGGCCCCATCGATATCCAGTTTGGCCAGACCGTAGGGCAGCGAGACGTTCCGCTTCCAGTTGCCGATGTGGACGATGAGTTCATCGAAGACGCTGCGATGCAGCTTGATCTCATCCCGTTCGACCAGCGGCAACGCCAGGCTCAACACATAGTGGCCGTCCTCCCGGAAGATCTCCTGCGGATTGCCGACGTAGTACTTCCCGGTCGGATCGCCCGTTCCGCCGCGCACGATCTCGTCGCCGTAGACAGTCGTCGCCATCTGCCGCAGCATGTCCAGACCCACCACCTCTTGTTGGAAGAAGGGAATGCGGAAGATCGGCAGCGGCTGGAAGCATTCTTCGATCAGGGTCAGGTTTTCGGCCTGCGCCTTCTTCCAGACATCGAAATAGCTGTCGGTCAGTTCGGTCGGGAAGACCCGATTGCACACAACCGCGTCAACCGAATAGCCGTAGAGATTGAGATAGGTGTAGGCGCGCTGGGCCTCCTTCACCACCATCTTCTCCGGGTTGAGCACCACGCGCATGCTGCTCACTTCGCCATCGCCAAGCAGTTCGCTCATGCGCTCCAGGTCGACGACCAGTTCCTCGATGCTGTCGAAGAGAGCGTCATCGGGCAGGGGAATGTCGCTCACCCGTTTCACGATCGGGCGTGCGATCTGGAGCACCTTGCGCTCCATGGGAAAGACCTTTTCGATATACCAGCGGGCGATGTCGGGAAGACTGAGCAGTTGCAGGGTCGATCCGGTCGGGGCGGCGTCGATGATGATGACATCGTAGTCGCCGCTGTCGGCCAGACTGGTGATCTGCAACAGGCTGGCCAGCTCTTCCATGCCCGGCAGAACTGCGGTCTCTTCCGCGATCAGCCCATCCATGCCCTGCCAGGCAAAGATGGCATTGAGATAGTCGAGAACCCGCCCCCAATATTCGTCCATCTGGGTCAGGAGATCGATCTCCTGCGCCCAGAGGTTGGGCATCAGCTCGACCAGTTCGCTGCCGATGCGCTGGTCAAAGCTGTCGCCCAAGCTGTGGGCTGGGTCTGTGCTCAGAACCGCGGTGCGATAGCCGAGATCGGCGCAGCGCAGCGCGGTCGCTGCGCTGATGCTCGTCTTGCCGACGCCGCCCTTGCCGGTGTAAAGCAATATGCGCATAGCCTAGACTTCAATCGTATTCAATGCAGCGGTAACGCTATTCTGCGGGCTGATTTTGTACTGTACGTCGACAAGTTTGCCGGTTTCGTCGATGACAAAATGGCTGCGAATGATGCCCATGTAGGTGTTGCCGTACATGGACTTTTCGCCCCAAACGCCATAGGCTTCGGAGATGGCATGATCTTCATCGACCAGCAATGTGAAGGGCAGATCGTACTTGGTCTTGAACTTCTGGTGGGACTCGACACCGTCAGGGCTGACACCGAGCACGACCGCGTTCTTCTCCTCGATCATTGGGTAGCTGTCGCGGAATCCGCAGGCCTGCTTGGTGCAACCGCTGGTGTCATCCTTGGGGTAGAAGTAGAGGACCACCCGTTTGCCCAAATAGTCGCTCAACCGAACCGTCGATCCCTTCGTCAGTCACGGCTTCGAACGCAGGCGCAACATCACCAATTGATAACTCGCTCATAATCGTTCTCCTTGTAATGACTCGCAGTAATGACTCGCAGTAATGACTCGCAGTAATGACTCGAGTGATTGGAACAATACTCCAGACGGATGCGTCGTTTCAAGAATAGACAGAAACAGTCAGTGGCACTATGATTTTTCCGATACCCATCGGCAGCATTGCGCTGTCAATAGCCGAGAGTTGATCAAGTATGGACCAGGACCACATTAACATTCGAATCCCGCCGACCGGGTGCGCATGGTCTCTATCGCACGCTGCTGATCGTGGCGCTGTCGAGCATCATGGCCCTGGTCTTCATGGACTTTGCCCTGGCCCAGGAAGTTGACCCTGCGGCAGTTGACCTGGCTGACGTCAGCCAACAGTTGAGCCTGGAACTGGAAACGACCGACGGACCGGTGACGTTCCTGGTCGTGCTCAAGGATCAACTGAGCCCCGATGAGATCGAAGCAGCCTCAACCCTGCAAGCTGCCAATGCAGACAGTATCACACGAGAGGCGAGGATTGCAACAAGCTATCACGCGCTGACGGCCCATGCCAATCAGACCCAGTCGTCTCTCCGCGCCTGGCTCGACGAGCAGGGCATCGTCTATCGCCCCTTCTACATCGTCAACATGATCGAAGTGACCGGCGATGCATCGCTGGCCGAGGCTCTGCGCAGACGGCCGGAGGTTGATCGCCTGATCGGCAATCCCCAGGTCGACAGTCTACGCAGTTCGACGGCGCCCGCTGATTCGTTTGCAGCCGATGCACCATCATGGCTCAACAGACTCGCCCTCCCAGCGTCCGCACAGAGCGAAGCGCTGCCCTACGGCCTGCGTGATACGGACGCAGTTGCGGTGTGGGCGCTTGGCTACACGGGCCAAGGAATCACAGTCGCCAGCCAGGACACCGGCGTCCAGTGGGACCACCCGGCCTTGCAAAGACACTACCGCGGCTGGGAAGGTGAGGCGCAGCTCGCGCAACATCCGTACAATTGGTTCGACGCCTGGGGCGTTGGTGGCCGCCCGCCCTATTGTAACCAAAACGACGCCCAGATCCCCTGCGACGACCATGGCCACGGCACCCATACCGTCGGCACCATGCTCGGCAACGCCACAGCCGACGAAGTCCAGGTCGGCATGGCGCCCGATGCCGATTGGATCGGCTGTCGCAATATGCGCAATGGCGTCGGAACGCCGGCCAGCTATATCGCCTGTTTCGAGTTCTTCCTGGCTCCCTATCCTCAGAACGGCGATCCGTTTGAGGACGGTCGCCCGGAGCTGGCCCCGCACATTGTCAACAACTCCTGGGGCTGTCCGCCCAGCGAAGGATGCGACGTTGACAGTCTGCAACAGATCGTCGAGACCGTGCGGGCTGCGGGCATATTTGTGGTGGCCTCAGCCGGCAATCACGGTTCGTAGCTGCGGGACGGTGGACGATCCGATTGCCATCTACGATGCCACATTCAGCACGGGCGCGCATGACTTCAAGGGGGCCATTGCGTCGTTCAGCAGCCGGGGCCCGGTCAGTGTCGACGGCAGCGGACGTTTGAAGCCGGACATTTCGGCGCCGGGCGTGGCCGTCTACTCGACAACCGTCAACAACAGATACAGTTCACTCTCGGGCACCAGCATGGCGTCTCCGCACGTTGTCGGCGCAACGGCTCTACTGTGGTCGGCTGTGCCGGAGTTGGTGGGAGAGATCGACATGACTGAGCAGGTGTTGATCAAAAGCGCCATGCCGGCGTCGGTCTCGCTCTGTGGAAGCGGCGACGAGCCGGCCACACCCAACAATGTCTACGGCTACGGTCGCCTCAATGCATTGCAGGCCATCGAGTTGGCTCAACACCCCGCCAAAGTGGCGGTGCAGATCAGCCGGCAAGACGGGAACGAGACAGGCGAGACGCCAATGCCCGGCATAACGCTCACCCTGACCGATCAAAAGACCGGCTATCGTTACGAAACATCCACAAGTGATGAAGGCTCTGCGCTCTTCCCGCACGTGTTGGCAGGAACCTATCGGCTTGAGGCTTGGGACGCAGATGAAGGACTTGTTTCCGCCGATCTGGAATTCGATCAGGATGTCGTTCTGGCCACCGGCGAAGCCATCCAAAACGGCGCCCTGTTGCGCTACGAAGTGACGGGCTCCTCAGTCAGCCAACAGCGTCTGTACTGGCCGCTCATGCAGAATTGATCGGGGAATCTCGGCAACAGCCATTTTTGTCGCAGATGAACGCAGATCTGTACGGATGGGACACAGATGCTTTTGCCGCTACACTGTTTTACGGACTTCGCCAGAGAACATCTGTGAACATCCTTTTCTATCTGTGACTCTGCTGCAAAAACCACGAATGACACGAATTGCACCACTGAGGAAATTCGTGTCATTCGTGGAATTCTTGCAGTGAAGTCACCTGTGACTCATCTGTGGCAAAGATCATTTACACAGTTAACCCACAGGTCAAAGTTGTCCAAGAATTGCCGCGCTTCGGGGCCCTGTGGCGTCAAGCTGAATGCGCCGCACATCTACGTCGGTTGAATCGTAGGCCAGCGTGATCTTCAGACAGTCCGGCGGCAATACGCTGGCCAGCCGTTCCGCCCACTCAATCACAATCACTGCATCCTCGTCGTCCAACACATCCTCGATGCCGAAGGTCTCGGCTTCAGAGACGGCCGCGTCGCTGCTGTCATCTCGGCCATCAGCTAGGCGATAGCTATCCATATGGATCAGACGGGACGAATTGCCGATCTTGTACTCATTGACCAGCGTAAATGTCGGGCTGGTCACGCGGGCGTCGATGCCGAGACCACGCGCAATCCCCTGGGTGAGCGTTGTCTTGCCGGAGCCAAGATCGCCGCTGAGCGCGATCACTGTGCCGGGACCCGCAAGATGGCCCAAGCGAGCGCCAAATTGATGAGTCTCCTCGATAGAATGGGTGACGAACGAGATTGAAGTCACGAGAGGCATGGTCATGGGCACTGGATTCTATTGCCGGTTGAAGATTGCGCCTATTCTTCGGGGTCGATGTACGATTCGATCTCGCTGCGATATTGGGCTGTCAGTTCGGCAGCGCGCTCTATGTCGCCGGCTTCAGCCGTAATGACAAAGAGGGGAGCATCAGGATTTGGCAAAATATGAACCCATTCATCGTTGTCCAGATGAATCTTCATGCCGTCAATCTTGTCCACATGGCTGCCGCTATGGCTTTCATTGAGCAGACGCATCACCTTGCCCTTGGATCCCCAGGGACAAGGAACGCGATCCTTGACCGTGTGCGCAGGCGGCAGATATGCGACCACCTCGCTCATGCGCATATCACGAATTGCCAGAAACTCGAGCAGTCGCACACTGGCCATCATACCGTCGACGGCCGGCTGAAAATCGGGAAAGATGAAATTCCCGTGCCCATCGATGACAAGCAGGATGCCGGCATGTTGGGCTACTGACATTAGGCTGCGCAGATTTTTGCGGATGCGGATCAGACCCGGCATCGTGCCAGCGTGCAATGGTGTCGAAGGAATTGGGCATGGTGACCGGTACGGCGATGGAACGTCCAGGATAGGTCGAGAGCGCCAACTCCATCATCAGTGCCGCTCCCGTTTCACCGTTCAGCACCGTGCCCTGATCGTCGACCAGATATATCTTTTCGCCGCCCACGTCAAACTGGATACCCAGATCCGCGCCGACAGCCGCGACAATCTGGGCCAACCGATGCCGGTTATTGACGAATTCATCCTCCAACATGGCCAGCTTGTTTTCGTCCATGCGAGCGTTGAGCGGCACCAGATCGACATTCAACTGGGTCAGAATGCCCGACAGGGCATCGGGCGCCAGGCCGTAAGAGTAGTCCACAACCAGGCGAAAATTGCGCTCCCGAATACGCTCCACGTCCACATGTTTCATGAACTCTTCGGTGTAGTGCGCAATCGGATCACCGGCATAATCAATGGTGCCGATCTCATTGAAATAGGCGCGTCGAAAGTCTTCCCGGAAAAAGATGCGTTCAATGTCTCGCTCAGCCGCGCTACTCTGATTCATGCCCTGCGCATCCATGAAGCGGATATCGATCACTCGTTGATCGAAGGGGCTGATGCGTACATGAATGCCGGATGAGGTATTTTCGTTGTTGCGAACGAAATAGCGGGCGACCGGGATGGCGACCGTCCCTAGATCCCACACATTGATGCCTGTGCCGGGCAGTCCGCTGACCAGCGCGCGCTTGATCATACGCGAGGCACGATGGATGTCGCGGTTGATGGCGACATAGGTGCCTTTTTCGAGCGAGGCGCCCAGAGCCGCGCTCAATTTGGCGGCAAACTCAGAAGTCAGATCGATATTAACCACGCCCGAAACGCCAAAGCGAGAAAAGAGCGAGCGTCGTCCCTGATTGCCCCAGATAATGCTCTCTTTGACGGTGGCGCCGGGTTCCACCTCCTTGCGCGGCCAGAGCTTGACGTTGGCATGCAGCGCAGCGCCCTCGCCGATAATACAATTGTCGCCGATCACCACGCCCTCAAAGGCCACGACCTGAGATTTGATGCTGCACTGCCGGCTAACGATGACGCCCCGTAGCTCACAGGTTTCACCGACGTAGTTGTTGCGCCAGAGGATGCTTCGTTCAATCAGGCTGTAATTATCGATGACCGTATAGTCCCGGATCACGCAGGGACCGTAGATAGTGACATCGCCCTTGATCTTCACCTGGTTGCCGAGATAGATGGGGCCAAACAACTTTGCGCTTGGTGCGATCTCAACATCCTTACCAACCCAGATTCCGCCTCCGATATGGTCACCCAATGGCTCGACAATCTTGACCTTGCCGTAAAGCATGTCGGCATTGGCGCGCATATACTCTTCCATATTGCCGACATCGCACCAGTATCCATCCGCTACATACCCATGGACCGGGTACTTTTTGGCCAACATGGACGGAAAAAGATCGGTGGAAAAGTCGAAATTGGTCTCGTCGGGAATCATCGCCAACACTTCCGGCTCCAATACATAGATGCCGGTGTTGACTGTGTCGGAGATCAGTTCGCCCCAGGTCGGTTTCTCCAAAAACTGGGTAATCCAGCCCTCTTCATCGGTAACGATGACGCCATATTCCAGCGGATCGGTCACGTGCGTCAGCGTCAATGTAGCCATCGCATCGTGTTCTTGGTGGGAAGCGATGATTTTGCCCAGATCGAAATCGGTTAGCGCGTCGCCGCTGATGACGAGAAACGGTTCATCGGCCCCGAGCAGATCTGCGGCATTCTTGACGCTGCCGGCCGTGCCCAGCGGCGTCTCCTCGACAGAGTAGGTGAGGTTCACCCCATAGTTTTTCCCGTCGTCCAGAAAATCCTGGATCGAAGAAGCCATATAGCGCAACGTGATAACGACCTCGGTGATGCCGTGGCTTCTGAGCAAGTCGAGTATGTGACCGATAACGGCCTTGTTGACGATGGGCACCATCGGCTTGGGTCGACCAACGGTCAATGGGCGAAGACGAGATCCTTCACCACCAGCCATGACAACAGCTTTCACAGGAACATCCTTATTTGGGAGTGGCGGCAGACCGCCTGCAAACGGGGGTCTGCTGAAAAATTGCCGACAGTGAACAAGACTGTCGTCCAGCGGACCCATAGCATAAATCGATTGAGCGTCGCTGGCAAATGACTGGCGTCGCAACGGATTCCATCAGATGGGGGGCCAAGGATAGTTGCGACGAAACGGAGAAGGAGCAGGATAGTGACCGGACTGTAAGAGACGCGTCATGCGCTTGATCAGGGCTGCGTACTCTACAGAACTAAGTAACCCTTTCAGCTCCTGAGAAAGCGGTTCGGATAGATCGAGCAGGCGATCTCGAACCGCCGCCAGGTCGTTCAAGTACCGATCCTCAATTGCCTGGTTGCTGAACTCCCAGATCACCGTTCTCAGCTTAAACTCATCGTGAAAACAGATGCCGTGATCGATGGCCCATAGACGATTGTCAGTACCCACCAGACAATGGCCGCTCTTGCGGTCAGCGTTGTTGACGGCAAAATCAAAGAGGGCGAGTTGTCGAAACGCGTCGCTGAAGCGGGCGTCATCACTGACTGTGAAGTAGTGCGCATCCGTATCGTTGTCGACGTAGAACTGCACGCTGCCGAGACCGTGCGTCCCTTCACGCATGACCGTCGGCGGCACGACATCCCACGTAAGCGCAGCGCTCAACAGGTAGGCGGCTGTCTCACGTTTGCAGAGCGTTCCCCATTCGAAATCCCACAGCGGACTTTCACCACGCTGCGGCTTGTAGACGGCGGGCAAGGTCAAATGTTCATCGCTGACGACAACCAGAAAGCTATGATTTGAGCTGTAGGGCAGCAGCCCTTCTTCCTTGATGAGACCGCGCGCCAACGTCGCTAGAACCTCAGTCTCGGTAAGCTGCAAAGTCGATTTCTGTTCGGGATCACCGGGCGGAAAAACGGGTGCGTCCTCCTCGCGGGGGAGTCCGGGCGCAGATTGGCCTGCTGTTGACTGCCTGGTCATGGCTCTCCAGTCAGAGAAACTCGAACAACTGAACTAGAAAATGATCGGCATCGCTTCGCCGTCGGTGCGGGGGCAAAAGTGGCCTTCACGATCGATGGACCGACCACAGAGCGGGCAGGTCGGACGTCCTTGCGAAACGACTTCCAGTGCATGCTCGCTCATAATGCGCATCTGCTCGCGGCTGCCGACAAAGCGCACCGATGGAACCTTTTCTACATCCGGATCCACCACAGCGCCCGACTCCTTGATCACGAGCGCCTTGGCAATCAGCCATATCTGATCTTCATCGTCACTGTAGCCGACAATCAACTGCCCCACGCGGAATACAGGAGTGATGGGTTCCTCTGGGTAGAGTATGTGCTTGCCGGTCGAGACGGTCTCCAGATCCGGATACTTTTCCTGCAAATCCTCAAGCATTTGCAGGATGCTGATGGCCAAATTGGCAACTTCCTGTTTCTCAAGCACGACGCTGACCAACTCACTGCCGGAACGACCCTGTAGATAGAAGGTCCGCCGCCCTGGTTCACCGAAGGCATCAGCAATGATATGCTGCACCGGGTTCAGATCATGGGAAAATTCGTCCATAATGCTCTCTCTGCAAGTTCCAGCCAGTGTATGGAATGTTCTAGGGATCTTATCCCTGTTCAGTTCGTTCAGGCTTTATCTCAAATTTGGGCAACGATGTCACGTAATTCATGCCCAGAACCATTGGCCGCTGGTTTACCAGCGCCAAAACACTAACAGACGCCGTGCTGATAATGATTCGCTGAAACAGATCGATATGTACGCCCAGATAGTGGGCCAGAGTCGTACGAATGACGTCGCCGTGGCTGAAAATGGCCACGGTCTGGTTGGGATAGGCTAGATGAATGCGGCTAATGGTCTCAATTGCTCGCTGCTGCACTTCCTGCAATGTCTCTCCGCCCGGAAAGCGGAAGCCGCTCGGGTGGTGCTGAACCATCTTCCATGCGGGATCTTTGACCAGATCCTTCAGATTCTGCCCACGCCATTCACCGTAGTCGACTTCAAGCACGCCTGCCTCCGGCGTCACCGGCAGACCAAGTCGCTGGGCCAATGGCTGAGCAGTCTCCATACAGCGTTCCAAGGGGCTGGAGAAGACAGCCTGAATCGGCTGATCGCTCAACAACTCCGCTAGCGCGTCCGCCTGCGTCACTCCTTTTTCGTTCAGGTGCACGTCCGGCGTACGACCCGCCAATCGATTTGAACCCACCCAGTCGTTCTCACCGTGACGAATCAGCAGCAAGTAGGTTGTCGAATCATCCATATCCACACTCATAGACTGCCTATGTTATAATTTGCGCTGACACCCGAACCACTGCAAGATGACCAAGGCAAGGATCCGTTGTACAGACTTCTTCACGAATCGGGAAACTGATCTTTTCGTCGTAGCTGTAGCATAGCACGACTGGTCAATTCCATGAAGTGTCATTACTTACGTTGTTACAATGCTCGCCGGTCACGAACCCTTGCAGGCGATCACCTGAACGACCCGGCGCTCAGCCCTCACATGGATAACGACCCCATGCGACTCTCGTTTTTTTTCAGCATCTCTTTCGGTATTGCCCTGACACTATTGGCTGTACTGCTGGGCGCTTGTCGCCCGGGTTCCTCGACGCCTGAAGATCCCTACGAGCGCTTTCGCGTCGCACTTAAACCCGAATACCAGACCTATCTTGATGACCTCGGCCCCGTACCCATCTATGAGATGGATATCGCGTTCGATCTGGATGAATCCCGACTGACCGGAACAGCAAGGGTACAGGTTCCTAACACCTCGGACGAACCGTGGGACAATCTCGTTTTCCGGCTCTATCCAATGCTGGAGCACTACGGCGGCAACATGGTGATCCTGAACGTTGCCGTCAACGGACAGCCGGCCAGCTTTGAATATACGGCGGAAAACAGCGCAATCCAGATCGATCTGAGCAGATCGCTAAAGCCCAATCAAAGCGCCGAGGTTGATCTCGTCTGGCGGCTGGAAGTTCCCACCTGGTCCGATGTATCCAGCATCTACGCCCTATTCGGGGCCAGCCAGGACATGATCAGCCTGCCCCTTTTCTACCCGTCGCTCTCGGTCTACATGCCGGGCCCAGTGCTGGGAACCGGCGACTGGTGGAAGGAGATGGGCACGGTTCGCGGGGACGCCGCCTTCAACGAAACGTCGCTCTTTGTGGTGACGGCGACCCTCCCGTCCAACCTGGTTCCGGTGACCAGCGGCACACTGGTCACAACCACAGTCATCAGCGAAAGCCTGGTCAGCCATGTTTGGGCAACAGGGCCATCCCGCGAGTTCGTGTTGCACATGAGCCCAAATTTCGAATCCGCGACCAATGAATCCTACGGCACACGCAGTCACCAGCTACTGGCTGCCCGGAGATGAATCAGCCGGACGGGCGGCGTTGCGCCATGCCACCAGTTCGTTGCGGGTCTACAGCGATCTTTATGGCCCGTACCCCTACCGAGATATGCGTGTCGCCCCCGCGCCCATCACCTATCGCGGCATGGAATACCCCCAGGTGATCTTGCTGGGCGTTGAACTCTATGGACGGTTTCGCGAGCGACTTGAGCTGATCGCGGTCCACGAGATGGCCCATCAATGGTGGTACCAGATCGTACACAACGATCCGATCAATGCACCGTGGCTTGACGAGGCCATCGCCGAATATTCGATGAAGCTCTACATGGAGGCCTTGCGTGGAGCCGATGACGCCGCACAGTTGCAGTACGAGCGCTGGGAGTTTCCAATGGCCGGCCTGATCGACGCTGACGAGGATGCTGCCATCGGACGGACCGTCACCGACTATGAGAGCGGCACACAGTACGAGACCATCGTCTACGGCAAGGGCGCCCTCTTCTACGATGCCATTCGCACGGAAATCGGTGATCGGCGCTTCAAGGAATTCCTACAGAACTACCTGTCCGAACATCGGTATGAGATCGTGACGGTTGAGGAATGGCGAACGGCATTGGGCAAACTGGGCAATCCGATATTGGTCAACTTGTACGAGGATCTGATCAACAATCCACCGCTGGATGAACACGATTCAGAGACGGATCTCAGACCTTTAGAAGGATCGAACCCAAACGGTCCTTCTGAATAAACACACAGGGACAGGTCTGATACCTGTCCCTGCCGTCGTTGCATCAATTCAATTGTCAGATTCCTTCTACAAAATCTGGCTGAGGAAGAGCTTCGTGCGCTCATGTTCCGGATTGGTGAAGAATGTCTCGGGATCGGCTTGCTCTACGATTACCCCTTCATCGAACATACTCACTCGATTGGCAACGGCACGCGGCAAAGCCCATCTCATGGGTCACAACGAGCATGGTCATCCCCGTCTCCGCCAGCCCGATCATCACGTCCAGCACCTCCTTGATCATTTCAGGGTCAAGGGCAGAGGTCGGCTCGTCAAAGAGCATGATCTTGGGCTGCATGGCCAAGGCACGGGCAATGGCGACGCGTTGCTGCTGACCGCCGGACAACTGGCCCGGATACTTGGCGGCTTGCTCCGGAATGCCCACTCGCTCCAGCAGCGCCATGGAGAGTTCTTCAGCCTCTTTTTTCTTCTGTTTGCGTACCTGAATCGGCGCCAGCGAGACATTCTGCAGCACCGACAGATGGGGAAACAGATTGAACTGCTGAAAGACCATGCCGGTCTCGCGACGGATGGCCTCGATGTTGCGCACATCATGGGTCAGTTCAATGCCATCGACTACAATGTCGCCCTTCTGATGCTCTTCCAAGCGATTGATGGTGCGAATGAAGGTGGACTTTCCCGATCCCGACGGCCCGCAGATGACGATCACCTCGCCGACCGAGACCTCCATGCTGATACCGCGCAGCACGTGAAATTCACCGTACCATTTGTGGACGTCACGGCAGATGATGATCGGTTCTTTGCCTGTGGATTTTATGTTTGTCAATTCGCTCATAGTATTTTCTCTTCGCCAACTCCTGAACTAGTCTGAGCAATTCGTCTGAACAAGCGGTCTTCATCTGCACAGACAGGGTACCCCACACATCTTTTATGTTATGCAATTGTCATGCGATTTTGTCATGCAATCCAAGATCAGTTCCGCCGCCCCGTTCCCAACGTAACTTCCAATTGCCGGCTGGTATAGGACATGGCATAACTGAATATCCAGTAGATAGCGCCCACCACCAAATAGACTTCCTGCTGAGTGCCCAGCCAGTCCGGGTTGGACAAAATGACGCGGGCGATGCCCAGCAGATCGAAGAGGCCGACAAGGGCCACAAGCGACGTATCTTTGAACAAGCCAATGAATTGGCCGACCAGCACTGGAATGACGGCCACGATCGCCTGGGGCAAAATGATACGCGTCATGGTCTGGAAACCGTTGAGCCCCAGCGCATGAGCGGCCTCGTACTGGCCGTTCGGGATGGACTGCAATCCGCCGCGCACATTCTCCGCGGTGTAGGCGGCGGAAAAGAGCGTGACGGCAACCATGGCGCGCACAACACGATCGATGGGGGGCATGGCCGCCGGCAGAAAGATCTGCAACATCACCTGTGACATGAAGAGCAAGCTGATCAACGGCACGCCGCGAATGAACTCGATATAGATGATGCTCAGCGTACGGATCGCCGGCAACTTGGATTGACGCCCCAATGCCAAAAGCACGCCCAACGGGAAGGAAAAGACAATGCCGACGATAGAGAGTAGCAGGGAAAGCAACAAGCCGCCCCAGAGATTGGACGGTACCACCGGCATCAGATCGGTGAGGCCCAGCCCCCGAATGATCAGCACGACTGCCGGGAAATAGGCAATGACGGCAATGGTTGCGACGCGTTCAATTCGGGGTGGTCGGGCATACCCAATTGCGTAAAAGGCAATCGCTATGGCTTCTATGACCAGCAAGTTCATGCGTGCGGCCATCGAGAGCCAAGGGAGCAGCATCAGCAGGAGTGGAATCGAGAAGACCACAAGCGTGGTACCGCGAACGTTGCGTCCCCAAACGCCCCAGCCCAAGCCGACTACCGCAGCCAGCAGATAGAGCGTGAGCCACAGCCGCCAGACTTCCTCAGCCGGATACTGGCCACGCATCAGCAGATTCCAGTTGGCCGGAATCACAGCCCATTCTGCCGTGTTGAACGCCCAGGTGAGAAACGGACGCATCACTGCAACGATTAACACAATCGAGACGATCGTCAGCAGGCTGTTTCCCCAACCGCTGAACAGATTCTTGCGTAGCCAACCAACGACGGTATTTCGTTCCGATGGCGGCGGCAGCACTTCAGTCATCATAGGAGTTGATGGTATCGTCATATGGTGGAATCTCCACGTGACCTGGACAAGCTCAATTCTGCAAGAAGGCGCATTATCGCTCAATCAAACGCATACGGCGATTGAAGAAATTCATAAAGAGCGATGTGATCAAGCTGAAACTCAGATAGATCAACATGATCAGCGCAAAGACCTCAACCGCCCGTCCTGTCTGATTCAAGATCGTGTTGCCTGCCACCGCAAAGAGATCAGGGTAGCCGATGGCAATCGCCAGTGATGTGTTCTTGGTCAAGTTCAGATATTGGCTGGTCAAGGGCGGAATAATCACGCGCATTGCCTGCGGGAAAGATGATCAGACGCAAGGTCTGATAGCCGCTCAACCCCAAGGCAGTCGACTGCCTCGCGCTGTCCCTTGGACGACACAGACTGGATGCCGGCACGCACGATCTCGGCGATAAATGCCGAGGTGTAGACGCCCAGTCCCACGACCAAGGCCATAAACTGCTGGCTGTAGACACGCCCGCCTGTTGTGTTCAGCCCGTCAAGCGTACGGTTTGCTCAATTCGAGCGGCTGTAGGAAAAGCCAGCCCAGCGCGCCAACGCCGAGAAATGTGACGACAAACCAGAGCGTCAGGAAGGGCATACGCCCTGTCTGCTTGCCGCTTTGATACAGAAGCGCCGTGACAATAGCGGCCAGGATCAGACCGGCCAACAGGACCAACAGAAAGGTTGCCCAGGTCTCGGTGGGGATGCCCCACGGCGTAGCGATGCCGCGATTGCTCAGATAGATCGGGAAAAAGGGATCGAAAAGAATAATCGCTTCTTTGACCCGTGGAAGCTTCAAAAAGACGGCCTGGGCCAGAAAGATCAGGAAGACCAGAAGCGGAATATTGCGGAAAAGTTCAATGTAGACCAGCGCAATTCGACTGACAAGGAAATTTGCTCGACAGACGCATGACGCCGAACAGTACACCCAGGGCAGTGGCCAGAATGATGCCGAAAAATGCCACCTGAAGCGTGTTGAGCAGACCGACGACAAACGCCCTGGCGTAGGTGCTGGAACGATCGTATTCGATCAGACTCTCGCCGATGTCGAATCCGGCCGTGTTGTCCAGAAAGTCAAAGCTGATGACCGTCCCAAGCTGTTCACTCAGGGATGTCACCATGTTGCGATAGAAGAACCAGAACAGCCCGATCACGGCGGCCACAACAATTACCTGGCTGAGAATCGCCAGAACACGTTCATCGCGCCAGAAGGGTGGCCTGGCATGCGTGGCTTCCACACTATTTTGCATGGGTCAACACTTGCCTTTCCAACGAGAGGACGAGCATGGATGGCCAATGCCCGGGGCGGCAATCGGCGGAGGAGATCAATTGCGAAAGAGGATGGCGCACTGGGCAGTGCGCCATCCTCTATTCCATCAGAGATGATTATCGAATCGGCGGAGCGTAGAGCAGACCGCCATCCCAGTAGCCGCTGTTCTGGCCGCGGGGCAGATCGAAGACCGTATCCGGACCCAGGTTGCGATCGTAGATCTCGGCGTAGTTGCCGACCTGTGAAATCACGTTGACGGCCCAGTCGTTGTCCAAGCCGATCTTGGCGCCGAATTCACCCTCTTCACCGAGCAACTTGGCGATATTGGGATCGTCGGAGTTCATGAAGTCGCCGATGTTCTCAGAGGTGATGCCGGCCTCTTCGGCCAGGAAGGTCACGTAGACAATCCAATTGACGACGTCAAACCACTGATCGTCGCCGTGGCGGACCATGGGGCCGAGCGGCTCCTTGGAGAGCGTCACGTCCATGATCTCATGGGCGGACGGATCGGCAAGCGTCGTCTGGCTGGAGACCAGGCCGGACTTGTCGGTCGTGTAGGCATCACAACGGCCTTCATCGTAGGCCACGGTGTTTTCGTCAACCGTCTCGAAGACGACCGGCTCGTAGTCGATGCCACGGGCCGCCATCTGGTCGGCCAGGTTCAGCTCAGTCGTGGTGCCGGATCTGGACACAGATCGAACCGCCGGCCAGATCCTCAAGCGTCTCGAACCCGTCTTCAATGCGCACCATCATGCCCTGGCCATCGTAGAAGGTGGTCGGACCGAAGTTGCCGCCCAGATCCGTGTCACGTGACATGGTCCAGGTGGTGTTGCGCAGTAAGCACATCGGCTTCACCGCTCTGCAGGACCGTGAATCGATCTTTGGCGGTGGCGGCGCGAATCTCAAAGGCCTCGGCATCGCCGAAGATGGCTGCGGCAAACGCCTTACAGAAGTCCACGTCGAAACCGGAGAAAGCGCCTGCCTCGTCCAGGTAGCCGAAGCCAGGCAGGTTTGCGTTGCCGACGCAGATCACCTTGCCACGGTCCTTGACGATATCCAACGTTGAGCTGCCGGCCTGCTCAACCGGAGCGGCCTCAACCGGAGCGGCTTCAGCTTCAACAGCCTGCGGCTCTGCCTCAGTCGGTTCCGGTGAAGGGCCGAAACAGGCGGCGATGATCATGCCGGCCAACATGGCAACAACCATGCCGGCAAGGTAAATTCTGGGTGTCTTCGTTCATTCTGACTCCTTAGCTCTAGTGACAAACGATTTGGAGATACGCAAAATAGATACGCAAAGCGGAATCCGCTTGACAGCAAACAGTGGTGAAGTGGCTAGATTATACGCAATGAAACGGACAGCCGCTTGATCAGCACTTAAAACGAGGCATCACTGCCATGTGCATCTAAAAACACTCTTGACCGTAGATGCATATGGCCGATCAACGGCAATGGAAAATCTGTAGGCGAAGAAGAATCGCAATCAGGCCGGATCTCCTCAGATGCAATAGTGTAGCATCCCCTACAGAAAACGGGGCTGAATTGAGCGGGACTATATCACGGTTCCTCGTGTGTGTCAATTAGGCACTTCGTTTTCCTGAATTCTTCGAGCAGGGACGATTTTGTCGCATGTTTTTGCTGATCGAAGAGCATGTACGCTATAATCCTTGCACATTTGCCCGTTCTTCTGGGACCTGTTGCTGGAGTCGTTCTTATATGTCTGCTGATCTCGTCAATACAATCGCTACCATCGCCGGTGTTTTTGTCGCCATCGTCGGCGCTTTTCTGTTTGCCTTCTGGGTGGCGATGGGCATCTGGGCCTTCAATGACATTCGCACGCGTAGCCGCGACTGGCTCACCATTATCCTCGCCTGCGTGCTCGTGCTGGTCTTCCCCATTATTGGCCTGATTCTCTACCTGATGATCCGGCCCAAGCAGACGTTGGCCGATGTCTACGACCGGGCGCTGGAAGAAGAGGCGCTTCTGCGCGAGATCGAAGAATCATTGACCTGCACCACCTGCGGCATCCCGGTCAATGAGAACTGGAACTACTGCCCCAACTGCCACACACAACTCCAGTATGCCTGCCACAACTGTAGCAAGCTGGTCCGCAATGAATGGGATATTTGTGTCAACTGCGGCATTCCGCAACAGAGCGCTGCACCGCAGTCATTGAACGCAGCCGGCGGACGTCTGCCCCAGAGCGGCCCGACCGATACGATTGACGACAGCGCCTACAGTCCCGTTCAGGCAACCCGCTAGCGTTCCGCCAATCTTAAATTGACAACTCGTTTTCTCTGGCGGAACCTGAATGCAGCGGCGCCAACGTCCCCGGCACAGCCGGATCGACTCTGCTCGAGCGAATTTGGTAGGCTGTGCCGGGGACCTTGGTAGGACTCAATTTCTGGAACGGCCTAATCTGCCGACCAATCCCGATCCGGGGCCACGTAGATCAAGGGCAGACTGACCAGCGTCACGCCATATTTGACGATCAGATTGAAGAGGAAGATCTGCCAGACCACCGGCCACGGCAGCACCCACCCAAATGCGCCCACCGCAAAAATCAGATTGTCCACCGGAATGCTGACGCTGTTGCTGACCAGCACGCGCAGCCACTGATAGCGTCGCGTAATCCGGGTGACGAACCAGTGGTAGACCTCGGTGTCCAGCAGTTCACTGACCACCTCGGCGGCGATGGACGCCAGCACGATGCGCCAGACCGGCGCCAGAATCGCGGCAAACTCTGCGCCCAACCCCCAGTCCGGATCGCTGGTCACGCTGGCCACCCACATCAGATAGCCGGCCATACAGCAGGTTGATCACCGCGGCCAGTGATGATCAGCACCTGTGTGTTGCGCCGGCCCAGCACCTTGTGCGCGACATCGCGCAGCGTGAAGGTGATGGGGTAGATGAATGTGCCCATGTCGACGGCAAGACCGGCGACCACGCCGATCTTGAGGCTGGCAATATCGGCCAACATCTGTGCGCCAATATAGGCCGACACCACGATGATGGCCACACGCGCCATCCTCTGCTCGGCCCGATTGCCCTGGCCGATGTAGAATGGAGCTCCTTCAGGTTTTGCTGCGTTACTTGCACTCACGATACAATTCCCCCATTTCCGGCACTGCCTTCACCGGTCAAGTTACGGATCGAAAGATGCAACCGTGTTTTGTTAAGGCGGGTGCCACGACCGCCATCAATTGCAAGACACCTATTCTACCCACGGGGACACAAAGAACCAATAATTATGCCGAAACGGACAGACATCTCATCGATTCTGATTATCGGCTCCGGCCCCATCGTCATCGGGCAGGCCTGTGAATTCGACTACTCCGGCGCGCAGGCCTGCAAAGCCCTGCGCCAGGAAGGCTACCGCATCGTGCTGGTCAACTCCAATCCGGCCACCATCATGACCGACCCGGAGTTGGCCGACGCCACCTACATCGAACCGCTCACCGTCGAGATCCTGGAAAAGATCATCGACCAGGAACGGCCGGACGCGCTGTTGCCCACCGTCGGCGGCCAGACCGGGCTCAACCTGGCCGTGGCCCTGGCCGAAGCCGGCATTCTTGAACGCTACGATGTCGAGTTGATCGGCGCGAACCTGCGCGCCATGCAGGTGGCCGAAGATCGCGAACTCTTCAAAGATGCCATGACCGAAGTCGGGCTGGAATCGCCGGTCAGCGGCATCGCCCGCAATCTGGAGGACGCCTGGCGGATCGCCCATGAGATCGGCCGCTTCCCCATCTTCATCCGCCCCAGCTTCACCCTGGGCGGCAGCGGCGCCGGCACCGTCTTCACGCCTGAGGAATTCGAAGAAAAGGTGGCCTGGGGGCTGAGCGAAAGCCCGGTCCACACCGTGCTGATCGAAGAGTCGCTCATCGGCTGGAAAGAGTACGAGCTGGAGGTCATGCGCGACGGCGCCGACAACTTCGTGGTCGTCTGCTCCATCGAAAACCTGGACGCCATGGGCGTCCACACCGGCGACTGCATCACCGTGGCCCCGGTCCAGACGCTGACCGACAAGGAGTACCAGCGGCTGCGCGATCAGGCGCGGCTGGTCATGCGTGCGGTCGGCGTCGAGACCGGCGGCAGCAACGTCCAGTTCGGCATCGATCCCCAGAGCGGGCGCGTCGTCATCATCGAGATGAACCCGCGTGTCTCCCGCTCCAGCGCGCTGGCCTCCAAGGCCACCGGCTTTCCCATCGCCAAACTGGCGGCCAAGGTGGCCGTCGGCTACACGCTGGACGAACTGCAAGAACGACATCACCCAGACAGACCGTGGCCGCCTTTGAACCGTCCATCGACTACGTGGTCGTCAAGTTCCCGCGCTGGGCCTTCGAGAAGTTCCCCGGCGTCGACCGCGTGCTCGGCCCGCAGATGAAGTCGGTGGGCGAGGCCATGGCCATCGGGCGCACCTTCAAAGAGGCGTTGCAGAAAAGCGTCCGCAGCCTGGAGATCGACCGGGATGGCCTCGGCCCGCTGGAGCGCGACGCGGACGGCCACTTCAAAGGCTACGACCCAGCAGACATCGCTGAACGATCTGCTGCGCATCCCCAATCGGGACCGCATCTTCGCCGTCTACGAGGCGCTGCAAGAGAGGCGAGAGCCACGCCCTCATCTGCCAGCTGACCGGCTACGATCCCTGGTTCGTGGCCCAGATCGCCGAGATCATCGACTTCGAGACAAGCCTGGACGACGCTGGATGAGGAGACGCTGCGCAGGGCCAAGCGGCTGGGGTTTAGCGATAGTCAGTTGGCGCGGATTGTCGAAGAACGAAGAACAAAGATCGAAGATCGGGATAGCGATGCCGATTCGAAATCTTCGATCTTCGATCTTCGATCCCCGATCTCCGAACATGATATCCGCTCCCTCCGCAACCAACTCGGCGTCCTCCCCACCTACCACCAGGTCGACACCTGTGCGGCTGAGTTTGAGGCCTACACGCCCTACCTCTACAGCAGCTATGAGAGCGAGAGCGAAGCGTTGCCCACGGACCGCAAGAAGGTGATCATTCTGGGCGGCGGGCCCAACCGCATCGGCCAGGGCATCGAGTTCGACTACTGCTGCTGCCATGCCAGCTTTGCCCTGCAGGAACTGGGCTACGAGACGATCATGGTCAACTGCAACCCGGAGACGGTGAGCACCGACTACGACACCAGCGACCGGCTCTACTTCGAGCCGCTGACCTTCGAGGATGTGCTCAACATTGTCGAGCGCGAACGGGCCAGCGGAGAGCTGGCCGGCGTCATCGTCCAGTACGGCGGGCAGACGCCGCTCAACCTGGCCGACAGCCTGCAGGCCGCCGGTGTGCCGATCCTGGGCACGCCGCCCGAGGCCATCGACCTGGCCGAGGATCGGGACCAGTTCGGCGAACTGATCGAGCGGCTGGGCATCCCGGCGCCGCGCAACGGCATCGCACGTTCGATCGACGAGGCCGCTGGCCGTGGCCGACAAGATCGGCTTCCCGGTCGTCGTGCGCCCCTCCTACGTGCTGGGCGGACGCGCCATGGCCGTGGTCGACGACAGCGATGCGCTGCGGTCGTACATGCAGGAGGCCATGTCCGCGGCCGTGGACCGGGCCATCCTCATCGACCACTTCCTGGAAGATGCCTTCGAGGTGGATGTCGACGCGGTCTGCGACGGCGAGCGGGTCGTCATCGGCGGCGTGATGCAGCACATCGAAGAGGCCGGCATCCACAGCGGCGACAGCGCCTGCGTGCTGCCGCCCTACAAGATCAGCTACTATCACCTCAGCATCATCCAGGACTACACCGAGCAACTCGGCCTGGCCCTGGGCGTGCGCGGGCTGATGAACGTGCAGTATGCCATCAAGGATGACATGGTCTACGTGCTGGAAGTGAACCCGCGGGCCAGCCGCACGGTGCCCTTTGTGAGCAAGGCGACCGGTGTGCCGCTGGCCAAGATTGCGGCCAAAGTGATGGCCGGGCAGTCGTTGGCAGAGCTGGGCTTCACGGCCCAGCCGGAGGTGCATGGGTTCTTCGTCAAAGAGGCTGTGCTTGCCCTGGAAGAAGTTCACCGGCATCGATGCGCTGCTGGGGCCGGAAATGCGCTCCACGGGCGAGGTGATGGGCCATGCGGCCCGCTTCGGTCACGCCTTTGCCAAGAGCCAGATGGGCGCAGACATCTCGCTGCCCAGCGAAGGCGGCGTGCTGGTCACCGTCAACGACTACGACAAAGGCAGTGCGCTCAAGCTGAGCCGCGATCTGCATCGCATGGGCTTTCTCATCTACGCCACGCCGGGCACAGGCGAGTTCATCAACCGTGCCGGCATCCCGGTCCACATTCTGGAGAAGGCCACCGCCGGCGCAGAAGGATACACGACGCTGGACGCCATGCGCGACGGCAAGATCCAGTTCATCATCAACACGCCGCTGGGCCCGCACAGCCGCGAGGACGGCGCCAAGATTCGACAACTGGCCACACGGCTGGAGATCCCGCTGATGACCACGCTGTCGGCCGCCCAGGCCGCGGCCAACGGCATCAGCGCCGTGCGCGACCGAGAGTTGGATGTGATCAGCCTGCAAACGCATCACGCCAACCAAGCCTAGAAAAGTGAGCGACCTGTGAGGCAGTATGTAAATCCAGTCGTTCACGATTTGGTGAAAAGCGAGATTCTTCGCTGGTTATCTGCCAGAGTGAAGTGCTCGGAAATGCCCGCTCAGAATGAAAAATCGTGAACGACCAAATCAAAAAGGTGTGGCCTCGTAATCGAGGCCACACCTTTTTGATTTACATACATTCAATGAGATTGCAGAATTGTTCGAGGGCCATCACCCTTCAAAAGGTTCGCTGGCGAAACCGCCCGCTCCGTAGGCCGGCGGCTGGTCGACCTGGCTGTCCTGATGCATGCGCAGGAGCAGAGCGGCCGTCAGCCGGGTATTCTCCTCAACAGCCAGCGTCAGTTGAACATATTCGCCAAGCGCATAGAACAGGACAAAATAGAACAGACCGAGCACCAGCGTGACGATTCCGGCCACAATTCCGCCGCCGGCGCTCAAGCAGTTCTGTGCCGCCCGATCCCCACTGGCTGAGAAATGGCGTCATCGCAGCCCCGGCCAACACAGCGCCGATCGCGCCGACGATCGAAAGGACCAGGAATATCCAGGCCAACACCTTCAGCAGGCTGCCAAAGAACCTCAGGATTGCAAATCGTTTCGGGACCGACATGATCCTCCTCCAGATGGGGTGAGCACACCATAAATGGCGCGCAAGATAGCAATAATTGCTATTCTACACCAAAATGGACGTTCCGACTAGCGCCTTTTTGACGCCCCTGACCATGTTGTCGCCTGTGCAACCGGAAGCGCTTTTTCAGCCGCAGTTCTACCCCTTGGTCATCGTCCGCAAACGACTTGGCGGTTTGAACCTCCGGGAGGTTATTCGCGGACGGTTACTTATCTGTCGCAGCCGTGCTGCTCTTTGCGGCCTTGCCCTTGGACTCGCCTGAGCCATCTGACGACGATGCTGCGGAAGCGCCTGCTCCCTCTTTGACGACACCTTTGCTCCCTTCACCCTCGGGTGCGCCGTCGGTCTTCTTTTCCTTGTCGGCGCCGTTGGTCGACAGACCGTTGGCCGACTCTTTGTTCGCCTTCTTGCTATCGTTGATGTACCAACCGCTACCCTTAAAATGGATTGCCGGTCGCCCCATTTGCCGCTCAACATTCACACTACTGCAATTGGGGCAGGCAGGTGCGGAAGAATCGGAAAAGGATTGAATTTTCTCAAACTCACTATTACAGCTCTGGCACACAAATTCATAGATCGGCATTTCTTACACTCCCAAACAGACTTTCCATAGACGTCACAAACAGATTCAACCACCACAATGGATTCGAAACTGCTCGTTGCCGACTTCTTCCAGCTAGACGATGTATTCGTCCTTCGATATACTGTCGCTATAAAACGCAGTCAAATGGGGAGTATAATCAGTCGGCGGACTCTTGTCGAATTTTGCGCTCTCTTCTCGTCCAGAATGGACCCGGATTCCAACCATGCCATTTCGATTTGTAAGCCAACCATTGCAATCAGGATTGTATGAGCCGGAAGGCATCTATCTTGGCCTGCCGTATGAAGGCGATGGACTCGTCCTGCAAGCGTGGGGACTACACCCCGATCACTATGGCGCAGTTCACCTATAACGGGGTGGCACTCAAGGGCCACAACGGCGTTGACTTTGGCGTTCCGCCCTATTCGAAGCTCCTGGCTGTCGACAGCGGCCGCGTGAGCGAGATCAGCATTGACCGGGGCGGTTTTGATCGCTACATCAAACTTGAGCACCGATGGGGCGAATCGATCTACGCCTTTATCGGAAATGCGACGGTCGATTCCGGTCAGAAGGTCAAACGAGGCATGGTGCTCGGCGACGCCGGCGCAGCGATAGAGGCCGACCTATCGCTTGCCCTCCTTCATTTCGGCATTCGGATCGCTCCCTACAACCGGTTCGACGGTTGGGGCGGATTTTCAGATCCGCTCCCCTATATGAACCCATCCGATCTACACTTTCCCTGAAAATGACGTGGCCCGTGAGTTGATAGAGAATCCTCATTCCATGGTTGTTGAAAGCGGACAGATGCGCCGGCCTTGATTCGGAGTCGGTGTCCTTCGTTTGTCTAAAGAGATACCCTTGCTATGAATATAACGTAAGATAGAAGTCTTAGTAGGGGGTTGGGATAATTGGGAAAACAGAATAGTTGATAGGTCGCTTCACAAGATACAGGCTTGATCTGCGGCTCGCCCCCTATATCCGCTCTTGACGAAGAAACGATTATTGAGAAATCCCAATTGGAAAACCCAAGGAGGAAAAAGCACAGTTTTCCCATGATCGACACGCGTTGCTAGATGTAGTAGTTCGTCCGGCAACTTTGTCAAGACTGTGGAAAAGGCAGCTTGCTCCTCCCAGGCAATCCCCTGTAAATTCATCAGCTTATTCAAACGCTGTTCCACGCACTTATCCACAGCTCTGTCCACAAGGAGGGAGAGACGCCGATGCCTACCCACGAGCTTGCACCCGATCGTATTCTCTTCAATGGAAAGATCGTAACCCTGGATGCTTCCAGCAATCTGGCGACAGCCGTTGCCGTCAAGGAGGGACGGTTTGTCGCTGTCGGTACGGATGATGACCTGCTGCTGCTGGCCGGTTCAAACACGGAAAAGGTCGATCTGAACGGCAAAATGGTCATCCCCGGCATCTTCGACAGCCACAACCACCTGATGCAGGTGGGCGTGAAACTGACCCGCATTCGACTGGATGAATGCCGTTCGCCTGAGGAGATGATGGCATTGGTGCGCGAGCGTGCTGCGGTCACACCGCCGGGCGAATGGATCATCGGCGAGGGCTGGAACGAGAACATCTTCGACGATGGGCGCCTGCCCACCCGTCACGACATCGATCCGGCCACCGATCAGCACCCGGTTCTACTCATGCGCTTCTTCAACATGGATGTGGTCAACAGCGTGGCGCTGCGACTGGCCGGCGTCGACGCATCCACGTCCGATCCCGAAGGCGGTACGCATCGAGCATGATGCCGACGGCCAACCCAACGGCATTCTGCGTGCCGCAGCCAAGCTCTTCGTGCGCGATCTGATGCCCCGTCCGACGCAAGTCCGAACTGGTCGAGGCCATCCGCCTTGGCTGCGAAGAGATGCACCGCTACGGCATCACCAGCGTCATCGATCCGGGGCTGATGCCCTTCGAGGTGCGGGCCTATCAGGCCGCCTATGCAAGCGGCCAACTCTCGGTGCGCGTCAACATGATGCTGAGTTGGCACGGCTTCCGCGAGGAGGAGAGCGAGGAGCAACTCGACTATCGCGCCACGGAGACCGGGCTCCGCACCGGTCTCGGCGATGAGTGGCTGCGGCTGGGCGGGCTGAAGATGGCCATCGACGGCGGCACCAGTTCGCACTCGGCCTACATGTACGAGCCGTTTGAGGGCGAGTCCGAGGTGCGCGACTACAACCGGCTCAACCCGGAGCAACTGCGCCGCTATTTCCGCACCGCCCAGGAGCACGGCTGGGATGTGGGCATCCACACCTGCGGCGACCGGGCCATGGACATGGTCGTCGAGGCCTTTGCCGATGTCATCCGCAGAATGCCCGAACCCGGATGCCCGCCACAACGTCATCCACGCCTACTTCCCCAGCGACCGCGCCCTCGATCTCATGGCGGAGCACAACATCGGCGCCGTCATCCAGCCGACCTTCCTCTACCACGAGGGCGACATGATCTTCCGCGATGTGGGCCAGGAGCGGGCCGCCAACTACAAGCCGGCGCGCAAGTTCCTGGATCGGGGCATCCCCATGGCCGCCAACTCGGACATCCCCAGCACGGTCTCGGTCAACCCGTTTCCCGGCGCTCTACGCCCTGGTCACACGGCGCAACAACGTGGGCAACCTGGTCGCCCCCGACCAGGCCATCAGCCGCGAGGAAGCCCTGCGCGCCTACACCATCGACGGCACCTGGCTGACGCGTGAGGAGTCGCTGAAGGGTTCGATTGAAGTGGGGAAGGTGGCCGATCTGGCGGTGTTGGACCGAGACTACTTCGCCGTGCCGGACGAGGAGATCAAGGAGATCCAGGTCGAGATGACGATGATTGGCGGCGAGGTGGTGTACGGAGGAGTCTGAGGTCAAAGCTGTGCATACGTGAAAGGACGCTATCCTCGATCGGCTGGACGCGTTGTTGGGCAGTGGTGACCGGAATCAGCTTTCGAGCAGTCTTTTGAGTGGGACAATCAACCGTGGAATCTCTTCGTCGACTGTCCTCCATACGATATCAGGGTTGATGTCGAAGTAGCCGTGGATCAGTCGGTTGCGCATGGCCACGATGTTGGGCCATGGAATGTCCGGTGCATCTGCACGCACGTCGTCTGATACCTTGCCGGCAGCTTCGCCGATGATTTCGATGCACTTCACCAATGCCAGGAGCAACATGCGATCTCGGTACAAATCGTCGCGCTCATGATTTCCGGCAAATGCAAGTGCCTCTTGGCCGGCATCAAGCATATGCTGCAAGCGCACGCGGTCTTCATGCTGCATACTGGACCTCGGCAGTGGTCTGCACTTCGTCACGGAAGTAGCGGCTCAGATCCAGTGGCGTACGCAGATCCACCTGCCTTCCAGCCAGTAGTTCAGATAACTCGAGTTCCATACCGGCAAGTGCAATCGATCCAGGCTCATGGCCTGACTCGAATTCTACCAGCAGATCGATGTCGCTGTCCGGCCGGTGTGATTCTGTCTGCATCGATCCAAATAAGGCCAGTCGCGCAATACGATGACGGCGACAGAATTCAGCCAGCGTACTGGACGAAATTGGGAGTCGTTGGTTCATCTTGCACCTCTGCTCTTGCGTCCGCCATTGACGAAAACAACTACGGCTATCATTATAGCAGAAAAGCCGAGCTTGTACGGCTCGCCTTTGATCCATTTCCATTTCATTTAGTTGTTTAAGCGCGCACTCGTTCCTTGGCGCGTAGCTTCAAGCCTTTGTTAGGGGGTGTTTTTGTTTGCAGAAGGCCATAAATTACAGATTTTTGTGTTCGGAATAACGCAACCTTACATAGGCGATTGACATTTCATTAGCAATTTTTGTCAAGACATTCTCACAGTAATCCATACTATACCTCCCACCAAACCGACATGGCCTTGGCGCCTTCCGGCGTGAGCACCGACGGCGCCCGACAGGTCATCTCGAAGGGCAGGCCACGCAGTTGCGCCAAATACTTGGCTGTCGCCGGGTAGCCGAAGCGCAGGATCGCATCCAGCAGCACCAGTTGCCGATGATAGGCCACTGCGTCCTCTCGCTGATCGGGCATCGCCTCCCAGAACTTGACCGAGATGTCAGCCGCTGCGGTTGATGTGATGGCCATGGTTCCCCGTGCCCCCAGGTCGACGGCATCCAGCAGATAGGGCGTGTTGGCCTGGTAGATGATCGATTCCGGCGCTGCATCGATCTTGGACTGAATGCCCTCCAGCGTACAGGTGGTGTCTTTGATGCCGCCCACGCCATGTTCGCTGACCAGACGGCCGTAGACCGCGGCGTCGATCTCGTATGGCGTCATCTGCGGCCATTCGTAGAGGAAGACCGGGCAGGGCGCTTGGTCGGCCAGCGTCGCGAAGTAGACTTCCAACTGATCTTGGTCCCGGCCCAGACCATCGGGCGGGACCAGGACAAAGCCGGCCACGCCGGTGTCGGCCATCTGCGCCATCTCGTCGACGTGTCGCGAGCGATCCGCTGCCAGATTGGCCGTGGCCACAACCGGCACATCCCCGGCTCGCTGCACTGCTCGACGGGCCAGGGCCAGCCGTTCGTCCAACTCGAGCCAGTGCATCTCGCTGCTGCCGCAGACCGCGAACAGCCCATGGGGTCGGTGGCTCAGTTGCCAATCGACATATTGGTCGTAGGCGGCCCAGTCGATGCGACCGTCAGAGAGAAAGGGCGTGAGCAGCAGGGCGAAAACGCCTTCGTAACGATTCATGGTCTCTGTGTCCATCCTTGGCATTGCGAAAATAGGGTAGATCGGTCGCAGATCACACAGATTTTGTACAGACTTCGACAAGCTCAGCCGAACGATAGGACACAGATGGTTTCGTCGTCACGCCGGCCCCACACTTTGCCGGAAGATATCTGTGAATATCAGGTGTTTATCTGTGGCCATCTGTGGTGAATCTTTTGTTTTTTCTGTGACGATCGTGCTAACTGCGGAAAAACTGTTCGGTTAGAATCTCGCCGCCGGGCGGGACGAGCACAAATTCGCTGCCCGCTTCCTCGGGCGCGTCGATGGATTCGATGAAGGCCTTGAAGTAGTCATCGGACCCGACATACTCCTCGTATTTCATCTGCCAGCGCTGGCAGAACTCGGCCACCTCCTGCGCCATGCCTCGATAGTGTTTGACCTCACTCTTGTTGGGCGCCACGAAGAGCAGCCGGTCGTAGTGCTGGAACTGCATGTCCATCATCCACTCGGTGTCCTCCTCGCTGTACTTCTTGCGATAGGAGTTGTACTGTCCCACCGGCGTGGTCTCGGATTCCAGCCAGCCTTTGGTCAGGAAGTAGGTGCCGGCGTTGCGCATCTCGTCGGTGTAGGCTTCGTAGGAACCCATGAAGAGTGCGACGCAGTCGTCGGTGCGCGGGATCAGCAGCGTGTGCTGATTGGCCTTGACGCCGGCCAGCCCGTTGCCGCAAAGCCCGTAGCCCAGCACAACCAGGCTCGGCTCCTCGATGGCGTCGATGACGTCCTGGACGGCCACCGTCAACTTGGGCGGCGTCTCGTGCAGGCCCATATCGGTGTAGGTCACCTGATCGACCAGCTCGGCCGGCAGGTACTTCTGCATCAGATCCTGCATCACGCGGCAGGCGACGACGACGATGGGCGCTTTCTGTTGTTGGGCCATGGATTCCTCTACTTTGAACTTGGTCAATTCACTCAGTCAGTTTTCAAAACTCAGTAGTTCACGATTTGTCATTCTGAGCAGGTATTTTCAAGTACGCCACTCTGGCAAAAGGCCAGCGAAGAATCTCGCTTTTCACCAAATCGTGAACTACTGAAACTATCGATCATAACTATCGAAGAGGAGCTTGGCTGCTCCTCGCAGTGCGCTGTTTTCGATGTCCAGTGCCTGTGCCACCTTACGAACGGGCGTATTCGCACCCAGCGCTTGGGTGAACGGCTCGATGAAGAGATCGCCGGCATAAGCAATCTGGCCGCCGAAGACGATGCACTCAGCCCCAAACTGCTGGGCATGGTGAAGGCCCACGAACTCACCCAGCCGTGTCGCCATCTCAACATAGACCTGAAGGGCATGCGCATCCCCCTGTCTGGCTCGGATCGCCATCTCACGCAGGTCGATCTGGTCGCCGGTCAATGAATGATACTGGTGCATCATAGAGATGCTGGAGACATAGTTATTCAGTATGTCATCCTCGTACGGCTGCCCCGCAATCCATCCGATCCAGGGAACGCCTTCGCCTTCAGCCACAATGCGTCCGTCCACGGCGAAAGCGCTGCCCACGCCGGTGCCCAGCGTGAAGACAATCACGCGGCTGAATCCTTGCCCTGCACCGGTCCAAACCTCGCCACGTGCAAAGGCCCAGGCATCCAGATCGAAGAGCAGCGGCAAGTCGTCGGGCAGGGAGAGCGACTCACGTAGGTACTCCTTGACGTTGAAATCGTAGATCGCTTCGTATTTTTCGACGCCCTTGATCTTGCTGATGCCGCGTTCCAGATCAAAGGGACCGCAGATGGCCACGCAGACGCCGGCAAGCGGCAATGCTCTAGCGTTGGCCTCCGTCAAGAGCGCTCCCAGCGACGACGAGAAGGCCCCAAGAATGGACGAAGCTGCTCCCCGAGAATCGACGGGATCGCTCTGGCGCGAGCCTGGCGCCAACTGCCCATCGCGCCCGACCAGCCCAGACTTGATGTTGGTCCCGCCGATATCGAGACAGGCGACAACCTGGCTATCATGCATAGCGAACTCTGTCGGGTGTATGAGATGAAAACATGGATAGTCCCTTTGGCTATAGCACAGGCAGATCAAATGAATCGCCGGTCTCGTCGATCCAGGTCGGCCAGACGTTCCTGGAGGCGACGGCGTTCGCTGCTATAGCGAGTGTTGTGGGCCAGGTTGGCGAATTCGTACGGATCTTCGTTCAAGTTATACATCATCCAGGGCTGACCCTCCAAGACGACATATTTCCAACCGTCGACGGTGACCACGCCGCGCCAGGGTCGATCCGTGCTGTCGGCGTGGCCGGTGGGCACGACCAGTTGCAGATAGGCCGAGTCGGGCAGTTCGCCGACATCCCGATCGGGTCTGCGCAATCCGGAATAATCCGTACCCTCCATCCAATCCGGCGCGTCGATGCCGCAGAGCCCCAGCGTGGTCGGTCCGACGTCCACGTGGTTCATGGGCACGGGCAGGCGACCGCCCTGATTGGCGTACTGGGGCACATGGCCGCCGATGATGAAGGGCACCCGGATCGACTCCTCCCACGGATTGGTCTTGAGAAATTGGCCGTGGGAGCCGTGCATATCGCCATGGTCCGAGAAGAAGATGATGTGGGTGTTGTGGGTCAGTCCGGCCTGCTCCAGCGCGGTGCGGATGCGTCCGACGTTCCAGTCAAAATTCTCGATCATGGCGTAGTAGCCGGCCAATTCTCGGCGTGCTTTCTCCACAACCCGTCGGAATATCCGGCACGTTGGCGCGCAGGGTCAAGGCGCCGGGCGTGTGGCGGTCCATCCACTCGGCCGGGGCGACGTAGGGATTGTGCGGCGGCTGGACCGAGAGCGCGGCGAAGAAGGGTTTGCCGTCGCCGGCCTCGCCATCGTCGGAGGCCTGCTGCTTGCCCTGTTCGGTCAAATAGTCGATGAAGAGATCGGTCAGCGCATCGGTCTCGTAGCCGGGCAGCCGGTATTGGAAGGCGTCGTCGCCCTCGCCGCCGTGCACCCAGCAGTCCCACTGGCTGTTGTTGTTCTCATAGCCGACCCAGTCGTCGAAGTGGCCGCGGTGCTCGGGCGGGATGACATAGAGGCCGGCACGCTGGTCGGGGCCTTCCTCGAAGCCGCCGACATGCCATTTGCCGAAGTAGGCGGTGCGATAGCCGGCGTCGTTGAAGGCGTCGGCAATGGTCGGTTGGTCGGCCGGCAGCAGGCCCTGGTGGCAAGGCACGCCGCTGTTGTGGGGATAGCGACCCGAGAGCAGCGCACCACGATAGGGCGAGCAGAGCGGGCAACCGCCCACGGCCGCGGTCAGCGTCAAGCCCTTCGGCTGCCAGGCGGTCGATGTTGGGCGTGTGCACGTTGGGATCGCCGGCGTGGCCCAGCGCCTGGGCGCGGTGCTGGTCGCCGAAGATCCAGATGACGTTGGGGCGTTGTGTGGAATGGTTGCTCATGGTGTGTAGACCCATCGAATGTTGTGATGATGAAAGGTCGGATGCCGACCTAAACCGAAGTCGCTACAGGATGAAGTGTTTTTGTAGGTCCGACTTGCAGTCGGACGAGCTACATTGGTTGAAGTGCCGCACCTTTGGCCAACGGGTCTGATCGGCAGATTCGTTACACTGCAAGTGTGACCTACATAAGTCATGTTCTCGGTGTGTCTTCAGTTTGGGCAGCAGGTGACGAATCATACCAGCCGGCAAGATCAATATCAATCTGATCCAAATCGGTCAGTAGAATATCTGTGGAGCGCCAGTCTTTGCCGGTTGGTAACGATGTCTGTTGATTCGCATAGATTTCTGCCTCTGCTTGACCAGCCTCCTCGCGCCATGGCCACATAGAGAACGCGCCAATCGCCTTGAGCGGGTACGACGGCATCTGTTTTGCGAATAAGCGTTTCCAGAACATCCGGCCCCATCTGTTTGGGCGACCACTTGCACTCGCCCAGGATCAGCGTTTTCTCCATGCGATTGATCCCGACGACGTCAACCTGGACACGTTTATCCCAATAACTGCCGACCTGATCGGCCAGAATAGGGCAGCGTGCCGCTTGCTCCGGCACGCAATACCCATTCACGACAAATTTCTTCCCAGGTATGTGTGCCGATAAAGTCGATTAGATGGCGACGTATCTCTTGCAGCGCCGGCTCTTGAATATCCAGAGCCAACTGGGTCTGCCGAGATGCCAGAAAGCGGTAGTAGAAACGTAGATAGGGGTCTGAAATGTGATAGCGGCTCTGGCGTGAACGGGGTCCTGCCGTAACAGGAACGCGCCGTTCGATGAAACCGGCGGATTCCAGTACATCCAGGTAACGGGAGATGTGGCCCTGGGCCAATCCGCTGAAAGTGCGCATCTCTTTCTGCGTTCGATAGCCATAGGCAATCGCATTGAAGATGGCAATGTAGTTGTCCGGTTCGCGTACAAAATCTTGCAGCAGGAGACGCGGTTCAGCCTGCATGAGGTTGTTTGGCGTCAGCAACTGCCGGCGAATGTTTTCCGAGATAGTAAGGGACTGGTCTAACCGTTCCCAATAGGCGGGAATGCCGCCAAACATGGCGTAGATGGCGACTCGTTCCGTCGGATCGTAGGAAGGAAAATACGACTTGGTGGCGCCGTAGGGCAGCGGTTGCACATGAAGTTGAGCACTGGCACGGCCATAGAGCGGCGCTTGATAGGCAAGGACCTGACGCTGCATCATGCCCAAGTGCGAACCGCAAAGCACCAGCATCAAGTTGCGCTCCTTGAGAAGGTGATCCCAGACATTTTGAAAGATGCCGGCCATTTCCGGCGTGCGCGCCAGCAGATAGGTGAACTCATCTAGAATGAGCGTGAAACGCCGGGTTTTTGACAGGCGCGCTACCTGCTCCAACGCCTGTTCCCAACTCTGATAGCTAAACGTGGCAGGCAGGGTTCCGGTGGGATTCTCAAAGCGATAGAGCGCGTGCGAGAACTGGCGCAATTGGTCGGTCGCTGCTGACGGTTGGGCTACCCAATAGAGCGCATCTTCTGTTGGCAACGTCTTTAGCCAATGGGTGAGCAGACGGGTCTTGCCCACCCGTCGCCGACCGTAGACGACCAGCAGAGCCGCTTCTTCGCGCTGCCAAAGGCTGTTTAACGTTGCGATTTCCGATTCTCGACCGACAAATGGTTGCATGGTCATTAGTATACATGAAAAACATTATATTTTCTATGTATACTAATCAGGAGATCTGTCACTCATGACCGTCGCATTTTCATGTTTTTCAGCGACTCAAGTCGATGAGTTGCGGCTAATATAGACGATGCGCAGCAAATGCAACTCCTCATAATCCACCGACCCGTGCAGCGATTCGTAGACCGGTGACAGCAATTCCACCCCCTGTTCATCAAAGGCGGCGAAGACCGACCGGCGTTCTTTCGGCGTGAGTATCGACAACGCCAGCACGGATTCTCCGTCGACGGGATTGCCGGCAATCTGGTATTTTGCCAGATGCTGGATGATGGTACTCTGCTTGACGCCATAGCTGGCGCGAATATGTTCGATAGTCTCACCGGCGGCGAAACGTTCGCCGACCTCCTCAAACCGCCTTTTGGTAAGTGTTGTCGGTCGTTGAGCGCTGGTCGATTCGGCGCCCTTGGCGCGTGGATTTAAACTGTGCTCCGCACAGTAATCTTGGAGCAGCGCCAGGAAGGGTTGGCCGTAGCGCTCCAGCTTGGCCCCGCCCACGCCATTGATGGCCAACAACTGAGTCTCATTCTGAGGAAAGTAGGTCGCCATTTCGACCAGCGCCCGGTCTGAGAAGACAATGTAGGCGGGCAGGTTGGCCTGGTCCGCCAACTCTTTGCGCAGACTGCGAAGCTGGGCAAAAAGCTCGATATCGTGAGCCATATCCTCTCGGACGACAGACGCCTTGGGGCGAACTGTGATGAAGACCTGCTCGCCGCGAAAGACGTCGTGAGCCTTGCTTGTCAGCTTAAGAGATCCGTACTCCATATCCTGCTCCAGCAAACCCAGCGAGATGAACTGCTGAGCCAGTTCCTTCCACTCATTTGCAGAATATTCTAGACCGATGCCATAGGTCGAGAGCTTGTCATGGCCGCGATCAAGTATCCGTCGAGCCTGGGAACCGCGCAGCACGTTGACGATGTGTGCAGCGCCGAAGAGTTCGCCGGTGCGTGCCACACAGGAGAGGAACTTCTGGGCGGCGACGGTCACGTCCGTCTGCTCCCGTTCTTCTTGGCTGTGCAGGCAGTTGTCGCAGAAGCCGCATGGCTCGGCAAAAGACTCGCCGAAATAGCCCAGCAAGGGCGTGCGCCGGCAAGCCTGCGCCTCAGCATAACGCCACATGGCCTGCAAGCGCGCCGACCGTCCGGCGCTGCTCCGATTCGGCGCCGCTAGTCGATGAAGTGACGCTGTGTCACCGTATCGCTGACGCTATAGAGCAACAAACAGTCGGCGCGCAGTCCATCACGCCCGGCGCGCCCGATCTCCTGGTAGTAGTTCTCCACGCTCTGGGGCAGGTTGTAGTGGACGACAAAGCGCACGTTGGACTTGTCGATGCCCATGCCGAAGGCGACAGTCGCCGCCATAATCTGCACGTTGTCACGCACCCACTCTTCCTGGTTGCGACGGCGCGTACCAGCATCCAGACCGGCGTGGTAGGGCAGCGCCGACCATCCGTTCGAAGTCAGTCGATCGGCCAGCGCGTCCACATCCTTGCGCGTGCTGCAATAGATGATGCCCGATTGGTCTCGGTGTTCGGAGAGAAAGGCGAGCAACTGACCCAGCCCATCCAAACGTGGTAGAGCGGATAGAAAGAGGTTGTCACGGTTGAAACTGCCGATGAAAGAGTTCGCTTCGGAAAATCCCAACGTCTCACGGATGTCGACTCTGCACGCGCGGTGTGGCTGTGGCGGTCAACGCCACGCAGACAGCCTGTGGCAGACGTTCACGAACCTGCCGAAGCTGGCGATATTCGGGCCGGAAGTCATGTCCCCAGGATGAGATGCAGTGGGCCTCGTCGATGGCCAGACAGTCGATCTGGCACTCGTCCAGCAATACCAACGTCTCTGGACGCAGCAACGTCTCCGGCGCCAAGTAGAGCAGTTTGATCTCGCCCCGTCGCGCCGCCTGCATGATCTGTCCTTGCGCCTGGTAGGTCAACGTACTATTTAGATAGGCTGCGGACACGCCCAGGTCGCGCAATTGGCTGACCTGATCCTGCATGAGCGAGATCAGCGGCGAGACCACTATTGTCATGCCGGGAAAGATCAGCGCCGGCAGTTGATAACAGATCGACTTGCCGCCGCCTGTGGGCATGATGATCAACGTATCGCGGCCGTCGAGGATGTTGGCGATGCTCTCGGTCTGAAGCGGCCAGAAATCATCGTAGCCGAAGACCGATTTGAGTGTCTCCTGAGCTTCAGACTTCCGCTCATTTATGGGCATAGGGTTTTCTTCTTCATGGTTCGATCTGTCCGTGGATGATGGCTCGATCTCCATCCAGCCTGAAAGCTGTGCATAACAACGTAGTTCTTCATCGGGTCTGTCATCGGGTCGCCACCAATGGGCTAACGACACACGCAAGAGCGATCCAGCCGGGATCTCTTCCACCGGATCCTGGAAACCGACATAGACCAAACTGCGCTTTCCCGTTTTGACCGGGTAACAATATCGTAGATTTTTTCCCTTGCTGCTGCGCAAGAGTGGCTTGTCAGGTATCCAAAACGTAGTACTGTGGTCAGGAACGCCCGAACCCTCGGCTATATAGAGAGCGCCGTTCGGGGTGGATCTGGAGCAGTCCACCGTAGAGTTGGTCCGGTCCGCCAGAGATCGGCGGCATGTGTTTGAAGACCGTGCGAATCAGATCTGTCGCCTTCCCGCACTTCTGCTTTTCGAAGACCACGACATCCTCGACATGGGGTGGCACAACAGAAATCGGCGGCTCTATCTCGACATTCCACACATCGCCGATCTCGTATTCCATGCCGGCATGACCATTGTACTTCTCATCGGCAGCGATGAGTCGAACACTTTGTCCATCCTCTGTGATGGCGCCAATGCAAGCCCGACTTCCGCGGCGGGTCTTGGCGACGATCGTAACTTTCATGTTTCACCTCGTTAGAAGTACTCGGGGGATAGAAACCCTAACGTCTGTTGGCAAATTATCCGTGAACGCAAAAGACTCACGCCGAATTAACGGACCGTACTCTTTTCCGGGTCGAGATACTACGGTGAAAGATGAACTATTTCTCCACCCAACTCATGTTGTAGCCGTTTGGACAAGATCGAACGATGACAGGCCGCGGGTTCTCGTTCCACGCAGCAGAGAACGACACGCTGCGCCTGCGGGCCAAGTTCCTCCATGAAAACGCGGCCATCGAAATCGGACAGAACCTTCGATTCGTAGCCATCGATAAAACCTATGCTCAACGCAGTGCGATGGCGTTTGGATACTTGTTCCCCTTTATCTGCTGAACGCTGCCGGGAGCGCAGAGCTCTGTCTGGAGCTAGATCTCTGCGATGGATATATGTGATGCCTAATTCCTGCAACTTCGTTTGCAGCCGTCGACTGTTGGCAAAAGCGTAGGTCGCCCCGCGCATGCCTCGCCGATCTCGGACGTCGCAGAAGGTGTCAATCTGTGCCTCCTGTAATGCTTGGAAAAAGCTGTTTTCGTCGAATCCATAGACGCCAATCGTGAAAATAGTCGGAGTTGACGGGTATTCACTCATCGGATTCATCGTCCTGGAGATACCGTTTGCGCGATGTGAATCCATGTTGGCCAAAAAGGCTTAGTTGTCCACCGGTCAGTCGGCTGATGATCTCCGGCTGATCTTTGGCATCGCCCTTCTCGTCGATATGCATCACCGGAATTCCAAGCGTTTGTAGAGACTCGCCGATCAGCTTGCTGCGATGGCACGTTTCCGGCTTGCCTTCACTGCACATGAGCGCCACTCGCTGTCGCTGGACGAAGGCGCTTTGAAGGCGTTGGATTCCTGTGTGATAGAAGGACATCCCTCTCACCTTTTCATAGTCAACCTTGCCGTCGCTGTAACATGCCTCATCTTTGGGTTGCCCACCTAGCAAATCGCCCATAAAGACATAGCGAATGTTGTGTTGGCCTAGTACTTTTTCCAATGCAGCTTTTGAGAATTCAGGTTTGAAGCGAGAATACGGAGACGAGCGGATGTCGATGAGGAAAGCGATATTGTATTGATGAAGAACATCAATGAAACTATCAATGTCGCGTGCGCCATAGCCAATCGTATAGATTGGGGTCGCTGTTCCTTCCGGCGTTCTGGGTTCATTGACACTTTGGGGGGATGGTGTGGGCTTGTTCATGGACACCTATTTTCTGTTCCTTGGGTCGGAAGGGTACTATGAGCATAGCACGACCGTTGGCTTTGTCAAAAGGCACTCATTTGGCATCGAATGGTCGGATTTCGGATGGATCATTGTCCCACATTAATCGCAAGAATGCATAGTAACAATCAATCTCCACCATCAACAAAGAAAGGCACTACCATGATTCAAGTTCGTCTGACGCCGGCCATGGGCAAGAGGCTGATCGGCAAGGGCATGGTCGTTCACCCGGCCATCCAGCGCGTGCTCGCAGAGGGGACGTTGGCCATCATCGCCGGCTCGACCAACGGCTATGTCGCCGAAGAGATCCTCGCTTCGCTGGGGCTGGCCGACCAATTCAATCGCGTCGGTTTCCGACGCGGCCTGACCGTACCGCCGGGCGCAGCCGCACCAGCCATGGACTTCCCCGGTGATGTGGTGATCCGCAAAGGAGAACTGCTGGAAGAGAAGTCAATCTTCGGGATTGCGGATAAGTTGGGCGGCGGCGACGTGGTGATGAAGGGCGGCAACGCCTACGACGCCAATGGCCATGCGGCCGTGCAGATCGGCAGCGATGTCGGGGGGACGGCCATGGCCGCGGTCTCAGCCGTGATCGGTCGCCGGGCGCAACTGATCGTGCCCATCGGTCTGGAAAAGCGCATCTTTGGCGATGTGCATGATCTGGCCTTGATCTGCAACGCAACCGACGGCGAGGGTCCCGGCCTATTGCCCCTGCCCGGCATCATCTTCAACGAGATCGATGCCATCAAACTATTGACCGGCGCTGACGCCACTATGATCGCGGCCGGCGGGGTCTACGGAGCAGAGGGGAGTTCCTGGCTGGTCATCAACGGCACGGACGAGCAAGTGCAAACCGCAGCCGATCTGATCGACTCGGTCGCCGGTGAGCCGCCGTGTGAGGCGTAGGTGATCGTAGGGGTAATTTTGCCACAGATGAGTTCACGGCAAGAACCACGAGTTTCACAGATTGTACGAATTTTCTCAGTGGTGCAATTCGTGGTTTTTGCAGCAGAGTCATCTGTGGCAATAAGGAATAGACCAAGGACGAAAACGAGATGACAGACGACAACAGCGACATCCCCGCCGGCCCGCTGAACGGCGTGCGCGTGGTGGATCTGTCGCGGCTTGTGGCCGGCAACATGGTCTCGCACATGCTGGCCGATTTCGGGGCGGACGTCATCAAGATCGAACGGCCCGGCGTCGGCGATGACCTGCGCAACTGGCGCGAGGAGGGCATCGAGATCTTCTGGAAAGTCTACTCGCGCAACAAGCGCAGCGTCTGCTGGGATCTCAAGAGCGACGAGGACAAGGCCAAGCTGCTCCAACTGGCAGCGACTGCCCACGTCTTCATCGAGAACTTCGTACCGGGCAAATTGGAAGCATTGGGCTTGGGACCGGACGTTCTGTTCGAGGCCAACCCCAACCTGATCATCGTGCGCGTTTCGGGCTGGGGGCAGACCGGCCCCTATCGCGAGCGACCGGGCTTCGGCACTCTGATCGAAGGAATGTCCGGCTACGCCCACCTCAACGGCTTCCCGGACAAGCCGCCGGCCCTGCCGCCGCTGGCCACGGCCGACATGATCGCCGGCCTCTACGGCGCCTACGCGGTGGTGGCTGCGCTGCGCCACACCGAAGTCCAGTCCGGTCGCGGTCAGGTCATCGACCTCTCGCTCTTTGACAGCATGTTTTCGTTTGTCGCCTCGGAGGCGGTCAAGTATCGCGTTTCCGGTCAGGTCAGCGTACGCGCCGGCAACCAGGCCCAGCACACTGCGCCGCGCAACGTCTATCGCTGCGGCGACGGCAAGTTCATCGCCCTGTCGGCCTCCATGCAGCGCATGAGCGAGCGCCTGCTGGCGGCCATCGGACGCCCCGAACTGAACGACGATCCCCGCTTCCGTACCAATGCGGATCGGGTGCGCAACCGGGACGTTCTGGACGATATCATCCAGGCGTTCATTCAACAGCGCAGCCTGGACGAAAATCTGCGCTATTTTGAAGAAGCGCAGATCACAGTCGGGCCGGTCCTGGCCATGGACGACCTCCTGGAGCACCCCTACATGGCCGGGCGTCAGGTGGTGACCGAGTTCCATGACCCGGACGTCGAGACCATCCCCGCACATACGCCGGTTCCCCGCCTCAGCCGCACGCCCGGCACGCTCAACAGTCCTGCGCCCGCGCTGGGCGCCCACACCCATGAAATCGAAGCTGAGCTTGTCGTGCAGCAGAGCAAAAAATAGACTGCGGATGACTGCTACTGGAGGTCTGGATGAAGTTAAATGATCCGAAGCTGTTGAGGTCGCTGCTCTTTGTACCGGCGACCAGCGAGAAGTTGCTGCACAGTGCTGTGCGTAGGGGCGCTGACGCCATCCATATCGACATGGAAGACGCTATCGCCGCCAGTGAAAAGGAAACCGCGCGCCTTGCAGCAGTTAGAGCCATCGATTGGCTTCAAGGCCGCTGTCCCTACATCGTAGCTCGCATCAACAGTCCGCTACGTCTGGCCGTGCGCGATCTGGAAGCAGTAGTCGTGCCGGGGCTGCAAGCCATCACGATCCCAAAAGTGCCCGACGCCTCATTTCTCCGTCTGATGGACGAAACCATCGGCGAGTTGGAGGCCGAGCGAGGCCTGCCGGTCGGGGCTATCCGGCTGATCGCCATGATCGAAACTGCGGAAGGGCTGGCCGGCGTCGTCGAGATCGCCGCGGCCACGCCGCGCCTGATCGCCATCACCGTCGGCCCTGAGGATATGGCCGCGTCGTTGGGCTGCCGGCCCACGCCGGATGCGCTCTACTTGCCCAACATGCAGACGCTGGTCGCCGCGCGACGCGCCGGCATCGTTCCGCTGGGCTACGTCGGATCCATCAGCGTCTACGGCGACAAGGAGACCTATCGCGGGTGGATAAAGCGCGTGGCATCGCTGGGCTTTGAGGGCGCATTCTGCATCCACCCAAACCAAGTGGAGATCTGCAATGAGGGGTTTGCGCCGTCGGCGGAAGAGATTGCCGCGGCTCGACGCCTGATCGACGCCTACGAACAGCACAAGGCCGCGGGAGTGGGCGTCTTCGTGGTCGATGGGCGCATGGTCGACGCACCGGTTGTGGCGCGGGCACAAGCGATTGTGGACAAGGCGGAAGCGTTGGCTGTTGAGTCTGAATGAATTTCCGGCGAATCGAACCCACAGCAACGATGTGGCCTCTCATCTCTGGCGAGATTGAAGGGAGAGCGTCCCCGACAGGATTCGAACCTGTGCACCCGGCTCCGGAGGCCGGTGCTCTATCCAACTGAGCTACGGGGACTTGTCTGCACCTTGCTTCGTTAACGACTACTCTTATACCACAACGAGCAGCGCCACGGCAAGAATTTGGATGAGGTCATCAGGGATCGGACGCTTGTCAAGCCCAACAAGAGGCGTGCTATAATATCCCCATGTATCTTGACCGATCGTATCGCCCCAAACGTCGCCGCAGTAAATGGCGGTTTCTTTGGCTGCTGGTCATCCTCGCGATTGTTGCCATCGTTCTCTATGAGCAACAGCCGGTCTGGCTGGTGCCGAGCGATCTGCAACCAACGCCTATTCCAACGCGCGGCGCGCTCTCCTTCCTGGCGGACGCCCAGAATCACCTCGTTGCCGGAGACTATGCCGCCGCCATTGACTCGTATCGGCAGATGATCCGGCTGGAGCCCGACGATGCAACTGCCTACACAAGGCTGTCCGAGCTCTATCTTCTTCTCGAAGATCTTGAAAACTCCTACGAAAATGCACTCCGGGCCGTGGCGCTTGAGCCGGAAAACCCAGAGGCTTTGACCGCGCTTGCGCGTATCCAGGATCGGCGTGGTGAGTATGAAGAGGCCATCAACAATGCATTGGACTCACTGGAGATCGATCCGGAGAATGCCACAACATTGGCCGTGATCGGCGAGATCTATACCGATGTCGGAAACTGGGACGTGGCCCAGCAATATCTGGATCAGGCGCTGGAGATCGAACCGCAAAACATTTTGGCCCTGCGCAACCTTGCCCACCTCAACGAGTGGCAGGGGGATTATGAACGGTCGGTTGAACTCTATAAGCAGGCCATTCAAGCCGCGCCGGATCGTTTCGACCTGTACATTGAACTCGGGCGACAGTACCGAGTGGGCTTGTTCGAATATGATCTGGCCAACGATGCCTATCGCCAGGCAGTCGAGGCCTATGAGTCTGCCATCACATTGGATGCGTTGGGTTTCGGGCTATATAATGTCGGGGATCACCTTCAGGCCGTGCGGGTTCTGAGGGATGCAGTCGAGCTTGATCCGGACTATGGCCCGGCGCTGGTGCATCTGGGCATGGCCCTGTACGCCCGCCGCAACTACGAGGATGCGGTTGTCGCTCTGGAAAAAGGCGTCGAAATCCTCGGAGAGGATGCTCGCATTGAGCATATCTATACCCTCGGGCTGGGGCACATCTACAAAAATCCGACCGAGTGTGACAAGGCACAGATCTGGCTGCGCAAGGCGCTGGAGATCGATCCTGAGACCGGCCCAGCGCTCGAAGGGCTGGATCTCTGCAATGAGTATTCAACAGAATGAGTCTTCGTAAAGCTCGCCTCAAATCCAATCTGCCGCCGACAGTCAAGTTGCCGCCACAGCAATCGGGATCCGATCCCGCGAACTATTCGTCCGAACCCGACAGCGGAGCCGGTGAGACATTCGAACCGACACGTGTCACCGGCACGGCTCGTCGAACAACCACCAGCAAACGCCGCATTCAGCGCCGGACCACTGCCTTGGACGTGCTGCAACAGCCGATCCAAGCCGGTGTCCGAAAAGTATTTGACCTTCGACGTTTCCTGATTGTCATTGGTCTGACCGCTTTTGTCATGCTGCTGCCCCAGCCGCCCGGGCTCAGCGCAGAAGGCCAGGCTGCGCTGGCGCTCTTTGTATTCACAGGCAGCATTCTGGCTCTGGAACCGGCGCCGCTGCCCATTGCGGCATTGATGGTCCCTATTGCACAGATCGCCCTGGGCATTGACGATGCACAAGGTGCGTTCGCACCGTTCGGCCAGCCCGTGGTCTTTCTGATCCTGGGCAGTCTCTTTCTGGCGGAGGCGCTGCGCAAACATGGGCTGACCCGACGTCTGGCGCTCTATGCCATTGTCGTCAGTCGCGGCGAATTTCGACGCCTGCTCTTCGGCATCATGTTTATCACCGGCATGTTGAGCATGTGGGTCTTGAACACAGCGACGGCTGCCGTGCTGATTCCGGTTGCAATCACGATTGCGCAGCGGATACAGGATCAGGACGTTGCCAAACGGGTGCTGGCTCTGTTGATCTTGGGCATCGCCTACAGCTCCAGCATTGGCGCCATCGCCACCATCATGGGCAGCGGCGAGAACGCGATCACCGCCGGCCTGCTGGGCCAGATCGGCGACTTCGGCTTTCTGGATTGGATGATGTACGGTCTGCCAATCGTGGTGGTGCTGCTTCCGCTGAGCTGGTTCCTGCTGCTCCAGGCCATTCGGGTGCCCAAGTTGACGCTTGATACGGTGCCCGCCATTCGCGAGATCTCGCGCTTGGGTTCGCTCAACATGCCTCAGAAGGAGTTGTTGATCGTGTTGGGCGGAGCGGTCTTTCTCTGGGTCGCCGGCCAATCGTTGGAGACATGGATGCGTCTGCCGGCGACATTGCTCAGCAGCGCTGTCGTCGCCCTGGGCGCTGTCGCGCTGTTATCCATCGAAGAGGTGATCGACTGGAACGATCTGCGGGGCGTGAACTGGGGCGTCTTCTTCGTGATCGGCGCAGGCCTGACGCTGGGGGATGCACTGAACAAGACGGGCGCCAGCCAGTGGTTTGCAGACATCGTGGCGCCTATGCTGATGGGGCTACCCTACATCGCGGTACTGTCATTGCTGATTGGGGGCGCGTTTGTGCTGACCCAATTCATGAACAACGTGACATTGGGTGCAATCTGGGCGCCCATTCTCATCTCGTTGGGGCAGGCAAGCGGCATCGCCCCGCAGCGCTTGGTGCTGCCGGCCGTCATGGCGTTGGCGCTCGCATTCATGTTGCCGAGCGCCTCGGCTCGCATGACGCTCGTGTCGGTCACCGGCGCAGTCGAGCGCCGCGACATGATGAGGGCGGGAATGATCGTGGGCGTCCCGTCGGCCATCTTCATCCTGATCTTTTTCTCGGCCTTGTCCTATCTCAATCTGATCTGAGACCAAGGCGATATCTCTGGGGAGACAACTATGCGTGTCTGGTTGATCGGTGCGGATCGCGGCGGAGTCAAGGCGTTGCAACAGCTTGCCAAGAACGAGGATATTGACGTCATTGTAAGTGCGCGTGAGGAACGTCCCCAGGCCATGAGCGAAGGTCTGATTGACCACGTCGACTACGTCGAGTTTGTCACGCCGGCCAATGTGAACACGTTGGCACGCCGCATTCGACCCGACCTGATTCTGATCGACTCTGCGGCCGATGAGCGCGCCTACGGGCGCATGAGCGGAGGGTTGGTCTTTTCAGATTCGATGGTCAACGAAATCGCAGCCGTCTGCGATTATCCCTGTCTGATTGTATAACCCGTCTGTATAACCCGTTTGATTGTATAAAAGGTGCCACGATCTTATGCGAGACCGCACACCGTCCGAAGTGAGTACGCCAAACAACCTGCGGCTGTATCGGCTGGAGGGGTTCAGCGGCTGCCCTCAGATCCTGACCCAACTCTACGGCTGGTTGACCGACGACAATCTGCCGGCGATGGCGATCTCCGGCGAACAGGGCAACGGCAAGAGTACAATTGCCACCGCCGCGGCCTGGAACACGATCTACCATTTCACCGACGGCATTATTCGCGTCGGTCCTGCCGGCACGACGCCCTTCCGCATGTACGACGTCGTTCGCACACTGGACGCCGTGCTCGGCACGACACTGACACGGGTCAGTGAAGATCGTTGGGGCATCAGCATTCTCGAACAGCTCTACAAGCGCAACCGTCTGCTTGTGCTGGACAAACTGGCCGGCGCCACTGAGCGAGATCTGAAGGCGTTGATCGATATTATCGGCCATCTGCACGACTCGGGCGGCAAGTCTCGTGTGCTTCTGATCGATCGTAACTTCAACCCCGGCATCGCCGGTCTGGTTCAGAATCAGCATATCCATCTTGACGGACTCACGATGGAGGAGACCGTCAATCTGATCCGCAATCGATCGCCACACAAGCTCCACACGCTGACGCCGGAGCAGATCGACGAACTCTACGCGCTGACAAAGGGACGGCCGCTTCTCGTGCGCTTGATTCTGGGACTGCTGCTCGATTTTCCCTGGGAAGACCTGCTCTTCTTGTTGGAAAATCTGGTCCAACCGGACGGCACCGTGCGCGTTCAGGATGTCGTCAAGTTCGCTGTGGAGAACTACGCAATCAGCGAACCGCAGGTCGGCCCATTGCTGAATCGACTGGTCAGCGCATCGGGTGGCGCATCGCTCGCGGCGCTGCGCGATCTATTTTGGTATGATCTGGGAAAACCCCAAGAACTTCACAGTGTGCTGGATGAGTTGGTCCAACGCGCATTGATCGAATTGGATCAGTATAACCGGCGCATTGTTCTGCATCCGGTTGTGCGGCGCTATCTGGAGCAGAATGTCGTTCTGCTGGGCGAGGACTGGGATCGCGAGCACGCGAGCTATTACTTGAGTTTTGCGAAACGTTACCAGGAACTTCCGCAGCAACGTTGGGGCGAGATTGACATTGAATGGGGAAACATCTTTCAGGCGGCAGATTGGTGTACAGATCGAATGCGACGCATCTGGGAAGTGGAGCCTTACGAACTGCTCGCCAACCCAGAGGTGGATCTGGCGCCAATGGAGGTGCCGGAGATTGCGATCGAGTATCTCGACGACCTCAGGCTGGCACGCGGCTACGCATTGGCCCTTGCCTACTACGCGTTCTGGCGCCATCCGCTCGGCATCCTATGGTGGCTGTCGGCCGGCGCGCTGGCTACGCTCGCCCTGAAGGATGTGAGTGACTATGCATGGCTACAGGCCAATATCGGGCGCCAACTCTTCTTTGTGGGTCGCGTAGAAGAAGCCATACTGTGGCTTGAACGCGCGCGGAACATCTTCGATGATCAGGACATTCTGGCGGAATTAGCCTATGTCTATACAGATCTCGGCACGTCTACGCGTATTTTGGACCAGCCACGCACAGCTACGACCTTTTTCCTGGCTGCCCTCGATTGCATCGTTCAGATCAACGACCCCTATTCACTCACGACCGCCTACATGAATCTGGGTAGCGCCTACTACAGCATGGAGAACTATGAGCGTGCGCTTTCGGAACATCGCAAGGCGTTGCGGATTGCTCAACGTCGGAACGACGAGCACAGTATGGCGAGCGCCTTCAACAACATGGGTCTCGCACTGGAAGGTATCGACCGATTAGATGAGGCAGTCCAGGCATACGAAAACGCGCTGGCCGTATTCAAACGGGTTGAAGATGAGATCGGCATCAGCACCTGCTACAACAACCTCGGATCAGCCAGCTATGCTCAGGGCGACTATGGCCGGGCGCTCCAATGGTACGAACGAGACCTGGCATTGTCGGAGAAGCGAGGCAACTGGACAGACATGGCCGCGACGCTACACAACCTTGGCCATGTAGCTCTCGAACAAAAGGCCTACGACAAGGCGCTCTCCTATTTTGAACAGAGCAGGGATCTGTATGCAGCCTTTGATTTGATAGACTACGTGAACGAAGAAGGGGAGATGATTTCGTACATACAGTCGCTGGACTCAGAATCAGACAGATGATAGGTAACATGATCGCTGAAATGCAGAACGCTGCCAGCGGTACAACGATCGGAAACTCAGCCGCCTCCCGCCACCGCCGCAGCCACTAAAAAGAAGCCGACCGTGCCCAGAATACCGATTATCAATGCGAGTGTAAAGAGAGATGAGCTGCCTCCACTCTGATCCATCATTTGAGACTCCTAATTGGTGTTTCGCACTGGAATCCGGACAGCAATGTGATAGACGAAGATGTGAAGGCGAAACGCATAAAGATTGACAGTATCTATCATGACGTCTAGATATGTCCAGAGGATACGATGAGATTGTTTCCGGCACTGTGACTTGCGCTCAAGTAGTGAAGCGTCCCTCTCCACACAAGCCCCGCCAAACATTTCCCACCACATTTCCTAGTTCTGTCAGATTTGGTGTGACAAGACAATCACCTTTGAATTGGAGGTGGAAATCAACAGATTGTGCAACCAGTTGTGATGATAAACGTGCCGATTCAACTTGTGAGCCGGTGAAGACCACTGGGTTCGGGCATCAGACCGTGGAGAATAGGGTGCGAAATTGTGAACCAAAGCCCAAGCCCGAATTGACCGTTCAGCGGAAGCCAAATGACCGTGGAAGTACTTTGTAGCATACAGATAGCGGTCCATCGGGTCCATGTGGCGGTCAATCATGTTGCTTGTTCGTCTGGCAGTAGGATGCTGATACCATCGTATGAAAACCGCAGATTTCTTGGCCAGCTTGTTGACCGCCTCTAGAGCCGTGCCCGAAAGAGTGTCAGCAGCCCACTGTCGGAAAATCTGCCAGGTTCGCCCGAAAGTCGTCGTCCGTAGCTGACTCATAGACGTCCCAAAATCTCTCCTGAATCTCAGGCCAAGCTTGCTCGTACTTCTTCTTACAGCGGGAACGGATACTGATAAAGGCGTGCAAGATGCATTCAATCACGACGATCATGGGAAAGAGTGAGCGCCAACTATTTTGAGTCGCTGTCCACCCATCCGTGTTCACGGTCTCGGGTTGATAGTCTGGAGAAAATGACAAGGCTTCATCTTTGAACGTCTGATATGCAGTGGTCAAAGAAGCCTCATCCGCAGCCGTCGTCACTGCTGCACCCAGGACACAATCGTCTCCGACCGTTGTCGGGATGTAGCATTTCTCACCCTGCAAGCGGCTATGTTTTTCATCCGCTAACAGATCTTTCGGAATATCCTCCGGCTGTTGAACCGTTGTTTCAACCAGACTGTATCGACCCAAATGGGTCGTTTGACGATACCAGTATGAGTCGCTGCGACCGAATACATAGGTCAATGCAGAATATGGGACCCCATATTGACGCAAGAAGTGCGCTTTCTCCACTTCATCTGTATAACCAGTCATGTAGGGCATGACTCTGCTTGGTTTAACGCTCAAAACGATGATCTTTCCGTTCGCATCTCGTTCATTCAGCTTGATTCGTTGCATCTCGAAGCCATCCAGCTTCTTCGAGCCTCGTTTGCCATGTAGTTGGTAGCCGGAGCGAATTTCTGCTGGAAACAGTTCCGGCCACTGTTCGATGTAGCGGTCGATTTCAGCCCGGAATATTCTGGAATCCGACATCATCTCTTGGTATGTCGATTCCTCGATCGGGAGAATCGTTGTCCGGCCTGACTTGAGTTTTTTTCTTGACTGAGGGTACAATTTCGTTGAGACATAGTGGTTGAATTGCGTGATGGCTTTTTTACCACTATTGTCTCAACTTCTTTGCTCCCCACCAAATCTGACAGAACCAGCAACTTTCGATCAAGTAAGGAACCAAAGACCACGACCCTGGTTGCGCCAAAGTTTTGCTTGAGCATGACTGCCGCGCTTCTAGCCATGAGCCAGGCGCAGCGAAAGCGAGCGTCAAGCTCGGCGTTGCGCTTGGCCATCCGTTTGCGGGCTGTCGCCTTGTAAACAGCCATCTGCTCTGGCGATATCGACTCCATGCGGCAATTATAGCATAGACCCTGTGACTGACGGCGGCCTTGGAACCAATCGGCTGCGGCTTTCGTCTGCCTCTCAGCCACAGACCCTCATGAATTCAGCCGGAAGGTACGCTCATGCCAGAAAACGTCTCATTCCCCACAGCCAAATGTAAGCCGTTGCTGTTGCTTGGCGTCCTTCTCCTCTCCTCCCTATTGAGCGTTTCGCTGGCGGCATTCCGCATCGCCTACTCAGACAGCATTGCCTATGGATTCTTGATCTGGAATCTCTTCCTGGCATGGGCGCCGTTGTGCGCGGCCTGTGCGCTTTGGTGGTTGGACGGAAGACAACGTCGTCCGCTCTTGTTGATGGCCGGACTGCTTGGCGGTTGGTTTCTCTTTTTCCCCAACGCCCCCTACATCGTCACGGATCTGATTCATCTGGGCTATCGCTACGACGTCCCCCTCTGGTATGACGCCATGCTGATCTTTTCATTCGCTTGGAATGGACTGCTACTGGGGCTGATCTCCCTCTGGATCGTTCATCGGCTCGTCGAAGATTGGTTTGGCGTATGGATGGGATGGCTATTGGCCGGACTCACGCTGCTAGCCAGTGGTTTCGGCGTCTATTTGGGACGTTTCGAGCGCTGGAATAGTTGGGACATCATCGCCGATCCGTACGGCCTGGCTCTCAACATGCTTGATCCGCTGCTCAACCCCATGGCCCACCCCCGCACCTTGGCCGTTACCATCCTTTTTGCAGCCTTTCTGACCGTCGCCTATCTAACCCTGAGTGTGCTCGCCGGCATCGATTGGAATGAGTCCGCAAAGCGTGAAGACCGACCACGAACACCCGCGTTCGGCTAGACGCAACTGTATGCCAACATATGCAGATCGCTAGTGCCCGGCAGCTTGAGACGTTTTCCTGCCATTCTGAGACTTTTTGAAACGGAATGGTCGGTATGCTTGAAACAAACTGATGGATGTGCTGTAAGCGCAACCTCAAATTCGAGCGTATCAGGTATCACGAAGGAGGCTCTCATGCAATCCCACACCATTTTTAGAACACACAAGCTGCAACTTCTCCTGTCCGCCTTGGGCATGAGCTTGCTTCTCTTGCTGGTCGCTTCAAACCGGCCAGCCTATGCCGCCTGCGGAGGCGTGACGGATGTGGCGAACGAAGCAGAGCTGAACGCGGCCATCGCCGCTTTTAATGCTCTTCCCGCCGGCGCATGCGTCTTTACCATTCGACTGACCAGCGAAATTCCGCTTACGTCCTCGACTGCTCTGATCTATAATTCGAGGGCAGGGATCGAACTTGTTTTAGAGGGCGATGGATACAAGGTCGACGGGCAGGGAACAAGCAATGTGCGGACGTTTAGTATTTCCGGCGCCACAGTCACAATGGTCCGCATCACTGTCACTGGAGCAAATGTTGGGTTTCAGGGTAGCGCCATCAACAATAATGGCGGCATCTTGACGCTCATGCAGAGCACCGTCTCCGACAATCAGGGTGGCTTCGCTGCACTCAATAACTACCAGGGCATCGTCACGCTCACTGAGAGCGAGATCAGGGACAACACCAGCAGCGGTTTGCAGAACAGTGGCACAGGGGCGGAAGTCACCCTACAGCGCAGCACAGTCAGCGGCAATAATGGGACCTCCGGCGGTGGCATCAACAATTTCAACCTCGTCACACTGATCGAGAGTACAGTCAAGGAGAACACGGGCAGCACCGGCGGCATATACAACAGCGGCGGCACGGCAAAGATGGCCTTGCTGCGCAGTACAGTCAGCGGCAACTCGACAACAACCTTTGGCGGCGGTATTACCAACACCGGCATCCTCACCCTGACGAACAGTACTGTCAGCAGCAATACCGGGGGTGTTGGCGGCATTCAGAACGCTGGGCGGTTAAAGCTTGAGCATGTTACTGTCACCAGTAACAGCGCAACCAATGCGTTTCTGCGACCGGGCGGCGTCTATGTGGGGTCCGGTGGCACGTTGACGCTCGCCAACAGCATTATCGCTGACCAACTGTCTGGAGATGATTGTGGCACGGAAGCCACGGTTTCGGTCGCCATCACATCCGATGGCTACAATCTTGACAGCGACAGCTCTTGTCTACCGGTATCTGTGGTTGCAACTGGCGACATTCCTAGCGGCGATGCCAATCTTGCGCCTCTGGGAGATCATGGCGGTTCAACGGCCAGCCATGATCTCCAGAGCGGTAGCGACGCCATTGATGCCATACCTCCGCTGGTGCTTGCAGCACACCTGGACCGCCGTCAAACCATCAATGTTCCGGATGAGAGCCAGGCGCCTCTATCTGGCTGCATGGGTACGGACATGACGGCCGATCAGCGTGGTGTATCCCGACCGCAGGCAGGCGCATGTGATATCGGATCCGTGGAGTATAGTCCACCGTTGGCCGTTACCATCGGATGGTTCAGTAGCGAGGAAAAAGATGGCCAGGTTCACTTTCGCTGGCAGACGTTGACCGAGAGTGGAACAGCCGGGTTTTTCATACTGGCGGCAACAGATGGAGAGCCAACGCCCCTCCATGATGACATGATTCCCTCGACCGCTATCGACTCCGTCGAACCGCTGGATTATGTTTTTTCTGCCGTCACCCCGGCCAAACAGTTCTACCTGCAAGAGATTGAGATTAGTGGTCAGATATCTGAGCATGGACCCTATGAACTTGGCCATGAATATGGGACGTATGTGGTCGCCAAACAGACTGACAAACTCGTGACCATCTGGCTGCCAACTATCTCGAATGGGCGAGACTGACAACGCTTTGAGATTGTGACCAATGAGCACGTCGCTGCGTGACTCTCACAACTCCTCGGGCCCGAAGATGGCGCTGGTCAGGCGGCGAATCACGCGTGTCGGGTCGTCCAGATCGACCAGGCAGACGCCGAACTTGTAGACATGATCCTCGTTGTAGCCTTATTCCGGTCATCATTCCGATACACAGTGGTTTCGCTATTGCTCCTCATGCGACGTATAATAATTGGTCGGGCAAAATTTGAAGACCTCTATGAAAAAGACCTGTTCGATGAGTGAACTTGATGAAGACGAACATGCTGCGCAGCCGCAAGAGGTCTGTTGGGTAGTGCATGTCGATTGTGAGAGGTTGTTAACTTGAGTGACCATAACATGCCGCACCGTATTGCCTTCTTAGGTGACTACTTGCCACGGATCTGCGGTATCGCCACCTTTACGCATGATCTTGCTGAGTCGATAGCGTATGCTGCGCCTGGCGCCGATTGTTTTGTAGGGGCAGTCAACGATCGTGTGCAGGGGTATGACTATCCGGCGCGCGTCCGCTTCGAGTTGCAGGAAAAGGAACTGGACTCTTATCGACGAGCAGCGGATTTCCTGAACTTCAACAATGCTGACGTGCTCTGTGTGCAGCATGAGTTCGGCATCTATGGCGGACCAGCAGGCAGCCATTTGCTGGCGCTGTTGAAAGAGGTGCGGATGCCGGTGGTGACTACGTTGCACACCATCCTCCGCGAGCCGGACGCGGTCCAGCGCAAGGTGATGAAGGAACTGGCGACTCGTAGCGACCGCTTGGTGGTGATGGCGCATCGGGGCGCGGAGATACTGCGCGAAATCTATGACGTGCCGGATGCGAAGATCGATATCATTCCCCACGGCATCCCAGATCTGCCCTTTATTGAATCGAGCTTCTACAAGGAACAGTTCGGCGTAGAAGGGCGTCAAGTGCTGCTTACCTTCGGGCTGATCGGGCCGAGCAAGGGTATCGAGTATGTGATCGAGGCGCTGCCGGAGATTGTGCGGCAGCATCCGAACGTGGTTTATCTCGTGCTGGGCGCCACGCATCCGCATCTCATGGCACGCGAAGGCGAGCAATATCGTCTGAGCCTTGAGCGGCTCGCAGAGGAACGCGGGGTGCAGGAGCACGTCATCTTCTACAATCGCTTTGTGTCGCTGGATGACCTGAAGGAGTTTATTGGCGCCACAGATATTTATCTGACACCGTATCTCAACGAGGCCCAGATCACCTCAGGCACACTGGCCTATGTATTCGGCGCGGGTAAGGCCGTCGTTTCCACGCCGTACTGGCACGCGCAGGAATTGCTCTCCGATGGGCGCGGCGTTCTGGTTCCTTTCCGCGATGCCAAAGCGATCACCGATGGCGTGTGTGCGCTGCTCGATGACGCGCCCGGATGGAGAAGATCCGGCAGGATGCCCATGTGATGGGGCGCGAGATGATCTGGCCTGCCGTGGCGCAGCGCTATCTTGAATCGTTCCAGCGTGCTAGCGCTGACCGGAAGATCACACCGCGTGCAGCCTTCGCCGAATGGACGCTCGATAGCCGGCCGCGAGCGCTGCCGCCGCAGCGTCTCGATCACATCGTGCGCATGAGCGATGGAACCGGTATTTTTCAGCACGCCATTTTCAATGTGCCGAACTTCCACGAAGGCTACTGCACGGACGACAATGCACGCGCCTTCATCCTCTGCAATCTGCTCGATGAACTCAGTGATCAACCGTCAACCGGGGATCTCAGTAAGCCGGCAACCAACTATCTCGCATTTCTGGCAGCCGCCCTTGACTATGACAGCGGACGCTTTCGCAACTTCATGAGTCACGGAAGGCAATGGCTGGAAGATGCCGGCAGCGAAGACAGCCATGGGCGTGCGCTTTGGGCCGTTGGTACCGGCGCAGGTCGCTCGCGCAACGACGGACACCGCAAGCTTTCGGCCCAACTTTTCGAAAAAGGGCTTCCCGTGGTTGTTTCGTTCACCTCACCTCGTGCCTGGGCATTCACCCTGCTGGGCATCCATGAATATCTGCGTTACTACCTCACGGATCCGAAGATCGACGCAGTGCGCACAACGTTAACTGAAAAACTTGTATCGCTCTGGAAAAAGTGCGCCACAGAGGATTGGCCATGGTTTGAACCCAGCGCTACCTATGAAAACGCGCGCCTGTGTCAAGCGCTCATTCTCAGCGGCCAGTGGATGCCTCACACAGAGGCACTGGAGATCGGACTGGAATCTTTGCGTTGGCTGGTTTCGATTCAGAAGACACAGGCCGGCCATTTTCGGCCGATTGGCAGCAATGGCTTCTATCACCGTGGCGGGGCACGGGCAGACTTCGACCAACAGCCGGTCGAGGCCCAGGCAACGGTTTCCGCGTGCCACGAAGCGTTTCGCGCCACCCAGGATGCTGTGTGGTCAGTTGAGGCCAAACGCGCCTATGAATGGTTCCTGGGCCGCAATGATCTTGGCCTGCCGCTCTACGATTTTACCACTGGCGGCTGCAGCGACGGCCTACACTCTGACCGCGTGAATGAAAACCAGGGAGCGGAGTCCACTTTGGCCTTTCACCTCTCCCTTGCCGAAATGAACTACGCCGAATATCTGATCACGCACTTGCCGCTCCCGTCATTGCCGGGGCCATCGACCTTGTGAATTCCATCCACCTTCTCCGCCATGAGATGATGCTGCTCCCCAAGAGTGAGCGCGTCATCCTGCGCCCCTTCATTCCTGGCGACGTTCATCGTGTCACGACCATCATCGGGCGTGCGCTTGCCCTGACTGAAGAGGAAGTCGTCACTCAATTGCGTGCCGTTCATCGTGAGTTTGATGAACGACACTTCGACATCGAATCATACCTGGACGCTCATTACGCAAAAGTGCAGCAGCATGTGTTCACGCAGCGTCCGCTTTCGCGTGAACGGCAGTTGCTCATCGGGGCCCTCTTCTCAGGCGAATACGCGCTTGAGTCCGCGGCCCTCTTCAATCCCTCCATCGTGGCGCACCCGGACCAAAGCGGTGTGTCCGAGGGTGGTTTGCGTTTCCTCATGAGCCTGCGTGCGACCGGAGAGGGGCACATCTCTTCGATTGAGTTTCGCACCGGCAACATTGCGCCGGATGGCAGCATCACGATCGATCCAGTCTCCCGCTTTGTGACTACGCCGGAAATTGTCTCCAACCCCAGCTATCAGAAGCGACCCTTCATCACCAAACTTCACGAGATGGGCGTTGATGACGACCACGCGGATGCAGTCATGGGGCTGCTGGAGGAGAGCTTCACCCGGAGCGAACTGAACAAGAGCGTGGGATCTGTTCGGCATGAAAGACCCCACGCCATGCGAGACCTGGACCGCACGCTCGAATACATCCAGTGGCTGGCGGATTCCAACTACGAACTGCGCTTCTCAGACAAGTTTGCGATGAGTGAACGAATCATCTTTCCTGTCTCGCCCAACGAGACCAACGGCATCGAAGATGCGCGCTTTGTCCGCTTCGTCGACGACGATGGATCGATCATGTATTACGCCACCTACACCGCATACAACGGACGCGACATTCTGCCGCAGCTCATTGAGACAGAGGATTTCCTTCATTTTCGTATCCTAACGTTGAACGGCAGTGCGGTGCAGAACAAAGGCATGGCACTCTTCCCGCGCCGCATCGCAGGCCGGTATGCCATGCTCTCCCGCCAGGATGACGAGAACCTCTTACTGATGTTCTCTGATAGTCTCCACTATTGGCGTGACCCCGAGGTGATCCTACGCCCGTCCGAATTGTGGGAATCGGTGAAAATCGGCAACTGCGGCTCCCCCATCGAAACCGAGGCTGGTTGGCTCGTCATTACCCATGGCGTCGGTCCCATGCGTAAGTACTGCATTGGCGCCGCCCTGCTCGATCTGGATGACCCCGCAAAGGTCATCGGCCGACTGCCTGAGCCGCTGCTCACACCCGAAGGCAACGAACGCGAAGGCTACGTGCCCAACGTCGTCTATAGCTGCGGCTCCCTGATCCATGGACGCGAACTCATTCTCCCCTTCGCCGTTAGCGACCGGGCCTCGGCCATCGCCAGCGTGTCGCTGGATGATCTATTGGCGGCCTTGCGATAACCACGGATTTCACAGATTGCACGAATTTTGGCTCTTTGGGATTCCAGAGGGTTGACACGAAATCGTAGGGCGAGTTTCCTACCGGCCGAAGCCAGGCAGGTAAGGAAACCTGCCCTACCCCCTGAGATCCCAAAGATTCCGAATTTTCTCAGTGGTGAAAATCGTGAAATTCGTATCATTCGTGGTTCTTGCAGCAGAATCATTTATGCAATCTGAAACAGGATCGCCGCCAGCACGCCGGCGATGGCCAGCCAGCCGAAGCGTTGGTGCAACGTGGCCGTGCCGCGCACCACCTTGTTGAGTTGGGCCGGCATCTCGTGGATGGCAGTCGTCTCGATCAACTTGACGGCTGTCGGCAGCGTGAGGAAGGCCAGGACCATGAACCAGGGCGCTACGCCGACCACAATCAGCAGCCCGAGCAGGACGTAGCTGCCGCCGACCAGCAGGTAGTACTCCCAGCGGCTGGCTCTGCGACCGAAGATGTTGGCCAGGGTGCGCTTGTTGTTGGCCAGATCCTCTTCCAGATCGCGCATGTTGTTGGCGTGCAGAATGGCCGTCACCAGCAGGCCGACGGGAATCGAGATCAGCAGCACGGGCCACATCACCGTCTGTGCCTGCACATAGTAGCTGCCGATCACCATCACCGGCCCCATGAAGATGAAGACGATCAACTCGCCCAGCCCCGTGTAGGCGAAGGCTCTGGGGCCGGCTGTGTAGAACCAGCCGGCCAACACGCTGAAGAGACCCAGCCACAGGATCAACAGTCCGCGCGTCGCCACCAGGTAGATCCCCAGCACCGACCCAAGCGCAAAGCAGAATAGACCGCCCCAGAAAACCTGCTGCGGCGTGAGCATACCTTCCTGCAAGGCCCGGTTGGGTCCCAGCGATTCGGCTGTGTCGGTCCCCTTCTTCCAGTCGTAGTAGTCGTTGATCAAGTTTGTCCCGGCGTGGATCGCCACCGAGCCGACCAACGTGACGCCAAAGAGCCACCAATTCCAGTAGCCGTCATAGGCGGCCAGCACCGCGCCCAGAACCACTGGTGTGACACTGGCCGTGAAGCTGAATGGACGCATGGCCATCCACCAGATGCGCACAAACCAGCGCAGGCGGGGTTCATCGCCCAGGCTGCGAGACTGTTGGATCTCAGTCGAGCGCCAGGGCACGAGCTGGCGTTCCAACTCGACCACTGCTACAGTGAAGATCCAGCCGAGCAGCGCCACCACGATCAACACGGCAAAGATGGTGGGGATATCGTAGAGCAGATAGCCTTCCCAGATCATGGCGCCCAGGCCGCCTTGAGGCAGCAGCAATTCGGTGCCAACGATGACGGTCAACGCAAAGCCGAGGCCCAGGTTGATGCCGGTGAGGATGCTGGGCATTGCGGCCGGAATGGCCACTGTTCGGATCAACGTCCAGCCACGGGCGCCGTTGTTGCGGGCGATGTCGAAGAAGCGACCGTCCACGTTCATCACGCCGGCCACGGTGTTGATCACGACCAGGAAAAAGACGGAGATGATCACGATCACGTACTTACTGGTCTCGCCGATGCCGAAGAGGATCACGACCATGGGTACCAGCGCGATCTTGGGGATGGGGTAGATCGACGAGATCAGCGGCGACAGAATCAGCCGCGTCGTGCGGTTGACGCCCATCAGCACGCCAATGGCGATGGCGGGGACGACTGCCATCGCAAAACCGACAATCAGTCGCCGCAACGTGATGGCCGTCGCCGTGACCAACGTACCGTCCTCGATCAATTCGATCAGCCGGCCAAATACCTCGCTGGGCGCCGGGAAAAAGCGCGCGTCCAGCACACCGGTCGCCACCAACAGCTCCCAGACGACCAGCAATATGATCGGCGAAATCAGGGTAAGTAGGCGATCTTTCATAGCGTTTTTGTCACAGATGCACACAGATGGCTCTGGATGGGCACAGATAAAACGATAGTCGAGGATGGTCGTTCGTCGAAGTGTACGCTGTCGCTATTTATCTGTGGCAAAAATCTGTTCTCCACTATTGAGCGTTCTGGCGAGCGGTATTGACCTCGTCGCGCAGATCTTCCCAGATACGGTAGGAGATGTCGCCGAAGGCCGGATCGCGTTTCAGTTCGTAGACGCTGCGCGGCCGGTCGAACGGGATCGGCACCGACGACTTGATGCGTCCGGGAATGGCGCTCATGATCAGGACGCGATCCCCCAGCACGATGGCTTCGTCGATGGAGTGGGTCACGAAGACGACGGTCTTTTCGGTGGCGTCCCAAAGCTGCAAGAGTTCGTCCTGCAAAATCACTCTGTTCTGGGCGTCGAGCGCGCCGAACGGCTCATCCATCAACAGCACCTGCGGATCGTTGGCCAGGGCGCGGGCCAGGGCCACGCGTTGGCGCATGCCGCCCGACAGTTGATACGGATAGGCCTCGGCGAAGCGCGTCAGTCCCACCGTCTGCAACATGCGGCCCACGATCTCTTCACGCCGGCGCAGACCGACACCGCGCACGTTCAGTCCGTAGCCTACGTTGTCATGGACCGTCAGCCAGGGAAAAGTCGAATCGCCCTGAAAGACCATGCTGTTGAAGGGTTGGCTTCCGCCGCCTTCTTCCAGAGAACCGCCGTCCTCCAGCAAAATCGTGCCGTCTGTCGGCGTCTCCAACCCGGCCAAAATGCGCAACAACGTACTCTTGCCGCAGCCGCTTGGCCCCACAATGCAGACAAACTCGCCCGCCTCAATCGAGAGATCGAGTGGTCCCAGCGCCGGGAGGTCCGCGCCATTTGGGCCGGGGAAGGTTTTGGTGAGGTCTTTGATCGCTATGATTGTCATGTTCGAGAGAAAGAGCAAAGAACGAAGATCAAAGATCCGAATCCCGCAACACTTCACGTACTGCGCTCTTTGTTCTTCGTTCCTTGATTTTCCTTATTCCCACTCCAACTCGCCCCCCAACGCTTCAACCGCTTGCTCGGCGTAGCTGGCGTTGATGAACTGGGTCAGGTCGATATTTTCGTCGTAGTTGAGTTGGCCCTGGTCGCGAAAGAAATCCTGCAAGCCCATCAGATCGTCCACGGGGACGACGCCGTTGGGGTCATGGTAGGAGCGACTGGCGCGCGCCACTACATCGGCTGGGACGCCGGTGGCGTTCTCGATCATGGCCAGAATCTCTTCGTCGTACCATTGATCGCCGTTGAGATCACGTGCGCCGCGAATGAACGCCTTGACGAAACCGGCGGCCAGATCCGGATTGACCTCAGCCCAGTCCTTGTTGTAGTAGAGAACCGTGGCCGTGTAGGAATCCAGGAAGTCATCGCTGAGACGGGCGATCAAGCCCTGATCTTCGGCGAAGGTGGCCAGCGGCTCGGCCAACATGCCGGCATCCAGCGAACCGTTCTCCAGCGCGGGGGCCACATCGCGGAATCCGACGCCGATCACATCCACATCCTCGAAGCCGAGATCGCCCTGCTGCAACGCACGCCAGAGCCAGTATTCGGTGGCCGCGCCCTTGGCATTGGTGGAGACCACCTTGCCGGCCAAGTCGGAGACATCGGCGAACTCGCCGGCGTCGAATCGAGTTTTGGAGACGACCAGCGGCGTGGTCAACGGCGGGCGTTCGGTGTGCAGCGGGGCCACGATCTCGAAGTCGATGCCGCGGGCCACGGCGTTGAACATACCCGCTCCGATGCCGCCGCCGGCCACATCAAAGTTGCCCGATGCCACCTGGATTACGTTTTCCGTGCCTCCCTCTACCGGCACTAGCTCGACCTGGATGCCCTCCTCGGCGAAATAGCCCTTCTGATCGGCCACAAAGAGCGGCGCGTAGATAGTGATGGGCAGATGGCCGACGGTCACAGTGGCCAGTTCGTCGTCGCTCGTCGCCTCTTCAGATTCAACGGACTCTCCCGCCTGTGTTTCGGCCGCGGGTGGCGCAACACAGGCGCTCAGGGCGAAGCTCATGAGTGTCACGAGCAGGGCTAACAGTGTTAACTTACGCATTCTTTTCTCCGATGAATTGTCGGTTACCGCAAAAATTCATAAATCAGCGCGCAAACATCGTGCTATCATCGCACAATTGCGAAGAAATCACCGTGGCAAAACGTCCATTCTGCGAACTGTCGGCGACTCTATTGAGATGGGTGTGTTGCGCCTGCTCTGCAAACAAAACGAGTTGAGATCGGTAGGGATAAGACATTCCTGGCATCGTTGCGGTTGGGGAGAGAGGCCTCGAAGGTCGAAACGGTCTCGGTCAACGGCCGGTCTGTGTGGAATGCCATGTCCCTACATTGAATGTTGTCCGCGTTTATCTACGATCATCAGCGGTTTTCAGCAGTAGGGTCATCGACCGGCACGATTCGCTCGGCCGCGTGGCGCAGACGATCCCGAATGGCCAGCCCCAGCCCTTCCGCGCGTAATCCCGCGCCAAGATCAGATCGACGCCGGCGGCGTCCAGCCAACGCATGGCGTCGAAGAGGTTGCGGGCGACGGTCTCGGCATCGCCCTGCGGACCGACGGAGACCAGCGGACAGCCGAGCGTCGAGAGTGCGGCCACGTCTTCGTCCGCCGCCATCAGCCCGACTTTGCGTCCGGCCGATTGCTCGGTCTCTGCCCGTCTTCGCATTGCAGTTCGGACCAGGTCGTTGGGACCAGTGAAGAGCGAAAGCTCGGCCGTCGGCGCATAGTGGCGGTCGAGCATCCCCGGCGAGGCAAGAGGCTCGGCCTTCTTGCTGGGGTCGCCGCGCTGTTCGACCGGACCGAGCACTGCTTCCAATGCTTCCAGGGAAACACCGCCCGGCCTGAGCAGACGGGGCCGATCACCGCTCAGATCGAGCACAGTCGACTCGACGCCAATTGAAGTCGGTCCGCCGTCCAGGATCAGGGCCAGCCGCCCATCTAGGTCATCCAGCACGTGTTGGGCCGTAGTCGGACTGGTATGGCTGAAACGATTGGCGCTGGGCGCGGCAATCGGGCAGCCGGCCGCGCGGATCAACGCCTGGGCCACAGGATGGCCGGGGCATCGGATGGCCACGGTCGGGCCGTCCGCCGTCACCACGTCGGGAACACGATCTGATTTGGGCAATACCAGGGTCAGTGCGCCGGGCCAAAATGTACGAACCAGCAGTGACGCTGTCGACGAAACGTGGGTCACAACATCCGTCAGCAAATCGGGGTCCGAAATTACTCGCTCGTCGACATGGACAATGATCGGATCGTAGGCTGGGCGACCCTTGGCGGTGAAGATGGAGCGAACGGCTTCGGCATTTAAGGCGTCGGCTCCCAGTCCGTAGACCGTCTCAGTTGGGAACGCCACCAAGCCGCCCTCTTGGATGATGCGGGCGGCCTGGCGAATGCGTTCAGGCTGTGGATGCTGCGGATCGACCGGCAGCACCTCTGTCGTGATCACTCTCTCATTATGCATGGCGCACATTATCCGGCACTCTACGCCAGCGATCAAATCTTGGGTGAAGGGTTGGCGTATTTCATATTGGGCGCGACTCAGTCATGCCGAGCGGGTCGGTCCCGAAACTTCGTCCTACATCGAGATCAGAGAGGTATCTCGCCTTACCCTGCCCCAAACTCATCTGTGCGTCAGTAAACGGTTGCTGGGCGACCGTGCAGGAATATATTTCACTCGAACTGCGCTATCCCTCAGTCCCAGCCGGGGCGCTGCGATAGCTCTGGATCACGATATAGATGCTGACCAACAGAACCCACGCGGGAAAGACCAGCAGCGCCCAACGCGTAAAACCAATGCTGATCAAGAGCGCCAGCCCACAGAGGTAGGTGATCACGGTCAACCAACGCGGCATGACGCGGGTTCGGGTCCAGATTGTGCCCAGGATCAGCATCAACATGCCGGCCATGCGCACGGCGTAGACGTTGTTAAAGGTTGTCGCAATGGAGAGAACGATGGTCACAGCCGCGGCATCGGCAAAACGTTGCGGATCAGCGACATAGACCGCCATCATGCCGCCTGCCACTGCGGACGCGCCAAAGGTCATGGCTAGATAGAGCAGACCGCTGCCCAGAAAGAGCGTCGAGAAAAACTGATCTTCCAGATGCCCCATCCGCTCGCGCATGACGCCGAGGAACCAGAGGAAGGCAATGCCGGCAAAGGGAATCAAGCCAAAGGCCAATCCAATCTGTCGCGACTGGGAAGCGATCCAGGCGTCTTCGCCAAGGGAGACGTTCAATGTCGCAAGGCGGATCAAGACGGTGCTGATACTGTATAGAATCGCAAAGGCGATACCTGCTGCCGCCGCCGCACTCGGGGTGCGCAGCCGCTGAGCGGTCAAGGACGGGTTTGGCGTCTTCATGCCGTTCTCCTTGTTTTCGTTCGGCACGTTCGCTCGTTACGCTGATTCGTTATCATCATCCTTATCTCTGGAGAGGAAACCGCCTTGATAGGCGATGTCGCCGCCGGCCAGCACGATGGCGATCAGGGCGCCGACCGTACCTTGCAGAGAAGGAATCAAGAGGACGATCCCGCGTGTGACGAGCAGCGCGCCGACCAATCCGGCCAGAATGATCAGCCCCCAGTCCTTCGTGGCTCTTCTGCCGCGGCGGATCAACATCAGGCCGATGACGCCGCCGACGATGGCCAGCAGCCAGCGCGTTAGGCCTGCGTCCATGCCGAAGAGATCGAGGAAACCAAGGACGATGGCGGCGCCAGCCAGCGCGCCGAGGACCAAGATCACGACATCGATGATTCCCTTTGCGAAACCGGCGGCAAAGAACCCCAGCAGCGCCAGGCCGATAGGTAGGCCAAAGGTGATCCATGGTCCGGGGTTGTCCGAAAAGAGGGAAAGCAGGCCGATGCCGAGCAGGCCGCCAACGGCCGCGCCCAGCACCGCGAGCCGTTTGCCGAACGCCAATACAGCGATACCGATGGCGATGGTCATGTATGGAAACATAGTGCAACCCTTCTTGATGGATTCATTCAATTTGAGGATCGGGCGACATCGCCTGACGAGGCGTTTCGCCGGGCAATCAACTGTTTGATAGAGTGCCCAGCAAGCATCGCCGTCACCGTGGCCACGACGATGAGTTCGATCAGATTGAGATCGGCCGCGGTGAGCAGGGAGACCAGCAGAATGCTGGACAGCGGCGCGCCCAGGGCCATCGTGAGGACGCCCGCTGCAATGCACGTGGTCAATACGCCCACCGGCACAGCCGGTAAAAGTAGACTGATGGCCAGACCGAGCATGACGGCCGAAAAGAGAATAGGAAAAATGGGGCCGCCCAGATAACCGCTCTTGAGCGAAAGCGCTAACAGGAGCGGTTTGGCCGCAGCCAGCATCAGCAATGTGGCTACGGTGGCCTGACCGGGGTTCTCCATGAGCGACTCTAACGGTCCTTCTCCGGCAAACATAAGGATGGGGAAGAAATAGCAGACCACGGCAATGATGGCGCCTGCCACCATGATGCGCGTAACAGGACGATCGTCAAAGATGCTCAGCGCTTTGCCGGCCACAGTCTTGGCCACACCCACGTAGACCGCCAACAAGGATCCAAGCAGCCCCAATCCGATGGCCCACAGCACCAGTTCGACGCTCATCTCAGTTACACTACCCTCTTCCAGGACGCCGGCAAAGGGCGGTACGCCAAACAGCCGGAAGATCAGATACCCTACGGCGCCGGCGGCAAGGTTGGCGGCCAAGGCCGGTAGGCCGTCTTTGCCGCCGCTGGTCTCGAATGATAAGACCGCGGTAAAGACGGAATTGCCGATGATGCCGTTGTAGGCGGAACTTAGGCCGGCCATGGCCGCGGGAACAAAGCCCTCTTTGGGCAGTTTGAGCCTTTGCCCAAGCCATTGGACGACGTCGACCGCAAGATAGCCCAGGGGGCCTTCCGGCCCGATGCTCGCTCCGGAGAAGAGTGATGCATACGAGGAGATCAATGATCCTACAAAGGTGCGCTTGTAGTGGGTGGTGTCTCCCTCGGTGATTGGGTCCAGACACTCGCCTTCAATTGCATTGGACGCATTGAGATATTTTTGTGCAAGTCCTGCGATCAACGAGAATAGGAGAACGCCGACCGGTATCGTCCAGCGGTTGGCCGTCACAAAGTCGTTGTGCCAGATCAGATTGTTGAGCGCCTGGTAGCTGCCAAACCAAAGCACTGAGAAGACAGCCACTACAAACGCCACAAGGAGAATCTGCCAAGCGTTGATGCCGGGCAGGCTAAGCGTGATTTCTTCAGGCGACGTATTCGCTTGTGCCGTGGACGGCGTTGCGTTGTCTGGGTTTTCGGTCATAGTCTACGGCTCCTATCTCTGGTCCTCATACAGGTCGGCGTAAGTCGTCAGCCGGAGCGTCATGTTGGTTTTCGACTCCCGGCCCCCAATCCTGGCGAGGTTAGCACTGGCAGGCCTGGTCGGATCGGCATTTCCCCCAACTTTGAGGGGCTGGAGGGCAGCCCTGCGTGCCAATCCGCTCTGGCGTTCGGGCAGGTATGAATGCAATTGATGTCGGCGAAAGATCAGTCCAACCGGGTGCCAAACCGAGTGATCTCCGGATCGTTGATGAGCGATTGACCTAGGTGTCGATGGGTTGCCGGTCGGCCATTGGCAAACCAGATACAGTGCATTTGATCCCCGTCTCTGGAAAGGGCGTGGCGCAGGATGGTCAGGCCGCTCTCCTGAAATCGGCGCTGATATCCTTCGTAGCGGACCTGGTCGTACAGGGCCACAAGTTCGTAGGTCAGGTTGTGGTTGGCCCGGTACGAAAGGCGAGGAAAGAACCAGAGAATGGCCAATACCACAATCGTCAAGATGCTCGTCTGGACATAGAGGCCCAGGCCAATTCCCATGCCCAAGGCCGCAGCAACCCAGATCGCGGATGCGGTGGTCACGCCGGACAGGGCGCCGTGAGCGCGCGATATCACGCCTGCACACAGAAACCCCACGCCGGTGACCACGCCGGCCGCCACCTGGGGATTGATGAACTGTTTATCGGCCACACCGCCGTAGACGGTGAAGAGCGTGGCTCCGACGGTCACCAACGGCATCACCCGCAGGCCGGCGAATGCTTCCCGAACTTCCCGTTCCCAGCCGATGGCGATGCCGACGGCCAATGCCAACGACAGTTTAATGATCGGAATGAATGTCGCCAGTTGGTTGTTGATCTGCTGATCCAAGAGGTCCATTGTTTTCGATTCCAGAGTGAGGCGGGTCAGGAGCGATCTCCGGGCGATACGCGCAACACTCGAATGCGGTCCAGCAGCGCCAAAAGGATGGCGATGCCGTTGAGTGCGTAGAAGATCGTGAAAAGCTTGGCCAGTTGCGTAGTCGGGGACATGTCGCCGTAGCCGATGGTGGTCAAGGTGATGATGCAAAAGTAGAGGGCGTCCAGAAATCCCCAGCCCTCTAGCCAGTGATAGACAAAGGCGCCGAAGAGCCAACTTGCGACGGACCAGAGCAGAATCGCTCGGGAATCTCGATCACGCAGCAGGTCCAAAAAGATGAAGGCGCGCAGGGGACGGCGATTGCCGGTTGTCTGTTTCTCGTGCGTTGGCGGCTGATCTGGTTGCATGGCGTCTTCTCATTTTGACACAAGGTATCTGCGCAGCGTCTCCAGCATCAGTGCCGGTTGGTTTCCCTTGCTGATGAAGGCGTCGGCGCCGGCTTTGAGCAACATGCCGCTGTAGCCGGGATAGCTGCTCATGACAATCACCATCGGTCTCCGCTCAAGCGCGTGCAGATCGGCGATCAGGTCGGCAATGTAGATATCCGGCAGTTCCCCGTCCACCAGAACAAGTTCAGCGCGTTGCTCTTTGGCCAGTTTGAGCGCGCTCGCCCCATCGGTTGCCTCGCCGACGATCTCGAAGCCGGTTACTTCCTGTAACAGGGTTCTGATAGCCCAACGAGCTGTTTCATGGTGGTCCGCCAGCAGAACGCGCATTGAGAGGATACCTCGAAAACCGCAGTGGCACTGTCTTGATCGCATCAGGATTCTGCCGAATTGTTCGTCTGTGACGCGGGTTGTTCTCCGGCCGTCCCAAGAGTCAGAACGGTCTGATTCTTGGGACGGCATTTTGCCACGCCTGTCGCTTCTCGGTCAGGCGTGGTCTCTACTCATCCAGAATCTGGACGTAGATCTGACCGAAGTCGTCGGCGGTGGAAGGGATCGCCATATCGGACGTCATGTTGAAGACCAGATCCGCGTCCAGGACCACGGTACGATACTCCCAGCCCTCGGGTAGGTTCAACAGGTCGCCCAGCGTCGCCAATGAATCTGCCGAGACCGTGTTCTTGCGCGCCTGGAGCACGTAGACGTTGCCGTCCGGATCCACCAACTCATAGACTGTCGAGCCGGTGTTGTACTCGTTGTACTGGGTCTTGGTCGGGCTGAAGATCGAGTAGGGCGGCGGGTCTGAGGAACCACCGGGGGCCGGCGGCGGCAGCGTAGCGCCAAAACGCATCTCAATGCCGCCCAGGTCGAAGGGCTCGGAGCCGTACAAGGTCAGGTTGTCCGTCATCCAGTATTGCGGTCCATTCTTGTCCACTGAATTGGCGCCGTACGTCGCTGCGATGGAATCAGTGTCGAGATTGTCCCACTGGTCGTCCGGGCAATCGCTCAGTCCGGTCGAATTGTAGATCTCGGCTCTGTCGTCGTAGTTGAGAACCAGTTCGCAGTAGCGCACCTCCAGCGTGTCCGTGTAATACTGTGCGGAGACGGCGGGTTCAGTCTCGGTGGACGCAGCGTCGGACGTCGTGTCGGATGCCGTATCGGACGCTGACGACGCAGCGTCAGCTGATTCATCAGCTGCGGGCATCACCTGGAAGACGATGATGCCTTCGTTCGTCGGATAGTAGAAGCGTCCGCCATAGCCAGGGGTCAGCATGGTGTTGAAGCCCATGGGTTCGAAGTAGTCGGATTCGGCCAGAACTTCGCCGGTCAACGCGTTCAGCCAGAGCGCCTGTTGCGTATAGGTCGGGCTCGACGTGTTGTTCAGTTCGTCGAGCGTCACGTCCGCTTCAGCCCGCGCCGTGCCCAGCACCCGCTGGTCCGCGGGTCCATAGAGCGCCTGCAAGGCGGTGGTGGCGCCGTCCAGGGTCCAGGTGGTGGTCATCTCGCCGCTGTCCGGGTCGAGCGAGATACCGGCAATCATCATCATGTTCTGGTCGGCCGAGTAGACCATGTTGTTCTCGGCATCGACTGCGGACTTGGGCGGGGCCCAACTCTGGCCCGTGGGCAGGTCCGTCCCGAAGGGATAGACGCGGGTGATCTGCGTCGGATCGTCCTGGTTGATGGCGACGACGGACGAGGCTGCCTCGGTGGTCGGCAGGCCATTGGTCTGGATCACAACCCAGTCGCCCAGGATGCCGGGCGCATCGCCGGTGGTCTGGCCATCCTCCAGGATCGAAACCACCCAGTCGGTGTCCTGCGAAAGCGTCTTGGTGTCCGGATCCCAGATGAAACGGTAGACCGCCTCGACGGCGCCGGGCGCATAGATGGCAATCCGGCCGTCATTCATGGTTGTGACGACATGCGGCGTTGCCGTGTTTTCCGGCACGTCGATGTTGTCGTAGACCTCAAACGTGTCCGGATTCACTGCGGCGATGTTGGCCGGGGGCGAGGCATCGATGCCGCCCGGACATTGGAACATGGCCAGGGTTCCCTGGATGTCACAGGGGGTGGCCCGGTTCTGGTTCTTGACGATGATCGTGCCGTCGGGCGCAATGGTCACATGCTTGTGGTTGCTGCCATCCGCAGGGGCCTGACCCGTGGGCAGCGCGACGCGTTGCATGATCAAGCCGGTTTCGCCGTTCAGCTTGTAGAGCGCGTTGCCGACCGAGATCACGACGGGACCATCCTCCAGGATGTTGAGGTTGGAGGCTCCGACCCAGGCGCCCGACACGTTGGCATTCTCCAGATAGGTGCGCCAAACCTCCTTGCCGGTGGTGGCATCGACCTTGGCCACATAGGGGCCAGGCGGTACCGTGCCAGTGGCCGGCGGGTTGTTGCCGCCGGAGAGATAGAGCTCGCCCGGCCGCCGGTTGTTCATGAAGAGCACGCCATAGAAGTCGTTCTCTGCCGGGAAGCGATAGGCGAAGACCTGATTGGTGCCGGTCATCGTGCCCAGAAAGCTGGCGCAGGGGAACAACTGGCTGCGCGTGGAGTCCGCCACTTCAGCGCCGTTGAGCGACTTGAAATAGCCAGGATTATCGACCTGCTGGCTGCACTCCCACTCCTCATCCACCTTGCTCAGATCGCCGGGCATAGGCCCGTTGGCCGCCAACTCATTGGATGTCATGCCCGAATCGCTATCCTGGGCGTTTACTGATTCCGGCTGCATGGTCAGCAGCACTAGTGCAAACATCAACGCTGCTGCAACTGCGCCCGCGAGGAACAACCTTGTAGGGCCCTTCCACTGTCTGTCTCTGTTCATTGGATCTTCTCCTAGGTTCAAAGTGAAGCTGTCTGTTCCAACGTTCTCTACACATCTGTATCCGCATGTTCATGGTGCCAGATCAAGACATAGGACCTCCTTCTGAATGCGAAACCGGCAACTTGCCATGTATCTACGCTTTTTGCTGCAACAGACTGGGTTTCTGGTGGAAACCCAGTCTATCGAGATGCCGCCGATAACTGCCCTACTCCGTCCCAGGGTCCAGCGGCGCAATCTGGTACATAAAGACGTCGCCGGCGTTGCCCATCATATACAGCCGTCCGCCGTAGCCGACGTTGGGCAGACTGCCCAGCGCCGTGGATGGCGTGAACGGACCCGCGGCGATGGTCTCCCCTGTCATGGCATTCACCCAAATCACGTTCTCCGAATAGGTGTATTCGAATGAGTTTTCGTAGGTGAAATCGTCGCCAATCGACTGGCTGATCAATACACGCTGGTCGGCTGGGCCAATCAACGAGAAGTAATCGCTGGTGCGCCAGTCCGGGCGGCCCCACACGACTTCCATGGCGCCAGTCTCCTGATCCAGGCTGACGCCATACACCCCGCCCGCATAGAAGTCCTGGGCAAAGATCATGTTGTTCGCCGGGTCCACCCCAAAGCTGCCAAGCGTGAAGCTCATCACGCCGTCGGGCAGGGTATCTCCCCACGGGTTGATGCGCGTCAACTGGGTTGCATCGTTCTGGTTGACGGCCACCACGCTCATGGGCACCTGGGAGGGGTTGACGTTGGTGTTGGAGACGATCCAGTCGCCCAGCACGTTGGGCGCGCTGCCGCTGGATTGACCTTCCAACAGATACTCCGGCACCCACGATTCGTCAGTCGACAGCGTCTGGCTATCGGGATCCCAGATGACCCGCTGCAGGGTGCTGGCGCCGGCCATGTATATGTAGATAACGCCGTTGTACTCCGTCACGATGGGTCGCGCCGTCACCTGCTGCGAGAGCTCGATGGCATCGAGCGTTTCGAGTGTCTTGGGGTCGGCCGCGATCACTGTGGTAGGCGGCTGCGGGCCGAAGTCCTGTTGGCAGGAGCCCATTGCCATATTCCCCTGGGTGGAACAGCCGACCGGGCGATTTTGCGTCTTCATGAGGATCGTGCCGTTCTCGTCGGGCGCCACGTGGAAGCCATCATAGTTTGCGTCGATGGCGGGCGAACCCAGCACTGGCAGTTCGTTGTAGGCCAGGATGTTGCCCGTATGTCGATCCAGTTTCCAGACATAGGGGCCGGCCGCCGCGATGATCGTCCCGTCGGCGATGATGCCGATGCTGCCGAACGCGATCCACTGGCCATTGACATTGGCATTCTGCAGGTAAGTCCGCCAGGTCTCCTTGCCGGTGGATGGGTTGAACTTGGAGACGAACTGCCCCATGGAACCGGGGACGCCCAGACCGCCGCCCATCAAGTAGCCGGCGTTGGGACCGTCGAAGACGATGAACTGGACATCGCCGAAGTTGTCCTCGGAGACATGATAGAAGACCTGGTTCGTGTCCGAATAGGTACCCGTCACGGTGAATGACCCGGTAAAGGTCGCGCAGGGATAGACGCCGCTATGCGTCGAGTCGACATGTTCCGGCGCGCCGATGGCGGGCCAGTAGTTGGCCAGGTTGTTGGCCGGATCCTGGGTCAACTGCATCTGGCACGCCGCTTCGTCTGCGAAGACAGACTGGTCGCCGACCAGCGGCCCCACATCCACCGCGCCGCCATCTGACTGTGCGACTGCTACGTTGCTAAGGCCGACGATCCCGACGATCACGGCTGCGACCGCGATCATCAGGTAGTGCAGCCCTCGCATGCGAATCGAGCCTCGTCTTCCGGGTTCGTGATGCTGATTCTGCCCCATACTTTGCTCCCATGTGAACTCTACGTTGCGGTAAATGAGCCGGCTTTGCCGAAGTGCAAGCCGGCTCATTTGACCGTCTCATAACGGCGTTTCTAGATACAGTCAGGCGTTGCTACTCGTTGGTCTGCAAGCCGCCCATGGGGAAGGTGAGACCTTGGCCTTCGACAGTCAGATCGAAATAGCTGGGCACATCAACCAGATTGCTCACAACGATGTAGAAGATCTGATCGGCTTCTGCAGTGCTCTCCCAGCTCAGCCGAGTCTGTCCCCATTCGTCGTTGAAATCAGCCGGCTGCGTGCCTTGGCCGATGGGTTCGTAGTCTTCGCCGTTCTGCCATTGGGCCAGTTCATCCGGCGTGTAGACCTTGAAGCCGACAGTATTCTCTTCGCCCATATCCAACTGGACATAGAGGTCGCTGGACCCGGCGTCATCTGCAGGAATGAAGTGGTAGTTGACCTGGTACCAAGCCTTCTGGCGTGGGGCCAGTTCGTCCCACTCGCCAACAGGCAGGAGGCCTGAAGCAGGGGCAGCATCCTCTTCAGCGACTTCCTCGTCAACGGCTTCTTCAGTCTCCGCATCGGCGTCCGCTGTTTCGGTCTCAGCGTCTTCATCTGCTGCGGGCTCTTCGGCGGCAGCGCTCTGAACCTCATGGGCGCCCATGGGGAAGGAGACGCCGTTGCCCGTGATGGTCAACAGATAATCGGCGGCTGCGTTGCTCTCGTTCTTCACCACAATGTAGAAGGTTTCCGAGGCGGTGGACGTGTTGTCCCAGGTGAGCCGGCAGTTGTCATTCGTTGCGGAGAAATCTGAGTTCTCTGCTGTCGGAGTGCCTTCGCCGACGGGCGTGGGCTTTTCGCCATCGATCCACTGTTGCACTTCATCGGGCGTGTAGACGCTGAACGAAATGGCGTCGCAGACATCCATCTCCAACTCGACATAGGCCTCGCTCACGGTCTGGCCGTCGCTCTCGAGGTACTTGTAGTCGATCTGGTACCAGTCGCCCTGGCGCGGTCCCAGCGACTTCCACGTGCCAATGGGGGTGCCGATCTCATACAACTGGCCCTTGGCCGTCTCCATCACGTCGGCATCGGCGTCAGCGTCGGCCTCTTCATCGGCCGCTGCCTCTTCGTCGGCCCCTTCCGCGGCCTCGGCATCGCCTTCAGCATCCGCATCGGCTGCCGCTTCTTCCTCGGCGGCCGGCGCCGGCGCGCTGGCAGTGCCCACAGGGTAGGAGATGCCGCTGCCCGTAATGGTGATGTCGTAGTAGCTGGCCTTGTCGCTCTGCTTGTTGCCCACGACGATGTAGAAGGTTTCGTTGCCGTGGCTGCTGCTGGTCCAGATCAGCTTGGTCTTGGGCAGGTCGTCGGACTGGCCGGGTTTGTCCGAACCCACGCCCATGGGATCGACGGTCTCACCGTTCTGCCATTGTGCCAGTTGCTCCGGGGTATAGACGTTGAAGCCGACGCTGTCCTCCTCGCCCATCTCCAACTCGACGACCACGTCGCTGGTGGTCGTGTCGCCGTCTTGGGTGAAGTCATAGTTGACCTGATAGACGTCCAATTCATTGGCCTTGATCTCCCGCCAGTCTCCCGAAGGCTGGACAATGGCCTGCACATCTTTGCCTGAGACATCCTGGGCTGCGAGCGGGGTCGCGGCCACGGCGGCAAGGGCCAGACCGGCCACCGCCGCCAGGGTTACCGCTTTGTAGAGCTTGTTCAACATCATCGCTTCTCCTTGGTATGTTAATGGATATAACTGCCCCACCCATCTGTGTCGGTCTGGAGCAGGTGGAAGATACAAAACAAGCGTAGCTGAAAACGCCTATCTACATCACGTCCGCAAGGGAAACTTCGAGTCCAGTCTTTTGCCTGTCCTGGGGTGCGATCGGTTACCTGTCCGAAAGGGCAGGCCGAGTGGCTATTTGTAGAAGAGAGGCGGAGAGGAATGTCTGGTGTGTTGGCAAACGTGATCTGCGTAGATAGAGAAGCCCGGCTCCTTCAAGGAGCCGGGCTTCTCTTACCGTCGTGTTAACTCTGTTGTGGGGCTACTCATCTGTCAACTAGGCCGTGATCGAGGGCGATGGTGACGACTTCGACCCGGTTTTTTGCGCCCAGTTTCGTGAAGATGTTGGTCAGATGATACTTAACCGTGCGCGTACTGATGAAGAGTTTTTCCGCGATCTCTTGATTGGATAGACCAGCGACGAGCAAGGCCAGCGTCTCCGTTTCCCGTTCGGTCAAGTCGAAGCCGACGTCAGGTTCCTGGCGTATGGCTTTGACCAATGCCTCGCTGGCTTCCGGCGCAAGGGTCGTACGCCCATCGTTGGCCGCGCGGATGGCCGCCGCCAGCTCGACTGCAGAGACATTTTTCAAGAGATAGCCGCTGGCGCCCGCCTTCATCGCCTGCTGGACCATGTCCTGCTCGTGAAAGCTGGTCAGAATGATGATTTTGATCGGTTTCGCCAGCGCCATGATACGCCGTGTGGCCTCAGTGCCATCCATGACCGGCATGACCAGATCCATCAGTACTACATCCACTTCATGCGTTTCACAGTATGCCACGGCCTCGGCCCCATTTTGGGCTTCGCCTATCGGCTCCATCCAGTCGTAGGAATAGATAAAATCCACAATTCCCTGGCGTACCAGTGCGTGATCATCCACGATCAAGACGCGAAGGGCCTTTGACTCAGTCATCGTTGCTTCCTTCCCCTTGGGGACTGCCGCACCAGGCCAGGGTTACGCAGGTACCCTCGCCCGGTTGACTTTCCAGTGACAGATTCGCGCCGACAGCAACCGCGCGTTCATGCATGATGCCGATACCGAGATGCCCCGGTCGCTCCTGTTTGGACACATAGCCAACGCCGTTGTCTCGGACCTCAAGCGTGACCTGGTACCGGTCGGCCCCATCGGCTTCGATCTTCGTTGAATTTAAGCTGACGGTCACATGGCCGGCCTGGGCATGCTTGACCACGTTGTTCAGCGACTCCTGGGCAATGCGATAGAATGCTGCGTGGACCGCTTCCGGCAAGGGGGGCGATTGTTCGAGAAAGAGCTGGAATGAGAGAGAGGCGCGGCTCGTGATTGCCTCGGTCAATTGCGCCAGCAGCTCGCTCAGCGGTGTGTTGAGCACCGCGGAAGGACGCAATTCGAGCAACATCGTGCGCAGTTCGGCGAGACCGCTGTAGGTCAGGCGTCGCAAATTATCCAGGCTCTTCATGGCCCGTTCCGGGTCCTTCTGCCAGATCTTCGGCAATACCTCGGCGACTAGCGTGGCCGAAAAGAGCACCTGCGTGACTGAATCATGCAGATCGCGCGCCAGGCGGTTGCGTTCATCTGCGGCCGCCAACAGCATTGCGGCTTCGTTCAGGCGCGCATAATCGGCCACGGCAGCCAGATCCGTTCCCATTCTGCCAAGGAGAAATTTTTCTTCAGCAGTCAACGCCTCTGCGGGATGATTAAGCCCCAGACCCAGCAGTCCCAAGACCGTCGAATCCAACTCGATGGGAACGAGCACGACCGACTGAACCTCGCCGTAGTCAAGACAGCTTGCCAGCGGCGTCAGCAGCGGCGATCCCTCCTCCACGGGCACGATCAGGAGTTCGTTCCGCTCCATTTCGCGGCGCGGCGACGAATCTTGCCGTAGTTCGGTAAGCGTCAGTTCATGAGAAGAAGCAGGGGGCCCCACCCGGCGACTACATAGGATCTCCACATGATCGTCCTGGCTCCCCCACAGACAGGTGAAGACGTTTTCGGCTCCCATGATCCTGCGGATGGTATGAAGGAGATCCTGTTGAACTAGCCGCAGATCGGTCTGCTCGGCGAAAGAGCGTTGAACTCGGCTGACCTCGGACAACCACGTCACAACCTTGACGAGCACATCTTGCAAGTGCTGGCGTTCGGCGGTACGCTGCGTGACCGCCGCCTCAAGATGTCTGCGGTACTCGTCGCGCTCAGCCTCCGTTGCTTTTCTCTGGCTGATATCGTGGATCGCGACCACGGCGGATTCGACATTTCCGCTGATATCCTTTACCGGGTTGGCCCAGATCTCCAGGGGCACGCGTCGATCGATCAGATCGGCCTCTGCGTCTTCGACGGCAGCGGGCTCGCCGAGCAAGGCCCGGTAGATGGGCATCTCGTCAAGCGGATAGGGCTCTTCGCTGCCCGCAATGTGGATCGAGAAATAGGCCATTGCCTCGCTCAATGTTCGTTCTGCCGAGATGTCCGGCACGATGTCTCGCACCGGGTTGCTCAAAATGTCGAAGAGGCGTCGGTTGGCAAACTTTGGCTTCTGATCGGTCCCGTAGACGACGACGCCGACAGGTAGCCCTTCCAGGATCTGTGACAGCCGATTTTCGCTGTCCTTCAGAGCGAGGTTGGCGTTCATTGTCTCTGTCTGCAAGAGGTTGACGCGATCGGCCAATGCAAGCGACCAGAGCACGGACATCCATAGGACTCCCAGGCGGTAGCCGTTCTCAATCACGATCGAACTGGAGATAGCGCCCAACCGCGTAAGGACGATGAAAAAGAACGCGACCAGCAGGCCGGACCAGGCAAGCATGAAGAATCGCGTGTAATGAGAGCCTCGCCACCACGAGATTGTGCCTGTAACCAGGATGATCGCCACGGACGGCAGCACCAAGGGTACCATCAGACCGGCGAGTGTCCGGTAGCTCACAAACGGTATCAGCAAGATCAGCACACCCCAGGCGGCAACGTTGATCATCATGAGCCAATGCAGTCTGGGCAGATTGACCTTTAGCTCCAGAAATTCGTCTGCAAACAGAAGCATCGAGACGAACAACAACGAGAAGGAGAGCGACTGGAAGTAGAGCCTGAGGTGATAGAGGCGGGGGAGCAGGTAGAGATCTCGATACCCAGTATAACCGGATTCAAAGACGATCATGCTGGCCAGCAGCATCACCAGGTAGAAGTAGCTCAGCGTTCGCAACGACAGCCACAAGAAAAGATTGTAAACCAACAAGATGAACAATGCGCCGAAGAAGAGGCCCTGCAGCATGTGTTCGCGCTGTGATGCCATCCGAAACGCTTCGCGCGCCCACAAAGTGATCGGCAGGGTCATCGACACGCCATTTTGAAAGCGTAAGTAGATCGCCTCCTCGGTGTTGGGCGGTACAGCCACTTCAAAGACTGTTCGCGGGTGCAAAACGTCCCGGCTGGCCGGCGGACGCAAAGCGCCGGTCTGCTTTACGGAAAAACCACCGTCCGGCAAAGGCGTATACAGATCGACGAATTGCATGTTGGCGAGGCCCACTTCCAACAACCGTTCCATGGTCTGGCCGGATCGGTTTTCCAACGGCAAGCGCACCCAATAGGCGCTGTCGGTGAAGCCGAAGTTCGGCACGTCAACCTGGCTGGGCGTGAACTGTGCGGCGAAGTCGCCGGAAGCGACTTCGTCAATTGTCAGTTCGCCGCTGGGATCCTCGAGGATCTCCAAATATCGACCCAGTGGGACCTGCGCCTCTTCATCGCTGACGATGACCGGGCGCGTGACGACAGGGTCAGTATCCTGGGCAACCGTGACCGCCCACCAGGATAAAATGAGCAGCGATGCGACAATCGGTGGAATGAATCTCACTTTTTTAGGTCCTGTAACCACGATGACGTGCTTCCTGCAAGGTTCGTTTCGATCTTCATTGCATATCTCCTTTTGACACGAACCGGCCAACAGTACTGCCCCGTGAGATGGCTCCACCTGCACAACACGTCGCTGCCACGAATATTCTACCAGTCGCCGATGGATTATGGTACCACGATATTCCCGTCACCTACGCCCGCAGCAAATGGCCTATCCCCTTGGTGTTCCCCAACTGTGTCCGGGTTCAGCCGATGGCCGATGCCCGGTCGATCCGAGAGCAGCAGATGTCCGTCCACAATCTGCTCCGGCGGATCGAGCAAGTCGGCGCGCCAGTCGACTTCGCCCCAGGCGTGTTCGCAGATGTAGAAGTTGGGAATGGTCGCCATGGCCTGGGCCGTGGCCGCGGTGGCGACCGGCCCCGCCGGTTGGTGGGGGGCGATCAACACCTGGTGCATGCGCGCCGCGGCCGAAATCTCCTTCATCTCCAGGATGCCGCCGCAATGTTTGACATCGGGCATGAGGACGTCGACAGGGCGGCGCTCCAGGAAGGGGCGAAAGCCGCCGATGCCGTAGATGCTTTCGGCCGAGGCGATGGGCGTCTGCAATGCCTGCTTGACCTCAAGCAGGCCGTCCGGGTGTCTGTAGGAGACCGGCTCCTCATACCAGAAGAGGTTGCACGAGGCCAGGGCATTGCCCACCTGGATCGCCTCGGAGACCTCCATGCGGCTGTGGCAATCGACGGCCAGTTCGACTTCGTCGCCGATGGCGGCGCGCACTGCGCGCACGCGCTCCATGCCGGGCAGCGACGCTGCATTCGGCCCGCTGCGCACATGATTGGGATCGTTCAGCTCGTCGAAGGGCGCGATCTTGATGGCGGTGAAGCCATCAGCCGCCGCCTGCTTGGCGGCCAGCGCAAACCCATCCGGCGAGCGGTCGCGCACATGGCGGTTGATATTGGCGTAGAGTCGCAGTCGGTCACGCATGGCGCCGCCCAGCAGCACATGCACCGGCACGCCCAGGCTCTGCCCCAGAATGTCCCAGAGCGCCTGTTCGATGGCGCTCAGCGCCGTGTGGACGATGCGCCCGCCGTCGATACGACTCATACGTTTGCGCAGCGTCTCGATTCGCGTGGGGTCTTCTCCGATCAGCGTCGCCCCGAGCTGGCCCAGCGCCGCCAGCACCAGCGCGTCATTGCTGCTGTGGCTGGCCTCGCCCAGCCCGATGATTCCCGCATCGGTGTGGACGTGGACGAAGATCCAGTCGCCACGATGGTTGACTTTGACGACTACAGGTTCGACCGCTATGATTTTCATCAGATCTGCCTTTCATCCGTTTCGGGTCTTTGGCGCAACCATGCTTGCACACGCTACAATGGAGCTATCGCTGGATGGAAAATACGCTGCGGCGGATGCGTCGTCGATTCTTGGGGATCTGTCCCCGACATCCGCACCGCACCAGCAACGCTGTCACTGAAAAGGTTCCGTTTCCTTAAGCACTTCTTCCCGCACTATCCATGGAGGGTTCTCCTATGTTACAGCATCTTTCCAAATCGTTCACCTTGATGTTGACGGCCCTGCTCGTTCTTGGTGCCGCCTTACCGGTGGCCGCCCAGGGTGCAAGCTGTCAAGATCCATTTGTGGTTGCCTTGCCGGACAGTCCGTACAACGGCGCAGCGGATTTGGTCTTTGACCAGGACAACTATGACGCGCGCAACGTCAAACTGGGAGATCTCTGCGGCCTGGTGATTCACGGCAATGACCGCGACAATCGTATCTTCGGCAGCGCCGGAGATGACGTCATTTTCGGCTATGGCGGCAATGATGCCCTTGTCGGCGGGCTGGGCGATGATACGCTCTACGGCGGCGATGAAAGCGGTCGAGACGATTGGAACGCTGACATCATCTACGGTGACGCCCACAACATTCCGACCGGCCTGGTGCAATCGCTCTCCATCTATTCACCGCAGTCGATCCAAGACGCGGGTGTGATGCAGTACGTGCCCGTACTGATGGCGATCTTCGGCGCACGCGATTCCTTAAGCGAGATAGATCCACAACGACTTTTCGAGGAGTACGACGGCCAACCGGGCAATGATTCGATTTTTACCGGGAATGCCGATGGCGAAGCCGTCTGGAACGGCGCTCTGATTATTGCCGGCAGCGGAAATGACATGGTGACCGCCGGAAGCAGCGGCGCTGCGACGGTCTGGAATGGCGATTTTGTTTTCGGCGGAAGCGGTGATGATTTACTCACCGCCGGGCAATATTCCGGTACTCAAGGCTGGCGTGGCGCGGTGATCATCGGCGGGGCCGATGCTGATAAGATCAACGGTGGCCGGAGCAGCGGCAACGGCGGCTGGAACGGTGATCTGCTTTTGGGCGGCCACGGTGATGACATTTTGCAGGGCGGCAGCTATGCCGGAGACAAGGGCTGGAATGGGGCCGTGGCTGTCGGCGGCGATGGCAACGATCTGATCAACGGCGGTTCGGCCCAAGGCAACGAGGGTTGGAATGGTGACGTACTAGTGGGAGCGAATCACAATGATCGGCTCGTGGGTGGCCTCTATTACGGCGATGAGGGCTGGAACGGCGCTGTGATCGTCGGTGAAGATGGCGACGACCTGCTGTTCGGCAGCACTGCCGAGGGCAGTGAAGGTTGGAACGGCGATGTCCTTGTCGGCGGCCCTGGCACAGACGAACTGACCGCTGGCAACCATCGTGGCGATGAGGGATGGACCGGGAGCGTGCTGGTCGGTGAGGGCAAGCATGACGTTGTAGTCGGCGGCTCCAACCTAGGAACCGAGGGATGGACCGGTGATGTGATCGTCAACACCGGGATAGGCGCCGCATTGCAGGCGGGGACGAACACTGGCAGCGATGGTTGGGCCGGCAACGTGCTGGTCGGGGTCGCTGATGGTGCAACCCTGTTGGGCGGCACAAACGAGATCGGTGATGGGCGCAGCGGCGATGTAATCGTCGGCGTGGGCGACAGCGTCACCATCCAGGGCGGGACAAATGTAGGCGCGGCCACCTGGTCAGGCAACGTGATTGTCCAGGTCGGCGAGAATGGCGATGTAATCGGCGCATCCAACTACGGATCCGGCGAGTGGAACGGCGATATCATCATCTCGTCGGTTGCCGGCGGTTCGATCCGGGGCGGCCAAAATGTCGGTGACGCCGACCTGAGCGGAACGTTTATGCTGGGTATTGATGGCAACAAGTCTTTTACCGGCGCAGACAATGGCGGCGGCCTCTTCTTCAATGGTGACCTCATCCTTGGCTTGGGCGGCGACAATTCGGTACAGACCGGTACAAACCTGGGCGGCGGCTATGTCAACGGCAGCATTATCTTCGTGACGGGTGACGACAACTATGTCTCTACCCTTCCTTCCAGCGAACGACTGTTCAGTATCGACGCTGTCGTTGCTGTCGGCGAGAACAACCAGTGCGACACCTCACGCGACCTGATTGTCGGATGCAAATGACAATCTGAATGACTTCTGCATGACGTCTTCATAGTTTCTGAACAATCATTCGCTATTCTTGAATCACTTCCGGCAAGCATGCGGAAGCAGGTCAACCGGATGTTGATCTGTGTAGAAGATACGCAGTCGTACCAATCGAGAAGTGATTCAAGGAGAATTGGAAGATGGAAAAGCAGAAGAGTTGGAAGTCCCTTATCGTTGGCGGCGTGGCCGCAACCGCGGTCGTCGCTAGTGTCGCAGCCTTCACGCTAACGCCCAACATCGTCAGCGCACAGGATGCCACCACTCAGGCCGACGGCCAGAGCCAACGGTCTGGGGTCCGGGGCAATGGCGGGGAACGTGGAATGGGTGAACGGGGCGACAAGGCTGACAAGGGCGCCGATCACGATCAGTATCTTGCTGACGCTCTGGGCATCACGGTCGATGAACTGGATGCCGCACAGGCTGCAGTGGCCGAGGCTGCAACTGCCCAGGCCGTTAAAGATGGAACGATCACCCAGGAGCAGGCCGACCGCATGGCTGAACGAGCCGGGAACTTCGGCGGTCGTATGCCCATGATGGGCGGCCATGGCAGAGGCGGCTTTGATAAGGGCGGCGTCGATCACGAGGCGCTGCTGGCCGACGAACTCGGCGTCACGGTCGAGGAACTCCAGGTTGCCCAAGAGCAAGCACGGCAGGCTAAGCTTGATCAGGCAGTAGCCGACGGCAATCTAACCGCCGAAGAGGCCGATCTGATGGTGGCCGGGCAAGCGCTACGCGAGTACATCGATCGCGAGGCCATCCTGGCGCAGGTGCTGGGCATGACGGCGGACGAACTGGAAGCTGCTCACGAGGAGGGTGTAAACATTCGTGACCTGTTGGAAGAGCATGGGCTGGATCGAGAAGCCATCCAGGATGCCATGCAGGCCGCGCATGAAGAAGCCATCGCACAGGCAGTGGCCGACGGCGTCATCACCCAGGCGCAGGCCGATGCGCTTGAGAACGGCGAAGGTTTCGGCGGACGCGGCGGCTTCCCAGGACGTGGCGGTCGTGATGGGCGCGGTGGACGTGACATGAACCCTGGCGGCTTTGACCGGAGCGAGGGCTCGGAGCGGGGCAATGGCGAAAGTTCCACACCCAGCGCACCGGTGCAAGGCTCCCGCGCCTAGTTTTGATCGGCATGAAAACCACGACAGAAATCCAGTAGTTCACGATTTGTCGTTCTGAGCGGGTATTTTCGAGCACGCCGCTCTGGCAAAGGGCCAGCGAAGAATCTCGCTTTTCACCAAATCGTGAACTACTGAAATCCACGGGTTCTACCACTGGCGGGATCTGGGTACGGGTTTCTGCTGGGATTCGCTCGTCCAAATCGACTGGTTTGAGATAACATGAGCTAAAAAACACAGACCGGATTCCCGACAAGGAATCCGGTCTGTGTTATGATCACATTTTCATCTGCGTATATCTGTGGCAAAAATTCGCTGCTTCAGCAAAGTCAACACCTTGAGGGCCTGGACACCATGGCAAAAACAATTCTGGTTGTAGACGACAAACGTGAACTGCGCACCATGGTGCAGCTCTATCTTGAGGAAGAGGGCTACCGCATCGCCACGGCCAGCAACGGCCGCGAGGCGCTCTTTGTCGCCCGCGAGCAGAAGCCGGATCTGATCCTCCTCGATCTGATGATGCCGGAGATGGGGGGCTACGACTTCATGCGTGCCTACAGCAAGGAGGCCGAGACGCCCATCATCATTCTGACGGCCAAGCTGGAAGAGGGCGACAAAGTGCTGGGCCTCGAACTGGGCGCGGACGACTACGTGACCAAGCCGTTCAGCCTGCGCGAACTGACCGCCCGCGTGCGTGCCGTGTTGCGGCGCTCGGCCAAGCAGCAGACGACGCAACCCCTGCTGCGCGCAGCCGACGTCGAGTTGGATCGTTCGACCCGCGCGGTCAGCGTCAGTGGCCAGGGCGTTGACCTGACGCCGTCTGAGTTCGACCTGTTAGCCGCCTTTCTGAGCGAACCGGGCCGAGTCTTCACTCGCATGGATCTGCTCGAACAGATCCAGGGCGATGCCTACGACGGCTACGAGCGCACCATCGACGTCCACATCCGCAACCTGCGCAGCAAGATCGAACCCGATTCGCGCAACCCTCAGTACATCCAGACGGTCTACGGCGTCGGCTATCGATTTGCCGGAGAGAGAGCCTAGCCGCCATGCGATCACTGACGCTCAAACTCACGCTGGCCTTCCTGGTCGTCGGTCTGACCGGCGCATTTTTGGTTGCTTCATTTGTGGGGCGTCGCACCGAGTCGGCATTCGACACGTTTTTGGTCGATAGCAACCAAGAGATCATCCTTGGCCTCTATGCCGACTACTATCATGAACATGGCGGATGGGCTGATGTTGAGCGCTGGGCGCGCCGCGAACGGCCGGGCCCTGAGCACGGGCCGTTCGGCGGCATCGCTTCGGGGACGCTGGTCGATGAAAATGGGACGGTTGTCAGCAGTGGCCGTCGTGATCGGATCGGCCAAAAATTGGCGCGGGAGGAGATGGATAAGGCCGTACCGATAGCCGTCGATGGCGCGATCGTCGGCGCCTTGCTCTTCGACCGCCGACCGCTACCCATACCCAACAACCCAGAGGACATCTTTATTGCCCGCGTACGCCAAGCCTTGATCTACGGCGCATTGGGCGCGACATTGGTCGCTCTGCTGATCGGCGTGTTGCTGGCCAGAACCATCACACGTCCCATCCACGAGCTGACCGCGGCCATACATCGTGTGGCCGAAGGCGAGCTGGGCCATCTGGTTCGCGCGCGCGGCAAGGATGAGATCGGCGAACTGGGTCGCTCATTCAACCGCATGAGCGCAGACCTGGCGCTCTCGATTCAACTGCGCCGGCAGATGACCGCCGACATCGCCCACGATCTGCGTACGCCGTTGAGCGTGATCCTCGGCTACACGGAGGCGCTCAGCGAAGGAAAGTTGCACGGTTCCGAGCAGATGTACGGCGTGATCTACGGCGAAGCGCTTCAACTGCAACATCTGATCGATGACCTGCGCACGCTCTCGCTGGCAGACGCAGGCGAGCTTAGCCTGAACCTGCAACCGACCGCACCGGCTGATCTGCTTGAGCGGGCCGCCGCCGCGCACCAGGTCCACGCCCAGGAGCAGGGCGTCTCGCTTGTGACCGACGTGCCCGACGAGCTGCCACGTGTCATGGTCGATCCGGACCGTATGGCCCAGGTGTTGGACAATCTGATCAGCAATGCCTTACGCTACACGTCGGAAGGCGGTCGTATCGAACTGATGGCTCATCAGTCATCTGAGGGTGTCAATCTGCTTGTCGGCGACAACGGCGCCGGTATCGATCCCCAAGATCTGCCCTACATCTTCGAACGCTTCTACCGCGCCGACTCTTCACGCCAGGAGAACGGCGAGTCCGGCCTCGGGCTGCCAATCGCCAAGTCGATTGTGGACGCCCATGGGGGGACCATCGCCGTCTCCAGCGAGCCGGGTCTTGGCACCATATTCATGATCTCGTTGCCGGTCTGAGCAAAACTCAGACATTCACGTTGATGGCGCTGCCCGATTCGTAGCGTCGCAGCCCCGCATAGAAGACCGTAACCGCCACTGCCCATATCACCGCAGCGGCGCCCCACATGAGCAGCAACAGCGTCCCGTCGTGTTCGGTGACAACCTCTACCGGTACTGCGCCGATGAACGCTGCCGGTATGATCGTGTAGAGCATGAAGCGTGTCATGCCGGAAAAGAGCGTGTGCGGATAGAGCGCAAAGGTGAGCATGCCATTGGTCATCTGCTGGCTGGCATACTGGGCATTACCCATGAAGAAAGCCAACGAGCCGGCGATCACCGCAAAGCCGATAAAGATCAACGCCGCAGGAACGCTCACGGCAAAGAAAAGCAGGATATCGGTGGGATGGAACAGTCCGGCGAAGAGGAAGGCTGTCAATCCAAAGCCCACATCCCCGATGGCAGAGACATTCATGCGCGAGCAGATCACGTGGGTGAGCAGCACGCGTGGGAAGACCAGATAGTAGTCGAGGCGGCCTTGTGCGATCAGATAGGCCAGATTGGCCCCCGAATTGCCTGCAACTATGTGGCCGATTCCGTAGCTGAAGGAAACAACGGCGAAGAGCAGATAGATGTCCCCGATGTCGTAGCCGCGCACGTCGCCAAACTGCTCGAAGAAGATCAGCCAGAAGATGAAGTAAATGCCGCCGTTGATAAACATGAAGAGAATCTGCGTCACAAAGCTGGCGCGGTATTCCATGGCTGAGGCCAGGTTGAGACCGATGAGCCGGTGCAGAAAGGATAGTTCAGCAATGATTCTGTGCATTTGACAGTTTCTATCCTCCATTGACCGATAGTCGGCGAACGGCCCAGCGATATTGCAGAACCAGCCAGCCGCCCAGGAACACAATCCAGATCAACTGGGACGCCAAGATCTGAGAAAACTGGGTGGCATCGTAGGCCACAAAGAGCTTGGCCGGTGCGTAGGTCGTCAGGCTGAAAGGCAGCAGACGAGCCAGGGTCTGCAACCGATCCGGCAAGAAATCGAGGGGGATCAGCAACCCGCCCAGAATGAAGATTAGCTTCTGGTAGATGAGCCGGAATGATGCCGTATCTTCGGTCACAAAGGCCAGCAGGCCGATGCTGCTGGCCATGATGAAATCCAGGATCAGCGCCAGGATCAGCACCAGCAACACGGCAGGCATGTGCCGCAGTTCCACATCGGGACGGCCGGCGTAGAAGAGCACGACGGGCAGACCGAGCAGAAAGACCAATGCCATTTTGACCACCGTATCGCCCAGGCCGTTGAAGAAGTGATAGCTCAGGTAGTTGTATGGGCGGATCAGCGTGTAGGCGATTGAGCCGTCCTTCACCTCTTCGGAGATGAGCTGATCGTGACGAAACTTGCCCAGTTCGATCATCTCGGCGATCAGGAAGTACCAGATGGTCGCCGAAAGCGTCAGTCCCGCAATCTCGTAGGCGCCCTGCGATTCGTAGACCGCGGTCCAGAGCTGCACGAAGATGAACATGATCAGGATGATGAAGACCGAGCGCCCCACAGCATCCCAGATGTAGGCGAGCTGATTCTGGAAGTTGGTCGCGGTGATCGCCCTATATTTGGCTGTCGTCAATTGGATTTGTTGGTTCATGGTTTCAGCCTTTGATAGACCGCGGATTTTACGGATTAGGCGGATAGCCGCCGATTTTCTGTCTTTGAAAAATCCGTTTTGATCCGCCTAATCCGCGTCATCCGCGGCCTATCCTTTTCTCTACTCTTTTCTCTACGCTGCATAGATCTCGCGGATGATCTCCTCCATGGGCGGGTCGGCGATGTTGATGTCGTTGCAGGGTCCGGTGTTCATGACCTGCTGCACTACCTGATCCACGGCCACGTTGCGACTGTCGAATTCCAACTTGAGGCCATAGGCGCCCTGCTTGAGCGTGGTCACACCGGGCAAGACAAAAGGCTCAGATAGCGATTCGCCGAAACGAACGTCTATCACCTTACGCCGCAGATATTGGCGCTTGAGCACCGACGTGCGGTCGTCGAAAATGATCCTGCCGTGGTTGACCACGATGACGCGCCGGCAGAGATTCTCGATGTCGCCGGCGTCGTGGCTGGTCAGGAAAATGGTCGTCTCGCCCTCTTCGTTGAGCGTGCGAATGGCATCGCGGATCTGCTGCTTGGCCACCACATCCAGGCCGATGGTCGGCTCATCCAGGAAGACGACCTTGGGCGCGTGCAGGAGTGACGCCGCGATCTCGCATTTCATGCGCTGGCCCAGGCTCAGCTTGCGCACCGGCGTCTGCAATAGACCGCGGATCTGGAAGGCGTCGACCAGAAAGTCACGCCGCAGTTGATAGGCGTCCATGTCCAGCTCGTAGATATGCGCGAAGAGTCGAAACGTGTCCTCGGGCGGCAGATGGTACCAGAGCTGGGGCTTCTGCCCGAAGACCGTGCCGATGTGATAGCCGAGCTTGCGGCGATCCTTCCAGGGCGTGTAGCCGAGCACGCTGGCTTGGCCCGCACTGGGATAGAGGATGCCGGTCAGCATCTTGATGGTGGTCGACTTGCCCGCGCCGTTTGGGCCGATGAACCCCAACATCTCACCCTCTTGAAGCTGAAAGGAGACGTCGGATACGGCAGATACGTTGACGGTCGTTGTCTTCCACAACGACCGAATGCTGCCGCGTAGACCGGGTTCCTTCTGCTTGAGTGTGAATTTTTTTGCCAAACCGTGTACATCCACAATCGGATCGTCGAACTGTCTGTGCCCATCTGTCTTCATGATTCGGTCCCTGCAGCACGCTGGAAACCAACTGGAAAAAAAAGACACGGTGAAGATTCACCGCGTCTTGGAGACCAGAACGATAGAGAACAAGCTACAACTTACCCATCCCCCTCCGATGCTCCAACAACGCGACCGATCATCACGCAACCTGCCGGCTGCATAATGGTAAATGTCGCATAGAGAAGGGTGGTCGTCGTCCGCTTGTTCATAGTGACCTCATGGTAGCACGCCGATCTGGCTGTGTCAATGGGTTCTTGAAAAATTTCCGTTCAACTGTCGATCGTGGTTAGACCTTCGATAGGCCGTGGCGGACCGCCGTAGGCCATCAACACGCCGAAGACCGCTAGGGCGGCTACAAGATCGGCCAGGATCAGCACCATGGTCACCTGCGGACCGATGGACTCGAAGAGTTGGCCGATGATCCAGGGCAGGGTCATGGCGCCGATGCTGGCTCCGATCAGGAAAAAACTCGTGGCGCTGCCGCTCATGGTCATGCGTCGCTCGGCCCAGGAGAGCACGGTCGGGAAAATGGAGGCCATGAAGAGGCCGAGTCCGGCCGCCCCGACCCAGATCGTTGTCTCAGAGGCGGCAAAGGTCAAGATGAAGGCTACGCTTGCTACGCAGCCAAGCAAGTCGACCAGCAGAATCGTGCGGGGCCGGAAGCGTGCCGCAATCGGGATGCCGATCAGCCGGCCCAACGTCAGCGCGCCCCAGAAGGCCGATGTCAGGTAGGCGGCCGTGGTTGTGGAGGCCAATCCCAGCGTGACGGCATAGGTGTAGATCCAACCGCCAAAGCTGACTTCCGCGCCGACAACCAGCGCCATGAAGAGCGCCGACAGCCCGACAAGCACATAGTTGACTTGGACCTTGATCCCATCGACCATCTTGGCCGGGGCTGCCGGACTCGCCAACTGAGACATGAAGATCGCCACCGGCAGGATCAGCAGCGCCAGCAGCCAGTAGGCCCAGGTGATACCGTCGGTCGTGGCCACGACCCAGGCAATGATGATGGGCGAAAGAAACGCGCCGACGCCGAAGAAAAAGTGCAGCGCGTTCATGTACGGTCCGACATCACGGCCGTGGACCCAGACCAACATGGCGTTGCCGCCCACGTCCACATAGGCTTCGCCAATGCCAAGCAGCAGCAGAAACATCACCAGCACCCAGAATATTGGCGTCAATGGAATCACCGCCATGCAGACCGCCATCGCCACCAACATGATCGCAAACAGCAGATGGCCGGGCACCCGATCATACAACCTGCCGCCCATGATCGATCCAAGGAAGTAGCCGACTGACCGGGCCGTAAAGAGCAAACTGATCTGCCCCAACTGCGTCTTGGTGTTTTCCGCCAGCCAAGGCAACGTTGGTCCCAAGGAGGCCGCAACCATGCCCAGCGCAATGAAGGCTGCATAGTAGCCGACGGTCGTGGCCATCGGGACGTCGGGGTTTGGACTGAGTGATTGGAGATGTAGCTGATGCCATGGGTCTTCGTCGACCTTTGTGTTGATGATCGGACGCGTTGATGATCGGATGAAATGGTGAAAAGAACTATACATCACGCGCTGCGAGCAATCAATTCGGGATATTTCGGCATGAAGTTTACGTGACAAAGTAAGAGGGGGACGACTCTAAGTCGTCCCCCTCTATCTCCTGCCGTCAGCAACAATCGCCTGAACACTTGTCGGCTTCATCGATTGTCATTGGCGATCTGTTCGATTGAATTCTATTCATACACAATTCGATTTGAGTGTGTTCAAAACGAGTTGAACGAGCACATCTAGGAATGCCATGTCCCTACATGTCTCAACTCGTTCTGAACACACCCATTCGATTTTTGTAGGGTGCCAACGCTTGGAGAGGGGGATTTCGGACTATGTGAGCGTCCAAATATTACTCGCCGACCTTCCTGAAAGCTGAATGCAGATCGACCACCTTCCGAGAAAGCTTCCAGGAAGATGCAAACCGGGAAGTTGTTTTTAGACGCTCACTATGGATTGTTATAGAGTCGGGTGTAATGATACAGATTGGACAAAATGGCCTGGATATAGACCCGGGGTTCGTTGTAGTCGAACAGTTCCACGAAGAGCGCATCATCGTTGCCGGAAAGCTCACGCCAGCGGTCTGCATTGCCGGGACCGGCATTGTAGCCCGCCAATGCCGAGGTCAGATTGCCGCCCTGGTAGTCGCGGACCCAGGCCAGGTAGTAGGCGCCAAACTTCAGATTGATATCAGGGCGATAGACAAGATCGTTGCTGTAATTGGGATAGCCCAATTGGGTGGCGATCCATGACCCTGTATCCGGAATGATCTGGGCAAGGCCTTGTGCTGCGGCGCTGGAGCGGGCGCCTTCTTCGAAAAGGCTTTCCTGTCGGATCAGGCTGAAAAAGACGTTGGGATCCAGATCATTGACCAGCGCCTCCTGTACCACCATTTCTTCAAAGTGTCGGGGATAGGCGAGCTTTTGAAGGAAGATCGGCGTCTCTTCCAGCAGGCGTGCCGGGCTGGATTGGAGCAGATAGGTTGCGGCAGAAATGGCCAGGCGGTAGACGCCCAGCCGCTCAAACTCCAGAATGAGCGGGTAGAGGGTGGCCGGATTGTCTCTGTGGCGACGATATAGTCGCTCCAGTTGGGCGCTCCCCCCGCTCCGGTCGCCGATGTCGAGCAAGAACCCGCCCGCCGATCAGCTCGGTCTCGGTGAGCGATGTCGGACGGCAGCACTGCCAATTCTCTTCCGGCGTCACCAGCGGCTACCCACCCGGCCAGCCACTGCTTCAGCGAAGGCCTGGCTGCCGTCGTCTCCGGCTAGAGGCGTAAAATCGGCGCTGATCGCGGAAATGTCATCGATGGCGCTGCTTTGCCGCACCTGACGGATCGGTTATACCCTTGGGCGGCAAGCACGCCATAGTAGATATCAGGCGCACGATCCACGAGATTTTGCCACGTTTCATTTCCGGCCAATGGCATGCCATTGGCATGCAGAGCGCGGCCCAGCCAATACCCGACAGCGTCCCAGCGATAATCGGGATAATCGCGCTGAAGTCGTTCAAATGTGCTCACAGATTGCCCGTAGAGACCGCTTCTGATAGGCGCCGATGCGCAACGAAATAGAGCGAAGCCGGCGCACGTTCGCTCTCAGGGAATAGTTCGGCCAATGTCAAGAAGTCTAGCCCTGCTTCCACCTCGTTTCGCTGTTCAACGCCAGGAGTGCGCTGCGCCACAGCGCTTCCGGCGCCAATGCGATTTCCCGGTTGCTCCCGAGAGAAAGTGCGATAGGTGCGCCGAGCGGCGATCTCGTCACCCAGAGCGTTTTCGGAGGCAGCCTTCTCCAGCCATGCTTCTCCTGCGCAGTCACATTGCGGATATTCGCTGATCACTCTGTCAAAGTAGGAGATGGCCTCTGCATGTGCGCCTGAACCGGCGTATGCCTGTCCCGCCCCCAGCAATGCCAGGGAAATCGACCGTCGGTGGCTGACGTGACTCCTAGGAACGACTCATAGGCGTTGATGGCGGGTATCCATGCCTCAGCGTACAGATCGATGACGCCACGCGTGTACAGATCGAAGGCGACGTCCCGATTGACCAGTTCAATCAGCGCGCTGTAGGCTGCGCCACGGTGGGATCCTCCTGCGTGGCAGCGATCCACCGTTCAACGGCGCCGGGAATATCTCCGGCTGCGGCCAGCGCTTGGCCCGCCGCGATATTGGATATCGGCGCGATAGTAGGGGCGTTCGGCAATGCTAAGAATTTCATCGTAGGCGGCCACTGCGTTCTGTACTGCCCGGCGTTACTGGCGGTCTGCGCAAGGGTTTCCAGCATGAGAACATACGCAACGATGTCGTCATTGGCGCTGAGCCCCGTATTGCTGAGGATGGCGTCGGCAGCCCGTCGATAGGCATCGATGGCCGCCCCTAGGTCGCCAAGGCCTGATACGCATCTGCGATCCGTGGCTGGATGATTTCGCCTAATTGAGGATAGGTCTCAAGGAAGAGCCAGTATTCGGCGATGGCATCGCTCTGCCTGCCGATGCTATGCAGAATTTCGGCATGCAGCAGATGGGCCTCTGGCCTTGATTTCCGGGTGTTCGGTCTATTGCGGGATCACCCAACAGTCGATCTGTCTGCCTCCAAAGCGACAATCGATAGACGGATCTTCGTATTCCACGCGGGCCAACGTGAACAAAGACTCCAGGCGCATTGACGGCTCGATATTCGGAGACGTGAGCAAAGTATTCAGTTCCTGTCGGGCCAGTGCATAGTCCTGCAAGCGCAGAAGGTGCTTTGCTGTGTCAACCTGCTCCTGCGGCGAGCGTATAGGCGTGGGCGTCTGGTTGGGATCGATGTTGCTGTGGGCTGCGCTGTTGTCGGCTGTGCTGCTGTAACTTGTGGTGGGCTTGTAGGAACAACCGGTAAAGGCGTGTTTGTCCATGTCGGCACCAGTACGGGTTGACGACGATCCTCTGTTGAGGAAGCCTCAAGCGCAGTCTGCGGCGTGTCGACAACCGGACTTGCGTCGGCTGTTTCCTCGCCGTCTCGGTTGCAGCCGCCGAGAACGCCGGCCAATAGCAGGAGTAAGAGGGCAATGAAACCCCTGATTGCTTTGCGCTTCAATTGGCGTTCTGGTATCATCCACTCGACTATTAACATGGGTTGCCATTGTAACATTGGTGGCTATTATCTACTTATCTTGATTCGAACGGTTTATTGAGTTTGCCCACGCTTCTTTTGCAGACCTGGTCTGGTCCAGTGAGCGAGACTGTTTGGGCGCATGGACCTGTCCGGTTGAATCCGCCAGTAGCCTTCTGTAGGGATATCTTATGAGTTCGACTGTGTCCGAAAAGTACGAAGTCGTTGTCGGCATGGAAGTCCATGCCCAGGTTCTCACTCATTCGAAAATGTTCTGCACCTGCGCGACCGACTACGCCGGTTCTCCACCCAATACTCGCGTCTGTCCGGTCTGTCTGGGCATGCCCGGCGCTTTGCCCGTGATCAATCGAGCTGCGCTGGAAGCGACCATGAAGACCGGATTGGCGCTCCATTGCGAGATTGCCGACCGGGCGATTTTCGCACGCAAGAACTACACCTACCCCGACCTGCCCAAGGGCTATCAGATATCCCAGTTTGAGTATCCTTCCTGCCTCAACGGCTGGCTGGAGGTCGAGTTGCCCGACGGTGAGACAAAGCGCATCGGTATTCGGCGTGCCCATTTGGAAGAGGACACCGGGCGCACGGTCCACGAAGGCGCTTACTCCTACGTCGATCTCAACCGCGCCGGCGTGCCGCTGATGGAGATCGTCAGCGAGGCCGACATCAACAGCCCCGAGGAGGCCTACGCCTACCTGACCAAGCTGCGGACCATCCTGCGCCACCTTGGCGTCAACAGCGGTGACATGGAAAAGGGCGCCCTGCGCTGCGAACCGAACATCAGTGTGCGCACAATGGCCCAGAAGCGAGCAGGGCGAGTACGGCACCAAGGTCGAGGTGAAGAACCTCAACAGTTTCCGATCCGTTCGCAACGCCATCGCCTACGAAATGGATCGACAGATTGAGGTCATCGAGTCGGGCGGCGTCGTGGAACAGGTCAACATGGGCTGGGATGAGCAGCGCCAGTGCACCGTCCTTCAGCGCAGCAAGGAGGACTCCCACGACTACCGCTACTTTCCCGAGCCGGATCTGCCGCCGATTGCCGTTGATCGCGCCTGGGTGGCCGAAATTGAGAACACGCTGCCGGAGTTGCCGGATGCGAAGCGGGCGCGCTACGAGCAAGAGTGGGGCGTCCGCCATGTAGATGCCGGCGTGCTGGCGGGAGAGCGACTGGTGAGCGACTTTTTTGAGGCGACTGTCGCTGCCTACGAAATCGAGCCACGCCCCGCCGACGGCAAACCGCAACAGGTCGCCAACTGGATCACGGGCCAACTCTTCCGCCTTCTCTATGCCGATGGCGACGGCCAGGATCTGCGCCAGATTGCCGAACTTCAGATTCAACCTGCTCAGCTTGCTGCACTGCTCAAACTGGTGGACAGTAAGATGATCAACCAGAATACAGGCAAAAAGGTGCTCGATCTGATGTATGCCGGCGGCGAAGACCCGGACATCATCATTGAGCGTGAAGGACTCGCCATGGTCAGCGACACTTCAGTCATCGATGACGCCATCAACGGTATCTTTGCAGCCAACCCGTCTGAGTTGGATCGCTATCGTGGCGGCGAGGACAAGCTGTTTGGCTTCTTCATGGGCCAGGTCATGCGCGAGACCAAGGGCAAAGCGGACCCGGCCGCGACGCGCCAACGATTGCAGGAGATGTTAAAGGGCTGACCACTCCTGGATCAACGTGGACTTTTGTCAATCTGTTCCAACTGCAATGGACAAAAAGGGGCCGGCGCTGGTTACAGCGCCGGCCCCTTTTTGTTTCACGTGAAACAATTTTGCAGTTATGCTCTACAGGTAGTCACGCAGTTTGCGGCTGCGGCTGGGGTGTCGCAGTCGGCTGAGCGCCTGGGCTTCGATCTGGCGGATGCGCTCACGCGTCACGCCAAACTTCTTGCCCACCTCTTCGAGGGTGTAGCAGTAGCCGTCAACCAGGCCGAAGCGCAACTGGAGGATGCGAACTTCACGCGGCGTCAAGCTCTGGAAGATCTCGTCGATAACCTCGCGCAGCAATTGCTGGCCGGCGGCTTCGCTGGGGCTGTCTGCGTCTTCGTCTTCGATGAAGTCGCCCAGGTAGCTATCCTCTTCCTCGCCGACGGGCATCTCCAGGCTCAACGGTCGCTGGCTCACACGCATGATGTGCTCCACCTTGCGCGGCGTAACGCCAAGCTCTTCGGCAATCTCCTCGGTTGTCGGGTCTCGCCCCAGCTCCTGGACAAGCTGCCGACTGGTGCGTGTCAGGCGGTTGATCTGCTCGTACATATGGACAGGCACACGAATGGTGCGTCCTTGGTCGGCGATGGCACGGGTGACCGCCTGGCGAATCCACCAGGTGGCATAGGTGCTGAACTTGTAGCCACGGCGGTAGTCAAACTTCTTGACCGCACGGATCAGGCCGATGTTGCCCTCCTGGATCAGGTCAAGAAACGGCACGCCGCGGCCGACATATTTCTTGGCGACGCTAACCACCAAACGACTGTTGGCCTTGATCAGATGTTCCTGGGCCGACTGGCCGTCGCGAACATACCAGAGCAGTCGTTCTCGCTCTTCCCAATCGTCCATGCCGTCGGTCAAAACTTCGCGTGAATCTCGACCTCGTTCCATCCGTTTGGCCAGAGAAACTTCCTCTGCCGCAGTCAGCAGCGGAACACGGCCGATCTCTTTGAGATAGAGGCTGATCGAATCATCGATCTCGATCTGACTCAAATCGAAAGCATCCGGCTCGGCATTGTCTTTGTCGTCTTCGGCGCTCTTTTCGCTTTCGCTATCTCGAGTCTGGCCGACCTGGATGCCTTGATCGAAGAGGGCGGAGAACGCATCCTCAAGCTGATCCATGTTGCTTTCAGCCTCAGGCATAACCTTCAGTACATCATCGTAGCTGACAAATCCCTGCTTTTTGCCCAATGTTAAAAGATATTCCAGGGCGGCTTCAGGGCTCAATGGCTCTGCCTTCTCGCCCTCTTCGCCGTTTTCTTCGTCTTCTATCGCACTGACGCCATTATTCTTCACGGCGCCGTTGGCTGCGAATTTATCGCCGAGTTCGATCGCTTTTTCGTCTTCCAATTCCAGGGCTTTCGTTGATGTTTTGTCTGTCATTTTAGCCAACTTTCTTTCGAACGAATTCCTACTTCCGATGATAATTAAAAATAAAAATCAACTCAGGAATTACTCAACTGTGAACAATGGTGGAACTTTTTCTATACATTCTGTCTATGCAGCAGGTGGATTCACCGGCTCCTTGAAATCCCACACACCGTCTCTGCGCTCATAATGGCGAGCGCAGCCTGAGCAAGAAACGATATCCTTGTCCAAACGTTCCAAGCCGTCAGTACCACAGGCTGGACAGCGGAACAATGATGCAACTTCATCCTGTCCGTAGCCCACTTCAGCGCGCGATCGCCCCTCTACGACTTCTGCCTTGAGGAACACGCTTGGCGCCAGAGGATAGCGTCCGCCCAAGTTGAAGAGCATGCTGTCGGCCCGAGCCAATGTTTCGGCGGGAATCGCGTTCTTCAAAGCGGGCATGCGAAAATGCGAAACGGCGTATTGGCGCTTCACGTCAAAACCGGCGGACGCCAACTGCGAGTCCATCCACGATGGATGAAAGTCGAAGTTGAGTTCGACAAATTCGACGGGGTTTTCGTCAACCGGCGACCAATCCTGCTGTTTGGTCATCCAGCGCAACATGGCTTTGAGGTTGCGCTTGTTGGCGTATTCCAAGGCCGCCACGCCATGAGTGTGAAGCGAACGATGCAGTTGAACCAATGCGGCATTGACATCGGCAAGGTGGTGCATGACACGAACCATGACCAGGGTGTCCAATATCCCCCTGGCCAACGGTAACTCGTAGATGTTGCCGGCCACAAACACAAACCGGGGATCGTCACCCCAGCGTTGGGCGGCGTCACGCAATAGCGTGCGGCTGTAGTCAAACAGGATGATCTGTTCGTAGCCCAAATAGAGATTTGCCAACCGTCCGAAGCCGGCGCCGATCTCTGCAATCCGTGGTCCATTGGGCGGAACAATTCGCTGCAGTGCAATTCGCTCGGTCGCGTCTTCGTAGTCGCGACCCTGTCCATCCCAGAAGTCAGCCTGGTATTGGCTGCCCTCGTAGTCGATGACGGGAATTTCACTGCGCGCTCTCGATGGACTTCTCGTCAAGATCGCCTCGCGCTCATTATGCTCAGGCCGATTCCTGCCGCCTTTAGACAGGATGTTTCATGTGAAACATATTGCAGACCGCAATGTCATCTTCCAGTTCGTGCAATTCTTCACACATTTCGAGCAGATGACAAAAAAATGGCGGGAGATACTCCTCCCACCTCGGTATCGGTCATCTACTTCGAAAAGTATAGCAGTATTTATGAGCAATTTCAATACCCAGTTTTACATCGTTATTCTACAAATGTTGCGAATTTTCTGTAATTCAGTAGTTCACGATTTGGTGAAAAGCGAGATTCTTCGCTGGTCTTTTGCCAGAGTGGCGTACTTGAAAATACCTGCTCAGAATGACAAATCGTGAACTACTGTAATTGTTTTCATTTAGCCGCGTTTTCCGCCATGATATATTCAGCCGTGTCTTCGTGCTTTAGCGCTTTGGGCGGCAGGTGGCTGATATCGTTGACCCGTACGGGATCCCAGCCGCTGTCGGTTCGTTGCAGCACGGTGATGGCGCAGTTGTGGGGATGCCATTTCTGCCAATCCTGTGGGCCCTCGCCGAGGAAGGAGGCCAGGACATTGCAGATTATGCCGCCGTGGGTGACGGCCATGACGGTTTCGCCGGGATGGCGGTTCGCCAGGGATTCAAACACTTTCACCGATCTGTCGACTGACCATGGCCGGCGACTCGCCATTGGGCGGCGTGAAGGTCGGATCCTGCTCCCAGCGTTCCCAGAGCCGTTCTACATCACGAAGTTCCTGAAACGAGCGCCCTTCCCAGTCGCCTAGGTCAAATTCGCGAAGACCCTCCTCGATGACCGGCTGCATGCCGATTGCCTCGGCAATCGGCGCTGCCGTGCGCTGTGTACGGCCCAACGGCGACACGTAGAAATGGTCGATTGGCAGTTCGTCGGCTAGCTTGCGCACGCCTACGGCTGCGGCCTCTGCCTGCCATTCACCCCGCTCGGTCAAGGGCGCATCCAGCGAGCCTTGCCATACTTTTTGCATGTTCGCTTCCGTCTCGCCGTGGCGGATGATAATCAACGTCGTCATCGGGTTCTCTCTCACTTTGCCTTCGCTAGCGTTCATTTCAATAATTATTGACAGCCAACAGCCCTCATGTTACACTTGTGCCCATTATGCAAATGATAGTGTTGGCTCCCACAATCTGCAAGAACACAATCAGGCCGTGCACGACCCGAACGCTCAAATGTTCTGGACGACTGTACGCGGGCTAGATTTGATGGCTTGTAGACGCAGGGCTCTCCAGATGGAGAGCTTTTTTTGTTTCTAAGATGAGGATCAGATTATGTTCAAGGCAGGTATTGCCGGTGCAACCGGTTACACTGGACTGGAATTAGTCAAGTTGATCCAACGGCATCCGCTGATGGAGGTGGGTTGGATGACCAGCGAGACCAGCGCTGGCAAACGGTTTTCCGACATACACAGCGTGCCGTGGGATTATCCGCTGATCACACTGGCTGACGCCATGCAACGCGCCGACGAGGTCGACGTGGTCTTCCTCTGCTTGCCTCATGCCGCCTCGATTGAACCGGTACGCGCTTTCAGCGAGACCGGCGTCTACGTTGTCGATCTGAGCGCCGACTACCGGCTGGAAGATGTGGCCATCTACGAGCGCTGGTACGGCGTCACCCACACGGCCACCGATCTGCTCGAAAACTTCGTCTACGGGCTGTGCGAAGTCTACCGAGATGAACTCCGCGGGGCCAAGATGATCGCCAGCCCCGGCTGCTATCCCACCAGCGTCAATCTGGGCCTCTATCCGCTGGCCAAGGCCGGCTGGCTGGAGGAGCGCGTCATCGTCGACAGCAAGTCGGGCGTCAGCGGGGCCGGGCGCAAGGCCAATCTGCTCTACAACTTCGTAGAAGCCCACGACAATCTGACGCCCTACAATCTCGGCCATCGACACCGCCACATTTCTGAGATGGAGCAGGTGCTGAACGGCAAGGCGGAATCCGAACCGCAACTGCATTTCACCTTTTCGCCCCATCTATTGCCCGTCAACCGCGGCATTCTCAGCACCATCTATGTCACCGTGAAGGAAGGCGTGAGCGAGAACTGATATACGCGCACGCGTTCGCCCTGCAATATGCCGGCGAGCCGTTCATTCACCTGCTGCCGCCCGGCGAGATTGCCACGCTACGCCATGTGACCCACACCAACCGCTGCGCCATCAGCGTCGTCGTGGACAACCCCAGCGATCCGAATTGCCGTGACTACATCATCGTCGTCACGCTGGACAATCTGTTGAAGGGGGCCAGCGGGCAAGCGCTACAGAGTTTCAATATTGCCGCTGGGTTGGATGAGACGTTGGGGCTGCTTTAGTTTAGCTGAAAAGGTCTGAGGGGGTGACAGGGTGACAGAAGAGATAGTGGAATTATCGGAAACGGACGAAGATCGAGCGCCGGCTAGATACACGATGGTCGTCAAGGTCGGCGGCAATGAACTGGATGACGGCGCTTTCTTGGCCGGTCTGGTGGCGGCTGTGCGCTTGCTCAAGGCGCAGGGCCACTTCCCTGTCATCGTCCATGGCGGCGGAAAGACCATCGCCGCCTACCAGGAGCGGCTTGGCCTGGAGACGCTCTTTGTGGAAGGTCTGCGCGTCACCGACGACGCCAGCCTTGATGTTGCCGAGATGGTGCTCAGCGGGCTGATGAACAAGCGCATCGTGCGTGCGCTGGTCGACGGCGAGATCCGGGCGGCGGGCATCAGCGGCGTCGATGACGGCACCATCTACGCCGAAAAGATGTGGCATCCCCTGGGCGATCTGGGGCGAGTGGGCGAGATCCAGGATGTCGACACCCATCTGATCGACACGCTGATCGACTGCCGACATCGTGCCGGTGGTCAGCCCCATCAGCTACGGTTCCTACGACGCTCTGAGCTACAACGTCAATGCCGACCATGCGGCGACCGCCATTGCCGCCAAGCTCGGGGCCACGAAGCTGGTCTTCGTCAGCAATGTGCCGGGCGTGTTGATCGCCGGTCGGGTGGCGCGTGCCATCACCGCCGATCAGGCCGAGCAGTGGATCGAAGAGGGAATCATCTTCGGCGGCATGATCCCCAAGGTGCGCAGCGCAGTTCAAGCCGCGCGCAACGGCGTTGCCCAGGCCGTGATCACCAATCTGGCCGGCCTCCAGGAAGGCGCCGGCACCGGCATCATCGGATCGCCGTAGAAAGATCTGCCACAGATGACTCCACTGCAAGAACTGATTTCTGCCACAGATTCACACAGATTTTGTACGGATAGGACACAGATAATTTTGCCGCCACACTGGCCTTCTACACTCTGCCGGAAGATATCTGTGAATATCAGGTGTTTATCTGTGTCCATCTGTGACGAATCTTTTGTTTTTGCAGTAGAGTCATCTGTGTCTGAAATAGGTTCCATTGATAAGTCATACAACGCCAGCCGCTAACCAACAAGGGGGGATCGTGAACGCAGAGGAAGTGAAAGAACTCGAACAGGACTATGTGTTGGGCGTCTATGGCCGGGCTCCGTTTGTGATCGAACGGGGCGACGGCTGCATGCTCTATGACACCGAAGGCAAGGCCTATCTGGACTGCGTCTCCGGCATCGCGGTCAACGCGCTCGGCTACAACGACGCCGGCATCAACCAGGCCATTGTCGAGGCGGCATCCAGCGGCGTGCTGCACGTGAGCAATCTCTACCACACCCAGGCCCACGCCAAGCTGGCTCAGCAGCTCTGCGAGACCAGCTTTGCCGACAAGGTGCACTTCAGCCTGACCGGGGCCGACGCCAACGAGGGCGCATTCAAGTTCGCCCGGCGCTACGCGCGTGAGCATGGCCACGACGACAAGTACCACATTTTGGCCTTCACCGATGCCTTCCATGGACGGCTCATGGGCACGCTTGGCGGCCACGCCACGCCCGGCCTACCAGGAACCCTTCATGCCGCTTGATGCCCGGCGTGCGTTTTGCCGAGTTCAACAACCCGGAAGATGCGCGTGCCCAGATGGGCGACGATGTCTGCGCCATCATCGTCGAGCCGCTGCAAGGCGAGGGCGGCATCAACCTGGCCACGCCCGAGTTTCTCCTCACCCTGCGCCAGTTGGCAGACGAATTTGACGCTCTGCTCATCTTTGACGAAGTGCAGTGTGGCATGGGGCGCACCGGCACGCTCTGGGCCCATCAGGGCTATGTCGTGGACGGCCAAGTGATCGAGCCGGACATTCTGACCGCGGCCAAGCCGCTGGCCGGCGGCCTGCCCATCGGCGCCATTCTCATGCGCCAGAAGGTCGCCGATACCATCCACAAGGGCGATCACGCCAGCACCTTTGCCGGCAATCCCTTCACCACCCACGTCGCCAGCCATGTGGTCGGCCGCATCGCGCAGCCCGAGTTTCTGGCTTCGGTGACGGAAAAGGGCGATCTGTTGAAAGAGATGCTGGAGGAACTAAACAGTCCCCACATCGTTGAAGTGCGTGGCAAGGGCTTGCTTGTCGGCGTGCAACTCGACATCAGCGCCGCGCCTGTGGTTGCCGAAGCCTACGAGCAGGGCCTGATCCTGGTCAACGCCGGTCCCAACGTTCTGCGCTTCGTGCCCCCGCTGATCATCAGCGAGGAAGAGTTGGAGCGAGCGGTGGGGATTGTGGGGGAGATTTTACGGAATATTGCGTAATGCGTAATGCGTACTACGTACTGCGTAAGGTCTCTTTGAGTGAGTTGTTGTCGTATTGGCGACCGGTCTGCCAGAGGCATTCAAGTAGCGACAATACGTGCTCCTCAGAGACCTCACGCAGCAAGCATCACGCAGCAGCCCCACCATTACCCAGTACGAAATTACGCAGTACGCATTACGCATTACGAGGTCCATCCATGCCAACCATCATCCGTTCCGCAAAATCGTCCGACATCGAACCCATATTGGCGCTGATCAATCGCTTTGCCGCCCACAATATTATGTTGCCGCGTACGGCCGAGAGCGTCAGCAGGTCACTGGGCGACTGGCTGGTGGCTGTGGACGAGGATGCACCAGGAACACCGGTTGTCGGGTGCGGCGCATTGGTGGCATTGACAGAGACGCTCGTCGAATTGCGTTCGTTGGCCGTGGATGAGAGCCAGCATGGGCGCGGCGTCGGCTCTCAGATGGTGCTGGCGCTGGTTGAGATGGCGCGCCTGCGTGGCTTTCCTCAGATCTGCGCGCTTACTCTGCGCGAGGATTTCTTCGTGCGATTGGGATTCGATCTGGTCGACCGCTGGAGCATAAGCCCCAAGGTCTGGCAGGAATGTATCTACTGTCCCAAGTTTCACAACTGCGATGAAGTCGCGGTGCTGATGAATTTGGCGGAGATCGGAAAAACCGCGGACAATGGAGCGACAGAATCGGATACGGCGCTTGCCATTCAGTCCGGCGGCTGGAACGCATTGCTCAAATGGAGCGAATGGCAGCCTCTGCGCTTGGCCTATCAACACAAGCCGACAAGAATCGAACGTGAAAAGTAACTCGCGAGATAAATAATGAGGGGGAGCGTGTGAGCGCATTGCTCGTTTTGGCGGATGGTACTGTCTACCGTGGAAAGGCCTTCGGCGCGGCGACAACCGTGGTCGGCGAAGTGGTCTTCAACACCAGCCTCACCGGCTATCAGGAGGTCATCACTGACCCGTCCTATCGTGGACAGATGGTCTGTATGACCGTCTCTCATGTGGGCAACACCGGCGTCAATGCCGAGGACATCGAAAGCGATCGGCCTCAGATCACAGCTTTCATCGTGCGCGAGGTCAGCCCCACCATCTCCAACTGGCGCGCCAATGAGTCACTGACCGGCTATCTCACCCGCAACGGCATTCCAGGCATCAGCGAGATCGATACGCGGGCCTTGACGCGACGCATCCGCGATCACGGCGTTCCCCATGCCGCCCTTAGCACCGACGGGTTGCACACGGTCGCCGAGCTTCAGGCCATGGCTTTGAATTGGGACGGTCTGGATGGACGAGATCTGGTCAAAGAGGTCACGTGTCAGGAGGTCTACAACTGGATCGACGGCACGCGCGTCGAATGGGCGCCGGTCGCTGCCGGAGAGCCCTCAAAGGGGTCGGCATCGGCAACCGCTGCGGATGTCGATGCGCCGCTTGTGGTCGCCTTCGATTTCGGCATCAAACACAACATCCTGCGTCGCTTGACCAGCCACGGGCTGCGCGTGGTCGTGGTTCCAGCCAACACCGGGGCCAATGAAGTGCTGGCCATGCAGCCGGACGGCATCTTCCTCAGCAACGGGCCCGGCGATCCGGTCGGCCTGCCCTATGCCTCGGAAGCCGTGGGCAGCCTGTTGGACAGCGGCATCCCCATGTTCGGCATCTGCCTCGGCCACCAGATCATCGGGCGGGCGCTGGGCGCCGATACCTACAAGCTTAAGTTTGGCCACCACGGCGGCAACCAGCCGGTCAGCGACATCGACACGACCAACGTCCAGATCACGGCTCAGAACCACAACTATGCCGTGGATGACGCCGGATTGCCGGCCAATGTCGAGGTCACCCACCGCAACCTCAACGACGGCACGGTTGAAGGGATGCGCTTGAAAGATCGACCGGTCTTCTGCGTCCAATACCATCCCGAAGCCAGCCCAGGTCCGCATGACGCCGATCTGCTCTTTGCCCGTTTCGAAGAGATGGTGCGGGCCCACAAGGAGTAGGTCGCACTGCGGACCCGTCTATTTCTACTGCCCGGTTTCAGGCGCTCCGCAGGCTCGAAAACGGGAACTTGTCTCTGGATGGACCCTTAGTCGGCCAGGCGCGTAGGTCGGATTGGAAATCCGCCCAGCCAGGCTAAGTTTGGCCCAGCCAGGCGGAATGCCATTCCGACCTGCCGCGGGACTTGACTCTAGCCTTGAAGATGATCACCCGGCGTGTCGATGTCGCGCAGCGTCGAGGCCACGGCTGAAACCGTCGCCACCCCGTTCGCATGTCGGCGCAGTACAAGCCGCCCGCCTGTGTCCCCGTGCAAGCTCAATAACTCCGGCCAGGTCTGCCGGTCGAAGAGCGCGGGTGCGCCGCGAATTTCTCCATCGACCAGCGGCGCCACCAGGTCATGCCCCATCTGCCGGCGCCGCTGCAACAAACGCAGTAGGCTCGGCTCCACGAACGGCTGATCCGCCGGCATGAAGATTGCGGCTTCGACTGAACTGTCCAGCGCCTGGATCGCGGCATGGATGCTCGACGCCTGTCCGTCCTCCCATTTCGGGTTGTGGACCAGGCGAACACGGTTAGGCTCTTGAGAAAGCAGCCAAGCCAGCCCTTGCCTCACCTCGCCCTCCACCTCTTCCCGATACGCGCCGGTGATGACCACAACCTCTGTCGCCGTGCTCTGCCATGCGATCTTCACCGCTCGAACAATCATCGACTCGCCGTCGACATGCAGCAGTTGCTTGGGTCGGCCCATGCGACTGCTGCTGCCGGCGGCCAACACCACAACCGTCACCGGTCCCCAGCGTTCGACAACGGGATTGTCTGGACTAGTACCGACGGCTGCGATCAGCGAAGGCTGCTGGCAATCGGCAAAACTGCGAAGCGATCAGTCTTGCCATGGCCAGCTTCGGCGGCGTGTCAGCCTGATTCAGCAACGGCAACAGTCGTGCGCCGGGCGGAATACTCCGCCTGCCGCCATCCGGATGCAGCAATAAGCGACCCACATGCGCCGGTGTCAGCCGCACTGCCAGACCGGGCGGAATGTTCAACAACTCGCGGATCCGTTGGGGTCGATGCACGTACGGATCGGCCAGCGGCAAGCCCAGCGCGTTCATGCCGACCACCGGCACCACCAGCGTTGTCGAGTCCGGCATGGCCGGCTCATGTCCGGCCGGCGCTTTGACCGGCAACATGCGGCTGCCGTCTGCCTCCACCAGAATGGCAGAGATGCCGAGCTCGCCGGCGCGGGTCGCCAGATCATCGATCAGCGCCGGCTCGATCCCTGCCTTCTTCCCCTCCGCCTGTCGTTCCGCCGACTCGCGCCCAATGAGCAAGCACTGCCCGTGGCGGTCCAGCGCGATCTTGATCGAATCGAGTGGCAGGTCGGAACCTGTCACCGGCACAAAGGCCGGCGATTCACGGATCTGATCGGCGGCGATGCGGGTCGTAGTCGTCGTGATCACGCGCTGGCCCTGCGCTGCCAGCTCCGCCGCCAGCCGAAACATGGCTGTGCTCTTGCCGCCCGCCCCGACAAACGAGACGACGGCGAGGGGCTGAGGTTCGGACGAGAGACAGAGTGCTTGGGTGAGTTTCATTGGGTGATGGGAAGGTGGGATCGGGAGATTGGAGATTAGGGAATTGGGGGCGTGTGAACTGTACAGGCTTCCCCAATCCTTAATCTCCTAATCTCCCAATCCCCCAACCTCAATACTCCAACGCTTGCGCCAAATCAGCGATCAAATCCGCCGGATTCTCCAGACCGATGGAGACGCGTAGCAGGTTGTCGGGCGTGGACGAGGCCGGGCCTTCCACTGACTTGCGGTGCTCGATCAGGCTCTCGACGCCGCCCAGGCTGGTGGCGCGGATGAAGAGCTTCAGTCGACCGGCGACGGCCATGGCTTCCGCCGTGCCGCCGCGCACCTGGATCGAGAGCATGCCGCCGAAGTCGCTCATCTGCCGGGCGGCAATCGCGTGGCCGGGATGGCTTGCCAGGCCGGGATAGTGGACAACGTCGACATTGGGATGTCCGTCCAGGAAGTCGGCGACCTCGCGTGCATTGGCGCAGTGGCCGCGCATGCGATAGGGCAGCGTGCGGATGCTGCGCAGGAGCAGCCAGCAGTCAAAGGGCGACGGCACCGAGCCGCCGATGCCTTGGCTGGTACGCACGCGTGCAAGCAGTTCATCGTCCTCATGTGTGATGACGACGCCGCCCAGCACATCGCTGTGGCCGCCCAGATATTTGGTGGTGGAATGGACAACCAGATCGGCCCCCAAGGCGAGAGGCCGCTGCAAGATCGGTGTGGGCCAGGTGTTGTCGACGGCGCAGAGCGCGCCGTTGGCATGGGCCATGGCGCTGAGCAACTCGATGTCGGCGATCTTGAGTTGCGGGTTGGACGGCGTTTCCAGCCAGAGCAGGCGGGTCTCCGGCCGGATGGCCTGCTCGACGGCCGCCGGGTCGGTCATGTCCACCTTGGTCGACGTCAGGCCCCAGCGGGCGAAGACATCGCTGGTCAGCGCGCCGGTGCCGAAGTAGACATCGTCCGGCAGGATCACGTGGGCGCCGGCCTCCAGTGACTGGAAGACCGCGTGGGATGCGGCCATGCCCGACGCAAAGGCGACAGCGCCCGCGCCGCCCTCCAACTGCATCAGGCAGGATTCGAGCGCCATTCGGTTGGGGTTTTCCGTGCGCGAATAGACATAGCCGTGGGTGTAGGAGCCGTCGGCGTTGCGCTCGAAGGTAGTCGATAGTTGAATAGAGGGCATCACCGCGCCGGAGCCGGGATCGATCTGGTGGCCTGCGTGGACGGCCAGTGTCTCAATATGTTCGTATTGGGGCATTAGTTGTTATGTTCTCGCTTCAAAAACCATCTGTGAATATCAGTTTTTTATCCGCGTTTATCTGTGGCAAAAAAATCATCCGCACTTATCAGCCACGCGGAATCCCCGTAATATGGATCCCCGCGCCTTTGACCTTGTTGCGGATGTTGATGCCGATGAGCACGGCGGTCAGCCCTTCGACCACGCTCGCGTTGGTCAGCGGACCGGCGTCGATGCCGAAGAAGCCGGCGGCTGCCGCCAGTTCGATGGCCACCTGCTTGGCCTCGCGGTCATCGCCGGTGATGAGCACGTCGCTGTCGGGCTCCCAGGCCAGGTCGAGCAGATGGGTGGCCGAGATGTTCTGGAAGGCGGCGACGACCTTGACGTTTTCGCCAAGCTGGGCCTGGGCCTCCAGGGCCGCGGAACCGCCCTGCGGCTGCCAGACGGTCGCAACCTTTGGCGGCTTCAGCGGCACACCGACGGTCACCAGCACTTTGCCCTGGCTTCCATCGACGATCTGTTCGATGGTGCCGGACTGGGCGCTGTAGGGGACGCTGAGTACGACGACATCGGCTGCGGCTGCGGCATCGGCATTGGTCGCGCCGCGGATGGCCACGCCGCCGGCCGGCAGTTGATCGTTGAGTTCGGCGCTCACGGTGTTGGCCTTTTCCGCGCTGCGGCTGCCGATGATGACGGAGTAGCCTGCGGCTGCCCAGCGCAACACCAGCCCGGAACCTTCCGCTCCGGTGCCGCCAATCACGGCCAGAGTTGGTTTATTCATGTTTTTCTGCTCCTCAGTCTTGTCGGTTGTAGGCGATTGTCATCGCACGAAAATAGACCGCTGATTAGGCGGATTAGGCGAATTTTTGCGGATAAAATCCGGAAAAATCCGGTTTTGTCCGCCTAATCAGCTTAATCCGCGGTCTATCAGCGCTGCATCCTGTAATTGCGATTGTTCACTAAAACATGGCCCAGTAGCGTTCCCAGGTCTGGGCGGCGGCGGCACGGCTGCGTTCGGTGATCTCGGCCTCGTCGACGGTAAGCAGCTTGCGGTTGCGCATCAGTGTTCGACCGTGGACGATGGTGCTGTTGACGTGGCTACCGCTAACGCCGAAGAGGATGTGCCAGGGCAGGTTGTCCGGCGTGAGCGGCGTTGTCGGGTAGTAGTCGAGCAGGATCAGGTCAGCGTAGGCGCCCGGCGCCACGATGCCCAGGGGCTTGTCGAAGAAGACGCCGGCCAGTCGGCGATTGTTGTGTACGGCCATCTCGATCACCATATCCGCGCCCAAGTAGCGGGGGTCGGCGTTGGCCGACTTCTGGAGCAGGTCGGCCACCTTCATCTCCGCAAACATGTCGTTGCTGAAACCGTCATTGCCCAGGCAGACCGGCATGCCGCCGCGCAGCATGGTGGTGATGTTGGCCGCGCCCACGGCGTTGTTCATGTTGGAACGCGGCTGGTGGCTGGGAAAGGTTCGTGTGGAGCGCAGCAGTTCCATCTCCCAGGCGTCGATGTGCAGGCAATGGGCCATGATGCTCTCCGGCCCGGTGATGCCGTAATCGTGCAGCCGCTCGACCACGCGCTTGCCCGATTTGCTCATACTGTCGTATTCATCGATCGGGTGTTCGGCCACATGGACGTGGAAGCGGTCGGCCTCGGCGCTGCACGCCTCAAGCGTGGCGTCCGAGAGGGTGAGGCTGGCGTGCAGGCCGAATGTGGCGGCCAGATGGGTGGCCAGCGGCGAATCGGGCGACTGGGCCTTGGCATCGTTGACCCGCTGCATAAAACGCACATTCTCGCGGATGCCCGCATTGGTCGCCTCGGGGCCGTCGCGGTCGGTCACCTCGTAGCAGAGCGACGCTCGCAGTCCGCTACGCTCCACGGCGTCGGCGATCACGTCCAGGCTGCCGTCGATGAAGGTCTGGCTGGCGTGGTGATCGATGAGCGTGGTTGTGCCGTTGCGGATGGCATCGACCAGGCAGACCTCGGCCGAGCTGCGCACGGCGTCCTCGTCCAGCGCCCTGTCCAGCTTCCACCAGAGGTTTTCGAGGATCTCGGGGAAGTCTTTGGCCGGCTCGCCGGGAATATACATGCCGCGGGCAAAGGCGCCGTAGTAGTGGGTGTGTGCGCAGATCTGCCCCGGCATCAGCACCAGACCTTGCGCGTCCCACAGTTCATCGCCGGGATAGGCGGCCAGGATCTCCGGGCTGGGGCCGACCGCGCCGATCTCATCGCCGTCGATGCGGACGGCGCCGTTGTGAAGAATTCGGTTTTCGCCGTCAAAGGTGATGACGATGGCATTGTGAATGATCATGAATAGGTCTCCTGGCTACCGTCCTGTTTTTTCCGCCGTTGCCATTCAGAGCCTTCCAATTCACCGAGGATCTGTCGGAATTTACCGGATCGCCGTGGATTTCTCTGAAAAGAATCCGTGAGTATCCGCCATATCCGCGTAATCCGCGGTGAATTTTTTTTCGAGGCTGAACAGTTACTGATATTCTACGTGGTACACGCAGAAGTGCAAGCGGTGGACGGTGTTGATCCTGTCGATTTGCATCCTGGCCCAAGGCGCGGAATAATCAAAGTCATGCATATCGCCATCAACGGCTGGTTCGCGGGGCAGACCACAGCGGGCAGCGGACAATACATCGACCACATGTTGGCCCATCTGCCCGCCATGTCGCCGGAGACGCGCTTTTCGCTCTTGCTGCCTGAACAGAGCAAGCAAGTAATGCCGACAGAGTCGGACTATGCCGGCATCTGGTCGGAACGGATTGCCTTGCCGGGGTTGCCGCGCAATCTGGCCAAGCTCTACTGGGAGCAGATCTCTGTGCCGCAGGCGGCACGCCGGCTGGGCGCGGATGTGCTCTGGGTACCGTACTGGGCCGCGCCCTACTGGCAGCCTCTGCCGGTTGTGGTGACCGTCCACGATCTGATCCCGTCGCTGCTGCCGGCCTATCGTGGCGGAACCATGCAGCGGCTCTATACATCATTGGTTCAGCGCAACGACGCGTCGCTCTTCGCAGGTGGTGGCCGTGAGCGAGGCCGGTGCAGCCGATGTGGTGACACATCTGGGCATCCCGGCGTCGAAGGTGCACGCGGTACATCACGGACCCAATCAACAGGATTTTCCTACGCCGACCGCCGAACAACTGGCGGCTGTGCGTGAGAAATACGCGCTGCCGGACCGCTACTTTCTCTATCTGGGCGGCTTTGACGTGCGCAAAAACGTGCAGTCAATCCTGGTCGGGTACCGGCGATATCTTGACCGCGGCGGAAATCCTGCTGTGCAGATGGTGATTGCCGGGCAATTGCCCGCGCAGGACACCGACTTTTTCCCGGACCCGCGGCGTATGGCGTCCGAGCTTGGACTTGACGAATCGGTCTGCTTCTGTGGATGGGTGGCGGAAGAGGACAAGCCCGCGCTGTATGCGTTGGCAACGGCGTTCCTATTTCCCAGCGAATATGAGGGCTTCGGCATGATGGTGTTGGAGGCCATGTCGGCGGGGACCCCGGTCATCACCAGCGATCGGTGACGGGCGGTAGTGATTGCCAGAAATGAGTTGGCCCGGCCTTCCAGGAAACTGCCGGCAGTTTCCTGGAAGGCCGGGCCATACTTTTTGGACGAATGTCTACTGCACGACCATCGGAATCCAGAGAGCCTTGTCCAAATTGATCTGTGGCGCTGCACCCGACTCAACGGCTGCAAAGGGGCCGAAGGTCTCCGCCCTTCCATGGATGCTGACCATTTCGATGTGGAAGAGGTCGCCGTCGGATCGAGCTTCATAGCTGTAGAAGGTGGGCGCCACCGAATCGATGACCGTGGACGGGATCAACGTTTCGTTGAGCAGTTCCAGCCCATCACCAGTCTCGACGTAGAGATTGAAGCCGGCATTGGCTGTCTCCGTGGCCGTCTCCCATTGGAGATGCACGATTTCGCCCGTACGTTCAGCCTCGAATCGGCTCAGCGAAACCGCCAAGGGACCATCCACGACCAATTGAAGCGTCTTTGCGATCAGTTCCTTGTCCTCTCCATCCACGGACTCTTTGTATAGGGCTTTGATCTGATTGCGCACTTCCTCGCCATCCGATGCACTTCCGTTTACCACGCCACACATGTGAACCGTCACACTTTCACCGGCGGCCAGAGTCGCCAAGCTGTTCCACGTTGCCTGGGTTCCGTCCCCAATGCTGATAAATGTCGGCAAGCCCGCTTTGTTGCCATTGTAATTGGCGTACGGACAAGTTGGCGTCGTAGCTTCGACCAGGGTCAGATTCGTCAATGGCGTATCGATAAGCCGGATGTCGTACAATGTGGCGCCGGACGTATTGGCGAACGTCATCTTGTAGCCAATCACGCTCGATAGAGGAACTACGTCACTCGACGCGCTGCCATTGACATATTCAGGCACTTTCGTCAGAGAAGCGGCGGGTGCGCCTTCAAAACAGGTATGGTTGTTGCCTTCGTAGTAGCGCCAGATGCTGTCTTGCGCCCCTCTTCCGTCTTTGTCGTGATCGCCGCCGGTCCCGTCGGCGCAGAACGTGTTATTCTGGATGGCCGCAGTGAACGCCGCTACATCCGTTACCTTGAAGGTGATTCTTGCCAGTTCCAGGTCGCCGACAGAGCGCGCTCCGAACACATAGCGGACGGCATTGGTCGCACTGTTTAGCGGGTTACCGGAGCTAAGAACATGTCCAGCGCTGGTTGCCACCGACGTGTTTACCAGCGCACCTGTCGATGTGGCCGGGGTGATTGCGCCGCTCCCACCGATCTTGGCATTGGCAGATCTGGATCCTCTGCCAGGGACCGGCGCAGCGCAGGTCATCTTTCACCGCATTGGCGCCTGTCGTGGCTGAACAACCCGGATCATAGTCATTCGTATAGTAGGTGTCCGGACCCGCAACGCCCGAACCGGTTCCGACATATGTGCTCCCGCCGTTGGTCGTCGCCACCACGGGCGTGTTGCCCTTGCCCTCGTTGCCGGAGAGGGCGTCATCTTTTGCGCCAAAGGCAAGAATTTGATTGTAGTCCCACTGATTGTGGACATTCTGCAATTTGGGTTTAGAGCCTGTGGTCTCAATGGAAAGAGGAGCTATCAACTGTGTCTGAGTATCGGTGCTGTAGAAGATTCCTGTATCCTGCTGGACTTCATTGATCTTCCCGTTCTTGAAATCAGTGTCATTTCCGACGACGCCGTTTGTAAATTGGCTGCCTCTATTGCCCCAACCGTCCGGACCGGCTGCCACGTCTTCAGCCGGAATGGCCGTATATGTCCCTCCTGTGAGTTTGACAAACTCAGCACCGATCACCTCAACGCCGGCCGGCACATAGATGGTGCCGTAGGCGACGATACCGTTGACGTTCCCATTATCGAGTTCGGTAGGGGCCTGCTGGAGAATAAAAGAAATCTCGTCGCCAACCTGGTAGCCGTTCTCTACCACCGGTTCGCTGGCCGGATCCAGTGAAAGGGCGACGCTCCCAGTGCCCACGTAATCGGCGCGGGCAATGCCGGGCGGCAGCACAACAAGTGCACACAGCACGAGGACTAGTGCCTGGATAATTCTGTCCAAGGGCGAACGTTTTCGTTGAGCCATGTAAATGTCTCCATATATGAGTATGAGCGAATGTGATGAGAAAAAACACTGGTATGCCATCTACCGATGGCATACTACCACGGTGGAACAGCGGCTTGTGTAACACATATCCATCTCTTACGTCTTTGTAAGTAAAATAGAAAAAATGAATTAGATGCTCAGTATCTGTAAGGTTCGATAAGATCTACGTGGAGAAAATTAAGAAAAACGTAAGTTTGTCGACAAATAGAAGCGGGGCACTGGAAAATCTTCCAGTGCCCCGCTTCTGGGCAAATGTTCACAGTGTCGTACGAGGAGTCGGCCCCTATTCAGGCACGAAGCAGATCTGTTGGGCCGGCAGCGCCGGATGGTTGTATCCGAAGTGATCGGTGATCTTCCAGAGATCTTCGTTTTCGGTGAAGATCCGCGATATGCGCGAGCAGGCGGTGGCTGCATTGCCGGTAGCGGTGAAGCTGTCGAGCCATTCGGTGGCCGCCTGGGTGTATGCGCCTTCCGGCTGTCCTGACTGGAGCGCCAGCAGCGTAGCTCGCGCCGCAATGGAATCGCCGTCCAATGCCTGTGCTTGCATCAGCCGGAAGCTGGCTAAGCCCTGAAGCAGAATCAACTCGTCGTCGCCTGGCATGCCGTATAGGCTGCACGCCAGTAGCGTTGGGTCGAGCGCCTGGGAATAGAGATCAATGGCCGGTCCATAGCCGACGGCATCCGCCGCTTGCATCGCCATGTCGCCTTCAACAAGCCGTAGCCCAAGGCAATCATTCCCCTCCGCCTGTCGATCATATGTCCACTCGATCCGTTCATACGGAGCCCCTGCGATGCTCTGCCATACTTCCGCATGAGGGGTGGCAAGGCCGCCATCCGGCTGACCACTGACGCCGCCTTCCAAAATAAGTTCCTGTCCTGCTCCTGCGGCATTCTTGCCGACCGGTTCAAAGCGTGCGGCTCCCTCTGCAATGGTGGCGCCGGGTTCGATGGCCGAAACATATTCGTCACCGTTCCAGGCGGCCATCTGCACTTCGGTGACGCAGAAGTTGGCGCAGCTTTCAACGGCCCAGGCCAGTTCGATCTGGCCGTCTTGATTGAGATCTTCGGCCGCCAAGAAGGTCGGCTGCCCATAGATCTCCGGCTCGTAGACCAGCTCGTAGCTGCCGTCGGCCGCTCCGTGATAGATCAACATTGATCCCTGGCTGCCGCCTGGACCAAAGCCTAGATCGCTGATGATGGTGGGGAAGACGACGATATCATCGATGTCGTCCTCGTTGAGATCGACAGCCACGACGACCTCTGTGGCGCCGCCGGTCGCCTCACAGCTTTCCAGCCAAGCCGTCACTGCTGCGGTATCGCCTTCTTTGGCCGTCAGAAGGTCCGGCAGAATTCGCGCAAAGCGGTCTACATTGGGCGGACATTCGGGCAATGTAGCGTCAACTGGTGCGATCGCCCCGGATTCGGCGCTTTCCACTGCACCGTCTGCTGGTTCGTCTGCTGGTTCGTCTGCCGCACCTGTATCCGCCGCACCCTCATCGACTGCACCCTCATTTTCGGGCGTTGTCTCAGGCTCAGCGACGGTAGATTCGGCGGCTGTGGGTTCGGCAGCAGCTTCACCGGGTTCTTCTGTGGCCGTCTCGGCAGCAGGCGCTTCTTCTATATCGCCTGCGACGACCGCTTCATCTGCCGCTTCCGCTTCGTCGAGACCGAGTCCCGGGCAGACCTCGGCGGCGGAAAAGGTCGGATTGGTGTATCCGTAGTCAGCCAGCATCTCCCAGGTCTCGGGGTTCTCTTCTGCGTAGGCGATCGCCACGGCACAGGCGTTGCTGAGGCCCTGCGACTGATAGGCTTCCAGCCAGTCTTGAGCCAGTCCGGCGTAGGCGCTGTCGGGGTACAGTTCCTGCAATGCGCCAACCAGGTCGCCGGCCACTTCAGGCAGATCCTGGTATGCGGCAATCTGGGCCAGACGGAAATAACTGAAGGTGCGCAGTTCATCCAACTCGTTGTCGCGCACCCAACATTTGATCAGATTGTTGTTGCCGATGGCGTCGGTGAAGAATGCCTCGGCGGCGCCGAAACCCTCTTCTTCAGCGTTGAGCAGGGCACGATTGCCGTCCATTACCGTGTCGTAGAGACACTCGCTGGGGCTAAAGGTCAGATCGATCAGTGTGTATGAGTCGCCGTCGATGCTGGCCCATATTTCGGTTCGGCTGCGCTGAGGGCCGGCGCCGACACTGCCGTAGACGCCGCCGCTAACCACGAGTTCGGATCCTTGACCTTCTTCGGATACATCGCCCAAATCGACAGTGGCATAGGCCATGGTGATGGTGCCGTCAGTCCAATCGGTCCACGAGGACCCGTCCCAACTGCGCACATTGACCGTGTCGAAACAGGTGCTGGCGCCACAGGTCGTATCGAGCCAGACAATATCGGTCTGCCCGTCCGCGTTGATGTCCTCGGTTGTCAGCACCGAGATGTCGCCTGCTGCTCGCGCTCGATACATTGCCTCGTAGCCGGGTGTTTCAGATCCGGCGTCAATGGCATTGAAGATGATCAGATCGGTGGTCTGTAGACTGTCGTCGGGAATCGGGTTGGCATAGACGACCAACAGATCGTCGAGGCCGTCTCCCGTCCAGTCTTGGCGGAGGATCGCTTCGTCTGACTGCGCACCACATTCGGCCAGCCATGCGGACAAGCCATCCGGCCCGCCGGCCGTCGAATTGAGCACATCGGCCATGGCTTGCGGATAGTCTCGGAAGGCGGCAGGGCAGGCCGGCGCTTCAACGGTGACTGCTTCTTCGTCAGCCGGCGTTCCTTCAGCCAACGCTCCCTCGACATCTTCAGCGCCCGTATCTTCATCGTCCGCGGCGGCTTCGTCGCCCGCAGCGGGGACGATGAGCAGATCGCCGGTGAAGAGCACCTGACCAGGGCGAACCGTCTCTGCATTGGCAGCCAGCAGGTCGTCCGGATCCACGTCCAACTTGCGCGCGATGCTGTTCCAGGACTCGCCGGGCTGAACGATGTAGGTCTGCGGCTGCTCTTCTTGGACAGCGGCTTCCTCGTCTGCTGTCTCAACATCCACTTCGCCCTCTGCCCCATCTTCGGTCGCATCTTCGGTCACGTCTTCAGTTGCAGTCTCGCCATCAGCCGGCTCTTCAGCTTGTTCGTCGACAGTCGCTTCCTCGGCGTCATCCTCCGCCATCGGCGGTTCTCCTCTTCTCATCTCTTCGGTCGCTTCTGTGATCGGGGCCGGGATGACGAGTTCATCGCCGCGGTGGAGCACCTCGCCCGCTCGCATGGCTTGGGGATTGGCGGCCATCAGATCGGCAACTGCCACATCATAGAGCGCGGCAATGCTGTTCCAAGATTCGCCGCCGCCTACGGTGTGAATTTGCTCTTCAGCATCATCGACGTCGCTATCGTCGCTCTTTTCAATACTGTCGGGAATGTTGATGACTTCGCCGACGTTGAGCCAATCGTTGGCGCGGATGGATTGGGGATTGGCTGCTTTGAGTTCCGCGACCGTCAACCCTAGGTCCGCCGCGATAGTGGTCCACGAGTCACCGCGTTGAACGGTGTAGGTGGACTCGGCTTGACTGGTTGCGCCGGCCTGGGCCTGGACATTGCGCCGGCCACGCCCAATGTCATCACCAGGGTCAATACAATGGCCGACAACGTCGTTAGCCAGATGTGATGTCGGCTCTTTATGGGCAAAAAATGGAGACCATTTTCTGAATTCATTGTAGGCTCCTAGGTCATCTTTCAGGAATCTGATTTTTCAACAGACTTTATTGCCACAGATGACTCTGCTGCAAGAACTGGAATTGCCACAGATTCACACAGATGGCGACGCTTTTGTTTTTGCGGTAGAGTCATTGATAGGTGACGTCAGTGATCTCTTGTACCACCTGCACCCAACTCTGGCCGGGCTTCAGTTGAATGATGACTTCGCCGGGACCGATCCAGCGCGGCGGGGTTTCGGGGTCCGCACGCCAGGTGCCCTCATAGACCTGGCCGTCGCGGAAGACGCGCAGGTCGCCGAAGCCATAGAGCTCGATGTCAACACCCTTGGTGCCCAGGGTATCCTCGACGATATCGGTCAATTCATGCTGTGCGCTGAGGGCAACCACATTTTGAGCCACAATCGGCTGATTGGTGGCCGGATCGAACTGTTGCTGGCCGCCCTGGAAGCGCAGATAGCCGCCTTGCGCCGCATCGTAGCGCCACTCAACATTGTTGCCGCCGGGATAGGGGATCCGGACAGTGGAGACAGATCCGGCTGCGTTGGCGGGCGGCGTCTCGCTGAACTCAAAGCCTGGGCGTTGCCAATCCTTGGCCAATCCATTGTCGGTCAGCCAATTTCGCACGCCTTGGGTGCTGGTGTGCATACGCGTGCGATAGTCGTCGCCCAGGCTGACGAAGTAGCGTGTCTGCGACGGATCGTCGATGTCGGCGTCCAGATAGGGGAAGCCGACGTCATTCTTAAGCAGATAGCGAACCGCGTCGCTGCCGCCGGAGCAGGCCAGCACGCCGTCATACATGTAGGTCATCCAGATGTTGGGCAGGCGTGCCGAACGAACCGGGCCGATGCTCTCGGCCGCCTGACTTTGGAACATAGCGGTCATGCGCGTCAGCGTGAAACCATCGACGATATACTCGTAGACCATATCGGCCAGACTCAGGCTGCGATGGGCGGACCGGCCGACCGGATCGTTGTTGATGCAGACGAAGATCGGTCGATCTTTCAGCCATTCGGGGTTGTCGACCACTTGGCCGGTGAAGGGGGACATATTCTCCGGGAAAGGTGTCGGCTCGGCGGCCGATTGGGTCTCTGCCGGGGGCACCGCCGTGGGGGGAACCGGGGTCGGCGTATCGGCCGGGGCCGACTGTTCGGCGGCTGCCATGGGCGTCTTGGTCGGAGTGGGCGTCGGCGCAGGGCTGTCACCGCCACAGGCGACGAGCAGCGAACCGGCGATCAGAGCAGTGAGAAAATGGAACAAAAATCTACGTGACATGGGTTACGATTATGATATCCTTAGAGACAGATTCGTTGCCGGCGCATAGGCCAATATGCCGGCTAGTATACCATAAAGGCTTATGGAACCCACAGTAGACTTGCGCAGCAAAGTGCGTCGAGAATTGAAGCGACTGAACCCGGCAACTTGGCCGAATCTGTCGCTGATTCGGCCACAGATCTATCGAATTGCCGGGTTGATTTTCCTGGTATCCTGTCTGGGCGGTTGCGCAACGTTTCCCCCGGACGACCAGGTTGATCAATCGACGGCTTTACCTGCCGCCGTGCCGACATTTACGCCGACACCGGTCGCCGAGCGTTCGCCGTCGGATGCGCCTGGCGGCAACGGTTCGGCCAATGCCGTGGCGCTCATCGACGAACTGGGACTGGACTTCGCCGAGCGACGGGTCACCGATGTCTATGAGCGGGTCTCACCGTCGGTGGTCAACATCACGACCAGGGTGTTGCGTCGCGGTTTTTACTATGAGGCTGTTCCGGAAGAGGGTGTCGGCTCCGGCTTTGTGCTGGATCAATCGGGACACATTCTGACCAACTATCATGTGGTCGAGGGGGCGCAGCGCGTCGAGGTCGGCTTCAGCGATGATACCATCCTGACGGCGCAGGTCATCGGGCTGGACACGCGCACCGATCTGGCCTTGCTTAAGGTCGACGCGCCGGATGGCCTGCTGTCGCCGGTCGAATTGGGCACGTCTGCGGATCTGCAAGTCGGCCAACGTGCCATCGCCATCGGCAACCCCTTTGGCCAATTTGAGCGCACGTTGACCACCGGCGTCATCAGCGCGCTGGGCCGCTCGCTGGAAGGGGCGGACGGGCGAACCATCACCGGCGTGATCCAGACCGACGCGGCCATCAACCGGGGCAACTCGGGCGGCCCGTTGCTGGACAGCAGCGGGCGCGTGATCGGCATCAATACAGCCATCTTCAGCCCGACAGGCGCCAGCGCCGGCGTCGGTTTCGCCGTGCCCATCGACACCGTCCGCCGCATCCTGCCCGACCTGTTTGAACTGGGATACTACCGTCACCCGTGGCTGGGCATCCGCTACGCCTATGCGGTGACGCCGGGATTGATGGATGCGCTGAGTCTGCCGGTGGATCGTGGATTGTTGCTCGTGCAAGTCTACCCGGACAGTCCGCTCGCTCGGGCCGGGCTGGCGGGCGCGCAACGTGAGGTCATCATCGGTAACCAACGGGTCTTTGTCGGCGGCGATCTGCTGATGGCGATCGAAGATGTCGAGATCACCAGCTACGAGCAACTCGAGACCCATTTGGAAGATCACTTCCGTGTTGGAGACACGGTCAGAATCAGCGTACTCCAGGGTACGGATCCGGCTCACGTTCGCTGTCGAACTGGCCGAAGAACCGAACTGATTGGGGTGGGTTGGTGCACAGAACCTGCTTCGCAAACAAAATGGGTTGACTGCAAAAGTCCCCGGCACTTCGTCCAAAACAGATGAGCTTGTGTGTTGCGACCAAAGTGCCGGGGACTTTTGATTAGACACAAAACGAGGCCCGTCATCTTCGCTGATGTGCGGGCCTCGCTGCTTCTATCTATATGCGGTTTTTTGACAATCAATTGTCGGGTCCGGCGCTGGTTTAGCGCTCGGCGTAGGCGTAGGTCGGCTTGCCCTGACGTTTCAGGCGTTCGCCGAACGTTACCATTGCTTCACCGGCACGCACCAACAGGCCCGGTCGGGCCTCGGCGTTGTGGGCAATGAAGTGCTTTGCCCTCCGGCCCTCTTCGGCATTTCGTATCTTTTCCTCGTGCATCATACGGGCTTCCATGCCTACTGAGTAGTAATCCATGATCTTCGTGCTCCTTTCATTTTCGAACGCATCATCTGTCCTGCAATGCGCTCGTGTACACGCCCATGATTATCCCACACGGGCGTGCAGACGGAGACGAATTCACGTGTTAAGGGCGTGGAATCACACCCCAAGATCTATCAATCCTGTGTAATTTGCATGGATTCAGGCACGGTAAGGCGATATCCGACGCCCGTAATCGTCTCAATGAAGATGGGATCTTCCTGGCTTGGCTCGATCTTGCGACGCAATCGGCTGATGAGGCCGCGCACCAATTCCCGATCGCCGCTGCCGTCGTAGCCCCAGACCCGCTCAACCAGGATCTCCGTGGGCACAACCTGGTCCCGATTGGTCATGAGCACGTAGGCCAGGCGAAATTCCAGGTGGGTGAGGCGTTGCGGCTCTCCGTCCTGGACCGTCACGGTGCGCGTGGCCGGGTCGAGCACGATCGCACCCAGATCCAGCGAGACCAACATCGAGGATGGCACATTTTCCACCCGGCGCAGGAGAATTCGGGCATAGATGGAGAAGATCCTGGGCGAAACCGGACGAAAGAGGACCAGATCGGCGCCGCCGCGCAGCATCTCCACTTCCTCAGATTCGGTGAAGGGATTGGCGATGACCAGAACAGGCACCTGGGTGATGGCCCGAGTCTGCACAATCGCCTCCATAGGCGGTCTGTCGCTGTCGGCAGCAAGCACGATCAACTCGGCTGAATTTTGCGGCCAGTCGTCCAACACAGGCTGCATCTCTGCATTGGGCAGCACGTCGAGACCGCTGTGGGTGAGCACGTAGGTCAGGATGTGTCGCTCTTCCGGATCGTCGGCGAACACGAATACCCTCATGGTTGTCCCCTCAACTGATCCCGTGGCGATGTCTATTGAGATTGACCGCGTCGCGCAGCATGGCCGCGGCCGTGGGCAGCGGTTCTCGCTCCCAGATCTTGTGATACATACGCCCGTAGAGATCGCTCTGCATCTCGATCCCCATCTCCCAGCCGCTGCATTGACCCAAAAAGCTGTCCAACGGCAGCACGGTCGGCCGGACCGACAGCCTATATCCCCCGGCTCTGTCTCCGGATCTGTCTCCGGACGTGCGCTCTGCCGTGGCAACCAATTTGATGGTGTTGCCTACGGCCAGTTCGCTCTGCAACTGCTCGGCCGTGATCGACGTGATGCCCTCGACCTTCACCTGATCCAGCGTCACATTCACGCCCAGAAAACTGTTGGCGATGATGACCAGTTTGTTGGCCGTGTCCCATCCCTCGACATCCAGCGACGGATCGGCCTCGGCGATGCCGCGGCGCTGGGCCTCGGCCAACGCTTCGGCAAAGGAGCGGCCTGTCGCCATCTCGGCCAGGATGAAGTTGGATGTGCTGTTGAAGATGCCGCGCAACGATTCGATGTCGGCGGCCACCATATCGCGCTGGCCGATGTTGATCACCGGCAGCGCGCCGCAGACCGTGGCGCTGAACGCGATCCCGGCATCGTGTCGATCTGCCAATTCATGCAGTTCGCGCGAAGGCCAGCACCAGCGGCCCCTTATTGGCCAGAACGACGTCGATGCCCCGTTCCAGGGCGGCCCGGGTGACGCTGAGTCCCGGCTCGCCGTCGGTCAGGTTGACCGGCGACGCTTCCAGCACCAGGTCGCAGCCGGAGGCCTCAACGGCTTCCGTCGCTGTCAATGTGGGCTGATGGCTTGCCAATTGCCAGATCTTGCCCCCGCCTTCTTTGTGCCGGCGCAGCTCTGCCGGATCGTAGCCGCCTCTGTCGATCGCAACGCCGCTGCTGTCGGCAACGGCGACGATCTGGAAGGCGAGATCGTATTGCTCGCGCAAGCGTGCTTCCTTCATCTCGAGAATGCGCAGGAAGTTCTGGCCGACGTTGCCGCAGCCAATCATGGCCGTCTTGATGATTTGGGTCATACGTTTTTTCCTTCTTATCGAATCTACGGACTTTTCAATAGGGCCAGATGCGTGCCAATGGGCGTTCCATCGCCACCAACCGCTGGAGCAGCCGATGGCGCATATCCGAGAGACCTTTGGCGTGTTCTTCTTCACCGGCTACATCGCGATATTCGCCCCAGGGCGCGCGCAGATCGTAGAGTTGTTCGCTGCCGTCGGCGTGGATCACATAGCGATAGACCTCGCTGCGCAGCGTCTTCCAGCCGGTAAACTCCATCAGCACGTCGTCCCGGCCCGGCTGATCTGTGCCCTGCATCAGCGGCAGCAACGACCGGCCCTGGACATGGGGCGGGATCTGCGCGCCGATGGCATCCATCAGCGTGGGCAGCACATCCACAGCCTCCACCATCCGGTCGACGGTTGTGGCGACTGGGCCGCCGGGCAACCGCATCAACAGCGGCACATGGCTGACGGCATCGTCGCCGGGATAGCCTTTGCCGTATTTGAGATGTTCGCCCAGCCATTCGCCATGGTCGGAGGTGAAGACGACGATGGTGTTGTCGGCCTGGCCGCTCTCTTCCAACGCGTCCAGAATGCGGCCCACGTGATGGTCGACCTCGGTGACCATGGCGTAGTAGCCGTGGCGTGCGGAACGCAGCGCAGCATCCGAGAAAGCAGGGTCCGTGCGTTGCGCCTCGACCTCCGGCGGGAAGTCGGGTAGCGTCAACGTCGTCGGATCGTACAGGTCGAGATAGCGTTGCGGTACGACCCAGGGGGCGTGGGGCGAGTAGAAGCCGGCGATGCAGAGGAAGGGCTGGACGCCGATCTGTCGCTCCAGAAAGGCGATGGTCTGTTCGGCCACGAAGGCGCTGTGGGTATAGGCTTCGTCACCTGGAAAGGCGATGGCCCCCTGAAAATCGGATCGCTCGCCCAGATCGGGATGGTTGACCGCGTCTTCGACACCCATGGTGCGATACCAGACATCGGTCGCCGGCGGCAAGCCGACACTCAGGTGATCCAGTTGGTCCGGGGCCACATGGCGAACCCAGGCGCGATAGGCATCCTCATAGACGCCCGGTTCATCGGCGATCTCCAGGTGATCAAAGCCGTAGCTGGGGTGGGGAATCCGATGGTCGCGATTGGCATGGGGCAGGAAGTGCAGCTTGCCGATGTTGGCGCAGTGGTAGCCGTAGGTCTGCAACAGGGACGGCAGCGTCACCATGGCTTCGGGAACCGGCACACCCATGTGGGTGATGCCGGTGGTGGATGGATATTGGCCGGTCAGGAAACTGATGCGGCTGGGCATGCAGACCGGGCTTTGGACGAAATGGTTGGTGAAATTGACACCCTGATTGGCCAGGCGATCGAGGTTGGGGGTCAGGATCTCCGGATTGTGATTGGCGGCCAGCGCGTCCCACCGCTGTTGATCGGTGTAGAGAAGCAAGATATTCGGGCGTTGCATCGACTGTTTTCCCTCGACTCTGGTGGTATGAAACGATTCGTTTCACTTGATTGTACCAGATACAAAGGGAATCGAGGATGCGAAAAACTAGGGCAGCGTGACCGTCAGAGCGTAGCTTACCTCTTCATAGGGGCCGGAACTAGGGGCGGAGACTGTAAAGATATATTCTTGGCTTGTCGGCGCCACGAAAGACCAGGCGCGTGCTTCATCATAGAGCCATTTATAGGTGCGATCATCTGCCGCCCCTTGAATGCCAAAGGCAGCGCTGTTGCCGTCGCTCTTCATCTCCAGATTGATGGTCTGACCGGCATCCGCATACAGGATGTAGCGATGGGGCGTTTCTGCATCGATTTGTCCGGAGACAACGCCGGCCGTCTGGCCGGACGAGATATGGAGCCGGCCCGGTTCGAGTTTGGCAAAGGGCGAGAGTTCGATCAGTTCGAGGAAAAGGGCGAAGTCCGCGCCTTCATCTTTGGTGGCGACCGAGATCAGATAATCCTGATCGCTGGGCAGAATGCCGGACCAAGCGGTCGAATCCGACCCGAGGGGCTTATAGACTTGGCGATCCTCGACGCCGTAGATCGAAAAATAGGCGACGGATGGAACCGCGTTCAGGGTGACACTGAGTTCCTGGCCGCGCTCTCCGCCCACCAGATAATGGGCCATCTCTTCGGCCTTTACCTGTTCAATCAAGATCGTACTTGCCTGGTTCGGAGAGAGGCGGATCCGAGTTGGAAGCGCTCTCTTCACGTCTGTCGGTTCAACCCCGGCCAATTCCGTTTCAGCCAGGCCAACACCGAGCCGATCTACGTTGGCCGTGACCCTGATATCAATCGACCTGAATGCGGTGCGACTGAGCCCTTCGGCGAACGAATGCTGCGCTGACGCGAGAAGAAGGCCGGCGCAGATTGCACCAAGCAAAAAGATCCGTTTCCTTTTTTCAAAGAGTTTCATTCCAGACCCCTGGTTCCGTCGTTGCATCGATGGCTGCGATGTAGCCACTGAAACGATTGCGAGGGGCGACGGTGTAGACTGCGATACTCGCAATGGATCGCGATTCCGAAAGCGGCCATATGTTCGCTGTCTATTTCAAGCGCGCGGCTACCAGCATGGTCTTTCGGATACATCTAGGATGACGCAGGAGTTGGAAAAATGTCGCGGGGAGATTTTGTCAGTTCCAGTAGTTCACGATTTGTCATTCTGAGCGGGTCTTTTCGACCACATCACTCTGGCAAAGGGCCAGCGAAGAATCTCGCTTTCCACCAAATCGTGAACCACTGAGTTCATCAAAAGGTTTGCGTAGCGGTCCATCAGGCTTACTGCCTGCATAGTACAGATTGGCTCAGTGAACTTCCACACGCGTGATCCACTTGACCTGGCGCAGGGCGTCATCGATTTCTGAAGGGACAATGAGCCGTACAAGGCCTTGCGCACGCGTCAGCGCCTGATCGTCGATCATGTAGCTAAGGATAATGGGTTGACTTGCTCCTTTGGCCAGAAGCTCGCCTGCGCGCACGCGCGTGCCGAAGTTGTCGGCGCTGATCACGTCGACATACTCCCAGGACATATCCGGGGGCATGTGTGTGGTGACGAGGTCCAGTAGCCTGACGCCGCCGAAGGTGAACGGCCCCGTCGTTCCGTGCCCGGTTGCCACGATATAGGCGTCGAAAACTTGCGCCAATGGGTATCGTTGCAAAGCGGTAGGCGAAACTCGGATCTCCGTACCGTCAGGCAGTCCAATCACAAAGGTGGGATCGTCATCGGGCGGCGCAGGGTTGGGATCATGTTGGTGGCCATGCAACCATTCGGGCTCTTCTGCATCTGGGCTAACCATGGATTCAGTCTTCCTGTTCAATGGAGAAATTCAGCGGGTAACCGTCCATGCGTGCATGGCTGATGGCTGCTTTCGCCAGCTTGTCGGCCTCACTCTTGGGACGAATCACAACAACGGCCGTACCGTTGTTGTGGGCGGTCTCTGCAATATGTTCAGCCAGCTCGTCCGACAGCAGAAAGACGGAACTCAGCACGTGAAGCACATAGATGAAGGTCGTGACAGCGTCGTTGTGAATCAGGACACGATAGCGTGGTTCCAGTGCCGTACGTTCGCCCAAATCTTCAGTTGGACGAATCAGAGGAATGGCGCTTGTTTCGTATGTTGACATGATACGTCTTCTCCCGACTAGTCGAGCGTTGGTCGGTCAACGAGCATGGTGTTCAAGAGAAATCTACTTATATGAATCTTAATCGCAATGCTACAAAAAGGGTAGCACTGATCGTCCGCTTTTCCAATGCGAGAAGGAACCCGCGATCTACCAAACTGGTGCGATACAAGCTCAGAAAAATGTCAGTTCAGTGACGAACCACGCTGACGGGATTGCGCAGCGTGTTGAGGACGGCGCAGCCCGTGTCCACCGCTTGATGCAGTCGTTCGATCTCTTCGGCGGACGCCGGCGATTCGATGATCGGCGTGTAGGAGAGATCCTCGATCTGGATCGGCCCTTCGTAGGGAAGGCCGACGACGCCGGTCATGTCCAGCACGCCTTCGATCTTCACCTCGACGTGGTCGAGGGGAATCTCCATCAGCGTCGCCTGCAACAGATAGGTGTGGACAAGACAACTGGCCAGCGCGCCCAGCAACATCTGCGGCGAAGAGGGGCCAAGCGAGTGCCCGGCCAAGCCAGGCGCCGAGTCGCTGGCGATCATAAATTCGCCCATGCGTGTCGGGCGAACGCCGGTGGTGCCTGCGCAGTGGGCCACGGCATCCAGTTTCACACGTGCCGCGTTCGGGTCGGCGGTCAGGTTGACGCGCTGTTGCGCCAGCACGCCGGACTTGTACTCAAGATAGCTGTCAAGCTTGGCCATAGCGATCTCCTTGGCATAGGATCAATAGGTTGATGTAGATCCGCTGTAATTTCTGCTCGTATCGCCATCATCAGAGAGCCCAAAACACAAAGAATGGAGACACTGTTACGAATCTAGTGCCGCAATAAACTCATTTGTAGAGACATCGGCTTGTTTGAGAATGCCACGCAATGCCAACCTTGATCTCCCGATGATTCGGCACAACGCACCCCGTTGCGCCTTTGCGAAGCACTATGTGACTGCCGCGTTGCCTGGCTACGACGAAACCCAATCGCTCCAGCGCCCGTATTGTCTCTGCACCCGAAACAACCGGCAGTTTAGGCATGTTCAGCCACATAAAAAGTAGTTAACAACGGGCGGCCTATGACAGTCAACGGAAATTCTTCAAGGTACAACTCTGTAGCTTCACGCAAATTTGCCAAGGCTTCCTCAACTGTCTCGCCTTGCGTGGTTGTGCCTGTTTTAGGGTTGAAGGCCACATAGCCACCCTCGGATGCTGCTGTTAACACTGCGGAAAGATCCATAGTTCTCCTCCTCCTCGTCTATCACGTTGCACCACGGATAGCCACTAGGCTGCCATTATAACAGAGAAGTCGAGCATGAGCTTTTCGACCCTGACGCTGCTTCTTGCCTAGATTTTCCGCCCGATTGTTGTATTCCTAAGGATTCAGATTTGTTCATCTGATTGCGAATCTCGAACTATCTACGACTCTGCTGCAAAAACCACGAATGACACGAATTTAGAATTGTACCACTGAGAAAATTCGTGAAATCTGTGAAATTCGTGGTTCCTGCCGTGAACTTATATCTACGGAAGATTGCACAATCCCCGAACGACTCCACGCCCTACCCTTCGACCGAAACCTCGACGCGGAAATGCTTGACTAACTCGCTTGTCAGGCGTTCATTGACCGTGCATGGATCGTCGGGAAAGATGAGCTTCAACGATTCGCCCTTCGATTCTAGCTTGATGGCAAACTGATCGCGTCCGCGCGGATCGCGAATGCGTTCGAACAGTTCCTTCAGCCGGAATTTGTCTCGATCCAGATCGCCGCTCCTGCGGAAGGTGATGGTCAGGCGTTGCGTGCCATTGTTTGCCGTCCGGGCACTGCCGTTCTCGTTGTCATTCCCAGTGTCATTCCCAGCGCCGTTCGAGTTTCCATTGCTCTTGGCATGGCCATTGTCGGTCGCCTCGATCGGTTGCTCTTCAATCGTCGAATCGTTGTCGACTGCGGGAGTTTTCGATTCGTTGGCCGTCTTTGACGCCGTCTCCGGCGCCGTCCCGCCAAGTTCGACTTCCTGGCTATCCGGCTCCGCGGGCGGATTGTTCGCCGATTGGGCAACCATCTCAGGTTGGCCTGCCGGCTCTGGAGCCGTTTGCGATGTCTGCGATGTCGGAGCCGCCGCAGACGCAGACGCTGTAGACGGTGTTGCCTCGATCATCGCTTCGGGGGACTCTCTGATGACGGTTTCCGCCGTTCCAGCCGCAGCATTGTTTGCACCCAATTGGATATCGACTGAATCCGCCTCAATCCACTCGGGCACATCGTTGCGGAATGGACTCTCTTCCATTGGGGGCATTGTATCGTCATCGGGCCTGAAGTCATTCATCGTGGATCCATTGCTCGGTTTCGCTGGTTGGCTGGGTTTTGTTTCCGATTCGATTTTGCCGTTGAGCGTCCCTTCAATTCCGGCGTCGTCATCGTCGTCGTCATCATCATCTGGGCCATAGTCGATCGGCGTTTCGAAGACTGCGGCCACGCCGTTGATGGTCGGGCCGACATCGAGCAGCGGTTTTTGGAAGGGTGAGACGTTTTCGCCGGTTGACGTGGCCTGTTCCACGTAGCTCTGGATCGAGTCGGCTAACAGACTGGTCTGCCCATTGCGACTCTGCCCCTTGCCCTTGACCAGCACCACATTGTCCTGCACCAACTTGTCTTTGTATTCCTCATAGGTTCGCGGGAAGACGACCACTTCACACTGGCCTTGGGTATCCTCCAGCTTCACAAAGGCCATGGGATCGCCCTTCTTGGTCGTGATGGTGCGCGCCTCAGCGATCATGCCGGCCAGCATGACGTTCTTGCCGTCATAGCGTTCGTCCAGGTCGTTGCAGCTACAGGTGACGATGCCGTTGAGATCGATGGTCAACTGCTGCAGCGGATGGCTGATGGTGTAGACGCCCAGCAATTCCTTCTCCCACTGGAGCCGCTCCCGACCGCTGGCCTCTTCGATGTCAGGCAGGTTGATGGGCATGGCCGTGATCGCGGCATCGTCGCCCAGAGCGTCGAACATGGAGAGTTGGCCGCTCTCGCGCGAGCTGTGGATGCCGGACGAGTGGCCCACCATCTGGTCGATGACGGCCAGCAACTGGCTGCGCTTGCCGAAGCGGTCGAAGGCCCCGGCCTTGATCAGGCATTCCAACGCGCGCTTGTTGACCTGGCGCAGGTCGACCCGGTCAGCAAAATCCTCCAAGCCGGTGAACGGTCCGCCCTCCTCGCGTGCGGCGATGATGACCGAGACCGGACCCACGCCCACGTTTTTGATGGCGGCCATGCCGAAGCGAATGGCGCTGTCCTCGGGCACTGGGAAAGGGTAGCCGATGTGGGGGTCGCGGTGGGCCAACGATTCCGTGTCGGCCGGGCGCTCCTGGATGTCGAAATCGAGGCCGCTGTAGTTGACATCCGGCGGCAGCACGTCAATGCCCATGCGCCGGCATTCGTTGATGAAGTTGATGACTTTCTCAGTCTTGTCCCGCTCGATGAGCAGCAGCGCCGCCATGTACTCGACCGGATAGTGGGCCTTGAGATAGGCCGTCTGCACGGTGATGACCGCGTAGTCTGCGGCGTGGCTTTTGTTGAAACCATACCTCGCAAAGAACTCGATATCCTCGTAGATCGCCGTGGCAGCGCTTTTGGGGATGTCATTCTTGCTACAGCCTTCGATGAAGATCTGTTTGTGATATTCGATCTCCGATGCTTTCTTCTTGCTGATGGCCCGGCGTACCAGATCCGCCTCGCCAGGCGTGTAGCCGGCCAACTGGCTTAGGATCTGAATGATCTGTTCCTGGTAGACGCAATTGTGGACAATGATATTGTTGGCGACGAAGCTGTGCAACCCTTCAACGGTCAAATCATAGACATGCTCATCACCGATGAACTCGATGGACACAATCTCTTGCCAGTCCACGTTTAGCTGTTTGGCAGTGATGGGCATTTCGACTTGTTCGACCAATTGGCCGGCAATGGCGGCGGATAGCCGCGGGACGCCGCGCCGTTTGGCATAGAAATGCTGGCGATCAACGCCGTATCGATCCATGATTCCGCGTGCCGAAAGGCCTGTAGCCGCTGTTGCTTCTGCCAGAAATGGCTCACGACGTATTGTTGATACACTATTTCCAGTACAGACAGCTTCACGTTTATGGCTGACCATGTGTGGCTGCAAGAGGTTTGAGAGGTGTGCCGTGTCGTAGACCGTAACCTGGTAGGCCTGTCGCTCGACTTTGATCTGATCTCCGGCGCCGTGATGAACGTTGTGATATACAGATCTGTGGATCACTGAACGAATGCCGATGCGGAGCAGCAGCGTCTGCACATCGTCGGCTAGCTGCTCTGAGATGGTTCGATAGTGACAGATCTTACGCCCCATGTGACCGTCACATTCCCAGAGCGAGGCCAGAAAGAACTCGATGTCAGACTCATGTAATTCGAAAACGAAGGGCGGAATAAATTTTTCGTGGCTTCGTAACCCTCCCGGTCTACTGCCGGATTCGTGCTTGAGTCCCAACAAACGCATCCATGTCAGTAGAGACGTAGGAGCATGGTAGTGCAGGTCGAGTTCATGTCGTTTGGCAGCGCCAATGCGCGTGACGTCCCGTATTTGTGGTGTGTGGACCGTTCGCACATCGGGGAAGGCTGACAAGCATTGCTCATATTCATCGAGCAACGCCTGATCCTTGGAGACGAAGTCAACCGAAGCCATGCTTGCTAGACTCCCGTCGGCCAACAAGAACGCCAGCACTCGCAGTTTTCGGCGATCAAAGGATTGTGCAGTTTGCCGATCCGGCCCCAATAGTTTGTGTGGCGTTGCGACGTGGTCACCCACCGCCAGATCGTGAAGAGGGGTCCACCCACCCTCGCTCAACAGGCGATGATCATGGGTGATTTTGATACGTGCTCCGTTGCGCAGTTGCACCTGATAAACAGGTTTGATTCCACTGTCGATCCAGTGCGTAACCTGGCCGGCGGTCGGTCGCCATTCCTCATCAACGCCTTGTATCATCATGTCGGCGAAATTTTCGATTTCATCGAGTCGACAACGACGACCGGTCCGGGCATCCATGACCATGGCGTCGCCGCTGACGCAGATCCCGTAGGTCTCCGACAGGATCGGTTCCAGCGTTGGATGCTTGTACTCGACCTCTTCCTTGCCGTGCATGCGCGCGATGAACTGGGGAATGTACTCAATCGGTCCCGGTCGATAGAGCGAAATCATGGCGATGATGTGCTCGAACATGCTGGGGTGCATCTCGGTGAGCACACGGCGCATGCCTTGGCTTTCGACCTGGAAGACGCCGCTGACCTCGCCGCTGGAGAGCAGCTTGAACGCCTCGTCCGCCTCGTCTTCGAAGGGAATGTTGCTCAGGTTGTACTCGATGCCGTGGCGTTCCTTGATCATCCGCCCGGCCTCGCGCATCACCGAGAGCGTGCTCAGACCCAGGAAGTCGACCTTGAGCAGGCCGATGGACTCCAGAATCGGGAACTCATACTGGGCGATGGTGCTGGTGATGCTGGACTTGGAGCCGCGCATCAGCGGCGTGTAGTGCTCCAACTCGCGGTCGGCGACGATGACGGCGGCGGCGTGGATGCCCGAGTGCCGCGCCACGCCTTCCAGTTTCATGGAGGTATCGAGCAGGTCGCGGACCTGTTTGTTCTTGTTGTACTCCTCTGCCAACTCCGAGTTGTAGAACTCGTGGCCCTCTGTCAGCACATCCTGGATGGTGACCGGCTTGCCGGGTATCCCCGGGATCATCTTGGCGATGCGGTCGACCTCGGACAGGGCAATGTCCTTGGCGCGGCCCACGTCGCGGATGGCGGCGCGTGCCTTCATGCGTCCAAAGGTGACGATCTGGGCCACCTGGGAGTCGCCGTACTTCTCGACGGTGTAGCGGATCATCTCCTCGCGCTGGTCGTCGGGGTAGTCCAGGTCGAAGTCGGGCATGGAGACGCGCCCTGGGTTGAGGAAGCGCTCGAAGATCAGCGTGTTCTTGAGCGGATCGAGTCCGGTGATGCCGATGCAATAGGCGACCAACGAGCCGGCGCCCGATCCGCGCACGTTCCACCAGATGTTGCGGCTGCGGGCAAAGTCGCAGAGGTCGGCCACGATCAAGAAGTAGACGTCGAAGCCCATCTCGTGGATGATGCGCAGCTCGCGCTCCTTGCGCTCCTGCACGGCATCGCTCTTGCCGCGCTCGCCGTAGAGCCGCTCAAGGCCCTCCTCGGTCAGGTGGCGCAGGTAGCTCTCGTAGTTGAAGCCGTCGGGAATGGGCAGGTCGGGCAGATGATATTGATCGTCTTCCAGATCGACATCGCACATCTCGGCGATCTTGAGCGAGTTGTCAAAGGCGCTGCTGGGCAGGTCGATGAGCGGGCGGAAGGTGTCCTCCATCTGCGAGCGGCTCTTGAGGAAGTAGCTGGCGTCGCTCATGCGCATGCGCTTTTCATCATGGATGCGCGCGCTGGTCTGCACGCAGAGCAGCACGTCGTGGGGGCTGCCATCCTCCTCGCGCACGTAGTGGACATCATTGGTGGCCACCAGCTGGAATGCCGAACTTGTCGGCCCAGGGCACCAGCACCTTGTTGACGTCGACCAGCTCCGGAATGCTATGTTCCTGCAACTCGATGAAGAAGTTCTCCTTGCCGAAGGTCTCCATATACCAGCCCAGTCGCTGGTAGGCTTCCTCTTCCTTGCCCTGCATGATCAACTGCGGCACCTCGGCGCCCAGACAGCCGGTGGTGCTGACGAGCCCTTCGGCAGTGTGCGGCCAGAAACTCGTGATCGACGCGCGGGCGGTAGTAGTAGCCGTCCAACTGGCTGCGGGAGGCGATCTTGAGCAGGTTGCGATAGCCGGTCATGTTCTTGGCCAGCAGCAGCAGATGATAGTTGCCCCGATCCTGCTGCGAGTCGCGCCCGCCCATGGGGCGACCCCAGTGCGTCTGTAGGCCTCCACGCCGATGATGGGCTTGATGTCGCCATACTTGCAGGCGCGGAAGAACTCGATGGCGCCGTGCATGGTGCCGTGATCGGTCAGCGCCAGGGCCGGCTGGCCCAGCCGCTTGGCCTCGGCGACCAGCTTCTTGACCCGGCCCAGGCCGTCGAGCAGCGAATATTCGGAGTGGGTGTGAAGATGGACGAAATCGTTGGATCGGCGCTGGTTGAAGACATAGGTTGACTCTGTTATGCGTGCGTCTCGTGATGCGTGAATGGGAGCGCTCACACAGATCGAGATTCCGGTTGATGGTAGCGGTTTACATAAGCAGAACCAATGTTCTGATGAGGTGACGTCAGTATACCAGATTCGCAGCATTCAATCCAGCGATTTTGTGTGCAAATCAATGTTCACTTCGTGCGTTTTCTGCCATGAATGATGCGGACAACCAGGACGAAATTGGGCCAGCGCTACTGTTTGAAGATGTTTCAAAAGTTGTCGCAGATCGCGGATACGTTTGCGCACATTTTTGCGCACGAAATCGGTTTTGAAATTGCTGGATTCGGCCATCCGTGGGGTAAACTTGGTTCATTTGGAATTCATTCGGTGAGTCCGTGAAGCGTGATGAGTGAAACGTGAGGGGCGTCGAGGCTAAGTTCACGTTTCATACCTCACGTTTTAGTCAACCGCATGAGTGAAGGCGCCAACAATTTTACACCCAAAATTTTAAGGAGTGATCGATGACCAAGTCCATCAATGTTGCGATTGTCGGCCTGGGCAACTGCGCCAGTTCGCTGATTCAGGGCATCTACTACTACGCTGACAAGTCTGCCGAGGACGCCATCGGCCTGATGCACTGGAGCGTGGGCGGCTACACGCCGGGCGACATCCGGGTCGTGGCCGCCTTCGACATCGACCGGCGCAAGGTCGGCGACGATGTCACCGAGGCGATCTTTGCCCAGCCCAACTGCACGACGGTCTTCTGCGGCGCTCTGCCGGCGACCGGCGTGACCGTGCAGATGGGCCGCTGCTCGACGGCTACTCCGAGCACATGGGCGGCTACGGCGATGACCGCACCTTCCTGCCCGCCGATCGCCCGAACCGAGCAAAGAAGATGTCGTCGAGGCGCTGATCGCATCCGGCGCCGAGGTGCTGATGAACTACCTGCCGGTCGGCTCCGAGGAAGCGACCCGTTTCTACGCCGAGTGCGCGCTGGAGGCCGGCGTGGCCTTCGTCAACAACATCCCGGTCTTCATCGCCAGCGATCCGGAATGGGCGCAGCGTTTCGCCGACGCAAGCATCCCCATCATCGGCGACGACATCAAGGCGCAGCTGGGCGCGACCATCACCCACCGGGTGCTGATCGATCTCTTCGACAAGCGCGGCGTCAAGCTGGAGCGCACCTATCAGCTCAACACCGGCGGCAACACCGACTTTCTCAACATGCTCAATCGCAGCCGGCTGGCCTCCAAGAAGATATCCAAGACCGAGGCCGTGCAGTCGGTGGCCGCCGAACGCCTGGAAGACGACAACATCCACGTCGGCCCGAGCGACTACGTGCCCTGGCAGAACGACAACAAGGTCTGCTTCATGCGCATGGAGGGCAAGCTCTTCGGCGATGTGCCGATGAATCTGGAACTGCGGCTGTCGGTGGAGGATTCGCCCAACTCGGCCGGCGTGGCGATCGACAGCATCCGCTGCGCCAAGCTGGCGCTGGACCGCGGCCAGGGCGGCGTGCTGGACGCGCCCTCGGCCTACTTCTGCAAGCATCCGCGCCACCAGATCACGGACGACGAGGCCTTTCGCATGACGGAACAGTTCATTGCCGGGGAGTTGATCAAGGCGTTGTAGGAACGTTGGAAGCGGGATCGTAGCATCACAACTGATGTTGCGCAGTTTAGCTGTCCTGATCCGTAGAAGGCGGGCTTCTTCGAAGAAGCCCGCCTTCTAGATCGAGTGCGTCGTATCGGTGGTAAGAAAGCGAATTGGCGGAGAAGCCGGCGTGGCCACGTCGGTTTTCTATCTCATGGCATGGCCGACCGGTTGCCTGGCCAGCCTCATCCTGCCGATGCCGACCTCGCCTGCGAACGGCCCGATCTGGAGATTGCCGCGCTGGGCCTCATATCCGGCATTGGTCTGGGCTTGCCAACCGCGGCGACGGCTGGCCTGCTGCGGCTGTACACCGCCGCCCGAGGAACCGGCCTGTATGTTGGCGGAGGCTACGCCCTCGCTGGCTGCCGGCTGTCCGGTCGTGCGCAGGCGTCGATAGAGCGCTGTGGTGTGCGCGGCCGGCTCCACGCCTAGCTCGCGCATCAGCAGTGCGGCGCAGGCTTGGTAGAGACGCAGCGACCCTGCGCGGTCGCCCGCAAGGTCGTACAGACGCATGAGGAGACGGTGGGTCGTCTCGCGCAGCGGATCGTGGCGCAGCAGTCGTTCGGCAACGGCGATGGCCCTGTCGTAGTCGCCGATCTCTTCGCTGACCTGAACCAGCCTGTGCAGCGTGCGGGCGAAGCGCTGGGCAAGACGTTCGCGTTCAAGCAATATCCAGTCGTCGTAGCATTCGGGCAGGAGGTCGCCCCCGTACTGAGCGACGGCCTGTTCCAGCCATTGCTGCATGTCGGCCCGGTCGTCGCGGGCGTTCGCCAAGTCCGCCTGTTCAACGGCTGCCTCAAATTCGATGACATCGACCGTGAACGACGCCTCGGCGCGCCACTGCACCGTCTGGGCTGTGATGTGCACGGATTGTTGAATATCGGGCAACGCCTGACGCAGATAGAACAGCACATTGCGTAGATCGGCGTGGGCCTGTTTCTCGCTGCTGTCCGGCCAGAAGAGATAGGCCACCTGGCTGCGCGTGCTGGCCGTTCGACCATGTAGGATCAGGTACGCCAGCAGCAGTTGGACACGAGTCCGGCCGATGGCCTCAACCGGGCCGGACTCGGCATCGAGGCGAAACCCGCCGAGCAAGCGCACGTGTAGGTTCGTATCTTTTTGGCTGTTCTGTCTTTGTGAGATGTTCATGCCGCTCCTGTTGACAGTTGTTCTATGAGTCATATGCCCGGGCTACGGTACCGGCGCAACATCTTGCTGCTGGAACGCCTCGATAAAGGCTGCGCCGTTCACACGCCCGAATCCATACATGGGATCCCAGTTGATCGCATTGGGGGGCGGAGCATGGCGTGCGGTATTCGTCAGAGTCTGCCGGATTTCTGCGTTTGTAAGTGGTTCCTGAGCCGTTTGCATCACCAAAGCGATGAGACCGGCCACATGCGGCGCGGCCATACTGGTCCCGGACATACGTACGGCGCCATTGGTGCGCGATGCAGCGGCCAGCACGCCGACCGCTGAGGGCGGCGATGCCAGATTCTGTCCAGGGGCACTGATTTCCGGCTTCAGTTTGCCATCGCGCGTCGGTCCCTCTGAGGAAAATGAGGAGATTAGGCGGTCGCTTTCGCCCGCCATGTAAGAACCGACGGCAATCGTATGTTCACCGCAAGCAATAGAACTCAAGGTATAGCTTAGATCGACTTCGGCCGAATCCAGAACCGATTGTTGCTGGCGATCCGGCAGGTCATCGCGCTCGATCCAGGCGTGAAATGGGACAGGGTCGGGTCCGATGGCCTTGAGCTCAACTTGCCAGACTGTATCGCTGGTCTCTGACAGCGCTTCGTTCAATAAGATGCTGATCTGGTTGTCGCCATTGTCTTCAACATGCTCATTGTGGATGATGCTGATGACTTCACTCAGACCGATACTCAGCGGCTGAGAGTGCCCGCGGGGAACGCCAGCATGCCGATAGCCGCCAGGCTCGATCAACGCGACCTCAAGCCGGTGATGGCCTGCGTACCAGATCTCTAGCTCATTGGCGGACGGATCATCGGCCTTGATTATCCAGGAAAGCGTGACCGGTGAACCGGGCTGAACGGCGCCGCTCGCATGCCCCGCATGTCCTCTGGCGTTGCCCGCGGAGAGCACAATGGCGCGGTTTGGCTCGCTGAGGAGCGCATCGAGCCAGCGCTCCACATTCGTCGAACCATCGTGAGGGCCGCCGTGCGTCCCTGAACTGATGTTGATGACCGCGCTTTTGCCCAATTCCGCTGCCTTGACAAAGATATATTCGGCCGCATCCATTAGGGCGCGGGCGTCGCCAAATGTCCGATCTTGCCCGACAACGGCGGCGTTGAGATCGACGAAGATGATATCCGCATTCGGCGCAACGCCTGGGTTGCCAGTTGCACGGCCATTGCCGGCGGCAATATCCATCACATGGGTTCCATGGGCTTCAAAACCGGGATCATAGGACAATGTGGCGTAAGGGTCGGGTGTGCCCAACGCCGCGTCGATGGCTGCTGCATCGAACTCTCGCCCGTAAAAGTAGCCATTGGGCGAGCGCACAGGATCGAAGCCGCCCTGTTGGTCCCAAAGGCAGAGAATCCGTGTGGAGCCATCGGCGTTGCGAAAATTGTCGTGGACAACGTCGCAGCCGTAGTCAATGATGCCCACGATAACACCGTCGCCGTCTGGCACAGTTGCGCCGTCGGGCAGCATGTCCTGGATTTGGTCCGGCAATGCTTGGACTTCGGACACGGAAACAGAGAGTGTCGGCAAGATCGGTTTTGGCAGTTCCAGGCTTAGGACATTTTCATGCTGCAGAATCGCCTCCAAATCTCGTGCGCTCGCCGTACCCGTGAAAATATCTCCCACTGTGCGAACGACGGTCAACCCCGGAACATCCAGCGCTGGATCCTCTAGACGACCGATAACGTTGACCACGGTCGATGGTCCATCGGTTGCAAACGCTAACGGCGTGTTCAAGGGGGTAATTGCCGTCTGAGCTTCTTCATTGGGCGCAGACTTTGCCGCCAGTCGCTGAAGGTTTGGATCAACGCTCGTTGACTGCTTGCGGATCTCGCCGCCTGCAAGCAAGCTCACCGAGCCTTCATTGTCGTCTTGCGTGTTGTCTGGCATACTCTTTTCCTCCTACGTGATAGAAAACGGTTGCGATACAACATCAGCCGATATCGATGCCAACGGCTTTCAGATCGAGCAAAACCCCGATCTCATGAAAGATGTCCATCAGCTTTCCCCAATCAATTTCCTCGTTTTCGACCCCTCCGGGACCCGGGCCGGGAACACCCGCACCATGGTGGCAACAGTAAAGGGCGATTGCTGCATCCATCGCTGTTACCTTGACATGCGCTCTCATCAGATCTTCCATTGTTATGTCTCCTTTTTGATTAAGGACTCATGTTACGCAACTGAGTTGCCCTGGGCTGGTGCGTAACATGAGTTTAGATATGTCACGTATAGTCGATCTCGTGCTTCAACATTCACGGCCAATGCGGCGTTATCGTCTACGCTCCGTTCAGATTCGTCCCGTTTCGTATCAGCGCTGCCAATTCGCATTAGCACAGAAGGGTGATGCGATTCAAAACCGTTATTGTTGGAACCCCGTGGGCACTAGATTGTCATAGTCGTATCCGAGGATTGTGTGATCCAGTACTTTTTTGGGGGTGTAAGCTTCAGGGTCTGGGACCGAAATCAGTTTTGAATCAGGCCGGTCTGCATGGGATCGAGTTGCATCCCACGGCCACATGACATTATTAAGATTGTGTCGACCGGGCATTGCGTCAGGAGCGTAAATGGCATGTGGAGCTGTGTGGTCACTGTCGGATTCGTCCCAGTAGTAGTCCTTGGCTAGTTGGTTAGCCGGATACTCGGACCCGGGATTATCAGCAAGCCATCTTTCTTTCATCAACTGCTGCCATTTCGCCCACATCCTATCTACATTGCAGTGCAGAAGCATGAAAAACGGATCATTTACTGCTGTTGCAAAGCCGCCGGGTGGCCCCTGATCTCCAGGGTTCACGCCAAGAGTGACATGTGCACCACCGTGCGGTACGCCCTCAAATTCTGGCTCAAAAAATCGATAATCCGTGCTCCTGAGAGCGTTATTGAAAAGCTGTGGATCAACGAAGCTAGACGTCACTGAGAAATTTTTTCGATGGATGCCGTTCCTTTCGACGATCGTGTCATTCAGGGCTGTGTATCCTGGAAGCACCCACTTCTTCTCACTTCCATCCTCGCCGGTCCATGTCAAATTTACGATGTTATTGGTGCCAAAGAAATCATCTCGCCAAATCCGAGATCGGCCACTGTCATCAACGTTGGCGCTGGTGTAATCCCAATAGGGCAGTGTAACATCAGCATACTTCGGATCGGATTGCTGAAGTTCCAATTCGAACTTGCGTAAAAACACGCGATGCCACGCAAAGAATGCTGGGCCAAAGTGTCCAAGATTACTCGTGAACCCGTGAAACTTGATGTACTTGTCGTACTCGCCTCGTTCTTTAAGCAGGAATACGGCATCGCGAAACCTGTTTCGATCATCGTCAGAGAGATCGGCCACGTTTCTCCGAATGTCGAGCACGGGTTCGATGCCGACGTTGGCCTGACGTAACAGTTCAGGAGAATCGATTGCTGTTTGTCCGTCAAGGACCGCAAGCGCCAATTGTGTAGGGGATACGAAATCGCCATAGGCCAATGGTGTAGAGAAGATAGTCAGGTCCTCATTCGACACGACGGGAATGGAGGCACCATTGATTTTGATTCGCATTTCTTTTTTGCATTCGATACTGTTTCCTCTGTAATCGATGATAGTCATGGGTTTTCTCCTTTGTATTGAGAATAGGTGATGCATATTGTTGGGTAATACACGTCAGGTTTTGTTAGCGACAGAGATTATGTCAGAAAGGTACTACTCATCTCGGGCGGTCCAAGCAGCAGAACTGGCGTA
>CAVOQD010000024.1:0-1013285 GCA_963698255.1 uncultured Chloroflexia bacterium | reverse complement strand
GGCCAGCAGCGAACAGGCTCGAAGCTTAATCAACCGCGAACGCCGCAGCCATCTCTTTTTCGAGATCGCGGTACTGCTCCTTCTCCACCGACACCTCCACGAACTGGATGGTGCCGCCGGTGAATTTACCCTGGGTCTCCGGCGTGTACTCTGCGGCGACAGCGTCCGCGCTGTCGCGCCCGACGCACATGCCGTCACCGCACAGGGTGAACTTGCCGATCTGAGCCCGCATTGGGCCCTCAGCGACGACCTTGTCGTTGATATACAGCTTCGTCGTGCCGTGCGACTCGCCGTACTGGCCAGCCTTCTCCCGGATGAACTCCACGCCGAGCGTATATTTGCCCGGCGCCAGCTCATCACTGGAGACGAACTTCTGCTCCGGCGGGATGCCCAGGAAGTTGTACACGTAGAACAGCTTCTTGTCCTTGATGAACAGCGAGTGCCCGCCAAAGCGGGAACCGTGGGCGAAGAGAACGCCTGAGGTGCTATCGCCGACCTCGACATTGGCCAGGATCTTGTAGGAGCGCCCCCGGATGTTGGCAGCGACGCCTTCAGGAACGGCCGTCGTGTCCGGGTAGTAGATGTACCGCTCTCGGGGCGGCTCGGAGGAAGGCCGCTCGATGCCGGCGAGAACCTCCGTTGCGGTGCGATCGTCGAGGGGCAGCACGAGGTTCTTCCTGGCCTCGTCCATCCACAACTGCTTCAGGTGCTCGAGCTTCTTAGGATATTTCTCGGCCAGGTCCGTGGATTCCGAGCGATCCTTGTCCACGTGGTACAACTCCCACTTATCTTCGTCAAAGTGCCCATGGCCAGAGATCGGCGCATGGACGGCGGCGGCTCTCCAGCCGTCCTCCCAAATGCCGCGCGTACCGAGCATCGCGAAGTACTGACGTTTCTTCTGGGTCGGCCCGTCCGGGTCGGCGTCGAAGCTGTACCTCATCGAAACACCCGACAGCGGGTACTGCTCCACGCCGCGGTAGGTTTTGGGCATTTCCAATCCGCAGACATCGAGGATGGTCGGCACAATGTCGGTGGAGTGGTGGTACTGATGTCGGATCTCCCCGCGCGCCTTGATGCCCTGCGGCCACGAGATGATCATCGGGTCACAGGTGCCGCCGGAATACTCCGAGTAGCGCTTGAACATCTTGAACGGCGCCGAGAATGCGGCTGCCCAGCCGGTCGGGAAGTGGTTGTACGTATCCGGTGAACCGAGCTTGTCGTACATCTTCATGTTGTCCTCGAGCGTATCCGGGAACCCATTGAAGAACTTGTTCTCGTTGACCGAGCCGTTCGGCGTGCCTTCGCCCGAGGTGCCGTTATCGGCGGCGTAGAACACGAGGGTGTTGTCCAACTGGCCGGACTCCTCCAGATAGTCGATGAGGCGCCCGGTCTGGGCATCGGTGTACTCAGAGAAGCCTGCGAACACCTCAGCCATGCGCGAGAAGAGTTTCTTCTCGTCGTCGCTCAACGTGTCCCACGGCTTGACGTAATCCGCGGGGACCGCCTGGTCGTCCGGCATCGGGTTGATCGGCGTCAGCTTCGTATCCGCGGGCATGACGCCCTTCTCGATCATGCGCGCCAGCACCCACTCGCGGTAGGCTTCGTACCCGTCGTCGAACTTGCCCTTGTACTTGTCGATGTATTCCTGGGGGGCATGGTGGGGGGCATGGTTGGCGCCGGGGCAGAACCACATGTACCACGGCTTCGAGGGGTTGCTGGCCTTCTGGTCGCGGAGCATGCGGATGGCCTGGTCGGCGAGATCCTTGGACAGGTGGTAGCCATCCTCGGGCATGTACGGCTGGTCGATGAAGTGGTTGTCTTCGACAAGATCCGGATACCACTGGTTGGTCTCGCCACCCAGGTATCCGTAGAACCGGTCGAAACCCTGCTGCAAGGGCCACGTGGCCCGGTATCCGCCGGGGGCATTATCCTGCTCGGGCACGTTGTGGTTCTTGCCCACCCAGAACGTGCTCCAACCGGCATCCTGGAGGATGTGGGAGACCGTGGCGCACTGCTCGGGTATCCGGCCGTGCTGGCCGGGGAAGCCGTTGGTACCCTCAGCGATACTGGCGAAGCCGTTGAGGTGGTGGTTACGGCCGGTCAAGCAGGTGGACCGGGTGGGTGAACACAAAGCGGTCGTGTGCCACTGCGTGTAAATCAAACCGCGATCAGCCAGCTTCTGCGCTGCCGGCATATTGATCCCTCCCCCGTAGGGTGACCATGCCGCCAACCCCGTATCATCGTACAGGATGAAGAGGACGTTCGGTGCGTCTTTGGGCGCCATCGGGGGCATGTATGGCCCCCAGTCGGGTACTGAGTCGCGAACATCAAGTTCGATTTTCCCCTTAAATACCTGTTCGGTATGCCGTTCGGCTAATGTTTTTTTCTCTGTCATTGTAAATCTCCTTATAGGCAGGCGCTCTTCAGGCGAGATCAGGCGGCGGCGCGCGGCGCCGCCGCCTGATCTCGCTTGCGGTCGAACACGACCTTGCAATGCTGTTTGAAAGGCCCCAGGATTGATGTGCAGGCCTCTCAGCCTATTTCTTGGCGTCCTCAGCCGCTGGAGCCGGAGCAGCCGCTGGCGCAGCCGGAGCTTCCACGTCGACCGCGACCGCGGCCGCCACCTCGCCGGAGACTTCATCGGCCACGGTCAAGGTGACCACCTGGGCCTTGTAGCCCTGCATGTCGCCGATCAGTTGCTCTGCAGCCTTGTCCTCGACCATGGCCAGGATGGCCGATGTGTTGGGCTGCATCTGCTCCGCCAGCTTCTTCAGGTCCTCGGCCGGGATGGCGCGGCCCATGTGCTTGCCAATCACGCCGCCAATCGCGCCGCCGGCCACCGCCCAGACCAGCAGGCCGGCCGGCCCGCCGAGCAACGCCATCATCCCACCGCCAGCGACCGCACCAATGCCGGTTCCCCACCTGCCGTGACCGGCTTCGTGCACATGGGGTTTGCCCTTGTCGTCCACTTCGACCACCGCGTTGGCGACGATCTTGTACCCTGCCGGCTTGGCAGACGCCTTCAACTCCTTGCTGACCTGCAGTGCAGTGTCCTTGTCGGCGAAGACAAAGGCGATGATGTTGTAAACAGTGGAACTGCTTGATTCTTTTGAAGACATTTTGTACCTCCTTGCGGTACGTGAGAAATGAGATAAAAATGGGTTACATTGCTCGAGGGACTCCCGAAAATTTCGGAAACAAAGTGGCGTAGCTGGGTTCACCATCGGTGAAGAGCACCAAGTCGTGACGATTGGCCACATGTTTTCATGGTCTGGCGATTGTATCGCCTTCACGAGACCACCCAAACCCTCTACGGAGACACCCTCGCCTGATCGCCGATTATGGCTGAGTTTCAAAAAAAACACATCCAACACACTGATCATCTGCGTATAGGCCAATCGGCCTATTCTGAGCAAGAAGTGCGACCACCTCTACACAGCGATTCTGAAGTGCAGTCTGGGATCTCTGAGGAAATGTGGGGTGACGGCAGCGAATGAATTCGCCGCCTGCTCGGGAAACGTGCTGAAGCACGTCGTGACGTCGAGAGCGAACCCGCTTGAGCGGGTTTTCCTCCAGCCACCGAATTGATTCGGTGGCGGTCAACCACACAAAATCCCAGCAGAACCCGATTTTGAAGTGCAGTCTGGACGAAGAAAGTCAATCGACGAGGTGATGTTTGACGGCCAGGACGGCTGCCTGCGCCCGGTTGGCCGCGCCCAGCTTCTGTAGACAGGCGCTCACGTGATGGCGGGCCGTGGCCGTGCTGATCACCAGTTCCCCGGCAATCTCTTCATTGCTCTTGCCCTCCACCATCAACGCCAGCACCTCCAACTCACGCGGGCTCAGATCGTGCCCGAGTTTGCTGGGGGCGGTCTTGGCACGAATCAGCGCACTCGTTGCCTCCGCGGAGAGGGCCGGCTTGCCTGCGTGGACCGTTCGGATGGCCTCGGCCATGTCGTCGATGGCCATATTCTTGAGCAAATAGCCGACGGCGCCGGCCTCCAGCGCCTCGCGCACTGGTTCGTCCTCGGCCAAACTGGTGAGCATGATGATCTTCATGGAGGAATCGTAGTCCAGGAGCAGACGAGCCGCTTCGATACCATCCATCATTGGCATGTACAGATCCATCAGGACCACGTCGGGCCGCGTTCGTTTGGCGCAGGCCAACGCTTCATTGCCGTTGCCTGCCTCCCCAACCAGGACCAGATCATCGAAGGCCATCAGCATGTTCTTCAAGCCGTCGCGTACAATCGGATGGTCGTCGACGACCATCACCGTGATCGGAAGGCGCACGCTCGATACCGGAGATGCGCTGTCAACCATGATTCTCTCCGTCGTTTGAACGCGGCCATCTGAGGCGGATCTGGGTCCCTTGACCAGGGCTGCTTTTCACTTCCAGATCGCCGCCGATCTCGGCTGCGCGCTCCGCCATAATGCGCAGCCCCAAATGTCCGTCGGCAACAGTCTGAGGATCAAAACCTCGGCCGTCATCGCTGATTTCAAGCGTAGCATCGTCGCGCTCACAAGTCAGCGAGATCTTCGATCCGGGTCGCTTCAGCATGTTTGGCCGTGTTGTTTAGGGTCTCCTGTGCGATCCGGTAGAAGGCCATGACGGTCTCCGGCGGTGGTTCGCTAACACAATCGACGTAAACCGCAACCGCGGCGTTGCTGCGCACACGCGTCGCCTCTGCCAAGGTTTCGATCAGTTGCTCCAGCGTCTGGTCTGCCAACACGCCGGAACGCAACTCGACCAAGAGGGAACGCATCTCGGCCAGCGCACCTCTGGTCAAGAGGCTGATTCTGCTCCAGGTTCTGACGCGCCAGATCCGAATCTCGGTCCCAGATACGTGGCGTCGCCTCGGCGATCATGCTGGCCGTGAAGAGCGTCTGCGTGACTGAATCGTGAAGATCGCGGGCGATGCGCGATCGCTCCTGTTCGGCCGCTGCCTGTTGGGCCTGTTGATTGAGACGGACATTGTCGATGGCGACAGCCAACTGATTGGCAAAGGTACGCGCCACCTCCATCTCGCTTGCGTCATAGGCGTCCAAGCCGTCGTGCAGAATATTCAGCATCCCGACGAAACGCTCGCCCGCCACCATGGGCAGGCCCAGCAAGCTTCGGCTGGTCTTGAGTGCATCCGCCCACTTCTCAGTTTTCAGACCGGCAACCCCGGTCTGAAAGAATTCGCTGGCTTGCATATCCGGGACGTAGATTGCTTCAGACTCGTCCAGCACGCTACGTAGAAACGGCCAATCGTTCATCGAGATCTGAGTGACATCGAATTCTGACGGCGGCGCACTGGCAATGTAAGCCTGAAGCGTCGAAGATTCGTTTCCCTGTTCGGCCAACAAAAGGACAGCGTGCCTGTAGTCTACGATCTTTCGGAGCTGGCGTAATGCATGATCGAGCAGGGGTTCCAGTTCAACAATGGATGCGAGGTCGTAGGAAATCTGGTGGAGTACAGTCAGCGCTTGCCGCGTCTCCACCTCTTCCGTGATGTCGTCAACAACACCGATCATCAGCGCTTCGCCATCCATCTCCAGACGGTTCAGGTTCAGGTTGCCAAAGAAAGAAGAGCCGTCCTGTCGCTGCAACAAAATGCCGTAGTCACTCAGAACACTCACATCGCCAATTTGCGCCATTTTCTGGATATGCTGCTCCGGGTCCTTGTAGAGTGCACGAGCATTTGTCTGCAGTAGTTCCTCTTCGTCGTAACCAAAGATGTGCAGCATAGAACGGTTGACCGCCAGGATTCGACCTGCTGGATTCGTCAGGTAGATGCCCAGCGGCGAACTATCGAAGAGCGTATTGATCTGTGTACGCGCATCCTGCAACTCATGCGTGCGTTCGTCAACCAACCGTTCCAGCTTGCGCTGCTGAAGCGTGTCGTTGCGCCGTTGTAGACCGAGACCGCCCGCGACCAATGCCGCCACCAGCAGACCCGTTGAACAGACGGAACCAGAGCGTCTTCCACCAGGGGGGCGTGACGGTCAACGCCAGCGATGTACGCGACGCCTCATGCCAGATGCCATCGGCGTTGGATGCCTGGACCTGGAAGCGATAGTCGCCGGGGTTGAGGTTTGTGTATGTGACCAACCTGCGGTTGCTGCCTACCTCGTTCCACGTCTCGTCAAAGCCCTCCAACATGTAGCGGTAGCGAATCTTGTCCGGGGCCAGATAGCTTAAGGCCGCGAACTCAAACGAGACCACACGGTCAAGATAGGAGAGCGCCACCGAGTCCGTCCAGTTGACGGCCCGCTCCAATATCGAACCCGGCTCTTCGACGGGGACAGACTCGTTGTTGAGCAGCAGGTCGGTGATGACCACAGGCGGCACGGCCGCGCATTATCGTTAATCTGATCGGGATGAAAGGCTAGCAGGCCGGCGGACGTACCGAAGAACATCTCGCCGCTGGGGCTTTGAAAGGCTGTGGATGTCTCGAAGACGTTGCTCGGCAGCCCGTCCGCCACATCGTAGTTGCGAATGGCGCCGGCATCGGGATCGAAGCGGGACAGCCCATGGCCGGTGCCCAACCATAGATTGCCCTGGCCATCCTCCAGGATGCTGAGAATAGAGTCACTGGGGAGATCACGTACGGCTATCGTACTGCATGATCAGCTCGCCCGTGTCCACATCAAGCTCGACCAGCCCGCCGCCCAGCAACCCCGCCCATAGACGCCCCGATCGATCATGCAATACTGCGGTCACGCCATTGGCGAGGAGACGCTGCGAGTCGCCGGCTTTGCCTGGATAGCGGGTGAACGAGTTCGTTGCGCGGTCGAAGCGGTTGAAGCCGCCCGACAGGGCGCCAATCCAGAGGTCGCCATGATGATCTTCGCTCAGCATCGTGATGGCGTTGTTGCTCAAACTCGTAGGATCGTCCGGATCGTGTACATAGTGACTGAAGACGCCGGTCTCCGGGTCGTAGGAATCCAGCCCGGAATCCCATGTGCCCACCCAGAGACGGCCAGATTGATCGCGCAGCACAGCGGTGGCTACGTCCGATGCAAGGCTCGCGGGATCATTGGCGTCGTTGCGGAAATAGAGCGCTTCCCCGGTCTGCGGATCAAAGTTGGCCAGGCCGCTGCCAAAGGTGGCCAGCCAGAGCGTGCCGTCTGGATCGGGCGCGATCTCCCAGATCTCGTTGGCGCTGGAACCGGCGGGGTCCTCCGGGTTTTCCTGGAAATGGCTAACCTCCCCAGTGGAACGGTCGATCCGGTTCAGGCCGGTCGAACCTGTCGCCACCCAGAGAATGCCCTGGGGGTCTTCGTAGATGGCGTTGATCTCATTGGCGGCCAGGCTGTTGACATTGTCTGGATCATGCTGAAAAGTGTGAAACGCTTTTGGATGAAGATCGACCAGAAAGACGTCGTCGGTCGTCGTCAGCCAGAGCAAGCCGTTTGCCTCAAGCGCCTCGGTGATTGAGCTGGAGTCCAACGGCCATGGGTCTCCTTGCCCAAGCCCCAGACGCTGAAATCTCCCGGTCTGCGGATCGAACCGGGCGGGACCGCCGCCAAATGTGCCGATCCAAAGGTGACCGTTGTCGGCTTGTTTGATTACAAAGATCCCATCATTGTTCAAACTGTTGGGATCGTCTGGATCATGGCGGTAATGGACAAAAGTGTCGCCCTGCCGGTCCAGGCGGTTGAGGCCGCCGCCCCACGTGCCAACCCACAGATCGCCGCGCTCGTCAACCAAGAGCGCACGGATCACGTCGCTGCTCAGGCTGGCGGGATCATCCGGATCGTTCTGATAATGGCGGAACGTCCCGGCGACAGGGTCGAAGTGGTCCAGACCGCCGTCCGTGCCTACCCAGAGCATACCGTCCCCATCTTCCGCCAGGGCAAATACGCCGTCGTTGACAAGTGAGTCGGGGTCGTCTGGGTTGTGTAGGTAGGCGGTGAATAGGCCCGTAGCCGGATCGAAGCGGTTCAGCCCGCCACGGGTACCCAGCCATAATATGCCGCTGCGGTCCTCCAGAATGGCATTGATTGCATTGTTGCTCAGGCTGTTCGGATCGTCCGGGTCATGCTGAAAACGGGTGAATGTCTCGGTCTCATGGTCGAAGCGGTTCAGTCCGTTGAACCAGCCGCCGATCCAGAGATTGCCGGCTCCATCCACGTACAGCGACCGAATTGCATTGTCGCTCAGGCTGGTCGGGTCCGACAGATCATGCTTGAAGACCTTCATCCCATAGGCGTCGTAGCGGTTCAGCCCGTCCATCGTGCCAATCCAGATGAAACCCTGATCGTCGCGCACAACGCCCCATGTTTCTGAATTCGATAGCCCCTGTTCGACGCCGATGCGAACGGTACGGTAGGGCAGCTCGCTCTCTGACGCGGGGACTGCCGGCTGCTGCAGATTTTTGACTTGTGTGGTTGCGCTTCGGGCTAGGGAAGCCACCGGATCCACGAGCGCGGCATTGCACTGCTCAACCCGGACGAGAACCAGGGCCCCGATCGAAGCTAGCAGACATCCGAAACACAAGACCCGGTTGATGGTTTTCATGAAATTGGCCCATGCTGTTGTCGGCAAGTCGGCAAGTGCAGCCCTGACAAATTGTGAGGATGTCGCAGGCGCTCGATCAGATGGCGTTTCGATCGGGTTCGAAGTGTAGCGCACTACTGATTTCAGGGCAAAATGACCCGTGTTGGAAGTGGTGACAGCCGCCGATCTGACTTTTCATTTTGAAGAGGGGTTCGGCTCTCTGTTGCAAAACGCGATTGCCGAATGACCAATGACTGGTGCGCCTCGACTTTGGCTCTTTGGGATCTCAGGGGGTTGACACCGCCGATTGAAAAGTGCCGGTTGAGCCTCGACTTTGCAGGGCGTCGAGGCGCACCGTAGCAACCTTGAACTGCCGGACTAGCGGCGGTCGCGTCGTCGATCACGGCGGCGCACACCGGCCACAGACACCGGCGAGAGCGGTCGTCCGATGACGTCGATGAAGAGCGAGCTAGGGCCGCCGCTGGCCGGCAACTCGCCGTCCAGAACGTTGACGCGATAGGTCAGGTCGCCGCCAGCCAGGACAGGCTCATACAACTCTACGACCACGTCGTGGATCTCTTCGCCGTCGCCAAAGATGGAAAGCGCGGCATTGGGCGGATTGGAGGCAAAGCTGTCCTCGCCATCGCCCCAGGTCTGCACAAACTCATCTGAGGACACATGGCCGGTCACACGATCCGGCCGGTCGGAAAAGAAAAGGGTGGACGGGGCCACCGTGTGCAGCGTGAGTTTGTCGTCGTCATAGGTCATGCCGTGAGCGGTCTGAACGTAAAGCGCTTGGATTTCGTCGACGGATGTCGCTTCTGTAGTCATGCTTTTCTCCTTGTGTCTTCAGTAGCCTATCCGCCGGCAAGCACTTTCTGCTTGGCCGCGGCGAACTCCTCATCGGTCAACGCGCCGGACGCATGCAACTGCGCAAGCTGGTTTATCTGATCGGTGAGGCTGGGCGCGGCGGCAGGCGCAACGGGCTGAGGCGCCGGTGGCACGGCCTGTTGTTGCTGCATCTGGTCAATCTGCGCCTGTTGCGCGGCCTGTTGATCCTGCATATAGGCCAGATCGTCCTCCTGCTGTGCGGCCGCATCTTGCCGGGCATAGCGCTGTTGCTGGTGGTGGCTGACCGCGCCAGCTGTACCGACGACCGCCGCCGTGGTCAACGCTGCGCCCGCCACTCTGCGGCGGCGCATCCTTCGTCCTGGACGTCTTAACATATTCTCTCTCCTCTGCTAACGGTCTGTCCTATTCATCATCGCTATCGTCGAGTGCCTCGCCCGCGGCCTCAATCGCTTCACCAGCGCCCATTGCTTCCGCGCCTTCGGCGATCTTGCCCACGCCGGCGGCGGCAGCCCCGGCGGCAACCTCCCGCGCCAACGCCGCAGTCTCCAACTCATCTAGGCCTTGGAGAGCCAACTCGTCGCTGGCCACGGACAATTCGGCGCTGCGCTCTGCCGCTGCTTCAGACACGGCCACGCGTATCATACCCTCGGCGACTTCGTTCTCGCCCAATGTCTCAATCTCTCCGCCTGCTCTATCAATTGCCTCAGCGAGCACGCGTGTGCCCGTGAATCGCAGCAATTGTTCGGCGGCGATCTCTTGCAGACGCATGCCGCGCACTTCCAGGAATTCAGCCAGCACCGGCATCTCCAGAACGGAGATTACATCGCTAATTGTCCACAGTTCGCCGGCCATCCGCGCCAGTTCCAGACCGCGCTCCAGATCTTCCTCGCTGATCAGGCCGACGAGGGATCCCATGGCACGCACGTCGGCGCCCGTCATCAACATGTCGACGCCCTCGGTCACGTCGACCACACCGGCCTCGCCCATGACTTCGCTCAAGTGCTGGACGCGTTCAGCGACGAACGCGGCGTCTTCGGCACGCGTCAGATCGCTGGCCGCTGCCGCGACTTCGGCGACGCCGATCGCGGCTGCTTCTCTTGCGATATCCAGATCCTCGGCTCCGTCAAGCATCTCCAGGGCGCCTTCCGTGGCGACAACATCGCCGGCGATCTCCAGATCTTCGCCAATTTCGCTCATATTCGACTCTGCCATTCTACTCTCCTCCAATTGTGGCACCTGCGGTTTTGCCGTGAACTGCATCTCTTATCTTCCAGGAAGCTGGCAGCTTCCTGGAAGATAAGAAACCGTAGTTCTCATTCCGTGCTGAGTTTAATACCCTTCGTAGGAGGGTATGCTCTTGCGGCCGTAACCGCCGGCGTAGGAGGCGATGTCGCCTGCCAGCATCAGGCCGAGCCAGAGCCAATCCCAGCCGACCACGCCCCCGGGCGCGACGATGATGTACATGATAGTCGTCCAGGGAATGAAGATCAGGCCAAGGATCGGCCAGATCCACCAGATACCGCCGCCGGGCCAGTTGTTAAAGGCCAGGTTCCAGCGCGCTGGCTGGAACAGCCACCAGAACGCGCCGAACGATACGCGGGCCAAGCAGAACAAGCGCCAAAAATGCACAACACATAGTTATTCCTCCTCTTCCTTTGCGGTCGCGTCCGTAGCCGGTATCGGCGACATCGTCAGTCGCAGATTCGTCTGCCGGTTGCACCTCTTCAGTCGAATCGACCGCTTCCATTGTCTCTTCGGGCACTGCATAGCTTTCAACCGTACCACCCAGCGAAGTGAGTTCGGCTGACGTGGCTTCGCCTCATCTTCATCGGCCATGGCGACTACTGCTGCGCCGCCGTCCTTGAGGTGGGCCTCCAGGCGTGCGTTGTCGTCGTCGCTGAGGCCGAGGCTCTTGTGAAAGAAGGAGCCTAGCACTGCGCCGCCGGCCGCGCCGGCCACTGCGCCGGCGATCAGCGTGGCGCCGCCGGAGAGAATACCGGCGACTGCACCGAGGGCCGTACCCCACTTGGCCCCGGTCCCTGCGGCACGACCGCCCACCTTTTTGGTTTTGATCTTGCCGTCTTCTGAGACCAAGATTCCGACGCCGCCAAGTTTCACGTCATCGTTGGCCTTGTCCCAATCCTTCAGTTGGTCAGCAGCTTTGTTGGCTTCCTCCGTCCCGTCGAAGTAGGCGATGATCACTTTCTTGTTCTTGCTGGACACTTCTTTTCTCCTTTGTTGAAAATGGACTTGAAACTGCAATATTGAAACCGAAGGAGATTCCGCCTTCGACCTTGTTCGCTTAGCCATCGCGATGGCTAAGCGAACAAGGTCGAGGAGCGTCCCCTTCGACTTTCCCTTGGGTCAGCTACTGCCTCAGACCTAGCCGGCGACACCCGCAGCGACACCGGACCGCTGGTTGGCGGCGTGCAGCGCTTGCTCATGCTCTTGGGCCATTGGCTTCAGATCGAAGACGACGTTCTTGACGGTTCCCGTGAAGGCGTAGGGCGCCTTGTCTTCGTAGGCCAGATCAACGACGCCGCCGTTGTCGCGACCAATGTCCATGCCGGCGTACGTGGTGAAGATGAGCGAGACCGTCTTGTCGAGACGACCTTCGCCGATCTGTTTATCGTTCGCCCACAAGGTCACCTTGCCGCCCGCGGCATGCTCCGTCGAATCGGCCTCGAAGAGCATCTTTGCGCGCACGTTACCGGTCGGCAGGGGCTCGGTTGAGGTCTGCTTGTAGGTCTCGATGCCCAAGAACTGGTAGGTATGGTTCAATAGACCATTCCCATCGACCCACAGGGAGAAGCCGCCAATGAAGTCGGCGAAGGCCACGAGGACACCTTCGGCCCCGTCTTCCGGCACATTGATCTCCGCTTCGATAGCGTATGAGCGCCCATAGATACGCGGAATCATCGACGTCTGGATGTTCTGGACGTCACCCGCGAAGTTGAAGCGAGTGATGGTCGGCAGCGGCGGCAGATCACCCATCCAGACTGAGAAGGGAGCCAGCATCGGCAGGGCCTTGTTACGCTCGGCCTCCTGCCAGAAGAGATCCTGCAGTTCCTTTAGCTTAGCGGGATTTTCGGCAGCCAGGTTGTTGGCCTGAGAAAAATCATCCGGCAGATAGTAGAGTTCCCAGACGTCATCATCCGTGCTGTACTTCCCTGGTGCGAAGCGGGCAAGGGTCTGCGGCGTGAAGTCCCAAGGGGCCTTGTCCAGTTTTGTGCATGCCCACCAGCCGTCCTTATACATCGCGCGGCTGCCGAGCATCTCGAAGTACTGAACCGTGTGTTGTTCCGCAGCCTCGGCGTCATCAAACGTATACAAGAAACTGGTGCCGTCCATCGGCTCCTGTGCGATACCATCCACCATTTCCGGTTCAGGGATACCGGCGGCTTCCAGTACAGTAGGAACAAGGTCGATGCAGTGGGTGAACTGGGTGCGCAGGTCACCACCGGCCTTGATGTGTCCGGGCCAGGAGATGACCATCGGGTCGCGCGTGCCGCCCAGGTGGCTGGCCATCTGCTTGCCCCACTGGAACGGCGTATTGTTTGCCCATGCCCAGGCAGCGGCAAAGTGGGGAGCCGTGTGCTCGCTGCCCAGGGCCTCAATGCCGCCGAACTTCTCGATGATCTTCATTTGCTGGTCAGCGTCGAGAATCGCCCCGTTGAAGAAGGTGGTCTCATTGAACGAGCCGGTGTTTGTGCCCTCCATGCTGGCGCCATTGTCGCCCCAGATGTAGATAATGAGGGTATTGTCCAGGTCGCCCATCTCTTCGATGGAGTCCAGTAGACGTCCGACATTCCAATCCGCATTCTCGGAGTAGCCGGCGAAGACCTCCATCTGGCGGGCATAGAGCTGCTTCTGCGCGTCGGTGAGTGAATCCCAGGCCGGGAACAGGTCTGGGCGCTCGGTCAGCACGGTCTCCTCCGGAACGATCCCCAGTTTTTTCTGGCGCTCGATGGTCTCTTCGCGGTACTTGTCCCAGCCCTGGTCGAACTTGCCCTTGTACCTGTCGGCCCACTCCTTGGCCACATGGTGCGGCGCGTGGCTGCAGCCGGTGGAGTAGTACATCATCCACGGCTTATCAACGTCCTGCGCTCGAACTGCATGCAGCCACTCGACGGCCTTGTCGGTGATGTCGTCGGGGAAGTAGTAGAGCTCGCCATCCTTGCCCTCGGGCACGCCGATCGTGGTGTTGTCCTGTGTGATGATCGGGTCATATTGGCCTGCCGCACCGGTCAGGAATCCCCACCAATGGTCGAAGCCCCAGGACTGCGGCCAATGGTCAAACGGACCGGCTGCGCCCATCTGGCTGCCAGGGGTCAAATGCCACTTGCCGAAGCCGGCAGTGACGTAGCCGTTCTCCCTCAGAATTCGTGGCAAAGCGGTACAACTTCGTGGCCGCTGGCCCGTGTAGCCGGGATACGGGGCCGGGAGTTCGGCGATGGTCCCCATGCCCACGCGATGATGGTTGCGGCCGGTGAGCAACGCGGCGCGAGTCGGCGAGCAGACTGCTGTCACGTGGAATCGGTTGTACGTCAGACCTGCCTGCTGCACGCGGGTCAGGGTCGGGGTCTCGATGGCGCCGCCGAACGTATCCGGACCGCCGAAGCCGGCGTCGTCGATCAGCACGAAGAGGACGTTTGGCGCTCCTTCAGGAGCCTTGGCCCCTGCCATGATCGTCCAGTCGCCCACCGACTTGTCGAGCGTGCGCCCGGCCACACCTCCGAAAGTCTTGTCCGGAATCGGCAGCACAGTGCGATCGGGATTAAACTTGCCGCCGGCTTCCACCAGGGCCTCCTTGAGACCTTCATCCACCACGGCGACCGACTTGGCCGGCGAGTCGGCCATGGCCCGTTCCGCGGCCAGGCGGTCTTCTTCGCGGACAGCGATCAGGATGGCAGCCGTGCCCGGCTTGAGTTTGTCGCCCAACCCGCCCTCGACGCCGTCCACGACCTTGTGTTTGGCGAACTTGCCGACCACGGCGCCGGCAGCCGCGCCGACCACCACCGAGGCCAGCAGCGGCGGCGCAGCCAAACCGACGAGGAAACCGACGCCGCCACCCCAGCCTGCGCCCTTGCGACCCAGGTGGTCGCCGGTCTCGCTGACGGTTACCTTGCCGTCGGCGTCTTTCTGGACGAGGATCATGCCGTCGGTCTTGATGGTCTTGTCCTTGACGAGCTGTACCAGCGCGTCAAAGTTATTGCTCGCCGGCTCCACCGCCTGGTAGGCGGCGATGATGACGATATTCTGTTCCTTGCTCATTTACGGTCTCCTTGTCTACTTCTCGCGCCATTGCTACGCTCAAGCGCTTTTCCAAATCGATACTTCCACTTGTCCTTCTGAGATTCGTCTCACTCCAGGATCGTGCATGCAGCGCCCGCTGCCCGGCGGGTCGATGCCCAGTCCCACGGCGAAGTACCGTCTCAATGTCACCGAACTGTTCGCTCGTTGTTCTCGTAGCTTGCCGCTAGTACACGACGGCGTAAGTAGACCCATGGACCGTAGGTCACGCTATCAGCGTGACAAGCCTCGCCGAATCAGACTGCTCCAAAGGGTCCAGGAGTCGTCCGGCTGATAGCCGAACCTACGAACCGTGGGCTCATTTCCGCCGCGTTGCCGTGCTGAGATATTCCTGAGTGCCCGAGATCGCACATATTCGGGATCGATGGAATCGCACCTTAGCTTCCCGCTCTACTGCTCCGTGATACAACAACAACGGCGTCCCGTCAGCCGTCAGCAACTCCAATGTGCGGGCGGATTCGATGACGGCGCCGACGGTGGCCAGCATCGACAAATATTCGCTCTCCTGCCGCCCATCACGCCTTCCGGCTCGCTGCATGTTTTCTCTGTGACCGACAGTTCGTCAAGCACCAACTGGTCTTCGTTGCCGCGTATAGGCGGCTGAATAGTCGTTGCATCCTGATGTTCCGGTTAACTGCTCGCCGTCGAACTGGGCTGTGATCAATGTATCCTGCAGATGCGGCTGCCAGTAGGCCGGCTCTGTTGAAAAGAACTTCAGTTCCCAGGTCGTTTCCTCAAACGGAAGAGAATCGAGACGGGACCATGGTGAGGAGTAGCTGATCCTCGACGGTATAGAGGCGCAATTTGTCGTCAGCCAGTTCATATCGCGGTCACGTTCTCGAGGCTGCTCATGTAGCTTCCGTCCTGGTCGACCAACGCCGTATCGTCGCAACCGCCTTCGGTCGAGGTTGGGGTCTCCAAACTCAGTGCGTCGCCTTCGACGCCGTAGACGCCCAGGAAAAAGTTGCAGCCGCTATATCCACTGTACCGATCAAGCATGAAGTGCAGCGACGGATAGGTGCCGGGAATCACAGGAATCCCATCATCCATCCAGTCCACCGAACGACTCGGCCTCCCACGCGGAGTTTGCTAGGGCTGATTCGGATTGAACGGCCTCGACCGCTTCCGCCGATTCGACCACGACTGTCGCGGGCGCAGGTGTGGAACCCGCTCCGGCACATCCAGCCAGCACAACTGCAACGCCAGCAAGCAGAAAGAACCAAACCCATCCTTTGTTGTACAATTGTCACACCTCCGCAATTAATCCGTCAGACAACTATTTTTCTAACGCTATGTCTTCGCCGAGTCCGTTTCGACGCCTTGGGCTGGCTTGGAATCCCGTTTCAGCCATTTCTGCGCAGCAGCCCCAAGCCTCATCCTCAGATGCCAGCATTCGCGATGTCGCCGGAAAGACGTTCTCTTCGCCAATCACGGCCAGCGCATCGCTTCTCTTCAGGGTTTCCAAAACCGTCTGGTCGGACATCGGCCAAGAGCAGTAAGCTGCCTTGCGCTTGTAGTTCCCGCGCATAATGCTCAAGCCATTTGATGCCGGTACTGGACACGATCCTGTACGTCGCGCAGTATCAGAACGACAACAGCATTGGAAGTATTCGCGCGCCGCCGGCAGTTGGTCATTCAACGTCGGCACCTCAGCAAAGAAGTCCAGTCCTTCCACGATGAGGACCGTGACAGCGTTGGATGCCAGATCCTTGGGCGCTTCACTCATCTCCCACGCGCCATCGTCGAGGCGCACCGCTTGGCGCAGACGGGTCTTGCGCGAGGCAGCGACGACATAGAGCAAGAGCGACAGTCCAGCGCCCAGGAAGATGGTGAACTGCAGCGGGATGAAGAGCGCCGAGAAGAAGGTGAGCGCCAATGCCGCGATGGGACCCCCAGGCGCCGGTGCGCAGCACCAAACGGGCGCTGGGGACGCGGGCGACGATCAACTCGACGCCGACCACGGTCAGCATGCCGCCGATCACGGCCAGCGGCACCATCTCGGCGGAGCTGCCGAAGAGCAGCACGATCACGCCCAGCCACACGCCGGCGAAGACGCCGCCCCAGCGGCTGTTGGCCCCCGCGCTCACGCTGACGCCAGTGCGCGACAGCGATCCGCCCGTGGCCATGGATTGGAAGAAGCTGCCGGCCAGATTGCCCAATCCCTCGCCCACAAAATCACGCGATCGGCTGGACTTGCTGCCATCCGGGTTGGGCACAGCCGTGCTGATGCCCGCTCCCTGCGCCAACGCCACCAGGGCCACCGAAACCGAACCCAGGGCAAGCTGCGGGATCAGGCTGAAATTCGGCAGCATGAACGCCGGCAGGCTGTTGGGGATGGTGGCGATGCTGCCCACCAGCTCGGTCTGAATGTTGAGCAGATTGACCACAATCGTCGCCACCAGCATGACGATGATGGCGGCGAACTTCTCCAGCGATTTGAAGCGCTTGAGAAGTACCATAAATATGATGACGCCGATCGAGACCGCTACCGTCGTCTTGTCCCACTGCGAGTAATTCTGCAGCCAGTTGACCGTCTTCTGCCATTGATTGTTGCCGACCGGGCTGTATCCGGTCAGATGGTGTTCCTGCCCCAGGATGATCAGCAGCGAAGCGCCGGCCACAAAGCCGGTCATCACCGCATTCGAGACGAAGTTGACGATGCTGCCCAGGCGCAGGATGCCCAGCACGAACATGATCACCCCGACCAGGAACGTGATCGTGAACAACGCCTGAGGCATCTGACTGTCCTGAATGCCGGCGCTCTGCATGACGCTGCCGGTGGCCAGCGCAATCGCGCTGGTCAGCGTGCTCATCATCAGGATGGTGCCGGTGGTCATAGACGATACGATCACGGCGACGATGCCGGAGTAGAGACCGTAGACCGGGTTGACGCCGGCCAACTGGGCATAGGCCATGCCTTCCGGAATGCTGAACAGACCTGTGGCTAGGCCGGAGACAACATTAGAAGCGAACCCTGAATTCTTCGACTTTTTCGGGGTCGATTGTGGCTTTTTGGACGCAGTCATCGTCTGTTCTCAGCTTGATTTCGATTGGGCGTGTTCAATAACATCCACTCGCAATGATAGACGTGAACGACTGATACGCGCCTGTCGGCTATCAAACTCGGCTTCGGTTGGTGTAAGTGTCCAGGTAATCCAGCAGCCACTCCGGGCCGTCACCCTTGCTCACAAACGCATCGGCGCCGGCGCTCAGCGCCATTCTGCTGTCTTCGGACTCGCTGGCCATGACGATGACGAACGGTCTCTTCTCCAGTGAGTGGAGATCGGCGAGCAGATCGGAGATGGAAGAGCCGGGCAGGTTCCTGTCCACCACGACGACGTCTGCGGCTTCGCTTGCGGCCAACCGAAGCAACTCCTGCGCATTCACCGCCTCGCCAATCAAGATCAACGCCAGATTGTTCCTGGAGCATTGTCGTCAGCGCCAGAAGCGATTGTTCATGGTGGTCCGCAACAATGATGCGCATCACACTAATCTCCACGTCCTAAATTCTGACGGCGCTTCAGCCAAGTGGTTTGGAGCGGTCAGCGCAACAGATAGGATAGCAGATCAGCTCCTTCCGCGCAACGTCAAGAAGGGAAGCAATTGAGTCCAGTTTTTTGCCTGTGGGAAAGCGCAGGCCAGCTACCTGTAGGATAAGGCAGGTGTCGGCCTTCTGCGAGGGGTGAATCGGGAAGATCAGCAGTTGCGTTTGTCGACGAGGTGATGTTCCAGGGCGATGGTTACCGCCTCGACGCGATTCTTGGCGCCCAACTTCGTGAAAATGTTCGTGAGGTGAAAGGTGACGGTGCGGACAGAAATGACGAGCCGGTCCGCGATTTCGCTATTGGAGAGACCCTTGGACAACCAAAGTCAACGTCTCCAGTTCCCGATCGGTCAGATCGGATCCGATGCCGGGCTGGCGGCGTGTGGCCGCGATCAGGGCTTCGGCAGCCTCCGGGGCCAGCGTGGACGCGGCCCACATGTGCGGAGCGGATAGCCGCCGCCAGTTCCTCCGAGTTGACATTCTTGAGCAGATAGCTGGTCGCGCCGGCCTTCAGCGCATCCTCGACCAGATTCTGTTCGTGGAAACTGGTGAGCACGATGACCTTCACCGGCTTGTCCAACGCCATGATCCGCCTTGTGGCTTCGCTGCCGTCCATCACCGGCATCACCATGTCCATCAGCACCACGTCCACGTCATTGTTGGCGCAGAACTCGACCGCCTCGTTCGCCGTTCTCAGCCTCGCCGACCGGTTCAACCCAGTCGAAGCCGTAGAGGTAGTGGCGCAGTCCGAGGCGAACCAGCGCATGGTCGTCGACAATCAATACACGGATCGTTTCTGATTCAGGCATGGCGATTGTTTCCTCGGTTTGCCGGTCCAGTTCATCGTCACTTTCGTGCCGCGGCCCGGTTGGCTTTCTATCGACAGATCGGCGCCGATGGCCGTGGCTCGTTCACGCATGATACCTAAGCCCCATATTGCCCGGTTGATCGTTTTCTGGAGAGAATCCAACGCCATTATCCGAGATCGTCAATGATATGTCTGAATCGGCCGGTCGGCAACATCCGAGGGCCGGGAGAAACGCGCCCAGTCGAATCTCGACCCGGCTGGCCTGAGCATGTTTGACCAGCGTTGTTCAGGGCCTCTTGAGCGACTCGATAGAAGCTGATGTGGACATCCTCCGGCAAGGACTGGAATCTGCTCGATCATGCAGATGAAACGGCAACCCGCTACGGCTGGTGACGGCCTCGGTCAGTTGAGATATCAGTTCGGGTAGGGAAGTCTTGAACAACGCGGCCGGGCGCAATTCGAGCAACAAGCTGCGCATTTCGGCCAACGCCCCGTGCGTCAGACGTCGCAACCCATCCAGGCTCTCTGCGGCCTGCTCCGGATCGCGGCGCCAGATCTGCGGCAAGGCTTCCGCCAGCAGAGAGGCGGAGAAAAGAACCTGCGTCACCGAATCGTGCAGATCGCGCGCCAGGCGCGTGCGCTCTTCCGTTGCGGCCAACGTGCGCGCCGTATCATAGAGCTGTGCATATTCGGTGACTCGTGCAAGATCATACCTGATCCGTTCAAACAGCGTGATCTCTTCGGGTGTGAAGGAATCTGCAGGCTGTGACATCCCCAGGCCCAAAAGGCCGATGGCGCCTTGCTCGGTCCGAATGGGCGCCAGGATGGACCGACGATATTTCCTCGTCCAGCAAACAGGATTCCAGCGGCGCGAGAATCGGGTTGTCGCAATCAGCGGGCAGAATGGAGATCTCGCCCTGTTCAATCAGGTCGCGCAACGACGATCCAGGTTCGCACGATGATGGGAGATTCTCCGCCGGCGCAGACGAATTGCTGTAGCGCAGACAACTGGCCACGTCGATCCGGTCATTGTGGCCTCCACTGCAAGGCCCAAAAACGTGCTTGGCGCCCATCAACTGGCTGATCGCCGTCAAGAGTTGTTCGTGCGCTTGCGGCAGGTCTGCCGAACCACGCAGCAACTGGTGGCTATGGTTGATCGCCGACAGCCACCGGATCAGTTTGACCTGCGTATCCGCAAGCAACTTGCGCTCCGATCACCTCGTGATTCAGCACCTCATTCAGTTCGCTCAACTGGGCGGTTCGCTCCTCCACCAATAATTCCCAGATTGTCGCGATATGCAGCCAGTTCAGTTTCGGTCTGCCTGCGCCGGGTGATGTCCTGAAACGCCACGATGGCGGATTCGACCTCTCCTTGCGCGTCCTTTACCGGGCTGGCCCAGATCTCCAGAGGAACACGTCGATCAATGAGATCCGCCTCGATATCGTCCGCAGCGGCCGGCTCGCCGTGCAGCGCCCGGAATATCGGCATTTCCTCCAACGAATACTTCCGATCGCTCCCGGCCACATGAAAAGAAAAGTACTCCATTGTCTGAGCCAGCGTACGGCCGGCCGTCAAGTCCGGTCTGATGCTCCCGGGCCGGATTGCTGAGGATCTCGACCACGCGCCGGTTGATATAGCTGGGCCTCTGATCCTTCTCGTACAGCACAACGCCCAGTGGGAAGCCCTTCCAGGATTTGAGAGAGGCGGCGCTCATTACGCAACACGTTTGCTTGCAGCATATTGACGCGATCAGCCAGTGCGAGCGACCAGCAGATCCCCAACCACAGCAGACCCAAACGATAGGCTTTCTCACTGAGCAGATTGCTGGGCATGATTCCCATCCGTACGAGCACTACGATGACAAGTCCGAGCACCAGGCCCGACCACGCAATCATGAATAAGCGAGAATGCGAGATGCCTCGGCGTCCGGCGACTGTTCCGACAATCAAGACCGTCGCCATGGAGGCTAGCGCCAAAGGCACTGCGAGTTGGACATAGTCAAAATAGGTGATAACAGGCGCCAGAAGGATCAGCACGCCCCAGACGGCAACGAGAATGATGCTCAGCCAATGGAGCTTCGGCAGATGGGTCTTCAATTCCAGAAATGCATCTGCAAACATCAGCATGGATACGAAAAGCAGTGCAAACGAAACCGCTAGGTAATAGTAATTCAGGAAATAGAGAGCAGGGAAGAAATATACTTCAGTATAGCCGGCATAGGATGCCTCAAAGATGACCATGCCGGCCAATAGCGTCAGCAGATAGAGGTAGCTCTTCTCCCGCAATGAGACGAACAAGAATAGATTATAGGCCAGCAATGCGAATAACGCGCCGAAATAGATCCCGGCTAATGCATGCTCCATTTTGGACTGTAAGAAGAATGCATCCGGCATCCACGCAGTAAGGGGGAACGTCATCGAGGCGCCGCTTTTGAGACGTAGATAGTAGGTTAACTCGTCCTCGGCCGGAACCATCAGATCGAAGACAATGCGTGGTTCCCGAAGGTCGCGGCTGGCGGACGGTCGAAAGGAGCCGGTCTGCTTGACGTCAAATCCATTGCCGTCCGGATTGGGCGTGTATAGGTCGACATAGTGCATGTTGGCGAACCCAAGGTCCAGCAGCCAACGGTCTGTCAAGTGGGATTCGTTGCGTAGCGGCAAGCGGATCCAGTAGGCGCTTTCGGTGAAGCCATAGATCGGCACTTCGTCCTGGCTGGGTACAAAGCGCGCCTCAAAGTCCGGTGATGTCACGTCCTCGATGGTCAGCTCACCGCCGGGATCCTCGAGGATCTCCAGATGCCGGCCCAGCAAGAATCTGTCCTGGTCATCCGTGAGGACAATTGGCGCCGCTTCAGACGCATCGGCGCTCTGTGCGAGTGCCGATCCAAAGAATGCTAAGAACAGCCCAACAGAAAAGAAAATCACCCTCGACTGAATCGTTATCGCTCTCATTGCGCTTCGAGACCACAACTGGCTGGATGGACTTGAGGATTTGCGGCCATCTACATCAGGCTCTGGTCCATTCTAGCCTTATTTCGATAAGTTGGCGATTTCGCTTCAAACTGAGGAGGCGCTCTACCTGGGGGCTAGTTGAGTGGTCTTGGATGTAGCCGAAGTTCGGCACTTCGTCCTGGCTGGGTACAAACAACGCATTAAGTTGTGTGGATATACGCGTTTTTGTTCACGACCTCTTTGCTCGATCGCGCTTTTTTGCCGAGGACGACGATCACGTATATGATCCTACCATGCGGTGATGTTGCCGCATGCGTTGCATGGGATTCATGTATCGCATGCTCGGGCGGCCCGCTCGGTAGTTGACATAGATAAGTTGCGGCCTATTCAAACATGGCCCCAATCAAGACAAGGAGTTGTACGATGCCAGGTAGACGACAGGAACGCAGAGCAGAGCGCCGGGATGACCGCCAAACCTTCGGTCGCGGCGGTGACGCTACGCGCTATCAGATGCGCGAGCGGATGGTCTCCATCGGCGATGATTATTGGATCGAGAACAGTGCCGGACAGAAAGTATTCAAGGTGGACGGAAAGGCCGTGCGCGTACGCGATACGCTCAACTTTGAGGATGCGAATCGCAATGTACTGTGCAGGATCCAAGAGCGTATGCTGCGGGTGAAAGACAGTATGGAAGTTGAAGACGCTCAGGGCAGAAGCATTGCCACGGTTAAAAAGGCCTTAATTTCGCCGATTCGTGACCGCTTCACCGTCAAGATCAAGAACGGCCCGGACCTCGAGGTCAAAGGCAACATCCTCGATCATGAGTACACCATTGGTGAAGGCCGGGACAAGGTGGCCGAGGTTTCGAAGAAGTGGTTCCGTATACGTGATTCTTACGGCGTCCAGGTTGATCCCGACCAGGACGACATCGTCATTTTGGCGGTGACCGTCTGCATCGACCAGATGGCCCACAACTGACGCTCATTGTCCGAGTAGGCGCGTTTGGGCCATTCTAAGCAAGATGCTATCCCAGAACCCCCGGCGCCGGGGGTTCTGCGCGGAGAAACCTATGAACCCGCTTGTGCGCCACACGATTGCCGGATCACCAACGAAGTGGGCGTACATATTGTCAGCGCCGGATCATCGGGGTTTTCGATACGACGATGCAATTGTTCAGCCGCCAATCGGCCCAGCAGTCGCTTGTGCACATGCACGGTGGTCAACGGCGGATAGGCGATGCTCGCATCGTACAGATTGTCGAAACCTGTGACCGCGACATCCCCCGGCACGTCGTAGCCTTCGGACTGGAGCCATCGCATGGCCCCCAATGCGATCAGATCGGAGGAGCACATGATGGCGTCAGGCGGGGATGGCAGACTCATCAACTTGCGTGCGCCGGCCTGTCCGATCTCGTGCGGCAATCGTCTGATGGTGTGCATCGATTCAACCAACAGGGCCGGTTCGCTGGCGAGCTTCTGTTCTGCGATACCGGCACGATACCCCAATACCCGGTTTGGCACCCGGTCCTCATACTCTTGCCCCATCACGAAACCGATGCGCTGATGCCCCAATTGGGCTAGGTGGCGCACCATCTGGCGCATGCCTTCTTTGCCGTCGATCATGACTGTGTCGACTTTGGGATCGATCATGGTGGGCGTTGCAACAATGGCGGGGGTGACGGCTTTCCACATCTGAGTCGTTTCCTCGTTCAGTCCGCCGCCCATGATAAGCAAGCCGTCGACAACATGTAGTTGGCTCAGTTCGCAGATTTGAGTCGCGTTACTGACCTCGGTAAAGGTTTTGACAAAGGCGGGGTGATAGCCCAGATTCTGTAGTTGACTATCCGCGCCCTCCAGAAGTTCATTGAAAAATGGGTTGCTGAATTTACCCTCTTATGAGACAATGTCAATCCTGTTGATCCGCCCCGTCCGGGGCATCAAATAGCATTATCTGCCAAGCAGTTCCTACACGATAGTTCTTACATGCTAGTTCCTACATGCTAGCTCCTAAACGATTGGAGAGAGACTATGAAGAAGAGAACCTTGTTGACGGTTGCAATCGGCATGTTGCTGATTGTTGCCATGCTCGCCGGCTGTGCAGCCCCGGCAGCCGCGCCGAGTGATTCCGCCGCAGGCGGCTCCGATGGCGGCTCGGACAGCGGTGAAGAGATCGAACTAACCTTTGCAATCGGCGGCGGACCGGGTGAGTACGCGGGGTACCAGAAAATCATCGATGCATTCGAGGAACAAAATCCGGGTGTGACCATCGAGTTGCTTGAGCGCCCCGGCCAAGGCTTTAAGGAGCAGATCATCACCGAGTTGGCTGCCGGCGAGGCCGCCGACATTATCAAGGTCGGTTTCGTCGGCGATTTCGCCTTCTACGCCGACGCGGGCGGCACCATCGACCTGAGTCCGTATCTCGAAGAAGGGTTCTCCGACGATTTCTATGAAGCGGCATGGGCCATCGCCAGCTATGACGGCAAGCCCTACGGGGTTCCGATGGTGTGGGATACCCACGCGCTCTTCTACAACACGGACTACATCGAGCAGGCCGGCATCGAAGTTCCGCAGAGCATGGACGAGTGTTGGTCCTGGGAAGAGTTCAACGAGATGTCACGCCTCGCCATGGAAAACAGCGACGCCGACTACGGCCACGCAGCGCTTTGGAACGCCAAGCGTTGGATGCTCTTCCTCTACGGCAACGGCGGCCAGGTGCTGACCGACGATCTGTCAGCTTCGGCCATCAATTCAGAAGCCACAGTCCAAACGATTGATTGGATGAAAGAACTGGTACGACGAGGGCCTCTCGCCGGGCAGCACTTCGATGAAAACCTCGGAGCGGGCAGAGGAACTCTTCATGAACGGGGCGATTGCCTTCCTGATCTCCGGTAGCTGGCACATGCCTGCCCTGCGCGACCAGATGATCTCAATGGGTTGGGACGTGACCTACCTGCCCTGCACCCCGAATGGACAGGATGCAGATCTGGGCGGCAACGGACTGGCCGTGACCAAAGACAGCGAGCATCCGGAAGTGGCCGCAGAGTTCATCAAGTTTGCGACGCAAACTGACAACATGCGCGAGTACGCTTCCTCCGCCTTCTTCAATCCGGTGCGTAAATCGGCCATGGAAGGGCTGGAATATCCTGAGTTCAACGAGCAGATGCTGCTCTTCAGTGAGGTAGCGGCAACCATCGATCCCCATCACGCCTCTGTCCAGGGCATGTCCATCTTCCCGCAGATCGCGACCATCATGGCCGACGAACTCGATCTGGCCTTCGTAGGCGGTCAGGATGCTGCCACGACGGCACAGAATATGGAAGACAAGATCAACGCAGTATTGGCAGAATAGTCAACCTTGCCATCCATCGGTTCTGTAGCGGTGAGGGCATGGTTGCCCTCACCGCTATTGTGTCCAGATATTGTGTAGCCGTACAATTGTGCACACCGTGTGCGTGTTGCCTTCACAGAGCGCATCGTTTGTCCCGATCGACCACCCCGTCTATTCAGCGGAGCCTGCAGGATGCCAGAAACACCGTCCTTGACCACAGAGTCGAAAGCGATACCGCCGACCTATGAGTACAGTTGGTGGAGCCGAAATCAGCGCAAGGTGATTCCCTACCTGTTCATCGCACCGACCATGCTGATCTTCATCACCTTCGTGTTTCTGCCCATCACCTATGCGGCGGCCATGAGTTTCTTCGACTGGAATGGCATCGGAACGCCGGAATTCATCAACATCAAGAACTACATAGACCTATTTACCGATCCGATCTTCTGGATATCGCTCAAGAACACCGTTATCTACGCGCTCGGCGTCGTGCCGGTCAGTATGGCGCTGGGCCTACTGGCGGCCATTGGCCTCAACCGGCAAGGTCTGCCTGGCCGACCGCTTTTCCGTGCAATCTTCTTCTTGCCCTTTGTCATCTCCGCCGTGGCAACGGCAACCACGGCAGGCTGGATCTTCGGCGATACGTTCGGCGTCATCAACAAGATACTGGTGGCGGTCGGTTTGGAAAAGGTGCGTTGGCTGTCCGATCCTGACACCGCTCTGATGACCGTTATGATTGCCACGGTCTGGGTGCGAGTTGGTTTTTGCATGTTGATCTATCTTGCCGGGTTGCAGTCCATCCCCAGCGACCTTGTGGAAGCCGCGTCCATTGACGGCGCTTCTGCCAGACAGCGTTTTTTCCACATCACGCTGCCTCTGTTGGCGCCGACAACCTTCCTGTTGCTGGTGCTCAGCATTATCTTCTCGTTTGAAGTGTTTGATCTCGGCTACGTCATGACGAGTGGCGGTCCCGGTTATTCCACCACAGTGTTGACGATCTATATCTACAACATGGCGTTTCAGTCCCAAAGGTTTGGGTATGCCAGCACCATCGGCCTTGTATTCATGGCGATCATCATGACGATTACACTGATCCAATGGCGTTTTTCCAATGACGGCGGAAGGATTTAGGCAGAAAATGAGCATCGACCGAGTGAACTCAAGCGGATCATCCTGGATCTCCGCAAAAACGAAAAACCGCCTGTCAACAACCGCTATCTGGTTGGCAGTCGCGTCCGGCGCCTTGATCATGTTCTTCCCGCTCTACTGGATGGTTGTGACAACCATCGTGCCCAGAGAAGAGGCCTATTCGCGTGAACTGCACCTGCTGCCACAGACGCTGACTTTCGCCAACTACATCACCGGTTGGACCAGCCAACCATGGCCGCGCTGGTATGGCAACACGCTGATCATCGTCGGCGTTTCGGTCATCGGGCTCACATTTTTCAGCCTGTTGTCCGGCTTCGCATTTGCCAAGTACAATTTTCGTGGGCGCAATGTGCTCTTCCTGGTCATCCTCAGCACGCTGATGATCCCGTTGCAGGTGTTGCTGATTCCGCGCTTTCTGCTCCTGGCAGAGTTTGGGTGGGTGAACACCTATTGGGGCGTGATCGGTCCCCACATGGCCGATCCGTTCGGACTCTTTTTCGCCCGGCAATTTATGCTCGATCTGCCCGACGAGCTATTGGAGGCCGCCAGGCTTGACGGCGCCGGCGAATTTACGATCTTTCGCAAGGTCGTGCTGCCGCTCACACGACCGGCCATCGCCGTGCTGGTGATCCTGGGTTTCTCCGGGCGCTGGAACGCATTTGCCTGGCCGTTGGTGGCGTTGCCGCGCAAGGAGATGTTCACGGTCCAGCTCGGCATCAACTTTATGAAGGGCGAATATGGGACCGACTACCCTGCCGTCATCTCGATGGTTGTCATTTCGCTGATTCCGATCATCATCGTCTTCCTGGCTTTCCAAAACTACTTCGTCCAAGGCATCGCGCGTACGGGGATCAAGTGACAGTCAACAGCTCGACTGAATCAGGTGCTGGATGATGGCTCGTTGGACCGGGAACAGCATCGATTTCTGCCCGTAGCCGGCAAAAAAGCGAGAAGCCAGAACCGACTCTGAAAGCTCATGCGCTGTGTTGAAGGGCGGGCAGGGAATGACCCAGGCATCCTCATTTGCGAACGCCATATCGTCGAGTGTCAGTTGATACTGCATGTCTTCGAAGCCGGCCGGCCAGGCGTCCGTCAACACGATGTCGGCATTTTGCAGGGCAACGCGTTTGTTTGCAACAAAGCGCTGCTGATGGGCCTCAGGCAATCCCGTCCAGCGATGCTTCAGGCATTGCGTGAACGAGGCTGAGACCCAACACGTCGGCAAGTCGATGCCAGGAGTTGAGCACGTTGGTGGTCGGCCCGACGATGCAATAGGTCAGATCGGTGAGTGATCCTTTTGCCGCCCGAATGCTGTAGGCGTCAGCCAGAACTTCGCAAGGGTGTGCATGGCTTGTCATGGCGTTGATGACCGGTCGTCGGGTAGCGCGAATAAAAGAGGCCAGTCGTTCGTGATCCGACTCCCGAAGCACGTAGAGGTCTACCCAATTGTCCATGTAGCCGGCCAGGTGCTCGACCGGTTCGCGGGTCTTCAAAAAATTGGGCACTTCAATGGCGTGAATGCCCAGCGCGTGAAGGGCTTTGAGGAACGTGGTGCGCGTGCGTATGCTGTTGCCCTCAAAGGAATAGGCTGCGGTTAGCGATGGTCCGGGGTCGAATACGGGAGTGGCGGGCGTGTCCGCCAGTTCGAAAATGTGCTCGATGTCGGCGATGGAGAGATCGTCGATGGTCAGAAGACTTGTCATAATTGATTCCCGAATTCGTAGGTCTGTCTCAAATGAAAAGGTTCGACTTCGGTGACGAAGTCGAACCTTTTCATTTGAATGCAAAAAAAGAGGGCGACGGCTCAAGCGCAGATCATTTGTCGAATCCGGACTTTCACCTTGTCACCCCTTGTCAGCGTTTCACTGCGCCACTGCACTGATCTTCGCCTGGGCGCTCTGGAGCAGCCCCCTGCCTGTTTCGGCTTCGGCAAGCGCCTGGTCCAGCTTCTCCACAGCACCTTCGCTCGCACCTTCTTCCAACAGCGTTGCGGCCAGATCAAAAGCGCCGCTGGCAGAGCGCAGGTCGATCTGGGCGGCGGCAAAGAGCGGCGGCGGTTCCAGCGACCGGATCTGCTGGCCGGTTCGGCGCATGGTGGCGATGGCTGTGTTCATCTCTTCCTGCCATGTGGCATCCTGTATCATGGCGTTGTCCGCCTGGGCCGCGGCCACCAGTTGCAGGATGGCGTCGCCCGTCAGGTCGTAGCGGGCAATCAGCGTGCGAACTTCGTCCAGGTAGAGATTCTCTGCGAGGCCCAATGGAATTTCCTGAGCGGCCGATGCCGGCGTGGCCGCTGTCCCGCTGCCCGGCGCCGGTGTCGGCACCAGAATTGGGCTGACCTGTTCGCCGTTCAGGAGCGGCGAGGCATCATCAGCAACGACCGGCACGTCGGCCGGCGCATTGTCGACCAGGAACGTGGCAATCCAGCCGCCGTTGTTGAGCAAATACCATTCACCGGCGCCGTCTTGGCCGACGATGACCAACTCCTGGCCGGTGATGGTTCCGCCGACCACAGCGTATTGGGTGCCTGGGCCCGCGCGCAGGTTGGCGTCGACATTGGCGGTGGGCGATCGGTGCAGTGGTCGGGGCACAGGTGTGGCCGTCGGTAGAAGTGCCGGAGCCGCGGCGCTCTCTTCGGCCTCAGGCGTTGGCGTCGCTACTGGCGTCGACGTTGGTTCGGCCTCGGCCTCCCTTGCCGCCTGGGCGTTGACTTCGTCGATCAGTTCTTGGGTCGCAAGCGGGACATCGGCCGGTGGATCACTCACGAGATCGGCGAATATCCAGGCGCCGCTGGAAAGCAAATACCACTGGGCGTCGTTTGAAATGGCGACGATCTCCAGTTCTTGCCCCGGAGACGTCCTGCCGACGAGATCAAACGTTGTGGCCGGACCTGCGCGCAGGTTTGCGGTAACGTTTGATGTCGCGGCGACTTCTGGCGCTGTCTGGACCGGGGCGGTTGCCTCAGCCGTGACTGTGATGGCGGGCGTTGTCGTCACCGGCGGCGTCGCCGCGATCTCAGGCGTGATCGGCGCGGTTGCAGTGAGTTCCGGCGTGGCGGTAATCTCTTCAGTGCCCGTAAGCATTCCGGTGCCCGTAAGCGTTTCAGTGCTGGTCAGCGGCTCCGGTACAATGATCACCACCGTGCTGGTCACATTGCCGAGCGTTGCGCTTACCGGCAGACGGTTGAGCAGGTCGCCTATTTGCATGAGCGTAACCGTCGACGGCACGGTGCTTGTCAGGGTATCGGTGACTCTGAATTGGATCGTCAATTCCAGCGCCAAAGGCAGCGCGCCGGTGATCGTGACGCCTTCGCTGGTCAGCCCCAACTGGCTGAGATCGACCGAGATCGGCAATCGCTGTCGGATCGTAATCGTTAGCGGCTGTGAAAGCGGTTCGCTGGTCGCTTCCACGGTGAGCGCTTCGGAGGCGGCAATCTCCTCGGCGGCAATCTCCTCGTTGGCAGTTGCTTGGGCGGCAGTTGCTTCGTCGGCCGTCTGTGTCTCCTGCAGGACCGGAGCGGCCTGCACAATATTCAGACTGACGATATTCAGACTGACGATCAGTAAAGAGAGTAGGAGCCCCGATAGCACCAATGTGCCTATGAGCTTGCGGTTCATGGATCGCTCCTTTGTGGTTTGAAGTCGGGTAGTTCGCTGCTGTGAATCAGCGTGGATTTCTAACTATTAGAGTATATGGGATTTGCTGTTTTGTAAAGGGCGAACCAGCGGCAAAAAGGGTAGTGCAGGCGGTTCTGTTCTGTTCCTCAGTTTGGCAGCCTGCCGGAGAGAAATAAAGGCGATGGCGCTAGTTCGGAAGTTCGCGCGGTAGCCAAAGATGGGTCAGATCATATTCACCGTTCAGTGCCAACTCCGACCAGCTTTCGATCGGGATTGTCACCTGGGCAAGCGCTGCGGTCGGCATACGCCTGTAGCGCCCGGTTAGCGCCTCGACCAAGGCTTCCATGTCGGGGTTGTGCCCAACGATCATGACACATTGATGGCGATCAGAGATCTGTTGCAAGATCCTCTCCACTGTCGGCAAACCGCTGAGGTAGAGCGCCTTGTCAAAGACGATGTCGTATTGGTACCCACAGGTCTCAGCTACGACGATCGCGGTCGTGCTTGCTCGATTGGCCGTGGAACTGATGATCAGGTCCGGAGTCAGATCGCGATCCAAGATCAATTCGCCCATGCGCGGAGCATCGCGTTCTCCGCGTGCGTTCAACGGCCGATCGTGATCCGGCAGGGAGTCATTGCCCCAACTTGACTTGGCGTGTCGCAGTATCAGGAGAGTCTTCATGATTGGTTTTTACGGCATGACGCCGCAGCCGTGGCGGACAAGTCATGGCGGACAAGGCGTGTCGGACACGGCGCAGCGATTGCGGCTGTTCAAAGAGCGGTCGGCACTGACTGTCTTGGCAGTTGGACCTATCATCTAACTTCAGAGATAAGTATTGCACAAAAGCGGATCTGGGACAACCCGCGAGTTTAGCACGGGCGTATCTTACGATAGAGGGCAGAGTCGATTGAGGTCGAGCAATCGCCGTGACTGTTTTTCGCCGATAGTTGCGCTCGCTCGCGTTCTGGCTTACCATGTGGACACGACTTTTTGGGCCCATCCAGGAAGACGATTGTTGTCTGCAGAGGCGCCTGGCCACCTGCCGCAAAGTGTGACCAAATCAATCCAGTGAGATCGCATTCATCATGACGTTTAACCACTATGTTGGCCTGTTGTTGGCGATTGCGACCCCGATCCTCTCGCTGCTCTGCGTCCGCGAGTTGACCAAGCCGGATCCCGAAAAACTATTCATCTACCGACCACTGACCATGGTCGTGATCATCTTCCTTGCTGTTCTGGCCCCTGCGCCGGTTTCAGTGATTTACAAGGGTGCAATCATCATGGGACTGTTGATCGCACTGATGGGCGATGCGTTGATGATGATTCCTGGGACGCCCTTTATCGTGGGTCTGGTGAGTTTCAGCTTTGTGGCATTGCTTGACCTGTACGGCTTTTCCTCAATGACCTCCCTACATGTTCCATCACCGTTCGGATTGCTGATTCTTGTCTATGCCGGGGTTTTCTACTGGGTGCTGCGCCAACATCTGATCGAGTTCTGGTTCCCCGCCGTGGTGCTGCTCATCTTGATGTCTTTGATGACCTGGCAGGCGCTGGAGATGCTTGTTCAGAACCCTTCGCTGTGGGCCTTCTTCGGGCTGCTCGGGGCGACGCTTTTGAGCGCCGGCGCTTCGCTGTTCGGCGTGCGCCATTTTCTTTCCGGCATACGCGGCGACCGCATGATGATGACCGGACTCTACCATATCGGCCAATGGTGTCTGGCATTGTCAATCTGGGGCGTGGCCCTCATTCCCCGTTCGTAGTGACAGCGTTGGCTGTCTGAACGGCTTCAGCCGTTGCTACGAACAGAATGCGAGTTGAGGCGAGAAACCGCTCAACGTAGATTGTCGTCTAGCGATACATTTCCGCCCGGCTCGACAATTCGGACTTTCACGTCGGGCGCCAGCGTCTCGGCGAAGCGTGCGAATGCATGTGGCGGTTTGTGGAGGAAGGCGGGGCTGACCAGATTGAAGCCCACGGGAAAGAGCGTGCCCCAGTGGATCGGGATGGCGATCTTGGGCAGCAGGAGTTTCAGGGCCAGTGCCGCGCGGTAAGGATTCATATGTCCGGACCCCAGCGTGGGACCCCATCCCCAGACCGGCAACAGGGCGATGTCCAGATGTTCGACCAGGTTGGCCATTTCCGGAAAGATGTCGGTGTCGCCGGCAAAGTAGACCGAACGCTTGCCGTGAACAATGAACCCTAGGCTGTCGACTGAAACCTTTGAGAAGACACGCGAGCCGTCGTGTTGGGCATAGACGCTCTCGATGGGGAGCGAACCCACATGGGTCCGACCGCCGACGGGGAGCTCCTCAATCTCCTGAAATCCCTCTTTTTTGAACAGCATACCGCTGCCGGCGGGCACGATAAGCCGTGTCCGCGGACTCAGATCGCGCAGCGAAGGCAGGTGTAGATGATCCCAGTGCAGATGCGAGATCAGAACCGCATCGATCTGCTCGAAAAATCCGGGTTCGAGATTCAGCGATCTGCGCTGCAAGTGCAGTATGCGTCTGCGCAGGATCGGATCTGTGAGCAGACGAACGCCATCGGTTTCGATCAATGTTGTCGCATGGCCGACGTATGTAATCTTCACTGTGCTCTCTTCATGGTTCGTTCGTCGGGCAACGATATTTGTTGGGCAACGATATAGGTGTCTGCATCTTATCTGATCTCTTGTCATGCCGCAATCCCTGCTTCAGCGAGACAGTCGCCCAGATCCAAGCAGATCAAGTTCGCTCGCAACATAACCAATGACGGCCGATTCCAGGTCCATCGGGTAATCGAAATGATGGTCGAAGGCTATCAGGGGAGCATATTGTTGCAGGATGGCGGCAAGACGCAGATGGGATACGGCCATCGACCGATGTGAAAGACCCTCGAACGAGAGTGCCTCCTCGATGGCCGTCCGAACGCCCTCGGGCAGAAATGCGTTGAGCTTCTTCACGCCGGCGTCGCGCTCGATCTTGTAGCCATCGACCAGGATATCGGCCAACAGGCGTATTTCGATGGCCAGGCCCATCTGCGAGACGATCAGTTCATCACGGCCGAGAACGCTGGGCAGGAGAGCGATACAGCGCCAGAACTCGCGGATCTGTGCGTCCAGCGCAGCCGACTTATCCGTCGGGTCTGACTTGGCAGGGCTTTCCGAAAACCGGAACGATCCCGGTCTGGCATGGAGGAGATGCACTTTGTCCGCATCGCGCACTGCAATTTCCTCCTCATGCAGCCAGATATCGATGCGCAGGCCGTCGCTGGTGAGTGCATTGATCATCTGGCGGTCGAAGAGCCAACTGAACAGCACCAGCGGCCGGATCGACGAAAGCCACCCTTCGGCCCCATCCCGAAATCCGCTTGCCGCGCTCGGCTCAATTAGAATATGCAGATCAACGTCAGAGTAACGGTCAGCCGCATCTCGGCCGTAGCTCCCCTCGAGCCACGCCGCGCGTATTCGGGCATCATCGGCCAACACCGGCTCAAGCGCAGCGAAAAACATATCCTGTCGTTGGGAGATTTCAGGCGGCAGCATTGGCAGTTTCCTCATCGGTAAAAGTCGATCCACGAAAACACGAACACGTGGGTTGGATTGTCGAAAAAATCTGCCGGTGGTGTGACGTCAAAGTAGCCGCCCTCCAGCGGGATCGAGGATGCGGATTGACCGTCGGCGGTTGTCGGCTCGATCGTTAGCCAAAATGGACTCTCCGGCGTGAGCGGCTCCTGCGCGCCATCGTCACCGACAAGCGACTGACGGATCTGAAAATCGCCGTTGCTGGAGATCGACGCCACGATCGCGGTCATATCGTAGGTGAATCTGAACTCTTCCAACCCGTCTACATGTAGACGCAGGGAGACAGGCGTTTTACTGTCGTTCTTCCAGGTCACGCCTGCGCTGCCAATGCCGGATTCGCTGGTGACGTCCAACCGAATCCCTGCATCCGCCGGCACAACTTCGACATCTGTGGGGCCTTCGGTTGTCACGTCGAAATCGGCGATGGCCTCCTCATGCGCCAAGGCGACCGGCGTCGCCGTGGGCAGCGGTGTACACGCCGCCGTCAATAGCGCCACTGCACCGATCAGCATACCCGCGATCCGTCTTGGCATAGCGTTGTCCTTCGATCTTTGCTGGGAACATGTTTGGCGCGTATGGACGCAGATGATTCGGGTGTATTCAAAACCAGTTGGGCGACAGTCCGTTGCGGCAGGTGAGATTTGTCGGCGACGGGCACGTGATGGGGCGGGCGAACTCGCCATTATGGTTGGATCTGTTTCCCCGCCCCAACACATGCCTCTACGGTTCTCAATCGATTCTGTTTGCGAAGCGGGCGCTTTTCGCCAACACACCCAAATGATTTGCCTGGCTCAGGTGGCGATCAGTCAGGCATATCTATCCGCGTCCATCCGCAATTTCATCCCACGCTCAGGCCGGTTGTTTGAGTCGATCTGCGTACTGTTTGCGGAACTTCAACACCTTCGGTTCGATCACGACACGGCAGTACATCTGATCGCTGTTATTCTGATAGTAATCCTGGTGATACTCTTCGGCTGCGTAGAAGTCGGTAATGGGCGTAACTTCGGTGACGATCTGGATTGCTCCAAATGCCGGCGTTTTTGATCTCTGCGATCACTTCCTCGGTCGTCTGCTTCTGTTCCGGTGAATGATAGAAGACGGCCGACCGGTATTGGGGGCCGACGTCGTTGCCTTGGCGGTTAAGCGTCGTCGGATCGTGAATTGTGAAGAAGACGCGCAGCAGATCGGCGAAGCTCACGATGGCGGGATCAAACGTGATCTGGACCACCTCTGCATGGCCGCTGACGCCTGAACAGACCTCTCGGTAGCTGGGATTTCGGGTTCGTCCGCCCGAATATCCGGACACGACTTTGCTCACGCCGCTCAGTTCCACAAAGACAGCCTCCAGGCACCAGAAACATCCGCCGGCCAATGTAGCAATTTCTTGTTGTTGGTTAGTTGACATAATTCTCCTCGGGAAGACATGATAACTGTACAGTTGCACGCTGATCAACCGCGGATTCGGCGGATCAAGCTGTTCACAAAGTGGACGCCCGGCTCCATTACCGCGGAAAAAATCCGAATGAATCCGGTTTCGTCCGCCTAATCAGCCTAATCCACGGCCGATTGGTATAGTGTTTTGCACTTCAGTTATCCTCTCAGTCGGTCCAAATTTCAGTGCCGCCCACCACAATTCAGAAAATGCTCATGCTCGTTTCATCTTCACGAAGGCCAGTGCGGAGAAAATGCTATCCACGAAGGAGCACGAAGATTCAGCAAGGTCCCCCCTTACTTCGTGATGATTGGTGTTCTTCGTGGATCATTATTTTCCTGGAATGGCCCAACCGGGAATCTATTATTTTCCACAAAGGGGCAAGGACGGGTGATCAAACATCTCGTGGATTTCGACGTTGGCTAGGAAAAATGCTTACCTGGCCACTTGACCAGGGAGCAACTCGTCCTGTGCAGGGTGTCACGCTGTCGCGATTCCGATAGACTGTATGGAGTCTTTTGGACGAGGAACCGCTGGACTGTGCTGCACGCTTGCGTCAATAACTCCCTTCATTGCGTACGGATCTTGACGTACGAAAATGGCGAGGTGTAGCCGATGAAACGAATATTGGCGGTGTCTCTTCTGGCACTGATGTTGCTCGGTGTTGGTATGTTGTTTGCGCGTCCGGCGGATGCCCAGACGACCATGGACCCGACCCTGTGGTTTGAGATCGATCCCGACGGCGAGGCCAATGTCAAGCTCTACTTCTTCTGGTCCGAGACCTGTCCCCACTGTCGAGTCGCCCATCCCATCGTTGAGGCGCTGCCTGATGACTATCCCTGGCTGACTTTGCACAGCCACGAGATCAGCAAAAGCCAAGAGAATGCGCTGCTCTATGAGCAGATGGCCGCGGCCGCGGGCGAGCAGGCCATGTATGTGCCCGCCTTCATCTTCTGCGGCGCCATGATCACCGGCTGGGACGCGGAGGAGACCACCGGCGCCGCGCTCACCGACGGGCTTGAGCAGTGCAAGAACTGGGCACAGGAAAACGCTGATGTGCTGCGGGCCGCAGGCGGAGCGCCGTTGCGATCGGCCGCGGATGCAGACCAGGTCGCGGGAGACGGCGACACAGCCGCTCAGTCTGATTCCGCTGTCGGCGAGCCAGCCGAGGCTGCCGAAGAAGGTCCCACGGCTGCAGAGCGCGAAGCCGGCGATGACGAAGCCGCCGCACTCACCGTGCCCGTGGCCGTCGACACGGCTCTGGATGCGGCGCCGGCCGTGGCTCTGCCCCTGCTTGGCGAGCTGGACGTGCAAGCGATGTCGTTGCCCGCCCTCACCTTGGTGATCGCCGGCCTGGACGCCTTCAACCCCTGCGCGTTCTTCGTGCTCATGTTCCTGCTCAGCCTCATGGTCTACGCCCGCGACCGCAAGCGCATGTTGCTGATCGGCGTGACCTTCGTCTTCTTCTCCGGCCTGATCTACTTCGTCTTCATGGCGGCCTGGCTGAATCTCTTCCTCTTCATCGGCGAACTCAGAACCATCACCATGATCGCCGGATTGATCGCCATCGGGATCGCGCTGATCAACATCAAGGACTTCTTCTGGTTCAAGCAGGGCGTCTCCCTCAGCATTCCGGATCGGGCCAAACCGGGACTCTACCAGCGCAGTCGCAACCTGCTCAAAGCGACCAGTTTGTCGGCCATTCTGGTCGGCACGGCCGTGCTGGCCATTGCCGCCAACAGCTATGAACTGCTCTGCACGTCCGGCTTCCCCATGGTCTACACGCGCATGTTGACGCTGCACGATCTGCCGACCGGCGCATTCTACAGCTATCTGGCGCTCTACAACCTGATCTACATCATTCCGCTGTTGGCCATTGTGGTGCTCTTCACCGTCCGCTTTGGCTCGCACAAACTGACCGAACAGGAGGGTCGCTCGCTCAAACTGGTCTCCGGCCTGATGATGTTGGCGCTGGGCACGCTGCTCGTCGTGGCTCCCGACGCGCTCAACCAATTGTGGACGGCCATACTGTTGCTGCTGGGCACGCTGGCCGTCGCCGGCGTGATCATCGTCATCGACCGGCGCAAGCACCCCGAACTCTACAAGTCATCACAGCCGGCCTGATTCGGTTGCAGATCGATGCTGGCTCGATTGAGCTTTCTGATCGGTTCCAGCGGTGCCACCAGTCAGTATGGGACTAATCTGACGCGCAACTTTGATGTAGTTGAATCGGATAGGGACAGGGCATTCCTCGACGACCGATTGTTGGTCAATGCAGTTCCAAGATCTGTGTGCCCACTCCCCAGGGGTATGTCTGCGTGGACGTGAGTGAGGACGGCCTGGCCATCGAGTCGCCGATCCCTGTGCTGGTGGGAGCCTACTGGACCGGCTGCTGCTGCATCTGGAGGCGGGGAGTCACAGGGGTTGGCTGACATACTGTATTGCTCCTTTGACTGCCTTCAAGTTTGGCATAGACCTGTTTCGCGATCTGGCTACGAGCATGATTGACATGTGTAGTAGAATGAGGAAGAAGTTGGTTGTCGTGAATCGAAGTGTTCGCCTGGAGAGTGAATATGGCAGTTTCAAATGTGGCTGATTTAACGATAGAGGAGTTCAGAAGTTTGGTAAAGGAGGTTGTCGCCCAAACGCTATTAGAACTATTGGGCGATCCGGATGAGGGCCTAGAGCTACGAGAGGATATTGAGGAACGGCTTCAGCGTTCGTTGATCGAGACTCAGGCCAATGGAGAAACCCGCCCCGCCCAAGATGTTGCAGCCAGACTAGGCTTAGAATGGTAAATGGTTGAAGTAGAATTCACCTCAGAGGCAGAGGATGATCTCTCGCATTTGAGCAAGAGTATTGCCCAACGAATACTCAAGAAAATTCGTTGGCTGGCTGAGAACTTTGAGAAGGTGACACCGGAACCGTTAACGGGGGCCTTCAAAGGATTGTACAAGTTACGGGTCGGAGATCATCGAGTATTGTACACATTCAGCCAAAACGAACGGACCGTGATCGTTGTTCATCTGGTGAAACATCGCCGGGAAGTATACAAGAGCCGATAATCAGAGGACCAAGATGCCGCCATTTTAGTCCTTTCCGGCATGAATTCTGCCAACTCCCCCTGATCTTCGGCTTAAGCGCCCCCTGGTTTCGCAGTTGTCCATGACGATAAACGACGTTCAATAAAGGCTGGGCGTATCGACGGCCGAGCCGGGCAATGCCGTCGCCCGAATTGTGCCACGCCTGGGTAATCCGGCCTGGGCCATTGCCACGCTGACTGCCCAGCAGGATCGCTCCGCCTTCGCGCACGCTCTCAAGCAGTCAAGGCGGCCGGGGTTGCCGCTTAACGAAGTGGAGTGTTGCGTAGACTACACTTCACGCAGCACGCAGCACCCTCCCCTACGCCACCACCGGCACCGTCATCGGCCCCTCCGGCAGCACACAGATCGACGCCTCCGGTCCGTAACGGTCCATCAACTCTGCCAGCGTAGCCTCGATGCCGGCGCTCGGCTGCAGCAATGCCCCGCGGATCTGCTCGTCGCTCAGTCCGTCGCTGTAGACATAGACATCGGCCTTGGCCTGGATCTGGGCCTGGACCTGCACCTGCCACTGATCGTGGGCGTGGAAATCGGGCTGCTGGATCCGCTCCAGCAGATCGCGCCGGCCGCTCGGCCGAGCGCAGCAGGCGTGCGTACTCGCCGTGATCGGGCAGGCCGTCCCAGCATTGCGCCGCCACGATGATGGCCCCGCCCGGCCGCACCGCTTCCGACGCCGCCGACATGCCCTTGACCGCCTGGTAGAGGTTGAGGTCGAGGGGGTAGCCGGAGTTGCTGGTGATGACGATGTCGTAGGCGTGGGGCACGGGCACCATGGCGGACTGGCGACAGAACTCGCAGCCGCGTGCATGGGCCTGCTTCAAGATCGCCGGCGAAGATGCCGGTGATCTCGCGGCGGCGGTTGATGGTCACGTTGAGCAGAAAGGTCGGCTCGGTCTTCTGCGGCCACGTCGAGCATCTCTTCCCAGATCGGGTTGCCGCGGGTCACGCCCCAGCGCGCTTCGGCCGCGCCGACCATGCCCGCGCCGTGGTTGCTCATCACGCTTTCGATGCCGGCGATGGAGGGCAACACGGCTTTGGGGCCGCCGCTGAAGCCGGCGAAGAAGTGGGGTTCGATGAACCCGGTCAGGATCTTGACATCGGCCTCCATGTACTGCCGGTCGATGCGAACCGGATTGCCGAAGAGCGTCTCGCCCAGCGGCACAAGGTTGTCGTCGTCCCAGCAGTCATGTTGCAGGCAGCGATAGTTGGCCACGATCTCCTCGCCCAACATGCCGACCAACTCGTCATGGGTCTGCGGCCGGTGGGTGCCTAATCCGTTGAGCAGGGTGATGTCCTGGCTGCGGATACCGGCCGCTTCCAACTCGTGCGATCAGCACGGGCAGCACCCGGTCGTTGGGCATGGGCCGCGTGATGTCGCTGTGGACAATGCAGACCGTGTTGCCGGGGCGGACCAATTCGTGTAGCGATGCGCAGTCGATGGGCGCGCGCATGGCTTCTCGCAGTGCGGCGGCTTCGTCTGCGATGCCGGGCGCAAACATTGGCTCGACCACGGTTGCATGATCGGGCACTTCGATGTCGAGTCCTTCTTTGCCGTAGGATAGACGGATTTTCATGGGTGTTTCTCCGGTTGGGATTTTGCCTGTACCACGACATTTATGTCGTAGGATCCTACGACATAAATGTCGTGGTACAGGATTAGAGCGCGCTGTACGGCGTATTCTGAATCGTGTTGACCATGGCCCAGAAGTTCTCCAGCGGCGTATCGAGCTGCACATGGTGGGTCGGGCCGATGATCAGCCCGCCGCCGTCGCCGATGGTCCTGAGCCGTGTGAGCACCTCGGCTTCCACATCGGTCGGCGTGCCGAAGGGCAGGGTGCTCTGCACATCCATCGAACCCCAGAAGCAGAGTTCCTTGCCGAACTTGCGCTTGATCTCGGCCGGATCCATGGAGGCCGGCTGGATGGGATTGAGCACGTCCAGTCCGATCTCGATCAGATCGGGGATGATGGGCAGGATGTTGCCGTCGGAATGGTAGGCGACCTTGACCGCCGGGTTGATGCGCTTCAGTTCGGCGATGAAGGTGGCCATGCGCGGCTTGAAAAACTGCCGCCAGGTGGCCGGCGAGATCAACATCTGGTGTTGCGCGCCGATGTCGTCGCCGGTCCAGATCATGTCGACGCCCATCTCCACCAGCCGTTTGGCCGCGGTCAGGTGGAAGTTGAAGGGAATGTCAAACAGCTTGTTGACATAATCTGGGTCGAGGGCCAGATCAAAGAGCGTCTTCTCGTAGCCGCGCAATGCCCAGGCCGTCTCGAAGATGGTCGTGACGGTGACGCCCACAATCCAATAGTCGTCTTTGTAGTTGCGCAGCATATTCTCGGCCTCGACGTAGAGTTCGGGCCGATTGGGATCGGGCGGCTGGTAGGTGTCGATGGCCTCGTCGTCGGCCAGGGGATGTTCGACCATTTCCGTGTAGTGGCCGATCCCGAATGGGGTCGTGTAGGGCACGTTGCGCCAGGTGACGCCCCATTCATCGGTGTACTGGTCGGCTCCATCGCCGCTGTAGTACGAGTTGGCCCAGCCCACCGAAGTCAGCAGCAGATCTTCGCCCAGCGCACGTTCCATGGCGTAGGTGTTTCCGCCCCCGTGAGGATTGTGGGGATCGCCTGCTGATCGATGCCCATGTCCGCGGCCAACCGCTCGGCAAACTCGGGCGTGAAACTGACCTGCATGGGGCAACGGTCCGGGCGCTCATGGTTCAGCGCCATCTCAACACGTTCACGATGTTTCATCTCAGACTCCGCTTGATGGGTGAAAATCGACCTTTGTTCAGTGTAGGTAATCATATCGAATGAGACGCGGATGACGCAGATTTGAGCAGGTCATTTCGGATCAATTTCGGATCAATTCAGAAAAAATCCGGTCCTTTCCGTTCAATCAGCGTCATCCGCGTTCTATCTTAAAGGATGTGCGGCGTAGGCCGCCTCGACCACATCGCCGGGGTCGAACAGTTGCATGAAGCCCTCGACCGACTCACGCTGGGTGATGTCGCCGGTCTCCTTGGTGAGGAAGACCCGTTCGCCGAAATCTCCGATCTCCTGTACCACCCACTCGTAGCGGTAGTATGCCAACGCCGTGGCGTCCACATCCGCCTCGCCGTAGCCTTCACGAAAGAGGACCGCTCCCGTGTTGCCCGCATCCTCGTCTGTACCGCTGGAGAGCATGAACATGAGATCGCGTTCCTTGGGCGCCAGGATGATCCCGTCCCAGTCGACGATGTGGAAGCGATCCTTGGTTGTCGATCAATACGTTGAAAATATGCGCATCGGCATGGCAGAGCACATTCGGCAACGAACGCGTCCGCAGCGAACGTCCAAGCTCCATGGTCGTCCTTACGATGCGTTCGATCTCCTGCTGTCGAGCCAACCAGAAGGCCGCCAGGGCTTCCTCGTGAGGACCGGAAAAGTCGCCCGACACGAGCTTGGCCTGAAGTCGACGGACCATTTCAGCCCAGTTGGGGGAAGAATGTCTCTTGCTGAACCTGATCGAAGAAGGGCCTCGGGCAGCGTTGTTGAGTGGATCTGTTTGAGAACGCGGCCGAACTCGCGCCAATGATCGTCTGACATGCCCGTTTCGCCGCCGCTGCCGCCGTCGATGAACGGATAGAGGATCAGGTTGAAATGGCCTGCTTCGGTCCATAACTCCGCTGATTGTGTCTGAATCGGCGCTACGATCTGCTCGACGCCGATTCCACTGAGATAGCTGGGAACGGCTAAGCTGGCAGCATACAGATGCCCCTGGCGCGCCTTGAGAAAATAGCGGCTGCCGTCGTCGCAGTCGGATCTCGAAGACCCAGGCGTTGGCGTCATAGCCGATGGGGAGAAAGGTCACGTTGGCAGGGGCAATGCCATACGCGTGATGTAGTGCGGCAATGGATGGTTTGATCGTCCAGATCTGGTCTTTCAAGCATATCGGAAAACGCACGCTCTCCTTGATGGTTGCGAGGATGCTGCCTGTTACTTTAGACCACTCTGCTGCCAATCGCAAACCGTGTTTTTATGGGGGAAAGATGATATTTTGCCATCGCCAACCCTGATCGTTTGCCGCATCGTTTGAATCGATGGCAGAATGGAATCGACGAAATCAATCGAGTCTCACTGAGGCAACAATTATGACAACTCCCAACAAGCCACCCCAACGATTGTTCATTCCAGGGCCGACCGATGTCCTCCCGGAAGTGCTCGAAGCCCAGACCGCACCCATGATCGGACATCGCAGCAAGGAGATGGATGCACTCTTTGCCAAGTGCGAGGAGCAGTTGAAGCAACTGTTCTTCACCCAAAACCGTGTCTACATCGTCGCCTCCTCCGGCTCCGGCCTGCAGGAAGCGGCGATCCGCAACGGCGTCGGCGACAACATGGTGCTCAACTTTGTCAACGGCGCCTTCAGCCAGCGCTGGAACCAGGTCTCCGTCGGCTGCGCCAAGGCGGCCGTGCGCATCGATGTCGAGTGGAACACAGCAGTCAAGCCGGAGATCGTGGGCGAAGCGCTGACCGCGGCCCTGGAAGACGGTCCGGTCGATGCCATCACCGTGGTCCACAACGAGACCAGCACCGGCGTCACCAGCCCGGTGGACGAGATCGCGGCCGTGGTGCGGGAACTGAGCCCGGAAACGTTGATCTTCGTCGACGCCGTCTCCTCGTTCAGCGGCGTCAAGATTCCGGTGGACGAGTGGGGCATCGACATCTGCCTGACCTCGTCACAGAAGGCCATGGCGCTGCCGCCCGGTCTCTCCTTCTGCGCCGTCAGCGACCGCGTGCTTGAACGGGCCGCCACGGTCACGGGACGCGGCTGGTATTTCGATTTTCTCGTCCTCGAGAAGTACCTGGAGCGCAGCACGACCCCGGCCACGCCGGCCATCTCCTTGATGCGTGCGCTCAGCGCCCAGTTGGACGTGATCTTTGCAGAAGGTCTCGAAAGACGCTTTCAACGGCACCAACGTTTGGCCAATCGCACACAGCAGTGGGCCATCCACAACGGCTTCCTGTTGATGGCTGAGGAAGGGTATCGGTCGCCGACGGTTACGACCGTGGAGAACAATCTGCGCATGAGCGTTGCCGATCTCAACGCCTACCTAGTGCAATTTGATATGCAGATCTCCAATGGCTATGGCGTCTACAAGGACAAAGCTTTCCGCATCGCTCACATGGGCGAAGTGAACGACGTCGACATGGAGCGGCTCTTCGCAGCCATGGATGAATATTTGGCCGGTGTCTAGTGCCTTGTACCGACGACGTCATATGTCGTGGTACAAAATTAATCGCCGTTTGCGCTCACTACACCCTCTTCTGACAATCAAGGCGCCAATCAAAGGACCCAACCATGACCCAATCACAGCCCGTCATCGACCTGCGCAGCGACACCGTCACCAAACCCACGCCCGCCATGCGTGAGGCCATGGCCAAGGCCGAGGTGGGCGACGATGTCTACGGCGAAGATCCCACCATTTTGGCCCTGGAGGCGCTGGCCGCCGACATGCTGGGCAAGGAGGCCGCCGTCTTCGTGCCCTCCGGCACCATGGGCAACCTCATCTCGGTGCTCAGCCACTGCCAGCGCGGCGACGAGATGATCCTGGGCGACAAGGCCCACATCTTCATGTACGAGGCCGGCGGCGCAGCGGCCTTGGGCGGCATCCAGCCGCGCACCATTCCCAATCGAGCCGACGGCACGCTTGATCTGGATCAGGTCGTGGCTTCCATCCGTGGCAACGATCCTCACCAGCCCATTACGCGTCTGTTGGCGCTGGAGAACACCCAGAACCTCTGCGGCGGCACCGTGTTGCCCGTCGACTACATGGACGCTGCCGGCGAATTGGCCCACAGCCGCGGCCTCAAGTTGCACGTCGACGGCGCACGCATCTGGAACGCGGCGGTGGCGCTGGGTGTCTCGCCCGCCCGCCTGTTGCAGAACGCCGACAGCGTCAGCGCCTGCCTGAGCAAGGGCCTGGCCGCGCCGGTCGGCTCGGTGGTGGCGGGCGACGACGAGTTCATCCTGCGCGCGCGGCGCATGCGCAAGCAGGTCGGCGGCGGCATGCGCCAGGCCGGCGTCATCGCCGCGGCCGGTCTTGTGTCGCTGATGGAGATGGTCGAGCGACTGGCCGAGGATCATGCCAATGCCAAGCTACTGGCCCAGGGCCTGGCTTCGCTGGACGGCATCGCCGTCGATCCTGAGTCGATCCAGACCAATCTGGTCTACTTCGAGGTGACGCGTGAGGGCATGACGTCCAGAGACGTGGCTGCGGGGCTGAAGGCCGAGGGCGTGCTGCTGAGCGGAACCGGCGGGCAGATCATGCGCGCGGTCACCCACAATGATGTGACCGCGTCCGACATCGAGCAGGCGCTGGCCGCGTTTGAGGTTGTGTTGGGATAGGGGTGTTGGCGGATGACGGACTGACCCTTCTTGGAAGCTGAACTCAAGGCTTCGTCGCCGGTAGAGAGCTTCCAGGAAGGTGCGAACCAAATAAACGACTGCCATATGCCACTACTGGGGTTGGACTCGTGCGCACGAAGGGCGTGCGCACTAAACGTCGAATTTCGTGAACTACGACGACTTCGGCTTCTTCAACACATTTGGCTTGATCAGCAGATGCAGCTCGGCACAGCCCCATCGAATCTGTTGCCAGCGAAAGGTTTCCACCTGCATGTGTGCGACTGCCGCGTTCGGCAGGCGCACGATGTTGCGATCCGTGACGCCGGCGCACAGGCCGGAAACCAATTGCTCCAGGCCCGGATTGTGGCCGATCAGGACCACGTGTTCAAACTCCTCCGGTATTGTCTTCAGTAGGCCCAACAATTCCTGGGCCCCGGCCTGATAGATCTCATCATGCCACAACACACGCTCCTTGTAGCCGATACGCGCGCAGACCTCGGTGGTTGTCTGAGATGCGCGTAATGCCGGCGAACTGACGACCAAATCGATTGGCGGCTGCAACCGGGCAAGAATCTTGGCGGAACGTCGCACTCGCTTCAGTCCGCCGTCCGTCAGTGGGCGACGGAAGTCATCAGCAAGTGATGGCGATTCGATGGATTTTCCGTGGCGTACAATCGACAGATATTTCATTTGAGCATTGCCTGTGTGGGTGAGCGCCGTCTGCACTACGTGGCCGACGGACGATTTAGGACGTGACTTGGGGGGAACCCAACGGCGGAGATTTCCAGCCGTTATGACCCATGAGGCTTCCATTATAGGCAACAGACCGCTAATGCGTCAATGCGCGGCAAGAGGGCCAGGCGAAGGATTGTCTGGGCGGTTGCGATTAATCAGACAGCGAATCGATTCAAAGGAGGCTCTATCGGATAAACTTGCACGGGAAAGAGAGCGCATGGCCCGCCAACGAGACCATTCCAGCCGGAATGGAGGGCGGGTGACGAGGAAGGGGTTCCCGACCCACGTGTCGGGCTAACTGTATGACTCGTGGAGATCCCCACGGTCGTACAGGAAAATCGAACCATCAGCGGATGCCCCTAGGTCGCAGCCACCGGCCTACGCTGGAACACTCCATGTTCCAGTTCTATCTTTCTCCACACAAAATGCACAAGCAGGCGTTCAAAACCGTCGGGCAACCGACGGCACAGAGACGTCAAGCTGTGGCCCCAGACAGGCAAACGAAGTTTCACGCGTGTTCGATCTGTAGCACGACATTTATGTCGTAGCTCACTGTTTCTGTCGACGCGCTCAGCTACGACAAAAATGTCGTGCTACAGACTGCAACGTGCTGCCTGCCTGGGTCGATCACATCCCTTTCCACGACAACCGAATCTCCAGGAATCTCTCAATCCACCAATCCCTGAGACTTCATGGCGTACATTCTTTTTCTCAAAGGAGCAACAATCCCATGTGTGGAATCGTAGGATATATTGGCGATAGTTCGGCTGAATCCATCATCCTCAACGGTTTGCGACAACTCGAATATCGAGGCTATGACTCGGCCGGCCTGGCCGTGATCGATGACGATGGCGCCATTCAGGTACGCCGCGAGGCCGGCAAACTCGTCAACCTTGCCGATTGTCTGGCCGCAAACCCTTTGCTGGGCCACATCGGCGTGGGCCATACGCGCTGGGCGACCCATGGCCCGCCCAGTCAGCGCAACGCCCATCCCCACAGCAGCACAGACGGTGAACTGGTTGTGGTGCAGAACGGCATCGTCGAGAACTTCCTTGAACTGCGGCAATCGCTCCAGGAGCAGGGCTATGAATTTCGCAGCGACACCGACACCGAGGTGATCGTGCATTTGATCCATCGCTACTATCACAATGGATGCAACGGCGATCTGCCGGCCTCGGTTCGTCACGCCGTCGCCGAGTTGAAGGGGCCCAGCGCCATCGTCGTGATGTCCAAGAGCCAGCCGGATCTGCTGGTTGCCGCGCGGCTCGGCAACGCCGGCGGCGTGGTGATCGGCACGGGCGACGATGAGATGTTCATCGCCTCCGACATTCCGGCCATCCTGCGCCACACCCGTCAGATGACCTTCCTGGACAGCCGGCAGATGGCCGTGCTTACCCGCTGGCGGCGTGGACTATCTCGATTTCGACGGCCGGCCGATCGACAAGGTGTCGCTCTCCATCGACTGGAACCCGATGGCGGCAGAAAAGGGCGAATATCGCCACTTCATGCAGAAGGAGATCTTCGAACAGGGTCGCAGCCTGACCGACACCCTGCGCAGCCGGATAGATTTCCAGCGCCACCGTGTCGAACTCGATTCGCTCAACATCTCCGGCCGCCAGGCCGAACAACTGAAGAAGATCACGATCATCGCCTGCGGCACCAGCTACTACTCGGCTCTGATTGGGAAATACTACCTGGAACGGTTGGCCCGCATTCCGACCGAGATCGACTATGCCAGCGAATTTCGCTACCGGATGCCCTTGATCGAGGAGAACCATCTGGTCGTGGCCATCACGCAGAGCGGGGAGACGGTGGACACGCTGGCCGCGCTGGAGGAGGCGAAACAGGGCGGAGCCATGACAGCGGCGATTGTCAACGCCATGGGCAGCCAGGCCGTCCGCGTCTGCGACGGCCACATCTACATGCAGGCCGGGCCGGAGATCGGCGTCGCCAGCACCAAGGCCTTCACGGCATCGGCCACGGATCTGCTGCTGATGGCGCTCTATCTTGGCCAGGAGCGGGGCGTGCTGGATGAAGCCGAACGAAAGCGTCTGATCCACATCCTTTCAACACTGCCGGGTCTGGCCGGCCAAGTTCTGGAAGATGCCTGGCAGCGCGATCACTACAAGCAGTTGGCCGAACGTTTTCACACCTATCACAATTTTCTCTACCTGGGCCGTGGGCTCAACTACCCCATTGCACGTGAGGGTGCGCTCAAGCTGAAGGAGATCAGCTACATCCACGCCGAGGGCTATGCCGCCGGCGAAATGAAGCATGGCCCCATCGCCCTGATCGATGAGCAGATGCCGACGGTCGTCGTCGCGCCGCGCGATCGGGTCTATGACAAGATGATCAGCCAGATCGAACAGGTGAAGGCGCGTGGCGGCATCGTGCTGGCCGTGGCGAATGAAGACGATCTCACGATCCGCCAAAAGGCCGACTACGTGATGCCGATTCCGCCGGTCGATGAGCTGATCGCACCGATCATCGCGGTCATTCCATTGCAGATCTTCGCCTATGAGATGGCTGTGCGCCGCGGGGCCGATGTTGACCAGCCGCGCAATCTGGCCAAATCGGTCACTGTTGAATAGACTGGTCTTCGCGTAGGGACAGGTCTCAGACCTGTCCCTACATCTGGTCCTGCGCCTGCACCTCTATGTCCACGGCCAACCCGCAATCGCCTCGCCGCCTTGAATAACGCCTTCCTCTCGGTCCCGACTCAGACGGCTGTCCGCTTTTTCTCCGACGATTTAACAGCGACCCGAGATTTCCTCCCTCTGCATAGGTCTATGGTCTTGCCGGAAATCTTCTCTTGGGATAGGATTGGCGTCTAGAAGCGCGCATCATAGCCATTGCCGTCAACGAGTTCCTTGCACGCGAGACCCGTACATGCCGGACACGAGTCAGAAACAACCGATCAACCACGCCGATTCCCATCCCGGCGATCTTCATACGTCGCTTTGGCCTTTTCGGCGTTCGGTGAAGCGTTTGGCTCTGCTCGCAACGGCCACACTCTTGGCTGCCGGCCTGTTGAGCGGTTGTGGTTTTGGTCGTAGTTCCGCCACGCGCACGCCGGTTCCAACCTGGACGCCGACGCCCATCGGTGTGCAACCGGCCCAGCCGGCCCAAGTGGACGCACCCCCGACGCCGGCCCTGCAAGCCGCAGTCATCCTGACAACGCCGATCCCGACCGACACGCCGACGCCGGTCCCGCCGACCGCGACACCGACGGAGACGCCGGTCCCGACCGACACGCCGACGCCCGAACCCACGGCCACGCCGACCGAGACGCCGGAGCCGACGCCGACGCCGACACCGTCCTTCCTCTTCGATCTGGAAGCGGCCGAGAAATTCCCAACCGACGGGTTGGCCGAGAATGTGGTTCGAATCTTCACCTACGCCTATTCGCCGTCCGAGTTCGGCTCAGGCGGCTACACGCTTCGCGTGACACATAACGGTGCGGTCCTGCCGGTCGATGCCATCACAGCCGAGGGTGTGCCGTCGCAGACCCGGGATGAGCCGGGCCCCTACACACGATTCACCAATCTGAGTGTGATCTTTGTCGAGCCGCAGGCCGGCGAATGGACAGTCGAACTGGTGGACCCGTCCGGTCTGGCTGTGGGACCGCCGGCAACCTTCACGCTGACCGCCGACGAAACCACACGCGAACTCTACGTGCGCTACAGGAGCCGATAGATCCATCGATCAAAAACGGGGGCGCAGTCTTCAAGACTGCGCCCCCGTTTCGCGTTGTTTCATAACATGCGATGCGGCTGCTACTTCCAGGTTTGTCCCAACACTCGCTGCCAGTTGCCGTGGGCGATCTTTGTCAACGCCTCAGTGTCATATCCGCGGTCCGACAACTCCGCCATCAGCTTTGGCAACCCGGCCACATCCTTGAGATCCTGCGGCATGGTGGCGCCGTCAAAATCCGAGCCGAAGGCCACATGGTCGATGCCCATGCGTTCGACCATGTAGTCGACGTGTCGGGCGATCTCGGTCAGTGACGTTTCGGTATCGCTGCGTCCATCCTCGCGCAGAAAGCCGATGTGGAAATTGACGCCCACGATGCCGCCGGTCGCCTTGACGGCATCCAGTTGCTTGTCGGTCAGGTTGCGCGGCGTGGCGCTGAGCGCATGCGCGCCCGAATGGGTAGCGACCAATGGCGCATCGCTGAGCGCTTCCACGTCCCAGAAGCCCTTTTCGTTGAGATGGGAGAGATCGATCATGATGCCCAAACGGTTGCAGGCACGGACCAATGCCTTGCCTTCATCGGTCAGGCCGGGGCCGATATCGGGGCCGGCCGGGAAGGCGAAGGGCACGCCGGTGCCGAAGGCCGTCGGACGGCTCCAGGTGATGCCGAGCGAGCGCAGTCCGGCGGCATAGAAGACGTCCAGCGCATCCAGATCCGTGTCGATGGCTTCGGCGCCTTCGAAATGCAGAATCATGGCCAGCACGTTTTCGTCCAGGCAGGATTGCAGGTCCTCGACTGTGCGCACGACACGTACCTGGCCGTCGGACTCCTTCTCGACTTCCAACAGCTTGGCCAGCCCCTTCATGGCAAAGCGGGCGGCGTAGGCCGGATCCAACGGCGGAGGCAGCTTCGCGTCCGACACGTTTGTCGCTCGGATGGCGCTGTTGGACCGATGCTTTGCCGGGGGAATGAAGACGGCAAAGAAGCCGCCGCCCAGCCCGCCTTCGACGGCGCGTGGCAGGTCAAGGTGGCCACGGCTGCTCTTCTCGAAGAATGTGCGGCGTCTGCTCGGATTCGGCGTGAGCAGCGACAGGACGGTGTCGTTGTGGCCATCGATGATCAACGGGTAGGGCGTTTGGCTCATTGGTGTTTTCACCATCTTTTCACTGATCAGTATTGTAGTATCCATCGACCGGATCCATCGGGATCCGGCATAAAGAAAAGCCATAGCTCTCTTGATTCTTCCTCTTCGATGAAGAAGTCCTTGTTGTCGGAAAGGCCACGCCAAGCCGTGCTGGCGCTGAAGCCGACCAGACCGGGGTAAACGAATATCTGAGCGGACTGACCCGGCTCCAGGTCGTACTCGCTGGGACCCGGCTCAACGCGATATTTCTGATCGAGGGTAAAGCGCAACTGCTGATCGAATCCATTGTTGACGATCAGCAAACCCTGACCCTTGGGCACTTCGATAGCCTGCGTCGCCAGTTCCTCGACGGCTGTCGTTTCTTCTTCGGCGCCTTCGACGCCATCTTCGCCGACATCCGCATTGTCCGTCTGCGTTGTTTCATCCGTGATCTCGCCAATGACTTCCGGTTCGGGCGTCGGCGCCAACCGGCCGTCGGTGATCTCAGCGATTGCCAGATCGGCAATATTCTCCCTCACAGGCCGCAAAGTTGGCGACTGCCCGTTATCCAACCGCCGGGGGCCACGAGTTCATCCACGGCCAGCCATTCTCCTGTGATATCTCTGCCGATGATCAGCACCGTAGCCGCTGATTCGTCGCTCCCTCGAACCTTGGCGATGATCTCGTATTCGAGACCTGGACCGCTGCGCACGTTGAGCGTAGGCACCAGCAATGTGCAGGAGATCGCTTGCCCCACCGGCCTGGCCGGCGCCTCAACCAGAGTTTCCGTTTCCAGCGGGACTTCGCCTGCATCCGTGGTTTCAGGGGCCTCGACTGATTCGACGATAACATTGCCGTCATTGTCCAAAGGCAGCAGTTCGAGCATAGAGACGCGACTGTCGGGTAATCCGCTGGATGTCTCCAGTTCGACCAGGGCATAGCGCAAGCCGCTGTCGGCCACGACTGGAATCCACTCGCAGGCGCCTTCGCCGTCTACCTCGACACAGGAGCGAACGAAGAAAGTGGGCAGTGCATCCTCGCCGACGGCAAATTCGCGCAACGCGCCCGGCAACAGATTAAATTCGTTATTCCGATAGACGACGATTTCGGCTTGGGACGAGTGGTTCTGGATCCAGATCGCCGCTCCCTCCGGCCCTCCGACCGCTTTGAGCATCAAATTGGTTCCGGAAGCGCCACCAATCGCCCGGTACGATTTCATAGAAACCATCGCGGTCAACCATGTATGGATCCCAGAAACAGTCTTCCTCAGTTTCGGGGGTGGCCGCGTCACAGTTGTAAAGATTGAGCACGGCGCTGGCGCGCGGCAGGTTCAAGCCTACGGAGCGCAAGGAGGCGAGTTCCTGGATCTGGCCTTCCACGAAAAACTTGATTGTGACACTGGTGCGGTTTGCCAGAATCGTACCGTCGACGATGCCTAACACCGGGTTCTCTCGCGTGAGATCGGACTGTCCGGGCGGCAATTCAGCATCACCTGCGTCGACAACGGACTCCTGGCCTGTCTCTGCACTGACCGGTGTCGTCACAGCCGCTGATGTCGTGATGCCGGCTGTCACAGTGATTGCAACTGTGTCGGAGGCTGTGGCGGTAAGCGTGGGCGTAGCTGTAACGGTGGGCGTGGCAGTGGTTGTTCTGGCCGGGTGCGTGGATCTGGTTCTGGTGGGCGTGGGGGTCGTTTGGGCGGACGGCTGGCTCAGCCTGGGCGTGGACCGCAGATGCCAGGCTTGCCCGCAAAGACAAGTCAGATGCCTCAGATTGGCCCAGCGTCTGTAGGGTGACCTGAAGCCCTGCCCAACAAACGAGCGAAATTGTGATGGCAAGAACAGTGCGTTTATACATAGGTCGTTAAGTCTCGTTCCAACTACTGCAATGCGCTCGGCGGGTCGATGTTTTTCCGTACGCGCATCAAATGCGTCGCACTCGACCTCATCAGGAGCCATTGACGATATGCCGTGAATGGTTAAGATCCAATCGCGGCGTCCAGCGTAGACCCAATTACAACCGATCATACACCAAGATTGTTCCAATGCCTAAGCGGTTCGGCTACACGGATGGTACAAGGTCCGTACGAAATCGAATGGTTATTCTGCGATCTGAAGAGCCGATAGAAAAAGCGCAGGGCAAATGCCGCCGCGCTTTTGATCTATACAGCTAGTTCACTACCGACGAGGATCTTACTTGGATTCGCGGTAGATCACATGTCGACGCAGCGTCGGATCGAACTTCTTCAGTTCGAGCCGGGTCGGATCGTTGCGACGATTCTTCGAAGTCAAATACATGTGGGAACTCTCAGTGCTGCGCATCTTCACCAGCACGCGGGGTCCTCTTTTTGCCATTTCGCACTTCCCTTCAGTTGCAATTTGCTGACCAAAAAACTCAACGAAGTATAGCGCATGCGTTCTGTTTGCGCAAATTGTCCCAGATGTAAAATGTTGTGAAATCGTTACTCGAAATAGGGCCCGACAATGAGTTTCAGACGTTCAACCACTTCGGGATCCACACTGCGTCTTGTCGCTGATGATGGCCGTCGCCAGCGAGCCTTCTCTCGGCGATGGACCGGCATCGGCCAGCAGACGAATGGCATTGGCGACGGCCTGCTTGGCCACCTCGGCATTGTGCATGACCGTCTGCACGACCATCTCGACGGTGACCTCCTCTTCGCTCTCGTGCCAGACATCGTAGTCGGTGATGTGGGCCATGACCGCATAGCTCATCTCGGCCTCGCAGGCGAGCTGGGCTTCGGGCGTGGTGGTCATGCCGATGAGGTCCATGCCCCAACTGCGATAGACTTCGCTTTCGATCTTGGTGCTGAAGCGCGGCCCTTCGATGGTGATGAAGTTGCCGCCGTTGTGAACCGGATTGCCGGTCTCGGCCACGGCCTGATAGCAGATCTCGCTCAGCACCGGGCAGAAAGGATCGGCGACGCCCACATGGACAACCAGCCCCTGCGTGCCGACTTCGGGATCGTCGAAGAATGAGTAGGCACGGCCTTTGGTCTGGTCGAAGAGCTGAGAAGGGATGACGATGTGTCCCGGTTCGAAACGTTCGCGCAGGCTGCCGAGGCGCTGACGCCGATCAGATACTCGACACCCAGCATCTTGAAACCGTAGATGTTGGCGCGCTGGTTGAGTCGAGAAGGGCTGATGGAATGTCCGCGGCCGTGGCGTGCCAGGAAGGCGACCCGTTGGCCATGCAACGTGCCGACGATGTAGCTGTCAGACGGCGGGCCGAAGGGCGTGTCAAGCGTGATCTCCTCGACATCCTCAAACGCTTCCATCTTGTAGACGCCGCTGCCGCCGATCACGCCGAACCGGATTCTCTCATTCATTAAACGTTACTCCCTCTCTCTGTTATTTTCAGGCCGATGCTGCCAAGAACTGAGCTTTGTCCACGGATTTCACAGGTTACACGATTTCTCAGTGAAAATCCGTGAAATCCGTGACAATCACGTGGTTCATTTCTTCGCAGTTGCGTCATTCGTGCTCTTCGTGGATCACGATTTCCCTGACTGGCTCATGCTCAGCCCGCCACGAAACGGGGCATTTTCTCATCCGACAATGTCGGCCAGAAGCGGGTTATTCGCATCTCGTCTGGGACAAAATCGGATCGCTGACGCCCCACGGCACTGCCAACGCCGGATCATTCCAGGCCACGCCCATTTCATCGGCCCCGTTGTAGGTGTTGTCGACCAGATAGGTCAACGTGACATCGGTCAGCGCCAGAGAATCCGTGGGCCACACCTGTCGGGATGAAGATGCCGGTCTGGTTCTCGTCGCCGATCTCGATCACCTGGCTGGCCCCGAATGTGGGCGACCCGCGGCGCAGGTCGGCCATGCCGACACGAATCATGCCCTTGGGCACATACCAGTAGTCGATCTGGTTGAAATGGTAGTGCAGGCCGCGCAGCACGCCGGCGATGCTGTCGCTGCGGTTCGTCTGCACAATGTCGAACGATCGCTCGGGAAACCATTCCGTGCGAAAGGTCTCCATGAAGCGACCACGTTCGTCGCCGTAGGCTTGCAGCTTGGCGAATTTTACGCCTTGAATTTGATCCGATTTGATGATTTCGGCCATCTAGGATATCCTGATTCCTGTACTTGCTACGGGATGGTAGGTCTGTAGGTCCGACTGCAGTCGGACAGTTCGTTATGACCTGCCTCATTCAAGTCGAACGTTTCAGGCAGAACTGTCACACGCAAGTACTACGCGACATAACTTTGCGCTTCCGGTTTGATTCAGGCCGTTACCTCAATCGCCTGGCGCAGCGCGGCGACCATACTGCGGATCATATCGGCTTTCAGCCGGTACGATGCCCGATTGACGATGAGCACGGCCTGGCTCGCCATCAACTGCCGGATCTCGACCAGTCCATTGGCCCGCAACGTGCCGCCGGTCTCGACCAGATCCACGATCAGGTCGGCCAGCCCGACCAGCGGACCCAACTCCACCGAACCGTTGAGCGCGATGATCTCGGCGTTGACGCCACGCTCGCGGAAAAAGTCGATGGTCAAATTGGGATATTTGGTGGCCACCCGCGGCTGACTTTCGTAGCGCAGGGGCGTGTCCGGTCGATCGGCCGGGCCGCACAGGCTGAGATGGCAGTGGCCAAAGGGCAGCAGCAGCGGCTCGTAGACCTTGCGACCGCCCTCGCGCAGCGTGTCCAGGCCGCAGATGCCGACGTCGGCCGCGCCGTACTCGACGTAGGTCGGCACGTCGCTGGGCTTGGCCATGATGTAGCGCAGGCTGCCGTCCTCGCTCTCGATGACGAGCTTGCGGCCCATGTCGTCCCGCTGGCCCGGGAATGCCGGCACGCGCCATCAGATCGACCGCCTGCTCTGCCATGCTGCCCTTGGGCAAGGCGACCATCAACGTCTCCGCCGGCGTCACCCCTCGCCCCTCGCCCCCCGACCCTCGTTCATTCCCCATCATCGCCGCCCTGCATCTGCAAAATCTCGCTTGCCTCTTCGGGCGTCAAGAATCGAGCAGGCTGAAGCTTTGCGCCGGCCTCGTAGACGTCAAACCCGTCGCCCTTCCAGACCAGCGCCGTGGGGACGCCCAGGCGCTGCGCTTCGGCCCACAGCGTGGCCCCATCGTGGCCGCAGACATCGACTGCGACGCGTTTGCCCTGCTCGCGCCAGCGCCGGACCCACTGCAGGCAGGCAGCGCTGTCGCCGGTGTTGACCAGCAGTTGGGGTGGACAGGGCCCCGCCACGCTTGCTTCGGCCGCCTGCGTGTGTCGGGCCAGCAGCAGCCGGTCGACGCCCAGCGCCACACCCACGGCCGGCTGCGGATCGCCAAATGTGCCGACCAGGTGATCGTAGCGTCCGCCGCCGGCCAGCGAGAATCCCTGGCCTGGGGCCAGCGCCTCGAAGGTCAGGCCGGTGTAGTAGCCCAGGTCGTTGATCTCGGTCAGATCGAGGATCACGGTGTCGGCCATGCCGTGGGCGTCCAGGCTGACGACGATGGCGCGCAGATTCTCCAGCGCAGCGTGCATGGTGTAGTTGAGGCAGAGCCGGTCGGCCCGGTCGATGACCGATTCGGGATCGTGGCCGCTCAGGAAAGGCAGTTCCTCGACGGTGCGCCGTTGCTGGGTGCGCAGCGGCACGTCGCGCAGAAACTCTTCCAACTCGGCCGCGCTGTTGCGGTCGATGGCCTGTTGCAACGCCTGCTGCTGGACCGGATTCAGGTTCAGATCCTTGAGCAGCCCGGTGAAAAACTGAAGCTGGCCGATGACCAGCTTGAAGTCGTGCAGACCGGCGACGCGCATGGCCTCCACGGTCAGCGCCAGCACCTCGGCGTCGGCCTGGGGCGCTGGCCGCGCCGATCAGCTCGACGCCGGCCTGGCGGAACTCCCGCTGTCGCCCGCCCTGGGTTTCGATGTGGCGAAAGACGCTGCCCGCATAGCAGAAGCGCTGGGGCATGGGCAGATCGTGGAGACGCGTGGCCACCAGGCGCGCCACGGCGATGGTCATGTCCGGGCGCAGGGCCAGCGTGCTGCCGTCGCGGTCGAGAAAGCGATAGAGTTGGGACTGGAGCTTGGCGCTGGCGCGTGCGTTGAGCACGTCGGCAAACTCGAACATGGGCGGGATGACATCGCCATAGCCCCAACGCCGGAAAGTCTCCAGCAATTCGGCCTCCAGCGCGCGCCGTTCCTGGGCTTCCTGCCAGAAATAATCGGCGACACCGCGTGGGATATGGGCAACGTGTTGGGGTAGCGCTTCCTGTTCGATCATCGTCACGGCAGTATGCCAGAGAATTTGGCCAAGAACCAATTTGGGGCACTCGAACATTGGTTTCAAATGACCGGGGTGCGTGGTACACTGAGGGCGAGATTGCGATAGGGTTATCTGTGGCCCATCTGTGGCAAACATTGTTCTGACATGTCTGGATCATGATGTTCGACAGATGTTCGTGGGAAGTGAGGAGGTTCGACCATGTGTGGACGATTTATGTTGCGGGCGCCGGCAGACCAGTTGGCGATGTTGTTTGGTCTATCCAGCGAGCCGGTGCTGGTGCCACGCTACAACATCGCGCCGACCCAGCCGGTGGGGCTGGTGCGCATGGACAAGGCGACCCAGGAGCGTGAGTGGGCGTTGGCGATCTGGGGCCTGATTCCATCCTGGGCCAAGGATCCGTCCATCGGCGCGCGTATGATCAACGCCCGGTCGGAGACGGCGGCCGAGAAGCCCTCGTTCCGCGCCGCCTACAAGCGGCGTCGATGTCTGATTCCGACTGACGGATTCTACGAGTGGCAGAAGCTGGGATCGCGCAAGCAACCATTCTACATCTCGATGGCCGACGGCGATCCCTTTGCCTTTGCCGGCCTGTGGGAGCATTGGATCGGGCCGGACGGATCCGAGTTGCGAGACCTGCACCATCCTCACGACCACGCCCAACGAACTGGTCGAACCGATCCACAATCGCATGCCCGTGATCGTCGATCCCCTGGACTACGAGGATTGGCTGGGCAGCGGCGGCGATGATCCACGCGAGCATCTCTCCATGTTGCATCACCTGCTGCGACCGTACGATGCCGGCCGCATGAAGGCCGTCCCCGTCTCGTCCTACGTCAGCAACCCGCGCAACGAAGGCGAGGAATGTATCGCGCCCATCAGCCTGCTATAGAACCGGCAATTCCATAAAGCCGTTGGGCACGAAGAGACTGCCTTCGGTCGTGCCCTGGGGCGCGACTTCCTTGAGCTTGGCAGTCAGCTCGGTGCTGGTCAGTTGACCGTCCAGTGCGCGGCGGAAAAGCTGAGCCACTTCGGTCACGGTGTCGGCGCTCTCGTCCACAAACTCCAGCCGATAGTGGCGGATGCCGGCGTCACGCCAGCGGTCGAGATAGAGGCTGGCCTCCTGGGCCTCGGCCCCGAAGACGGTGTTGCGACAGCCCACATCGGCCATCACCGGGTGCGCACGTCCGTGGACATCGCGCAGCGCCACCCGATGCTGCTCGCACGGATGGCCGCAGTCCAGGATGCTCGTTCCCTCTGAGAGAAAACGACAGAAGACGCAGTGTTCGGTGTGGAAGACCGGCAGATGCTGGTAGGCCACCACTTCGAGCAAACCGGGACCGATCTCGCGTGCCAACTCGGCCACCTGATCCGCGTTCAGATCGTGGGTCGGGGTGAGGCGGTGCAGGCCCAGATCCAGGTAAGTGTCGGCCGAGATGACGTTGGCCGCGTTGAGGCTGAAGTCGCCGATCAACTCGGGGTGATCGTTCTCCCGCAATGCCTGGAGCAGCCCGCCCGAGCGGACCAGGATCTGACAGTTTAGCCGCAGCAGGAAGTTGACGATGCGCTGCTCGTTGGGCTTGAGGATGCGCGGGCTGGCCACGCGTGCCGTGATGCCGGCCTCCTGAACCCGCTCCACTGCCGGCCGCAGCCCGTAGAGATCGAGATAGTCCAGCGTGATGCTGGCCGGCTGCTGCTCGATGGCGGCATCGAGTTGGTCCGCCGTGCGCACCAGCAGATGCAACTGGGGCGTCTGCTGGTGCGTTTCTGGCGTCTGCCGGTCGGACGCTGGCCTGTTGTTTGGCCGTCGACAGGACGTCCGCCGGCGCGTGTATCGTGACCGACTTCGGCTCGTTCTGCTGTTCCACGATCTGGTCGATTGCCTGGCGTCGCAGACCGTTGAGCAGTGAACTGGGCGCGAACGGATTGCCCACGATGTCGAGTTCAAGATCGGCAAGCTCGTAGGCCGTGTTGCCCAGCCGGTCCAGTTGGCCGCGGGCAAACTCCTCGGTCAGCCCTTGCGTGCGCGCCGCCGAGAGCGGATCGTTTGACTGCACGGTCGCCTGGATCTCGGGATGCTCATCCAGCGTCCAATGCAGCACCAGCGGCGCGCCCTCGTGGGCCGTTCCACGCACGGAAACCGGCCGCTTGTAGACCGGCGTGGCCGCCTGTGTGTAGCGCTTGACTTCTTGGTCCAGATCCGGGTCATCGGTGCGCCAGAGCAGGTCGCCGACGCGGATGCGCTCGAAATCGATGGCGTTGTAGGCGAAATCCAATTCCAAGTGACCATCATCTATTGACCAGACGTGATAGACGCGGCCACCCTCTTCCTCCGCTGTCGGGCTGCGCCAGTCGGCTGCATCGAAGACGACGCCATCGCCGGCCTTGAGCGGTGCGATCTCGTTGGCGGCCTCTGGTTCGATCTGGATGCTTCTGTCGCCGACGTAGGTCACCCGCCCGATCAGCACGCCGCGATGGCCGGGAAAGCGGCCATTGACCACGGCCTGGTGGTTGACGCCGCTCACGAAATGGGGACCCAGGCCGCGTGAATAGACCTGCGCCAGTTGCAGTTCCTCGGCCGGTTCGATGCTCAGCGGCAGTCCGGCCCACGCCTCGTCAACGGCCTGTCGATAGGCCCGTGTGGTCAGCGCCACGTAGTCGGCGTCCTTGTAGCGCCCCTCGATCTTCAGCGCGGAGATGCCGATCTCCACGATCTCCGGCATCTGCTGCAAGGCGTAGAGATCGCCCGGCGAGAGCAGATAGCGCGCATCGCCCAGCGGCTTGAGTTCACCGTCGACGATCATCTCGTAGGGCAGCCGACAGGCCTGCGCGCACTGGCCGCGGTTGGCGCTGCGCCCGCCCCACGCTTCCGACGAGAAACACTGGCCCGAGTAGGAGACGCAGAGCGCGCCGTGGACGAACATCTCGAGTTCGCAGTCGGTCTGCGCCGCGGATGGTGCGCACGTCGGCCAGCGAAAGCTCACGCGCCATCACCACACGGCTGACGCCAAATCGCTGGGCCAGAGCGATGCCCTCGGCGCTGGTGATGCTCATCTGCGTGCTGCCGTGGACGGCCAGGTCCGGCGCGATTCTGCGGGCAAGCTGGGCGATGGCCACATCCTGGACGATGACCGAGTCCGCGCCGGCGGCTGCGATCTCGGCCAGCGCCTCGGTGGCGCGGCTCAACTCGTGGTCGAAGACCAACGTGTTGAAGGTCACGTAGCCCTTGACGCCGCGCTTGTGCAGCGTGCGCATCACCTCGGGCAGTTCGACCAGCGTGAAGCCGACCTTGCCGCGGGCCGAGAAGTGGTTCAGCCCGAAGTAGACGGCATCGGCGCCGGCTTCGATGGCGGCCAGAAGCTGCGGCCAATAGCCGGCCGGGCTCATGATCTCAGGTTTTGGGACGATCCGGTTCTCTGTCATTGCCTCATATTCCAAACGGACGGCGGGTCTCGACCGTCCATGCAAATTCAATCGTGCGCCGCCCATTGTAGCACGACATTGTAGCACGACATTCATGTCGTAGCTGTTTGGATTGCCACTCAACGTTGTTCACTTTCATGCTTCCGATAGGCCAATCCGGTATGTTCTAACTGAAAACCAAGCCCCCGATAGAGCGCATGCGCGTTGACGTTGTCATCGCCGGTCGTAAGCCCGATCTTGGGCATCGCTTGTTCCTCGAAGAGCCAGTGCATGGTCGTTTGCAACAGTTGCCTGCCGATGCCACGACCTCGTGCCTCCTCATCCACACCCACGAACTCGATGTAGCCTTCATTGGCTCCTTGATTGACACTGGCGTGGCAGAAGCCGAGCACGGCGTCGCCTTGCGTGTAGATGAAGACCTGCTCTTGCTCGCTCAACCGCTCCGTATTCAATCGCTCAACGACCTGTGCGCCGGTGTAGAATGTGTCCGGGAAAATGGCGTCGAAGAGCGTGGCAAAGCCGTCAGCGAACGCCGGCGTCAGCCTGGACAGGCGTTTCGACAGCGAAATGTTCGCTGCCGGGCTATCGGCCGGACGAGGAGCGACGAAGACGTAGACAGTCTTGGCGTGGTGGTGGCCGCAGGTTTCGTAAAGCCGTGCGCCCAACTCAAAGGGCTGATCGATGAAGCCGTCCAGCAGCGCCGGTTCAAAGGGCAAAATCGCCATCAACTGGCCGTACATTCGCTCGCAAAGGGCCAGCCAACCATCCGGATCAGCGTCGCCTTCCTCCGCAAACGGCCCCCACAGCCAGCCTCTCCGTTGATCGCTGTCGAACTCTGCGCCGAAGGCGCCCACGATCTGATCCGCCTCGTTCAACGCATAGACGAAGACCATGGCCTCTTCGTCGGCCCACTTGTTCATGGTGAAGAGCACGCCCGCGGCCGAGCCTTCATCGCTGTGCAGGCAGCGATAGCGTGGCAAGCCATTTTGCCGTGCGATCAATTGGGCGATCTGCGCGAAATCTATGCGGTCGGCTGGCTGGATGCGGATGGCTGTGTTGTTCATGGTCGACCAATACAAAACCCGTCCGCGATTGCGTGGACGGGTTTACCGAAACCTATCGTGAGCGGGTGAAGAGGATCGAACTCTCAACCTAGTGCTTGGGAAGCACTCGCTCTACCATTGAGCTACACCCGCGTGTCTATCGGAAAGTATAGTTATTTCTGCGGTCTGTGTCAAGTTCGTGTGAAAATCTGAATCCACGAAGGGGCACGAAGAGCACGAAATTTCTTTGTGCCCTTCGTGGATCAATCCAGCCCTATTCCACGATCCTCGTCGCTGCAACGGCCTCGACCTCGTCTTGGAGCCACGCTGCTGCCGTCTCGGGCGTCATTTCGCCGCTGACGATGTTGTTGATGGCCTGGGGCACGAGCAGGAGCGCCTCCATGTCGGCGATGACGGCTCGCTGTGCAAGCGTGTACTCCGGCTTGAAGAGCCAGCGCTGCATGGTGTCGAAGCCGTTGGCGATGTGGCCCAGCGTCTGGGGGGAATAGTGGTCGAAAACCGGGCTCATGTTGGTCCACTGCTCGGCCATGCTCTCGCGCATGGGCACTTTGCCCAGCGGCGCCAGGCTGAGAATATCGGCGTAGCCGTCGGTCAGGAAGTGAACGGCCACGTCCTGTGCCGCGGGTTCTCCGCCGGACATCAAGGCCAACGTCACCAGTTGGCCGTAGGTGGCCGCGCCGCCGGGACCGACCATGCCCGCCGCAAATCCCGACTTGCCGGGCAGATCATCGACGGTGATCTCGACCGTGCCGCCGTCCGGCAGATCCGAGCCGTCGACCAGATCGTCCATGATGTAGGTGCTGTAGAAGAGCATGCCCGCTTCGTCACGCTGATAGGCCTCACGTGCATCGAAGATGTCTTGGTCGCCGGGCGGCGAACAGCGCTGCAAATCGGTGTAGAAGCGCAACGCCTCGATCATCTCGGGCGTCTCCATGGTGACGTTGCCGACCTCGTCAAAGGGCCAGGCGCCGCCCGACATGGCCACCTGTTCGAAGATCTGGTGCACGTAGTTCTGCTCGTCGGTCGTAGGGCAGGACCATGCCGTAGCGGTGAGCCTCTCCCGCCGACAGCGCATCGCAGGCTGCGTTGATGTCATCCCAGGTCACGGGCGTATTCAAGCCCAACACCTCGAACAGATCGCGGCGATACCAGAGCGCCTGGATCCAGCCGTCGTAGGGCACGGCCACCGGCTGGCCGTCGATGCTGCTGGTGAGCAGATCGAGCGGACCGTCCCGGAAGTCGTCGCGCCCGACTGTGTCGATCACCGCGCCGGCCGCGGCATGATCGAGCAGCCCGCTGGCCTCCAATTCGACGATGCGTTCCAGTCCGGCGAAGATCAGATCGGGCGCCACTTCGTCGTCGATGGCAGTCCATGAGATCGACCGAAATGGTCGATTCCTGGACCGGGACGATGTCGATGCTGACGTGCGGGTGATTATCCATGTACGCCTGTGCGACCGCCATGTAGCCGGCAACGCGGTCCGGCTGGTTGTCCGCCGTCCAGATCTCGACAGAGACTGGCTCGGCGCTGACGGTCTCTTCGGGTGCAGGCTCCTCGGTGGATTCAGCCGGCGTTGCTTCATCGTCGCCCGCTTCGTCTGTGGGCGGGGACGTCGGCTGCGCTATGGACACAGCGGTCGGTTCCGTCTCCACCGATGCAGCCGGCGTCGAATTGCCACAGGCGGAAAGTACAAGCATCAAAGTTACAAGCGCGATCAGCGCGCCAAGTCTTCGCATGGACAGCCTCATTTCATCGTAGTTCCTTGGGTCTCTGGTCTTGGTACGGCGTCTGGCATTGCCCAGAGGTTGAGGTCTATTCTACAGCATCGACGCCAACTTGGTGGAAAAGCGAGAGGATCTGTTCGACGGCCAGGGGGAGGGCCGTGCGGACATGATGGCTAATGGACGCGCCGGCAGCGAAGTCGCAGCCCTCAATGCCTACCAAGAATAGGTTGCGTGGGCACCGATTGAGGGTGCGAGCCATTCGTACGAGTTGCAGCGGGTCCAGCGAATGGGTGGATGTGGTGGTAACCGTGTGGGGTAGCGGTTGGCGAAGCAGGTCGCGGCAGTAGATTGTACCCACTTCGGCCCCGCTACAGATTGCGTCGACCAGGATCGCTAGCTCGTAGTTTGGCCAGAGATCGAGCAGGCTGTCCAGATGGTCGCTCAGCGTGAGGATCTCAACGTGGGAGCAGTTCAGGCGGCGAATTCGCTCGGTCACGAGCAAGCCGACCGCGTCATCACCCCGGAACTCATTTCCGATTCCGACGAGCAGTATGGACCTACCGCGTGATGTTGACATAAGTGTTTGCCTGCTTCACTGCGCCGGAGACCTGACTGAAGCTTTTGAGATTGGCAGGGTAACGCGTAGGCCGCGACCCTTGCGCTCGCAAGCCGTGGGCTGGAACAAGCCCAGCCCCTACCGTTACCTGGATAGGTCATGAACCCCCAATCAGATCCCCGGCACGAACGACAGCCATTGTCGGTTGGGACGAAGCGGGCTGGATGTCGCTCTGCCTCGTCGTCCGCGCCATTGCGGCTCCGCAACTCTGCGGCGAAACGTCTTTGTTTCAGGAAATGCTGAATACGCTCCTTCATGCAGCACGCAGCACCCTTCGGCAAGCTCAGGGCAAGCGCAGTTCCCTCACCCCTCCTCAACCGTCAGCTTGATAAAGTGCGTCGAGCACGAGATGCACGGGTCATAGTTGCGGATGGCCTGCTCGCACTGCCAGCGCAGTTCGTTGACCGGCAGGTTGGCGCGTGGTGGGACATACGCGCGCAGGTCGCTTTCGATGGTCTTCTGGTTCTGCGCGGTCGGCGGCATGATGTGTGCATCCAGTATGATGCCGTTCTCATCGATGCTGTAGCGGTGGTAGAGCGTGCCGCGCGGCGCCTCAGTGGCGCCGCTGCCGATGCCGGCCTTGACTTCGACGTCGACGGCCGGTCGCTCCGGGTCCTCATAGCTCTCGAGAATGCGTAGCGCCTCCTCGACTGCGTAGAGTGTCTCCACACAGCGCACGATGATGCTCTTGAACGGATTCCTGCAGACAGGGCCGAGCCCTGCTTCCCTGGCCGCCTCCTGGGCCAGTGGCGTCAGCTTGTCGAAGTTGAGGCTGTAGCGTGCCAGTGGGCCGACGTGGTAGTTGCCCCGGTCACGGATGGTCGAATGCAGCGACGTGGTGTACTCGACATGCTCCTCGATGAAGTGGTCTTCGTAGGCCTGAATCGGAATGTCGAGTCCGCGGTTGGAGACGATATTGCCCTCGCAGAAGGGATACTCGTCGGGATGGCGCAGTGAGACGAATTCGTAGTCCTGTTCGAAGTCTGGGAAGGGAAGCTGGGCCGTCCACTGCACGGCTTCCAGCGCGATCTCGCGCGCACCTTGAGCTTTTCGACCAGATCGTTCCAATCCTTGCGCTTGGGCAGGCGATAGAAGCCGCCCACGCGCACGTTGATCGGGTGGATCTCGCGCCCGCCCAGCAGCGCCACGATGTCGTTGCCGGTCTTCTTCAGCTCAAGCCCGCGCACGACGATGTCCGGATGATCCTCGGCCATCTGGATCGCGTCCTGATAGCCCAGGAAGTCGGGCGCGTGGAGCATGAAGACGTGCAGCACATGGCTCTCGATCCACTCGCCGCAGTAGAGCAGCCGGCGCAGCTCGCGGATCGGCCGGATCGATCTGCACGTCCAGCGCGTCCTCCATGGCGTAGACCGAACTCATCTGGTAGGCGACCGGGCAGATGCCGCAGATGCGCGCCGTGATGTCGGGCGCTTCGCTGTATCGACGTCCCGCGCAGGAAGGCCTCGAAGAAGCGCGGCGGCTCGAAGATGCGCAACTGGGCCTCCTCGATGACGCCTTCCTTGATGCGCAGTGTCAGCGCGCCCTCGCCTTCGACTCGGGCCAGGTTGTCAACTTTGATGGTCTTAGTTGTGAGCGTACTCATGGCTCTCACTCTCCTTGCGGAATGGCTCGGCAAAGGCATTGTAGGTCCGCCACATGCGCACCAGATCGTCGTCGGACACGGCCAGTTGTTGGTCGAGCCACTGGCTCAGCGCCGGCGGATTGGGCGTCTCCATGGGGCCGTAGCAGCCGAAGCAGCCGCGGCGATAGGCCGGGCAGATGGCCCCGCAGCCGGCCTGTGTCACCGGTCCCAGGCAGGGGATGCCGTCGGCCACCATCACGCAGACCGCTGCCGCGCTGCTTGCACTCCATGCAGACGCTGTAGGTCGGAATGTTGGGCTTGCGCCCGTTGAGATAGGCGCTGATCACCTCGACCAACTGGTACTTGTTGATGGGGCAGCCGCGCAGCTCGAAATCGACAAAGACATGGTCGGCGATGGGCGTGGAGCGCTCCAGCGTGTTGATGTATTCGGGGTGCGCGTAGACGACTGGAGATGTAGTCGTTGACATCGGCGAAGTTGCGCAGCGCCTGGATGCCGCCGGCCGTCGCACAGGCGCCGATGGTGACCAGCACCTTGGAGACGTCGCGGATATGGCGGATGCGTTGCAGGTCCTCCGGCGTGGTGATCGATCCCTCGACCAGCGAGAGGTCGTAGGGCCCTTCCTTGACGACGCGGGTCGCTTCCAGGAAGTAGGCGATGTCGATCTCGCCGACGACCGACAGCAGCTCATCCTCGCAGTCGAGCAGGCTCAGTTGGCAGCCGTCGCAGGAGGCAAACTTCCAGACGGCCAATTTGGGTTTGGATTCTGCAAGCATGCTAGACCTCCCACTTGCCGAAGAAACGCCGCACACTGTCGTAGCTGAAGACCGGCCCGTCCTTGCAGATGAAGAGCGAGCCATACTGGCAATGGCCGCAGATGCCGGTGCCGCATTTCATGTTGCGTTCCAAGGATAGATAGATTCGTTCGTCGCCGACGCCGCGGTTCTGCAATGCCTGCACCGTGTAGCGCATCATCACCTCCGGCCCGCAGATCATGGCGATGGCGTTGCGGGCGTCGAACGGCGCGCGTGGAATGAGGCCGGTGACCACGCCGACATTGCCGTACCAGTCGCCGGTGGCCCGGTCGACGGTGACATAGATGTCCAGGTCGAAGCGGGCCCGCCACTGCTCAAGCTCGGGCCGGTAGAGCATATCTTCCTGGGTGCGTGCGCCGTAGAGCAGCACGATCTTGCCGTAGTTCGAGCGTTCGTTGAGCATGCGATAGAGCGCCGGGCGCAGCGGCGCCAGTCCGATGCCGCCGGCCACCAGCACCACATCATGGCCGACGGCTTTGTCCACCGGCCACTCGCTGCCGTAGGGTCCGCGCACGGCGAGCATGTCGCCGACGCGCACCTTGTCCATGGCCCGCGTCACAGTGCCGACGGCACGCGTGGTGTGGACCAACTGCTCCGGGTGCGACGGGTCGCCGCTGATCGAGATCGGGATCTCGCCGACGCCGTAGACGTAGAGCATGTCGAACTGGCCGGCGCCGAAGCCGTTCTCAAAGGGCGCTTCGGCCACCGGATTGAGCGTGAGTGTGAATGTGTCGTCGTTCTCCTGATAGCGGTCGACCACACGGCAGAGATGTGGCGTCATCGGATTCTTTCCGTTGCCGTTTGTTGCATCATCCATAGTGAACCTCCATGCTATGGAACTTGAACTGCGGAATCTGATCTAGACTGGTACGCCGTATACATCGACCAGCCGCAGACGGGTTGCTTGCAGTCGTTCCATCATCACCATCGAGAAGCGCATCATCATCTGGAAACCGAAGTCATGATCCGCTTGGATGGCCCGGCGCACCCGCTCGGCATCGAAAGAGATGGCGAACGTCTCTTCAAGGGCACGTGCGTTGAACTGCCACTGGTACGGGCGGAAGATCCACGACCAGCCCAATACTTCACCGGCGTGGAGCGTCTGCACCGGGATGATGCCCCGCCCCGGGATGGCGATGTCCAGCGAGACTCGCCCGCCCTCGATGATGTAGAAATGGTTGGCTGCTTCGCCGTGCCGAAAGATGACCTGGTCGCGCAACATGCTCACTTCGGATGCACTCTCGACCAGGATCTTTCAGATGCGGTTCGTCGAGCCCGGCGAAGATCGCATGCTCCGTAATCCGTTCGCTAAACGACGACATGACGCTCACCTCGCTCTCTTTCTGTTCGCTCCCGCTCGCCGGTTTCCCCAGTGCGCAGCATTTGCACCTCCTGAGTGATGTCGATGCCGACCGGGCACCAGGTGATACAGCGACCGCAACCGACACAGCCGGAGACGTCGAACTGGTCGATCCAGCCGGCCAGTTTGTGGGTGATCCACTGGCGGTAGCGGGATTTGGCCGAGGCGCGTACGCTGCCGCCGTAGACATAGGAGAAGGACGATGTGAAGCAGGAATCGGTCTTGCGCCAGCGTTCGGCGCTGTTGCCGGTGATGTCGGTGACATCCTCGACCGTGACGCAGAAGCAGGTCGGGCAGACCATGGTGCAGTTGCCGCAGGTCAGGCAACGTTCGGCCACCTTGTCCCACTGAGGGCTTTCAAGATTGTCAAAGAGCAGATCGTGAAGCCCCTCTGTCTGCATGGAACGGCCCATGTGGGCTGCCGCCTCCTCAACCGCGGATTCGGCGGCAACAAGGTCCTCCGGCGTGGCCGGCCGGTGGGGTACATCCGCCAGCAGATCGGCCCCGCGGGCGGTGCCGATTTCGACGACAAATCTGTGTTCGCCGTCGCTACCGGCAGGCAGCAGCTCGGTCATGGCCAGGTCGAAGCCACTCTCGACGGAGGGTCCGGTCTGCATCGATGTACAGAAACAGGTGTTGCCAGCCCGTGTACAGTTCATGGCCACGATGAAGGTGCTCGCCCTGCGCGCCCGATAGTCTGGGTCGCTGTATGGGCCTTCGAGATAGATTCGGTCCTGGATCTCGATGGCGCTCAATTCGCAGGCGCGAACGCCGATGAAGGCCATCTTGGGCGGATCCCTCGACGGCTCCTCAATGGTGAATCCGTCGCCATTGCGTACAGCCCGCCAGAGGCAGGTGACCGGCGGATAGAGATATCGTTTCCAGGCGTGGAGACCGGTCGTGTAGCCAAAGAAGGAGCCGTCGTCTCTCTGTTCCAGCCGGAAGTGGCCGGGACCTTGTTCGTCCGACCAACCGACCGGCAGATCGGCCACACCGTCAATCTCTTCGTACACGATTGCGCCGTCTCGCACAGTCGGCCCGATGGTACGGTACCCGCGGCGCTGCAAGGCATCCAGTAGAACTTGGAAATCGTCGCCGGCGATCACGCTTGCCTCGCGAATGCGTGTTTCGGCGACTTCTGATTCGAGTGTTGCCGGCAACATTGCTGCCTCCAGTCTGGTTGGATTGGACATGTCGATAGGTTGCGATCAAAATGGACCGCGGATCGGCAGATGAGCTGATCGCGGATAAAACCGATTCTCGTACTATCCGCCGATTTGCCTAATCCGTGGTCTATGCGCATGGCTGTACAGTAAATCGGCGACCATTTGACTGTGACGTACACTGGCTGATCCACAGACCAGTTGTGTATTCAGCCCCGTATCCGAATCCGCAACTGGTCTGTGGGCTGGCAAACAAACCAGATCGTGCGCTTAAAAGTCCCCGGCAGAGGCCGGTCGCCTCTTGTATATCCGGACACTGACTGGCCCGTGCCGGGGACTTTCGCCTACGGGAAGACAAACATCACCTCTACCGCGTTGCTACCCGACACGCGCCATCAGATACTCGATCAGATCGTCCATGGTGATGAGCTTCCCGTAGTCGGCCTCGGGAATGTCGACCCCGAGCTGTTCGTTCAGCCCGATCAGGAAGTTGAGGAAGTCGAACGAGTCAATATCCAACGCCTCGCGCACATCCTCATCGTCCTCCAAATCATCGAAATCGGCCTCGGGCGCAATCTGCCCCAACGTCTCGCAGATGATCTCCTTCAGTTCGTCCCGTGTGTATGTTTTAACGGCTGGCATGGTAGTGGTCCTTTCGTTGTTGTGGCGGATGACTGTGTGCTGCTTGCTACTGTGCTGCGTGACATGTTTCGACTTGACGAATCAGTACTTCGTCAATTCGAAGCACTTCACGCAGCAAGTAGCAAGCAGCACTTCTCTTATTCCCAAAGTTTCTCCGGCTCCTGCAACAACTCATTCACGATCCCCAGAAACTCGCCGCCGGTGCGGCCATCGGTCGCCCGGTGATCGCCGGCCAGGGTGGCGTGGATGACCGGGCGAACGCCCATGAGGCCGTTCTCGACCCAGACTTCGTCGCTGGTCTTGCCGAAGCCGACCAGCGCCACCTGTGGCGGATAGATGACGCCGTAGACCTTCTCGACGCCCATATCGCCCAAACTGGTGAGAACGACGGTGGAATCGGTCAACTCCGAGCTGCGCAGACGCCCGGCTCGGGTGCGCATGATCAGATCGCGCATGGCCGCCATCAGCTCGTCCATGTCCAGCAGATCGGCGTGGTGAATGGCCGGCGTGATCAGACCGCCCTGGCGCAGCGCGATGGCGAAGCCGATGTGGATGCCTTCGGCGGCCTGGAAGCGATCATCGAGCCAGAAGCCGTTCAGTTCCGGCACCTTGGCCAGTCCCAGCGCCACGGCCTTGATCAGCAGCACAGCCGGCAGCACACGATCCTTGATCGAGCGCTTTGCGTTCTCCGCTTCCAGCCACGACAGCGCCGTGCTCATGTCGATGCGCATTTCCAGATAGTAGTGAGGAATGTCCGCATTGGAGCGAGACATGGCCGCGGCAATGGCCTTGCGCATGCTGAGCTGGAAGGCGTCGGCCGCGGCCTGCTTTGCCGCCTTCTTGGCTGCCTTGTCCGCTTTCTTGTCGACTGCTTCCTTGGCCGGCGCAGGCGCCGGAGCCTCGATCGCGGGTTCCGGCGCGGGAGGCGGCGTCTTCATAGCAGCGGCCGCGGCTTCGACGTCGGTCCTGCTGATCGCGCCGTGGGGTCCCGAGCCTTCGATCGTGGACAGATCCACGCCCAACTCGGCGGCCAGCTTTCTGGCGATCGGCGAGACGCGAATGCGATGGCCGTTGCTGGTCGGCGCGGCCGGCGCGCTGACGGGTGCTGCGCTTGCTCCCGCCATGGCAGGCGCAGCGACGGCTTCCGCCACCGGCTCTGCAACCGGCTCTGCAACCGGCTGCGCGGCAGCGCCTGCCGTCTCGCCTTCCTTGAGGATGACGGCCAGCGTCTGGCCCACCGGGATCTCATCGCCTTCGGCGGCCAGCACTTGGTCGACAACACCCTCCTCGAAGACCTCCACCTCGATCTCGCCTTTTTCGGTGCCGACCACGGCCATGATGTCGCCGCGTTTGACCGTTGCGCCCGGCTTGACCAACCATTCGAGCAGCGTGCCCGATTCCATGTCGGCGCCCAGGCTCGGCATAATAAACTCAGCCATTGATCATCCTCCTTGCTGCTTCGACGATGTCCGGCGCCAGGGGCATGGCCGCCTCTTCGAGATGTTTCGGATAGGGCATGGGCACTTCCGCGCCGCAGAGCCGCTCGACCGGCTGATCCAGTTCGTAGAAGCCCTGCTCCATGATGCGGGCGGAGATCTCGGCAGAGATGCCGCCGCTGCGCCAGCCCTCGTCCACGATCAGCACACGATGGGTCTTGGCCAGCGAAGCCATGATCGTCTCGTCGTCCAGCGGGCGCAAGCGTGCGCAGGTCGATCACCTCGACGTCGATGCCTTCTGCGGCCAACGTCTCGGCGGCTTCCAGCGAGCGGAAGAGGCTGGCGCTGTAGGTCAGGATCGTCAGATCGGTCCCTTCGCGCATCACCTTCGCCTTGTCGATTTCGACCTTGCCGCCTTGGGCCGGGGCCACACCCTTCATGTTGTAGAGCAACGAATTTTCGAAGATCAGGACCGGGTCCGGATCTTCCAGCGCTGCCAACAACATGCCGCGGGCATCCTCCACCGTGGCCGGCGTGATGACCTTGATGCCCGGAATGTGGGCGTACCAGCCTTCCAGGCTGTGCGAGTGTTGGGCCGCAAGCTGTTTGCCGCCGCCGGTCGACATGCGAATCACAACCGGCACGTTGAACTGGCCGCCGGACATGTGCAGCAGTGTGGCCGCGTTGTTGAGAATCTGGTCGGCGGCCAACATGCTGAAGTTGCAGGTCATCACCTCGACGATGGGGCGCATGCCCGAGAGCGCTGCGCCGATGCCGGCGCCGGTGAAGACCGATTCGGCCAATGGCGTGTCACGGATGCGCTCGGGGCCGAACTCGTCGAACAGACCCTTGCTGACGGCGAAACAGCCGCCGTAGCGTCCCACATCCTCGCCCATGAGGAAGACTCGTTCATCGGTCACCAGGGCCTGATGCAGTGCATCGCGCACGGCCTCCCGGTAGGTCATGCTCGACTGTCTCGGTCGATGTGCCGGCCGACATGAGCGGATAGATCTCTTCGGGCGCTTCTTCGGAATAGACCCAGCGGGTCAGTTCCTCAGGCGATTCCCAGGTGCCGTTTTCGGCAAACTCGACGGCCTCGTTGATCTCGGCCTCGACCTCGCTCTTCGAGCGTTGTCAAGTCGTCGTCGTTGGCCAGATCGTTCTCCTTGAGATATTCGAAGAAGATGCCGATGGGGTCCCGATGCTTCCAATCATCGACCTCGCTCTTCTCGCGATAGAGTTCGGCGTCGAACATGGAGTGGGCCCGGAAGCGATAGGTATTGGCTTCGATGAAGCGCGGTCCCTTGCCGCTGCGCACGTCATCCGCATACCTCTCGGCCAATTCCATCACCGCCAGCAGGTCCATGCCGTCCACGGTCTCGGACTCGATCTTGTAGCTGGCCGCCTTCTTGGCGATGTTGGTCTCCGACTCCGAATACTCGAGCGCCGTGCCCATGCCGTAGTGGTTGTTCTCGCAGACCCAGAGCACCGGCAGTTCCCAGAGCGCACAGAGGTTCATGGCCTCGTGGAATTCGCCCTCGGCCACGGCGCCGTCGCCGAAGAAGCAGCAGGTGACCCGATTGACGCCCATCATCTTGTCGGCCAGGGCCATGCCGACCGCCAGGGGCAGATGGCCGGCGACGATGGCGTTGCCGCCGTAGAAGCGGGTCTCCTTGTCGAAGAGATGCATGGAGCCGCCACGGCCCCGGCTGCAGCCTTCCTGCTTGCCGTAGAGTTCGGCCATGATGGCGCCGGCCGACATGCCGCGGGCCAGAGCCTGGCCATGCTCGCGATAGGTGGCCATGAGATTGTCTTCCGGCGTCAGCGCTTGGATTACGCCGACGCCCACCGCCTCTTCACCGTTGTAAAGGTGCAGGAAGCCGCGGATCTTCATGGCGCTGTAGAGCTGGGCCGACTTCTCCTCCAGCCTGCGGATGCGCAACATCTCGTGAAGCAGATGCAGGCCACGTTCACGATCGATCTGTACCGCTTTCGCCTCGACAGGTGGATCGCGGGTAATGGTCTGAACTGACATGTTGAACCCTCCTTCGTCTAATCGTATCGAGTCGGATGAATCCGTCTTGATTCGGCTTGGTATCCGCGGAAACCAGCCTCATTCGCCTAATCCGCGGTCGTATCAGTGACTTTCACAATTCCTGAAAACACACTGCGTGGCGGACTTTGCGTCAGATTCCCAGGGCAGAACCAAAACGGGAGGATTGGCGATCTGCTTAGGAAGCGTCGCTGGTTCCGCTCAGTCCTGCCCGTTGAGAGGAGCCCGCCACGCAGTGTGGTCGAACGAAAAGTAGAGTAATGAGTAAAGCGTACTGCGTAATTTGCTGGCGATGCTATCGTGCTGCTTGCTACGTGCTGCTTGATTGGTTCGTTTTGTAACAGGACTCGCAATTCGAAACCTCACGCAGCAAGCAGCACGCAGCAAACCGCCCTTACGCAGTACGTATTACGCATTACGTTTTACGCAGCCTCCATCTCCTGCTCCTCCCCTCTCTCCTCCGTCTCCAGCGTGCTCGTGTCGCCTTCCGGCAGACCGAGGTCGCGGGCTTTGAGCAGGCGGCGCATGATCTTGCCGCTGCGCGTCTTGGGCAAGTTGTCTTCAAATTCGATCAGCTTGGGCGCCACGGCCGAGCCGAGCTTCTTGCGTCCAAAGCCGAGCAGTTCCAGCCGCAGTTCTTCGCTCGGTTCGTAGGGCGGCTTGAGCGAGACAAAGGCCTTGACGATCTGGCCGATGACCTCGTCCGGCACGCCGATGACGCCGGCCTCGGCCACGGCCGGATGCTCCATCAGCGCGCTCTCGACCTCGAACGGACCGACCATGTGGCCGGCCGTCTTGATGATGTCGTCGGCGCGGCCGATGAACCAGAAGTAGCCGTCCTCATCGATCTCGGCCAGGTCGCCGGAGATGTACCAGCCGTCGACAAAGCACTTGGCGTAGCGTTCTTCGTCGTGCAGATAGCCGCGGAGCATGGACGGCCAGCCCGGCTTCAGCGCCAGATGACCCTCGACGTCGGGTTCTTCGATCACACGCACGCGACCGCCATCGAGCTTCTCCACCACCGCGGCCTCGATGCCCGGCAACGGCTTGCCCATGGAACCGGGGCGGATCTCCATCGACGCATAGTTGGAGATCATGATGCCGCCGGTCTCGGTCTGCCACCAGTTGTCGTGCATGTCGAGGTTGAGCGTCTCCTTGGACCAGACGACGGCCTCCGGGTTGAGCGGCTCGCCGACGCTGGCCGAGAAGCGCAGATTGCTCAGGTCGTACTCGGCCAGCGGATCCATGTCCAGCCGCATGAGCCGGCGAACGGCCGTCGGCGCCGTGTACCAGACCGTGACCTTCTGTTCAGCCAGCGTGTTGTACCAGCGGTCGGCGTCGAACTCGGCCTCGTCGATGATCATGGTGACGCCATGGGTCAGCGGCGAACTGATGCCGTACGAGGTGCCGGTGACCCAGCCGGGATCGGCCGTGCACCAGAAGATGTCGTCCGGGTGCAGGTCCAGCGCGTATTTGCCGGTCATGTAGTGGACGATGACCGCGTTGTGGACGTGGATGGCCCCCTTGGGACGGCCGGTGGTGCCGCTGGTGAAGTGCAGCAGCGCCATGTCCTCGGGATCGGTGGGCGGGATGGTGAACTCGGGCGACGCCTCGGCCATCAGCTTGGGCAGCGAGAGCACGTCCTCGTTGATGTCCTCGTCGACATCGGCCAGGAGGACGAACTCCAGATCGGGCAGGTCGTGCAGTTGCTTGGCGATCTTGCGCTTGTAGAGCGCCTTGGTCGTGACCAGCACCTTGCCTTCGCCGATGGTCAAGCGCTGGGCAATCGGCTCAGGGCCGAAGGCCGAGAAGAGCGGGGCCAGCACGCTGGTGTTCTTGAGCGTGCCCAGCACGGCGATGTAGAGTTCGGGAATGCGGCCGGCCAGCACAAAGACCCGGTCGCCCTTGCCGATGCCCAGCTTCTGCAGCACATTGGCAAAGCGGTTGCTCTGCTCCTTCAGCTCGCCGTAGGTGATGTCGCGCACGTCGCCTCGTTTGCCGAGCCAGCGAATGGCCACCTTGTCGCGTTTCGGGCCGTTGGCGTGGCGGTCCACTGCTTCGTAGGCGATGTTCAGCCCTTGCCCATTGGGAAGCCCATCAAGCTCGCCCCGAATCGCTTCCCACGAGAATTCGGCGCGAGTGGTTTCATAGTCCAATAAATTCGGCTCGACCTTCCAATCACTGGGTGATTTCTCGATTGGTTGCCATTCCATAATGCTGATGCTCCTTTCGCACGGCTAGCAGCTTGTCGGGGCGGCAGATTATCGGACGCGGATCTGCACGGATCTCGGCGGATAAGGACGGATTTCGTTCGATTCATCCGCGGAAATCAGTCAAATCAGCCGTCATCCGCGTCCGATTGGCTTTCACCCCGAATGACTCCTAGACAACAGTAGACGAAGTGATTGTGAACTATTTCACGAATGAAGATGAAGACTAAATTGGTGAGTTGGCCGTCTCTCCGTCGAGTTGAACGAGCAGGCGCAAGCCATGCTCAGGCTCGATGCCGAAATGGTTTAGGTTGGTGGAAACGGAAAATCTGACGCGTTCAAGAACAGGGTAGATCATGTGGGGCTACAAAATGTCCACACAGTGGCGACAAGATGGCGACAAAGTGGCTACATTCTGGGCTGATTTCGTAATGTTTGACCCGGGCTAGGGTTGCGGGAATGAGGTTTTGTCACAGATGACTCCACTGCAAAAAGGAAAAACAACCACGGATTACACGAATTACACGGAGTTTTCACTGGAGGAAATCCGTGTAATCTGTGAAATCCGTGGCAAAGCTAGTTCTTGCAGCAGAGTCATCCGTTGTCAATCTGTGACGAATCTTTTTTTCAAGCACAAGAGTCACCAGTTTTCATGATCTGAAGATTGTCCATGATTCGGGGTATAATTCTAACGATGTCGAGCAATCGATCCTTTCCCAGCCAGTTTTCACGATGGAGCGAACAATGAAAGCCCTACTTCTCACCGAGTACAAACATTTTGAGTTCACCGAAGTGCCCGCCCCTGAGATCGGCCCGGGCGATGTGCTGATCAAGGTCAGCGCCTGCGGCATTTGCGGCAGTGATATTCACGGCATGGACGGCAGCAGCGGGCGACGGATTCCGCCGCTGATCATGGGCCACGAGGCGTCCGGCGTGATCGAGGTCGTGGGCGATGAGGTCGTCGGATGGCAGCCGGGCGATCGTGTGACCTTTGATTCGACCATCTCCTGCGGCGAATGCTATTTCTGTCGACGCGGCGAGATCAATCTGTGTGACAACCGGCGAGTGCTGGGCGTCTCCTGCGATGACTACCGGCAACACGGCGCCTTTGCCGAGTACGTGGTCGTGCCGCCGCGCATCCTCTATCGCCTGCCTGATGGACTTTCGTTTGAGGAAGCCGCTTTTGTCGAACCGGTCTCGATTGCCGTCCACGCCGTGGCGAGAACGCCGATCTCATTGAATGACACGGCCGTGGTCGTGGGCAGCGGCATGATCGGCCTGCTGGTGATCCAGGCGCTGCGCGCCGCCGGTTGTGGACGCATCATCGCCGTCGATCTGGACCCGGCCAAGCTGGCGCTTGCCGTGCAGTTGGGCGCGGACGAAGGACTGCGCTCGGATGAGGTGGATGTGGTTGCCGAGGTGATGCGGCGGACCGAAGGACGCGGCGCCGATCTCGCCTTCGAGGTGGTCGGCATCACGCCGACGCTGCAATTGGCGGTCGCCTCGGTGAAGAAGGGCGGATCGGTGACCCTGGTCGGCAATCTCGCCGCCAAGGCCGAGTTGCCCCTCCAGGCCGTGGTCACCCGGGAGATCACGCTCTACGGTTCGTGCGCCTCGCAGGGCGAATATCCGGCCTGCCTGGACATGATCGCGCGCGGCGATATCGACGTCAGACCGTTGATGAGCGCAGTGGCTCCGCTGTCCGAGGGCGGGAGTTGGTTTGACCGGCTGTATGGGGGGGAAGCCGGGTTGTTGAAGGTGATTTTGACGCCGTAGAGCAAGCCGGCAATCGAGATGTTCAGTGCGCACGCCCACGTGCGCACGGGTCTACGAAAAACGGTAGCATCTGCGACAAAGCGCACCTGACCTGTGTCTGTGCTTGTCCAGTCTGTAGAGAAAAAGGAGTTCGATATCCGGCAGATATCGAACTCCTTTTTCCGTATTGTTGGGATAGACCCGTGCGCACGATAGGGCGTGCGCACTGAACGTCAGGAAGCAGGATTCGTTAACTTTCAATCCCTACCCGTTCTTCCCCGGCTTATCCGACCCCGCCTGCGTCCATCGCTCATGCAGGAAGTGGGCCGCCATCTTGGGCTGGCGGTCGCGGGTGAAGACGCCCTTGTAGTTCATGCTGTTGGCGCGCATGATGGCCTGGGCGGTCTTGAAGTCGGCGAAATTCCAGATGTGCATGCCGGCCACGAATGGCCGCTCGGCCGCCGCGTCCAGATAGCGGCGGATGAACTCGACCTGATACTCCTCGCTCCACATGGCCGGCGGATGGCTGTGGTTGCCGGCCAGCGTGTCCGTGCCGAACTCGGTCACGATGATCGGCTTGCCCAGCTGCGCGTATAGCTCGTCCAATTCCTTCTCCAAGGCCGCCTTGCCGTCGTCCAGCCGCCCGCTCTCGCTGTACCAGCCGTAGTAGCGATTGATGCAGGCCACGTCGGCCGACTCCAGCCACTCGACCGGACCGCCGCCCACGCCGACCAGCGTGACCAGGCGGGTCGGATCCTGCTCGCGGCAGAGATCGTACAGTTCCTGGAAGAAGGCGGTGGTGGCCGGGTCGGTCGGCTCGACGGCGCCGCCCATGAAGCGCTTCATCATGTCGGGCGGCATGGGCTCGTTGGCGATGCTCCACATGATCACGCTGGGGTGGTTCTTGTCGCGGGCGATCAGCTCGGCCATCTGCTGCTTGCAGACACGCAGTCGTTCGGCCACCGCCTCATCGCCGCCGCCAAACTGGAGACTGACATTGGGGATCTCGTCGATGATCAGAATGCCCTCGCGGTCGGCCATTCGTCATCTGCTCTTCGGAGTAGGGATAGTGGGCCGTGCGGTAGGAGTTGGCCCCGATCCACTTGAGCAGCGCGTAGTCCTTCACCACCAGCGGGTTGAAGTTGCCGCGTCCGCTGATCGGCAAAGTCCTCATGCTTGCCGAAGCCCTTGAGGAAAATGGGCTAACCGTTGAGCAGAATCGTGCTCGCCGTCGACCGCAATGGTGCGGATGCCGACGTCGAGCGAGTAGCGATCCGTCACTGTATCGCCATCGCTCACGGTGACGGTCAACTCGTACAGATACGGGTCGTCCGTCGACCAGAGTCGGGCATCGGGCACGGTCAGCCGGGCCTGGGCCTTGCCGTCGCTGAAGGTCAGCGGCGCGGTCAGATCGCCGCCTTCGCCGCTGAGCGATACCGATCCCGAGCTTGCCCCGGACGAAACTACATCGACTGTGACGATGCCGGAAGCGCCGTCGATATCGGTGGTCACCGTCACATCGTCGATGCGCTGCTGCGGCACGGAATAGAGTTGTACGGCGCGGTGCAGTCCGCAATAGGGGAAGAAGTCGAAGGTGGTGGCCGGGAAATTGCCCATGAAACCGCCGATGGGGCTGCGCACATTGCCGGCAGGGACGCGGGTGCCGGATCAGGTGATTTTCGACCTGGATGGCGATGGTGTTGGGTCCGTCCCACGTGACCTTGTCGGTCACGTCGAACTCGAAGGGCAGATGGCCGCCTTCGTGTTCGCCGACCAGTGCGCCGTTGATCCAAACCTTGGCCGCGTAGTTGGCCGAGCCGACCCGCAGCATCACGCGCTGGCCCTGCCAGCCTGCGGGCACGTAGCTCTGCTGCACGTACCAGGCCACGCCCAGATAGTCGCGGATGTCGTCGTAGATCTCGTTCCAACTGGAGGGCACGGCCATGGCGCGGGGATTCGTCAGCCCGTTGAACCAGCTTTCGGACTTCGCCGACCTCGTCCGGATCGATCTGGAAATCCCAGATGCCGGAGAGATCGAGGACGTTGCGTTTGTCGTTCTGTTGCGGGTATAGCACAGGTGGGTCTCCTTTGGTTTTTTGGCGTGGCAGGTCAATTGTCAATTGTCGATTGTCAACGTTCAATTTTCAATGGGCTCGAGCAATGGTTAACGGTGAATTGATAATTTCACTGATGGCTTCACTCTGTCGGCAGACTAGATCCGTTCCACGTCAAAATCCGTTGCAGTGCCACGCATTGCATCCAGATCACAGATAATGCCAGAATCAGCTCTTCACGCAGCACCCTTCGACAAGCTCAGGGCAAGCGCAGCGCCTCCCCTACACCCGATACAACAGATCCACGTAGCGCGTCAAAATGTCGCCCACGAGACCGCGCAGCGGCAAGCCGGCGGCCATGCCGTAGACGGGCGCCATGCCGCCGCTCTCCTTTGGATTTTGTTTGACATAATCGACCGATTGCGCGCAGATCGTCGATGAAGCGCTGGGCCACGCCTGGCTCGGTGTGGCGCAGCGTGACGGCGATGTGGATGGCGGGCGGGCGATGCAGGCCGTTCAAGCTCCAGCCGCGCTGGCTCATCTGCTCCAACACCTTGTAGATGTCCAGTTCGCTGGAACCGAAGGCGATGACCCAGAGCGGATCGCCGAGGATGGTCAGTTCGGGGATCTGCTCGATCCAGGTGCGGATGTAGTCGGCCGCGGCCAGAATACTGGCAGTGGCTTGCGTGTAGCCATCTTCGCCCATGGTCACCATGGCCGCCCAGCAGGTTGCGCTCAGCGCGCCGGGCCGGCTGCCGGCCAGCGTCGGCGAATAGTAGAGACCGCCCGGCCAGTCGGACGCGGTGTAGTATTGGTAGCGCCGCAGTTCGGGCGAGCGATAGAGCACGACCGATGTGCCTTTGGCCGCGTAGCCGTACTTGTGGGTGTCGGCCGACATGGAGGTGACGCCGGGCAGGCGGAAGTCGAAGGGATCGACCGGCGCGCCCAGCCGCTCGGCCCAGGGCAGCACGAAGCCGCCGAGGCAGGCGTCGACATGCAGGCCGAGATCGTGTTCCACGGCCAGGGCCGACAGATCGACAATCGGGTCGACCATGCCGTGGGGGAAGGCCGGGGCCGATCCGACCAGCGCGATGGTCCTCTTGTTGATGGCCGCGGCCGACGGCCTCCACGTCGACCCGAAAATCGGGACCCAGCGGCGCACGCACCAGCTTGATGCCGAAGTAGTGGCCGGCCTTGTCAAAGGCGGCATGGGCCGTCACCGGGATGATGACCTCGGGTTTGCTGATGCCCCGCTGATCCCTGGCCCGATCTCGATAGGTCTTCATGGCCAGCAGGATGCTCTCGGTGCCGCCCGACGTCACCGTGCCGCAGACCTGGGCCGCGCCCGCCCTGGCTTCGATGCTCTCTGCGCCCAACATCCCGGCCGTCATGGAGACGATCTCGGCCTCGTACTTGATGTTGCTGGGCCAGAGGTCGGCGTGGAGCGGGTTGCTCTGGGAGTTGAGCGCGTAGACGCGGTTGAGGAAGTCGATGTGGTCGGTGTTGCCGTGGTAGACCGCGCCTGAGGCATAGCCGCCGGCCCAGCGCTCGTGCTCTCTGGCCGACAGCAGCGTCATCTCATCCAGGATTTTGCCACGGTCAAGCCCCTGCTCCGGGATGCGGGCATAGGCGGCGAAGTCGTCGCGATAGGGATGGAGATCGTCGTCCAGCCCATCCAGCAGTTGCGCAAATTCTCTGTCGAGCCGGCGCTGCACGGCCGGGATCGATTTGAGACCCTGTTCGAGTTTTGTCAGTATGCGGGGATCGACACGGTTGAGTTGATCGAGTATCCGGTTCATTGGTTTAGCCGCCTGTAGATGGACCAATTGCGTTTGTAGAGTTCCAGAAATGCGTCGAACTGCCGGTCGTAGACGCCCCGATGCTGCGGGTTGGGCTGGAAGGTTGCGTCGAAATTGACCCGTTCGGCCACATCCGCAACATCCAGAAGTCCCAGGCCGATCGCGCCGATCATGCCGGCCCCGCGCACGGTCGTGGCCACCGGATCTTCGACCCGGCGGATGGTGCGATCCAGGACGTCGGCGAAGATCTGGCACCAGATCGCCGAATTGGCGCCGCCGCCCACGATGTTGATGACCTCCAGGCGGCGTTTGGTGAATTTTTCCACATAGGTCAGCAGCCAGCGCGTGTTGAAGGCGACGCCCTCGTAGACCGAGCGGATCATGTCCAGCCGCGTGGTCTGCAGCGACATGTTGTGGAAGCCGCCGCGCAGCGTGCTGTCGTCGACCGGCGTGCGCTCGCCGTGCAGCCAGGGCGTGAAGATCAGGCCGTGGCTGCACGGCGGCGTCTGATCGACCAAACGATCCAGCACCTGAAACAGATCTTCCTCCAACGGACGATGGCCCAGTTCATCGTCGGGAAGAAGGATGGCGTGGCGCAGAAAGGTCAGACAGGCCCCGGCCAGTTCTTGCTCGTCGACCAGGAAATACTTGCCCGGCAAGGCCGACGGCAGCGCCGCCATGTTGTGGACGAGGTCCGTCTTTTTGTAGGGCAGATGGCAACTCAGCCAGGACGATGTGCCGATGCAGAGGTGCGGCGCGAAGTCGTCCACCGCGCCCGAGCCGACGGCTGTGGCCTGCAAGTCCGGCGATCCCATCACGATCTGCACATGGTCGCCAAGCCCAAGCTCCGCAGCGACCTGGGGCAGAATCGGCCCCAGAACCTCGGTGCTCTGTCGAATGTCCGGCAGCTTCCGCCGATCCAGCGTGGCGAGTTTGAGCAGACGGTCGTCGTAGTCGACGTTCAGCAGATCGCGGTTGTCGGTCACCCAGTGCAGCGTGATCGAATCGACCGAGGTGGCGAAGGAGCCGGTCAGACGCAGGTTGATGTAGTCCTTGGGTTCGAGGAATTTGTGGGTGCGGTCATAGATGTCCCGATGTTGATCGCGCAGGAAGAGAATGTGGGCGATGGAGTCCTTGCCCGAGTGGGTGGGAATGCCGCCGGTGCGGCGCACCCAGGCCCAGACCTTGTCGAGTCCGTAGCCGTCCATCGCGACCAGGCCGCCGGTGATCTTCGAGACATAGGGCGCGCCACGTGCGTCCATCCAGATGATGGCGTTGTGCAGATGGGCGCCGGTCTCGTCCACGGCCACCGTGCCGGACCACTGGCCGGTGCAGCAGATCCCGCCGATCTCATTGACCGGCGCAAGTCGGCGCTCCAGCAGCCGCCGGGTCGCACAGACGATGGCCTGCCACCACTCATCCGGATCCTGCTCGACGCCGCCGTCGGCCAGCATCAGCGTCTCGTAGGCTTCCGTCTCCCGGCCCAGCACGCGGCCGTCGATGGCAACCAGCGCCACCTTGGCGCCCGACGTGCCGAGGTCGATGGCAAGGATGGCGCGGCATGGGATTCGACATTGATGTCTCCGCTGGAAAAGGATTGAAGGAAGCAGGTGGCCGTACAGGATAGAGATAGGTCAATTCTACCTGCAATTGTGACAACATTCAAGGTCTGATTCATGGGTCATTCGCGACCGATTCGCTGTGACGGCTAAATGTGGGGCAGCTTACCACGTGCCGGGGACGGTCCGGGACATCTCTGCATCGCTGAATCGGTCTGGACCGTCCCCGGCACGTTCTCGTCCCCAAATCTGAAATGGGTGTGTGGGCGCATAGCGCCTGCTGCGCAAACAAAATGAGTTGAGGCACGTAGGGGCATGTGGTGGGGCGGGAAGACCACGCTGCAAACAACAACGAGTTCGTCCGCCCCACTACGTGCCCGTTCTATGCGCATCGCCGACAGCTCACCGCTTGGCGCCACGGGCACGAGAACGGGCGGACGGACGATCAAGACAAAGCGGAGAACGATTCCCGCCCGTCCTCATGCCCCTACGGTTCGACGTTCAACTCGTTTTGAATACACCTCTGAAATACGCCTGCGATGCATGCCGCTCTTGGCTCCAGCCGCGCTTCACTTTAGAATGGGGCCAAACTCACTTAGTGCGCGTCCAGAAAACGTGCTGCTATCATCTTCCAGGAAGCTGCCAGCTTCCTGGAAGATCGGCACGAAATTCTAGGACGAATACTCAGCAAACCCAGACTGGAGCCAACAACCATGACCTCGTATTCCCACGACACCTACATTTCACCGGTCACCTGGCGCTACGGCGGCGAGGCCATGCGCGTGGTCTGGAGCGAGGCCGAGAAGCGACGATTGTTGCGCCGTTTTTGGGTGGCGCTGGCCGAGGCCCAGGCCGATGTCGGGCTGGTCAGCGCCGAGCAGGTCGCCGATCTGGTCGCCCATCAGGACGACATCGACATCGAGCGCGCCGACCGAGATCGAGGCGCGAGATCCGCCACGATCTGATGGCCGAGATCAAGACCTACGCCGAGCAGTGTCCCGGTGGGCGGGGCCATCATCCACCTGGGCGCAACGTCCATGGACGCGCTGGACAACGTGGATGCGATTCGTCTGCGGCGCTCGCTCGATCTGATCATCGCACAACTGGAAACGCTGTTGTCGACGTTGGCCCAACGGATCGAAGACGAGGCCGAGACGCCGGCCATCGCCTTCACCCACATCCAGCCGGCCGAGCCGACCACCATCGGCTATCGACTGGCCCAATACGGCCAGGATCTGCTGGCCGATCTGGGCGAACTGCGCCGGGTGCGGGACGGCATCCGCGGCAAGGGGCTCAAGGGGGCCGTGGGCACCAGCGCCTCCTACACCCAGTTGCTGGCCGACACCGACGGCACGGCGCGCCAACTTGAGGCCAGCGTGATGGAGAAGTTGGGGCTGGACGCCTTCGAGGTGGCCACCCAGACCTATCCGCGCAAACAGGACTGGTTCGTGCTCAATGCGCTGGCCGGGCTGAGCGCCAGTCTGCACAAGTTTGCCTTCGATCTGCGCATCCTCCAGAGCCCGCCCTTCGGCGAGTGGAGCGAACCCTTCGGGGCCAAGCAGGTCGGGTCCAGCGCCATGCCCTTCAAGCGCAACCCCATCGCGGCCGAGAACATCGACAGCCTGACCCGGCTGGTGGCGGCCATGCCGCGCACCATGTGGGACAACGCCGCGCTCAGCCTGCTGGAGCGCACGCTGGACGACTCGGCCAATCGGCGTTTCGTGTTGCCCGAGGCCTTTCTGATCAGCGACGAGGTGCTTTCGCGTGCCGGGCGTCTGGTGGAGGGGATGCGCTTCTGGTCGGGACCGATCGCGCGCAATCTGCGCGACTACGGCCTCTTTGCCGCCACCGAACGGGTGCTGATGGCTGCGGTCAAGGCCGGCGGCGACCGCCAGGAACTGCACGAGGTGATCCGTGAGCACAGCCTGACGGCCTGGGCCGCCTTGCAGGATGGACGTCCGAATCCGCTGCCTGAACTGCTGGCCGCAGACCCGCGCATCACGAGTTGGGTTCCCGCGGACGAAGTGCCGGCGATGCTGGATGCGTCGGACCATGTCGGGGACGCGGCAGAACGTGCAATGGCGATGGCGGTCGCGATTCGGGGGACAGTGAGGTAGCGGTAGTTCCAACGCAAACGTGGCCGATCAAGGCCACGGATTTCCGTGTCTCGATCGGCCACGCTCCTTCACGCTGCAATCATCTTCCTAGACCTGCCTGGCGTAATTGCCATCCAGGCAGGTCTAGACGGTCTGCTCAGCGCGTCACTATCCTCCCGTACTGATGATGGGCAGGAAGATCGGATTCGGCAGTCCATCGAAATCCGAATCGTCGGACGGCGCCGCTTCCTCATCCGCCGCGCCGGGCGAAGTTGTTTCTTCTTCGGTCGTGTCAGGCGAGATCTCTTCCTCATCCGCTACGCCGGGCGAAGTTGTTTCTTCGTCCGTTGCTTCGGGTGAAGCATCGACCTCGTCTACGATCTCGATTGTCGTTTCTTCCTCGGCCGTAGTGTCGGGTGAAGTGTCGGGTGAAGTGTCGGGTGAAGTCGGCCTCGATCACAGCCGCGTTTTCATCGATCACATCATCGATCACATCGGGTACGATGTCCTGACTTGCGCTTGCCGAGCCGACGACCGTCCGTGCCGTGATGATGGGCAGGAAGAGCGACTTTGCTCCGCCGCTACCCGGCCCGCCCACGCTGGGCGAACCATACTCTTGGCCCACAACAAACGGACCGTAGCTTTCACCCCCATCGGTGAGACTGACCATCTCGACGAAGAACCGTTCGCCTGCCACATTTGCCTCATACGTGTAGCGCACAGGCGTCACCGAGTCGATAACATCGGACGGAATCAGGTTCGGGTTGACCAGAATCCGCTTGCCGTCGACCTCCATGTAGATGTTGAATCCTGCGTTGCCCGTCTCTGTAGCCGTCTCCCAGATGAAGGAGATGAGGCCATTGTCAGCGCGTTCAGCGTAGATATAGCTGAGGCTGACAGCCAGAGAACGACCGGGTTTGACGCCGAAGTCATAGCCGGCTGCGGGATTCGACTCTGCAGTCGGGTCGGCGTTTTGGCTGGTATTCTCAACCCCTTGGGTAACGGTGACAGATGTTCCCTCCGGGTCGTCTGAGTCATTTTGCTCGTTGCTGCCGCTCGCTCCTTCTTCAGCGAACGGGGTGTCGCTGCCATAGATCAATACCCCGCCATCATCGGAATCGTTGTCATCCTGTCGGATACTGATGACATAGGTCGGCTCGCTGCCACCGGCCCCATCAAAGTCCTCGTCCAACAGCAGGTTGCCAAAGCTGAACCAACCATTTTCCACATCCACCGTAGACGGGTCATCGCCGGTAACGGTCTTCAGGAGTGTGTTGGTGACTCCGTCCGGATAGGTGACCTCCAACTGACGACCACCCCATTGATACCGCGTTCACCTGCATCCTGGATGCCGTTGTTATTGGCGTCGTCCCAAACGAAGTTGCCGACGGCAGCGCCATCGATATAGTAGCCGAAGTCAACCACTGTGGTCACGCCGGTTGACACCGTCACCGCCTTGGGGTCACTCTGACTCTGGCCGGGCAGACCAGGTCCAGGCGGACTCTGCGTGCCCAGCGCATGCCAGGTCCCGTTCAACACGTTATCGTCGTCCGTCACGTCCACCGTGTAGTTGCCCGGCGGTAGGTTCGGGAAGGTATAGCTGCCATCCGGCGCCGTCGTGGTTGTCGCCACCACGTTGCCGTTGCTGTCAGTCAACACCACCGTCACGCCGGCGTAGCGTCCGGTCTCATCGGGCTGCAAGCCGCCATCGGCGTTGCTGTCATCCCAGATCGTCCCGCTCACCACACCGGGAGCTGTGGCCGTGTAGCCGAAGTCCTGGTCCAGGGCAATGCCACCGGTGTAACCCGTCAGATCCACCACCGACTCGTTGGCGGTATTGTCGTCCGGATCGATGCTGTTGATCAGACCCGAGCCGCCGTTGGGCAGCGTGTTCGGGTCCACCTTCACCGTGTAAGTCCCATTCGGGTCCAGGTTGCCGAAGCTGTAGTTGCCGTTCTTGTCGGTCGTCGTCGAGTCCAGCAGGGTCGAGCCGTCGTCGGCATAGAGTTCGACCAGCACGCCTTCCAGACCTTCACCCGGGTTGGGCGAACCGTCCGGCGCGCCGCCGGCTCCATCACCGGTATCGAGGAAGATAGTGTCGCCGATCAGGCCCTCGTTTGCATCATGATCTTCGGGCGCATAGGCGAAGTCCTGGGTCAACTGATGAGGCGCCGTCGTGCTCACGCTCACCGCACTGATCCCGAGGCCCGTCACCAGACCCGTGCCCGGCGCAGCGCCGTCCGAGTCATAGGTGGCGGTCAGGTCGCCCAACACGTTGTTGGTGTCGCTGACCCAGACCAGGTAGTCGGAGTCGCTGCCATTGTTGTCGAGCGGCAGTCCGCTGAAGCTATACTTGCCGTCGGCATCGGTCACATCGGTGGCCACGATCGGCTCGCCTGCGTCCCATATGCCGTTGCCATTGGTGTCCTGAATCAGCGACACCGTCACGCCGGCAATGCCGGGCTCGTCGCCGTTCTGGCTGTCATTGCGGTCTGCATCCAGCCAGACCGTGTCGCCGATGCTGCCTGTGGCGCGCCGGCTGATAGCCGAAGTCCTGGTCCAGGTTGACGCTGTCGCTGGTCGGCAGATTGACGGTGGACTGGTTGGGCGTGCCGCCGTCCGGATCGCTGGTGTTGGTCAAGCCGGCCGGCAGCGTCGCCGGGTCCACGACCACTGTGTGGTTGCCGGACCCCACGTTGCCGAAGGTGAAGTTGCCATTGGCGTCGGTATAGGTCACCGTGCCGCCGTCTAGCGTCACCTTGACGCCGGGGATGCCCTCGCCGGGGTCGGCCACGCCGTTGCCGTTGAGGTCCAGGAAGATCGTGTCGCCGATCACGCCGTTGTTGCCGGCGCCGTCTGACGGGCTGTAGCCGAAGTCGACGTCCTTCACGGCTTGGTTGCCGCCGCTCAGGGTTACCGGCGTCGTGCCGTCCGGGCTCGATGTCGTACCGTCCTTGTCATAGCTCACGTTCAGGCCGGCCAACGGGCCGCCCGTGCCCGTGTTCTCCGCCAAGACGGTCGTCACGCTGAAGTTGCCGTTGGGCAGGTTGTCGAACAGGTAGTTCCCGTTCTCGTCGGTCGTCGTTTGATAGACGACATCGTCGTCGCCGCCTGCATGCCTGTCGTAGCCGTAGTAGGTCAGTTGCACCACGCACGCCCGGAATGCCCGGTTCGTTGCTGCCCTGTGCGCCGTTGCGGTCCGCGTCCAGCCAGACCGTGTCGCCGATGCTGTTTGTCAGCGGATCCGTGCCGGTGTAGCCGAAGTCTTGCTCCAGGTTCACAGGCGTGGCCGCGTTCAGCACGACGGTCGATTGGTTGGCCGTACCGCCGTCCGGGTCGATGGTGTTCGTTCAGCCTGACCCGCCGTTCGGGCAGGGTCGTCGGATCAACGGTCACGGTGTAGGTTCCGTCCGGCAGTTCGCCGACATACCAGTTGCCATTGGCATCCGTATAGGTCACGACCGGCGGATTCACGCCATCGCTCACCGTCACCTTGACGCCGGGGATGCCTTCACCCGGGTCCGGGGCGCCGTTGCCGTTGGCGTCGACGAAGATCGTGTCGCCGATCACGCCTGTGTTGCTGCCTGCCGGATCGTTCGGGCTGTAGCCGAAGTCCTGATCCAGCGCAGCCACAGGTGCGTCCACGCCAACGCCCAACCCCGTCACCGTGCTTGTGTGATCGGTGGTGGATGAGGTGGCGTCATAGGTCTGGTTCAGGCCGCCCAGCGGGCCGCCCACAGCCAGATTGCCGCTCGTGTTGGTGGTCACCTGGAAGTTGCCGTCCGGCAACCCATCGACCCGATATTCGCCAATGGCGTCCGTCGTCGTCAGGTAGACGACATCGTCGGCGTTGCCTAGAATACCGTCATCGCCGTACCATGTGATCTTGACCTCGACGCCTGGAATACCCGATTCGCCGGGATTGCGCAGACCGTCGGCGTTGGTGTCCAGCCAGACGCTGTCGCCGATGCTGTTGCCGTAGCCGTAGTCCGGCTGGTAGCCGAAGTCGGCGTTGACATAGACATCGCCGGGCGCCAGAACGACCGGACTGGTCGTCTTGCCGTCGAGCACGTCGTCCGGATCGCCGGTCTGCGTGTAGCCGCTCGGTGCGTGCTGTCACCTTCACCACATAGCTGCCGGCGGGCAGGCCGTCGAAGATGTAGCTGCCGTCGGGTTCGGTCGTTGTCGTACTTCCGATCAGGCCATCCTGGTCCACAGCCGCCGCCGTAAGGCGTGTCATACGCCGTTGCCGTCGGGATCGTAGTAGATGTGACCGTGACGCCGCCCAGGCCCGGTTCGCCCGGATCCTGCACGCCGTCGCCGTTGGCGTCGACCCAGACGCGGTCGCCGATGGCGCCGGTGCTGCCTGCCGACGGGTTGCTGCTGTCGGTGGGCGGCACCCAGTTGAGGCCGAAGTCGGCGGTCAGGTATTCTTCGGCCGTCGGCTCGGCGTCACCGTGGTTGAATTGGGCGTGCCGGTGCCGTCCTCATCATAGGTCGGGTTCATGCCGCTCGGCGCCGCGATGGAGACCGTGTACTCGACATTGGCCGGCACATCGGTGAAGATGTAGCCGCCGTCGGCGCCGGTCCGGGTGGTGATGGGCTACGCCATCGCCGTTGCCCAGGTCCACGCCGGCCGGCGGCGTCAACGTCACGATCACGTTGGCGATGCCCGCTTCTCCGGCATCCTGCACGCCGTCGCCGTTCTCATCCAGCCAGACATAGTTGCCGATGTCGGCCACCACAAGCTCGATGTCCGTTTCGACTTTGTTGGTCGGCACCGGCGTCGTCAGGATATTGGCGTCCTGCAGCGTTGCCTGATTGGTCACTGGCGAAACGCTGGCCGGGTCATTGACCGTGACCTCGAAGGTCAACGGCGGCGAGACGAGCACACTGTTGGATGTCGCGGAGGCGAAGGCCAGCGGCTGTCCGCTGCGCACATCGGTCCCCAGAGCATTGGCGCTGAAGGCCATGCTGCCCACATCCGTACCGTCATCGACCGTACAGGTCCAACTGAAGAGGGCCGTGCCGTTGGCCGCGATGTTCTTGGGACCCACATCGGCGTTGGTGATGCTCGTGCAGGTCGCGCCGCCCGTGGCGTTGACCACTGTGGGCGTGCTTGGTGTGATGTTGTTGACCGCTTCCGTCGCCGTTACCGCCATGTAGATGGTGACGGTGTCGCCGTCCACGACCAGGGTCGGGCTGGCGGCCATCCGCGTCTCGGTGGCAGGGGCGCAGAGCGTCAGCACGGCGCTGTTGTGATAGATGTTCTTGCTGTTGTTGTCAAAGAGTATGTTGACCGTGTTCGACGTCACGGCGATGACAGGCAGCTTGTCACTGCTGTCCCCGATCGATGTGTCGACCTCCTCAGCGACACTCCAGTTGGCAGCGTTGTCGAAGCTGTTGGTATAGAACACGTTCTTGCCGTCGTTGCCGATGGTCACATGCAAGGCCCCGCAGGCATCAACCGCGATGTCAGCGCTCGTGTCCTTGCTCTCGCCATTCACCTGGTCCACGATCGACGCGCCCGCCCAGCTTGTGCCGCCATTGCTGCTGCTGTTGTAGTAGGTGCGTTCCCCATTATGGTTGAAGACGACATGCAATTTGCCGTTGCCGTCCGCAACGATGCGCGGCAGGCGATCGTTGCTGTCGATGACCGTGTTGGAGTCGATCTGTCCTTGGTTGGTGAAGGAGGCGCCGCCGTCGGTGCTGCGTGCGTAGAATACATTCTTGTCCTCGTTGCTCACGACGACGTGAATGGTTGCGCCGCCGTCCACCGCGATATCGGCGGACGTGTCCTTGTCTTCACCGTTGAACTGCGGCAGGATCGACGCGCCCGCCCAGCTTGTGCCGCCATTGCTGCTGCTGTTGTAGTAGGTGCGTTCCCCATTATGGTTGAAGACGACATGCAATTTGTCGTTGCCGTCCGCAACAATGCGCGGCAGGAGATCGTTGCTGTCGATACCCGTGTTGGAGTCGATCTGTCCTTGGTTGGTGAAGGAGGCGCCGCCGTCGGTGCTGCGTGCGTAGAAGACATTCTTGTCCTCGTTGCTCACGACGACGTGAATATTTCCGCCACCGTCCACGGCGATATCGGCGGACCTGTCCTTGTCTTCACTGTTGAACTGTGGCAGTTGCACTGCTGCACTCCAAGTCGCCCCGTTGTCGGTGCTCTTGATGTAGTAGGTGCGGGCGCCGTTGTTATTGAAGACCGCGTGCAGAACGCCGGCGGCATCCACGGTGACGGCAGGCAACCGATCGTTGCTGTCGGCGTTGCGCACCGTGTCGACCTGCTGGTTGGTGGTGCCGAAGGAGCCGACACTGCCGTCAGTCACGGGCGTGTTGCCGTTGACAGCCGGCGTATTGCTGCCCAGGTTCCAGACGATCTCGGTGGCGGCAGGGGTGTCACTCGGATTCACCGTGGCTTCCGGCGTGTCGCTGTCGCTGACATAGGTTGTGCCGGCCGGGATGGAATCCTTGACCTGAACGTTGCTCAACAGGCCGCTGCCCGGATAGATGGGCGACAGCGTGTATTTGAGCGTGTCGCCGGGGGCTGCGTCCGCCTTGTCGACCGACTTGGTCTCCGGCTGGTAGCCGAAGTCCGCGGTGTCGAACATGGTGCCCACGGCCGGAATCGAGGCCGTGGTACTGCCGTCACAGCCGGCGCTGGGGCAGGCTGAGTCAGGGTCGTCCGTTTGGATGACATTGTTGGGCAGCGTCCCCTGGTCCACCTCAACCGTAAAGGTCCCGGTATCTTCCATCACGTCGAAGATGTAGTAGCCGTTGGCGTCGGTCACCTTGGTGTCGATGACGGCGCCGCCGCTGTCCTTCAGATATACTGTGACATTGGGAATGCCAAGTTCGCCGGCATCCTGCACGCCGTTGCCGTTGAAGTCATAGTAGACGGTGTCGCCGATCAGCGAACCGACCACGGTTTCGACCTCATTGCTCGTCGTCGGCGGGAGATTGCCGGAAGCATCGGCAATCTCAGCCTTGTTGACGATGATGGACTGGGAGAGCGGGTTGTCCACAACCACGTCAAAGGTGAGCTTGGGCGCAACGATCACGCTGTTGGATGTGGCTTCCTTGAAAGTGTAGCCGTCCGACGTCGTTGCGTTGGCCTTGAAGCGAACGTTGCCGACGTCGGTTCCAGCATCAGCCGTACAGGTGTAGGTAACGATGCTGGGCGTACCGGCCACGACCGTAAACGGCCCGGACGGAGAAGGTGCGGTGCAAGCGATGGCGTTGGCGCCATTGCCCCCGACCACGGTCAGCGCACTGGGCGTGACGTTGTTGATGTCTGCCTGGGTCGAGAGCGCCATGGTAATCTCGATGGAACCGGTGTCCGGCACCAGGGTACCCTTGGCCGCAAGCAGTGTTGAGCGGATCGGGCCATTGGGCACGCGGTAGTTGATCGCCAGTTCGGGCGGATTCGAGCCTGTGCGGCTGGAGAAGGTGTGAGCCTGTTTGTCGTTGCCGGCATTTTCATTCTGAGCACGCAGCAGGATGCCGTTGTTCACTGCCGGCGTGGATACCCAGTCTTGCACGAGATCGGTCATGACGATCTCGAATTCGGTGGGACCAACGCTGGTATTGACCGCGACTGCGCCGGCAAGCGTGCCGCTCACTGTGCCGCCAGGCGTCGACCACGTGTTGGCGGTAGTGCGGTTGGTCCAGTTGGCTGCGCCAGTGCCTCCGTTTAGTGCGCCTTCATTCCAGTCTTGGGTCAAGGCATACGCCTCAAGCCGTATGTCCCCGGCCTCATTGCCAACCGCGGTCTGGTACGTCTCAAGATAGGCAAAGGTCACTTCTGCATTGGTAGGAATGCTGCTGGTGTCGAACTGGAGAATGGGGCGCGTCGCCTTACCGCTTTGCGGATCGACGATCAGCAGTGTAGACGCACCGAAATTCTTGTCATCACTGTCCTGATCGAGGTAGGTGTCCTGGGTGGCATCGACATCGATCTTGAAGTAATCGTAACCGTCGTAGACGCCGGGAACGGCGCCGTCATTGCTGCCCAAGTTCCACGTGACCACGCCGCCGCTCTCGCTGCCGCCTGCGTTGGCGCTGCCGCCCACGTAGGTGGAACCGGCGGGCACGGCGTCGGTGACCACGGCGTCGGTCAGTAGGCTGCTGCTGGGATTGCGCACGATCACTTCGTAAGTGAGGGTCTCACCCGCATCGGCCGTCGCCTTATTGACCGTCTTGGCGATCAGCGGGATGAAGGGGAAGTCAGCCGTGGTAACATCTGTTCCCGTTGACGCTCCGGGGGCCGGAATCGGCAGATTGACTGCGATCTCGTCGGCGCTGGGCGCGTAGCCGGGCGGCACGTCGGCGTCATCATTGTCGACATCGACCAGATAGTCGCCGGGCGGCAGCCCGTCGAAGATGTATGCGCCGGTCGTCGGATCGCTGGTGGTCGTGGTCACGACCGTGTCGATGGCCGGATCGAGCGCGCCGTTGCCGTCGACATCGTTCCACAGTGTGATCAAGATGTTGCCGAGGGGCGTGTCCGCGCCGGTACAGAGGCCGTCACTGTTCACGTCAGTGCAGACCTGATCGCCGATGCTCGACGGCGGCACGTCTCGGAAACCGATGTCGGCCGTGTTATTGGTTCCCGCCAGGTTGAGCACGCTGATGGGGTTGTTCGTGGACGGCGTGTAGGAATCATCGGGCATGCCGGCCTGGACGGCCGGATCGAACGGGTCCACGTAGACCAGATAGTCAAAGCCTTCGGGCAGACCGGGGAAGCTGTAGATGCCGGAGCCATTCGTGGTCGTGGTGGTGATCAATTGGTCCACGCCCGGATCGATGACGCCGTTGCCATCGGTATCTTCGTAGAGGTAGACGGTGACGCCGCCGAGGCCGACGCCATCACTGGGGTTGCCGTCGCCGTTGGGATCCCGGAAGATGAAATCGCCAATGGTTCCGTTGCCGTCGGGCGCAAAGCCCCAGTCGCGGTCGCGGATCTCATCGGCGGCCCCGACTGTCACGGTTGAACTCAAGTTGCTGTCGCCGTCCGGATCGTAGGAGGGCGTCTGGTTCCAATATTCCAGCGGTTGGCCGGCGCCAAAGTTGGCGTCGATAACGCTTACGGTGTATTCACCGGGCGGAAGTGCCGTGAAGAGATAATAGCCGTCGCTGTCGGTGAGGGTCGTGATCGGCCACACGCCGTCACCGCGCCCAGATCGACGCCGGTCGGCGGCTCGAATCTGCATCTCACGCCGGCGACACCCTCTTCTTCGGGGTCTTGCACACCGTCGCCGTCCCAGTCGTAGAAGATGAAATCGCCGATGGACGAGGCCGCTGTATAGACCGGCGCACAGCCGTAACAGGTGGCGACGTTGGGACCGACAAACGGATCCACATAGTTGACGCTCATGCTGTTGGCATAGGTGCCGACCGGCACGTTGAGACCAATTTTGCGCCTTGAAGGTGATGATCAGCGATTGACCGCCGTTGATCGTGCCGTTGACGGTGAAGATCGGATCCTGGGCCGTGCCGCTTACGGTAACGCCCGTCGAACCGCTGTCGCTGAACGAGGCTGAAACGACTGCTCGGCATAGCTGAAATCATCCGGCAGGAAATCCTCGACGACAATCGGGCTCTCCGGCCTTGGTGTCGCCTGTGCTCACATTTTTGATCGGTAGCGTGTAGTCGATGATCGCAGCCGGGCGGTGCGATCTCGGGAGTGACCGTCTTCTCGGACACGATCACGATCACATCGTGCCGGCCACTATTTCAGTGGCCGGCAAGATTGGGCCATCTGGTAGTCGCCGTATTCTCCCACGGACCATCTGATGTCGCCGTAACGCGATCGTCGCCCGGAACACGTCGCCTGGTTCAATGCCGCCTGGGGCCGGTGTGTTCAGATTCCAGGTCAGGGTCGTACCCGATACGCCGGTGTTGGTAACCGGTGGTCGTCGTATTGCGTGCTGGCATCGATATATTGCGCGCTGGACGAACCTGCGTTGTAGGTCAGGCCGCTGGGCAGCGCATCGGTGATGGTGAACGCCGGGATGGTTAGCCCGCCGGTATTCACGAAGTCGATATAGAACTTAAAGGTGTCGCCCTGCTTGGCGGTTGCCACGCTGGCGCTCTTTGAGAGCTGGGTACATGGATTAAAGGTCACCACGCTGAACTTGATGTAGCGGTAGATGTGATCCTTGTTGTCGTCGGTGTAGCCGGCGTCGCCGCCGAAGGTGCCCGCATGTCCCTCAAAACAGCCATTGGCGTCGTAGGGATTGGGGTTGGGCGAACCGGGGTCTTCCAGAATCCGCAAGGTGACGCTGATATACTCGTAGCGGTCGCGCTGCGTGCCGCCGACCGAGAAGCGGATCGCCTTGGGGCTGGTGGTGTCCGTGCGGTCCAGGGTCGGGGGCAGCGGGTTGGCATCGATGTCACGACCCAAGCTGGCTGGCGTCCTGCCAACTGGTGGCCAACGGATTGCCCGGATCCTGACGGTCGTTGGAGATGGTCGAACCGGGGTACTGGATACGATTCCAAGGGCCGACATTGCTCACCGAGGCTTTGACGTTGCTGTTGCTGCCGGAGCCGTCGAAGGTGTCGAGGTCAAACTCCCAGGCATAACCGGATTCAGGCCCGGCCACGGCATTGGCGAGACCCCAGGCCGTGGAACCGTTGCCGGAGGGATCGATATAGGCGGTGCCGCCCAGGGCATTGGTCGGCATGTTGATGACGTCGGCGCCGACGTTGTCGGTACCGTAACCGAGAACCTGCATGGCGTCCCACGCGGTAAAGGGCCTGGTCGATCGCCATTGGCCGAGGACGAAACGTCACAGTCGCCCGTTGGGGTTGTTGCAGTAGGTGCGATCCGTGCCGTTGTTTTCGTGCCACGAATTCCAACTGGTTTTCGGATCGGTGGAGTAGAAAACGCCGGTGTCACCCATGACGCCGACCAGCGTGCCACGGGTAGCGCCGGTGATGTCGACGGCCGCCTCGGTGCGGCCGATGGCGTTGGGGCCGAAATTGAGGCCGATCAACTCGGGGATCGAGTCGGTTCCGCGGTCGCCGGCGTCATCGTCGGTCGGCGACGGCTGTTTGACCGGAATCTCGGTATAGCCTCCGGTGCCGTCCGGCCAGACGTAGGCGGTGTCCAGCACCTGGGTGCCTTCGGGAATGAAGAAGGTCATGTAGCCGCCGGCCCCGAAGTTGGTGCCGTCGTCGGGAAACGCCTTCATGATCAGGGTGATCTCGTCGCCGGCGCGCACAAGCGGCTGGTCATTGGCCGCCGCGCGAGCAGCGATGGTGTCGAGGGTATCCTGATCAAACAGTGCCCATGCTTGGGTTACGTTGAGGTAGTGGGCGGTAACCGCGCGCGCTTGAAGCAGCAATGTGCTGACTACCAGGATCGCAATCAGCATGCGTCCGTACTGTCTGTGGCTCAGCAGTCGCTGAGATCGTGTCAAACTATGTTTCATATTTTCCTCTTGTCTCTTCAAAACGTTCAATCGACCTATTGGATTACGGTGTATTTACAAATAAAACAACATGTCCAAATAAAACCATTAAAACTAAAAATAATCGAAAAACTAGCCGCTGTTTGAAAACAACTTGGCGATTTCGTTGTCAACCATCCTGAAAGCTGAACCCAAGGCAACTTGTTGACGTTTCGTAACTATACAGCCCGTTTCAAGCGTTACCCCAATACCATATTTTAACTTGATTTATGATGACGATGCAGTCGGACCGCAGGATACGGGCATGTTGATTTCAGCCCACGTTTGCGGCACGACGGCGAATGGTATACGCAATCGGCCTCAGGCGGTTACGGTGCAAACCGACAACTCAAAATTGTTCTTCCGGGAATCCAAGACCATGTGAAGCTCATGGTCGGAGTCGAGAAAGACGATTTTGTCTCCAAGCGACTGAATGTGTGTAAACAGCCTCTTGTCTGCCCGAACCGCATCGGCGCTCTAAAAAACGTCATTGCGCATCTCACTTGCCACTAGAGGGGTAGGATCAGTGGAGTTCTAAGCAGCCTCTAAAGGTAGTATATACCAACAACGCTAAAAAGACAATAGGCGTCGGAATTTATCCGGAACCTGTTTTTATACGGCCCTCGTGCACCTGGACCGCAAATTCGTTCGTCACATGGTCCATCATCCGTGATCGGATTGATGATATCATGCCAACATTACGAAATAGATTACAACTTACAGAAAATTGAATTTTTCACGCATGTTTGATTCCAGGACTATTGCCTGCCGTCGGCAGCGGCGGCCAATACTTCTTGCCCCATTTCGGACATCTCAAAGACGCGTGAGGAGCGGCCGATTCGGACTTCCGGCAACTGATATTGCGAGGCTACGCACCCCTTTTCCTCGAGCATGCTCAGCATGTAGTAGGCGGTGCTGTTGCTGATATCGAGCCTTTGCGCCAGATCTGAATAGTGAACAGGATCGCCCTGGTTTTCGCGTTGCAGGTCGTTCATCTCTCCCAGACAATCCATTTGACGACGAGTTAGTTTCATATCACCCTTCTTCAGAATCCCTCGACGGTCGGGGCAGGCGTTCGTTTTTTTTATTTTTTGGTATATCTCATAATATTACCATGATTTTAGACAGAGTCGTGTATGGTACATTTGGGCGTCAATTGGCTCTGATTTGTCACATTTTTTGGATTTGGTAAGGCTTTTCCTGCGCGAAGTTTAACATATTGTAAGCGTTGCCTGCCGCATTCTGTAATTTGCCCTGTGTTCGACCTTGCGACCGCAAGCTGCCTGGTCGGGTATAGGGTGCGATGCACGACGCGAATTTGCGCCAGGGATTTGCGATCTTGCCCGTGCGACGGTGTATGGTCCGCGTACAATTTGAGGATCGCCGGATTGGGCAAGAAAAATCTGACCGCGTGTAGGATGTAGGAGAGCGATGTGCTGGAATTGATAGAACCATGGGTGCTGGCAACCGCCAGCGCCGATTTTGCCGACATGGCCGCGGCCGAGTTGCAGGCCGTCGCCGCGGAGCCGATCTCGCTCACGCCGGTGAGCGATGAGATCTTTCTGGTCCGGGGCGTCGACTTTTTCGCGCTGGCTTCCGCCTGGCAGGCGGCCCCGCCGATCTTCGTGCGCCACATCTGTCCGGTCATGCTCTCGCTGCCGCTGGAGGGCGATGACACGTGGCCTGACAGCCCTGGAGCGGGCCGTCGATCAGCAACTGGCGCCGTTGATCGAGCCGGACTTCAGCTTCTCGGTGCAGACACGCATCCTCGGCCAGGCCGGCTTCAAGCCCTTTGACGTCAACAACGCGCTGGCGCGCGTCGTCGCCCAGCAGACCGGGGCCGAAGTGGACGTGCGCAGTCCCCAGCAGATCCTGTCTGTGGTCATCGCGCCCACGGTCGATCTCCCGGATGCTGCTGAGCCTGAAGGCCGATGCCGGACGCGCCGTTGACGGCCTTCCTGGGCATCTCGCTTGCCTCCCAGAATCTGTCCGATTGGGCCGGCGGCATGCGTCGCTTGCGGCGCGATCCGGATCGGATCAGCCGCTCCGAGTTCAAGTTGCTGGAAGCCTTCGAGGTCTTCGACATCGACCTGCCGCCGCGTGGCGTGGCCCTCGATCTGGGCGCGTCGCCCGGCGGCTGGACCCACGTGCTGCGGCAGCACGATCAATATGTCACCGCCGTCGATCCCGGCGAGCTTGATCCGCGTCTGCTGTCGGACAAAGGCGTGCGCCTCAAGCGCATGACGGCCGAGCGCTATCTGGCCGGCGAACCGGACACCTTCGACATCATCGTCAACGACATGCGCATGGACGCACGTGACTCGGCCCGGCTGATGGTCGACTACGCCGATCAGCTCTACGGCCACGGCATCGCCGTCATGACGCTCAAGCTGCCCGAACACGATCGCCAGAATGTGCTCGACAAGGCGATGGCCATTCTGCGCCGGCGCTACGACATTGTCGGCATCCGCCAGCTTTTTCACAATCGCAGTGAGGTGACGGTGGTGTTGAAGGGGCGAAGGTGACAAGGTGACGGGTGACAGGGTGACAGGGTGATGGGGGATGAGCGGTGTGAAGATTGCGGTGTTGGCGGATGTGCATGGGAATTTGCCGGCGTTGGAGGCGGTGATCGCCGAGCTTGAGAGGCTTGAGCCGGATTTTGTCGTGCTCAACGGCGATCTGATCAACGCTGTGCCCTTTAGCACGCAGGTCATCGATCGGGTGATGGAACTCGACTGGCTGGTGACGCGTGGCAACCACGAGTTCTACTATCTGGACTGGGGCACCGAGCGCGCCGCGCCCGGCACCGAGGACCCGGAGCGGTGGGGGCAACTGCATTGGCTGGTCAGCCGGATCACGGCCGAGCAGGGCGCCTACCTGGCCACGCTGCCCGACCAGCGCACCCTCTATCTGCCGGGCACCCAGCCGCTCTGTGTTGCCCATGGCGTGCCGGGGGCCAACCGGGAAGGCTTCTACAATCATCAGCCGGAGGAGAAGATCGCCGCCAAGATCGAACATGTGGCCGAGCGAACGCTGATCTCGGCCCACACCCATGTGCAGATCGATCGGCAGATCGAGATGGTAGCCGACTATTCCAGTCTGCTGCAATCGGATCCACACATCGACATGCACAGCAGCCACCGCCCGCTGGCGCGCCGCTGGCATCTGGTCAACCCCGGCAGCGTGGGGCTGCCGCTCAACGGCGATGTACGCGCCCAGTTTGCCGTGATCGAGTCGGTTCCCGAAGACGAAGTCTGGGGCGGCTGGCGTGCCGTCCATCACGGCGTCGAGTATGATCGTCGACCCGCGTTGGCCGCCTACGAAGAGAGCGGCATGCTGGAGATCGGCGGCGTGATCTCGCAGCTCTTCTACTGGGAACTGGTGACGGCCGAGGCCGAACTGATCTACTTCAACCAGTGGGCGCGGCGCAGCGGCCACGATCCGGATGCCGATATCCGAGGCACGTTCCGGGCCTATATCGAGAGCACCGGGCGGGACCAGTTCGTGCGCGAGCGTGATCCGTTGTTTGGTCATGTGGCATACTAATCGTTCTCGTTCTCGTTCTCGTTCTCGTTCTCGTTCTCGTTCTGTGTCTCGTTCTCGTTGTGCGTGGTCGCTCATCGTTCAAATCGTGCCGGTTCGCCCTAGCCACACCGCCGAACAACGCACGCTTGGCGTCGGACCGCAGCGTCCTGAACGGCCCCAATGGTTTACGATGCGACATCCCGTCGATCGGGCTTGGCCCGTCGTCCACAAGATCGGTGAGCAGCAGCCCCCTTTGAGGGAGCGTTGCTCAATAGCACCGGTCTTTATGCCGGTACGGCGGTGGCGAGTGAACGATGATCCACGGACACGGATGAAAACGAGAACGACTGTTGGGCATACATGTGACTTAGGCACCGGACGAGGCCGGTGCGGCGGTGGGAACGAGGACGATGCACGGAACGGATCGAGCACGAGAACGACTGTTTGGCATACATGTGGGTTGAGTATTCGAAAATGCGTATTGCTTTCATCGCCGATATCCACGGCAATCTGCCCGCTCTCGAAGCGGTGCTGCGCGATCTCAAGCAGCAGTCCCCCGATGCCGTCTATCTGGTCGGCGACCAGATCAACCGCTGCCCTTGGAACAACGAGGTGCTCGATCTGCTCGACGACCGGCAGTGGCCGGCCATCGCCGGCAACCATGAGCTGATCGTGGGCATCATCCGCACGCCCAACAATCGCCACCCTTTCACCAACGCGCAACGCTATGCGGTCCTCTGGTGGACGCAGGCCAACCTGCGCACAGAGCACCTTCATGCCATCCGTCGCCTGCCCGAGCAGATGGTGATCCGCGTCGACAACGCACCGCCGATCCTCATGGTGCATGGCGTGCCCGGCCAGGCCGATATCGGCTTCTATCCCGGCCTGGATGACGCAGCATTCGCCCGCTATCTGGACGGCGTCGAGCAGCCTGTGGTCGTCTGCGCCCACACCCATCGTCCTCTGGAGCGGCAGGTCGGGAACTGGCATCTCTTCAACGGCGGCGCGGTCGGTCTGCCCTACAACGGTGATCCACGCGCGCACTACATGCTGCTCGATCTTGTGCCGAGCCGATCCAACGGCGCCTTCTCCCAGGCTTGGCGTCCGACATTTCGCCGTCTGGAATACGACACCAGTTCCATCGCCCCCGCCTTCGCTTCATCCGGTCTGCTGGCCGCGGCCGGGCCACTGGCCGAGCTGGATCTCTACACCTTGGAGACCGGCCACCCCTGGTCCAGCGACTTCGGCATCTGGATGCGCAGCCAGCCGCCGTCGTTTCAGAAGGATCTCCGATCGGCCATCGATAGATACCTTGAGATCCATGGGCCGGGTAACTGGGCCTTTGATGAAATTCGTGGGTAACTGTACTAGTCTGCGAATCAGATAGACCGCGGATTAGGCGGATTAGGCGGATTTTCGCGGATAAAATCCGAATCAAATGGGTGTGTTCAATATGGGTTGAAGATGGTAATCAAGCGTGATCTGTGCGTAGCCTCACCCTGCTTCGCCTCCTGGACGGAGGCTACGCGTCCCTCTCCACCCGGTGGAGAGGGACCGCCGTGGCGCTCCGAAGGCGCCACGGCAGGGTGAGGCGGGTGCTCAACTCATTTTGAATACACTCGAATGATCCGCCTGATTCGCCTATCCGCGGTCTATCCAGTTCTCACCGTTAGCAAAATTCGGAAGGGTTTGAATTAGGTGACCATGAAGCGAAAACTTAGTGAATCTGACCGCGGCGCGGCGGTCGCGTTGTTGTCCTCGGCCCCGGCCATCAATCTCTACATGTTGGGCAATATCGAGAGCATGGGATTTGAAGAGGAGGTGTGTGAGTTCTGGGGCGATTTTGCCGATGACGGCGCACTGCGCGGCGTGCTCAACCGCTACATGACCGGCTGGACAGCGTTCGGGCTGCCGGATGCCGACTGGGCGGCTTTGGGGGCAATTCTGGACGAGCATCCGCTCGCCGCCGAGCGCTTGCAGGACAATCCCGGCGGCGTTGACTCCTTTTTGCCCTTCCTGCAACGCTACACAGCGGCCGACATCCACACCGAAGAGGTGATGATATTGGCGGCCGGCGCCTTGCAGACAGTTCCCCCGCAACCGGGGATCACGGTTCGGCGGGCGACGCTGGACGACCTGCCCCGCCTGGTCGATCTCTACGCCGACGCCGGCCACATGTCCCGATCCGCCCCGGCGATTGAGCGTCCGCTGCGGGCGACCCGGGTCTGGGTGGCCACGGACGGCGGAAAGCACAGTGAGCGCCGAACCGATCATCTCGGTGGCGTTGACCAACGCCGAGACCCGCGATCTGGCCATGATCGGCGGCGTCTTCACGCCGCCGCAGCAGCGTGGGCGCGGCCTCAGCCAGGCCGTCTGCAGCGCGCTCTGCGCCGATCTGATCGCCGACGGCAAGCAGCCCGTGCTCTACTGGGACACGCCCGTGCCGATTGGGATACGCCGGCCGCGGGTGCCGTCTATCGCAAGCTCGGCTTTTCGGGGGCCGGCCAATGGCGTGCTGTCTGGCTTGAGGCGAAAGCTGATAGGACACGGATGACGCTGATCTGACTGATTTCCGCGGATAAAGCGAGAGAAGTCCGCCTTACTCCGCTAAGATCCGCGTTATCCGCGTCCAATTTTCTGTCACTCCGACAGGCTCCTAGCAAAAACGCCATTCGACCATTCGGCTTCCTTGCGCTATACTACGGCCCGTCTTTAGCCCCACACTACTCGTCTCGTCAAAAACGATGATTCTGTTGCGTCGCATCCTCGGATGGTTATCCCCGGTTGCCGACGACTTGCGTCCCATTGCCCCGATTTTTGTGGCGGATGATCGGACGATGCTTGCCTTCCCGCGTCTTGTCTAGCCCGTCAGGAGGAACCATATGCTCAACTTAGCTGTGATGCTCGAAGAGAGTGCGCGCCAGGTCCCGGATCGCATTGCCGTGATCTACAACGAAACCAAGCTGTCCTACGGCGCGGTCAATGCGGCCGCCAACCAGGTGGCCAACGGGCTTTCGCAACTGGGCATCGGGCCGGGCGACAAGGTCGCGCTGACCTGTCCCAACCTGCCCTATTTCCCGATTGTCTACTACGGCATCCTCAAAACCGGCGCCACGGTGGTGCCGCTGAACGTGATGCTGCGCGACCGTGAGATCGCCTATCATCTGGCCGACAGCGACGCCAAGGCCTACTTCTGTTTCCAGGGCACGCCTGAACTGCCCATGGGTCAGTTTGGCCATGAGGCCTTCTTGGGCGTGGATGAGTGCGAACACTTCTTCATGATCACGGCCGATCCGGCGGCGCCATCGCCCATCGAGGGGACCATGACCCTGGGCCAACTGATGCACGGCAAGCCGCCCACCTTTGAGACCGTGATGACCGAGTTGACCGACACGGCCGTGATCCTCTACACCAGCGGCACCACCGGTCAGCCCAAGGGCGCCGAGTTGAGCCACCTCAACATGGTCATGAATGCGCGCATTATCGGCCGACAACCTCTTTATTCAGGACGATCATCACGTCCATCTGGTCGCGTTGCCGCTCTTCCACTCGTTCGGCCAGACCGTTCAGATGAACGCCGGCTTCTACCAGCGGGCGACGATCTCGTTGCTGGCCCGCTTCACGCCCAACGATGCGCTGGCCGTCATGGAGCGCGACAACGTGACCTTCTTTGCCGGCGTGCCGACCATGTATTGGGCCATACTCAACTATCCCAAAGCCGACGACTACGACCTGGAGAAGATCGCCCGCAACATGATCATGGCCGTCTCCGGCGGCTCGGCGCTGCCGGTCGAGGTGTTGAAGGACTTTGGCGAGAAGTTTTCAGTCCCGATCCTGGAAGGCTATGGTCTCTCCGAAACGAGTCCGGTGGCCAACTTCAATCGGCCCGATCTGCCGACCAAGCCCGGATCGGTCGGTCCGGCGGTCTGGGGCGTGGACGTGCGCGTGGTGGACTTCAATGACGAGGATGTGCCGGTCGGCGAGATGGGCGAAGTGCTCATTCGCGGCCACAACGTCATGAAGGGCTACTACAATCGACCCGACGAGACGGCCACGGCCATGCGCGGCGGCTGGTTCCACTCCGGCGATATCGGCATGTTGGACGAGGACGGCTATCTCTACATCACCGACCGCGTCAAGGACATGATCATCCGCGGCGGCTTCAACGTCTATCCGCGCGAGATCGAAGAGGTGCTGATGACCCATCCGGCCGTCAGCCTGGCCGCGGTCGTCGGCATCCCCGATGACCAACACGGCGAAGAGATCAAGGCCTACGTCATCCTCAAGGAGGGGGCCTCGGCCACCAGTGAGGAGATCATCGAGTGGTCCAAAGAGAACATGGCGGCCTACAAGTACCCGCGAGTTGTTGAGATCCGGGAATCCGTGCCCATGACGGCCACAGGCAAGATCCTGAAACGAGAGCTACGAAATTAGTACGATGGACGAAAAAGCGGCCCGAGCCACATGTGGCTCGGGCCGCTTTTTCGTCCGCTATCAAAACCTACACCAACCAGGCAATGAAATAGGTCGACAGCCCCAGAAAGATGGCGAACCCCATCACATCGGTGGTGGCCGTGACGAAGACGCCAGAGGCCAGCGCCGGGTCGACGCCGATGCGCTTGAGCGTGGTCGGCACGAGGACGCCCATGGTCGCGGCGATGAGCAGATTGAGCATCATCGATACGCCGAGGATGACGCCCAATACCGCGTTTCCCTGCCAAAGATAGGCGAGCAGGCCGATGGAGACGCCGAGAATCAGGCCCTGAATTAGGTCGACCACCAGTTCATGCCGCAACGCAGCCCAGGCATCGCTCAGCTTGATCTCGCCCAGCGCCAACGAACGCACGACGATGGTCATGGTCTGGTTGCCGGCGTTGCCGCCCTGCGCGGCGACGATGGGCATGAAGGCGGCCAACATGGCGGCCGCGGCGATGGTGCCCGAAAAGTAGGTGACGACGGCGGCCGACAGCAGCGCCGTGCCCAAGTTGATGTAGAGCCAGGGCAGGCGGTTGCGAATGGCCCGTGGAAGCGGGCTGAAGATCTCGGCGTCATCGCTGACTTGAGCCAGTCGGTAGATATCCTCGGTGGCCTCCTCCTCCAGCACGTCGACAACATCATCGACAGTCACGATGCCGACCAGACGGTGCTGGGCGTCCACAACCGGGATGGCCAGGAGATCGTAGCGGGCCAGTAGATGCGCCACCTCTTCCTGGTCCGTATCGACGGTCAGCGAGATCACGTCGTCGCTCATGATCTCTTCCACTGTCTGGTGCGGATCGGCCAAGATCATTGCACGCAGATTCACAACGCCAATCAGCACGCCGTGGCGATCGAGGACGTACAAATAGTACAGTTCCTGCTCGCCGGCGTACTGCTCCTTGATGAAGCGGATTGCCTCCTCGATCGTCATCCAGCGACGCAGACAGGGCGGCACATAGTTCATGATGCCGCCGGCCGTCTCCTCGTCGTACTCCAGGAGCGGCTCGACCTCGTGGCTGTCCTCCATCTCTTCCAGCAGATCGCTGACCGCCTGGTCGTCATCCATCTCGCCCAGAAAGTCGGCAGCCATGTCCGGTTCCATGGCATCCAACACATCGGCCAATTGGACCGTGTCCATATGTTCCGAGACTTCGACCATCTCGTCTTCATCGAGTTGCTCGAAGATATCCGCCATTTGTTGGGCGTTGAAAAGCGGTGTCAGAGCCGCCTGTTCGTGGGGTTCCAGTACGGCAAGCACCTCTGCTGCGTCGGCGGGGTGCAGGTCGCGCAGGTAGGCTGCTGCGGCCTCGAAATCACTGACTGCCAGCAATTGCCGTGTCTGCTCCAGAGCATCGCCAATATTGATGGGATCGACCATGTCGCCCTCCTTCTCTGACCGGACGGAATCCGGCCTTCTGCAAGTGGTAAACAAGCGGATGAATGCGCAACGCGACGCCAAGACGAAGCTTGGCGGGCGCCCGTCTTACTTCGAAACGCGGCTAGTTTGGGTGAAGCGGCAGAAATAAAAATGCCTGCCGGTGATTGCGGCAGGCGAGGAATGGCGGGGAGGAAGCAACCGCGTCCGGGAAGGGTCCGGACGTGTCGCTGTTTACGGCAGCGAGATCTCGAACCGACCGAACGCGACATCGCTCCCTAGAGGTCCCACCGGCCCGAGGGCCTGCGTGAAAAACCGGTCTGAGAACTTCACACAGCGTGCGTCGCAGATCGCATATGATCGGCTTGCGCCGTTATTTTTGCCGGCAACCAATTGCCTGCTCCAGAATCGTACTGCCCTGCCCGCTCGACAATGCTATCGAAAGCGGGTAAGGGCACTGTACTATCTGGTTCAGGCTGGCTGTCGGCCACCGTTTGAGTCGTGCCTTGGGCCGTACTCTGAGTCATACTCTGCTTGTTCATCGATTCTCTTCTTGTGGGCTCAACCTACGAATGTTGAGCCGCCGTAACCAACGGAAGCGTAGCACCGCCGGCTCTTTCTGTCAATCTCATTTGAACACGCCCATCTCATTTTGTCTCATATTGGGCTTATGCCAGGGTATAGAAGGTACCGCGTCCCTTGCCGTGTCGCTGCAATTGACCGGCTGTGACCAGCCCGGCCAGCTTTCGTGTGGCTGTGGCTTTGCTGATGCCAGCGCTCTCCATCAGCTCGGCTGTGGTGATGCGGCCATTCTGCTCGACCGTGTCCATGGCCAGCGCCTGATCGTGATCGAGGGGCTCGGCCACGCCTGTCTCGATGGCCGGCGGCTGTGACGACTCGGGCGCTGTATGCGTCAACGGCAGATCGGCTGCGATCTGTCTCCTGGGCTGCTCCGTCTTCGGCCCAGCGCCCTTCCCCGCTCAAGCCCAATGCCTGATACCGGGCCTGAAGCTCGCGATAGTAGGCCAGTTCATCGTCCAGGCCCGCGTCCTGGCTCAGACGGTAGCCTTGTCGCCAGTGGTCGCTTGCTTGGGCGATGTCGCCAAGGTCGGCCCAGGCCTCGACCAGGTTCGAGTGACTTCTCGATTCGGTCAGGGTCCAGCCGCCTTCCTGGCAGAGCTTCAGGCTGCGCTGGTAGGCGTCAATCGCATTTTCCAGTTCGCCGCCGAAATGATAGGCTGTGCCCATGTTGAGCAGCGCGGCGGCCATATGCTCCCCATTGGCCAGACGTTCGAATGCGGCCAGGGCCTCGGCGTGGGCCGCAACGGCATTGACCGTGTCGCCCATGGCCGCATAGAGCAGCCCCAGATTGCTCAGCGATTTGGCAATGCCGAACGGATCGCCGGCCTCTTCGCGCAGAATGAGCGCCCGCCGCGCGTGTTCCAGTGCTCTGTCGTACGCCTCCTGGTACCGGTAAAGGCTGGCCAAGGCATCATAGATCCTGGCCTCGGTTTCCGGTTGTCTGGATGTCAGCGAGAGCGCCTGTCGCAGATCTGCCTCAGCTTCGGCCCATTGGCGTCTTTCGATGTGGACCCAGGCTCGGTCCTTGAGCATCTCGACGTGTTCGCTGCGTATGCCGGGACCAAATGCCGGGCTATCGGCCGGATCATCAGTGAGAGTTGCGCTACTGAAATAATCGCCTGCCTGGCCATAATAGGTTAGGGCATGCAGTTGATTGCGCTGCTCATAGACTTTGCCCATGCGGCGAAAGATGCGTCCACGGCTCAGATCGTCTGTCGCTACGGTGATCGCTGCCCTGGCCGCTGCGAGCGCGTCGTCATGGCGACCGGTGTTCAGGTAGAGATCGCAGAGCAACAACTGGATCTCGCACCAGGTTTGCGGATTCAGACGGTCGCGGTCAAACTGAAGCAGCGCTTCTCTCAGTTCGTCCGACGCCAGTTCCGCAATCAATTCTTGTGCCGTGCCGAGCAACAGTGTGGCTGCTCGCTGCACCTCACCGGCTTGTCGCAGATGATAGGCCGCGGTCAACGGTTCTCCGGCGTCCACATAGAATGTCCCGATGTTGCGATGTCGAATGCGCCGCCGATCCTTTTCCTGGCGACGATAGACATAGGTGCGCAGAGCCGGGGAAAGCCAAAGGCTTGTGCCGTCATCGCCGCGCAGCAGGAGACGTTCCGCCACCAGCCGATCGATGGCATTGTTTGCGTCAACGATGCCTTCCGACCCGGCGATCTCGACGAGTAGGTGTCTGGGAAAGAGACCGCTGAACGCGGAGGCAACGTCGAGCACGTGCCGGGCGTCAGGCAACGCTTCGAGCGGCCGGCAGGCTGTCTCCAGCGCCTGTTGCCGGATCATCGCAGTCGCCGCGCCGTCGGCGGCCTGGCCGCGTAGCCACTGCCCGACGTCACGAATTGCACGGTTGCGCTCGTCGAAGAAGGCATCCTGGCTGGGGATGCCGGTCAAGGCCATCAGCGTCTCGGTGAATCGGCCGCCTTCGACGAACTCGTCGGGGTGGAGGGGCTCGATGTAGCGATGACGCAGGATGTTGTAGCGCCACCAGGCGGGCTCCATCCAGGTCGGATCATCGTAGGGCCGCAGTGTTCCAGTTGGATATTTGATCGGTCCTGGGGCCAATCGGTCAACGGCCCACTGTAGAATCAGGCGCAGGCCATTGCCCCGTTCGTCGGCCGTCGGCGAGACCTCGTCCCGAACCAGCGTCGGCGTTACCAACGTCGAGTCGGCCAGCGGCGAACGCGAGAGCAGCAATGCGCTGTGGTAGTGCTTGAACGCATCGCTGAGATAGCGAAACAACTGGCTATCGGTCAGATTGTCAATCGAGAGTGCAGGCGTCATGCGCTGTCCGGAATGAATTGAGCCGATTTGAGCCGATTCCTGTCAGAAAATGGCGAAGTTGGGCGCTATACTTGAGCCATTGTGACCGATCGTGAACGGCTGAAGACTCTGCTGCAAGAACCACGAATTGCACGAATGTCACGAATTAGACCACTGAGAAAGTTCGTATGATTTGTGAATTTCAGTAGTTCACGATTTGGAGAAAAACGAGATTCTTCGCTGGTGTTGTGCCAGAGTGAAGGCTCCAGATCGACCCGCTCAGAATGACCCAAATCGTGAACTACTGAATTTCGTGGTTCTTGCAGTGAAGTCACTGAAGAACCGAGAAATGGTGCGATCCGGTGACCTGCCGGGTACGCTGACAGATGTTGAGGGGGAAAACCATGGAACAGTCAAGCCACAATCAGCAAACAGAGCGGGCTCAGCTTGGCCCGGCCGGGCGGAATGTCGTTCCGCCCTACACGGGCATCATCCGTAGGTCGAACTCGACCAAACGCGGAACTTCGTCGCTTGGATGAATCGTAGGCGAGCCTCTATCCTCTTTCTGACCACGGTTTCCTACTACACTCCTGCTGATCGGCGCCACTGTTGGCGCTGGTCACATCGGTGGCTGCCGGCGCGCCGGCGAACATGGGGGAGTCCGTCGCCGTGGGCGAATCACAACGTCGACAGCGCCGCGGACATCTGTGACGGAGAGATCGGCATACCGGCATCCGAGTGCCGCGCCTTGGTCGATCTCTACGACTCGACCAAGGGTGAGGCATGGCTGGACAACACCGATTGGCTGGTCGTCAATGAGACGATTTCCCCCTGCGACTGGGCCGGTGTGGCCTGCGTCGACGGTCATGTGGCCGAGTTGAACCTCAGCGGCAACGGCTTGACAGGTGCGCTGCCGGCCTCGCTCAGCGATCTCGCATTCCTCACGCGTTTCTCGATCGATCGGAACGCAGATCGGCGGGGCCATCGGTCCATCCGTCTGCTCGCTGGTCGACTCGATCCGGCAGGCCGACCTAGATTATAACAGACTCGCTGCGTCGGGCAATCGATCTCGTCGTTGTTTGGACGAGATCGATCCCGGCTGGGCGGCCACACAGACGGTGGCGCCGGCCGATTTCAGCATCGAGGCGATTGAAGAGAACGCCCTCGTTCTGCGCTGGACGCCCATCGACTATGTCGAAGACGGCGGATTCTACGCCGTCGGCTTCGCCACGTCCTTTGATGGACCCTACACCGTGCATGGTCAGACGGCCGACAAGCGAGCATCCAGCTACCGGCTGGATGGTCTGGAAGCCGGCCGCACCTACTACGTTCGTGTGCGTTCCCACACACCGGCCCACGACGATCAGGTCAACGATCTGTGGAGCGACTACGCCTCATGGATGGCCTCCACCGATTCCCCGGAATCGGTTCTGCTCGCCGTCTATTTTGGCGCCGACAACGATCTGGATTCGTACGCCAGGATCATCCAGGGTCGCTTGGTGCGCGGTACATTGAACAACCCCAACGTGACCGTGGTCGCGTTGATCGATCGCCTGGGCGACGAGAACACCCAGGTCTGGACCATGGCCAACGGCGTTGCAACGGCGGACACTGATTTTCTTGTCGAGCTTGGGCACCAACGAAGTTGACACCTCCGATCCGGCGGTGTTGGGCGCCTTCCTGACCTATGCCAGAGACATTGTCCCGGCCGACGTGACCGTGGCGTCGATCATCGGCCACGGCGTGGGTCTGGCGCCCGAATTGATCGACTTTGTGGACAATAGCGGCGCGGTTGCCGGCGCCTCAGCCGACCAGGGAATCCCTCCGCTGCCGCGACCCAAGGACCATACGCCCACCGATGTCACCGATCGCAGCTACATGAGCACGCCTGAGTTGGGCCGTGCGTTGGCCGCGGCGACAGACGACGGCGCAGATCCGTTCGACCTGATCTTCTTCGATCAATGCTTCGGCGGCAGCCTCGACGTGCTCTACGAGGTGCGGTCCGCGGCCAAGGTCTTTGTGGCCTCGCCCAACTACGCCTGGCTCGTGGCGCCCTATGCGCGCTACATCGCTGAGTTTTCCCCGACCAGAACCGCCGAGCAGATGGCCGCCGGCATCATCACCACGTATCAACGAGCGCTCAATGACCGCCACCCCAATGCCATCCTGGCCGATGCGGGGCACTGATATCGTCACGGTGGCCGGTGTCGTCGATTCACTGGCGGCGCGGCTGATCGCCGCCGTCGACGGCGGCGCTGCGGCCAAGATCCACACGGCATCGGTCAACAGCCGCTTCGCCGACACGACCCAGTGCGGGGCCGGCAATCTCAGCCTCGGTCCGCCGGACGAGATGATCGGCGCGGGCAAGTTTGCCGCCAATTTGCAGCAAGCGTTCGGCCCCGACGACGGCTTTGGCGTGCACGATGCGGCCGGCGATCTGATCCGCGCACTGGACGAAATCCGCAGCACCCATCGCGTCGGCTCGCCCTATATTGAGCCGGATGAGTTCTGGGACTACGACGACACGATCACGTTGCTTGCGCCGCTGGCGCGCACCACAAGGCCCGGACGTGGCCTGGCGAGCCAGCATCTACGGCGAGTTGGAAGGGGAATCCGCAATCTGGACGCCGATGCCCGAGATGTCGGCCACCTTGGGCAGTCCGTTTGCCTATGTCGTGGATGGGGAGTGGGATGCATTCATCGACCGCTGGTACACCGAGCCGATGGCGCCGACTGTGGGGCAATGGTGCAACTATGCACCGCCGTCGTTGGTGATATCGGACACGGTCGAGGTGATGACGTTGCAGGTGGAGGCTGTCGATGCGGAAACGCTACGCTTGACCTGGTCGCCGGTTCCCGACGCCACGTCGGGCGACTACCTGGTCCACGCCCGCCAGCCCGGCGATATCAACTGGACCCAGGTGGCGTCATTGCCGTCGAGCGAGACCGCCTACGAATTGGCCGTCAATCCAGGCGAGCTATATCGGTTCATTCTTGTCGCCACAGACGTAGAGGGGACGATCATCGCCAAATCGGAGCGAGTCGACTGGCAGGCGGGCGGCGGGGACCACCATCTGTATCTGCCGGTCGTGCGTCGGTGATGAGAATTGATCCGGAGTCTCTATTCAGCCGGGGAAAGAATGGCTCTGGATCCGGGGTTGACACGGATTCGTAGGCGGTCCCTACCCGCGAAGCCAGGCAGGTAAGGCACTACCTGCCGGAGACCAGCGGCATATAGACATGACATCTGTTCCGGACTGGGGACAACATCATTGGGCCGTTCGGGACCGGTGTATTCGATGGTGTCGCTGCTGATCACGGACCGGGAGCCGTCGCTCAGTTCCAGGTCGAGTGTGCGGACGCCTGAGATGGCATTGATCTGCCAGTCGATCCGGTTGGAGAACGGCCGCCATTCAGACCAGGAACCGCCGTCGTTGCGCAGCCGCACGGATTGCCAGTCGCCGTAGGCATAGATCGTGACAGCCGTCGTGTCGGTTGCGCCCGCCTCGCCGTTGATGATCACCGGATAGACATTGCTCCGAAGCTGCGAAATTCTGCCCCCAGCGCCCTTCGACGAAGCTTACACCTAGTTCGCTGTAGTCGTGCAGAATGTTTTCGCGATGGCCGTCGCTATTCATCCAGGCCTGGACGACCTCATCGGCTGTTGCTTGCCCAAAGGCAAGATTCTCGGCAATGGCGCCGGCGTCAGGTACGTAGGATGCGAAAGCGCTTGTACCATTCGCAGACCATAAACAGGTCGTCACCGTCTCGGTCGTGGGTGTCGTGCCGAAAATAGTCATCCTGGGCCATATCGGCGGCATGGTAGCGGCCTGCTGCCGAGAACGTTGTCGTTGAGTTTGAGGGGCGGCAGACCGGCCTTGGCGCGTTCAATGTTGGTCAACTCAACGACTCGTTGCTCCAGATCCGGCTCTTCGGCCATCAGCACAGGCCCGGCACAGCCGACGAATGCGGCCTGCACAGGCTGTTCCGATAGATCGATGGCCGCTGCGCTGATCATCACTTCGGATAGATTTTGAGTTGAGTCAGCCTGCTGGAGCAGGGCGGCCGAGGCGGAACGGAGAGTGAACTCTGTTGGCAACAAGATCATAAATGTCGCAAGGACGAATGAGAGAATGAGGACGCCGGGACGGTTTGCCCCGGAACAGAGAAAAAGCGTGCGAGTCGGGGGCTTATGATTCGTTGAAGAAAATCGATACATTTCAGCTTTGCAATCCTTGATGTCGGTATCTGATGTTCGAAGCCAAATCTGACCCCGGCAACAAGGTTAGCATGGATAGCCGCAATGAACTCTACGTCGTCTCCGCTCGTATCCTTCTGGTTCTATTTAGATCAACCACATTCCTCCGACTGTTTGCGTACGCAAAACTGACGTATGGTTTCCGTAGGTGAGACGGACGGCGAAACAGAGCGCCTGGCTCATTTGGTCAGATATGCGCGAAATTCGCCCTTCAGTGACGGATCTATAGATTGAGATGCCGCCAGAAAATCGCGCAGCGCATCCGCAAGCTCAACAGCGGTAAGGCGCCCCTGGGGTATCGCGTGCAATCGCGTCAGTTCGACAGAAACTTGGTCCCGCCTTTCAAGAAGATAGTTGAACTGGGCATCGCAAGCTGGAATTGGCGGCGGATAAGCGTGAATCTCTGCGCTGATACGTTCCTTCTCATCGAGAAGAGTCGCCTCGACCCTTTGTACCGCCGTGGCGAGTAAATCTTGCTCTCTCTCCATCCCATCCTCCTATCCACGGAACACCGTCCGGTTCTGTCGCGGGACAACCGCTCGGTAGCGCCTCAACCTACCGTAACGTCGTTTGCGTTGCGGCAGGTTGAGGCTAAATCATCTCTAGCCGTTCAGGTGCGTTCACTCACTATGCCACTACGGGCGGCACGCTGCCCTGAATCATCTTGTTCAACTTCGGCAGATCCGTGGCCAGCGCATCTTCCAGTGCCTCGATCTGTGCGTCGATCTTGGCGAAGTATTCCTCCGCCAGTTCGCCCGCCTGCACGGTTGGCCTGGCGTCGGCGCTGGCGACCACGCTGATCACCGAGCAGAGCGCGGCATTGAGGCGCACGCGTTTGTTGAGACCGAAGGTGTCCTTCTGTTCGCCGGGCAGGATCAGCTCGTCTTCCACGGCGTCGAGTTTGCTGTCCAGCTCTGCCGCCAGTGCGAGGATATCGTCCTGATCGGAGAGACGCGAGCGCCAGCCGGCGACCTGCTCGCGCACGCTGCGCAGGCGGATGATCGCTCGGTGCGCGTCCGAGATCTTGCCGTAGATGCGCTGTAGCAGGGCCAGTTGTTCGGCCAGATCGGCCTGGCTCACGGTCGAGCGCAGATCGTTGACCACCTCGAACGGCTGGGTCAACACGTCGTCGCCGATGGTGAGTTGGACCTGGTACGAGCCGGGCAGCACCAGCGGACCCGATAGACTGCTGACCGCGGTCTTGTCGCCGGGGACGGGCACGCTGCCGGCATGGCGCAGATTCCAGAAGAAGCGGTTGGCCCCTGGCTTCACCGGCATCCACGGACCCGGATCCGCCGCCTTCCTGTCGTCATCCCACTCGTCGTAGCCTATCGGCTTGGGTGCGAATGTGCGAATGACCTCGCCGTCGGTGTCCAGAATGGTCAGCGACGCGTTGGAAACGTCCACATCATCAGCCAGGATGTAGTTGATGGCCGCGCCGCGTGGCGCGCCTTCGCCTACATCCAAGAAGGTGCGTTTGAGCTGGCCGTCCTCGGTCTTCTCGGAAATGAAGGTGGCTGCCGTGGTCAACCCGATGGCATAGCCCTTGCCCTCGCTGGACGTCCAGTCGGCGAAGAGATCGGGCAGAATGCGATAGGCCGGTCGCGGCTGGAAGAGATGGACGCCGCTGTCGTCCAGATCGTCTTTGAGTTGGCGCAGCGGCGTCAGATCATCCATGATCCAGAACGATCGACCGTGGGTGCCGATGACCAGGTCGCCCTCCTTGATCTTCATGTCGTAGACCGGCGTGACCGGGAAGTTGCCCTCCCAGCGCTGCCACGAGCCGCCGTCGTCCATGGAGACGTAGAGGCCGGTCTCGCTGCCCGCATAGAGCAGACCGGCCCGTTCCGGATCGGCGCGCACCACGCGGATGAAGTCGTCTTCGGGGATGCCGTCGACGATCTTCCGCCAGGTCTGGCCGTAGTCGGTCGTCTTGTAGAGGTAGGGCGCCGGATCGTCCAGCTTGTAGCGGGTGGCCGCCAGATAGAGCGTGGCCGGGTCGTGGGGCGACGGCTCGACCGTGCGGATGTAGCTCCACTCGGGCAGATCGGGCGGCGTCACATCGATCCAGTTCTCGCCGCCGTCGCGCGAGAGGTAGACCAGCCCGTCGTCGGAGCCGGACCAGAAGACGCCCGGCTCGTGGGGCGATTCCCGGAAGGTGTAGATGGTGGCGTAGTGCTCGGCGCCGCTGGTGTCCTTGGTGATGGGGCCGCCGGATGCCTTCAGCTTGCTCGTGTCGGCGCGGGTCAGATCCGGGCTGATGGGCTGCCAGCTATGGCCTTCGTCGGTTGAGCGGAAGACGTGGTTGCCGCAGGTGTAGAGAATGTTCGGGTCATGGGGCGAGAAGAGGATCGGGTAGGTCCACGGGAAACGGTACTTGAGGTTGTCGGCGCCGTAGCCGCTGTTGGCCTGGGGCCAGACGTTGACCAGCTGGATCTGGCCGGTGCTGTGATCATAGCGCTGCAGCGCGCCGGTCGCCGCCCGGTGAACTGCCCACCGCGCCCACATAGACGATGTTCGGGTTGTCGGGGTGGACGGCGATGTAGCCGCTCTCGCCCGTGCCCGCCGGATAGCAGTCGCCCCAGGCGATGGCCCCGCAGATGGTGTCGCTGGGCACGCTGATGCTGGAGTTGTCCTGCTGGGTGCCGTAGACGCGATAGGGGAACTGGTTGTCGGTCTCGACGGTGTAGAACTGGGCCGTCAACTGGTTGTAGATGGTCGACCAGGAGACGCCGCCGTTGAAGGAGACGTTGGCGCCGCCGTCGTTGCCCTGGACCATGCGCCGGTTGTCCTTGGGGTCGATCCAGAGATCGTGGTTGTCGCCGTGGGGCGTGGGGATCTCGACGTAGGTCGAGCCGCCGTCGTTCGACTTCCACAGGCTCAAGTTGTTGACATAGACAGTCTCGGCATCCTGCGGATCGGCGGTGACGTGCATGTAGTACCAGGGTCGATAGCGCAGATCCTGCTTGTCGCTCAGGAAGGTCCAGGTTTCGCCGAAATCATCGGAGCGGAAGATGCCCGGCTTGGTGTCGGACTCGATCAGCGCCCAGACGCGGCCTGGCTTTGGCCGGCGATGCCGCCAGGCCGATCTTGCCCAGAATTCCGTCTTGGGGCAGGCCCTTGTTGCGGGTGATCTCGGTCCAGGTGTCGCCGCCGTCCATCGATTTCCAGATGCCCGAGTCGGGTCCGCCGCTGGAAAGCTCCCAGAAATTGCGATGCGCCTGCCAGATGGAGGCGTAGAGCACGTCGGGGTTGCGCGGGTCGAGTGCGATGTCGATGGCGCCCGCGCCTTCGTTCTTGTAGAGCACCTTCTCCCAGCTCTGGCCGCCGTTTCGAGAGCGGAAGACGCCACGCTCCTCGTTGGGGCCGAAGACGTGGCCCAGCGCCGCCACGTAGACGATGTCCGGGTTCTTGGGATGCACGCGGATCTTGCCGATGTGGCGGGTGTCGGCCAGGCCGATGTGGGTCCACGTCGTGCCGCCGTCGGTGGAGCGATAGACGCCGTCGCCATGGACGATGTCGGTGCGGATGGTCGTCTCGCCCATGCCGGCGTAGATGACATTGGGGTCGGATTCGGAGACGGTCAGCGCGCCCACCGGCGAGGAGTTGAAGTAGCCGTCGGAGATGTTGCGCCAGGTCGTTCCGGCGTCATCGGTCTTCCAGACGCCGCCGGCCACCGCGCCGAAGTAGAAGACGCCGGGCTCGGTCGGATCGCCGGCCACGGCAACGACGCGCCCGCCGCGCGGCGGGCCGATGCAGCGGAAGGTCATGGATTGAAGCAGATTTTGGGTCAGTGTGGACATGGATTTCTCCTTGAAGATTGGGTTGCATACGGTTGTTGCGGTATCGTATGTGGTGCGGTTTCAACCGCACTGCTCTCTGTTCGGAATCTGCGGTTGCAAACCGCACCTACGCATCTTTTCCTGAGTTCATAGCGATGCAGTCGCTTGAGGTGGCAGGCGTCGCCGAAGCGTTGCCTGCGATCAATTCGATATGTGACAGACAGATTTCAATTGGCCGCCACGCCCGATTCAAATGGTCAACCGTCTCGATCAAGGCAATGCTCGGCGGATGGGTGAATCGGCAGAGCGTGATATTGCCGAAGAAGACCTCGTCGGACAGATAGCGCTTGTTGTCCGGCATCCCGACCGCTCGAAGGCCGCCATCAAGATCCCTCACCAGAGACCTGAGCGACTCGTCGGAGTATCCGACCAGCGAAACGCTGTTTGGAAAGATCACCAATTGCTCGAACACGAATGGGAAGCGGGCATGCCGGGGCACAATGCCGGCAAAGCAGCCATGGACTTGCGCGATATCCGCGTCGTCAAAGGTCGGCGGCGCTTCAGCCACACGCACGTTCTTGATGGTGATGTGCATCGACTCCGGTGGATTGTAGTAGTGCTGCGGCTCGACGCGGGCGAGCGTCTGCTGGACCTCTGCCTGCAAGCGCTTCGCTATGGGCCGCGGCACAAACATGACGCTGGTCAAACAGCGTCCGGGATCGGCGGCGTAGTCGGCCTGCATGGGCACGACCGATGCCTGTGCGGTGACCGTGCTTACGTCGTTTCGTATAGAATCGATCAACTGCTTCTGGCGATCTTGATAGGTCCGGCTCAACGTTCGACTCCGCCAAACTTGGCTTTGTAGCGCGGCATTCATGCCGCTTTTCATCTGTCGGTTGCGCTGGCGAGAACCGACAGAAATACCGTGACAAATGTGGTAGTACAAGACGCTACATCGCCAACAATTGGAGGCCAAGGCAGACAATCCAAACGATGCCGGTGATTGCTGCGTACTTGCCTGTCTGTCTCAGCAGTCGGTTCTCAGTCGCCGCCCGGCTCAGGCCCTGTTCCCAAAAAGTGATGATTGCCAGCGTGATACCGCCTAGCACCAGATAGGCGAAACTGCTGACGCCCGATAGGGTCGTGGAACTCCAACCATATGGTCGCAGCGCGGGCGACTCGACGAGCCAAACACCCGCGATCATCACCAGACTGTGCGCTTGGAAGGCAACCAGAACCACCATGGCCGATAGCATCAGCCAAAAGAGCACGATGCCTATGGTCGTCAGCGATTTCGATCCCAAAACGAAACGTTGCCTTTCGCGTCGACTACTGGATTGTACGGTTGAGGCCGGTGGAAAGCCGTCAAACACGCGGCTTCAATGATACGCCGACCTGCGCCGAAATCCAAGAAGGGTTGCTGCGCGTGATCGAGTGCACCTCAATCGTGGGGACGTGCCGAGGACGGGCCGCAAACTCTCTGCTAACCGGAGATGTTCTGGCCCGTCCCCGGCACGACATATCGCCAGCCTGCGATCCCTCGTTTAGCGTGTATCGATCGTTCGCCATCAGCCGCCGGATGGTGTACGATAATCAGATTGTCGCTATTTTTCCTGCTGCCAGGCTGTTGGAGAGAGAGCCGATAGGACGCGGATGACGCTGATCTGACTGATTTCCGCGGATGAAGCGAGAGGAATCCGCCTTTATCCGCCAAGATCCGCTTTGTCCGCGTCTCATATTCTGTCATTCTGACAGGCTGCAAGCCCGGCACTTCGATTGACTACAGAGATGGAATACCCTGATGAGTGTCACAAAGCCCGAAACGTCACCGCCTTTGATCGCTACGACCAAAGGCGGTGATCACACCGTGCAGATCGGCTGGACCATGGCCATCTCGGCTAGCATCGCCTACAGCGTGGCCACGCCGGTGGCGCGTGGTGCGATCTTGTCCGGCTTTGACCCCAATGCGCTGCTGGTCGGGCGCATGCTGCTGGCCCTCTTTTTGCTGCTGGTAACGATGTTGGTCACCAATCGCCGGCATTTGGTCACCGACAAGCGCTGCCTGCTGCTCTCTTTGGCCGCCGGGCTGCTCAACGGCTTCGGTATGGTCTGCTATTTCTGGGGCTTGACGCTGATCGAATCGTCCATGGCCGCGATGATCATTTCCCTGAGCCCGATGGTGGTCTTGACCTTGCTTGCACTGCGGGGAGAGCGCTTTACGTACCGCCACATCATTCGCCTGGGCCTAGCGCTTGTGGGAGCCTATCTGCTGATCGGTCCCGGCGGCCAGGTGGATCCGATCGGCGTCCTCCTGGTGTTGATCGCGGTCTTTTCTTTCGCCATCCAACTCGTATTGCTCCAATGGTTTTTGCGTCCCTATCCGGCGCGCACGGTCACCTTCTACACGATGCTGTCGATGACGTTGGTGGTGACGGGTTGGTGGTGGTATCAGGGCGCTGTGTGGCAGGCGCCCGGCCCGCGGGGCTGGCTGGCAGTGATCGCGTTGGCGGTGCTCAGCACCTACGCCGCGCGTCTGCTGACCTTCGGCGCCGTCAGCCGGATCGGCGGCGGTCAGATGTCGTTGCTCACGCCTGTGGAGACACTGTTTGCCGTACTCTGGTCGATCCTCTTTCTGGGCGAGCACCTTTCGCCGCTGCAATGGGTCGGCGGAACGCTGATCCTGACCAGCGCCGTACTGGCCATCCAGCGCATTAACGTGGGGCGTTGGCGTCCACGTTGGCGCGTCGTGCCACGGACGTGACAGGGTGAGAGGGTGACAGGGTGACAAGGTGACAAGGTGACAAGGTGATCGTCGGTCACCCTGTCACCCCCTCACCCTCTCACCCTATCATGTTAGGCGCCACCTCAGTCACGAAGCCGAAGACGGCGATCAACACGAGAAGTACGCCTGACGCACGTGTCAGCGCCATGTGGTTGCGCGTCATCCACCCGGTGAAGCTGCGTTGGAAGGGCTGGGCCACGAGCGGCAGCACAACCAGCGGCCAGCCGAAGCCGAGGCCGAAGAAGAGAAAGTACGTCAGACTGCTGGCCAGTGCTTCCGAACTGTTGGCGCCGAGCAGAAAGGCGCTGATGACCAGCGGTCCGGCGCAGGGCAAGCGTCATGGGGCCGAGCAGCAGACCGTAGAGAAAAGCCGCTGCGTAGGGATTGCGCAGGACCGGTATCTTGGTCGTGCCCAGGCGTGCGAACGGATTGCGTCCGCTGAGCATGAGCAGGCCGAGCACAAAGACGACGATGTAGATGGACGGCAGCAGGATGGGCAGGATGGCGCCGAACGACTGCTGAAACGTGTAGAGCAGCCAGCCGACCGCCAACATCATGGTCAACACGCCGGCCAGCACCAGGAAACCCAGCCATTTTGTCGCCCGCTGCGTGCGCTCGTTGCCGGCATTGCCTGCCAGAAAGGCGATCAGGCCGGGGTAGAGCGGCAACATGCAGACGTTGGTCAGGATGGCGCTGTTGCCGAGCACGAACGCCTGGAGCAACTCGTTCATGTCTAGCCTCGCGCCGCTTCGAGTTGAGTGACGATGTCGGCGGCCGGCTCAATGCCGGTGACCAGATCGGTGGTCGATCCGTCGGGCCGAATGATGAAATGGGGCGTCGCCGGCGGGTTGCTGATGGTCTGGCCGAAGGCGCCGGCCAATTCGCTCAACATTTCGGGCGTCATCACGGCGAACGTATAGTCGAAGCCGGCATTGTCGGCGTACGTGGCCAGTTCCTCGCCGGCGATGTTGGTCTCGACGCTGAGGGCAACGAAAACGACATCGTCGCCAAACTGGGCGCTGGCCTCCTGGACGTTGGTGAGCTGGCGCCGACAGTTGCTGCACCAGGTAGCCATGGGCTCCACGAAGACGGTCTTGCCGCTGAAGTCAGCGAATGTGAACGGCTCGCCCGTGCGGGCGTCGGTCAAGGTCATTTGCTGCCATGCCGGCAGATCGACAGCGGCCATGGTATCACCAGTTTCTGTTTCATTTGCCGTTGTTTCATTTGCCGTTTCACTATCGACCGTCTCGCCGTCTGTCTTGGCGCTTTCGGCCATGCTTGAATCATCCACCTGTTCAGACTCTTCAGCCGTAGACATGTTCTCCTCAGAGGCCATCTCCTCAGAAGCCATCTCCTCGGACTCATCGGCGTCGTGTGTCCACGCTGTCATCAGTGTCAGCCATAGAGTCGTTTTCTGCAGCCTCTACTTCCATCGTCTCTTGTTCGGTGACATCTGCCGAGGAGGAAAGATCTTGGGCAGGACTTGCGCAGCCGACCAGGATGAGCAGGCTGAAGATCGCCGCCATAGCGACCGTGTGGGCGCTGGATGTGAGAATTCGCGTAGCGTTCGCAAACATATGGCATTCTATCCTTTCGAGTGCTTATTGTATCGCAGCAGAGTTCTGCGACGCGGCTGGTTGTTCCATACCGCACGGCCAGGATAGAAGCAGTAGGTTAGAAAAGAGTGATGGGGCTATTACACAAATATTACAGGTCGCTCTCGGATAGAGCCGCACGTGGGCGTGCTCACTGGACGTCATTTGAATGACCTTGCGCCTGGACCCTAGTCTTCGGCCTTGATCGTTCCGTCGACCTGGTCGCGGATATTGAATTCCAACTTCCAGCGACGATCACCCTCTGCGGCCACACACCAGATCTCAAGCGTGCCGATTTCGCTGACACGACTCTGAAGCCAGACCGGCAAGATCGTGCCGCCTGACTCGTTCTCCGTGGCCGGCAGCAGCGTCTCCATGGTGGTGACTTCCTCCAGCGCGCCGCCCCAGATCCTCGATGATCTGGCCCGCGCGGTCCTCCTTGTTGGTCGTTGACGCCAACAATTGGAAGCGCGCCGGCTCACCAACCACCAGGCCGAACTCGCGCTGGCGAATATCCGCCTCCGAGCCTTCCTCCATGCCGAAGGGCACGACACAGAGCGCATTGATCGGCGTGGGGATGCCGGGCACGGCAGGCATTGCACTCTCGACGCCGATGTAGTAGGCGCGGGATGTGCCGGCGCGGATTCGAAGCCCATCGCCTCGCCTGGCCAGCCCATAGTAGGCCGCCCCGATGGCAACGGCCTGGTCGAGATCGACTGCATCCAACTCGCTCAGCGGGCCGCTGTCGCTCCACTGACCGAGTACATTCAAGACCTGCCTGCGCAGTGATGTCGCCTTCATGACCCCGCCGTTGAAGAGTACGGCTGACGGATAGGCGACGGCTGCACTGTCGCCGACCAAGCCCCCTTCATGGCTTTCGAAATCGCCGACCTGTTGGCTGACGTGGCGACCTAGGAATTGGGCGAGGTGGTGGGTGATGGCCGGGTCCGACTCGTAGGGCAGGCCCATTTCGCGGATGCCGACACGCGGCTGCTGGATCGGGTAGTCAGCCGGGCCGCAGTCAGGAAAGAAGCCGCCGAGCAGAATCTGTTCGATCTCGGCTCGCGTCAGTTCGCTGCGGATGGTCCCGCCGATCAACGAGGAACTGCGGCCCAGTATGACCAGCGGCTCGGATTCAAGCTGCGGATTGCTCAGCAAGCGCTCTTTGGCCTTGCGACATTGGTGCCAGAGCGAGCGGAACTGCCAATTGTCGATCTGGGTGCCGGCCTGGGCCAGCTTCGCGCGGGCGGCGTAGGCCAGCGTCAGATCCATGTTGTCGCCGCCCAGCAAGATGTGACTGCCCACAGCGACACGATGGAGCTGTAGCGTGCCCTCTTCATCCACGACTTTGATCAGGCTGAGATCGGTCGTGCCGCCGCCGACATCGCAGACCAGGACTGATTCGCCCACGCCAATGACGTCACGCCAATGGCCTTTGTTGGCATCGAGCCAAGCGTAGAACGCGGCCTGTGGCTCTTCAAGCAGCGTAAAATTCTCCAGCCCGGCAGAGCGAGCTGCCTGCACGGTTAACTCGCGCGCGACTGCATCAAACGAAGCCGGCACGGTGAGGTAGATTTCCTGATGCTCCAGCCGCTGCGCCGGATCCTGGGCGGCCATTCGATAGTTCCAAGCATTGCGGATGTGGCGCAGGAACTGGGTCATGGCCTCAACCGGTGAGACGCGTCGTGCATCCTCAGGCGCATCCCAGGGCAGGATGGGCTGTGTCCGGTCGACGCCGTTGTGGCAGAGCCAGGACTTGGCCGATGCGACCAGTCGGGCCGGCAATTCCGCCCCGCGCTCGCGAGCGTATTCGCCGACGGCCAGGTCACTTTGGGGATCCCAGGGCAAGGCCAGCCCGCCCTCTGGCACGTCATGGGGGCCGGGCAGGAAGAGGAAGGACGGCAGCAGCGGCAGGGCGTTGACCTCGCCGGCGCTCGCAATTTGGGGAATCGGCAACAACTTAATTTCGGGCGTTTCAGCCTCGTCTACCTGGCCTGCTGTGTCGGCATAGGCGAGGACGCAGTGGGTCGTGCCCAGGTCAATGCCGATGATGTATTTGTGATCGTTCAATCGTCCTTCTCCGTCAATGCTTTGGGTGTGTTCAAAACGAGTTGGGACAGCATTCCGGGATTAGGCCCCAGTCTTTCCGGTTCACCCAAGTCGTTCCGGCCCAATCCCGCAATGCTTCAACTGAGTTTGAACACACCCCAATGCTTTGCTTCGATCTAGACCTCAACTTCAGCGGCAGCGATGATCATTTCGTCATCACGTTCACCTGTGCGTTCCGGCAAGCTGATGCTGGACGCACGCCAACCTTTGTGCCGCAGGGTGCCGGTAAAGGGCGGATCGTTGGCGACACTGCCGACCAGACGAATGGCCCGGCTGTCGAAATTCGGCTCAATTGTGACCGTGCCGCCTTCCAGCGTCTGGAATATTGGTTCCAGCACGACGGTTTCGGCAAGCGCCTCGTTACAGCCTTCATGGATGGTGCGCACCGCCGCGCCGATCTGGGCGTCCTCGAAGGCGCTCAGATCTTCCTGGAGGAAGTCGATCAGGCGTCCCTTGCGTTGCAGAATCGCCAGCATCTGAATCGCGGGCGTCTCATCCGGCGGCGGTGGAGCCACAGATTCAGGTTTCGGCTCGGGTACGGGCGGCGGTGCACTCTCGGCTTTGGCGACCGGCTTGGCTGTTGGCGCGGCCACAGGCTGCGAGGCAATAGCATCGGCAGCCGCATTGTCGATTGCCTTCCCGCCGGCCCACGCAAGAATCAGCCAGAGCAACAGCGAGAGCAAACCCGCAATGCCCAACATCACGCCCGACTGGCTCGCGTACGGCTCAGGTGTGAGCAAGTAGAAGGCGGCAATGATCGCTCCATTCACAAGCAAAACGGCGATCAGCGACATGATGGTAAAGCTTCGTTTGTCCTGCACGATAACCTCCCTCACAGTGGTGAAACAGCGTTTCGGATATCTTGCACAATACCAGCTTGGGTATGCTGTTGGCAAACGAGGACACGATATGGTTTGTAGTCAGGATGACACTTGGCTGGACGCTATTCACCACATCAAGCACCGGGGCAGCGATCTGTTCTGAGATATCGTCGGAAGCAGGCTTGGAACGGTTGGACCGTTGGGCTTCGTGGTATACTCCATAGTACGATCCTACAACAGGTGCCTGTCGAATTGCGCTGGATGAATGCGCGGAGAAGACGCGTGTCATTGACCAAGCTACCGAGGTGGAGGACAACCATGGACATGGCCATCATGATCGAGGGGCAAAATGGGTTGGACTGGCCGCGTTGGAAGCGAATTGTCCGCGCCGTGGAGGATCTCGGGTTTGCCGGCCTATATCGGTCCGATCATTTCACCAATTCGTCCGTACCCGACATGGACTCGCTTGAACTGTGGGTTTCGTTGACTTGGCTGGCCAGTCACACCAGCCGTATCGAATTTGGCCCGATGGTCTCCCCGGTCTCTTTTCGGGATCCTGTTTTCACCGCAAGAATGGCAAAGGATGTCGATGATCTATCCGGCGGTCGTCTGACGCTTGGCGTCGGCGCCGGATGGCAGAAGCGCGAACACGATGTGTTCAACTATGATTTGTTGGCCCTGCCTCAGCGGTTTGCTCGTTTTGAAGAGGCGCTGCATGTCATAACGGGGCTTCTTCGCAGCAATGGCCCCATCGACTTTTCCGGAGCGCACTATGCGTTGCGGTCGGCATCACTGCTCCCACAGCCTGCAAGCAGTGGTCGACCGCCTCTAATGATTGGCGGGAACGGGATCAGACGGACATTGCCTCTCGTCGCGCAGTTTGCAGATGAGTGGAATGGCCTCAATGTGACGCCGGCGCAATTTGTTGATCTGAGCGAGCAATTGGATACCTATCTGGTCGAACATGGGCGAGAGCCGGACGAGGTACGTCGCTCTGTCATGACCGGCATTCGCTTCGGTCGCACAGCCATAGCTTTGCAGGAAAATCTTGGCGGAAAAACTGTGGCTGAGATGCGCCGACAGGGAATGATTGTGGGGACGCCGACCCAGGTCGCGGAACAGGCCGCCGAATATGCCGAAGCCGGCGTGGATCGACTGGTGTTGCAGTGGCTGGATCTGGATGATTTCTACGGTCTGGAAGCGCTAGCGAAGGCTGTGCTTTAGTTTTTGTCGCCGAACTTTATCCATGAGAAAAGCAGCAGTGCAAAGACGGCTGAGAATCCGAAGACGACGCCAATCCCGGTAAGCAGAGCCTGGACCACTGAGCCGGAAAAGACGCCGAACACCAACGACAAGGCACCGACAAGACCCAGTATCAGAACGGTCAGAAATAGATAGACGAGCGGGACTGCGCTTGGACCTTCTATTCGGCGCAATCCAAACCAGTACGAGAGTAGACCGCCCACAGCGGAACATACGGCCCCCAGAACAAACCCCAGGACCAACGCATTCAAGGCCGACATCTTTCCCCCTGACGAACGAGACAGCAAGGCCGATGGTGACTGCTGGCAGAGAAATGATGCAGAGTTCGAGTGCGGCCGGGCGATGTATACGAGGGGGGCAACAGAGTAGAGCGACGACCCAAAACCAGGTTTCCTTTCCCGGATTCAATGAGTGAAAGAGTGGTGCAGTGTTCTGTTGGGACAAACAAAGTGCCCGGTCTTGATTGACCGGGCACTTATTGTAGAAAAGAAAAAGGTTGGCGATGTCCCCCGACAGCCGGACCTGGCGATCCGGTTAGCGCTTTCGCGCCACCGCCAACCTCTTGACCCAGTATATCACTGTTTTTTTCGATTGGCAAGCCCTGATTTTGCCCAATTTTTTCAAGATGGAGACGTTTGCCAATCGATTCAACTCGCGACTCAACTCGGACGCGTATTGGCGTCCTGCGTACGTTCTTCCGTCGCTTGCGGCATAGCGGTTTCGTGGACATGTAGCCAGCGCACGCCATTGGGCGCGCCTTCCCACTGCTCGAACAGCGCGGTCGATTGCCGAACATTTCGACCTGAACTGCGATCCTGCCACTCTTCATAGACCATCAAGGCAATTGAGTCGAACGACCTGACGTGCCTCAATCTGTTCGACCCAAAGGCGAAACCTAGGCTCACTGCCGTGCGCGTCGTAGATCCACTCCACAAGTTGATCGTAGCCGAGTAGCGTTCCATCCGTCGAGACAAGCATCATACTTGGCGCGGTTGCGTCCGTGAAACGGCCAAAGGTCTTCTTGTTTTTCGGCAATCTGCCGCCGAGCCAGGCTTCGAAAAATTGGTGCAGTTCGATAATCTCTCGACTGCAACGTTTGGCGAAGTCCGCAGTCGAGCTGCCGGCAAGATCAGACGTTTGTTCTTCTTCCATCGTGCCCTCTTTCGCTATTGCTGATTGGCCGCTTCCAACTGTTCGGCTACGGCCTGGCTATCGTATGTGCCGGTGCTGTCAACCTGCCGGAGGATACTTCTCAATGCCTGTTCAAAGGCATTCTGCATCGTCATCGGCACGCCAAAAATGTAGGCGACATCGACCCGGTCGGCGTTGTCTACGATGGCCAGCCCGCGGCGCAGGCTGTCGGGGACGCTGTCGAGAGCGTCGATGCCGGCTGCGGGCGCCATCTCTTCAAACATCGCTTGGTCGGCCAGCACCGATATGCCCTCCTCCGAGGCCAGAAATGAGAGATAGTCCAGAACCTGGTCCCGGTTGGGGGCGCTGCTGGGAACCATGTAGCCGCTGGCGATAACCACCTCGCCCACAGGCAAGGACTGATCGATGACCGGGAAGGGCACAAAATCAAGCTCATCGCGGAACTGGTTGGGCAGATCTTCCAGGAATGATGGGCCGGCCAGTACCATAGCCGTTTTGTCGCGTGCGATCTCTCCGCCGTCACCCCGTATTATGGACATCAGTCCGGTCAGGGTGTCGATCCGGCCGGCGTCGGTTGGAAAATAGCCCTGCTCAAACATCCAACGCCAATATTCAAAGACGTCGACAACCCGGCTGTCGGTGTAGGGAACGCGTCCCTCCATCAACTCACTGTAGAACTCGGGACCGTTCAGTCGATAGTTTAAGTAGGAGAACCAGAGAGAAGTGAGCCAGGTGTCTTCGCCGGCCAATGCAAATGGGGTGATGCCGGCCGAGACCAGCGTGTCGGCAATCAGTATCAGTTCGTCCCAGGTTGTCGGCGGAGTCAGCCCTAGATCGTCGAAGACATCGACATTATAGTAGATGCCGCTCCACTGGTAGCCGATGGGAAAGAAGTACTGCTTGCCGTCCTGAGCGCTCAGTTCCGTGATGCTCGGTGGGAATACGGTCGTGAGGCCGGTCTGCTCCCACAGATCGGTCAGGTCGGTCAGACCGCCGGTTTCGGCGGCGCTGTTCAAAAAATATCCCGGCGTGATGTACATCAGGTCTGGCGTCTGGCTGTCGCCTCTCAGGTAGCCGGCTGGCGGCATTCCATAGGTGGTCGAGTCGATCTTGATATTGGGGTTCAGCTCCGTATAGCGCTCGGCCAGCAACCGTTCGACAGGTGATTGAGTGAGCGTGATGAAACTGAGGGTGGTCGGCTCCGGCGTGGCGGTCGGTTCCGATCGCCGGCCGGAGCAAGCGCTAAGCAGCAATGCCGTCACGACGAGCGTTACGACAAAATGTGTGCGTCCAAACGATCCGGATAATCTGCGCATATAAAGAGATGCCCTCCTCTATTCGACGGTGACGTTGGCAACCGTCGTGTAGTCATTGTGGATTGGCAGTCGGCCTCGCCCTGCTTTGATGGGTAGACCGTCGCTGCCTCGTTCGACCTTCAGATCCAACTTATAGTCACCAGGTGGCGTGGAGTCGGCGAGTTGCAGAATCCGGGTATCGATCACGGGCAACTCTGCTGGCCAATCACTGCTCGGGTAGTCCGTGCCCCCGAGGAGGCCTGTCCATGACCCTACGACAGTGTTGTTCTGATTGCGTAGTTCGAGTGTGGCGAGGTAGTTGTCCGTGTAATCGTTTGTTCGTGGTCGCCAGACGAGATCGACGCGGATCTCCTGACCAGGCTGTCGTGACATGCGCTGTTGTGATCCGGTTGACATGCGCTTCAACCAGGTCGATGTAGTCGTAGCGAGCGACCACTTCATTGATCGAAGGTCTGGTCTTCGCCGGCAACAGGTCGATCGATCCCAGCCGTAGGCGCTGTCCATGGACAGATCGGGAATCGTCAGGAAGCTGCAAAGGTTGGCCGTTGTCCTGTCGATAGACCACCAGTTCCAGGCTATATGGCCCAGGGCGTGCTCCGACCGGCAACGGCAGAAAGATGGGTTGCCGCACCGTTTTCTCTGCCGTCCATTCCGTGGTGGGCAGTAGCGGCGAGCCATCGTTCTGCACCAGGAGATTGCCGTCACTATCATAGAGGCGCAGACTCATGCTCAACTCTGTATTCAGATCTTGGAGCGTGGGCAGCGGTGACCAAGCAAGGTCGATATAGAGATTTTCGCCTGCATTTACGCTCTGTGGAGCGACTGCCCGATCCAGCCGTAGAAACTCGCCAAAGTCGACGCCGGTTGTAGTTGGGGCTTCCTCGGCAATCGATTCCGGCGCAATCTTGTTTTCGTATAGTTGAACCCTGAGGTAATCGCGTCCCAGATAGGCCTTTTCCCAGCGCAGGTCGCCGTTCTCCTCCAGTCGATCGCGTATCTTGGCGTCAGGATCGTTGACTGTGTCATAGATTCGATAGTGCCAGATCCGGGCATACGTCTGCGCCAGATTGTCCAGCGCAGCCATGGTCTCTTGCTCGGAAACCGCGAAAAAGTCGCTCTCGGGATCGCCCCATCCTAGACCGGCGTCGCCGTCCACGCTGCCGGTGACGGCAATGATGGGTTGGTCTGTCACGGGAGGATTGGGCATCTGGTTGAAGCGTTGGATGGAGGCCGGCGCGGGTGGAATCGAGCGGAAAGCTCCGTCGATCTCTTTCGGCCAATAAGTATCAATGGCTGTATAGGACCAGCCGGCATTGGCCAAAACCACGTCGCCGGGCCGCCAATTTTCGGCCAGTTCAGCGATGGCTCCACGGTGATCGTCGGCCCGATAGACCGGGTTGAACCAGAACTGCTGCAAGCCCGCCAGGCTGACGCCGCCAATCAGGACAAGCCAACCGATGCCCAGCCAGATCCGTTTTGTCCACAATGCCGAGACCGAGGCGGCCAAAATCAGCACGAAGGGCGGCGCATAGACAAAAAGATAGCGGACGTGGTAGACCGGCGTGAGCGTGAGGGTCAGCAGATAGAGGATTGCGATGGGCAGGAAGACGTAGGTCAGCAATGTGATGCGCGCGCTATATGATCTGCGCATTCTGTCCCGCTCGGACGTGGATGAGGCGGATCCGTCGTCCGGCAACGGCAAGACGAGGAAGATCGCCGTGGCCGCAAGCGTGAGCAGCGCCCATGGCCAGGTCGCCTCTGCCGGCGGCGTCTGGCCGACCGTCAGCGCAGACAGGCTTTCGTTGATGGTGGCTCCGAATTCGCCGATATTCTGCCACGGAACTCGCCAAGGCGGCACCGGCGGATCGGTCGCCTGCCGCCACAACGTCGGCGCCCAAGGCAGATAGAACAACAGTACGGCGACTTGAGCAATCATCCAAGCGAACAGCGGGTGTCCGCTTTCGCTGTCGCCATTACGTTGCCTGGATCCGGCCAGCAGTAGAGCGAAAACGATAACATTGATCGCGACCAACAGCAGAGCGAAGTAGTAGAGCGTGTAGAGTCCGATGGCTGCCAGCAATGCATAGGCCACCAAATAGCGCTGTCGGCGTGACGGCGAATTCAGCCACTTGAGCGCCATCCAAAGACCGGCCAGTCCCAGCACAGCGCCCACGGTATACATGCGAACTTCTTGGCTGTACCAGAGGTGGAATGGATTGATGGCCGCCAGCCAGACGGCGATCAGGGCCGAGCGTCGATCCAGCAGCCGGCGACCGAGCGGATATATCAGCGCGACGATGAGCATGCCCCATGCCATGCTGGGCCAACCCAGCAGATACTCAAGTCCGTGGTTGAGGGTTGGGTGGACCGCAGCTCGCCAGCCGTATAGCATCAGATAGTAGCCGGGCGGGTGGATGTCGCCGGCCGTGTGCCGGATGATCTCCAGCGGAGAGCGGCTCGACAGGTAGGCGCTGACCGTTTCGTCGTACCAAAGCGATTCGGCGCCCAGATGATAGACGCGCAAGGCAAGCGCAACCAACAATCCTGCCAGGAGTGCGAATCGAACGGTTCTCTCTGATGGCTGCTGACTTTGCATCTTCACAATAGTGGATGCTATCACAGGGGACAACGGCTGGGCAAAGCCGAGGTGTGGGCCCATATCCTTTGGCGATCAGGCCACGATTGGATACAATTAGCGCCATGTCGACCTTAGCCTCAGCAGAGCCGAATACCGTCCGGGCGGCCCGCAGACCCTCGCAGGCCGTTTTTGAGTGGGTCGGACTCTGTCTGGCTCTGCTCTTGCTTGCCGTGTTGGCTGTGACAACAGCGCGACCGGTGACGGTCACGGTGGACGGCATGACGGAGACAGTCAGGTCACACCGGCGCGATGTCGATAAACTGATCTTTGACCTCGGCTTGGATGCCCAGACGGTGCGTGTTACGAGTTTAAACTCAGATTTCCGTTCTGAGGGGCCTGTCGTGCAGATTGAGCGCGCCCGACCGGTGCGCGTTCTGGCGGACGGGCGCGATCTGTCGCTGAACGTCTGGGAGGCGACGCCTGCGGGCGTGCTCACATCAGCGGGCATCAGCTACGATGCTGCTGACCGTGTCATCGTGGACGGCCTGCCGCTGGATCTGACCGATCCGTTGCCGCCGCCGATTCTGATCGAAGAGACGCGAGGATACAATCGGGGCCATGCGTGGGATGATGCAAAGCGAACGCCGTCGCAGATCCGGCTCACCCGGTCAACGCCGATTGTTGTTGAAGACGGCGGTCTCTCTTTCGACGTTCGTTCGACCGCTCAGACTGTCGGCGAAGCGCTGCGCGATGCCAAGATCACGCTCTATCTGGGCGATCGAGTTCAGCCGAGCCTGGGCAGTCGGATCAGCAACGGTTTGCGCATTTCGATTCAACGCAGCACGCCGTTGAGTCTGGACGTTGACGGCGCCTTCGTCAAGACCCGTTCGCGTGCCGAAACCGTCGCCGATCTGCTAGGGGAAATGAATGTGGGGCTGTCGGGGCTCGATCGGGTGACGCCGCCTCTGGATACGCCGCTCTACGACAACATCGCCATCGGTGTGGATCGCGTCAGCGAGGATGTCGAGGTTGTGGAAGAGATCGCACCTTTCGAGACGGTCTTTCAGCCCGATGCAAACCTGCCAATCGATACGCAGCAACCTATCGAACCGGGGGCTGAAGGCATCACCCGCACACGCGAGCGCGTTCGTTATGAGAATGGCGAGGAAGTCGCCCGGACATTCGAGGACACCTGGATAGCCCAGGAGCCGGCGCAGCGAGTCATTGGCTATGGTACGCAGATCACGCCCAAGACAATAACGACCGATGATGGACGCGAGATCACCTATTGGCGCAAGATTCGGATGAGTGCGTCCAGCTACAGTGCCGGTACTGCCGGCCTGCCGCCCGATCATCCCTGGTACGGAATGACCTATTCCGGCGAGCCGATGCGCGATGGCGTTGTCGCCGTGGACCCGAAAATCATTCCGATGCGTTCACAGGTCTATGTGCCGGGGTACGGCATGGGCGATGCCTTGGACACCGGTTCCGCCATCCGCTCTCGCCGCATCGATCTCGGCTACAGCGACGAAAACCTGGTGCTCTGGTCCAAGTGGGTAGACGTCTACTTGCTCTGGCCGCCGCCGCCGGACTATGAGATCACCTGGGTTGTGCCCAATTGGCCGCGCGTGCCTCAGTAGTAGCGCAGGCGCGTTCGGTTTATATGGACGCGACCTGGAAGTTGAGTCGCTTTGGAACAAGCCCCATTCATGGGGCGCCGACCGTTGGTCAGGGCATTGATGCCCGGCGAATGGTCACAGTGGACGCCGCCAGGGCATCAATGCCCTGGCTATCCATAATTGCGCCCCATGAATGGGGCTTGACGCATACCGAAATCCACACTCAGTAGTTCACGATTTGTCATTCTGAGTGGATGTTTCCGAACACTTCGCTCTGGCAAGTGACCCGCGAAGAATCTCGCATTCCACCAAATCGTGAACTACTGATACTGCAAACTGCCGTTCATGTCGTTTTATTATAAAATTCGTTCGAACCAACTAATGCTCTACCTGCTGCTGGCGCTGATTCTGGTCGCCGGTTTTGCGTTGCGAACGTGGAACATCAACTTTGATCGCGGCATCGGCAGCCACCCCGACGAGCGCAGCACCTCCTGCTTCTACGCTCCGTCCATCCATCTGCCCGACAGTTGGGAGACATTCAAAGACCCGAAGCAGAGTCCCATGAATCCGCTCTGGGATGTGGCCCGCCAAGAACGACGGGGCTTCACCTATGGCCACCTGCCGCTCTACCTGGGCGTGGCCATGGGCGAGCTGTTCCACAAACTCGCCCCGGTTGCCGGTAAACTGGGGGTCTCTGACAACGTGGTGGCGTTGATGGCGCGTGCCGACCAGGCCTGCGACGCCATTGCGGTGGCCGGGCGGCTGACCATCGCCTTGCTCGATACGTTGACCATCCTGTTCCTCTTTCTCCTGGGCCGCAAGATCTACTCGCCCTACACCGGGCTGATTGCGGCCGGGTTCTACGCCTTCACGGCACAGGCCATTCAACTCAGTCACTTCTTCGCCATGGATCCGGCCAGCACGACCTTCACCGTGCTGGCGGTCTACGGCGGCGTCAAGATGGTCCAGGATCGCTCGATCTGGGCGTCCGTCCTCACCGGCTTCGCCGCGGGGTTGGCTATTTCGTCCAAATTCAGCGCCCTGCCGGTCTTGGCCGTGCCTGTCGTGGCCGCTGTTCCTGGTCTTCTGGGACGTGGCGCAGCGACGCGCGGTCTCCGGCCAGGCGGACAATGCCAGCCGCGACGAGGCCCGTGCGCTGGCCGGTGTGCCCATCGCCTTTGCGCTGGCCATTGTCACCTTTGCCGTCACCAGTCCGTATGCGATTCTGGACTGGAAGAGCTTCATCAACGCCACGTTAGTCGAACAGGGTCGCATGGTGCGTGGCGTGGCCGACTTTCCGTTCACGCGCCAGTACCGCAACACGCTTCCCTACATCTACTTCATCGATCAGCAGTTGCGCTGGGGCATCGGCTGGGCGCTGGGCAGCGTGGCCGCCGCCGGCGTGTTGGTCGCGGCGTTCGAACTGCTGCGCACGCTCTATGCCATGGCCGTCACCATCGTCGGCCGCATATTTACCGGCGTTCGTTGGCGCATCGTGCCCCGCCATCGCCAGGACGAACTGATCGTCTGGGCCTGGATCATCCCCTATTTCGGACTGACCGGCGCATTCCTGGCCAAGTTCAACCGCTACATGTTGCCGTTGTTGCCCTTTGTCATGCTCTTCGCGGCTGGTCTGATCTGGCGGTTGTGGAGCGTGGGGCGGGAGGCGAGGGGCGGGGAGTTGGAAAGTGGGGATTGGGGAAGTGGGGAGCGGGACAGTCAGCTAGGCGCGACTCGAGGAAAGCACGCCCAGCAACGCACCCACATCCGAGATCGAACCTCATGACCTCGAGGCATCCACAACCCATCACGCAGCAAGCGGCAAGCGGCAATCCACGACGCCATTACGCAATACGCATTACGCAGCACGCATTTCTCACTTTATTGCAGCAACACTTACAATCATCGGCCTCGTCGGCGGTCTGCTCTGGTCGCTGGCCTACGTCAACGGCGTCTATGGTCGAGAACACACCTGGATCACGGCCAGCCGCTGGATCTACGAGAATGCGCCACAGGGTTCGGCCATCCTGTGGGAGCTGTGGGACGATCCGTTGCCCAAGGGCATTCCGGGCGAGCCGGGCATGGACATGGGTGCGACCGGTCTCTACAACATCGACTGGAGTCCCTACGAAGAGGACACGCCGGAAAAGTATGTCGTCCTGCGCGAGAAGCTGAAGCAGGCCGACTTCGTCGCCTACAGTTCCAAGCGCATCTACGACAGCGTTGACGAACTGCCTGAGCGCTATCCCATGACCAATCTCTACTACGAGTCGATGTGGGACGGCAGCCTGGGCTTCGAACTGGCGCTGGATCAGACGTCGCCGCCCAGCTCTGTTTGGCGTCGAATTTGACGACCGCCACGCCGACGAAAGCTGGAGCCTCTACGACCATCCGCAGGTGACCATCTTCCGCAAGGTTCGCCAACTGAGCGACGAGGAGTTCGACGCCATCTTCGCCGGGACGTGGGAAGAGGCCATCCCCTGGTATCGGGGCAAGGATTCTCCCCTCAGCCCGCTGCTTGAGCCTGCTCGGATCTGGGCAGCAGCCCGGAAAGCGAATCCGCAGGGCTGTTGAATCGGGCGATTGGATTGCTCTCCGGCAGTGAGAACAGCTTCACGGTTGAGTCGGCTGCGCCGACAACTGAACGGGCGTCGCTGGACCTGGCGACGCCGCTGGATCAGTTGCCCCTCGTCGACAACTATCGCTGGAATCGTGCCGCCAGCGAAAACAGCGCGTTGGCCGTCGTCTGGTGGTGGTTTGTGTTGGCCCTGCTTGGGTTGGATCGCCTGGCCCTACGCCTTCGGCATCCTCAGGCCGCTGCGTGATCGCGGATATCTGTTCAGCCGCTCACTGGGCTGGCTGCTGTCGGGCTGGCTGCTCTGGTGGCTGGCCAGTCTGGGCGTGATGCAGAACACGGTACGCAACGCCTGGCTCGTCGTTCTGGCTCTGGGGATCGGCGGGCTGCTGTTGGCCTATCGCCAGCGCGGCTCCATGATGCGATTTTTGCGGCCCAACTGGGGATTGATTCTGGTTGCAGAGTTGCTCTTCGCCGCGGCCTTCCTGCTCTTTGTGACCATCCGCCTGTTCAATCCGGACATCTGGCAGCCCTGGTTCGGCGGCGAAAAGTTCATGGAGTTCGCCTTTCTCAACGGCATTCTGCGCAGCCCGACCTTTCCGCCCGTCGATCCCCACTTTGCCGGCGGCCAGATCAACTACTACTATTTCGGCATCTATCTGGTGGCCTACCTGATCAAGCTGACCGGCATCTACGCCGAAGTCGCCTTCAATCTGGCCATCCCCACCCTCTTTGCGTTGACGGTGGTCAATGCGTTCGCTGTCGCCTACTCGGCCGTTCGCCAACGACGCAGCATATCGCTGTCGCAGATCGCGCAGGCGACAGACTTTAAGCCGCTCTCGACTCCGAACTTGCCGGACGAAGAACTGGCATCCGACGAGGACGCTGCGCCACAGGATGCGTTCGGATGCACCCGTTGATGCCGAAGAGCCGCCATTGGCAGCGTCATCAATTGACGGGACCGTTGCGGAGGCAATGCCGCAGCCGATCGACGATGGCGGTTGGGGGCGAAACGGTTGGCCAGATCGACGAGGGCGCTGCTGATCCCGCCCTTGACGCGGTCGATGAACCGCCCTCGCCAACGCCGCAGCCGACAGGCTGGCGGCATGGCATCTGGGTGGCATTGCTTGCGCCCTTCTTCGTCACCATCCTGGGCAATCTCGACGGCTTTGCCCAACTTGTGCGCACCTACGCCCGGCGCGGATCATCCGATTTTTCCAGTGCATTGCCGTCCATTGAGAGTATCGCCCGTGCGGTCTCCGGCGTCTCTTCCGGCTCATCGATCCCAGCCTATGATTTCTGGGGACCCAGCCGCGTCATTCCCAGCACCATCAACGAGTTCCCATTTTGGAGCTTCCTCTTCGCCGACCTGCATCCGCATCTGATCGGCATCCCGTTCTCGCTCTTCTTCCTGGGCATTCTGCTGGCGCTCTTCCTCGACCACGACGGATGGGGAGAATACCGTCTGCGCGCAATCCTGATGGTAGCGTTGCTCTCGCTCATGCTGGGCACGCTGGCGACCGTCAATCTGTGGGAACTGCCGACCTATCTGGGACTCGGTCTGCTGGCCTTCGTCGTCAGCCAGTTCTTTGTGGATGGGCGTGTCCATTGGGCGCGGACGCTGCTCTTTGGCGCTCTCTACCTGGCCGGCGCCGTCCTCGCCTACTGGCCCTTCTTCAGCACCTACACCAACATCGGGGCCAGCGGCGTGGGCCTGGTGCGAGAGGGAGACAACCTGGGAACTTGGCTGTTGATCTGGGGCCTCTTTCTGTTCGTGCTGGCCAGTTGGCTCTTCTTCGCTGCGTCAAGACCGGCAAGACCGCGCATTGCCGCCGCTGGTGAGCGTGTCCGGCCGACCGGCATTGAACGGGCGCTCAGTCTCGGCATCCGCCGATATGATCGCCTACCGCGCGTCTTCTATTTGCAGCGACTGCTGGTCAAGCAATCAACGCTGGCCTACGAGATGGCGCGGTGGGTGCTGCCGCTGACGATGCTGGCGGCCGTCGGCGCGCTCTGGTGGGGCCGTGTTGTGCTGGCGATCTGCCTGCCGCTGCTGGGCCTGGCCTTTCTGCTGCTCTGGCGGCGCGGCCGTGATGCAGACGCCGGCAGCGTCTTCACGGCCTTGTTGACCGTTACCGGGCTGGCCATCCTGGCCGGCACCCAGGTCGTCTATCTCAAGGATTTTCTTCAGGGCGGCGACTGGTATCGTATGAACACCCTCTTCAAGTTTTTCAGCCAGGTCTGGGTGATCTGGGGCGTGGCTGCGGCCGTGGCGCTGCCGCGTATTTGGAGCGGATTTGTCTCAGGCAAGGCGGCCGGGGCGCCTGCCAAGACAAGCTGGGGCTGGCGCTATGCATGGGCCGGTCTGCTCACTGTGCTGATTCTGGCCGGCTTGGCCTATCCACTCTTTGGAACCCCGGCTCGCATCGACCAACGTCTGATCGGCTGGCGTCCGCCGGTCGGCACGCTCAACGGGCTTGCCTACATGCAAGAGGGGAGCCTACACCTGGCCGGACGACAGTAGTCGTATCGAGTTGCAGTACGACTGGGCGGCCATCCAGTGGCTGCTGGACAATATGCACGGTAACCCGGTGATTGTCGAGAGCTCCGAGGTCGAGTACTATCGGGCCGGCGGATCGCGGATCTCCAGCCTGACCGGACTGAGCGGGCTGCGGGGCATGCACGCATCCGAGCAACGCTATGGCGATCGGGTCGGTGAACGTGACGGCCAGCATCGCGAGTTCTGGAGCACGCCCGATGTCGACCGGACGCTGGCGCTGATCGATGAACTGGATGTCGCCCTGATCTATGTGGGCCAGTTGGAACAACAGCAGCATCCCGCCGGCGTCGAGAAGCTGGCCCAGATGGCGGAGGGCGGCCTCTTGACGCCGATCTACACCAACGAGCGTGTGATCATCTATGCCGTGCCCGGCGCACTGGCGCAGGACGACGATGGGGGCTATCAACCATCATGATCGCACAGTTTCTCGCCTGGTATCTGGTGATCCAGGTCGTCAGCCTGGCCGCCATGCCGCTCTGCCTGCGCCTCTTCGCCAACCTGCCGGATCGCGGCTACGCCTTTGCCAAGAGCCTGGGCATTCTGCTGGTCGGCTTTGTCTTCTGGTGGGGCTACAGCTTTGGTCTGCTGGGCAACAACAACGGCGGTGCGTGGCTGTCGGTCGCCCTCGTCGCTGTGCTGAGCTACTGGATCGGCCGCTCCGTCTGGCAGCAGACGTGGAGCCGGCGGACGTTTCCGGTTTCGCTGACCTACATCGGCCTGGTCGAAGCCCTGTTTCTCGTCGGTTTCATTGGCCTGGGCAATCGTGCGCGCCTACGATCCGGCGATCAACCACACCGAACAGCCCATGGATCTGATGTTCATGAACAGCATCTGGGCCGGCGGCGCATTCCCTCCGCAGGACGCCTGGCTGGCCGGCTACGGCATCAGCTACTACTACTTCGGCTACTGGCTGCTGGCCATGCTGGCGCGTCTCTCCGGCCAACTGCCCGAAGTCGCCTACAACCTGGGTCAGGCCAGTTGGTTTGGGCTGTTGTTGGTGGGGGCGTTTGGGGTGGTTTATGATCTGTTGGCGGAGAAGGGGAGTCGTGCTGCGTGCAGCGTGCTGCGTGAGGCCTCCGGTGAGGAGTCGCTTCCGCATATTGAAGCTGTCGGTGACTCCGAAACGGCACCCTCCACGGAACCTCACGCAGCACGCTGCACGCAGCAGCCTACCTCTCCCCCTCCGCCGTCCTTGGCGGCCTGCTCTCCGCGGTGATGGTCGCGGTTGTCGGCAACGGGCAGGCGCTCTTTGAGTGGCTCTATGCCAATGGGCGGCTCGTTGGACAGGCTGATCGCCTGGTTTGGCGTGTACAATTTTCCTGAGAATGCCGCTGTGACCAATCAGTGGTACATCGGCTACGACTGGTGGTGGTGGCGCAGCAGCCGCGTGCTCGAAGATCTGGATCTGCTGGGCAATCACATCGAGGTGATCGACGAATTCCCCATGTTCAGCTACATCCTGGGCGACAACCACCCCCATGTGCTGGCCATGCCCATGGTGATTCTGGTCATCGCATTGGCGCTAAACCTCTTCTTGCAGCCCTTCCGAAACTCAGATGAAGCCGACACGGACGCCTCATACACGACTGACGAATCGACTGGATGGCGCATTCTCGATCTCGTGCCGCTGCGGATCGTTGGATTGCTGGCGCTGGTGATCGCCACCGGAGCGTTGATCTTTTTCAACACCTGGGATTTTCCGCCCTATTGGGCGCTGTTGGTCGTCTCGGCATTCATCATTGGCCTGGGTCAGATCGCTCGGATTGGCGACAAGCTGCCCTGGGGCAAGGCGGCTGTTGGAGCCATCGCCTTTGGCGCTCTCCTGGCGATTGGCACCGGGCTGCTCTACCTGCCCTATTTTCTCACCGCGCAGAGCCAGGCCGGCGGCATCGTGCCCAACCTATTCAACCCGACACGTTTCCCCCAATTTTTGCTGATGTTCAGCATGGCCCTGCCGGCGCTGGCCGCGCTTGTGATCGTTGCTTGGCAAGCGCTGCGCCCGCGCTGGAACCATCTGGTCGTATCGGCCCTGGTGATCTACGGTCTGCCGCTTCTCTTTCTTGCCTTGACCACAATCGTTGCCGGTCGCAGCAGCTACGGCATCGACCTGTTGGCGCGGCTGCCCCTGCCGCCCGGCGCATCCAGTCACACCGAACTGATCCTCCAGCGCTGGACTGAGCAGCCCTGGACCTTCCTCTTCGTCGGGGCCTTGCTGTCGATTGTGGCGGCTCTGGTCTGGACGGGCATCACGCATATCGCCGATCGGGAGCCGCCCGTGGATAGGTCGGCGCTCTTCGTTCTGCTGCTTGGCCGGTCTGGGGCTGGTGCTGGTCTACGCCCCCGAATTTGTCTATCTGCGCGACAATTTCGGCACGCGCATGAACACGATCTTCAAGTTTTACTACCAGTCATGGCTGTTATTTGGCTTGAGCGGCTCTTATGCTATCGTGCAAGCGTTGCGTCCCCGGCAGACATCGAATAGCGGTCTCCCGGATCACGGCCCGCATTTTTGCAATCGTTGCACTTGTGCTGGTTGCCACAGGGTTGATCTACCCTGTGGCCGGCGTCTACAGCAAGACGGTCGGCTTCCGCAGCGAATCGCCGACATTCGATGGCACCGCCCATCTGCAGGGCGAAGCCCCGGCCGAACTGGCGGCGGCCCGCTGGGTGCGAACTCAGACAGCGCCCGATGCGTTGGTGCTGGAGGGCAAGGGCGCCAGCTATCGTGCCAACACCAATCGCATCAGCACCATGACCGGACGCCCAACCTTGCTGGGCTGGGATGGACATGAGTCTCAGTGGCGCGGCAGCGCATACGGCGAGATGGCGGCCGGACGAGCTGAGGCCATCGAACTGATCTATCGGACCGGCTCGCCCGAACAGATCGTGCAGACGCTGGAAGACTGGGGTATCGATTACGTCTACATCGGTCCCAGTGAGCGGGCCGAATACGGCATTACATCCGCCAGCGAAGAACGTCTTGGCATGGTGATGGAACTAGTCTTTGCCGAAGGTGATGTGCGCATTTACCGGCGACGCGGATAGAACATGACCCATTAGAAATATGACGACGACAACCAACACAGAGCGATCCGAACTGAATATCGCCGACTGGATGACGCTGGAACGACTCCTTTTCGGCGTCATCCTGGCAATCGGCGCGGGTGTCCGCTTCTTCGGGCTGGCCGCACAGCCGCTCTCGCCTATTGAGGCAGCCAATGCTTGGGCTGCCTGGTTGCAGGCCAGCGGATTGGCGGGTACAGTTGCTGCTCAGTCCGTCGAAGCGCCGGGCAGTGCGCTGCTCTTTTCATTGCAGACCTTCGTCTTCTGGCTGGCCGGCGGCGGCGATGCGACCGCACGGCTGGTTCCGGCGTTGGCGGGTCTCGCACTGGTGGCGCTGCCCTGGTTCTGGCGGCCCTGGTTGGGTCGCACGGCCGCGTTGAGCGTGGCGCTGCTGATCGCCATCGATCCCTGGCTGGTGGCGTTCTCTCGCCGCGCCGACGGCGCTTCGTTGGTCCTGCTCTTCTTTGCGATTGCCCTGACCTGCCTCATGCGTCTGAGTCTCCCGTCGATTGCCAACCATGAACGAAATTGGGCCTGGGCCATTCTCGCCGTCTCATGCGGCCTCTTTGTGATCGGCGGCGCACTAGCCTTCAGCCTGATTCCCATTCTGATCTTCTTCGTCTGGAGCTATGGCCTGCCGTCTCTACATCCCTCAGACGACGAGCCGGCCGAATCGAATGGCGGCGGGCCCGGTGCGCTCTCTCTGGCAGCACTCTTTGCCGGCGGCATCCTGCTCGGCTCGACGGCTTGGTTCTCCTATCCCCAGGGATTGACCAATGTGGGAAACAGCGTTGCCGTTTGGACCCAGCAGATCGTCGGCGTTTCCGGATATCCGTTGGGCTGGGCGTTGCTGCGCTTTGTGGCAGACAATCCGCTGGTGAGCGTCCTGGGCATCGCTGGACTGGTACTGCTGTGGAAAAACAGTGGCCCGATCATCATTGGCGGCGTCGATGACAGCGATGGCCGCAGACAGTGGGCGTTCTTCCTTACCGTTTGGGTGCTCTGGGGTATGGTGTTGCTGGTTCTGCCGGGCCGCGATCCATCGTCGCTGCTGGTGGTGCAGGGTGCGCTGCTCTTGGCGGCCGGCCATGCTCTCGCTGCACTGATCGATGCCTATCCATCTGACATCGACTGGACCGAGGCGCTGATTGTGGTCGCCGTTGCCGCTGTCTTGCTCACGTCCGCCCTGTTTTGGATGCGCATCCTGATCGTTGCGCCGATCTTTTCCGGTCGAGTGGCCGCCATCTGCCTGCTCATCGGTGCGGCGTTGCTGTTTTTGTTCGCCGCCTATGGCGTCTGGGCCGGCTGGCGCTATGCTCGCTGGCTGGGCGGCCTGCTCCTGACCCTGACGCTGTTGGTCGCCAATCTGGCCGGCCTGGTGCAACTCAGCCAGATCAACGGGACGGCCACGCCGGACGGCCTTTTTGACCGGGTGACACACCCGGAGGTTCGCCAGTTGGCCGCCGACGTGGCCACGCTCAGCGCCCATCGCATCGGCGATCCCGGCGAGATTCCCATGCAGGTCCAGCGCGGCGGGGCTATCGATCCGGTGCTGGCCTGGTATCTGCGCGACATGCGTCGACTGGACTGGGTGCTTTCGCCCGCCTTGGACGTCGATGATCCGTATGCGCCACTGGCCGTCACCATGGCCGCCGACTCCGAGGGGACCGAGTTGACAGCATCGATTGATGGCTATTTGGGCGGCGAGTATGCCAAGGAAGTTGCCTGGCTGCCCGGTATGCTCACCGACGCGCCCATCGTGGTGCGTGAACCGGCGGAGCAATCCGAGGCCGGCCAACGTTTGCAGGAATCAGTGGATGCATACTGGTCGCAGCGGGCACAGCCCTTGTTGCGTTGGCTGCTTTTCAGAGAGGTGAAGACATTGTCGACGCCGGAGTCCGTGGTGCTCTGGGCGCCGGCGGAGTGATCTACGATTCGCTTACTATATTGTTATGGGCAGATAGACCGCGGATTAGGCGGATGAGGCTGATTTTCGCGGATGATGTCCGAATCAATCCGGTTTTGTCCGCCTGATTCGCCTAATCCGCGGTCTATCTCCAAAGAATGATTGCATAAATCCAACGGGTACGAATAAAACGATGACTGAGAACGAATTGAGCGTAGAAGAATTGGCGGCCCCGGCAGCGACACACGAAGCCGATGTGCAGCAGCCTGCGGATGGAGGCGGAGATCGCTTTCTGGACCGGCCGCTGTCGGAAATGGTGAGACTGGATTGGGAGACCGGCGCTTGGATCCTGCTCTTCCTGGTGGCCATCGCGACGCGCTTCTATGCGCTGGGCGTGCGCGCAATGTCCCACGACGAGAGCCTGCATACGCTCTATTCGTATTATCTCTACAACGCCGGCAACTACGAACACAACCCGATGATGCATGGCCCGTTTCTCTTCCATGCCAATGCGCTCATCTACAGCCTGTTCGGCCACACCGATGCCACGGCGAGGATTGTGCCCGCGCTGTTCGGGATCGGCGTTATCTGGATGGCGCGTCTGTTCAGGCGCTACATCGGGCGAACCGGCGCGCTGCTGGCCGGGCTGATGATCGTCATCAGTCCCAGCCTGCTCTTCCACAGTCGCTACATTCGCAACGACATCTATATCGCCCTTTTCACCCTGATCTGGATCTACGCCGCCTTCCGCTACATGGAGACGCGCCGATTCAAGTGGATCATGGTGATGGCCATGGGCATGGCGATGGGCTTCATCACCAAAGAGAACCACTTCATGAACGGCGCCATTATCGGCGCCTTCTTCGCCGGGCTGGCCGTCTGGCAGATCATTGGGCGCAATCTCTTCCTCGTCATCGCACCGTTGTTGCTGGCGACGCCGATCTCCTACGCGCTTCATGTCCAAGACAGCAACATGTGGGCCGTTGCCATACTCGGCGTCGGTGCGTTGGTCGCATTTGCGCTTGTAGTCCTCTTCATGTTGCGCCCGTCACTGGGTGAGAACTGGCGGCGGCTGCGCCGCGATGTGTCAGCCGATCTGGCCGTTCTAATGTTGACGCTGGTGCTGCCCTTCACCGCGCCCTTCGGCCACCTGGCGCTCGGCTGGGATGCCATGGCCTACGCCACCCAGACCGACATCATGCGCTCCGTGCTGCTGGTCGGCGTGGTGACGCTGCTTGTCGATCGTCATCGCCTACTTCTGGTTCGCCATGCGTCCCGACGCCGATGCGCAGCCCGATGAGACCCAGGGCGACGAGCGCCCAGCCGGCTCTGAACAAGCGGTTGTGGCCGAACATGCAGCAATGGATGCTGTCGTGGACTCCTCACAGGAGTCAAGCCGCCTGCTCACCTTTGGCGGTTGGGGCAAGGTCATGGTCCTGTTCTGGGCCATCCAGATTCTCTTCTTCACCACCTTCTTCACCAATGTCACCGATGGACTGGCTACCGGCATCGTCGGCAGCCTGGGCTATTGGCTGGCTCAGCAGGAGGTCGCTCGCGGCGGGCAGCCCTGGTACTACTACTACATGCTCGGCGGCCTGTATGAGTTCCTGCCCATTGTGCTCAGCGCCGTCGGCATCGTCGGGGACGGCCTACTGGCTTCTGCGCGACGCCGATTGGGATCCCGTCTCGTCCAGCGATCGGCCCGAAGTTGTCGACCGCGAGGTCGCTGAGACCGACGCTGTTCACTGACGACATGGGCCACTCACCGGCTGAACGATATCGACTCAATCGTGTCTACTTCGTCGTCTTTCTGATCTGGTGGACGCTCGGCTCCTGGGCAGCCTACACCGTGGCCGGCGAAAAGATGCCCTGGCTCATGACCCACATGGCGCTGCCCATGACCGTGCTGGGCGGCTGGATGCTTGGCCACATGATCTTCGCAGTCGATTGGCGGCGCGCAGTCCGAACCCATGCGGTCTGGCTCATCGGCGTTACGCCTGCCCTGCTCTTTGGGCTGGCACTGCTCTTCGGCAATCTGCCGACCTTTGGCCGTGACCTCCAGGCTGTCGCCGACTTCACGCAGTGGATCGTGGCGCTGGTGATCGTCTCGCTGCTGATCTTTGCCATCTGGCAGTGGGGCAGGCGAGGCGGATGGGCCAATGCGGCTCGCCTGCTCGGTCTTGGCGGCGTGCTGGTGCTCTTCCTGCTGACCATCCGCTTCAGCTACATGCTCAACTACATCAACTACGACATGGCGACCGAATATCTGGTCTATGCCCATGCCACGCCCGACGTGAAGCGCGCACTGACCGAGATCGATCTGATCAGCGAGCGCACCGTGGGCGAGCGCAACATCGTGGTCGCCTACGATGACGACACCTCGTGGCCCATGAGTTGGTACATGCGCCTCTATCCCAATGCCCGGTTCTACGGCGCAAACCCGAACAGCGACTCCATGTCCGCTCCGGTGATCATCGTCGGTCCCAAGAACTACGAAGCAGTTCACCCGTATGTGGTGCGCGACTACGTCAAGCGCAGCTATCGCCTGATCTGGTGGCCCGACCAGGGCTACTTCGGCTGGACGCCCCAGCGCATGTGGGAGACGTTGAGCGATCCGCAGAAGCGTGCAGGATCTGCTCCAGGTCATCTTCTACCGGCGCTACCCCGGCGGTGAAGGGGGCGGCGAGTGGCGCGATCTGACCCAGTGGCCCAATCGACACGAGTTCGAGATGTGGGTGCGGCGCGATATCGCCGCCGATATCTGGGATCTGGGCGTGGCCCCAGTCGCTGCGTTCGAAGGCGCGGCGGCCAACATCCCCGAAACCGATCTGCCTGCCGCGCCAGATCGACAGCGACGTCTATGACGGCATGTCGCTGCTCAACCCGCGTGCGCTGGCCGTCGGTCCCGATGGCCGGCGCTACATCGCCGACACAGACAACCATCGTGTCGTCGTGCTCGGGCCCAACGGCGAGTTTGTGAGTGCGTTCGGCTCCTATTGCCAGCTTGGCGAAGGCGAGGCCGGCGGCTGCGTCGATCCGGACGGCTCAGGGCCGGGCGAATTGGGCGACGGCCAGTTCTATGAGCCGTGGGGCATTGCCGTGGATGCCGACGGCACGATCTACGTGGCCGACACCTGGAACGGTCGCATTCAAGCGCTGGACAGCGACGGCAAATCTGCTGCGCAAATGGGGCTTCTTCAGCTCGACCAGCGGCGAATTGGGCGATGCCTACGCACTCTTTGGCCCGCGTGGACTGGCCGTCGACGGGGAGGGCAATCTGCTGGTCGCTGACACCGGCAACAAGCGTATGCTCCAGTTATGCGCCGGATGGGACGTTGTTGCAGCAGATCGGCGGCGGCGGCGTCATCCCCGGCCGCTTCGAAGAGCCGACCGACGTGGCCGTCGATCCGGTCGACGGCAGCATCTACGTCGCCGACGCCTGGAACCGGCGCATTCAGAAGTTTGCGCCGGACTGACCTTTGTGGCCGAGTGGCCGGTCGCTTCCTGGGAGAGCCAGGATCGCCTGCACAAGCCCTACCTGACGGTGGCCGGCACAGGCGATGTGTACGCGTCCGATCCGGCCATGTATCGGGTGCTCGTCTACGGTTCAGACGGCACGCTCAAGACCTCGTTCGGTCGCTTTGGCACGGAAGACAACCGTTTCGGTCTGCCCAATGGCCTGGCGACCGATCTCGCCGCCAACGAAGTGCTGGTGGCCGACGCCGGCAACAGCCGCGTCATGGTCTTCTCTGCGATTCCCTGATGAGACCTTTGCCCACTCTGCAGCCGTTTCTTCTCGCCTTGTTGGCCATCGTCGCCAGCCATCTGGGGGCAGATGCGTTTGCAGGTCGGCGCCGATGTCGAGGCCGTTCTGCTCTACGGCATGGCGTTGGCTGCTCTTTGTTCACACGTTTTGGCGTATTTCGGTCTGGTCTCCCCGTCTCCGCATTGAGCCGGGCGGCGAACTGGCCGGCTTTTTCGGTCTGTTTCGCTCTCATCGTTCGTTCCTCTTCTGGTTGGGAGCGGGGTTCGCCCTGGGCGCGGTCGCGCTTTCGATCATGGCGCTGCAGGCAATTCCAGGGCGTCGAAATGGCGCCCTCGTCCGCTTGGCTGCGCTACGCCGTGAGTGTCGGCGCTTTCCTGATCGCACTCTACCTGTTGGACAACCGGACCGTGCCCCTGTTGCAACTCGCCCACGACGAGGACGATCTGGCCATTCTGGGGCGAGGCAGGCTCGCCCTGCTCCTGCTGCTGATCCTCGGCCTCGCCCTCTTTCTGCGCCTCTTCCGCTTTGCCGACCTGCCTTTTGGCACCTGGTACGACGAGGCCGAGAACGGTCTCCAGGCCCTGCGTGTCCTTGAAAGCGCCGACTTTCGGCCCGTCTACGTCAATTCGACCCACGCCCCGGCCCACTACGTCTATCTGATCGCGGCGACCTTCAAGGCGTTCGGCGTGTCGACCCAATCGGTTCGCCTGGTCAGCGTCGCCATGGGCATGGGCACGGTGCTGGCCGGCTATCTCTTTGGCCGCGAGTTTTTTGGTCGCATCGGCGGTCTGTTGCTGGCAACGCTGCTGGCCGTCTCCCGCTGGGATGTCAACCTCAGCCGCATCGGCATGTACAACATCAGCACGCCCCTCTTCGCGCTGCTGACCATGGGCTTCCTCCTGCGTGGGATCCGGCGTCGCCGGCTCAGCGACTTCGGGCTCGCCGGTCTGTCGCTCGGCCTGGGCCTCTCCTTCTATGCCGCGTTTCAACTGTTTGTGGTGGTGGTCGGTCTCTTTGTGTTGGCGCTGCTGGTCATGCGCAGAAGCTTCTTTCGCCAATATTGGCCCGGTCTTCTGGCCATGGGCTTGATGGCTTTGCTGGTCATCGCGCCGGTGATTCTCTTCGCCTACGAGAACCCGGATGATCTACTTCGACCGCACGCGTGACACATCGCTCTTTGCCGACAAGACGCCGGACCAACGCCTGCCTGCGCTGGTCGACAACACGGTCAAGCACCTGCTCATGTTCAACGTCGAGGGCGATCCCAACGGCCGTCACAATCTGCCTGGCGCGCCCATGCTCGATCCCTATCTCGGCGGCCCTGATGGTGTTGGGCCTGGCGCTGTCCATCTGGTATCTGCGCGAGCCGACCTGGCTGCTGCTGCCGATCTGGATGGGCGTCATGCTGATGGGCGGCATCCTCTCGCTGGACTTCGAGGCGCCCCAGTCGTTGCGCGCCGTGGGCACATTGCCCGTTGCCTACATGCTCGCCGTTGTGCCGCTCTATCTGCTCTGGCGATGCGTGGATGCGCAGCGATGGCCGCTATTTTCCCTCCTTCTACGGCTGGGTCGCCGCCGCCTTTCTCATTCCTATCGCCGTTCTCCAACTGCTCAGACCTACTTTTCGACCTGGGCCAATGACTTCGCCAGTTGGAACGCCTTCTCGACGCCGGAGACGATCACGGCCAATCTGCTCGCCGAACGCGATGAGCGGACCGACGCCTACGTCATCTCGTTCTACAACGGCCATCCCACGGTCAATTTCCTGGCCGGCTATGATCGGATCGACGAGCGGATCGAGACCACCGACCATCTGCCGTTGCCCATGCCTGCCGACCGCAACGCGCTGCTGATTCTTGACGGCGAACGCGAGCAACTCTTCCAGGAAGCGCGCCGGCTCTATCCCGATGCCCGCTTTACCGAGCACAAGCCGCCCTTCGGCGGGCCGACCGTTGTCTATTCCGCGCTGCTCAGCGCCGAGGACGTCGCCTCCATCCAGGGGTTGTCGGGGCGCTATTTCGCCAACGCAGATTGGTCCGGCGCGCCCGTTCTGACGCAAACCGATAGCGAACTCGACTTCGACTGGCGCGACGAGTCTCCGTTGCCGCCGCCCTTTTCCGTCGAGTGGGAAGGGGTGCTGCGTGTCGAGGCCTACGGACTGCACCAGTTCTCGCTCACAGCGTCGGGCCACGCCGAACTCTACATCGACGAGGATCTGGTGCTTGAGACCGATCGCGTCGGCGACGGACTGAGCCGCGACCGCGAGACCGGCGATGGGCTGAGTGCGGGCGTTGTGCTGGCCAAAGGCAACCACACGATCCGGGTTCGTGCCGGCGTGCCCGATGACGAAGCGCTGGGTCCTTTTCAACTGGTCTGGCGTCCGTCCGATCACGGTCCCGAAGTGCTGCCGGCCCAATCGCTCTACACGCATCCCGTCAGCGCCAATGGGCTGCTGGGGCGCTATTTCCCCAACGACAGTTGGTCCGAGCCGGAGGCCTTTGCCCAGATCGACCCGCAGTTGAACCTCTACTTTCACATCATTCCGTTGCCCAGACCCTACACGGTCGAATGGACCGGCAAGCTGGCCGTGCCTGAGGATGGCCACTACCGCTTCGGACTGGAGTCCATCGATGAGTCGTGGCTTTTCATCGACGAACAGGAGGTGACCGCGAGCTTGGCGCCCAATCGAGTACGCAGTTGACGGTATCGACCTGACCGCCGGTTTCCACGACATTCGCGTTCGCTTTGCCGATCGCACCGATCATACGCACATCGATCTCACCTGGATCCCGCCCTGGCGGCAGGGCAGCCCGCCCCAGGCCATACCGTCGAATCTGCTCTTTCCGCCCCAGTCGGACTATGAGCAGATCGCATTGCCCACCTTGGACGACCTGGGCCTGAATGCGCCTGAGGCTGCCACATCATCCGTCGCTGTCTTGGCGTCATTCATCGGCGGTGACGTGCTTGTCGACGGCTTGCAGTCGCCCAAGGGCGTGGCGGTTGAGCGGGGCGCACAGTCTGAGCCACGAGTCTACGTGGCTGAACCGGCCAATGGACGTGTGCTGGTCTTCTCTGTCTGACGGCGAACAACTGGCCGAAATCGGCCAGCGGGGCGACGGCGATTCCCTGGTCGAGCCGTTTGACCTGGCGACCGGTCCCGATGGGCGTCTCTATGTGCTGGATGCCGCGGCGGCCCGGATCAGCATCTTTGATGCCGATGGCTCCTTTGTGGGCGATCTGCCGGCCGATCCCACGTTGCTGGATCGGGCACGCGGTCTTGATGTGGATGCCGACGGCAACCTCTGGGTCGCGCACACGCCGGGCGGACGCGTGGTCGGGCTGTCGCCGAACGGCGAGCTGTTGCAGGAGTTTCCAGTCTGGCCAGGGGAAGATGCCCAGCCGGTCGACGTGCTGGCGTCGGCGGACGGCGACATCTACGTCACCGACGCTGCACTTCACAAGCTGGTCCGGCTATGACTCGATGGGGCGACGGCTGCTGGCCTGGGATCTGCCGGTCGCCAACAGCATCGATGCCTCCCATCTTGCCGGTGATGAGGCAGGACGTGTCTTCGTCACCATCCCTGAGCAGGGCCAAGTCTGGATTCTCGATCCGACCGACCAACAGATCGACCGCTGGGTGATCCAGGTGGACGACAGCTTGTCGACAAAGCCCGTCGGCATTGACGTGGACGAGGCGGGAACGATCTTCGTTGTCGATACTGAGGGCGGAAAAGTGCTCGCCCTTTCGGAATGATGGACTGCGGTGTGATAGATTAGGGTGACCGGTTTCCTGCTCCTATGACTTTGTGCTAGAGTGGAACGCATAGGATCATCTTGAAACGACAATTCGTAGGGGCACGTGAACGGGCGGATGAGAAGCCAGGGAAAACCAGAAAATGAGTCCCGCCCGTACACATGCCCCTACGTCCCTGCACATATCAACTTGTCTTGAATGTACCTGAATCATTTCAATCGGGTGAACAATTGTCAACGTCTCAATTTCGTGTAGGCATAAGACAGCAGGCACAAAACGACTTTGCGTCTGGCTAAGACACTTGTCGTGCTGGTGCTGATGGCTCTGCCGAGCATCCTATTCGTTGGTCAAGGTCCGTTCACGGCGATCCTCCATGCCCAGGCCGCGCCGACGCCGCTGGTGATCACCACGCCCACCCCTGTGCCGCCCACGCCGACACCCACGCCCGTGCCAACACCGGCTTCTCCAGCGGACCTGCCTATCCTGGAAACGGGTGAGGCACTGCCCATTTCTGGCGGCATGCACCCGCACGCGACAGGCTATCGAACCTATGTCGTGAACGAGGGCGATACGCTGCTGAGCGTCGCTCTGGAGGTCGGTCTGGACCTGGAGGATGCCTATTGTCTGCTCTATCCGTCGTTCAGTTGGGATCAGCCGCTGGTCATCGGCGATCAGCTTAGCGTGCCGGAACCGGGCACCATCTGCCATGAGGTGCAGGTCGGAGAGACGATTCAATCCATCGCTGAGCAATATCAACGGTTGCCAGGGGCAATCATCGCTGACCCGTGGAACCGGCTGACCGATCCGGACGGCAATCGACGCCCGCTGATCGTCGGCCACCATCTGCGCATTCCCACGGATAGGACCGGCGCTGCAAGCGAGATCGATGGTCCACAGTTGGACTATGTCGAAGGCGTGCTGCCGCTGATCCTGAACCAGGGCGTCAATGCCGACATCGATCAGGTAGTCGCCGTGGGCAAGGTCTTTTCGCAGGGCGAGGCTCCGGCAGTCGGCGGCGTCAGGACCTGTTGCCGAGTCGCCGGTACCCAGTGACTGGCCTTACGGCAGCGGCAATTTTTCCTGGCCGATCTACGGTTGGCTGACACAGGGCTACAGAGCCGATCATCGGGCGGTGGATGTGGCTGCGCCTGCCGGCACTGTGGTCACCGCGGCCGATCGGGGCGTCGTCATCCGCGCGGGCTGGAACAACCAGGGCTATGGCCAGTTTGTGATCGTGGATCACAACATCGATTACATTACGCTCTATGCCCATCTGAGCGAAGTGCTGGTGGAGGAAGGCGAGGTTGTGGCGGCCGGTCAGGTGCTGGGCCGGGTCGGGTCGACCGGCAACAGCACCGGTCCTCATCTGCATTTTGAGATCCGCGATTTTGGTCGCCGCGCCGATCCGCTCACATTGCTGATGCCGTGATCGTGAGTTCGTCGGAGTAGTGAGGATAGGACGCGGATGACGCGGATTGCGGCGGAATGAGCCGGATTTTGTCGCAGAATTAATCCGGCTCTTATCCGCCAAATCCGTGTCATCCGCGTTCTATCCGGCTTCTTACGCGACGGGCTAACGCTCGACCAGCCTCGTCAGGTCCAGAACCGGGCCGTGGACGCAGGCGCGGGTCACGCCGCCGTTGGCGGACGGCACGACACAGGCGAGGCAGGCGCCGGTTCCGCAGACCAGGTCGGCCTCGACGAGCATTTGAGCGAAGCCAGGTTCCAGGCGGAAGCGTCGCTGTCGAATGCTTTCGGCCAATGTCGTGTAGAATGGACGTGGCATGGCGACGCAGATCTGATCGGCCCAGGTCACCGACTCATCGACATGCCGGCGCCACTGATCGAATGAGTGTGCCAGGTGGACCTCGACGGCCAGCGGCAACAGGGCCAATAGCGGCGTCGGGTTGGTCCGCTGATCGTCATGCAACACCAGCGTCACCCGGCCATTCTGGTCCAGCAGGTCATTGATGGTCGGCAGCAGCGTGGCCAAGCGATCCGGCTGCGTGAGCACGAGAAGGTTGCGGGTCTGGTTTGAGAGGGAGAAGCCCTGGCCCAGCGGCCCGATCAGGTTCACGGTCGAGCCGGGCGCCAGTGTGCGCAGCCAGCCATAGCCGGGATCGTCGCCGGGCGGTATCAGCAGATCCCAGCGGTCGAAGATGTTGTTTTCGGTTGTACCTGCCGGGATGGACATACCGGCATCGTTGCCAAACTGCGGCTGCACCCGACAGGCAAAAAGCGGACGTCGCAGATAGATCTGCCAGTTCGTTTGACGCTCGATAACAGTCTGTGCGCCGCAGCGGGCAAGGAAGTAGCGACCGCCGATCTGTTGCTGTCGCATGTTGCTGGGCAGCCCCACGGAGAGCAGCGCTGCTTCGCCGAGGCTGTCCGCTCTTTCCAGGACGATGCCGTCGATAGTGCCGTCGATGGCGCCATCCGCAAGATCTGTATCGGTTTCTTTGCCGATATCGTTCGATAGGTCGGTTACTGCATTCATGTTTCGCTTGGCGTCCAATTTCGAAGGCTGGCACTTCACGGCAGGATCGTGTTCAGGTATATCACGCAAATGGTAGGCAATGCAACCTTTTCGTTCTTGGTATAATCGATTTACCGCCGGCCTTGATTCATTATTGAATCGCGGTCTGGCGCCTGGGCGTACGCTGTATCTGCGCCTTCGCTGGCCCCTCTATCTGCTGCCGATCCTTCTGATCAGTCAATTGCTGACACCCCACCCGGTCTTTCTGATCTTGTCGATCACGCTCCTCATGTTCTACGTGCTGGGCTATTTCTGGACCCATTCGCTGGCAGCTTCCGTGGATGTTACGCGTACGCGTGTCGGCACGATTCTCGTTGCCGGCGATTCGCTGACTGAAGAATTTGAGATCGCCAACCGCAGTCGCTTTCCGTTGGTCTGGGTCGAGTTTGTCGACACGTCGGATCTGCCGGGCTACAATCCGAGCCGCGTGGTCGGAGCCGGCGCGTTGTCGCAGGTGCGCTGGAAGACCAGTGTCGAGTGTGAGCGACGTGGCCTCTATCGGCTTGGACCGCATCGGCTCCACTTCGCCGACCTCTTTGGCCTCTTTGCCGCCACTGTCGATTTTGCCGAGTCCGATATGTTGCTGATCTATCCACGGGTCGTCCAGTTGCCCGCAATCGCCATGCCGCGCGGCAATGCAGCAGGAGCGGATCGGCGACGACGGTCGATGCAGGGAGTGCAGCCTGCGGCCAGCGTTCGCGACTATCAGATCGGCGACAGTCTGCGCTACATCCATTGGCCGACCAGCGCCCATCGCGGCGATCTGACCGTCAAGGAGATGGAACTGGAACCGAGCGGCGATGTCTGGATCGTGCTCGACCTCGATCGCACCGGGCATTCGGGCGAGGGCGCTGAGAGCACCCTGGAATATGCCGTGGTTGTGGCGGCGAGCCTGGCCGCTGCATTGCTCGATAGCGGCGAGCAACGTGCAGTAGGCCTGTTGGCGGCGTCAGGCTCCTCATCTTCCGGCACTGGCTCAGGGCGACCGTAGGATCGGCAGATGCTGCTGCCGAAAATGGACACCTGGCGTCTCGCCCCGTCGAAACCGGCAGCATCGACGACCCGACCAACGACTCTGATCTTGTGGTCCTGCTGCCGCCTCAGCGCGGTCGTGCCCAACTCTGGCGGGTTCTCTCTGCCCTGGCGCCCGTGGAACTGTCGGACGTCTCGTTGGCCCAATTGCTGCGCCAGAGCGCGCCGGCCCTGGGGCGACGCAGATCGCTGGTGGTTATCACGCCGAAACTGGAAACGGGGACCTGGGTGAAGGACAAAACCACGGATGAACCAGGCTCCGAGTTCGGCGGCGAACCGGAAGGTCGACATGCCGACTGGACCGCGGAACTGCTTCATCTACAGGCGTTGGGCCTGCACAGCAGTGCGCTCCTGATCACGCCTTCGGGTAGCGGCCATGACGATTCTGCCGGCCAGGTGGATCAACCCGTTCTCGAAGAACCAGATCTGGCCACACCCCAGACACACGACGAGCTGCGCTCGCTCCTCAGCCGGTTGGATGTCCCCGCCGAGATTCTGCCGGTCGACAGCACGTTGCCGCCGTTGCTGACCTACCGGCGCAAGCGGACGGTCACCGTCTCCACGCCGACCGGCGGCGTGATCGTGCGTGAGATCGAGGAGGAGGTGGGCTAGTGGAAGACACTTCCTATGCGGCCCGCGGCAATGATTCCGCCTGGCCGATCCGTCTCTTTCAGTCTGCCGTCGATCCGGCTGCGGCCGTACCTCGGATGGGTCGTGCTCCTGGTCTGTCTGTTGTTGGCGATGATGCCGGCCCTTGCCGTCGATGCCCACGATTGGATCCGGGTGCGACGCATTCAGTCGGGACTGACGTTGGCCGGGCCGCTGGCCGTGCTGACATTCTGGCTGTTGGCCGGATGGAAACGTCCCCGCCATGCTGCCGCCGGCGAATCGTCGCACAGCCGCTTCGTCTCACTGTTGCGCTTTCTAGGCGCGGTCCTCCTTTTCTCCACAATCGGACTATTGGTATTGAGCCAACTCTTTCTGCGCTGGCTGCCGGGCCCCATGGATGTCTGGCAGGCACTCCTAACCGGCGACTGTGGCCGGGCTGTCCGGGCAGAGCACGACGGAATTTCTGCGCTTCTTCGAGCGGTATGCGATCTGGTGGACAGGCATTCAGGGCGGCGGAGCGGTCCAAGACGATCTGGTCTTTGCGGGCATGGCGGGTATGCTGTTCTGGTTCCTGGGCCTGTTGACTGCGTGGATGGCCCGCCGCGGCATGTCCGGTCTGGCGACTGCGTTGCCCACACTCTGGATGACCGGCACGCTGTTGATCTACACGCGCCAAGGTCGGCTGGTTGTTGCGGCGGCCCTTTTGCTTGCCATTGCACTGCAACTGCTGCTGGATCAACAGCGGCTCTTCGACCGCTGGAACCGCAGGGGATACGACTACAGCAGCGATGTGATGCTCGATCGGTATCTCATGGCCGGCGGGCTCGCCCTGGTGGTTGTACTGTCTACGGCCGCTCTGCCCAATCTCTCCGTCGATCCCATCGCCCGCCGCTACTATGAAGTGCTGGCCCCCTTCAACCAGGAGGCGGAAGCGCTCGCGGAGCGGCTTTTTCCCGATATTGAGGGGAGCGGACGGCGCTTTGGTCGGGGCGTGGCCGGCGGTCTGCCCAATGAATTTCTTCTGCAGGCCGGCTCCGACCTGGGCGAAGATGAAGTCATGCGCGTTCGAACCAGCGACGCGGTGGTTGAAGCCGAATACGGCCAGGCCCTGCCGCCGCCCGGCCACTACATGCGCAGTGCAACCTACTCGATCTACGACGGGCTGGGCTGGGACAATCCCTTCATCGATGAGCGCATGCCCCTTGCGGCCAACGAACGCTGGACCGAGATCGAGTGGCAAGGCCGGCGCGATCTGGTCCAGAGCGTCGTGCTGACCTTCAACACCAATGTGCTCTTCGCAGCGGCCGAGCCTATGGAGCCGACCCTCGACTACAGCGCCCGTATCCGTGCCGACGGCGATCTGATTGCCCTGGCGGCACGGGCGCGTAGCTACAACATCGTCTCGTCGATCCCGGCTGTGAGCGACGAGACCATGGCCTCGCTCCCCGGCTGGGGCGACGAAAATCCGCTTCCCGCCGAATACGAAGGCCATCTGCAACTCCCGGACACGGTCACAGAGCGCACCCGGCAATTGGCAGAGGAGTTGACCGGCCACCTCGATTCGCCCTACGCCAAGGCGACGGCGATTGAATCCTATCTGCGCACCTACGAATACGACCTGAGCGTGCCCGAACCCCCGCCCGGTGTCACCGATGTGACGGACTTCTTTCTCTTTGAGCTGAAGCGGGGCTATTGCGACTACTACGCCACGGCCTTTGTGACGCTGGCGCGCCTGGCCGGTCTGCCGACGCGCTTCGCCACCGGCTATGCCGTCGGCTCGTGGGACGGTTTCGACCGCGTTTGGGTCGTCAGCGAGGCCGAGGCCCATTCGTGGCCGGAGGTGCTCTTCCCTGAGGTCGGCTGGATTCCGTTTGAACCGACGGCCGGACGACCATCGCTGACGCGTATCGGTCTTCCGCAGGCGTCGAGCAGCGGGCCGGCGAACGCGGGCCAACCAACGGTCGAAGAGATCGAAGCGCCGGGCATCGATTGGAACTGGCAGATGCTGGTCTGGCTGCTGCCGCTCGGGCTGCTGGTCTGGGGAACTGTCAAGATCGTCGGCGGCTGGCATCGAGGCCGGCAGGATCCGTGGGAATCGCTGTTGCGCTGGGGAAATCGGGCCGGGCGGCCCATCGAAGAGGGCGAGACTGCGCTCGAATATGGCGATGGGCTGGCGGCCTACGTCATCGCCCACCAGCAGAGCGAACCGGACACGGGACGTCATGTGGCCCGCGAGGTGCAGGGCCTAAGCGACGACGTGACGGCCATCCAGTACGCTCCGGCGGCGCACCGACAGCCCGCCCTCGACCGCGCCAACGAGCGCTGGCAACGGCTGAGGGGGTACTTGCGGCGGTTGCGGATGGGGTAAGTGCTGCTGCGTGCCGGTTGCTGCGTGAGGTTCTGCCAAGAAGCATGTGTGCAAACGGCGCAACGCTTTCAGTGGTCCGGACTCTCGATAGAGTCGTCGCTGTCAACCTCACGCAGCACGCAGCAGCACCATCACCTCCTCGGCGCCCCTTCCACAAACTCCTTCAACTCGCGCATCGCATTTGACAGATTGTTGCGCTGGCGTCCGCTGAGCAGACGCAGGGCGAGGGTCGGCATGCCGTGGTAGGCGTGGCGGGCGGTCAGCTTGCAGCCGCCGACGTCATCGGCAAACGACGCACTGTTGACCACGGTGATGCCGCCGGCGTTGCTCTCCCAGACGACGGTGTTGGCCGGCACGCACATGCGCACGACCGCAGGCGTTGTCGTCTTCATCCCCATCAGACTCTTGTGGTAGATGTTGAAGATCGAGCCTTCCTGCCACGCTTCGCCCTGAACCCAGCTTGCCGACAGCACTTCCGAATTCCAACGCGGCCAGTCATCGAGGCGACTGAACTTCTGCCAGACCGCCTCACTGGCCGCGTGGATGTAGAGTTCATCTTGCACTTGAAACGACGGATTGATCATCGGCTAGGGCAGGCCGGCCAAGAATCCGCCATCGACGGGCAGGGCGATGCCTGTGATGAAGGCCGCCTGCTTGCCGCACAGATAGGTGACCGCAGCGCCGAACTCCATTGGATCGCCCAGGCGTCCCATGGGAACGGTCGACGGCCCAGTTGGCGTAGGCCTCATCCAGTGTGATGCCTTCGCGCTCGGCATCCTGGCCGGCCAGTTGGGTGATCCGATCCGTGCGCGTGGTGCCGGGGCAGACCGCGTTGACCGTGACGCCGGTCGAGGCGATCTCCCGGCTCAACGTCTTGATCATGCCGTGGACGCCGGCGCGCGTGGCATTGCTCAGCACCAGGTTGACCAACGGCTGCTTGGCGCTGACGCTGGTGATGGCGACGAGTCGTCCCTGGTCGCTCTGTTTGACATGGGGAAGGCCGGCGCGGAACATGCGGATGGTCGACATCAAGTTCTGTTCAACGGCCAGCGCCCACTGATCGTCGGTCATGGCGACGAATGGGCCGCTGGGCGGGCCGCCGGCGTTGGCGACCACGATGTCCAGCTTGCCGAAATGGGCGGCGACCTGCTCGACAAACTGGGCCGGCGCCTCTGACTCGCTCATGTCGAGTGCAATGGCCAGCACCTCCACGCCGGTCTGGTCGCGGATGGCCTGTGCGGCCTCTTCCAGCTTGTCTGACGCGCCGTCCGCAGATGCCGACATTGCACCCCTCCTGCGCCAGCGTCAATGCACTGGCGTAGCCCAATCCGGCGCTGGCCGCAGCCACGGCCGCCACCCGTCCTCGTAAATTCAGATCCATTGTTTGCTTTCCTGATATATTCTGATAAGGACTTATCCTTGTTCTCGTTCTCGTTCTCGTTCTCGTTCTCGTTCGTCGCTGTCGTTCTCGCCGTCGTTCTCGCCCAACATACCTAGTACGGCGTAGCGTGAATATGTATACAGATCGCGCCATTGTGTACTCGTTCTACGCAACCCGCCTCTTCAAGCGCATGATGCGGTGATAGGACTCGTCAATGCGGGCCTCATCGATGATGCCATCTTCCAGCAACTGGCGGATAGCGCCGGCAGCACGCGCAGCCGACCTGCCGGTGTAGGTGATGTTGTTGCCCAACGCCACAATATCCACGCCCGCCAGTACCGCACGTTGCACGGCTTCTTCCAGAGAGTAGTGATTGGTAATGGCCCGCATCGACATATCGTCGGACATGACGACGCCGTTGAAGCCCAGTCGTTCACGAAGAATGCCGGTGATGGTCGGTCTCGACAGCGTGGCCGGCATCTCTGCATCCAGATGGGCGTTGTAGATGTGGGCGGTCATGATCACATCGGCCTTGCCGTCGTCGATCAGCGTCTGATAGGGCTTCAACTCCTCTTCGCTCCACGTTTCGGTCACATCCACAAAGCCGGAGTGGCTGTCCTGGCGAGAACTGCCGTGGCCTGGGAAATGTTTGAGCGTGCAGAGCACGTTGTGATCGTGATGGGCCTGGACGAAGGTCGATGCATGGCGTACAACCATCGACGGATCGGCTGAGAAACTGCGCTCGAAACGGCCAATGATCGGATTGGCCGGATCGGTGTTGAGATCGACCACCGGCGCCAAGTTCAAGTTGATGCCCAGATCGGCCAATGTTTCTGCTGTAGACCTTGCGTAGCCATAGGTCTGTTCGCTGTCGTTGATGAAACCCAAGAAGGCTGCGGACACCGTCGGCGGGAAGCCGTAGGCGTCGCTCAGACGATTGACCACGCCGCCCTCCTGGTCGATGGTGACGAAGAGCGGCAGGTCGGATATCTCTTGCAGCGCGGTCGTCAGCGCCTTGATCTGGCGCGCAGCCAGGGAACTCTTCTCGATGTTGTACTCAAACAGCACCACGGATCCGATGTGATGTTCGCGAATGTCCTGAACGATCGGCGTCTCTTCGGTGATGACCCGTCCGCGAAAGCCGACCAGCAACATCTGGCCGATCTTGGCGTCGAGCGACGGTTCGGGGATCACAGCCGGATTGAGCGCGTTTTCGGGGAGCGGCGGAATCATGGGGAAGTAGATCTGCTCAAAACCGGACTGGGCGACCAGCAGGGGAGCGGTAGGCGATGTGCAGCCGGCCAGGAGGCCGACAGCGGCCAGTTGACCGCCGCGCAACAGCAGTCGGCGGCGCGAGAGGCGCTTATTGGATCGATTGTTTAGCATGCCGGCCAGACCAAGAAAGCTTGCAAAAAAATGACAGAAAGACAAATGCTCCTCGAAATGGTACGCCGCCGTCCCAATTTTGACAAGTTTTCCTTGCCAATGAAAAAGAGTGATCCGGTTTAACCGGATCACTCTTTGATGGTGGAGATGGCGGGAATTGAACCCGCGTCCGAAACATTTGTCCAATGACGTCTACAGGCATAGTCACTCATTTGGTGGTTCGCCGGAGGGACTCGGTGTGACGCGATTCACATCTCCGGCTAGCCGATCGCCTTAGGCAACCCTATCGGCGTCCAGTTGCCGCAACCCTGCAGTGTATGACAGCTACCGTTCGACCTGAGAGTACCATCGAGCCGGGCCGTGACTCTGGTTAGAGAGTCAGATGTCTAGCTTACGCAGCCATCGCAGCCGGAGCGTTGACGGACGGGAAAGCGAAGACATTGCCGTTTGATTTGGCATTTATATGGTTTTGCGCCTTTTTAACGTAGTCGACACTCTACGGCCTGCAATCAAAGAACCTCCTGCCCCGTCGAAGCCTGTCATCCCCAAATTACAACTGAATAGTAGCACAAATGGTCGGAATTGTAAAGAAATCGACCGAATCAGTTTGCCATGCGAGGCAGATAGAGTTGTTCGACGGAGACCACCAAAATTCCATCAGCGTAATTGTCCAGGTTGTTGGATTCGGGGATGGAATTATTGGGATCCACTGTTACCCAGTAGGGATACGTGCCCGGCGCTAACGCCTCATTCCAGACAACGGAAGCTCGGTAGGCTCGCCGTGCACAGCCGCGAATCCCTGGCGGAATCGTTGCCGTGCCAATCGGTCTGGTTCTGCCTGCATCGGCGTAGAATGTGACCTGTACCGGGCCGTTGACGGTCGTATTGCCATTGTTGTAGACCTGGACCGACAGTGTGACAGGCTGGCCGACCCTGGCAGCCTGGACGGAGCCGGCATTTCCCGGCTTGAACAGCAAATTGAGTTCGAGCGGGCGCTTGTTGATCTCGGTAATATGCGTTTGGCCGACAATCGTCAGCTCGCTCAGGCCGACGGTCGCCAACAGGCTGGGATTCCATTCGGCTTCCGGCGCAGGCCAAGGCATGGAAAACCACATCCATTGCTGGACCAGCCGGTTGTCGTCCAGTGCATAGCCGAGATCCGGATCTTTGGCGTTTTCCAGATATTCATACGCCTTAACCATGAAGTCTGCCGAGCGTTGCGGGGTGAAACATTGCCCATTTTCGTCCTGTGTCGTGCAATTGCCGTTCACGACCTGGTATGGATAGAGCAGGCCGAACTCTGTGAGGACCAGCGGCTTGTCCTGTTGGCCGTGTTCCTTCATCCATCTGCGCATGGCAACGACCTGCTCTTCGAACGCATCGATGCTGTCGTGTTCCGCCATGCAGTGGACGTTTTCGCGCGAGCAGCGGCTTGCATGACCTTCGGCATCAAGCATGGCCAGTTCCAGGTCGGTGCCCAGCGCTTTGCCCGCGTACGACCAACGTCCGTCGGGAAAAACTTCCGCCATGGTGTAGTCGTGGAAGGTCCACACATCCACGGGCATAGCCCCTCCAAATCGGCTGCGGTAACTCTCCCACACCAGATCGAGATATTGCCGGCGCCCTGGTGTCACGCCGACCAATCCGGCCGTGGCAACCTGCGCTGACGGGTCGCGACCTTTGATGAAGTGATACACCTCGTGATAGGCCATGGCATAGACATGGGCCTGCGTGTCGTCCTGATGGATTGCACGATCCGGCTCGTTGCCGACTATCCACATTCTGCCCGGATACGCTGCAAGCAGATCTTCAAGTTCATCAAGTGGCGGAAAGATTCTGTAGGTGGAATACCGTTCGACCGTGTGGCCGTTCTCATCGCGTTGAATGTCCTGCCGTACATTGACCATCGCGGTATATTCGATATCGCCCGGCAGATTGGCCGGCGCTTCCCTGCCGAAGTTCTGGATCCAGCCGACGCGTAGTTGGGTCAGAAATTTTCGGTCGAATGCGGATACGCCATAGCGACAGTTTGGCGCCGTCTCCGCTATGACATTGAACTCATCGACGCTGCTTTGCGGCTGTTCATCCGCTGCCATTTGCGCATCAACATCGGTGGCTGCCTGTGCCACGCTTGGCAAAAGAAGAAACCCGGTCAGCAAGCAAATTACAAACCCCAAGACAAGTCGAAAATAAGACATAGGCCGTTCTCTTTCACTCCAAAAGGCTGCTAAACCGCAGTAAAACTGATCACCATCTGCCGCAGCCGGAAAACTTTACGAAATTCTTACGAATCTGTGGCGAGTATATGGAGCGAAAGAGGCGTTGTCAATCTGTGGGATGAAGCGCTGAAGGGCCGAAAAAAGGCCGCAGCAGGGCAACCGTATGCCCCCCATGTGGACTACGTGGGGAGCCGGTCAGGTTCATCGATTATGGAGGACCGCCACGGGGTTGCCGCGACACTATCGGTGGACAGGAATCACAGGGGAAGCGTTTGCCAGGCAGACCCTTGTGGACATGCACTGGGTCTGCCTGGGAGATTCGCGTACTTTCACTCTGCGGTGAAGAGAATCTGCGGGAAGAGAATCTGCGGCGGGTTGATCAGAATGTCGACCTCGGCATGGCGGGCCATCTCAGCGTTGTCACCCGTGGTGTCGGCCTGCAGCGTGACCCACTCGGAGGCGTTGGCGTCCGTCGCAACGCGCAGATCGTAGCGAATCGTGACGGCATTTTCGGCCGGCAGATCCCCTGTCCAGACGACACGTTCGATCCCGCCCTCTGACGTCACATTGACGTCGCCGCTGAAGGCGTAGAGCGATCCGGGCACGAAGACCATGCCTCCGGGGACAATGCTTTCAAAGACGATGCCAGTCTGCGACATTGTTGAGCTGGGGTTTTCAATCACGGCCAGCACATGAATCGACTCCCCCGTTGTTGCCCTTTCCGGCGTCGCTTGCAGTGCCAGACCGTCCTGCACCGGGAATCGTTCATCGGCTCCGATGTCGCCTACCGCTATGCCGTCGCCATTGCCGTCCAGCGGACGCGGCTGGCCGTCGATATCGGGCATACGTGACGCCGCGCCATAGTCGTTGGCGACATCGATCAATCCTGAGTCTGCCCGTAGGTGGATATTGCCGCCGTGCAGATCGATCATGCCGGGGTCCATGTGCAGGTCGGTCGGCGATGGGCTGACACCGTTGTAGTTGATGCCGTTCTCCCATAGACTGATCTGCTCGATCTGCATCGTCCCAGCGTCGTTCGCCAGCCCAAAGGTGTGACCGGCAATGATCGATGCCGCCACAGATACATCGCTGACATACGACGTGATCCCGTAGCTGCCCTCTTCTTGACTGGTATGGTCTCCACCCAGTCCGGACGAGGTCGCCACGACGGTATTTTGAACGAGGTCGAGGGTGCTGTTTTGCAGTACGATGCCAGATGCTCTGCCGCCGAAAGCATCTGTGCAATGTTGGTGATCACAGACCACGCTATTTCCGGCCACAACGCGCCACACTGAACTGCCGATGATCTCGCCTGCTTCGACGGTGAGCGCAGTGAGACCGGTGGCGCTTCCCCCGTCATAGGCCCCGTAAGAGGCGGGCTGGGCCTCAACCGAGTTGATCGCTGTGGATTGAATGTGCAGTCGCCCGATTCGTTCGAGATAAAGGCCGTGGGTTGTCAGCATACCGTAGCCACCGGCCACGTTTCTGATTCCACTCGCCCGAACGGAAACCTCGTTTGTATCTTCGATGAGTAGTCCAACGCCAGAAGCCGACGATCCGTATCCAATTGCGTTGCGAATGTTGAGCCGCTCAGCATCCACGAGGTTGCTTCTTTGAATCGAAACACTGTGGACTGAGAGCGGTGGCCGAATGCAGGCAGGCGAACCGATCTGCCGAGGCGGCCACGTTGCTGCTCGCTTCCGGATCGAACGGATTATTTCCGTGGTCGATCTGCACGTTGAAGAGCCGAACAGCTTCGACGTCCTGTGTCTGGATTGCGAAATTGATCGGGCTTTTATGGGCCGCCACTGTGCTGAGGTCATGGATTGAGGAGTTGGTGACGGTGAGTTGACCGCCTTTGGCAAGGATGCCGGTGTACGTTCCGGCTTCAAATTCGCAATAGCGAGATCCGCCGGAGCAGGGCGCACCGCCAACCAAGTTGCGTATTTCGATACCATCCAGGCTGACATCGCTCGACGAAGCGCTGATTCCGAGTGCATGGCCGCCTGTCCCTCGACATTCGTAGGGATAGCTCCACGGGCTGCCGGCGTCACCGGCGGTCAAATCCGCAATGGATCGACGAGTTTACATTGATGTCGTATGCACCGGCTATTTCGATGCCGATAGCGTTTCCGCCCCGATGGGCAGGTACATGATCTCTGTCCGAACCGATGAAGCCGTTGCCGCCGGTCAAGCGCTGAATCGAAAGATCGGACGCACGCAGGCTTCCGGCGCCCGCAAGCGAAATCGCCACCGCGTTGTCGCCGTGCGGCGAAGCCGGGCTGCCGGCATTTCTGCCGGTCAGATCACGGATGACGATGTGTTCGAGCGCGATGTTGACGTTTGTCAGCGACATCCCGGACGTCAGCACGTCCCGGCCATCGAGCACAAGGTGGCTGAGCGTCACCGAAGCGACGTCACTTGCACGGATGATTGAGCCGGCAGCCGCTGTCAACGTTGTCGTCGCCGCCTCTGCGCCGCGGATGGTGATCTGATCGCGGAGGGTCAGCGCTTCGGTATAGACGCCGCTTTCCACGACGATTTCGTCGCCCGCAGCGGACGCGTCGATGGCCGCCTGGACCGACGCGTAGTCGCAGCTTGGAGGACCTGACAGGCAGACAGTTCTGGTGGCGAAACCGTCCGCTTCCACCGTCAGCGTTGTCGTCGCGAGCAGCGCCCCGGTCAGTGAAACGGAAAAGAACAGAAGAATTGCCAAATTGTACATCGAGCGCTGGAACATCAAGATCTTCGTGGGTCGGGGCATGGTTGTCTCCAAGGCAGTGTTTAGAACTGGTATGGTGCTATTCTTGGTCCGGTCAATCCGTCGCATACTCGATCTGCGGGAAGCGAACCTGTGGCGGGTTGAGTAGGATGTTGACCTCGGCATGGCGGGCCATCTCAGCGTTGTCGCCCGTGGTATCGGCCTGCAACGTGACCCACTCGGAGGTGTTGGCGTCCGTCGCAACGCGCAGATCATAGCGAATCGTGACGGCATTTTCGGCCGGCAGATCCCCTGTCCAGACGACACGTTCGATCGCGCCCTCTGACGCTCACGTTGACGTCGCCGCTGGAGGCGTAGAGTGAACCGGGCACGAAAACCATGCCTTCGGGGACAATACTTTCAAAGACGACGCCCGTCTGCGACGCTGTCGCACTGGGATTCGCAATCACGGCCAGAACCTGCGTCGAGGCTCCCGCCGTTGCCCTTTCGGGCGTCGCCTGAACGTGCAGGACGTCGGTCACGGCAAATCGCTCATCTGCTCCGATGTCGGGCCGGTAGTTGCCGTCGCCGTTGCCATCCAGCGGGCGGGGCTGTCCGTCGATGTCTGGCCCCCACGAAAGTACCCCATATTCCTTGGATCGATCGATCAGCCCTGAATCCGCCCGCAGGTGAACATCACCATTTTCGATGTCAACCAACCCCGGGTCAATGTGCAGATCGGTCGGTGATGGGCTGACGCCGTTGTAGTCGATGTTGTTTTCCCAGAGGCTGATCTGATCGGTCGACATAATGCCCGCTTGATTTGTCAATCCGTACATGTGACGAGCGATAACGGTCGCCGCCACATGTACATCGCCGCCATCGGATAGAATCCCGTAACTGACGCCGTCTTGGCTGTTTGGACTCCCGGGCAGACCAGACGAGGTTGCCGCGATCGTGTTGTGAACAAGTCTGTCAACGGCATTCCGTTGCAGAACAATACCGGATGCGTCTGCCGCCGGAGAGATCTTCGCATCCTTCGGCATCCTGTCGTCGGTGGCATCACCACCGACAACGTCGCCATATTGACGTCGCCTGTAATCGATCCGGATTCCACGTCGTCGATGTGTCAATCCTGCTGGCGCTGCCGCCGTCGTCGCCGTAGTAGGCATAATAGCAATACTGGGTAGGGGCAGACTGGCTTCAACTGAATCTAACCGCCGTGGCATTGACAAGCAACTGCTTGATGCGAGCAAGGTAGATGCCGTGGGCAGTTCAGTCCGCCGTATCCGCCATGCACGTTCTCGAATCTCGCTGTTGCGCAGCGACACGCTATCCGCATCCTGTGTGAAAAGCCCGGCACTCACTGCCCGTGTGCCGTACCCGATCACATTGCGGGCGTCGAGATTCGTCAGATCAACTTGCGTGACGTTATTGAGATTGAAACGACTTTGCACGGACAGTGGCGGCGGCACGCAAAATGGAGAGTCGATGCTCGCATTGTTTACGGTTGTGTTCGCTTCAGCGGGAATGGTCGTCACTCCGTGGTCGATGCGCAGGTTTTGAATATTGACCGCAAGCGCGTTTTGTGCCTTGAACTGCGGAATTTGTACGGCTGCCGTAACCGGCATAGCGCACTGTAGGTCATTGATCGTCGAATTTGTGAGTGTGAGCTGACCGCCATCTAGCATCACCCCGACGTATGTTCCCGATTTCGTTGACGCAATACAGTGCATATCCTGAGCAAGGCGCGCCCCCTGCAAGTTGTGCATTTCGATGGCATCCAAATTTACGTCGCTGGACATATGTCGTCAATTCCAACTGCATCGCCGCCTTCGCCGCTGCAACTGTAGGCGTTACGGTCTGCATCGCCTGCATCACCGGCAGTGAGATCCGTGATGTACGACGAACCGATATAGACATTGTACGTGCCGATCACCGCAACCCCGGTGGCGTTGCCCCCTCGGTACGGCGACGCCCAATAGCGGGCGCCGTTGATGAGACCGTTACCAGCAGCCAATCGCTGAATCTGGAGATGGAAGGCATTCAGACTTCCGACGCCGGAAAGAGACAGACCCACAACATCGTCGCCATGCGGTGAATCTAGACTGCTGCCATCCTTGCCGGTCAGATCGCGGATGATGATGTGGTCGAGGAGGATGTTCACGTTTGTCAGCGACATGCCGGACGTCAGCACGTCCCGGCCATCGAGCACAAGATGGCTGAGCGTCACTGAAGCGACGTCACTTGCCTGGATGATTGAGCCGGCAGGCCGCTGTCAACGTCGTCGTCGCCGACTCCGCGCCGCGGATGGTGATCTGATCGCGCAGGGTCAGCGCTTCGGTGTAGACGCCGCTTTCCACGACGATTTCGTCGCCCGCAGCCGACGCGTCAATCGCCGCCTGGATCGACGCGTAGTCGCAGGTCGGCGGGCCGTCCAGGCAAACGGTCTGGATGCTTCCTTCGGCACGTGCGCCGTGCGCAGTTGCCGTGAGCAGAGTCCCGGTCAGCGAAAATGCCAGCGTCAGAAGAAGAAAAAGATAGACAGTCGTACGCGAACGAGTCGAGACGGTCGAGGGTCGGGGCATGGTTGTCTCCATGGTGAGTGTGTGGATGAAGCAGCCACGTCTACGAGCCGGGATACGCTTGTTGGCTGCCGATACAACGGGCGTGCTTGATATACGTTTGTGAACGGATTCACGAAACGGCTCTGAGTATTATGCGCTGTGAGGAGAACTATCGTCAAGTCGTCGTCCGGATGCTGCCTATGTAGGGCGGAATGGCATTCCGCCTGGCTGAGCCAAGCTTGGCTGGTCGGATTGCCAATCCGACCTACGGTGCGGACCCGACCTGCGTTCGAACCTCACCTCCTGATACCATCGGGAAGCAAAAATGGACGGTCCCTATGGATCTGCGCCTGAGCGAATATCATCTCCGTCGCAGATCTTGCAGTTGAGCGGCTGGCCGATGAAGCGGGCGCGCCCTTCCTCGCTCAGCACCCAGGGCCGGTTGCTGAGCGGCGGATCGTGGCGAATATGCTGGCCGTGGCCGCACGCCAAGCACGGCCACCCAGTCGCCGACTTCGTCCTGCCGATAGCCGACGATGCTACGCATCATAACGCCACCGCGATCTGCCGGTCGAGCGTGATCTCGCTTGTGGTCAGCCGGCAGGTGTAGGCGTAGACCTCGACGCCGGATCGGCTGGCGGTGAGCAGAGCCTGGGCAAAATCAGGGTCGGTGTCTGCGTTGGGTTCGAAGCGGTCGGCGTCGGGGCGCTGGATGATGAAGACCACGGCGGCGCGCTCGCCGGCCTGCGCCAGCGCAGTCAGTTCCTCCAGATGTCGACGCCCCCGTTCGGTCGGCGCATCTGGGAAGCGGGCCACGCGATCCTCGACCAGCGTGACCGACTTGACCTCGACCCAGCACGGACGCCCATCCCGATCCGTGATCAGGAAGTCGATGCGGCTGCGCACGCTGCCCGGCTCGTGCAACGGCAGGCTGACCTCTGCCTGAACCGACTGCGCGTCCCGAAACGGCTCGAAAAAGTCGTGAGCCAGCCCGTCGGCAAAGACCTGGTTGGGCAAGCGCGTGTCCAGGCTGATCAGTTGGCCATGTTCCGGGTGTTCGACAAAGCGCAGATCGTAGCCCGTCTTTCGATTGGGATTGGCGGCCTTGTTGACATGCACGGTGACGCCGGGAATCAACAGCTCGCGCAGACGCCCCGGATCGGCGCAGTGGGCGTTGATCATCTCGACCGGTTGCATGCAGCCGCGCCTCGACGCGAAAGCGATTGGGCCGGGCGAGAAATGTGGCGGGTTGGGTGGTGAAGGTGAAGTTCATGAGGGTTGGTGACCGGTGGGGAGGTAGGGTTGATGGGGCAGTGGGGATCGGGATTGGACCTTGGAGATGCTCAGCGATCTGCGATACACAATCTCCCTAATCCCCCAATCCCCACTGCCCTACTTTCCTACTTCTCGATCAGAACGCTCTCCAACTCTTCCGCCGACGTGATCCCCCGTACCGCTTTCAAGAATGCCTGAACGTCGGACACTTGGCTGCGTAGCTGGAACAACATTGGGGCCAGCGGATTTGTGCTGGACGGGCTGGTGCCGTAGCTGCCGTGGAAGGCGAAGTAGGCCTGATTGAGCACGCGCAGCGGATAGCCGAGCTTGACGAAGAGCCGGCGACGGGCTTCCATGTAGGCCTCGGCTTCGTCGACCTTGCCCTCGGCCAGATATTGGTCCACAACCAGACGGGTGCGTCGCATTTCGGTCCGGAAATCAAAGGGCATGGGGCCGCTGGGCGGGATCTCGATGGTCTCGGCTTCCTGCTCGCCATGGCCCTGCTCAGGAGTCACAAATTCGGGGTAGGTCGTCTCCAACACGCGCTGGCCGACTTCATTGCCCACAATCTCGGCCACCGTCTCGTTGATGATCGTCAGCTCGGAACTGGCATTGTAGCTCAGGCCCAGTGGAAAGAGTGTCAAGTAGTTGTGCGTCCACTCGTGCGCGACGGTGCTGAGCACCCAAGGCAGGCTTGCCCGGTCCACAACCATTGACGGATAGGCGCCCAGACCGCCAATATTGGTGACATAGGCGCTGAGGTTTTGCTCCTTCAGGATGGTTTCTTCTGCCGCGCCGGCCAGTTCTGCGTCAAATTCAGGCACGAGCATACGATAGTCGACGGTGGCGATACGATCGCGCGGACTGACGACCAACTTTTTGGGCGGCTCGGTGAATGTGAACTGAACCGGCGGAAATGTGCGGCCACCGAAGGTCAGGCCAAGATCGGCCAGTTCCGCACTGACCTGCCGTTCGATCACCTGTTCGACCGCAGGGCGCATGGCCTGCTGTTCTGATCGCAGATCGGCAACCTGCGTCTGAAGCGCCTGGATCTGCTCATTCTGTCCTGCCTCGTTCTGACTGAGGGTGGCCTCGATCTCGCCTTCGAGTTGGGCGATCTCATGCGCCCGATCCAGGTAGGTGCGCACGAGGTCGGCGCCCGCCTCCGGGCCAATGCCGTCGGCCGGGCGGTTCACCGCTGCCCCGATTTTTTCGGCTACGGCATTGATCTCCCACTCGACCAGGTTGAACGTCCAACCGGAGACGGTGGCGGACAACGCTGCGCTCACCTGCTGCGATGCTGACGGCACGCCGGCGCCCAACAGAACCAGGCTGACGACCAGTAGACCAGCCGTCCACAGAGCGCGACGTAGACGCCGAACGACCGTCGGCAACGTCGCCCGATCGACCTTGTCTAGATTTGTTGTCCGTTCTGCGCCCTGGTTCAGGTTCATTTCAGTTTGAATTCGGCTCGAACTTCACTCTGCGTTACAATCGCCTTCAGATCATTTTGCCCTTATAGTTTCACCTTCGGGGATGAATGTCAACTTAATGAACCAAGAGCATACGTAGAGAAGGGCGTTATGACGGAAGCAAACAAAGTTGAACTTGTGGGGCCGTATGCCGGACAACTTGGATGCAGACATGCGTCGACTTTCTCGTAGACCTGCCCAAGGCCGAGATCCACGTCCACCTGGAGGGGGCGATCCAGCCGGAGACGGTGCTGGCACTGGCGAAACGCCACGGCAAGCTGGACGCGTTGCCGGCCGACAATGTGGCGGGCCTGCGCCAGTGGTTCGTCTTCACCGGCTTTCCCCATTTCGTCGAGATCTACCTGACGATCTCGGATCTGCTGCGCGAGCCGGATGACTTCGCCTTCATTGTGCATGCCTGCGGCGCCGACATGGCCCGCCAGGGCATCCGCTATCGAGAGCTGACCTTCACGCCCTATACGCACACGCACTTGCAGGCAAAAGGGCTGACAATTGATGACTTGCTGTCGGGACTGGAGGCCGGTCGTCGACAGGCCAAGCAGGATTTCGGCGTCGAGATGCGCTGGGTCTTCGACGTGCCGCGCAACGCCAGTTTTCCCAGGGGCTATCGTTCGCACAACGGCGAGGGCTATTCGCCAAAGCCGGCCGAACGGACGCTCGACTATGCGATTCAGGGCATGGATCGGGGCGTGGTCGGTTTTGGCCTGGGCGGGTTTGAGGTGGGCGCGCCGCCCGAGCCGTTCGCCCACGCCTTTGCCGAGGCCAAGCAGGCCGGGCTGCTCTCCGTGCCCCACGCCGGCGAGACCATGGGACCGGCCAGCGTGCGCGGGGCCGTGTTTGAACTTGAGGCCGATCGCCTGGGCCACGGCGTGCGCGCCATCGAAGACCCGGCGCTGCTGGCCGTGATCAAAGAACGTGGCATCCCGCTGGAGATCAACCCGACCAGCAACGTCTGTCTGCACGTCTACCGCCGGCTGGCCGAACACCCGTTTGCTCACCTGGATCGCATGGGTATGTTGGTCACCGTCAACAGCGACGATCCGCCGCTGTTCAACACGTCTCTGGTGCAGGAATACGCGACGCTGGCCCACGAGTTTGGCTATGATCGGGAGAATCTGGCGCGTATCGCGCGCAACGCATTTGTGGTTTCGGGTTTGGAAGCGCCGGTGAAGGCCGACCTGCTGGCAGAGTGTGACCGGTTTGTGGCTGCCGGATGAGGTTGAACCAGCATTCCGAGATTAGGCCAGAACAACTTGGTTGGGCCTGAAAGGTCGTGGCCTAATCCCGGAATGCTTCAACATCCGTCAACTAACGTGGCTCATGTCTGTTCGTCTATCAGATGCTCAGTGTAGACCGTTCGGTCGCCCTCCAGCGCGTCGAGGATTTCCGCCAACTGGCGGCCCAACGCGGGACTCGATCAAGGCTTGAGCGTCGGCGATGTCAAAGAAGCCGAACTCGCTCAACTCCTCGGCCTGGAGCTCAATCGCGTCGATCTGGTCCTGGCGCAGGACGCCGCCCCAGAAGATGAAGCGTACGATTTCATCATTGTGCGCGGGCCTGGCAACGTAGTCGATGCTCAGTAGCCGCCCTGGATCGATCAGCAATCCGATCTCCTCCTCCACCTCGCGGATGCAGGCTGCACGCGGCGCTTCCATGGCTTCGACAACCCCGCCCGGGATCTCCCAGACCTCTTTGTACGTGGGATTGACCAGCAGAATCTGCCGTTGCTCGTTCACAAAGAACATGCCTGACGCCGCAACTTTGCGGGGGAAGCCACGTGAGTAATCCCCATCAGCGACCGGATTGGTTGACGGCGAGCTATTTGACATCAAATTTGCTCCTACGGGTAACGAAACAGATGGTGACCGAATAGACCGCGGATTAGGCGAATCAGGCGGATGAAACCGGACAAAACCCGAAAAATATCCGGCCCGATCCGTCAAATCAGCCTAATCCGCGATCCATTCGTGGCAGGCTATGCAGTTATTCCTCTAGACGATTGAGCACGTCCACCAGATCGTCCGGCAGCGGCGCGACGAACGTCCGTTCCTCGCCGTCGACGCCATCCTTGCCGGGCAAGCGCAGCCGCAGTTTGTGCGCGTGGAGAAACTGCCGGTTGATGGGGATGCGCTGCCGATTGAATCCATAGACGGTGTCGCCGACGACCGGATGTTTGCGCCAGGCGAAGTGGACCCGGATCTGGTGGGTGCGCCCGTGTCGCAGGATGACGCGCAGTAGCGTGAACTGGCCGTAGCCCTGGGAGCGCGGCAATTCGATACCGTATTCGCCCAATGTATAGTATTCGGTGATGGCCTCGCGCCCGGGGGACACGCCCGTGACCGGATCGGGCGGCAAAATCGCCTGGCGTTTGCGGTCGACCGGATGGCGCCCCATGGGTGCGTTGATGCGTCCATCCCGCGGCTCCATCCGTCCTTCGACCAGGGCCAAATACTCCTTGTAGACGGTTCTGGCCTTGAACTGGGCCTGCAGGTCACGGTGGGTGCGGTCGTTTTTGGCCACCACGATCACGCCGGATGTCTCCTTGTCCAGGCGATGCACAAGCCCCGGCCGGCGCTCGCCGCCCACGCCCTCGATCTCCGGGCAGTGGTGCAGAATCGCGTTGACCATCGTGTCGTCGGCGTGGCCCGCCGCCGGGTGGACGACCATGCCGGCGGCCTTGTCGATCACCAGCAGATCGTCGTTCTCGAAGAGGATGGTGAGCGGGAGATCGCTGGCGGTGATCGGCGTGTCGGCAATGGTGGCCGGTATGCGGACGACGACCGTCTGCCCCGCTTCGATGCGCACGCTGGCCCGTGGCAGGGCGTCATCGACGGTTACGACTTCCTCCTTGATCCAGCGCTGAATCTCGCTGCGACTGCGATCCGGCAGCTTCGTTGACAACCAGCGATCCAGCCGTTGGCCCTGAGCATCATCGGGCACAATCAGCGTTGTCGGTTGGGCGTCGGGACCGGGTTGAACGGGTAGGACCTGCATAATCATCCTTGGCTGTTCGGCGTTGACATAAGCCGAACGAAAAGTCGCACCAGAGCCGAAGTTCGAACAGCGGACCGGTGCGACTGAAATGGCATAATTTTCGGTACAGCAAAACTCGGACTAAGATTCGTTCTCGTTCTCGTTCTCGTTGCTCGTTCTCGTTGCTCGTTCTCGTCTCGGCAAAACTACGTCGAGGCATCCGTCTCGACGACCTTGGCTTCCTTCTCTGCTCGCTGAGCCTGCATATCTTCCCACAAAATGTAGACGCCTAGCCCGATGACGCCCACGACAATCGCACTGTCTGCAATGTTGAAATTCGGCCAATAATAGACCCCTGGGACGCCGATCTTGATGAAGTCGGTGACATAACCGCGGCCGGCTTCGTCAGTCTGGTTGACGCGGTCGATCAGATTGCCGACGGCGCCGCCCAATTGAAGACCCAGAAAGACCCGAACCCAGAAGCGGTCCATGGGCAAATAACGGACATAGGTCAGAATGGCAATGATGACAACCGCCGCAATCACCACGAATAGGATCTGCTGATTCTGTAGGATGCCGAAGGCGGCGCCATAGTTGCGCACCCGCTGGAAGATGAAATATTCGCCCAGCGCTGGGATCGGAATGGTGTCGACATATTCGGGCAACCGATCACGCGTCAGTTGTTTGGTCCATTGATCGAGAAAGATCACGATGCCCGCAATCAGAAGGACCAGCCATGCTGAGCGGAACCAGTGTGTAATTTTGCTCATCTTCAACCTCCAATAAATGACATTGGCACCATTGTAACGCAAGAGAGAATAAATGGTGAATTCGCACAACTGTGCTATACTTCTGCCCGACAAAATTGGCCCTGTTGCAGGGTGAAACCTTGATGAGGAGCTTTTTCTATGGCACGTGAAATCACCGTCGCACTCGTTCAGATGGCCCCGGAGTTGGCCAATCCGGAAGCCAACCTGCGCAAGATGAACGACTTTGTTGAGCGCATCTGCAGCGAGCAGAACACGGATCTGATCATCTTTCCCTGAACTGAGCTATACCGGGGCCGAACTGGGCCTGCGCGCCACGGATCTGGCGGAACGAGTGCCCGGCCATGTGACCAACTAGCTCTCCAAACGGGCCAGTGACTTCAACACCCACATTGTCTTCGGCCTGGTGATCAAGGAGAAGGTCGAGAGCATCCTCTACAACGGCATCGTCTGTATCGGCCCCGAGGGCGATCTGGCCGGCGAATATCGCAAGGTGCATCTGCTGGGCGAGGAACGACAGGTCTTCCGCAACGGCTTTCGCTTTATCACCGTCGAAGCCGAATGGGGACGATTCGGCCTGACCTCCGGCACGGATCTGGCCTTTCCCGAGGCGGCGCGCAGCCTGACGCTTGAGGGCGCGGAATTGATCGTCGTCAGCGCCAACTGGGAAGAGCAATTCCAGGATTCATGGCGGGCCCATCTGGTCAGCCGAGCCTGCGAAAACGCCGTCTTTGTGGCCGCGACCAACCGTGTCGGCGAAGAGCCGACCATGCGTTTCGCCGGCGACAGCCTGATTGTCGGCCCGTCGGCTGAACTCTACACGGTTCTGGATGAGCCCATCGAAGGCTACGCCGTCGCCACCATCGACCTGGATCGGGTGCGCGTCGTGCGCGAGGATCGCCAGCTCATCCAGTATCGCGAGCCGGCTGCCTATCGTGCCGTTGTCAAGAAATACTAGCCTTACCCATCATGCTTACATCGCAGCCCGTCTTTGCAGAAACCATGCCTAAAGAGATCACGCCAGGCCAGTGGCGCACAGTCGAATACATGACCGACTATCGCATCGAGCGGCTGAGCGATCTGTTGGTTGAAAGAGTCACATGGAATGAGGACGCACCGACAAAGACGATCTACGATACGGATGTGGCCGCACCTGGGTATATCTGGTTTCGATTCTGGTTGCTGAAGACAGAGCACGTCGTCGAGAAGTATTTTGCCGATGATGGCCACGTGGTCGGCATCTACGCGCCGGTCTGTTTGCCCTTTTTGGGCGGAGAGCACGGCTTGAAAACAAGCGATCTGATTCTGGGCCTCTGGATGGCGGACGGCAACGTGATGGTCCTGAACGAAGATCGAGTATGATGCCGCTGTTGCCTGCGCAGACATTGCGCCGGAGGAAGCGGCAGAGGCCGAACAACGCATCCGCGCAATGACGCTGGCCACTGCCAAACAGGCATTTCCGCCTGCCATTATCCGCAATTTCGAACTCGATCTGGGACGACCCGAATGATAGCGATTCTCGACTATGGCGTGGGCAACCTGCGCAGCGTCTACAAGGCTTTTGAATCAACTGGCCGCCCCGCTGGGCATTCCCGTCGATATCGTCGATACGCCCACCGATCTGACGCGCTGGCATGCCGTCGTCTTGCCGGGCCAAGGCGCGTTCGGCGACAGCGTCAACAACCTGCGCGACCAGCAGTTGGAGCAGCCCCTGCTTGATGCAGTGGCCGCGGGGCTGCCGCTGTTGGGCATCTGCGTCGGCATGCAACTGCTCTTCGACGAGAGCGAGGAGATGGGGCAACACGAAGGGCTGCACCTCATTCCCGGACGAGTTCGGCGCTTCCCGGATCAGATGGCCGATCCGACCCATGCCGGCCGCACCCTGCGCATTCCCCAGATCGGCTGGAACCAGTTGCACAAGCAGCACGAAGATTCCCTGCTTGGCCGGCGTGCCTGACGGCGCCTACGCCTACTTCGCCCACAGCTATTATTGCGACGCGGCCGACAATGACGCCGTCCTTGCCAAGACGGACTACGGCATCGACTATCCGAGCATCGTGCGCTACAAGAATGCCTGGGGCATACAGCCACATCCCGAAAAGAGTCATACTGTCGGACTGCGGATCCTCACAAATTTCATGCAGATGGTGGTCGGCGAAGCGACTGCCGTCGGTTGAACGAACCACTCTGCCCGGCTGCCGGCTAACTCGTGCGCCTCTACCTGATTACCCACGCCCACACTGAACAGATCATGCAGGTCGACGCGCGTATTTGGCGTCTGTCGACTCGCGGTGTCGAGCAGAGTCAGTTGTTGGCTTGCCTTCCCCTGTGGGACTCGGTGCAGCGCATCGTGCTCAGCAGCGAACCAAAAACCCGGTTGACCGTTGAACCGGTGATTGCCCAGCGAGCCATGCCGGTCGTGGTCGATAGGCGATTCGATGAACTGCGGCGAGGCGGCTGGATCGACGACCACGGCGAACAAGTCCGCGCGGCGTTTTCTCGGCCCGAAGATTCAGTCGGCGGCTGGGAACCGGCGGCGGGCGCACTGCATCGGTTCGTCAAAGGCATCGATGATCTCTGCCGGGCATATCCCGATCAGTGTTTGGCGCTGGTCTCGCATGGTCTGGTGTTGAGTCTCTATCGCGCCCATCTGCTGAACCAGTCTTGCGTCCGCTATGCCGACTGGCAGGCGCTCAACTTCGGCGCCGTGGCGTTGGCGGATCCTGTGGCAGGCGAACTGCTCTCGGACTTTGAGTCGACTGCCGGCGGGCCCTTGCGCTCGCCTTGAGGAAGTTGCAGGGACATTTGCGGTCGCATCGTGCGGTCGCAGATGCCGGGGGCTGTCGAAATCATCTGTGACTCTGCTGCAAAAACAAAAGATTCGCCACAGATGGCCACAGATAGACACCTGATACTCACAGATATCTTCCGGCAAAGTGTGGGGCCGGCGTGACGACGAAACGATCTGTGTCCTATCTGTACAGAACCTCAGTCGTTCACGATTTGTCGTTCTGAGCGCTCCTCGGCGGATACCCGACGCTCTAAATGGAATGAACGTGCTGCACCACTGAGAAAATTCGTGCAATCTGTGAAATTCGTGGTTCTTGCAGTGAACTCATCTGTGGCAAATGCTCTTTATGGAGGCGATCATGGCCAAACTCTCGATTGAATTTCTGGGCACAGCCGGCGCCATTCGCACGCCGCGCCCCGGCTGTTTGTGCGAGCTTTGTGTCGGCGCACGCACCCATGGCATCCCGTGGGAGCGGACCGGCCCGAGCGTCTTCGTCCACGGGCCGGATGTGTTGATCGACACGCCCGAGGAATCGGCCTTGCAGGTGGATCGCGCCGGCATCGACCACATTGCCGCCGGGTTCTACAGCCACTGGCATCCCGATCACACGGCCGGCCGCCGCATGTACGAGACGCGCAACTGGGACTGGCGCAACTGGCCGCCGAACCATGAGTGCACGCCCATCTACCTGCCGCCGCAGGTTGCCGCGGATTTCGAGGTCCAACTTGGCCTGGCGGAGAACTTTCGCTATCTGCAGAATGCCGGCGTCGTTGAAGTGCGTCCGTTTGATCGCCCGATCGAACTCGGCGGCTGGTCGATCAGCGCGCATCCGGTGGCGGAGGCCTATGTCTATGCCTTTCTCTTTGAGGAGATCGACGGCGGGCGACGCATATTGATCGCCATGGATGAACTCTACGGGTGGACGCCGCCGGATGAATGGCGCGGCGTGGATCTGGCTGTGTTGCCGACGGGCGTCTTTGAATTCGATCCGTTGACCGGTGAACGCACGATTCCGCTCGAACATCCGGTTTTGCAGAGCGAAGCCACCTTTACGGAGACCCTGGCCATGGTCGATGCGCTTGCGCCGGGCCGACTCATCTTTGCCCATATTGAGGAGCCGGAGGGCAATACGCCGGACGATCTTTGCGCAGGTGGCGCAGAAATTGCGCGCTCAACGAGGATGGGATGTTACGTTTGCGTACGATACTCTTGTGGTAGATTGTATATGACCCAACACTTGAGTATATTCCCACGCTTGAGATTCAACTCAATGCGGAATGCCAAGGAATATGTACCGATCTATGATTATTTTTCCTGCAATTGATCTGCGACAAGGCCGCTGTGTGCGTCTGCGCCAGGGTGACCCTGATGCAGAGACGGTCTTTGGCGAAGATCCGGCCGCCATGGCGCGCCACTGGGCCGGCCAAGGCGCAGAATGGCTACACGTCGTCAACCTCGACGGCGCACTCGACGCCACATCCGATCAGCTGAATGCCCTGGATCGACCGGCGACCATCAAGATCCAGCATCCCGGCAGCGACAGGCCTGAGGGCCCACGCGAGGAGTTGATGCGCACGCTGCCCATCAACCTGCACCGACTGGTCGAAATCCGCGAGGCTGTCGATATCCCGATTCAGTTTGGCGGCGGTCTGCGCACGCTGGACGATATTCGGCTGGCGCTCGAACTGGGCGCTGATCGGGTCGTGCTCGGCACGGTGGCCGTTGAAAATCCCGGCCTGGTCAGCGAGGCCATTCTGACGTGGGGCGGCGAACGGATTGTCGTGGGCATCGACGCCCGGGACGGCATGTGGCCACCCACGGCTGGCAGCAGATCAGCGATATCGATGTCGTCGATCTTGGCCATCAGATGCAGGCCATTGGGCGTCAAGCGGGTCGTCTACACGGACATCGGCCGCGACGGCATGTTGAGCGGCGTCAACGTGGAAGCCACGGCACGCCTCGGCGATGTGACCGGGCTTGCACGTGATCGCCAGCGGCGGCGTCGCCGGCATCGAAGATATCGAACTGCTCAAGGATGTCGAACATTTCAACATCGAAGGCGTGATCACCGGCCAGGCCATCTATACCGGGGCCCTCGACCTGGCCGAAGCCATCGAGCTGGGCCATCGTCCGCTGGAGCCGCGCAGCGCCGGCATCATCCCCTTTCGTGCAGGCGAGAGCGGGCCTGAATTTCTGATTCTCTACAACTGGTACTACGAGCTGTGGGAATTCCCCCGGACGCCGCGTTGTTGCCCGAGAAGGCCTTATCGAGGCCGCGACCCGCAGCGCCTTGGAGGTTGCCGGGCAAAAGGTTCTGGCATTCCACGAGGACTGTCGGTCCACGCTGGAATACGTTGCTCAGCGTGCGCGACTATGAGATTCAGCACACTGTCGTCTACTATTTGGCAGAGGTCGATGCGGCCGCGGAGGTTGCGCTGGGCGATGAGAATCACTGCGAAGCGCAGTGGGGCGATTACCAACGTACGTGGGAACTGCTGACCGAAACCGCGCCCATGTTGCTGCCGGCCCTGGATCGAGCGGCCTCATGTCTAAACAATCACAACGACTGACTAAGCGGAGCAACGGACTCTATGCTTGCCAAACGCATTATCCCCTGTCTGGATGTCAAAGATGGGCGGGTGGTCAAAGGCGTCAATTTCGTCGACCTGGTCGACGCCGGCGATCCGGTGGAACAGGCCCAGGTCTATGACCGAGAGGGCGCCGACGAACTGGTTTTTCTTGACATAACAGCGACGCATGAAGCGCGTGACATCGTCATCGACATGGTGCGGCGCGTGGCCGACACCGTCTTCATTCCCTTCACCGTCGGCGGCGGCCTGCGCACCGTGGATGACATGCGCGCCATCCTGCTGGCCGGCGCCGACAAGGTGAGCATCAACAGCGCCGCGGTCAAGAATCCCGCGCTGATCAGCGAAGGGGCCACCCGCTTTGGCAGCCAGTGCATCGTCGTGGCCATCGATGCTCGACGGCGGCAGGGGGAAGACCTGGCGGCACGCGGCGACGGCTGGGACGTCTTTGTCAGCGGCGGACGCACCAACACCTTCATCGACGCCGTCGAATGGGCCAAGGAGGTCGAGCAGCGCGGCGGCGGCGAGATTCTGCTCACGTCGATGGACGGCGACGGCACCCAGGAAGGCTACGACGTCGAATTGACCCGGGCCATCAGCGACGCCGTCAACATCCCGGTCATCGCCAGCGGCGGCGCCGGCCGGCCCGACCACTTCACCCAGGCCCTGACCGACGGCGGGGCGGCCGCGGCCGCTGGCCGCCAGCCTCTTTCATTTCAAGCAACTGAGCATCATGCAGGTCAAAGAGCATCTGCTCGCTGACGGCGTCGCTGTGCGCATCCCGCCTGAAGCATTGCCGGCTTGAACGTGAACTGGGCCTAATTCACTATCTGTTTACACCTGTGTAGGTGCGGTTTGCAACCACACGATTCCAGGATAGCTCGAGCGGTGAATCGGCAACTCGAATGTGAGTGCAGAGCCGCACCTACGATCGATTGCCGGTTCACAATTCATCTCAGATACGGAAGTCCGACTTTGTTGCAGAACAAGTCGGCACTTCTTCGTATAGTGTGACCCTGCGTTACATCGAGAACTGCCAATTGAACCACAACGAAAGAAGAATCCCAATGAGTGAGACTGTTGAGCAATTATTCGCCACAATCGAAGACCGCAAAGCCTCCATGCCCCAGGGATCCTATACCGTCGAGCTATTTGAGGCCGGCGAGAACGAGATCCTGAAGAAGATCGGCGAAGAGGCCATCGAGGTGATCATCGCGGCCAAGGCCGAGGGCGATGATCGCATCCTCTACGAGATGGCCGACATGCTCTACCACAGCCTGGTGCTGCTGTCGGCACGCGGTCTCTCCTGGCAAGATCTGGAGAGCGAACTCGAGAAACGCTTCCAGTGATCCCCTCGCAATCGGGCATTGCGCCCTTTTCCAGCCTGAACTTCACGCCGGCAATCACGCCGCCCGCCGGATCCGATGAGCCGGCCATCTGGCTGCTCTTTCAGCGCGACGATCTGGTCGTGCAGACCAAGAGTGAACGGACTTGCTTGCCTCAGGTTGTCGACCCTGGATCGCTGGGACTGGCGCCTGTCGGTGTCCACTATCTCGGCTACGTGACCAAGCGATGACGGCAACCGCACCCACTGCTTTTCGGGTGACCTGGATGAAGCGACACAATTGCCTGATGGGTTTGCTGCCAAGGGGCTACGTTCGCTCTTTGGCCAACTCGATGACATCGAACTGGCCTTGGCCGGCCGTGCCGTGCAGATCGTCAACTGGGAACGCACCCACCGTTTCTGCGGGCGCTGCGGTTCGCCGACTGAAGCGGTTGAGAACGAGCGAGCCAAGCTTTGTCCCAACTGCGGACTCAGCAACTACCCGCGACTTTCCCCGGCCATCATCATCGCCATCACCCGGCAGACCGACGGACGGCCCGCGCATCCTGTTGGCCCGAAACCATCGTTTTCCCAATGGGCGCTACAGCGTGATCGCCGGCTTTGTCGAGCCGGGCGAATCGCTGGAGGAGTGCGCCCATCGTGAAGTCTACGAGGAAGTCGGCCTGCGCATTCGACAACCTCCGCTACTTCGGCAGCCAACCCTGGCCCTTCCCCAACTCGCTCATGATCGGCTTCACCGCCGAGTACGCCGGCGGCGACATCGTGCCCGAAGAAGGCGAGATCGCCGACGCCCGCTGGTTCGCACCCGACGCATCTTCCCCAAGTCCCGCCCAAAGTCAGCATCGCCCGCCGCCTCATCGACGCCTTCGTGGCCGAGAACGGCGGCGCGGTGGAGGCGCTGGAGAATTGGTAGGGGCGAATGAGCAGGTGAGGGCGGTACGGGGATGACGGGGTAAGTGGGGGTGTAGAGATGCGGCTCCACATTGAAGCCGCGATCCGCCTCAAGTCGCCCCACAACCCCACTACCCTACTGCCCCACCCTACCCCCCTTCCCACAACCGCAACATCTCCTCATTGCGCTCCAACAACACGTCCAGCGTGCCCTGATCGTCGATGCGACCGTCTTTGAGCACGATGATCTTGTCGGCTCGGCGTAGCGCCGGGCGACGATGCGAGACCACCAGGCAGGTGGGCGAATCTTCCCCTTCTCGCTCCTCGAAGATGCGCTCCCAGAGCGTGCGCTCGGTGTTCACGTCCAATGCGCTGGACAGGTCGTCGAAGACGAGCAGCTCCGGATCGCGCACGAACATGCGCGCGGCCGAGGCGCGCTGGACCTGGCCGCCAGACAGCTTGACGCCCTTGGGGCCGACCATGGTCTCCAGCCCGTGGTCGAACTCGGCCAGATCTTTCTCCATGACGGCCGTGTAGATGGCCGCTTCGATGTCGACCGCCTCTTCGGGCGTGCCCATCAGCAGATTGTCGCGCAGCGTGCTGCTGAAGAGACGCGGCACCTGCGACGTGTAGGCGCTGTGCGGCGCGACGAAGAAACGCGAGCGATCGCGTACAGGTCGTCCATTCCACAGCACCTCGCCCGAATCCAGCGGCAGCAGGCCGAGCAGGCAGCGCAGCAGCGTCGTCTTGCCCGAGCCGATGCGCCCGGTGATCACCGTGAACGAACCGCGCATCAGGTCCAGATCGATGGCCTCGATGCCGCGCCCGCTGCTGGGGAATCGATAGGCCAGATTGCGGGCCTCCAACCGGTAGAGCCGATCGCTCTCCTGCTTGGCATGGTACGGAATCGACGGGAAAGTCCCGTCCAGCGGCACATCGGTCGGCCGGATCAGCGTCTGGCCGCTATCGTCGGCGACCAACGTGTTCATGCGTTGCAGCGAGACATTGGTCTGCTTCTGCACGGCGATCATGTTGCCCAGGAAGGTCAGGCCGTCGGTCACCGGATAGAGATAGGCGGTGAAGAGCGCGAAGTCGCCCAGCGTGAATGATGCCATCGCCCACAAGCTGACCGGCCATGATCAGGATGATGCCCATGCTGATCTCGATGGTGCTGCGGAAGGCGGTGTGCAACAGTTCGCTGAAGAGCGTATCCTTGAGCGCGGCCTTGCGGCGCGTCTCGTTGAGGATTTCGAGCTGGCCGGTGACGCCGACATTGGCGTTGGCCACCTTGACCGCCTGCACGGAGCCGAACATCTCGCCGATGAAGCCGGTGACGCGGCCGGCCGCGCTGCGGTGCGCTTCCCGATAGCGTTCCAGCCGTCGGCGCGCCAGGTTGACCAGCACGATCACGATCAGCAGCGGTACGAGCACGGTCAGTGTGATGCGCGGGTTGATGCTGAACATCACGGCCAGCCCGATCAGCGGCGTGATCACGAAGCCGGGCAGATCGACCAATCGATCGCCGGCGAAGTTGGCCATCTGGTCGATGTCGCCGCGGAAGCGGCTGACGGCCTCGCCGGGCGAGTTGGGCAGCGCAGCCGCGCCCGGCTTTTCGAGCACGGCCGTCATCATATTGTTGCGCAACGTGCCGTCGATCTTGAAGCGCAACGGCACATAGGCGGTGACGGAGATGAGCAGCCAGACCAGCCTGCCCACGCCCACGCCGACCAGCAGCGCGATCAGCGACCAGTAGTTCCAGCCCAATGTGGCGCCGTCGGTCAGTTGGTTGAACAGTTGGCGGATGATCAGGCCCGGCACCAGCGGCAGCGAATGCACGCCGGCCCAGAGCAGCGCGTTGAGCAAGTACATGGGCGGATGCATCCAGACCAGCCGCCAACTCATTTGCCAGGTAGTCAGTTCCAGTTTCTTCATGCCAACACCTGTTCCATGCCTGTGCGCAACAGTTGGCTGAACCGGGAATCCGGATTGGCCACCAGCGCAATGCGGTTGCCTTCTTCAACAATGCGACCGTCCTGGAGGATCAGGATGCGGTCGGCCCGCTGCACCGTGGCCAGTCGATGGGCCACGATGATGGCGGTTCGTCCTTCGAGCAGGCGACTGATGGCCCGCTCGATCAGTTGTTCGGTCACCGGATCCAGCCGTGACGACGCTTCGTCGAGAATGACCAGCCCCGGATCTTCCAGGAAGATGCGCGCGAAGGCCAGCAACTGGGCCTCGCCTGCCGAGAGACTCTGTCCGCCCGAGAGCAATCGCGTGTCCAGTCCGTAGGGCAGACTGTGAAGCCAGTCGTCCAATCCCAGTTCCTCCAGCGTGTCGAGCACCTGACTGTCCGGGATCTCCGGGTTGAAGAAGGTCAGGTTGTCGCGCACACTGGCCTGGAAGAGCTGAACGTTCTGCGTCACGATGCCGACGCGGCTGCGCAATGTTTCCGGGGCCACGTGGCGCAGGTCGCTGTCGCCCAGGCGGATGATGCCCGCGGTCGGGTCGTAGAGGCGGAAGAGCAGACGCGTCATCGTCGTCTTGCCGCTGCCGGTGCGGCCCAGCAGGCCGAGGACCTGGCCCGGCTTCAGCTCGAACGAGACGTCATGCAGGATCGGCTCGTCGTCCTCATAGCTGAAGGCCACTTCGTCGAAGACGACCGTCAGCGCGTGCTCCGGCAACGATTGCGCCGGCTCGACCGCATAGATGGTCGGCTCGATGGCCATCAGCTCATTGATGCGGTCGATGCTGGCCGTGGCCGCCTGCAGATCCTTGAGTTCACGCGCCAGTTCTTCCAGCGGCCGCTGCAGCGCGTAGGCATAGGCCAGCACCAGGTAGACCGTGCCGAGGGTGATCTCGCCGATCGACCAGAGGTAGCCGCCCATGCCCAGTGCCAGCGCGGTGCTGATGCCGAAGAAGACGCTGTTCATGCCCCAGGTCAGGCTGCCGTAGACGAATGCCTTTCGTGTAGCCATAAACAGCTTGTAGAACACCTGGTTCAACTGGACCATGACGTAGGGCGCGCCGCCGCTGGCGTTGATATCCTCGGTGCCGCCCAGCCACTCTTCGGTCAGGCCGTACATCTCGGAGGAGGCCTGGCGACGGTCTTTCCAGAAGGGCACGCCGATGCTGACGGTGCCCAACAGCGTGAGGACCATGATGATGGCGTAGAGCGTGTAGGCCGCGCCGATGCGCCAGTCCTCGCGGGTGAGCAGGACCAGGATGCCGATCATCAGCAGGCCGTTGCCCAGAATGCGGATCACGAACTGGGAGAAGAAGTTGGACAGCTCGTTGACATCGCCGTCGATGCGCTCGATCATGGCGCCGGGCGTGTGTTCGTTGTGGAAGGCCATGTCCAGGGCCAGACAGTGACGCGCCAGATCGTTGCGCAGCCAGTTGGTGGCGCGCCATTTGACGTCTTCGGTCAGGTAGGCCGCGCCGGTGCGCACCACCTGGTTGACCAGCGTGACCAGCAGATAGAGCAGACCCATGCGCACCAGGGTCTGGTTGGCGACGCCGGCTGAGGCCGCGTCGATGAACTGGCGCACGATCTGCGGGGAGAGCAGTTGAAGGCCGATGGTGCCGAAGAGCAGGATGGCCAACATCGTGACGCGTATCCACTGCGGTCGCAGATAGTCTGAGAGCAGTTGGTAGTACTGGCGAACAGGGAGATTCACGGGCGGTCCTCCGGGCTTGAAGAGCGGGCAGGGTGAAAAACGTGACAAGGTGACAGGGTGACAGGGTGACAGGGTGACGGCGCGGCAGAATGGGAAGACTTTAGGCAGCGGCGTAGGGCGTGCGGCCAGAGGGTCTCGATTCAGCACGAAGTCTTGGTGGGCAAAAATGTGGATGCCGGCTGAGGAGATCAAAAATGGCCACGGTGTTCGATGCCCGTGGCCTGCCGGCGTGGATAGTGCCTAGGCGCTACCGACCACTGAGTCTGTCACAACGTCCGATGAAGTGCTTGACAGGGTGACTGACGTTCAGACTGACACGGAGATTGCTCACGGCTGCCGAATGCGGCGCAAACATCTGTTTGTTGGCTGTCATGAGTGTTTTCTCCTGGTGCAGCCGCCGGCGTCTGGCGGTGGCGGGCGGAAGACGGTCGAAAGCGTACAGACGAGGGTATCACGCGGCTAGCCGGTTGTCAATACCCAAATCGGGATTTCAGTTGAAGATTCAAAAATATTCCGGCAAAAAAGCAGGTGCGGTTTGCAACCGCATGATTTCCGAATATCCTGGAGGTTTCGCAGTTCGTGCGGTTGCAAACCGCACCTACAATCAATTGCCCGGTTAAATTCTCAACCTTCAACGGATCTGATCGTCAGAAATGGCCCCAGATCTGCATTGGCCCGTGCCGCCGATCTTCTACTGGCTCCGCCCTCAAAGCCGCGCCAGCAGCGCCAACACTGCGGCCCGGTCTTCCGACGACAACCCGGTCAGATCCGGATGGTTGTCGCCGACCAGGATGCGCACGAGCGCACCGGCCAGGGCACGCAGCTCGGCCGGCTGACTCGCGTCGGCGGCGATGGCTTGCATGTCCTTGTAGAGTTGCGCACCAAGTTGCCGGTCGCCTTGCCGGGCTTGAACGACCAAGTCGAGGAGTTGGTCGCGGGTGAGCCCTTCGTCGCTGGAATCTTCATGTGAGGGAACACCTTGTTGCTGGGCCTGCAATTGCATCAGTGCCTGTTCGACGGCCTGGGCATGCGGGCTCTGTACCGCCTTTGCAATCTCCAAGGCAATGCGCAAATGTTCTTCGGCCTGCCCAAGATCACCCTCCCCGGCATAGAGTAACCCCAGCCACCAACGTGTGATGACCTCGCCAAAGCGATCGCCGACCTGACGTCTCAGGGGCAGAGCCTGGTTGAAGAAGTCGAGGGCCTGCTGCTTGTCGCCCAGGGCGGAGTAGACGACGCCGATGTTGTTGAGCGTGGTGGCCTGACCGGAGAGGTCGCCGACCTGACGTTGAAGGGGCAGAGCCTGGTTGTAGAAGTTCGAGGGCCTGCTGCTTGTCGCCCAGGGCGGAGTAGACGAAGCCGATGTTGTTGAGGGTGGTGGCCTGACCGGAGAGGTCGCCGACCTGACGTAGAAGGGGCAGAGCCTGGTTGAAGAAGTCGAGGGCCTGCTGCTTGTCGCCCAGGTCGGCGTAGACGCTGCCGATGTTGTTGAGCGTGGTGGCCTGACCGGAGAGGTCGCCGACCTGACGTTTCAGGGGCAGAGCCTGGTTGTAGAAGTCGAGGGCCTGCTGCTTGTCGCCCAGGGCGGAGTAGACGCCGCCGATGTTGTTGAGCGTGGTGGCCTGACCGGAGAGGTCGCCGACCTGACGTCTCAGGGGCAGAGCCTGGTTGAAGAAGTCGAGGGCCTGCTGCTTGTCGCCCAGGGCGGAGTAGACGAAGCCGATGTTGTTGAGGGTGGTGGCCTGACCGGAGAGGTCGCCGACCTGACGTCTCAGGGGCAGAGCCTGGTTGTAGAAGTCGAGGGCCTGCTGCTTGTCGCCCAGGGCGGAGTAGCACTCCTGTCGATGTTGATAAAGCGCCGCAGCTCTATTGTGCGATGTCAATTGAGAATCGTGCTTGTACATAGCGCATAGTTCATACCAGACGATTTCGCTCCGACCAGAGGCCCGCGACGACTCTGGTAGTTGCCGAACCGACGAGCTGAAACGAATGGCTCCAGTCTATCGTCTGATCTGACGCCATGCAATGTGCTAATCCCATGATGCGCTGATCTGTTCATAGCTTCGAGTCAATGGTCTGCCAGTCTCCTCGGTTCGGCATCGACCAGCGCCAGATAGTGAGTTCGGTGGCGAGCCACGCTTCCGGCGTGACGTCTTGCGTAACGCGCCACGATCGCTCAATGTCTGGTGCAGCGCCAGCGCCGCCATCCTCCTGCTCCAGCAAACTGCGCGCAATCAGCAGCGCCAGCGTGGCCGCATCGGCCTCCGTCACCGCCTTGGCCGCTTCCAGGTCAAAGCGGGCCGGCTTGGGCGCAAAGGCCCCCAGCGCATAGAAGGCGGCCACCGCCTCGGGCCGGATGTCGGCCAACTCATCCAAACTGAGGGCGATGGTCTCGGCCAACGTCTGGCGCTCGCCGCTCACCGAGCCCAGGCGCACCTGGGCCAACGCCAGGCGCGTGGCCGGATCGGCCAGTTCGGCAAAGGCGGCCTCGCTCAACTCGGGGAAGAGGCTACGCTCCGGCTCGGCCAGATAGCCGCCCAACAGTTCCAGCGCCAGGGGCAGGCCGCCCACCTGGTCGGCCAACGCTCGCCGCGGCCGCCGGGTCCGCGGCCCAGGCCTCGGGCGCAAGCGTGCGCAGCAGGGCATGGCTGGGCGCTTCCGCCAGCACGGGCACGTTCACCTCCTGGTTGGCGCCGGCGAACTTGCGGGCGATGGCCCGGTCACGCGTCGTCAATATCTGCACCACGTTGGGGCCGGTGGTGCGCAGAAAATCCAGCGGCTCGGCCTGCCAGGCGTCGTCGAGCACGATCAGCAGCCGGCGCTGGCCGATGGCGGCGTTGATGCGCTCCATACGCGTCGCCGGGTCGGCGATGTCGGTGATCTGCGCGCCCAGATGCTCGGCCCAGGTCGCCTGGATGCTGGCCACGTCGGGCGAACGCCCCAGCCCGGCCCAGAGCACGCCGTCGGCGAAGTGGGCGAGCACGTCCGGGTGGCGGGCCAGGGCCACGGCCAGCGTCGTCTTGCCCACGCCGGGCAGGCCGTCGGCCGAGAGCGCGGTCGTTTGTCCCGCGCAGAGGCGCTCTGCCAGCTCGGCGAGCAGAGCATCACGACCCAGAAAGTTTGGCGGCAGCGCGGGCACGTTGACGTAGAGCGGCAGCGGTTTGCCGCTGATCGAAATCGTTGGTGATCTTGTCGCGTCCGATGAAATCGCCGTTGGTGATGGTGACATCACCCTCAATGATCACCTGGTTGGCGTTCTTGCCGACGAGTACGTTGCGCACATTCTCGCCGATGGTTGCGGAAATGGTGTCGCCGTGGGCAGTCAGTTCCTTGGGCAAGGGCAGGACGTCGAACGCTCTGCCGGCGAAGTCCGCTGCGACCCCTTGCAACGCCGGATTGTCCGGATTTTCCGCCAGCGCGGCCCGCAAGAGCAGCGCCAGCCCGCCCGGCTTGGCAGCGTAGGCGCGCACCAGGTTGTAGGCGATCTGGTCGCCGTTCTGACCCAGGGTCGGCACAAGGTGTTCCAGGTCGACGTCAAGTTGGATTCGCAGCAGACGGCGCAGCCCGTCCAGGCTGAAGGCGTCGAGCAAGGCGCGCTTGAGACGGTCGATCTCGGGGCCGGTGGGCGGTAGAGCGGGCATGGCGGTTCACCTTGGCTGAGGGTTTGCTTTGCTTGTAGTGTAGGGGATTGGCGGGCTGGGGTCAAGGGTCAATTGTGTGTGGTCATTTCGCCCTTCGCCAACCTCCGTCACATCGACTCTCGGGACCGTCGAGCACCAGCTCGGCTAGCACAGCCTTGCCGAGCTGGTGCTCGGCGATCCCGGACATGATCTCGCCTTTTCCGATGTCATCCCCCTGCGATCCCAAAGATCTGTAATGGTAAGCCCCCTGCCGGCGACTGGCGAAACGGGGCAGAGATGGTAAAATGGTCAAGACCGTTCAACTACGTAATCCATCACCAAACTTGGAGGAACCCATGTCATATCGGGCGAGTGAGAGCCGCTACGATTCGATGATCTACCGACGAAGCGGGCGCAGCGGCCTCAAGCTTCCTGCCGTCTCGTTGGGTCTTTGGCACAATTTCGGCGGCGTGGATACGTTGGAGGAGTGCGCGCGCCATGGTCCATCGCGCCTTTGACCTGGGCATCACCCACTTCGATCTGGCCAACAACTACGGACCGCCTCCCGGTTCCGCCGAGGAGAACTTCGGCCGCATCTTCGCCAAGGATCTCAAACGCTATCGCGATGAACTGATCATCTCCACCAAGGCCGGTCATCGGATGTGGCCCGGTCCCTATGGAGAGTGGGGTTCGCGCAAGAATCTGCTGGCCAGCCTGGATCGCAGCCTGAAGCGCATGGGCCTGCCCTACGTGGACATCTACTACAGCCACCGCTTTGATCCTGAGACGCCGTTGGAAGAGACGATGATGGCGCTCGACACCGCTGTGCGTTCAGGGCGTGCGCTCTATGCGGGCATCTCACAGTACAGTCCGGAAAAGACCAAGGAGGCCGCCGACATCCTGCGTCAATTGGGCACGCCCTGTCTGATCCACCAGCCGGTCTACAGCATGTTCAACCGTTGGGTGGAGGATGGCCTGATGGAGACCCTGGCCGACGAAGGCATCGGCTGTATCTGCTTCTCGCCGCTGGCCCAGGGCATGTTGTCCAACAAGTACCTCAAGGGGATTCCTGAAGACTCCCGTGCCGCCAAGCCCCATGGCTTCCTCAAGGCCGACCAGTTGTCCGAAGAGCGGCTGGCGACGATTCGCGCCTTGAACGAGATCGCGGCCGAGCGCGGCCAGACGCTGGCCCAGATGGCCATCGCCTGGGTGCTGCGCCACCCCGGCATGACGTCGGCCCTGGTCGGGGCCAGCCGTGTCAGCCAGGTGGAGGACAATGTGGCAGCGTTGGACAATCTGGATTTTAGTGCGGAAGAGCTTGGGAAGATTGAGGCGGTGCTGGGTAGTTAAGGCGATTTCGAGAGAATGTTGATCCAGGAAGGGACACAAAGCAAACAGCCTTCGTGCTTTTTCGTGGCCCTTCGTGGATGATCGTTTTTTTGCACTTGCCGAAACTGTCACTTGCCCGCATTTGTTCGAGAGAAAGCACTGATTGCAAGGAGGAATCTGATGGCGAAGTCAAGCAGCGTGGTGGCCGAAGACCCGCTTCATGACCTTGAGGTCTCTGAAGCCATGGTCGATGAATTGGAAGAGTACATCATCAACGACGATCTCTATCGCACGGTCTTGCTGCGCACCTCGCGGGGGGACGAACGCATCAACATGACCGGCGGCGATCTGCTGGCCCGTCTCTATCGCCTGCAAGGCCAGCGTGGCCAACTCTCGCCCGATCTGCAAACGCGTCTGGACTCGGTGCAGACTCGGGCCGATGAGATCATCTACAGCCTCAAGACGCGTTTTGAGGCTCGTCTGCATCGCGAGATGAAGGCACGGCTGGACAGCCTGCGTTGGTTCCTGGATGAGTGCATCGGTGAGGCCCAACGTTGCCGGGCCAACTATCCCTACGAAATCCGCAACCGCCAGCGCATCGAGGAGATCCTCAAGCGCATCGAGCCGGCGTTGAACGACGAAGAGCGGGCGTCGCTGAAGGGTGTCGATCACCGCATCCGCCAGTTCACCCACGGCTGTCCCTTCATCTGGGACGAGGCCTTGGCGCCGATCTTTCCGCGCTCGCCGTATTGGTATCTGTACGTCACGCCGTGACGCCAATATTGTAGCACGACATTTATGTCGTTGCCGTCTGGCTTGACAAGGTGCCGCGGGCTACGACATAAATGTCGTGCTACAGAATCGGCTATTCGGCAGCTTTAATGTCTACGCTGTCTTCTGCCGGCTCAGGCGTGGTCGTTTCCGGAGCCGTTGTCTCTATCTCAGCCTGGGTGCTTTCGGTCAATCCGCTCTCTGGCGTTTCCTCGTACGGCCCAGTCTCGTCACCTGATCGACGTCGCCGCCATGGCAGCCTCCGTCGTTTGGCTTGGGCCTGCGTCCGGCTCGGCAGACCAATGGACGCAAAGTATGTCTCCGCCGCAGATCTTCCACTCTCGATCAGCCGATCCGCCTTGTCAAAATCCAGGGCATCAGGCGTCTCCTCGATTCTCAACGGGATGTAGTGCAGCTTGACTCGCCGGGCCACTTCGGCCAACAGCAGATCGTGTTCTGCTTGCAGCCGGAGCATGGTGTTGATACTGGTCGTGGCCAGGGCCGTGATGCCGCTGACGGCCTCAGGGCCGGAGGGCGCGTCAGTGCTCACGATGTGCAGCGCATAGATCTCCTTCGCTCCTCGGTCCAACGCCACACGCAGCGGCAGGGGCGTGATCGTTCCGCCATCGGTGTAGCGCTCGCCGTCCACGATCCACGGCGGGTGCATCGGCGGCAGCGCGGTGCTGGCCATCAACGCATCCAGCAGCCGATCGTGGGGGTTGTCGCCAAAGACGTGCAACTCGCCGGCCGGCATGTGGGTGGCCGTAATGTACAACTTGAGCGGCAGATAGTCGCTGAACGTGATCGCCGGCGTCACGCCGCCCCGCTGTAGATACTCGAAAAAGCGACGGTTGTCATACAGGCTATCCTTGCCGGTGATGAAGCGCCAAAGCGCGCCCAGCCGCGTACCGGGATAGATGTCTGAACGGGTGAGCGATCGCCAGACCGCTGCCAATTCCTCAATCTGTTTGACCGAGACGCCACGGGCCAGAAAGGATGCATTGAGGGCGCCGACCGAGCAGCCGACAATCATATCGGGTTTGATGCCGCGGTCGATCAGCGAAGCCAATGCCCCGACCTGCGTCGCCCCCAAATTTCCGCCGCCGCTCAACACAAACGCCTTCATGCGAAGATCACCTGAAACTGTTGCGACAATGTCAGTTCGTAGCCAGTTTGTAGCACGACAGTTATGTCGTAGCCTTTTGTACCAGTCAAGTCAAACTGCTACGACATAAATGTCGTGCTACAAGGCGGCATAAATGTCGTGCTGCAAACTGATCCTATCATGCGTTGGGCGGCCAAGCAATGCCCTCCATTCGCCATTGCCCGGTCCATCGGTCCCCGGCTGAATAGGTGGCGTGGATTGTTTGCCTGGCCGGATTCTGTGCTATACTGCCCATGTTGATAACTGAAGACAGAGAACAATGTCGTTCTCAGCCGGTCGATCGAAAAACCGGCGATTAGGGGGGAGCTCGGAAGCACCGGGCTGAGAGGGTGACCGATCTGTCACCGACCCGTGAACCTGATCTGGGTAATGCCAGCGTAGGGATGAATTTCTATCTGAAACGCCAAGCCTTACCCGACACGGGTGAGGCTTTTTTGTTGGGTTTCCATTTTGAGTTCAGAAGGAGGGGTCGCATGCGTCGACCGATGTTGTTTGTTCTATTCACACTTGTGATGATGGTTGCTGTTGCCTGTCAGCCCGCGCCGTTGGCCGAGACTGGCGACGGGCAAGACGCTGGAGAAGGCGCGGCTGAGAATGCGCCCACGTTGGTGCTCGCCGCACATGATTCTTTCAGCGTGAGCGAAGACGTGATTGCTGCCTTTGAAGAGGAGAGCGGCGCAGTTGTGCAGTTCCTGGCCCTGGGCGATGCCGGCGAAGCGCTCAACAAGATCATCCTCAGCAAGGACGCGCCGCTGGCCGATCTCTTCTTCGGCGTGGACAATACCTTCCTCAGCCGTGCATTGGCGAACGATGTCTTCGTGCCCTACGAGTCGCCGCTGCTGGCCGGCCTGCCGGACGATGTCAAACTAGATCCTGAGCATCGTCTGACGCCGGTCGATGTGGGCTATGTCAACATCAATGCCGACAAGGGCTGGTTTGAAGAGCAGGGGTTGCCGCTTCCTCAGACCTTGGAAGATCTGACATTGCCCGAATATACCGGCCTGCTGGTGGTTCCAAACCCGGCCTCCTCATCCCCCGGCCTGGCTTTCTTGTTAGCGACCATCGGCCACTTTGGCGAGGAGGGCTACCTCGATTTCTGGTCTGCCTTGCGGGAGAATGATGTGCTGATCACCGACGGATGGAGCGAGGCCTACTTCGAGCACTTCTCCGTCGGATCCGGCGGAGCGGGTGATCGCCCGTTGGTCGTCAGCTACTCGACCAGTCCGCCGGCAGACGTGCTCTATGCCAGCGACGGTCGCAGCGAACCGGCCAGCGTGAACATCAACCCGCCCGACGGAACCTTCCGCCAGATCGAGTTTGTCGGTATCATCGGTGGGACGAAGCAGCAGGCCTTGGCCGAACAGTTTGTCGATTTTATGCTCAGCGATCCGTTCCAGGAAGATCTGCCCTTGCAGATGTTTGTCTATCCGGTCTCCGCAACTGCGGAGTTGCCCGAGCTGTTCGTCCAGTTTGCAGAGACGCCGTCCGATCCGACCACCGTCGATCCGGCCGCTATCGAGGCCAATCGGGAGAGTTGGATCGAGGCGTGGACGAATACGATGCTGCGCTAGGGTTGATTTCGGAAAAATGATCTGCGTAGGGGCATGTGATGGGGTGGGAAGATAGATCAAATTACAATGGTGCGTTCGCCCGCCCCATCACGTGCCCGTCGTCAACGACTCAACCGTTGGCGCAACGGGCACGAGAACGGGCGGATGGACGATTCGGGAAAACCGGATCCCCATTCCCGCCCGCACTCATGCCCCTACGGATTGTCGCCCAACTCATTCCGTTTGCGTAGCAGGCGCTTTGCCGCCAACATCTCCAGTTGATTTCGTGTTCCTTCGTGGACTTCGTGGATCGTTTTTATGGAATCGTCTCAGGGACATGTTGCACTATGGCACTCAGTAGAAACTTAACCTTCGGGCGAGCGTTCATCTACCTACTCTACGCCCTTCCGCTGCTCTTTCTTGCCGTTTTCTTCTTCTATCCGCTGGTCAACATCCTGTCGACCAGCTTCTTCGTGGATGGAGAATTGGACCTCAGCGGCATCGGCGAGATGGTGCGCGATCCCTATTTCTGGCGGCTGCTCTGGTTCACCACATGGCAGGCGCTGGCCTCTATGTTGCTGACATTGGTGTTGGGCCTGCCGCTGGCCTATGCCTTTTCGCACTACGAGTTTCCGCGGCAAGACAGTGCTCCACGCCTTGACGACGATTCCCTTCGTGATGCCGACCGTTGTCGTCGCGGCTGCCTTCACGACATTGTTTGGCAACAGCGGGGTCCTCAATCGTACCTTGCAGACGCTCTTCAATCTGGACGGGCCGCCGATCCAGATTATGCAGACCGTCTGGATCATCATCATCGCCCACGCCTTTTTCAATGTGGCCGTGGTTGTGCGCACGGTGGGCGGCTTCTGGTCCAACCTGAACCCGAGCTCTGTCCGAGGCCGCCAAGGTGCTGGGGGCCGGACCGCGACGCCTCTGGCGTGAAGTCACCCTGCCGTTGTTGATGCCCAGCATCATCGCCGCCGGGCTGCTGGTCTTCCTCTTCTGCTTCACCAGCTTTGGCGTTGTCTTGATCCTCGGCGGGCTGCGCTTCTCCACATTGGAGGTCGAGGTCTACCGGCAGTCGGTCAGCTACTTCAACCTGCCGCTGGCCGCCTTTCTCAGCTTGGTGCAGATGACCATCACCTTTGTGGTCATGGCCTTCTACACGCGAATGCAAGCCCGCGCCGGTCTCCCGCTGGACATGCGACCTCGTCAGGGAAGTGCGCGTCGCCCTCACTCTCTGGGCGAGCGCATGCTGCTCTTCTTCAGCCTGGCGGTGGTCCTCGGTCTGTTGATGGCACCGCTACTGGCGCTGGCCTGGCGCAGCTTCACACTGGGCGACGCAGGCTTCACATTGCGCTACTATCAGGAATTGACCGTCAACCGGCGACAGAGCGCCTTTTTTGTGGCCCCCATCATCGCCGTGCGCAATTCGCTGGTCTTTGCGACCATGACCATGTTGCTCAGCCTGACGTTGGGCATCATCAGTTCCTACCTCTTGACTGAGCCAAATCGACGTATGACCGCCATCTTGGATCCGATCTTCCTGCTGCCGCTGGGCGCGTCGGCTGTGACGCTGGGCTTCGGCTACATCATCTCCATGGGCAGCCTGCGCACGTCGATCCTGTTGGTGCCCATCGCCCACACACTGATCGCCATGCCCTTCGTGATTCGCACCTTCCTGCCCGCCTTGCGCAGCCTGGACCCGCGTCTGCGCGAGTCGGCCTTGGTCATGGGCGCGGCGCCGGTGCGAACCTGGTGGGAGATCGATGTGCCCATGCTCTTCCGCGCCGTGCTGGTGGCCGCCATCTTCGCCTTCACCATCAGTCTGGGCGAATTTGGCGCCACGTTGCTGGTCAGCCGACCCGATGTGCCGACCATGCCGGTTGTCATCTATCGGGCCATGGGCCAGCCGGGCCTGGTCAACTACGGCCAGGCGTTGGCCATGAGCACGATCTTGATGATCGTCTCCGCTGCGGCCATCATTCTGATCGAGCGCTTTCGGATCGGCGATGTGGGCGAGTTTTGAGTGGATGGCGACGATCCGGATTGCGGAGCGAATAGACCGCGGATTAGGCGGATTGGGCTGATTTCCGCGGATAAAATCCGAATCAATCCGGGACTGTTCGCCTAATCCGCCTAATCCGCGGTCTATCCGCACGGCTGTACAGTTACAACGGATGAACTATCGAGGAGTCTGCATGCTCGAAATCTGCCACGTCGGCAAACAATTTGGCGAAGATCCGCCGATTTTGCGCGACATCTCGTTGTCGATCAACCAGGGCGAAATCGTCTGCCTGCTCGGCCCCAGCGGCTGCGGCAAGACTACGCTGTTGCGCATTGTGGCCGGTCTGGAGACGGCGGACAGCGGCGAGATCCGCTTTGACGGGCGCAATCTAACAACCATTCCGGTCCATGAGCGAGATTTCGGCCTGATGTTCCAGGAGTTTGCGCTCTTTCCACATCGTACGGTGGCCGAGAACATCGTCTTCGGCCTGCGCATGGCCAAATGGTCCCAACCTGATATCGACGCGCGCCTGATTGAGATGTTGGACCTGATCGATCTGCCCCAGCACTACGCCGACCGAACCATCTTTGAGTTGAGCGGCGGCGAGCGTCAGCGCGTCGCGTTGGCCCGCAGTCTGGCCCCCGGTCCCCAATTGCTGATGCTCGATGAACCGCTGGGCAACCTCGATCGGGCGCTGCGTGAATCGTTGATGATCGAACTGCGCGTGATCCTCAAACGATTGGGTCTGATGGCCATCTATGTGACCCACGACCAGGCCGAGGCCTACGCCGTGGCCGACCGAATCGTGCTGATGGACAGCGGATCGATCGTGCAGATCGGCGCACCGCAGACGGTCTACATGCGTCCCGCCACGTCCTTTGCCGCCCGATTCCTCGGCTTCAGCAATCTGCTGCCGGCCCGGCCAAGCCCGGACGAGCCGTTGACCGTGGACACGCCCATCGGTCGATTTGAGCTGATCGACGGCTTTCAAGGGGATGCGTCGCCGGGGCAAGCCCTGCTGCTCATCCATCCGCAGGCGGCGAGCCTGATCACGCCGAACGGGCAAGCGGGGTCGTTGCATTCGGGGACAACCATCACTGCAACAATCCAGCGTGCCTCATTTCGAGGTGATCACTTTGAAATTGTGGTATTTTGCGAAGAGGCCGCAACGTCCGCTGAACTGACGCATGGCGATTCCGGGGCCGCCAATACAACGCTTGTCTTTGAGTTGTCAACCTATGCCCTTTTGGACGCGGGCGGTACGTTGGCGACAGAGATTCTGTCAGAGGGGAGACGTGTGGAACTTGCGCTGAACACGCGGATGATGTCGCTGCTTGAGGATGGTGATGTGCAGGTCGGTGCGTAAGGACAGATCTCAGACCTGTCCCTAGGCGTTGGCATGTGTGCCCGATCCGTCTATTCTTCCGGCACCAGCAACGTGAATTGACTGGTGTTGGCGGGCACCCAGCCCTCATCGCCGTTGTCGCTAACGATGTACCACCAGACGATTGTGTCCGACGTGCCCTGCCTCAGAATCGGACCATCTACGATCAGGCCGGCATCGCCGTCTTGGAATGTGCCGATGTTTTCACCGATGGCAGCGTCAGGCTCCGAGCGAATGTAGGACTGGAGTCCGGGCAGGATAGCCGCACGCATGCCGACCGACAGGTCGTTGCGCGCGTTCAGGCTTTCCGGCAGGTTTTCAGACAGGATCGGCGTCGCTTCTGCCGCGATCTGCGCGTTCTCGGTATCCGCGCCGACGACCGCGGCGCCCTCTGCATCAACCGCATTGGCCGATTCGTCTTCAACCGCTGGCGTCGGTTGCGCCGCGATCTGTGTATCTGAATCGCCGCCTATCATGCGGCTGATTCCCCACGCCAACACCGTCAACAGGGCGATGGCGGCGACAATCGCTGCGATACGCGTCCATGGGGCCTTCTTTTTTTCCTGCGGCCCAAGGGTCGTTGCTCCCGGCTGCGGCAGGGTCACGTCGTAGGTGTTGCGATCCTGGAAGACGTACATGATGCGCAGCACGACCGGTTCACGGCTGTAGTAGCGATCTTGCAGCAGCAACTGGGCCTGGCGAACCGTATTGTCGCGCATGAACCCATCGATCTCTTCGTAGAAGTGCAGTTCTGCGCGTACGGGCCGATGCATGCGATCGAGCAGCACCATCAGACCGGCTGTGGCCCGCCCTTCAGTGTCGGTCAGGTTGAAAAATGTGGCGTCGATGGCCTGAAAATTCGTGTGTGCACGAATACCGCCGATCTGACTCGTCGTGCTGGGAGATTCTTGTTGCTCTGTCATTGGTCACACTCGTCTCAATTGTTGGGAAGGGAGACTTTGACGATGCCGCCGATGCGTGCGCTGTTCTCGCCATATAATAGCATACGTGCGGCATACGCCACAGCGATATCCTGGCGTAGCGTTCCTTGCCAAGCGATACTGTCGCCGACCTTGCGATAGGCATACGTGTCGGGCGGCAAACCGCTAAGTTTCGCGCCTCGATCATCGGCTCCGGCATAGCCCAACGTCATTCCGCTGAATTGTTCGCCCAGGCCGGCGCCGGATGAGTAGAGGAACCTGGATGTGTGGGCGCCGGTCGACTCGGCCGGCACAAGCGTGCCCTCTTGAGGCGCAATGCGGTCGATGGTCAACTGGTGTACGCCGCCGGCGCGAATGCTGTCGTTGCCGACCCGATAGATGCGTGAGCGCAGATTGTAAAATGAGCCGTCGAGTCCCGGCCAGTTGCCGTCGAAGTCGAGCGAGTCGCCGATTACCCGCAGGCTGCGCTGGCCGGAAATCGAGAACTCCGCGCCTTCGTCCGTCACCGCTGTGAGTCGGATATCCGTTCCGGGAATGGTCTCGCCTGGGACAAGGCGAAATTCGGTCGGGCCGTTGAAGATGATGCCGCCCGGCGGCGCCTGCATTGCCGGCAGATCGTCGAGTTGTGGAATGCCGGCTATCTGGCTGAGATCCGGCAGGCCAAGCTCCTCCAGCGCATTTGGAAGATCTTCCAAGGCGGCAGGAAGTTCGTCCAGGATCGCCTGAGCGCCTGGTAATTCCTTGATCGTGTCGGGCACAGCGGGCATCTCGGGCAACTTCTCACCGCCGCACGCCGTGAGAAGGGACAGGACGACCAGTGCCAGTATGCAGCGGATCAATATAGAGTTTTTCATCAGGTGTGGAGCAAATGACTTGGCGTACATGTCGATCCTCTCTGAACTCCCTTCAGTCCGTTTTGTGGTGAGCATGATCTGCCTTGAGCATCAAGAAATATGAATTGGGTGTGCTCCTTCGTGCACCTTTGTGGACAGCTTTATTCAGTACGCGCCAAGCTGATGCAGGCGCTGATCACTGATGCCGAAGTGATGGGCGATTTCATGCAGGACGGTGCGTCGTACCTGGGCCCGCACCGCGTCTTCATCTCCCGGCGGGCAGACGCGTAGGATTGGGATGCGAAAGATCGAAATTTTGTCCGGCGGGACCAATCCGTAGTGCGAGGAGCGAACGGTCAGTGGGACGCCTTGGTAGAGGCCCAGCAACAAGGAATTGCCATGTTGAAGCCCGACACTCGCCATCTGATCTCGGCTCGGCCAATCTTCAACCAGAACTGCCACGTTTTCGATTGCATCCCACAGGCCCTGGGGAATGCTCTCCAAGGCTTCTGCGACCAACTCTTCGAATCGCTCGCCGGAAATCGAATTCATTACAATTGGCCCCCAAGTGAAAACATCTATTGCACCAAAGCAGGCAGAGGATTCTTCCTCCAGTTACGATACAGTATATAGGCAACTGAAACGGACCGTCAATGAGCCCTCGCGTGAGGAGAGAATTCGGTTCTGCCAATCACTGTCGATTGCCGAATCGTTTCGCTGCTGTCGGAGAATCCGACAGGTGTTTTTGGTTCAGCTTGCCATGATCGACCATGCTTCGAGCCAAGTTTTTAGATATGCTGCGGTTTGATGGCGTGCGATTCTGGTACAACTCCAATGGCGAGAAAGCGATTATGCACTTTTCCCTATGGACGCGATCCGAGCGGTTGATGAACAGGGCTATCCGACTGTCGCCGCCGGCATTGCTCTGTCTTTTTTTGTTCTTTCACGCTCCATCGGATGCGCTGGCTGTTGACGATCAATGGCTTGGCGCTGCAGTCGCCGATTCCGATTCAGTCCTGATTCAGGTCAAGACCGAACATGGCCTATCGCGTATCGAACCCCTATTGCTGCAACAAGGGCTGAGTGTGGCGCGCAGTTGGCCCGAGTTTGATCTTGCCGAGGTACGCGTCGGCGCCGATCGATCGAATGTTGCGGGCGCGGCTGCAGAGGCTGACTATCTGGCAAAGACCCTAGAGACGCTTTCCACAGTGCCGGGCATTGTACAGGTCGGCGCCGACCTGCGGATTTACGCAGCCGATCGGGGGACTGCCCCGATTCAGGCCAACGCGTATGCGTCTGTCGGCGCATTGCAGTCGTCTGACGCTGTTGCGCCCAACGATCCGCTGTATGAGGATCAATGGGCTCATTATCGCATGAATGTGGCGGCAGGCTGGCAGATCAACCGCGGCAATCCCGATCTGGCCGTGGCTGTCATCGACAGCGGCTACGATCTTGGGCATGATGATCTGTCGCGTGAGTCGCTCTGGGTCAACGACGCCGAACGCAACGGTTTGCCGGGCGTGGACGATGATCGCAATGGGTTCGTTGACGACTATCACGGCTGGGACTGGATCGAGAATGATGACACGGCCAATGATCCCTACGGCCATGGAACCCACGTCGGCGGCGTGATCGCTGCATCCACAGACAACCGGATCGGCATCGCGGGCCTGGGCTTGGACCTGAAGATCCTGCCGCTGCGTGTGCTGGATGAGCAAGGATCGGGCCAGATCAGCGATCTGATCGATGCCCTGTACTACGCCCACATGAAGGGCATCCGGGTGGCCAATCTGAGTCTTGTGCTTCAGTTTGAATCCGCCATGCTGGAGGTTGCCGTGCGCGAGGCGCACGCCGGAGGCATGGTCATCATCGCAGCATCCGGCAACAACGCAACCGGCGTCTATTGGCCGGCCAAGTTCAAAGAGACCATTGCCGTCAGCTGCAACGGAGATGGATGACCGGCGGGGGCCTTTCAGCAACTACGGCCCTGAAATCGACGTGGCCGCGCCAGGGGTCGATATCTTGAGCACCTATCGGAATAATGCCTACAGCCGCCTGAGCGGAACCAGCATGGCGACCGCCCAGGTTTCGGCGCTGGCGGGCTTGGTCTTGAGCCTGCGACCCGACTTGCCGACGGAACAAGTGCGCGATCTGATTCGCAACTCGGCGGTGGATGTCAATCGAGCTTCGTATCCGGGCGTTGACGATTTCCTGGGCCATGGACGTATTGACTATCTTGCTGCGCTGTCCATGGCGTCCCAACAGTTGGCCATCCGCCCGGCGGACGAGGCCGGGGTCACGCTGTTTTCAGGCGAATCGGCGCATGTGGCGGCAAGGGTGGAGAGTTCATCGACCACGGCGCCGGCCGCCGGCGCCGTCGTCCACTACGAGTTGATCCAGCATGAGTCGGCATCCGATGATGCCGCCGATCATGCTCAACGGATTCTGGCCGGGCAGAGCGTCAGCGATATTGACGGCGAGGCGCATGTCGCTTTCGCCGCACCTGCGCCCGGCGACTATCTGTTGCGCCTACGCGTCGGGCTGATGACCGTCGAGATACCGACGATCGTTCACTCTGGAGCTACGGTTGTACAGTTGGCAATGCAACACGACGAAACGATGGCCGGTTCGCCGCCGCTCCCTCTGGCGGTCGAAATTCTTGACGCTTCCGGCCATCTCATGCCGGGTGAAACGAGCATCTCGTTGACAACCAATTTGGGACGATTCCCGAACGGGCGGCAGGAGTATGAAACTAGGGTCAATGGCGGCCGCACCGAAGTCTTGCTGACGGCAGGGGAGACCGTAGGCGTAGCAGAAATCTCTGCCCGTGTCGGGCAGGTGAGCGCCACACTTGCGCTTCGTGTCACGCCCGGACCGCCCGCGAGCATGGAGGCGCGGGATGCGGTCGAACCCATAGCCAATTGGGCCGGCCCTGGCGAGACATCGATCTGCCTGGCAGTGGTAGATCAGTTTGGCAACGCCGTCTCTGATGGCACCGTAGTCCAGATGTTCACGGATCGTGGCACGCTCGCCCGGAACACATTGGCTTCTGAGGATGGTTCGGTGGCCACCACGTTGGTTGTGCAAAAGGGCGTTGACGGGGTCGCTCACATTTGGGCGGTAGCTTCCGGCACAAATGTGCACGTTCAGGTCGATGTGCCTGTGATGGGCCATGCGATTTGGTTCCCGATTCTCTATGCTGATTGAGGTGCGTCACCCTGGCAACGCCAAGCGCCAGTTTGGCCAGTCCTAGGCAGGGTGGGGAACCCCTGTCCTCTTTTGCGCGTTGTTTTCCCCTAATGTAGACTATCGACACTATGAGCTTTGTCATCCAGGCAGTCGCGACCTATGCGCCGTGGATCTACGCAGCGTGTGGGCTGATCGCGATGTATCAGTTATATCGAATATGGCTGGTCCGCGGCGAGAGGCGGCAGGCTGTCTTTTCTTTGGAACGGGAAAAGGCGACTCGCGACCTCTACCGTGTATTTTATGTTGCCATGATCCTGGTGATGATCATGGGGGCGACCTATTTCTTTAGCAATACGTTGGCGACGGCGGTCGAACCGCTGGTCGTTGAAGCGTTGCAACCGACTCCCGAACTGCCGTTCATGCCGACGCCGACAAACACGCCGCTTCCGTCGACGCCGACACCGACCATAACGCCCACGTTGCCGCCGACCAGTGAGCCGACGGTTGTGGTGGACGAAGCGGAGGCGACGGCTGTGCCGGTGGCGACGCCGCAGCCGGTGATTCAGGCCCCCGTCTGTCCTGACAACCGCTCGTTGCTGTTGAGGCCGGGCAACAATGAAGTGGTGCGTGGCGGTGTGACGATTGTCGGAACGGCCAATCATGACGCCTTCCAGTACTACAAGGTCGAGTATGCGCCGGGCGCCAATGCCGATGGTGGCTATGGATATCTGGCCGGCGGCAACAGTCCGGTTGTCAACGGCGTGCTGGGCAGCTTTGACTCAAATACCCTGGGCAACGGTGTCTGGACATTGCAGCTCATCGTCGTCGATCAGACCGGCAACTTTCCGCAGCCGTGCAAGGTGACCATCACTGTCCAGAATTGATGCGCGTGCAGACGACAGCCGACCAGATCGTTCATCGTCGCCACCACTGAGTAACCTATGCAGAATCGTTCGCAACTCGCCTTAGTCGGCACATTCGCAGTCGCCTTGCTTTTTGTGCTGGGCGTTACCTATTTTGCAGGCATGCAGCGGGGCAATGTACGCGTCCGGCGAATGGAAATGACGGCTACGTCCGTGGCGGCGTCGCAGTTGGGGGTCCGAATCGGTACGGCTGAGCCGACGGATACGCCAACAAATACGCCGACGACCACGAATTCGCCGACGCCTGTGCCGACCCTGACCCCCACGCCCACCTACACGCCTACGCCGCTGCCTGCCTCGCTGCAGGAATGGTCGACTCGCTATCAGGAACTGGCCACAGCCGGTCTAAACAGCATGACCGCCCTCGACTTTTCGCCCCAGCGCGCTCAGTCGTTGCTGCGCCGGCTGGCGCAAGCGCAGAGTCTGATCTACGTTCCCATCAGCTACAATGAGCTTAATGACGCGGTCTGGGCAGCGCTTGTCGTGCCCAGGACGCCGGACGGCGAGGCGATCCCCATCCTTTTCTGGCAGGAACCCAATGCCGGCAATCGTGTCCAGAGCCAATTGTTGCTCAATCTCTTTCCGCTCGTTGACGGCAAGACCGACTACAGCCGCCTTCTCGGCGGCCTCAGTCAGGGCGCCATGCGAGTTGACGAAGATGGTTTCTTCCATGCGTTGCTGGTTGAACGCGCCCAGCGTGAAGAAGTTGTGACGGCCTACTTGCTGAAGCAGACTGCGCCCGCGGGCGGATTCGCCATGGAATGGAAGAGCGAAGATGATTCGGCATGGACGTTGGGATCTGAGGGCAGTGAGGTGCTGTTGGAGGATGTCGAAGATCAGTTCCTGCCCGACATTCTGGTCGATGCGCCGTTGGCCGGCTCGGATATGCGATCCCAACTCGGCGCCTCAAACGTCTGGCTGGAGCAACCCGCCTTTGCGCGTGAGAAGGCCACCACACGCTGGACACCGTCGGAAACCGATGACGGCTCGATTCGCTATCGACTCCAGAATGCAAAACTGGCCGCCTCGCCGCTCACTTCGTTTGGTCTGATTCTGGAAAAGTTGCAGACCGGCGACATCACCGGCGCTGCCGCCTACGCCAATCGGATCGATCTGATCCAGCGGGCGTTTGAGTTGGGCCTAGGTGCGCCCGGCGCGTGGCTGGCCTCCTACATCGATGAGGATGGCCGTCCGGTGGCCAACACGGAAGTGACTGAACGGCTGCGTTTCTTCGACAATGCCGATCGTTCGCGCATCTACGACGCCATCTTTGAGGTCGACGAGAGCGGCGAGGAGACAGTCTATCGACTGAGCGAGTTGTCCGAAGCTGCCGCCTATATTGCCTTCAATTGGGTCACGCCTGCGCCGGCCTTGCCCACGCCGACCACTACAGCCACGCCATCGCCGACGCCCGCCGCCGCCGACTCGCGCCTGATCGACGCTGAGATCGCACTGAGCCAGACCTTGCCCATCACCGGAGCCATCGGCTCGGATATCGACGATGGTTCAGGCGGTGTTCTCGTTCCGACCGTGACACCTGAGCCGACATGGACGCCGACGGTCACGCTGACGCCCACGGTGACGGAAACGCCGACGCCGGCTTTTTCGCCGACGCCGACGCCATCGAATACGCCCACGCCGACCGCCACGGCAACGCCGCCGCCCACGCCCACGGTGACCCCGACGGCGACTGAGACGCCCTTGCCCATTCCGCAGATCGCTCCGGATGTGCCTGCGCCGCTTACCGGACAGATGTACCTCTTCGAAACGGCCCGTCTGCGTGGTTCGCCCGGTCTGGATTCGGTGGTGCTTGCTTCGGTCGAGAACGAAGTTCCGGTCGATATATTCGGGGTTACCGAGGCAGGCGACTGGTATCTGATTCGGATTCCGTCACAGGGCAATATTTTGGGTTGGATGTTTGGTGAATTGGTCTTCACGACCGGCGACCTGGGTGTCGTTCCCAGGTATCGCGCCGATGGAACGCCTTTGATTCCGCCGACGCCTGCGCCAAGTACGCCGACGCCTACGCCCACATCCACACCGCGGACAACTCCTCAGGTGCGATTGCCGCAGGTGGCCGGGGAGGAGGTTGCGACCTCGCCCGATCCATTGGTCGGCGAAATCCTGCTTGATCTGCCGTCCGATTCGATGATTCGAGACGTACGACGCCCGTTGCTTGCCACGGATCAGGATGGAAACCCGGTTCAACTCGATCTGGCTGAGGCTCAGATCGAACTCTGGTCCGGGCTTGTGAGCCCGCAGTCGGACGGCTGGATTCCAGTGGCGGCCGGCTCCCTGCCATCCGGGGCGCAGGTGTACGCCGCATCCGACAGTCCCTCGACGACGCAGCTTTTGACAGCCGACCGCGTGCGCGTCGTCGACGCGCTGGAGCGGCCTCGCGTCGAGATGATTGACGGCAACGACCTGGCGCAGCTCATTGCCGATGGCGACGCCTTGGCGTTGATCGGCGGCGACGGGCTGCCGGGTCTGTTCCTGCTCGATTCTCTGGGCACCCTGCAACAACGTTGGACGGCCGAAAACAGCGCTGCCTGGGTCAGTGGCGATCCCGAGGCCGGATTTCTTCTCGCTTCCGTGGCCGGACAGGCCGGTGTCGAGGGGTTTTCCTGGCTTCGTCTCGATGGGGCCGGCTTGCGCATCAATGCCCAGCCCTTCCATGCGATCCAGGGCATCGCAGGTGACCCCTATGGCGGCCTATGGTGGATAGAGGCCCCGCGTGCGGATCTCGATGAGTGGCAGCTTTGGCACTATGATCCCATCGATGCACGGGTGGTCCGGCGTCTGCTTGCAGACGGAAGATTGTTCGACGTCAATAACCCGGCCTTATCGCCGATCTTGCTGTCGGCTGCGCCGGCCTTCGGCCCGGGCGATCCGGGCCGCATTGAGGGTGTCGAGCTGATATTCGACACCTACGATCGCATGAGCCAGGCGACTCACGCCGGCGTCTATCGCACGACTGTTTCGGTCGATGAGGATGGGCACGGCACTGTCGGCGGCAGTCCGCAACAACTGCTTGTCAGAGGGAATTATTCGGCGACCCCACGCATCAGCCCCAACCAGGATCGGATGGCATTTCTGGCTCAGGATGGAGCCAGCCCCGGACTCGAAGCCGGGCGCTTCGAACCGCCCAATCTCCTTAAGCTGCTCTCCCTGGACGGCAGCGGGCCGAGTATTGTCCGAACGCTCTATTCGGTCGGCACTGATTTTGAGTTTTTGGCTCCGCAGATCGAGTGGCTTGACAATGAACGTCTGCTGGCCGCGCGAAGTCGTTTTGGCGTTGGAGAGGGATGGACAATCGATCCGTTTGCACTTGTCCAGCTTGATCTGATCGAGCAGGATGGGCGTTCGGCGGTACAATCCCAGACGGTTCTCTTGCCAGCGCAGACCCGTTTGCGCGACTATGTCGCCTGCCAATCCGACGGCGGGGCACTTCTGATCTTGGAGGACGACAAAGCGTCAATGATGCTGATGCGCTGGGATGGCGGCGACGGGCAGCCGGCGGACCCTCTCTTTCGCCTGCCGAGGTCATTCACTCGTGCCGATCTCTGTTGGCAGACGGGAAGATGATGCCGGCCCACGTCGCTTCGTGTAGCCATGAATAACTTGACTGAACTCTTCGAATCATTCCGGTCTCAAACCTGGAGCAATTTTGCCGATTGGTGGGATCTGGCTCTGGCTGTCGTCGCTGTTGTGTTGATTTCTCTGATCGTTATCTGGTGGCGACAACAGAATCAACACTGGTTCCGCATCGTGACGGCTGCATTCCTGGTCGCCCTGATCCTCGGCATCAGCAGCATCTATCTCTTCCAGGTTCCCCCTCATCAGGCCGGCTGCGACGGCATCTGTACGGGATGGGGCGGATACCCGTTGTCGGTCTCGGTGCTCGAGATTGACGGCTCGCGGTCTATCGCCCCGCTTGATTTCCTGCTCAACCTGTTGTTGCTCTGGCTGCTGGTGTTGGGCGCCACACTGATCTGGTCTGCGCTGGCCGTGGTCTTCGAATGGTGGAAGCGTCCGCTTCGTGTGCGCGTGCTCTTTGTGGTTCTCGTGGTCCTTCTGCCTTGGGCTCTTCTGCCACGCATCTTAAATCCGCCTCAGCCGCAGACGAGCGGCGAGGAACTCCGGCTGGCCAACAACGGCCGGCGCACGGCCGAATTCACCTACCGGATCACGGGAGCGTGGATTCAGCGACTGGCCTTTGAGGATATTCGCCATCTGGATGCGGGGGCCGGCGGTCTGGCTGCGGCTCAGCCGACAACGCAGGTCTGTCTGCGCGGATACACCTACTTCTATGTGCCGTGGCGCCGCTATCGCATCACGTTGGACACGAGCGGCGCCACGGCGCTGAGTCTGGCTGAGCTTCCGCTCACCGGCTCCTGCTGGCAGGAGTGATACCTCGAATCTGGCGCCTCGAACTTGCCTGCTCGAATTTTTCTGCTTGAACTTGCCTACTCTTCGTACAGATCGGTTTCCGGGAAGAAGGCCGCCCACGCGAACCAGAAGTGATCGAAAGCCAGGATCTGTTCGAGCGAGCTGCCGGCAAGGCTCCCCTCGACGGCTTCGCCCAGGATGTTCCACGTGGTACCGGTTTCGGCGTCAATGAAGGCTCCGTCGTCTGTGGCCGTGAAGGTCAGCATCTGATCGCCCACGCGCCGATCGAAGACGCCCACGCTGCCGACGTCTCGACTGCCGGCAATCTCTCGTCCGTCCAGTGCGCTGGCTGTCCCCGGCTTGTGCATGACGACAATGGGCAGATCTCCCAGTTCGTCGTTGATGGCGCCGGCCGTTGCAGCAGACTCGAACGGGTAGGCCATTTTCACGTCATCCAGATTGAGTCCGACGACTCGCTCGGTCGGATTCAGGCGATCGTCGAGTTTCCCGCTGAACAGGAAAGGGCGATCCGTTCCGCTGTCGTAGCCGACATAAGGGTTGTTGCCGTAGCTGCGCGATACCGGCGGTCTGGCAAGTACCTCTCCCTCAGGGAATTCGGCGGCAAAGTCAGCGAAGCTGATCACTTGGCTGGAGAGAAAATCCAGTTGGCGTCCGCTATGTTCGCCGACGATTGCCTCGCCCGTAAATTGCTGCCACCAGGTTTCGCTCTGGCGGTCGTACATGATCAGGTCGCTGTTGCGGAGTTTGCCTGTGGTGCCGAAATCCAGCACTTGGCCGTCCAGCACGCGCTCGAAGACGATGCTTGCATTGCAGAGCGGGCAGAAGGTCACGGCCACCGGCTTATCGCCCACCGTATCGTTGACAATTTCATGCCAGATCAGGATGGAGAGCGGGTAGCCCCGGACCTCGCCCTTGTTCTCGAAGACGATGATCGGGTCGTTGTCGGAGAGCCACTCGCCGGCGCCGGCGACAGATTCAAAGCTGGGATCATCGATGGCTGGAATGCCGTCTTTTGGCGGTCCGCCGGATAGGATGTCTGACCAGGCGACCGTTCGCCGGTTGAAGTCAGTGGCCCAGGATTCTGTGCTGAACGGAGGTGCTTCGACCGGAAGCAACGTTTCGTCGCCGATCGTTTGTTCGACAGACTCGACGGGGTCGTCAGGCGTGCTTGATTCTTCGGTCGCCGGTTGGGGCAAACTCGACTGACTCACGGGCGGAGCCGACACGCAGGCGGAGATGGTCAGGGCAATAGCGGAAAACACTGCTGTCGAAAAAATAATTCTCACTGAGCGCACAATCAATTCTCCTTCCATTTCTTGGAATACCAGGCTGGCAATGATACGAATGTTCGTTATCTATGGGTGACTCTGCTGCAAAAACCACGAATGACACGAATTTCACGAATTGCACTACTGAGGAAATTCGTGCAATTCGTGAAATTCGTGGTTCTTGCAGTGAACTCATGGGTTAACTTTGACACAACATGGCTTTGCTGACTGTAGCTTGACCTACGCCGGAAACATTTGAGGCGCTCCCGCTGATTTGATTCGGAAGCATTCAGAAATTGCCCGTATCTGAGACGGAGCATTTCCCGTCTTCAAGTCAAGGGGCTGTTCGATTTCGTGCATGATTGCGATTGGCGGCGCCGCAATCAACTTCGGGAGCGATTCCCTTAATTGCTTTTTCGATGTGATATAGGCTATTATGTACACTGGTACGGTTGATTGGATTCCTTATCGATTTGCCTTCGGCGATCGTCGAGAGTCGTCGCTATACCGAGTTGGCCCACTGCTGTCTTCATGGTGTTGTCGGCCAGATCACGCCAGATGCAACCAAGCTGCAGTGGGCTTCGTTTTGGATAGGACATTGACGCAAACATTATCTACTGGAACGCTGCAGCGGCAAGCAATGAGCAACGCGAACGACAACGATAATGCCGAAGGCGGAAAGCGACGCCGCACCGCCGGAAAGACAGATCCCGAACTCCTTCGTCGCCTGCAGGAGGGTGATAATCGCGCATGGGAGCAGCTCCTAGACGAGTGGCAAGGACCATTGTATCAGCACCTATGCTACCACCTGCCAACCCCGGAGAATGCGTTCGATGTGCTGCAGGATACGTTTGAAGCGCTGGTAACAGCCATTAAGCGCTTTGACGGCAATGTCGCGATTTCAACCTTTATCTACTCGATTGCCTCGCGCAAATCTGCTGACTTCTACCGCAAGCGCAAGGTGACGGGTGAACTTCCAGAATCCCTGTCCAGCGACAGGCTTGACATAAGTCTTGACAGCGTCGTGTTCCGTGATGTTTTGGAGGCTATGCAGCCTCAATATCGAGAGGCGCTGTTGCTGCGCTACAAAATGGGGCTGAGTGTGAGCGAGATGGCCACTTTGCTGGGCCGCTCCTACAAGGCGACAGAATCGCTGCTGAGCCGCAGTCGTAAGCAACTTCAGGATGATCTGGGAAAGGCAGGCTTTGGCCTATGACCCAAGATTACGAAGAACGCGAATTTCATGATCTTTTTCAGAAGCACCTTCCGCCGGTGCAAATGCCGCCGGAACTGGCCGACAAACTGCGCCGTAGCGTCATGGCTGACGTGGCGGATGTATTGCAGGCAGGTGACGCTGATACATACTTCTCTGATACGCTGACCAGCGGATCACATCGTTCCAGTTCGGCCCAGACCACCGCTCGTCGCTCGGGCTTCTGGACATCGTTGAGCCGTATGGCGCATAGTCTGCGCTGGGCTCCCTCCATTGGCCTTGCCGGCGCAACGGTTGCCATCGCTATCTTCTTCTACTATCTGGTCCCGCAACTGTATCCGCCTGAAGGCGTGCCGATATCACCCCAACCGGGGTCGGGCGAAAGCATGCCTGCCATACTGCCGCCGGCGGCGCCGGAGGAGCAGATCCCGGCGCTTGTCACTGTTGAGAACGGCAATGCGACCTTGATCATGGCGAACGGCGAGGTCCGAGATCTGGGTTCGGGTGCATCGGCTGAAATGCGGCCGGGCGATGAACTGATCACCCTGACCGGCAACGCACGTATCGACTATTTCTCTAATCAGATGACCCATGTGGAGCCGGGCGTTCGTTTGGAGTTGTTGGAGATCGGTGAAGAGAACAGCGGCACTCAGGTGACCACCTTTGTCCATCTAGGCGCCACGCGCCATGAGCTAAATGTCGCCCTTGGCACCAACGATCGATTCGAAGTGCGGACACCGTCGTCGACGGCTTCCGCGGTTGGTACGGATTTTATCGTCGATGTCCGAACCAAGACAGAGACATACTATGCCGTCTTCTCAGGCGTTGTGCTTGTGGTAATGGACGAACAGCGCAGTGCCGTGGTTGCCGGAGAGCAGTTGCTGGCCGTCCAGGGTGAGTCGATGGCTACCGAGTTGCGCGAGGCGACTGAGACGCCTTCGGTGGCAGAGGATGACGCTTCAGCAGAGGATGTGGCCAATAACAGCGTCGATGAACCTGTTGAAGAGCCGACTGAAGCGCCCACCGAATCACCTCCTACGGTTGAACCGACAGAGACCGCGCTGCTGCCGCCTACTGCAACGCTTCTGCCCACTGAGACACCCACCGAGGCGCCCACCGAGACGCCTACTCTAGCGCCGACCGCCACTGAGGAGGCCGTGCCGACAGCGACCGCCACGGAAACTCCGACTATGACGCCGACAGCCACGTCTACTCGGCGACCGTTGCCTACGGATACGCCGACCGTGACGCCTGTGCCAATCACAGTGCAGTTGACTGTCCCCAATGATCGAGTGGGCGGAAGCGGCAATACGACTTTTGCATGGCGAGCCAACGGCGTGCCTGAGGAAGGTCAGGCCTACGAGGTGATCTTCTGGAAAGATGGCAAGAGTCCCTTGGTCGACGGCTTCGGCATTGCACAACCCACACGGCGCAACTCGATCACCGTCGATCTTGATGTCCTCGATGATCGACTGGATGGACTGTTGGATCCGGGCGAATACAGGTGGGGCGTGCTGCTGGTCAACCGAGATCCCTATGAACGGTTGAAGTTCTTTGGCGAATCTCGGCTTTTCCGCTACAACGGGCGTGAATCCTCTGTCCCGGCGCCGTCAGGAGGTGAGTAGTCGCACGTAAGTCTGAGATAAGCTGTAACTGTACGGGTCAACGGCCGTAGAACGAGGCTAGACATATCCGGATCGCAAAAGAGGGGCGCTATCGGTTTCCGATAGCGCCCCTCTTTTGCGATTGTTTTTGGTTCAGGCATGCACTGGTTCGGGCGTCGGTTCGGACTTCCCTTCCAATTGTGCAAACGCTTCTTCGATAGACGGATATTGAAACTCGAAACCCATATCCTCCAAATGTTTGGGCAGCACCCGCTGCCCCTTGAGAATGATGGAGGACATCTCGCCAAAGACCGATTTGATGGCAAACGACGGCGCTGGGATCGCTGACGGCCGGCCCATGGCCTGGCCGAGTGCCTTGGCCATCTCCTGATTGTTGACCGGGTGGGGGGCTGTCAGGTTGAATGGACCATCTGCTTCGTCGTTCTCCAGCAAGAACTGGATGGCGCGTATCTCGTCCTCAATGTGGATCCAGGAGAACCATTGGCTTCCATCACCCACTTTCCCCCCCGCGAAGAACTTGAATGGCAGCTTGAGGCGGGCAAAGGCGCCACCATCGTTGCTGAGCACGACGCCGGTTCGAATGATCGGGCGGCGGACGCCCATGCCGGATGCCGGGGCTGTTGAGAGTTCCCAGTCGAAACAGACTTTGGCCACAAAGTCGTTTCCAGGCGGATTCTGCTCAACCATGATGGTGCCGTCTTCGACGCTCCCGTAGTAGCCGATGGCCGAGGCTTGGATCAGCACCTTTGGTTTGATGGCCGCCATTTTGATGGCTTCAAGAACGGCAAAGCCCGCCTGCAAGCGGCTGTTGCGGATCGCTTCCTTGCGCTTTTTGCTCCATCGCCCGTCGCCTATTCCGGCGCCCGCAAGGTTGATGATTGCATCAGCCCCGTCCGCGAGGTGGCCCCATCCGTCGGCTGTCTTTCCGTCCCATCGATGTAGAAAAACGCCGTCGGGCATCGGATCGGCTTCAATAGGGTCGCGTGTGAGCACGGTGACCTCGTGGCCCTGTGCAACAAGCGATTCTGACAGCGGCCGGCCTATCAGCCCTGTTCCTCCCGTGATAATGATGCGCATGGTCAAGATACTCCTTTTAGGTCTTGTTCGTCCAACTCTAGGACGTCTTTTTACTAGAACGCATTTGTGTCGGCAACTCAGTTGAAAGCCGACTGATTGGCTGATTTCAGTAGTTCACCATGCTGGTGTACTACTCAGTGCGATGTGCTCCCTTACGCCCGCTCTAACTGGAATGACAGTAGCACGTTCATTCCAGTTAGAGCGCTGCAAAACCGGCGAGGCACACTCAGAATGAAAATCGTGCAGCACTGGATTTGAGTGCGCTTACAGCTTGATTTCGGCAGTGCCGTCAGAATTAAATTGGCGACCGGCCATGGATCGCGTCAGGTCCGGTAAAGGCTGATCCTTGCTGATGCCTAGGAGAGCCTCGAACCAATCAATGATGATTGCGCCGCGGTCGTCCAATCGATTCATTGCTGCTTCATGATATTCCTGAAGATAACGATTGACCATCACGGCCGGCATCTCGTAGTAGTTGACGAGCAATTCTTCGATCCAGACGAGGTCAGGACCGAAATAGTCCAAATTGCCCAATGAAAGCGCTGCTCGAATGTTCTTGCCCATAAACGCATTGGCCATGTCAATTTGGCGAGCGGGAATCTTTGTGTCGGCAAGCTGAGACCAGATGTCGGCCTCGATTTCGGATTGATGTTGCCGAAAATGGTCACGCGCCACAAGGAATTCCCTGGCTATCGCAGCTTCCGGACTCTTGAGCACGGGCTGCTCCATCATCTGCGCAACTATCTGGAGACTGTCATCAATACTGTTGCCGAGATACTGCCCTGGAATTACATTGGACAGTCCGGGTATTGTGCGGAAAATTAGGCCGCCGAAGGCAAAAGGTATTCCTCTCTCTTGAAGCAATTCCGCCATTTCCAGCAGGCTTGCAGCCGTGTGCAGTTGCTGGGATGTCATGATCACGAGTTTGGGTCGCGTGGCGCCGATGGTGACTTCCATGCTGCGCAACGGTACATTGGCCCCAAGATAGACAACATCAAAGCCGTGGCGACGCAGCAAAACGGACAGCAACAGCGGTGGAAATGTGTGCTCCTCACCGGCGGGGCATCCAATGAGTATGCGACCTCGGTGATGTGGAACGGGCATGGACGACAGAATGGCCTCAAGGCGACGCATGGCCAACTCGGAGGCGAAGTGCTCCTGTTGTACAGTCACTTTCCCCTGATGCCATCCGCTCCCAATTTCCGCCAATCCGGCCTGAAGGACCGAGAGGCAGACGGTCTCTATGGGAAAGAGGGAAAACGCTTGGGAAAGCACATCATCGGCTAAACGCTCGTCGAATTGGAGGCAAGCAGCGATCCATTGCCGCCGAATTGTGGCAATATGGTCAGAGACCCCTGCACCGACACTCTTTTCAATTTCGCCGGCAGGGATCGAGGGGCTTTCGCCGAGGGTCTGCGTCTCCAATGGGTCGCTGTTGTTGGACTCTAGCTGTCGCCACAGATCGACTGCGCGTCCAATACTCATGCCTTCGCTTTGGCGTTCCAGTAGCCAGCGAATGACTTCTACGTCATACTGAGAGTAGAGGCGATGCCCGCTATCTGTTCGTTCGGGGTTGGGCAGACCGTAGCGCCGCTCCCACGCTCGCAACGTATCGGGCTTGAGGGCGGTCTGCTGAACGACTGCTTTAAGATTGTAAATCGGCGTCTTATCCGCACTATACATTGGCTACCAACCTCACGAACTAGTTTCTCTATGGGTTTTCATCAACCGCTCTTGTACGTCTGAACATGAGCGCTGGTCACCAGAAACCGAATATGAGATCACAGGCCGCTTTGGAACCGTTGACGTTGTACTAGCCGTTTCATTCAAAGAGTTTCGTTCAATGAAACGGCTAATCACCATCAATTGACAACGGATGAGTCTGATCCGATCAAAGTTGGCTGCCGGTATTTCGTGACTGGATAAGAGTATAGCATGCAAAAAAGAGGATTGTCAAGTATTTGTCCATACTTTTTCAATCCTATATTGCGTTCTTGCAACGAAGTTGTCCGATGCGCTCAATGTCATAGCCAAGGAATTCCTCGAGAACCGAATCGGTATGTTCGCCCAACGTCGGCGGCGGTGCGTTGATAACGGCCGGCGTGTCGCTCATCTTGGGGACAGGGCCGAGTAGCGAAATTGGCCCTGTGTTTGGATGGACAACGGTCTGCACCATCTTGCGTGCAGCAGTCTGCGGATCGGAGAGCGCTGTTGGTATGTCGTTGACTCGGCTGCAAGGAACGCCTGCTGCCGGCAGGCGTTCCAGCCACTCGGCGGTCGTGCGCGCTGCGAACACGGATTCAAGCAGCGGGATGAGCAGGTGGCGGTTTGCCACGCGCCGTGGATTGGTGGAAAAGCTCAGATCTGACGCCCAATCGCTTTGGCCAATCTGGGTGCAGAGGTTGCTGAACTGGCCATCGTTTCCGACCGCCAGCATCAGCCAGCCATCGGCCGTCGAAAAAATCTGGTAGGGTACAATCGATGCGTGTCCGTTGCCGTAGCGCTGCGGGGTTTCGCCTGAGGTCAGATAGGCGGTGGCGACATTGGCCAGCCAACTCAGTTGTGTGTCGAAGAGGGCGATGTCGATGGCCTGTCCACGTCCTGTGTTGGAGCGGTGATGCAGCGCCGCCAGAATCGCAATTGCCGCATGCAGGCCCGCTGTAATGTCGACGACGGCGACTCCCACCTTATAGGGCGTTCCATCGTCGCCCTCAGGACCGGTGATGCTCATGATGCCGCCCTGGGCTTGAATGGCCGTGTCATATCCCGGCCGGTTTCGATAGGGACCGGTCTGGCCGTAGCCGGTGATGGAGCAGAAGATCAGACCAGGGTTGATTTCGCATAGCGAAGAATAGCCCAAACCTAAACGATCCATGGTTCCAACCTTGAAGTTCTCCACCAGCACATCGCAGCGCGCAGCCAGATCTCGGATCAATGCCCGGCCGGCCTCGTGCTTCAAATTGACCGTGACGCTCTCCTTGTTCCGATTGGCAGAGAAGAAATACGCGCTTTCGCCATTCGGGGCAAAGGGTGGTCCCCAGTGGCGTGTGTCATCGCCGCGCCCTGGCTGCTCGACTTTGATCACGCGGGCGCCCAGATCGCCCAGGGTCATTGTGGCGTAGGGGCCTGCCAGCACGCGCGAAAGATCGAGGATTGTGATTCCCTCTAATGCGCTCTGTGTCATGCCGTATCCTTTCCGCTTTGCCAAGGCTCGCCCAAGTGCTGATCTGTCCGGTCGCTCCAGGCAATTTCTTGGTATCAGGCTTTCTGTGTATCATACCATGATGGATCTTGTGTCAACCAACATTTTGAAGGAACTATAGAATGATATCTTTACGAATCACATCTCTACGAATCACAAAGCGTGACGTCCAAATTGTTCTCCTGTTGCTTGTCGCTGTATTGCTGTTGACTGCATGTGGTGGCAGAAACAATGACCCGGAGGCGGCAGCGACTGAACCGGTTGCTGTTCAGGCCGAGGAGCCGACCGCAACCGAGCCGCCTCCGACTGCTACTGAGGCCCCGCAGCCGACTGCTACGCCGGAACCGACCGAAGCCTCTGAAGCGGGCCAGTCCGACTCGCCGCTTGGCCAACCCGAATCGCCTTTGGACCAACCTGCCTCACCGTTGAATCAACCTGAATCGCCCTTGGACGCGTCGGGCGATTAGGCGAAATTCTAGCAGAATCAGTCGTGAGCCATGGTATGCCGAACAGTTTAGAGACCTCAACCGAACAGTCGGTAGTCGTCCGCGCCAACTACGAGTTCTTCGTAGCGGCCTTGTTGTTCATCCAAGTCGTAAATTCGATCGTGATCGTTTTGGCAAATGATCCCCAAGTGCAGGGAATCACGAGATTTGTCAGCTTCGGCATTTCAAGCTACCTGGTTGCCGATTTCATCTATCGACTCCTTCGCTCGCCGGACCGTCGGCGCTTTTTCTTCAACTATCACGGTTATATGTTTCTGATCGGCAGCCTGCCGATTCCATTTGCTGCGCTATTCGGGTTGGCATGGTATTGGCTTGCGGTAAGGAGATTACGTAGCGCCGATTTTGAGGACATGGGGCGAGTCGTTATACAAAAACGGGCTCAGAGTACGCTTCTGGGCATCTTTCTGGCGGCAATCGCTGTATTGGAGGTAAGCAGCATACTGATCGTCAAAGTCGAGGAGCCGGCTCATGATGCGCTTATCGTCACTGCGGGCGATGCTCTCTGGTGGTCACTGGTGACAATGGCCACTGTGGGCTACGGTGATATGTACCCCGTTACGATGGCCGGGCGCATTGTGGCGGTTTTCGCCATCGTGGTCGGCTTCAGCCTGTTTTCGGTCTTGACCAGCTTTTTGGCCCAGAGCTTCATGCAGACGGACGAGGAAGATACTGAGATTGAGACTCGTCGCCAGTGATATCCTAACTGCCAGTCTCCTGTCCGATACCGGCCCAGCCGACACTGGCTTAGCCGACACTGTTCCGGAAGACGGTGGCTCGGTTGACGCGATTGACTTTGAGGCTGTCCGGCAATATCTGGACCAGCAAGAAGCTGCGCAGCAGAAGTCGTTCGAGGAGTTGCGAGCAAGGTTGGCGAAGTTAGAAGCCCAGTTGAATACGGTGAGTGATCGGTGAGCGCACGCGAATCGCTCTGCAACGGCCGCCGGCTATTTCGGCGGCAATGTGGATGCGAAGGCAATGCCGCGTTCAACCCAGTACGCCAGATCGTCATCGCTCTCAATGCCCGGCGCTTGGACCAACACCCAGCCGCGCATGGGCCGATCCGCTGAACCGAAAATAGCCACATCCGGTCGGCTTAGGGCTTCCTCGTAGGCGTCCGGACCCACGCGGGCCATGAGGCCGTCACCGCTGACCCCGCAGACCATGTGCCGCCAATCATAAACCCCAGCCCGCCGAACATCTTCTTCTCGTCCCAAACCGGCACTTCACCCAGTACATCACGAATGCGCTCGGCCAATCCTTCGTCGTAGGCCATTGGTCTTCCTTTTCTACATGTGGCGGTAGGGTGGTAGGGATGTGGGGCGGTAGGGAGTGGGGTTGACGAAGTTGGGCCTTGACGTCACAAACCCCTACATCCCTACCACCCCACTGCCCTACACACTTCACGCCCACTTACTCAACCCAAGCTCATACGGATCGATCAAGTCTTTGTGCGTCGGACGGACGCGGATGCCGACGGCAATCTGGCCGCTGTTTTCGGGGCTAAGGGCGCCATGATAGAGGACGGCGGCGTCCTGCTGGCCCGCCTCCGCCATGGCTGAAACAGCGGGGTCGATCATGGCGCCGGCATCGTCCAGCAGCCCGGAGACGATCTCGACCGCAACTTCGTCTTCGGGCATGCCGCTGAGCCAGACCTTGCGCATTCAGTTCCAGCGATTGGCCGACCGCGATCTGCATCTCGGTGTTGCCGGTTGCTTCAATGCCGACGTTGATCCAGCGGCGGCGGATCTGATCTTTCCAGGCCGACATCTTCTTGGCGACGGCATAATCTTCACCCTGATAACGGTCGCCTGTGGCTGCCGCCGGCAGGTAGTACTGGTTCACATAATCCTTGACCATGCGGCTCATGCTGAACTCAGGCGCACAGGAGGCGATGGAATTCTTCATGATCTGGACCCACCGGTGTGGGATGCCGTCCGCTCCACGGTCGTAGTAGGTCGGGATGATCTCATATTCCAGAATCTGGTAGAGGCTGAGCGCATCGGCCTCGTCCTGCGTCTCTTCGTCCTTGTACTCACGCTCCTCGCCGATGGCCCAGCCGTTCTCGCCGTTGTAGCCCTCGACCCACCAACCGTCCAGCACGCTGAGGTTGGGCACGCCGCTGGCCGCCGCTTTTTCGCCGCTGGTGCCGCTGGCTTCGTGAGGGCGGCGCGGGTTGTTGAGCCAAACATCGACGCCCGAAATCAGATGGCGGGCGATGTTCATGTCATAGTTTTCGACGAAGACGATCTTGCCTTCGAACTCGGGCGTCTGGCTCAGGTGGTAGATGCGCTGGATCAGCGCCTTGCCCGGTTCGTCGGCCGGGTGGGCCTTGCCGCTGAAGACGAACTGCAGCGGACGCTCCGGGTCGTTGAGCAAGCGCAGCAGGCGCTCCTCGTCTCGGAAGATCAGGGTGGCGCGTTTGTAGGTGGCGAAGCGACGGGCGAAGCCGATGGTCAAGGCGTTCGGATCGAGCAGCGTGTCGACCGCGTTGACGCGCTGCGGGCCTTCGCCGTGGCGCAGATATTGCCTCCGTACCCGGTCGCGGACAAAGTCGACCAGCTTGTGCTTGCGAGTCACGTGTGCGGACCACATCTCGTCGTCGGGAATCTCGTAGACTTTGGCCCAAATCTTGGGATCGTCGACCTCGTTGCGCCAGTTTGCATCAAGATATCTGTTGTAGAGATCTTTGATCTCCTGGACCATCCACGTCTTGGTGTGGACGCCGTTGGTGACATGGCCGATGGGCACTTGCTCCACCGGGGTGTCCGGCCAGAGGAACTCCCACATGGCGCGGCTGACGTGGCCGTGCAGCTCGCTGACGCCGTTGTGGTAGGCGCTCAGCTTGATGGCCAGTACGGTCATGCTGTACTGCGGTCCCCAGTCCAGTTCCTGGCGGGCGAAATTGATGAACCGGTCTCGGTTGATGCCCAACTGGCCCCAATACTGCCAGAAGAATTTCTCGACCATCTCGAAGCCGAAGGTGTCGTTGCCGGCCGGCACGGGCGTGTGGGTCGTGAAGACGCTGTTTGAGCGCACGGCTTCGACTGCTTCGTCGAAGCTGAGGCCATCGCCCTGCACCTTTTCACGCACCCGTTCAAGGCCCAGAAACGCGCTGTGGCCTTCGTTCATATGCCAGACGGCCGGGCTGTAGCCCAACGCTCGCACGGCACGCACGCCGCCGATGCCCAGCACGATCTCCTGGCTGATGCGCATCTCGCGGTCACCGCCGTAGAGTCGAGCGCTCAGTTCGCGGTCCTGCGGTGCATTGCGCTCAACGTCGGTGTCCATCAAGTAGATTGGGATGCGTCCGACCTGGATCTTCCAGATCTTGGCATAGACGGTGCGGCCGGGCAGATCGACGTTGATGAGCACTTCCTTGCCGTCCGGCCCCAGGGCAGGCGTGGCCGGCACTTCGGCGAAATCAACCTTTTCGTAGATGGCCTGCTGCATGCCATCCGCATCGATGCGCTGGATGAAATAGCCCTGCGGATAGAGGAAGCCGACGCCGATGAAGGGCAGATCCAGATCGCTGGCGGCCTTGCAGTGATCGCCGCTGAGGACGCCCAGACCGCCCGAGTAGATGGGCAATGCCTCGTGCAGGCCGAATTCGGCACTGAAATAGGCGATGACCTGATCCTTTTTGGCCGAGTGATCGCGTTTGAACCAGGTGTCGGCATCCGGAGACATGTAGGCGTCAAAGGCGGCCATCACCGATTCATATGCCGCCAAGAATGCATCGTCGGTCGCTGCAGCATCCAGTTTCTCCTGGTTTACGCTACGCAGAAACTTGACCGGATTGTGGTTGGTCTCGTCCCAGAGACCGGCGTCGATCGACGCGTAGAGCGCCTGCGCTTCGGTTTCCCAGCTCCACCAGAGATTGTAGGCCAGTTCGTGCAGGCGGCTGACTCGTGCCGGCAGCTTGGGAAAGACTGATACTTTGCCGATGAGTTTCATGAAATAGGTTGCTCCTTACGCTTCATTCTTCTGCGTAATGTCAGATTCGATGGTTGAAAAGGCATCCGCATCGACAAGCCACACAAGCGAGCCTGCGACCGGATGGATGCTTTGGCTGGGGAGTCGGTTCGTGTCTACGGGACCGGTGAGCACATCGTGCAGTCGATCCGCCTTGTCGACGCCGCTGACCAGAACGAGCACGCGTCGGGCCGCGTTGATCAGAGGAATGGTGAAGGTCAGACGCGTCGTGTTGAGCTGCGGCACTGGATTGGCCACAACCCACTGCTGGGTTTCGTGGAGGGCCGGCGTGTGAGGAAATAGGCTGGCGGTGTGGCCGTCATCGCCCATGCCCAGCAGAATCATGTCGAAGCGCGGCGTTCCTGCCGTAGCCGCGTCATAGTTGGCCGGCACAAGCTCCTCGATGGCCGATGCATAGCTGGCGGCCGCTGCTTCCGGCTCGGCCTCGCCCAACATGCGCATGACAATGCCCGGCTGGACCGGCAGTTGATCCAGCAGCGTCTCCTTGACCATGCGGTAATTGCTTGCGGCATCGTCCGGCCCGACCGTGCGTTCATCGCTCCAGAAGAGGTGCCAGCGTCGCCAGTCGATGTCCCGATCCTGGGCCAGTGCTGCGTAGATTGCCTTTGGCGTGGAGCCGCCGGAGAGCGCAATGCGAAAGAAGCCGCGCCGCCCAATCGAGATGGCGGCAGCCGCGGTGATCAGCTCGCAGGCCACGTTGACCAACGATTCTCTATCGGGGACGACTTCTGTGTGTTCGTGACGTTTGGATGGCATGGAATCCTGCTGCTTACTGCGTGATATTCTTCGATCGACCATGGACTTGGCAAGCAAGAACCATTAACAATTGAGCCTTATCAATTCACCGTTAACCATTGATATTCGGATTACGCCATCGTCGCGCATCCCGCGCCAGCAATTCAACGGCCTCCATTGGTCCCCATGTTCCCGGCTGATAGGTCGGCAGCCGTGTGCGCGAGCCGCGGCGTCGGGCGCTCTCATCTTCCGCCTGCCAGGCGTCCAGCACCCGCGTCACGCGATCCCAGGCGACCTCGATCTCGTCGCGGCGGATGAAGAGCGTGCCGTCGCCCATCAGGGCATCGTGCAGCAACCGCTCGTAGGCGTCGGCCGGCTTGATGCCAAAGCTGTTGCCATACGAGAAGTTCATGGTCACCGGCTCCACCTCGATCACGGGGCCGGGGCGTTTGGCGTCGAAACTGAGCGAGATGCCTTCGTCCGGCTGAATTCGGATCGTCAACGCGTTGCGCGGCAGCTCATATTGATCGTCCAGGTCTGAGAAGAAGGTCAGCGGCGGGCGCCGGAAGACGATGACGATCTCGGTCATCTTGGCCGGAAGCGCCTTGCCGGTGCGCAGATAGAAAGGTACGCCGTTCCAACGCCAGTTGTCGATCTCCAGCCGCCAGGCCACGTACGTGTCAGTGGTGGAGTGGGCGTCGACGCCGTCCGCGTCCAGGTAGGCTGGGATCGTCTCGCCGTCGAGCGTGCCGGAGCGATACTGGGCGCGGACGACGTTGCGACGAACGTCCTCGCGGCTCAGGGGCTTGATCGCCCGCAGCACATTGACTTTCTGATCGCGCACGGCCTTGGCGTCGATGGCGACCGGCGGCTCCATGGCGGTCAAGGCCACCAACTGCATGACGTGGTTCTGGACCATGTCGCGGATGGCGCCCGACTTGTCATAGTAGCCGCCGCGGCTGCCGATGCCGATATTTTCCGACACCGTGATCTGCACATGGTCGACGTAGTTGCGATTCCAGATCGGCTCAAAAATGCCGTTGCCGAAGCGGAAGACGAGAATATTCTGCACCGTCTCCTTGCCCAGGTAGTGATCGATGCGGTAGATCTGGTCTTCGTCAAAGTGCTGGAACAGGTGTTCGTTGAGATCGGCGGCGCTGGCGTAATCGTGGCCAAAGGGCTTTTCGATGATCAGCCGTGCCCACGAGCCGTCCCGCTGTTTGGCCAGACCGGTCTCGCTGAGCAGGGTCGCGATCGATTTGAAGACACTGGGCGGCGTCGACAGATAGAAGATTCGATTGCCGTCGGTTGGCCGTATTGGCGTCGAGTTCGTCGATACGCTCACCCAGCTGCTCAAACGCCTCGCGGTCGTCATAGCTGCCGGACTGATAGAAGAGACATTGTGAAAAATCCGCCCAGGTCTCGTTGTCGATGCGCGTCGGCATGTACTGGCAGATGCCTTCGTAGCAGATCTCGCGAAATTCTTCGTCGCTGTATTCTGTCCGTGCATAGCCGAGCACCGTAAAATTGGGCGGCAACAGACCGTGATCGTAGAGATCGTAGAGCGCAGGGATCAGCTTGCGTTTCGCCAGGTCGCCGGACGCGCCGAAGACAACCACCAGCGCCGGATCGGCAACGCGTTCTTCCATGTTCAACAGATTCATCTTTGCTCGATTCCTGGATAGGCCATGACCAGACCGGTGACCTCGATGCTCACCGGCTGCCCGACAACAAAATTGTACATTGGCCCCACACGCGTGGCCAACGAGCGCCCGGATGCCAGTTCAAGAGCGACCAGTTGATCGTGGCCGAAGAAGAGAATCTCACGCACCCGGGTCTCGGACGTGCCCGGCGCCGGCTTCACCTTGACATTCTCCGGTCGAATCAGCAGATCGACCGGACCCTCGGTGGGGTATTGTAGATGCAACGTGCCTAGCTCGCAATTCGCATGATAGCCGTGTGCCGTCCCCGGTACGAAATTGGCATCGCCGATAAATTCGGCCACACTGCGGGTGGCGGGCTGGTGGTAGAGCTGCTGAGGCGACGCCACCTGCAAGCACCTTTCCGTCCATCATCACGGCCACCTGGTCGACCAAGCTCAGCGCCTCTTCCTGGTCGTGGGTGACGAAGATGGCGGTGGCGCCGGCCGCTTTGAGGATGTCGCGCACTTCGGAACGAACGCGAACGCGCAGCCCGGCGTCAAGGTTGCTGAACGGTTCGTCCAGCAACACCAGATCCGGCTCCGGACCCAGTGCACGGGCCAAGGCGACGCGCTGCTGCTGGCCGCCGCTCAATTCGTGGGGCATGCGCGCGCCCAGCCCATCCAGTCCCACCAACTTCAGGACAGTCGCTGCGCGGCTTATCTTGTCACCGGCGTAGCGATGCAGCCCAAAGCGAATGTTGTCGTCTACGCTCATGTGCGGGAAGAGCGCGTACTCCTGGAAGACCATGCCGACCCGGCGCTGTTCGGGCGGCAGATGGGTGCGGTCGCCGGCCACCATTTTCCCTTCGATTCGGATTGCGCCCGCATCGAGGCGTTCAAAGCCGGCAATCAGCCGCAGCGTCGTCGTCTTGCCGCAGCCGCTTGGACCGAGCAGGGCAAGAAGGTCTCCTTGCGCGAGGGCCAGCGAGACACCGTTGACCGCGCCGACGTCATCGAAGTGTTTGTGCAGATCGCTGAGCTGAATGCCGGGAACGGCCTCCGCCGCAGCCGATCCGGCGGAGCGGCCCGTTTGGTCTGTGACCACTATTGCCCCCGTTCTTCCTGGCCCAGGATGATCCCGATGCCGAGCGCAGAGACGGCCAGCAGCAGCAGCGACGGTGCGGCCGCGCGGGCAAAGAACGCCTCGTCGGCCGCCGCCCAGATCTGTGTGGCCAGGGTGGTGAAGCCGGTCGGCCCCAACAGCAACGTTGCCGGCAACTCCTTCATGGTGGACATAAAGACGATTGCGGCCCCAGCCCAGATCCCTGGCCTGAGCAGGGGGATGGTGATATGCCAGAGCGTCTGGCGACGGTTTAAGCCCATGCTGCGCCCGGCCTCCTCCAGCCTGGGGCTGATCTGAAGCAGCCCGGAGCGTACATTGCCCACGGCCTGGGGCAGGAAGCGCACGGTATAGGCGAAGATAAGCATGGCAAAGGTCTGATAGAGGACGGGCGCATAGTTGGCCCCGAAAAAGACCAGGCTGAGCGCAATCACGATGCCCGGCAGCCCGAAGCCCAGGTAGACTGACTGGCTGACCAACAGGCTGTATCGACTGGGATAGCGGACGACCAAGTAGGCGACCGGCAGCGCCAGCAAGATCGCGACGGCAGCCGAGGCTGTCGCCGCCTTGATGCTGTTGAGCGTCGCCTGCCAGATCGGCAGCAGCGATTCACCGGCCGCCAGGCCGCGCACGAGCCAATAGAGCACCACGCCGGCCGGCGCCGCCAGCGCGACCGTCACCACGAAGCCGCAGAAGAGCAGCGCCGGAATGCTCCAGCGGCCCAGGGCGACGGTCTGGGCCTGGCGGGCCGAGCCGATCCCGGCACGATAGAGGCGCTGGCGACCCTGGAAGCGCTGGGCCGTGAAGAGCAGCATGATGGTGAGCGCAACCAACACCAATGAGAGCATCGAGGCCAGGCTGCGGTCGAAGCTGCTCAGATATTGCATGTAGATCACACGCGTGAAGCTGTTGTAGCGCATGATCGAGACGGCGCCGAAATCGCTCAGTACGTAGAGGGAGACGAGCAGTGAGCCGGCGGCGATGGACGGCCGCAGGGCGGGCAGGGTCACAAGACGGAAGGTCTGCCACGGTCCGTAGCCGAGATTGCGGGCCGCCTCTTCCAGGGCCGGATCGAGATTGCGCAGACCGGCGCGAATGCTGAGCAGCAGATAGGGATAGGTGAAGATGGTCAGCACCCAGGCTGTGCCGGGCAGCCCGTAGATCGACGGCAATCGTTCGATGCCCATCGGTTCCAACCAACCCTGAACGATGCCTTTCGGCCCCATCATGGCGACAAATGCATAGCCGCCGATGTAGCTTGGAAAGACCAGCGGCAGCGCCGTCAGGATGCCCCAGAGGCGACGAGCGGGCAAATTCGTGCGCATGGTCAGCCATGCCAGAGGCAATGCGGCGATCAATGACAGCCCTGTCACAATGAATGCCAGGGAGACGCTGTTGAAGAGTACGATTGCCGTTCGCTTCTGGAACAGGAGGTCAAACGCATGCGCGCCCACGCCGAGGGCGCGGAAGATCAGATAGGCCAGCGGCAACAGCATGGCGGCTGCGATGACGCCCGCCAGCAGGTTGAGCAGTGTATGGGCCTGAGATATCTGGGTGCCGCGCGACGCGACGCGGCGATGGCGTGACCAGCGTGGCGTTACTCTGCATCATCATCCCCGCGCACAATGCCATAGGCGCGCAGCGTGGCAGGCCAGAAGAGCCAGATCAGCCCGATGATGGGCTGGAAGAAGGGGAAGTAGCCGTAGTCCTCGCCAAAGTGTCGCCAGACCGTGCTGCCCACAGTCGCCGGATCGACATAGCTCCAGATGCCGACGATCAGCGACATGCAGGTCTCGAACCCGAGGGCCGCCACCGATAGCCACCAGGACCAACGCCGGCGGTAGGCGAAGCCGATGGCTGCCACCAGGTAGGAGAGGGCGGCAATGCCGCTCATGATGGCGGGCGCGTAGTAGGTGACACCCTCCTTGAAGAAGAGTTGATAAATGGCGCGCACGCCGGTCGAAAGGGCGAGAACCGGGTAGGAGAAAGCGAGGATGTAGCCGGCCGCACTGACGAGGCTGGCCATAAACGATTCTTGGCTCTTGCCGCTGGCCATCGCAACCTTGGACGCGTCTGACTTGGACGTGTCTGGCGTCGTCTGCTTTCGGCTCGATTTTTTGCTCGATGTTGATCTGGTTGAATCCACTTTGATGGCGCGCCCTTGGTTCTATGCCGGCGAATTTAGAAATTGGCTGATGTGTTCGCGCATCTCTCGATATTCCGTTGCCACCGGAAATTTGGGGAACTCAGCGATGACGTTTGCGGGCGGACGAAAGAGTACGCCCTGGTCGGCCACGGACAGCATATTGGTATCGTTGTATGAATCTCCAAAGGAGAGGACCCTGAATCCGGTATCCTTGAATGCCTCAACCGAACGCCGCTTGCTATCTTCGCTGCGAAGATGGTACCCTGAGATCATCCCCGTCTGATCCATATCCAGTAGATGCGCAAAGATGGTCGGAAAGCCCAGCTTGGGCATGAACGGCTCGACGAATTGGTAGAAGCTGTCCGTCAAAATAATAAACTGGGTACAGGTCGCGGATCCAGTCGATGAAGTCTACGGCTCCGGGCAGAGGCTCCATACCGGCGATAACCGACTGGATGTCGGCCAGGGTCAGATTGTGCTCCTGCAGGATTTTCATGCGATAGGCCATCAACTCGTCATAGTCGGCAATGTCGCGTGTCGTCAGTTTTAGTCGGTCTATGCCCGTCGTCTGCGCAACGGCAATCCAGATTTCGGGGATGAAAACGCCTTCCAGATCGGCTGTGATCAGCGCAGGCAAATGCGATGCCATTCGGTGGTTCTCCCAGTGTAGGACACGGTTGGTAAATTTACGACTTTTGTCGCATATTTTTCGATCAGCGGCATCAGCCATCAATCGGTCACTCTGCCATGCAGTCTACCAAACCCATCTTCCATTCCCCAATCATGCGCTGAACGATTTGACATAGAGCGTATATTCGGTAAAATTTTCACAAGCCCTTAGATTTCCTTAGATTTTGATCCCTTTAGTAGAGTTTGGGCCGCCATGCACAGATCTCAGATTATTTGCCTCGGATTGAGCCACCAAACCGCCTCTGTAGAACTTCGCGAGCAGGCTGTTTGTACGGTTGACGACCTGCACGCGCTTCAGAATGCCGCCGCTCTTGCAACATACCTATTCATGCATTCACGAATTCGTGCTGCTCTCCACCTGTAACCGATTCGAGCTCTATGCAGTCGTCGACGCCAGCGTCGAAGACCCGCGTTCGGCCCTTCTCGCATTCGCAATGGACGCGGCAATGGCTGATCCCTGCCTCATTGACGAACATCTGTACATGTTTTCGGGCATGGAAGCGGCGGAACATCTTGCTCGGGTTGCAGCCGGTGTCGAATCGCTGGTGTTGGGCGAATCGCAGATTCTTGGGCAGGTATCCAGCGCCTATTCGACGGCGGTTGCCAAACACACGCTTGGCCCCATCTTGGATGCCACGTTCCGAATGGCGATCCGCGTCGGCAAACGCGTACATGCCGAGACATCGATTAGCTGCGGCTCGGTGAGCATCAGTTCTGTGGCGGTGGGGACGGCCGAACGTGCACTTGGGCCGTTGTCGGACCGAAAAGTGCTTGTGATTGGGCTGGGCGAAATGGGCGTGCAGACCTTGAAAGCGCTGCGTGGCCGGGGCGTGCAGGATATTGTCGTCGTCAACCGAACTCGGGCACGGGCGCAACGGCTTGCCGAAAGCTACGACTTGAGCGTCTGTGCGCTGGCCGATCTGCCCCAGGCGCTGGCCTCAGCCGATGTTGTCATCAGTGCGACAGGCGCACCGGATTTTGTCATCGACCGGGCGATGGCCGCGGCAGTTCAACGGCAGCGCAGCGAATCGACCGCTGCTCTATATCGATATCGCCGTACCCCGTGACATCGATCCCGCTGTCGCCGATCTGCCGGGCGTCGGTTTTTACGGCATTGATCATCTGAACCGGGGCGTTGATGCGGCGCTGACCTTGCGCCAGAGCGAAATCCCCAGAGCGGAGGCGATAATCGCTGACGAGCGCGCAGAATATGAGATCGAAATGCGACGGCTGGCCGTTGAACCCGTCGTGGCCGACTTTCGTCTGCGCGCCGAGGCCGTTCGCCAGGAGGAGCTTGAGCGCACGTTGCGCTTCATCGGCTCCGACCTCGATGAGAACACGTTGGATCACATCCGCCATCTGACCCATGCCCTGGTCAACAAGCTGCTGCACGAGCCGACGGTGCGACTCAAGGAAAAGGCGACCGAAGGCCAGGCGGAAGAGTTTGTCCCCACATTTCAGGAGATGTTCGGCCTCCCCATCTCCCATGGCCGCTCCAATGGCCGCAATGCCGCCAACGGCTACAGTTCGTCCACTGTCGACTCGCCCACGGTCGGCAGCATTCACACCTTGAACGGTCGAGAAAACAACGGGAGTTCCAGCCTGTGACCGATATTGCCTTGCGCATTGGCAGCCGGATGTCGGCGCTGGCCATGTGGCAGACTGAGCGCGTCGTTGACCTGCTTGAATCCGCTCACCCGACCGTCGTATGTCAGATTATCCCGTACAACACCAAGGGCGACCAGACGCTGGACAAGTCACTGCCGTCCATCGGCGGCAAGGGGCTCTTCACGGCAGAATTGGAGGTGGCGTTGCGCGAGGGCGTCATCGATCTGGCCGTGCATTCGCTCAAAGATCTGCCGGTCGAGAACGCACCGGGAACCGTGCTGGGCGCAATTTCGCAGCGCGCCGATGTGCGCGACTGCCTGGTGGCGCGTGAGGGATGGACACTGGCTACGCTGCCTCAGGGCGCGGTCGTCGGCACAAGCAGCACCCGGCGACAGGCGCAATTGCTTGCAGTGCGCCCGGACCTGATCGTTCGGTCCATTCGCGGCAATGTCGAAACCCGCATTCGCAAGGTGCTGGAGGACCGACAGTACGATGCCACGGTGCTGGCTGCGGCAGGTCTGGTGCGCCTGGAAAAGCAAGCTGTGGTCAGTGAGTGGCTGTCGATCGACAGCATGTTGCCCGCTCCTGGCCAAGGCGCGTTGGCCGTGCAGTGTCGGGTTGATGACGAGCGGACCCGTGGATTGTTGACGGCTGTCGCCTGCGCCGAAACGACCGCAGCCGTGACAGCAGAGCGAAGCTTTCTGTCAGCCCTGGGCGGCGGTTGCTCAGCGCCGGTGGCGGCCTACGCTCACTGGATGGACGGCGAACTGCACATGATCGGACTTGTCGGCTCGACCGACGGCAGTCGCCTTATCCGCGTCGAGGGGCGAGGGTGCGATGCCGCAACGCTCGGCATCGAATTGGGCCGAACAGGCGATCCGCAGCGGCGCTCAGGAACTGCTCCGCCATGTCTAGCATGTCTGGCCCCCTAGCAGGACGGCGGATCGTCGTCACACGTGCAGCGGACCAAGCCGCCGATTTCTGTCGCCGGCTGTGCGATCTGGGCGCCGTGCCGATCTGCCTTCCGACCATCGAGGTCGTGGCCTTGCCTGCGCCGGAACTTGATGTTGCCATGGGTGACATCGGCCGCTTTGACTGGTTGCTCTTCACCAGCACCAATGCCGTCCGTATTCTTTTTCGAGCGTTTTTCACTGTCGCAAGAGACGCCTGTGTTGCCGAGTCTAGCGGCAGTCGGTCCGATAACGGCCAAAGCGCTGCGGGAGCGGGGCTACACAGTCGATGAGGCGCCGGACGAGTATACGGGAGAAGCGTTGGCGCTTTGTCTGGGCGATCTGACGGACAAGCGAATCCTCTTGCCGCGTGCAGAAAAGGGCGACCTGAGATCGTCAAGGCGCTGTTGGCGGAGGGCGCACAGGTCAACGATATTGCGCTATATGACACGGCCGCCGCCAACCCGGATCTGAGGCGTATTGGCGCAATTGGCTGACGGGGTCGATGCGCTCACATTCACCAGCCCATCAACGGCTACCAATTTTTTCGCCATGATTGAGCCGGCGGCGGTGGCCTCAGCCGTCGTTGCCTGCATCGGTCCGACCACGGCCCAGGCCGTTGAGCAACTGGGCATTACCGTCGATGTGGTGCCGAGGCGCTATACTGTTGATGGATTGTTGGATGCCTTGGTGGCTTACTATGAATGACCATATCCAATCATTGAAGAAGGAGTTGCCGGCCATGTCCGAGCGCACGACGGCTGAATCAAAAATGCCCTACCGACCGCGCAGGCTGCGTCGATCTCCCGGCCTGCGCGCCATGGTGCGCGAGACCGAACTGTCGCCGTCCGACTTCATCTATCCGCTCTTCGTGACCCACGGCACGGGCGTGCGCGACGAGATCGCTTCCATGCCCGGCGTCTACCAGCTTTCCGTCGATCAACTGGCCGCCGAAGCGCGCGAAGTTCTTGCGCTTGGCATTCCGGCCGTGGTGCTCTTCGGCATCCCCGCGGCCAAAGATCCCGTGGGCCTGGAGAATTTTGCGCCGCGAGGGCATCGTCCAGCAGGCCGTGCGTGCCATCAAGGCCGCCGCGCCCGACCTGATCGTCGTCACCGATGTCTGCCTGTGCGAATACACGGACCATGGCCATTGCGGTCTGCTGCATCAGCCCGAAAACGAAAGCACGCATCGATGCCTGGAAGAGGGCTACGTGCTCAACGACGAGACGCTGGACATTCTCATCGACGTGGCGATCTCCCATGCCGAGGCCGGCGCCGACATCGTTGCGCCCAGCGGCATGATGGACGGCATGGTCCAGGCCATCCGCGGCGGGCTGGATGCCGCCGGATTCAGCCACATTCCGATCATGTCCTACGCCGTCAAGTATGCGTCGTCGTTCTACGGTCCCTTCCGCGACGCGGCCGACGGCGCGCCCAAGTTCGGCGACCGCAAGACCCACCAGATGGACCCGGCCAACGTGCGCGAGGCCCTGCGCGAGGCGGCGCTGGACGTCGACGAGGGAGCCGATTTCCTCATGGTCAAGCCGGCGCTGGCCTATCTCGATGTCATCCGCCGTGTCCACGATCAATTTCCCGAGTTGCCCATGGTCGCCTACAACGTGAGCGGCGAATATGCCATGCTCAAGGCCGCCATCGCCAACGGCTGGCTCGACGAGGCCGTCATTCTGGAGACGCTGCTGTCGATCAAGCGGGCCGGGGCGGATCTGATTATTACGTATCACGCCAAAGAAGCGGCAGGGTGGTTGAAGGGCTGACAGGGTGACAGAGGTGACAGGCTGATTGCCACATCGTCGTCACCCCCTCGCCCTGTCACCCTACCGGCTTGTCATACAAGGAGAACAAAAACATGATTCCAAAAGGCGTACTCGATCGCCAGGCCGGCGGCGGCGACGAGATTCTCGATATCAGTGAGCGCGGCCGCAATGCCGAAGGTGAGGAAATCCGCTCAGACCGCCGGCTTTTTGTTCAGATGCTGGCCTTCGGCGATTGCACGGATACCGAGATCCTGGTCGAGGCCCTGATCCGAGGCCGATCTGCCCGGCACACTCTATCTGGATCTCAACGATCCGCGTGGTGTCGGCCTGCTCACCTACAGCGAAGATCCGGCGTTCTTTGTCGACCAACTACGACATTTCCTGCTGCACTCGCCGTTTGGCGATCTGACGCCGAAACCCGAGTACACCATGTTTGGACGCACCTACTCCATCGGCTACGAGGCGGATCTGGATGCTACATTGGTGGAACGCCCGCGCGGGCGCATCACCGATCCGAGCATCCCGTGGGCGATCTGGTATCCGCTGCGCCGCTCCGGTTCCTTCGAGCAACTGTCGGCCGAGGACCAGCGCAAGGCGCTCATGGAACATGGCGGCATCGGGCGGGCCTATGGCCGTGCCGGGCTGGGTACCGACATCCGCCTGGCCTGCCACGGTCTGACCAAGGACGACAACGACTTTGTGGTTGCACTGATCGGCAACGAGTTGTATCCCGCTCTCGTCCATCGTGCAGCGCATGCGCAAGACGGTGCAGACATCCGAACATATGGAAAAGATGGGCCCCTTTTTTGTGGGCAAGGCCATCTGGCAGAACGAGGTCAAGTAGAGCAATATGACACATCCACACGCATCAGCCGCACCCGATTTGGCCGAACTGCCCGAACCGACAGCGCCCTTCCTGCGAGCCTGTCGTGGGCTGGAGACCGACTACACGCCCATCTGGTTCATGCGCCAGGCCGGCCGCTATATGGCCGAGTATCGAGCGCTGCGGGCCGAGCACGACATGCTGGAGATGATCTTCACGCCCGAGTTGGCCGCCGAGGTCACGCTGCAGCCCATCGACAAGATCGGCGTCGACGCCGCCATCATTTTCGCCGACATTCTGCCGCCGCTCATCGGCATGGGGCTGAACCTGGAATTTGTGCCGGGCAAAGGGCCGGTCATCGACAACGCGCTGACCACCACCTACGACATCGACATGCTGGCCACGCCGCCGGCCGAAGAGACGTTGGCCCCCACGCTCAAGGCCATCGAAATGGTCGCTGCTGAGTTGGCGCCCAAGAACATCCCGCTCATCGGCTTTGCCGGCGCGCCCTTCACGCTGGCCTCCTACGCCATCGAAGGCGGCGGCAGCAAGAACTACGCCAAGGTCAAGACGCTGATGTACAGTGAACCGGCCGCCTGGCGTCGACTGATGGACAAGCTGGTGACGGTGCAGGCCGACTACATGATCAAGCAGGCGCAGGCCGGCGCACAGGCGCTGCAACTCTTCGACTCGTGGGCCGGGCTGGCCCTGGGGCAGACAGACTACGCCCGCTTCATCGCGCCCTACAACACCAAACTCTTTGCCATGCTCAAGCGCGCCGGCGTGCCCACCGTCAACTTCAGCACCGGCACGACGGCCTATCTCGAAGAGGTGGCGGCCTGCGGCGGTGACGTCGTCGGCGTCGACTGGCGGTTGCCCATCGACAAGGCCTGGGCGCGCATCGGCCATGACCGCCCGATCCAGGGCAATCTGGATCCGATTGCGCCTGCTGGCCCCCTGGCGAGAACTCAAATTCCAGATCGACGACATCCTGGCGCGCGCCGATGGCCGCCCCGGACACATCTTCAACCTTGGCCACGGCATCCTGCCCAGACGTCGCCGGATATGGTGCGGCGGGTGGTTGAGTATGTGCACGAGAGGACAACGAAGTAGGGCAGTGGGGAAGTAGGGAGTGTTGACAACGCCAAGGGGATACTTGATTTCCCCCAGTGCCCCACATCCCTACTTCCCCACCCTCTTCTATCAATAGAAAGCATCCAAAAAACATGACCCAAATCAACTACCCAATCGGCGTTCTCATCATGGCCTACGGCGGCCCCAACTCGCTGGACGAGTTGCCGGGCTATCTGGCCGACATTCGCAGCGGGCGTCCGACGACGCCGGCTGTGCTGGAGGAGATCTCCAACAACTACCGCCGGATCGGCGGCAAGTCGCCGCTTTTCGAATTCTCCAGCGCTCAGATCGAAGCGGTGCGAGAGCGGCTGGACCCGGACATCTATCGCTGCTACATGGGCATGCGCCACTGGTCGCCCTGGATCGAAGAAGTGGTGGGCCAGATGCTCGAGGACGGCATCACCCACGCCGTCACCATTGTGCTGGCGCCCCACTACTCCAAGCTGAGCGTGGCCAAAGTATCAGGGCAAGGTCGCCGACGGCCTGGAGATGTACCACGGCGACATCGAGTTTGAGAATATCTCCAGCTATCACGATGCACCCAAGTACATCCAGGCGCTGGCCAATCGCGTGCAGGAGGGACTGGAGCGCTGGCCGGAGGACGAGCGCGACGACGTCCACATCATCTTCAGCGCCCACAGCCTGCCGGTGCGCATCATCAAGATGGGCGACCCCTACGACACGCAACTGCGCGAGACCGCGCAGTTGGTGGCCGACAAGGCCGGCCTGACCGACGATCAGTGGTCGTGGAGCTACCAGTCGGCCGGCCGCAGTCCCGAACCGTGGCTCGGCCCGCAGATCGAAGAGTACATTCCCGAGTTGGCCGCACAGGGCATCAAGAACATCATCAGCATCCCCATCGGCTTTGTCTCGGACCACGTCGAGATCCTCTACGACATCGACCTGGAGGCCCAGGCCGTTGCCAAGCCGCTGGGCGTGCGTCTGGAGCGACCGCCGGCATTGAACACGGATCCGCTGTACATTGATACGTTGGTGGAGTTGATCGAATCACGCGCTGCCAAGTGGGTGGCGGAAGAATAGGGTAATGTGGGTGAGGGTGTAGGGCTGTGGGGCGCTGATGGCATCATCTTCCGCGATCCCCAGGTCCTAGTCCCAACTACCCCACAGCCCTACATCCCCACCATCTACAGGAGATGACCAAATGAACCACACCAAATCCCAACAACTCTTCGCCGAGGCCGTCGAACTGCTGCCCGGCGGCGTCGATTCCCCGGTGCGCGCCTTCAAGTCGGTGGGCGGACAGCCGCTCTTCATCAAGCAGGGCGAAGGCGCCTACATGATCGATGTGGACGACAATCGCTACATCGACTACGTGATGTCATGGGGACCGCTGATTCTGGGCCACGCCAACCCGCGCGTGGTCAAGGCGTTGCAGGAGACGGCGGCCAATGGCACCAGCTTCGGCGCGCCCTGCCCCCAGGAAGTGGAGTTGGCCAAGCTGGTCACCGAGTTCGTGCCCAGCATCGAGATGGTGCGTTTCGTCAACTCGGGCACCGAGGCGACCATGACCGCGCTGCGTCTGGCGCGGGCCTTCACGGGCCGTACCAAGATCGTCAAGTTCCAGGGCAACTACCACGGACACGCCGACATGTTGCTGGTCCAGGCCGGCTCGGGCGTGGCCACGCTGGGCCTGCCCGACTCGCCCGGCGTGCCCGCGGCCACCGTGGCCGACACGCTGACCGCTCGCTTCAACGACCTCGAATCGGTCGAACGCCTCTTCGAGACCTTCCCCGGCGAGATCGCGGCCATCATCGTCGAGCCGGTGGCCGGCAACATGGGCATGATTCCGCCGGTGCCCGGCTTCCTGGAGGGCCTGCGATCGGTGACCGAGTGCCGACGGCGCGCTGCTCATCTTCGACGAGGTGATGACCGGCTTCCGGGTCCACCCCAACGGCGCACAGGCTCTATTTGACATAAAGCCTGACATCACGGCCTTGGGCAAGGTCATCGGCGGGGGGCTGCCGGTGGGGGCATACGGCGGGCGACGCGATATCATGGACATGGTGGCGCCGGTTGGCCCCATGTACCAGGCCGGGCACGCTCTCCGGCAATCCGCTGGCCATGACCGCGGGCATCGAGACGCTCAAGATGCTGAAGGAGCCGGGCGTCTGGGAAGGCATGGAGGCTCAAGGGGCCAAGCTGATGGCTGGGCTGGGCGCGGCCGCGCAGGGGGCAGGCATCGACGTTTCGGTTAGCCGTCTGGGCACCATGTTCGGCCTATTCTTCAATCCGGGGCCGGTGACCGACTGGGACTCGGCCGCCGCTTCGGACACGGAGCGGTTCGCCAACTATTTCCGGGGCATGTTGGCGCAGGGCATCTACCTGGCGCCGTCTCAGTTTGAAGCGGGCTTCTTGTCGACCGCCCACGGTGATGCCGAGATCGACAAGACGATTGCCGCGGCTGAGCGCGTGATGGATGGATTGGTGTAGAATTACGCGGCATCAATGCTGCCATACACATAACCGATAGCGAAAGACAACCTGATGGCGAAAAAGAACAAAAAGAAGAAGGATGCCGGTCCCAAGACCGGACCGCGCACCGTTGCGAGCAATCGCCGGGCGCGGCATGAATACTTCATTGAAGACACCTACGAAGCCGGCATCGTCTTGACCGGCACCGAGATCAAGTCTGTGCGCCTCGGGCAGGTCAGCCTGCAGGACGGTTTTGTGTTGATTCGCGGCGGCGAAGCCTGGTTGATGAATGTCCACATCGCACAGTACAGCTTGGGCAACCGCAACAATCATGAAGAAGTGCACCCACGTAAACTGTTGCTGCATCGTCGGGAGATCGACCGTCTGCATTCTCAGGCGACCCAGCGCAATTGGACCATCGTGCCGCTCAAGGTCTACATCAACGCCAAGGGGTTGGCCAAGGTCGAGATCGGTCTGGCGCGTGGCAAGCAGCAGCACGACAAGCGCGCCACCATCGCCAAGCGCGAGTCCGACCGTGAGCTGCGCCGAGTCATGAAGGAATCGTATCGATAGCGTCATAGGAGTGGGCGCGAGCAGTTGTCGTTTTTCATGCTGCTTGCTGCATGCTGCGTGACTTTTCCGCCTCCGAGAGGATCGATGTTCTGTGGCTTCCAGCGAATCCAATATCGGCGAACTTCGCAGCCTTGTCGGCGATCCGAACGCCCAGGCGGCCTATGCGACGTCCCTTCTGCGGCCCCGGCAGACGCGTGACGTGCTGCTGGCGGCACTCGATGTTCTGGCCGCCCATCCTGACGCCGGCGCTCGTAAACCGCTGTTGGCGATCTATGAAACCTACCGTCGTTCCGGTTCAGCCCGTGATCCGGGCGCGTTCACACGGCGGGCAATCCTGGCTGCGCTGCGTCCACTGGCGACGCCGGCCGATCTGCCGCTGATTCTGGATGCGGTGGCAACGTATGAGTTCCTTCCGCCGGATTTCACAGAAGACGCAATCCTGCTACGCGCTTCGGCGCTGGTGATACTGAACGAGCTGGATGATATTCCAGCACGCTATCACGCCGCCAGACTGCTGGTCGATCCGTACGCCGATCCCATGTCCGGCGAGCCGTCGTTGAGCGCTGCGCGTGTGCTGGCCAGCCAGGCCGAGTTCGTCTCGCTCTTCCAATACGCCATGCAGCCGGCCGAGCGCACGCTGCCGGAAGTTGTCTCCGAGTGCCTGAGCAATCTAGTCGGCATGCCCGAGCCGCTGATCGCGGGCGTTCTTGCCCATTTCGCCGAGCGCACCGAGCCGATTGTCCTTGTCGGGCTGATCGATCTGATGCTCGGCTATCCCGAATCACCCGAGGTCGGTGAGTTCCTGGCCGACATGCTTGCCTCGCCCGCCGATCTCGATGCCTACCGCTACCTGACCATGAGCCTGATCACATCGCACAATCCTCATCTCATCGATCAACTGCTGGCCGCTGCACGCTTTGAGCGCAACCCGCATCGGGCGGCCATCCTGCTCGACGCCCTCGATCTGCTTGGCCCCAATCGGGATGCCGATCTGGCTCGCGCCCGACTGGAAAATCTGTCATGATCGACTCTAAACCGAGCAGGCCGCCTTCAGCGTCAGGCCATGACGGAGCAACGCCTGCGTCGATCACAAAGAGACATGCCTGGGTGCTGGCCGCGCGGCCCAAGACCTTGCCTGCCGCCGCGGGTCCGGTGCTGGTCGGGAGCGCGCTGGCCGCTGCCGACGGCGTCTTTCACTTCCCGGCTGCTCTGGCCGCGCTGCTGGGCGCGCTGCTGCTCCAGATCGGCAGCAACTTTGCCAACGACTACTTCGACTTCTTCACGGGGGTCGATACGGAGGAGCGGCTGGGGCCAACACGCGTCACCGCGGCCGGCTTGATCACGCCTGCTGAACTGCGTTGGGGCATGGTCGTCGTCTTCGGGCTGGCCGCACTGGTCGGCCTCTATCTGATCTACGTGGGCGGCTGGCCCATCCTCGCCATCGGCGTGGCCGCCATCCTGGCCGCCATCGCCTACACCGGCGGCCCGTTCCCGTTTGGCTATCACGGGCTGGGCGAACTCTTTGTCTTCATCTTCTTTGGCCTGGTCGCGGTGGGCGGAACCTACTACGTGCAGGCGCTGACGGTGACCTGGGGTGTTCTACTGGCTTCGGTGCCGGTGGGCGTCGCTGGTGACAAACATTCTGGTCGTCAACAATCTGCGCGACATCGACACCGATGCGCGTGCCGGCAAGCGCACGCTGGCCGTTCTGCTCGGGCGGAAGGGCACACGGTTCGAGTATGTGACGTTGCTGGCGGTCGCCTATGCAGTGCCGCTGCTCTTTGCGGTTTCCGGACGCTTCTCATTCTGGGTGCTGCTGCCCTGGCTGACAGTGCCGCTGGCAGTGCGTCTAATTCGCTCGATTCGTGGCGAGGAAGGGCGGGCGCTCAACGCCACGCTGGCCGGCACAGCCCGGCTAAGCCTGATTTTCAGCCTGCTCTTTGCTGTGGGAATACTCCTCTAAGTCGCAACCCCCATCCTAGACTGGCCAAAGCCACCGTCGCCGGTATCAGACTCAGCCAGGCCGCCGCCTGCATCATTGCGGGCACGGCCGGCGCCAGGAATGGGGCCAGGCCGATGCCCAGCAGCGCGATCATCATGCCGCCGACGCCGATGGCCCACGAGATGCCCAGGCCGTCGAGCACTGGCCGGTTGGGAATCAGATGGCGCAATAACAGGTCGAGCAGCAAGCTGCTGATCCAACCCAACAGCAACACATGCAGATAGTAGACGCGCAATTGGGTGCCGCCGGCCCATTGCCAGACGCCGGGGATGGCCAGTGCGATGGCGCTGACAATATGGACCGCCAGCAAAATCAGCCCGAAGCGACCAAACGCCGTCAGAAATGCGCGTCGAGGCCACAGCGCGGCCAGATGCCAGCCGAGCAGAATCGCTGCGATCAGGTTGGCGATCACCGCCAGCCAGGCCATGCCGTCGGGAACCAGTGCGCGCGGCAGCCCGAGCAGGAACGTCGGGGTCAACGCGACGGCCAGCACAGCCACCGGCAAGCGGTTCGGCACGGTCTGTCTCTGCAGAAAGCTGTGCCCAGACCACCCCGAGCAACGCCAGGCGTGAACCAGCCGGCGGCGAAGAGATCGAGAAAGAGATGCAGGAAGAACTGCTGGAGGAAGATATTCTGGCCGCCGGTGAAGACGCCGGCCATCAAGCCCAGAGCGCCGACACAGGCCAACAGCAGCAGCACCAACGACCAGTCCCAGAGACGGAGATAGACCGGCCGTTCGGCCAGTCGGCGTGTTGCCCGGTAGTAGAGCCAGATGAAGACAAACCAGGTCAGCCCATTGAGCGCTGATGTCATGGAACCCAGCGGCAGATCGAGTGATCCGATCGAGGTGAGACCGTAGCCATTGGCCCAGAAGGCCGGAAAACTCAACAGCGCGGCCACGGTCGTCGCCGCCATCTGCCACCAGGCAGCGCGGGAAATGGGTCGTCCGGTCAGTCGTGACAGCCGGTACCAGATCAGCGCCATCAACGCCAGTGTGACCCAGCCGAAGTACATCAGGTGGCTGTGCGCGTGGCGAACGGCCGCGAAGTTGCTCGCCCAGGACGGCATGTAGCCGATCAGGCCGAAGCGCATGAGCACGCCGGTCCAGGCGGCGATGGTGAGGGCGAAAAGCGACCAGAGGCCGTACGTTCGTAGAAATTGTGATGCTTTCAAGAAGTTCCAGTCCTGCACATTGGTGTTCGATGCGATGGTTACTGGCTGGCCAGACGTCCCCAGAGCAGCGTGTAGAGCGACAGGGCGCTGATTGGCCCCCGCTCCAGGTCGGTCTGCAAACGTTCGATGCCATTGCCGAACGCTTCATCCGGAATCAGGTGCAGGCAGGAGAACGCCTTGTCCTGATAGGGCTGGATGTCGTCAAGCCAATAGCCGAACGCGACCTCTTGCGTCTCGATGTCGATGAATCCGGTCTGCTCCATCAGATCGGCCAGATATGCGATGGCCGGATAGCGGGCTTCCTCGACGGCGACGGTTTCCGGGAAATAGTTCGAGAGCGGCCTGCGACGGCGGATCACATCGATGGAATCGGTGACCGTGCAGATCAGGCCGCCCGGTTTCAGTACACGCTTGGCTTCCCCGAAAGCAGCCGGCAGGTCATCGACATGGTGGATCACATCCACGGAGTAGACAAGATCGAAAGTCTCTGCCGCAAACGGGATCTCTTCGGCTGATCCGATGTCGACTGATCAGATCGGGATGGCGATCTGCCGCGGTCGTGAGCATCTCCACGGACGGATCGATTCCCCAGCATTCAGCGCCGGTCGCCTGGCGGATTGCGCCGATGTAGTTGCCAGTTCCGCAACCGACTTCGAGCACGCGTGAGTGGGCGTGATCTTTGCTCCGTCGATCAGTGCCGCAGCACCTCTGGATTGACGGCACGATGGCGAGCATAGTCAGCCGCCAGTCGGTTGTAGTCCAACATGTGACCTCGGCGAACGAGTGCCGTGACTTAGCGGACAAAGGCACTCAGTCGGATGTGCGCCAGGAGTCCGGCTCTTTACGTAATGCCAGACATCGTTCGCCTACGCAACTCGTCTCTCCCAGTAATCGTGCCAGTCCGGATCTACTCGTCGAGACCGTAGGTCCGCTTGGCCGCATCCATGGTGTTGCGCAGCAGCATGGCGATGGTCATGGGGCCGACGCCGCCCGGCACCGGCGTGATGGCGCCGGCAACCTCCAGCGCCTCGTCGTAGGCCACGTCGCCGACCAGGCGGTAGCCGCGCTTGCGCGTCGGATCGTCGACGGCGTTGATGCCCACGTCGATGATGGCCGCGCCCGGCTTGATCCAGTCGCCGCGCACCATCTCGGCGCGGCCCACGGCCGCGATCAGAATGTCGGCCTGGCGCACGACGCCGGGCAGATCCTGGGTGCGCGAGTGGCAGATGGTCACGGTGGCGTTGCGGTGCAGCAGCAGCATGGCTGCCGGCAGGCCGACGATGTTGCTGCGGCCGAGCACGACCGCGTTCTTGCCTTCGATGGCGATGCCCATGCGATCCAGCAGTTCGATGCAGCCCTTGGGCGTGCAGGGCACAAAGAGCGGGTCGCGACGCTTCATGGAGAGGCGGCCAATGTTGATGGGATGGAAGCCGTCCACATCCTTGTCGATGCTCACCGCGGCCAGGATCGCCTCCTCGTCCAGATGATCGGGCAGCGGCAACTGCACCAGAATGCCGTTGACATCGGGATCGGCGTTCAGCTCCTGGACCACGGCCAGCAGATCTTCCTGGCTGATGTCGCCCGGCAGCTCGCGGCCGATGGAGCGCATGCCGACTTCGGCGCAGGCCTTCTTCTTCATGCGCACATAGGTCTCCGAGTCCTTACGGTCGCCGGTCAGCACGGTGGCCAAGCCCGGCACCTTGCCGGTCGCTGCCTGCATGGCCTCGACTTCTTCCTTGATCTCCCCCTGGATGGTCGCTGCAATGGCCTTGCCGTCGATGATCTGCGCTGTCATTTTCTCTCCTCGTTCTGGCATGATGAGCATGGATTGTTTGGATAGGTGAATTTTCGCCCTTCTTGCCCGTTTTGGCAACTATCCAGCCGTCTAACGTGGGCAGCGGTTTTGCATTGTGCCGAAAACGGGCGTAACCTGACATGGTAGTACAATATCAGACCATCATCAAACCAGTAGCGGAGAAAGACCATGAACCAACTTGAATCATCCTTAGTCCAGGAGAAGGTCCAGCAGGCAATCGGCATCTTGCAGGAGACCGACATCGACTGTTGGCTGACATTTGTGCGCGAGACGTCGGCCGGCGGCGATCCGGTGTTGCCCTTCATCTACGGCCACGATGCCACCTGGCAGAGCGCCTTCATCCTGACCGCCGCCGGCGACCGCATTGCGATCATGGGGCGCTATGACGCGGAAAACGCCCGTCGCATCGGCGCCTACACCGAGGTGATTCCTTACGATGAGTCGTTTCAGGAGCCGCTCGTGTCGGTGCTCCAGCGGCTCGACCCGGCAAAGATCGCGCTCAACTATTCGGTCAACGATGCCCATGCCGACGGTCTGAGCCACGGTCTCTTCCTGCTGCTGCAACAATACCTGGCTGATACGCCCTTTGCTGACAGGATCGTGTCGGCCGAGCCGGTGATCCACGCGCTGCGCGGGCGCAAGACGGCGGCCGAGGTCGAGCGCATCACCGCCGCCATCGCCACCACATTCGAGATCTACGACCGGACGTTCGACTACATGCAGGTCGGCATGTCGGAGAAGGCCGTCGGTCGTTTCATGCACGAGCGGGTCAGCGAGTTGGGGTTGACCACGGCCTGGGAGTGGGCCAGTTGTCCGGCGGTCAATTCCGGCCCGGATTCGCCGGTCGGCCATTCCGGCCCCACCGACATCGTGATCGAACCGGGCCATCTGGTCCACTTCGACTTCGGCGTCTGCCAGAACGAATACTGTTCCGATATCCAGCGTGTCGTCTACTTCCTGGCGGACGGCGAGACCGAAGCGCCTGAGCCGGTGCGTCGCGGTTTTGAGACCATCGTGCGTGCAACCCAGGCTGCTGCCGACGCCATGCAGGCGGGCATGCTGGGCAAGGAGGTTGACGCCGTGGCCCGCAAGGTCGTGACCGACGCCGGCTATCCCGAGTTCAAATATGCCACCGGCCATCAGATGGGCCGCGCCTGCCACGACGGCGGCGCGCTGCTTGGGCCCGAGTGGACCCGCTACGGCACGACGCCCAATCAGCCGGTGGAGGTCGGGCACGTCTACACGATTGAGCCGGGGCTGGTGGTGCCCGGCTACGGCTACATGGGGCTGGAAGAGGATGTGCTGGTCACTGAGGAGGGTGCAGTCTATCTGGGCGAGCCGCAGAAAGAGTTGATCTTGAAGCGCTAGTGGCAAGGTCGTTCAGCCATCCAGAGTTGATAAACGAAAGAGCCCGACCTGTGCTCACAGGTCGGGCTCTTTCGTTTATCAACTCTATTCCGTCTCTTCGCAGTGGACGACTGGGCCGTCCGGATCTGTGGCGGTGTGGTACTCGACCGTTTCGTCGCCGGTCGAAAGCACGATGCGATAGCCGGGCGTCAACATCTGGGCATACATCATGTCCGGCTGTGGACAGCCTAGGCTGGCGTCCGGCCATTCGACGGGTTCGATGCTGACCAACGAGATCGACGCCGGATCTACGGACGTCGTTGCCGCCAGATCATCAATGGCACGTGTGACCAATGCCGCTTCAGTCTCGCTCAATTCGCTCAAGCTCGCGGCGGACAGATCCTGCTCCGGCTCTTTCGTTCTCATCGAGCCAGGGCAGTGTTGCCTTTTCGGCAGTGATCGGCTGGCAGCCTGCAAGCAACAGAGCAAAGCAACAGCCCGAACGCCAGCAGAGTCATCGTCCGGGTTCGGCTTCGATTGGAGTGACATAGAGTCTCCTTTCTAAAATCGCAGCGCCATATCTTCCAACATGCGGGCCAGAATCTGCAGCGCAAAGAAGACCACAATGGGCGAGATATCGATCATGCCCATGGTTGGAATCAAACGGCGGGCCGGTTCCAACACCGGTTCGGTGACTTGAACGAGCAACTGCACGGCTCGATTGTTCGGATCGAGATTCGGGATCCAGGTCATCAGAATGCGGGCCAGCAGTACAAAAATGTAGAGCTGAACCAGATTGGCCAACGTCGTAAACAGAACGCTCATGCTTTGTTCCTTTCTTCACTGAGTGTCGCCCAACTCTTGGCTGCGGCGATAGGCTGCGAAGATGGCCCGGCTGAGGATGGCGCGGGTGGCGGCCTTCTCTAGCTCGTAGAGTCCGGCCGCTGTGGTTCCGCCGGGGCTTGTGACCCGGTTCTTCAACTCGGCCGAGTGTAGCCCTGTCTGGCGCATCAATTCGATGCTGCCGCCGATGGTCTGCAGTACCATGGCCTCGGCATCGCGCCGGGGAAAGCCCATGTGCACACCGGCATCGATCATGGCCTCCACGAGCAGGAGCACGAAGCCGGGACCCGAGCCGCTGAGACCGGTCGCCATGTCCAGATAGCCTTCTTCGTCGACCTGCAACTGTTCGCCCAGCGCGCCGAGGATGGCCTCGGTCTGTTCGACCTGCTCTGGGCTGACCTCGTCAGTCGCCGTCCAGACGGTCATGCCCATGCCGATCTGTGCAGGGGTGTTGGGCATGGCGCGTACGATGCGGTCATGGAACAGCGCGCTGCGCAATGTGCTGATGCGCACGCCGGCGATGATGCTCAGCACCAGCGCGCTGGGGTCGATCTTGCTGTGCAGATCGGCAGTCACCTTGGCCAGCGTCTGGGGTTTGATGCTCAGGATCACAATGTCGGCGCCGTTGACCGCCTCGCGATTGTTGTTGGTCATCGTGGATGCCGTAGACGCTCTCCATGTGCAGCCGGCGCGGCTCCCACGGATCAGAGGCGACGATGCGCTCGGCCGTGGTCAGCCCTTTGTCCAGGATGCCCTTGATGATCGCTTCGCCCATCACGCCGCATCCGATGAAGGCGATCTTGTTGAACTCCAGCATGTCCCTTACTCCCTGTTGCGTGCGCCGAAGATCGCCGAGCCTACACGGACAATCGTTGCACCCTCTTCGATAGCAATTTCGTAATCGTTGGTCATGCCCATGGACAAGTGTCGCCAGTTGATCGCCGGCGTCGTCTCTGCCAGTTCGTCACGCAGCGTCCGCAGTCCCCGAAAGACCGGTCGAATCCGAGCCTCGTCTGAGACGAACGGCGCCATGGTCATCAGACCCTCGATGCGGATGCCGGACAGATCCGCCAACTCGTCGGCGCTTGCCCGCAGTTCGTCAGGGCGAAAGCCATGTTTGCTCTCTTCGCCGCTGACATTGACTTCGAGCAGTACCGGCAATACGCATTTGGCAGCCTCTGCGTCGCGGCTCAGCCGACGTGCGATCTTCAACCGGTCGACCGAGTGGAGCAATACGAACGGCCCCACGGCCTGGTTCGTCTTGCGGCTTTGGATGGTGCCGATGAAGTGCCAACGAATGGCCTCTAGCCCGTTTGCTTTGGCTTCTTCAATCTTCTGCCAGGCTTCCTCCAGCCGATTTTCGCCGAAATCGACCTGGCCGGCAGCCAGCGCCGCCTCGATCATCCACATGGGTTTCGTCTTGCTGACCGCGACCAGGGCGACATCAGACGGATCGCGTCCGGCTCGTTGCGCTGCTGCGGCCATGCGTTGCCTGACCTCGGCAAGATTGGCGCCGATGTCATCGGCAATGTCGCTGGTCGAAGTTCACTGTTGGGTATCGACGGGTCACTCATACGGCCAAGACCTGGCAATCTGATTTGGGACTGATCATCGTGGCATTGAAGCGTTCCGAACCACATCGGCATTGAATACCGAGCAATCGCACTGGCTTTTCGACCCGCCAATCAACGATTGTACCAGCGAACCAAAGTGGACGCAAAGCCTTGCGCCATTTTTGCGATCCGGACTCAACTGAGTTGCATCACGGCCGCAGTCAAGCCACGTGGCGGCAATTGTCACGACCATCCAGGTCGTCAATCGCACGACCTGGAAGCTGATTGCAGATCGTGCGGTTGCAAACCGCACCTACATTTCGACGGTTAGCATTGACCGCCACGGCTTATCAATGGAAGGTAGATCGAAAATCCCCGATCTTGATCTCGATGGGCGTGTTTTCCGACTTGAACAAGACCGTCTGTGGATCGCTCCACGGTCCCGGATAGCGCTGATTGGGCCAGGCGCCCTCCTCGTCATCGGGCTGTTCGGCCCGTGCGCGGATGCGAAATTGATAGGATGAGTCGAGACACCCCGCCTGGAAAGGTATGCTGCCGGGGCTGTCCGCATCGCTGACCAGGCTGCGCCACGTCGCTTCGTCCTCGTGACGGACATCGATGTCGAAGAGCAGATCGTAGTTTCCGCCTCGCTATGGCCTCGACATCGGGGCTCTGCTGCCCGTCCCAGGCCAGGTCCAAGCGATCGCCGCTGACCTCGGCCGGCAGATCGACAAACTCGGCGACGGGCGCACGAATCAGGCTGATGGCGTCGATGAAGCCGTGGTTGCCGTGCCATTGGAATGGACTGTCGATGCGGGCGAAGACGGTCATCGTGCCGGCCTCGGCGCGTGGCGGCGGTGTAGAGATTGGACCAGCCAATGCGCTCGTCATTCTCGTCGACAAAATTGTTGCGATTTTCCGTCCAGACGACCGTGTCGGCATCGGGGTCGATGCCGCCGGTCGGGTCCAGGCCGAGCATCTTGGCCATGTAGACGCCGTCCGGGCAATCGTTGGGCACGGCGCTGCCGCCGCAGAGCGTGAGGAACCAGCCGCTGACGCTGTAGTCGCCGCCTGGCTCGACCGGCGTCTGCTGATAGATCGTCACGTCAAAGGGCTTGCCCGGCTCGGGCGGCGTCTCGATCTCCCAGGCCAGCACCGTGAAGCTGTCGCGTCCGTTGATCTTCTCGATGTGGACGTCCTCGGCCTCGCAGCTCTTGGCGAACTGAAGGCGCGCGCTGTTCATGCGTGGATGCCCAAGACTCAGCACCTGTTGCCAACCGTTGGGGATGCGATTGGGCTTGCGATCCGGGCCGGTCACCTCGTAGTAGCCGTCGTCGCACTCCATGTCCGGGTTGGTCAACACAGGCGCCAATGGCGGAATCGTGCCGAGCGATGCCTTGGCCTGGGCCGGCGAAGAATCCCGAAAGAGCAGGAGGCTGATCACGACGGCCAGAAGCACAAGCATGGAATGACGAAAGTATTTTGTTGACATAATGCCCCATCCTTTCTGGGTCCGATTGGGTTTCCGACCGGCCTGGCTAAGCTTGACCAAGCTGAACAGAATGCCATTCCGCCCTACTCGGGGGTCAGCCATGCCACCATGCTGAACAGGCCGCACCGGCCCTGCTCCGCCCGGTGGCTGAAGAAGTCATCCGTGTTGGTGGCCGTGTCGATACCGCCGATCTCGATCTGCTCAGGCGGAACGCCGGCAGCCAGAAATTGGGTCCGGTTGGCCTCCCACAGATTGAAATAGGGATTTTGCTCCGGCCCGTTGGGGTAGGTGAAGAATCGCTCCGGGTGGCTGAGCTTGGCCGTGGCCATGGCCAGCACCTCGTCGCCGACTTCGTAGCTCTCAGGCCCGATGCTTGGCCCGATGCAGGCCAGCAGATCCGCCGGCTCGCAGTTGAACGCCGCCTGCATGGCCCAGACCATGGCCTCGGCTGCGCCGTTGACCGTGCCGCGCCAGCCCGCATGGCAGATGCCCAGCACGTGACGCTCTCGGTCATAGAGCAGAAGCGGCGTGCAGTCGGCAAAGACGAGCATCAGCGGCAGGCCCACCGTGTCGGTGATCATGCCGTCGCAGCCGGACTGCATGCGTCCGGCGTCGCTGAAGTCGACCTTGGCGATGCCGGTGCCGTGTACCTGCTGGCAATAGGTGATCTGCGCGCCGTCGATGCCCAGGGCCGACGCCAGGCGAAGGCGGTTCTCGGCGACATTTTCGCGCGTGTCGCCCCGCGGCACGCTGAAGTTGAGCGTGTTCCACGGCGCAGGGCTGACGCCGCCGTGCCGGGTGCTGACGTGCGCGGCGAGCGGCAGACCGGCCAGGCTTTCAAATGTGTAGGTGACGACGCCGTTGGCGTGGACGTTGCGTTGCATGAGCCTCCCCTACTCGGGCATCAGGGCATTGAGCAGAGGCTTTTCCCATGCCTTCAATCCCTGGTTGTAGGCGCCGAAGCCTGATCCAAACTCCCAGTAGGCCCACGAGAAACCGCGTTGCTCCGCCTCTTCGACAATGGTCTGGGTCCAGAGCGCACGAGAGTCCATGTCCGCCATACTGTAGGCGCCAAATTCGCCCAAGTAGAGCGGACGGTCCGTCTTCTCCGACCAGGCTGCCGCCCCATCAAAGTCGGCCTGTATGACGGCAACCTGTGGGCTGGAGCCGCTCCAGGTTGTGCCCATCCATGCCTTGCTGCCATCGACCCACTCCGCCCCCTGGTGGGTGAACTCGAAGGGGCGATAGTAGTGGAAGGTGGCGATGATGTTGCGATCCTCGTCGGGCAGTCTTAGGGTGGCGAGAAGGTCGCTGTTGTTCCACTGGGCCGGGCCGACGATGACCATGCGGTCCGGGTTGGTCTCTCGCACAATGGAGAGTGCGCCGTTGAGCAGGCTGTTCCAACTGCCGATGGTGAGTCGCGCGGTGGGTTCGTTGAGCAGCTCGAAGTAGACCGTGTCCGGCGCCTCGGCGTAGTGCTCGGCGATCTGCCGCCACATGGCATTGAAGCGTTCGCGCTGGTCTTCAGGATCCGCCATGATCTCTTCGAAGTGATGGATGTTGATGACGGCGACCAGATCATTGGCAACGGCCTGCTCAATGGCCCAGTCGACGCGCTCGAAGATCTTCTCTTTGATCAGATACGGCGGCTCTGTGTCCGCGTAGACGCTCCAGCGAATGGGAATGCGCACAGAATCAAAGCCGGCCTCGGCGATGGCCTCGAAGTGTTCCTTCTTGAGGTAGAGTCCCCAGGCGCCTTCGTAGGGCGCTTCCAAGGCATTGCCCAGGTTGATGCCGCGGCCCAGACGTTCGTTGTAGTCAAACGCATCCAGGGACTGGACGGCTGTTTCCAGTCTTGATTCAGCCGGCGTGTCAATCGTCATGTCAATCGTCGGATCGACCAGCGGCGCACATGCTGACGTCGCCAGGACAATCAAGAACAGTGTGAATACAGTTGATAGGTGTTTCATGAGCGTATGCTAACGTGTTCTCCTGGAGAATCAAAAAGACGAGATCCCTCCATTCGTCGCAATCTCGAAGTGAGTGGGCGCGCAACGGGCGAAATGTACGGACAGGCGGCCCGTACATTTCGCCCGTTGCGCGCTCCCGTTACCTAGATCAGTCGCCCGATATCGGGAAGGTGTAGTTGTCGCCGGCGCTGACGGTCAGCTCGCCGTTGGTCGATCCCCAGGGCGGCGGCGCGTCGAGCGTGTAGGTGTACGGCCCTGGATCGAAGCACTGTTGTTGTTCGCCGCGGGCCGGTATCTTGAATGTGACGTTCTGCTTGGTGTCGGCCTGTGTGAAAGTGAGTGTCAATTCTGTGCCCAGTTGATTCTGGAAGAGATAGCACCCCTTGGCTGAACTGGCCGCTCTGCCGCCGGCGCTCGATTGAGGTGTTGCGATTTCCGCTTCCGGAATCTGCTCGCAGTCGCCGTTCAGCTCGACATAGGTGCTCTTGCCCGAAACCCACCCCGGCTGCCCGTCCGGCGTTACAACCTGGAGCCACGCGCAGTCGCCGCTCTGGCCGGCCACGGTCACCTCGTCATCTTGATAGACGGCGGCGACGCGTGCGTAGTTCGTGCCCGGTCCGTTGCGAACGTTTAGCGCATTGGCCACAATGGTCGCCGTGGGCAGCGACGCGGCGGCTGAGCTTTCCATCTCGCCGTCTGCCGAGGCCACGACCAACGTGGCCATGATCTCGATGAAGGCATCCACGTCACTCTGAGTAGACCAGATTGGTATAGAGAATCGCCAGTTGGCCGTCTTCAATCTCGCCGTCTTCATTGAGCGGATTGGCGGAGAAGACGACGTAGGATTGGCCCTCCACCTCTGCGCATTCCCGCCAGATATCGTATGCGCCCAGCAGATAGCCGTCTTCGTATTCGTACCGCTCATCGTATGTGCACTCATCGCTGTAGTCGAAGAAGTCGAGCGCTTCCTCCGGGGTGTAGGTTTCCGCCAATGAAGCGGATGTGCCCACAAAGAGACCGGGCGCCAGCCAACTCTTCTCGAACTCAGCGATGTCTGGGGCGGCGTACAGGGATCGTCCGATCACGTCGCCGTCAACGATCCACTCATCGTTGATGATGTCATCCCACGCCTTGGGAATCGTCAGTGCAAAGGTTCCGCCATCGTCGATGAAGGAGACGAAGTCGTCGGGATCGGCCCCGCTCTCGCCACCATCGATGGGCATGGCCTCTTCGATCAGATCGGCCACACCCTCGGTGTTGACATAAAAACTTTGTTCCAGCACGTCAAATGCTTCATAGTCAGCATCGTCAACGGCCAAATAGTAGATCGTCACGCCATGGTCGAGCGGGATCCGATGCGGCCGACAGTACGACAAAGGTGTTGTCCTCGCCGTCGCAGTTGCGCCAGATGTCCAGAGCGCCCGTGTAGGTGATGCCGTAGATCGTGTGCTGGTGGTCGAGCCGATCGTCATATTCGCAGGTATCGGAGAAATCGCTGTTGTCCAGCGCGTCGATGGGATTGAACTCGAAATCGGGATCGCCGGCGGCCTCGGCCATGAATGCGGCGAATCCCGGTGTGCTCCATGCCTCCTCGAACGCGGCTGCATCCGGCGCAACAGTCACCGTCAGCCCGATGGGTTCATCGTCGATCAGCCAATCGTCGGCGATGATATCCTCCCATGGATCGGGAATCAGGGCCGACAGCGCGGGATCGTCCAGGAAGGCGTAGTCGTAGATCAGGCCGCTGACGTCGATGTCGTCGATGGTGCCGGCGATCAACTCGTCAGAGGGCGTTTCCTCCGGTCGACCTGTTGGCGGTGCGATCACAAAGGTGTCGAGGATGTGATCGGATGCGTCCAGGTCGGCCTGGGTGACGCTGTAGCTTTCGATGCGGACCATGTAGTCGCCGGTCTCCGGCTCCAGCCCCAGCACCAACGCCGTGCTGCCGGCGTCGCCGCAGGCCTCCCAGACATCATAGAAGCCGGAAAAGAATCCGTCCGGCAATTCGCCGCGTTCAATGAATGTACAGCTTTCCGAGTAATCGACGGTGTCGATCAGGTCTTCCGTGCTGATCTCTGGGCTCAATTCGTCGGAGTAGCTGAAGACGACGCCGGGCACATCCCAACTGTTGGAGAATTCGGCCACATCGGGCGCAGACCAGAGTTGGATTCCGAACTGGACGTCGTCCGAGTCGGCCCAGGCCAACTCGGAAACATCGGTCCACTCGGTGCGGCACTTCGATCGTGATGATGCCCTGTTCATCCGTAACAGCCACATATTCCTCATAGGGCTGGCCCTCCGGCAGCGGGGCGCCGCCCTCGGTGGACGTCTCTTCGTCCACAGTGTCTGCCAGCGAGAAACTGGTCTCCAGCGGACGGCCATTGAACTGGCCTTCCAGGACTTCCTCCGTGTCAAAACGCAACACTTCAAGCGCCATGACGTCGCCGGGATCATGGCTGCGCAGGATCTCGCAGTAGGTGGCCATGGTTCCATCGGTCGCCAGTTCCAGCCCTTCGATGGTCAGGATGATGTCGCCCGCTTGCAGCCCGACCGCTTCGGCCGGCGAGCCCGATTCGACCGAGGAGACCCAGATGCCGAATAGGTCCTCGCCGACGACCACGGCCTCGCTGTTGATGCCCAGTGAATCCACATCTTCGCCGCTGCGCAGCGTATCGATCAGCGCCACAGCTTCGTCGCGCGAGATGGCGAAATATTGGCCGCTGTCGTTGAGCCGATAATTGATGCCGACGACGCTGGCGTTCTCGTCGATCAGCGGACCGCCCGAATTGCCCGGTGCGATGTCGGCGTCATGTTGCAGCACATGGTCGATGGACGCCCAGGCAGTGTCGCCGCTGGCACGTTCCTTGGCAATGATGCCGCGGGTCATGGTGAACTCGGGATCGCCCAGCGGAAAACCGACGGCGTAGACCTCAAGCCCGACGTTGATGGGGCCGTCGTACCAGTCAAGATAGGGAAAACCGTCTCCCTGGATGTCGATGACGGCCAGATCGGCGCATTCGGAGACGCCCAGCACGCGCGCGTTGAGCGGCTCCTCCTGCCCGTCGACATAGACGCGGAAGAGCGCGCCGCCGGTGACAACATGGTTGTTGGTCACGGCGATGCCGGCTTCGTCGATGATGAAGCCTGACCCTCGACCGGCGCTATTGGCCTGGAGGCCCTCTTCCGGATCGACAAACGTGCCCACCGCTTCGATCTGGATCACGGCCCGGCGGGCGTCGGCCAATTCTGAAATGGCCCCTTCATCGGCGGCTGCATCGCCATCCTGATCGCCGGACTTGTCGGTCTGGCCCAGGGGCGCTGATCGCTGGGCCAGTTGGTCGCTTGGCGGGCCGGCTGCCAGCGCTTCTGTCCTGCCTATCGGCGCCATGAGCAGCGTCATGGAGAGCAGAAATAGGGCGACGGCTAATCTGATCTTTCGAGCGACAGTTGTTGATGACACCTGGAACTCCTCCTTGGGTTTGGACAGACCGATGTCGCGCAGGATAGCGGGAAGGGCGCAATCGAACCTCGACAAGTTTGTTGTGGTCGAAGTCTCTCTCTGCGATGGTGGAGTCGGCGAAATCGGCGGGCGGACATTGGATAGGCAGTGATTGTGCGTGCGGTTGCCCAAAACACCTGAGGCAAACACTCTTCAATTCTAGATCAGAACCGCGACAGATGCAACCGGTTTTTTCGCATTGCTATCCGTCCTACATCCATCCTCGCTCGTATTGGGTCGGGACCGGCCCCTCGACGCCCAGTTCCTGGGCCGCACGCAGCGGCCAGTAGGCGTCTCTGAGCGACTGGCGGGCGATCAACACGGCGTCGGCCTGCCCATTGACGACGATGTCGTTGGCCTGAACGGCCTCGGTGATGAGACCGACGGCGCCGGTGGGCACGTCCGCTTCGCTGCGAATTCTCTGTGCGAACGGCACCTGGTAGCCGGGTTCGACGACGATGCGTTGATCCGGTGTCAGCGCGCCCGATGAGACGTCGACCAGATCGACGCCGGCCTCACGCATTCGCTGCGAGTAGACAACGCTCTGATCCAGATCCCAGCCGCCTTCGGCCCAGTCCGTGGCGCTGATGCGCGTGAAGAGGGGCAGGTGATCCGGCCAGACGTTGCGCACCGCGCCGACGACTTGCAGCGGGAAACGCAGTCGGTTCTCCAAGCTGCCGCCGTAGGCATCGGTGCGCCGGTTGCTGATGGGCGACAGGAATTCGTGCAGCAGATAGCCGTGGGCCGAGTGGATCTCGACAGCCTGAAAGCCGGCCTGCAAGGCACGTTCGGCGCCGGCCGCGAACGCGTTGACCACGTCCTCGATGTCCGCTTCACTCATTTCTTTGGGGACAGCGTACCTCTCTGAAAAGGCCAGCGGGCTGGGTCCGATGTTGTCCGCGACTTCCGCCTTGCGCCCGGCATGGGCGAGCTGAATGGCCGGTACTGCGCCGTATTCGGCCATGAACTCGACAATGGGGGCAAAGGCCTGGCCTTGCTCATCGTTCCAGATGCCCAGATCGCGCGCGCTGATCCGGCCACGCGCTTCTACCGCTGTGGCTTCGACAATAACCAGCCCCGCGCCGCCGACGGCGCGGCTGCCGTAGTGCACACGATGCCAGTCAGTCGGCACACCGTTCTCAGCATAGGCCGAATACATGCACATAGGGGCGATCCAGAGTCGATTGCGTGCGGTCACGTCGCGCAGTGTGATGGGTGAAAAGAGGTGGGGGGTGGTGTGCGGTGTTGCTTGCATGGTGCGGATCCTTTGTTGCGTGCTGCTTGCTGCGTGATGGTTTGGATGGCGGGAGGGGATGTGCCATTGGGAATGTATGCTGCGTGCTGCTTGCTGCGTGAGGTTTCGGCGGCGATGTGGTCACGGTGATCGAGTTCGTTTACTTGGGTACGTTCTACGTATTACGTTCCTTCAACCTCGTCCACGGCGCCCAATCCTCCGCTCGCCACGGCCCGCCCTTGGCCGCGGGGACCGGGCGTTGGTCGTTGTCGCCGAAGCGGAAGGCCCACTGGGGATCGCAGGCCTGGCAACTGAGGCAACCGGCGCTGTCGGGCGGGCAACTGAGGCCGGTCTCGCTGCGCGCCGCCAGCTTGAGTTCGTAGTGAAAGTAGTTCTCGCTGACGCCGCTCTCGACGATGTCCCAGGGCAGCGGCGACCCGACTTCCCACTCGCCGGCGTACTGCTCGCGATCCAGACCGCACTCCTCCATGGTCTGGAAGAAAGTGCGCACGGTGAGCTGGCCGGGCGGAATCGCCAGCAGCAGATCGGCGATGCGGCGGTCGCCGCGGCTGAGCACGGCCTGCACCTCGGCCCAATCGGGCGAGTCGGCGCGCACGTCGATGTTGTGCCGGGCCAGCGCTTTGTGGATGGACCGCTGGCGCTTGCGGATCTCCTTGGTCGGGGCCATGCCTTCCCACTGGAAGGGCGTGTGCGCCTTGGGCACAAAGGGCGTGGCGTTGATGGCGATGCGTCGCTTGAAGTGCGAACGCGCCGTCAGCGTGAAGTCGATCAGCGCCTGGATGTCCTCGTCGGTCTCGGTCGGGTGGCCGACCATGAAGTAGAGTTTGAGTTGGGGAAAGTTCAGCTCCTGGGCCAGCGAGATGGCGCGCATCATCTGGTCTTCGGTCTGGGTCTTGTTGATGACGCTGCGCAGGCGTTGGCTGCCGGCCTCGGGCGCCACGGTCAGATTGCGCGCACCGGTCTCGGCCATGGCGCGGATCAGCGGCACGCTGATCGGGTCCATGCGCATGGAACTGGCGCTGATGCTGGCGCCCATGCGCTGCAACTCGGTGGCCATCTCGTCGATCTGCGTGTGGTCGCTGACCGCCGCGCTGACCAGGCCGACCTTGGTGTGCCCGTTGGCGACGCCCTGTTCAGCCGACGCCAGCAGGCGATCCAGCGGTTGCTCGCGTGCCGGGCGATAGACATAGCCGGCCAGACAGAAGCGGCAGCCGCGCCCGCAGCCGCGTGCGATCTCCATCAGATGCATGTTGCTGAATTCGGTGTCGGGCGTGTAGAGCGTGCTCGATGTGTCGTAGGCGGCCAGATCGCGCACCCAAAGACGTTTGACCGGCCGGAAATCCACGTGCTCGCGGTTGGACGGGCGCAGACTGGGCACGTACCAGCCGGGCGTCGCGTCCAGCGTGCGCAGCAGCGCATCGCGGTCGTCGATGCCCGTCCCGGCTGAGTTCGATGAATTCGGGCGCCGCTTCTTCGGCCTCGCCGATGAGGATGGCGTCGAAAAAGGGCGCCATCGGCTCCGGGTTCATGGTCACGCCGGGGCCGCCGGCGATCAGCAGCGGCCAGGGGCTGCCGTTCCACTGTGTGCTCGTCTGTCGGTCGGCGGCCAGCGGCGGCATGCCGGCCTGGCGCAGCATCTCGACCACGTTGAAATAGTCCATCTCCCACGAGATGGTAAAGGCCCAGATGTCAAACTCGTCGGCGGCGCGACCGCGTCTCCAGCGAGAGCAGCGGCTTGCCCTCCATGGCCGCGCCCTTCTCCCAGAAGATGCGCTCGCAGACCACATCCGGTTCGGCGTTGAACATGCGATAGAGCAGTTGCAGGGCCAGGCTGCTCATGCCGATGTAGTAGGTGTTGGGCATGGTCAGCGCGATGGAAAGCCTGCCGCCCCAATCCTTGAAGATCGCGCCCTCTTCATCAGGCGCGGTCGGCTGGGACGAACGCCAAGTCGGCTTTTCGTTGCTTTTCTGTCGATTTCGTCGATCTGTTTTTGCCATTCGATCCTTCATGAACTGTACTGTCGGACTGTAGCACGACATTGATGTCGTAGCTTGTCGGCTACGCGGCACTGCGATATCAATGTCGCGGTACAAACGCGACCAAGTATACCATAGTAGAAGGGACCGGCACGCAATGCCGGTCCCTTTTTAAGCCCGTGCAATAAGGAATGGTCGAGCGTCATTCAGCCGCCAGTACGTGGACCTTGGCATGGCGCATGGTTTCGAACGATCCGCAGTGGATCTTCAGTGTGAAACCCTGCTGCAAGCGCGGGTATTCCTCGGCCAGTTCGTGGGTCTGGGTGACGGCATAGTCGACCAGCGCCAGAAAGCGTTCCTTGTCCTCTTGCAGAAGCGCCTCTGTGCTGGCGACCGGTTCATAGGGCACGGCAATCCAATGGATGACGCTCTCCGGGTGGTTGCTCGCGATCAGCGCCATCTGTTTCTCGTCATCGCGGGCGATGATGGTGCCCGGTTCACTGCCGTCCAGGATGGCGTTGAAGGTTGTGTCGGCCTGTTCGTTCATGGTTGGCTCCTTGTCTCTCTAGTCGGGTCGTCCGTGGCCGGCGAAAGGCACTTTGATTCCAGCCAACGTTGAACTCACGGGAGGCGTGACATTTGCGCCGTGCCGCGCAGCGATCGGTCGGCCCATTCCACTGATTCTTCAACGATTGTACTGTAGAAGACCGATTTCTGTTCAATGTAGGCGTCTCTGCTCTCCGCTGCAGCGTCCACCGCGACCTTTTGGGCGGCAAACCACTCTGCTCGAACTGGCTCTGCCACCAAGTAATCACGAAATGCGAGATGCTTGAGCAGTTCAAACGCGCCAATCTCACACGCGTACAAGTGATGCGCTGGAAGAGATGCGGCACTCGAACCCTGCACCGGCCTAAATGCCTCTCGTCCTGAGATGCCCAAATCTCCTTCATGTTCGTAGCCCGCTTCTTTCAGCGCATCAATCACTGCCTGTAGAGAACCGGGATCGAATTCGACATCCAGATCGATAATGTCCTTGGCCGGCATGCCTGGCACAGAAGTTGAGCCAATATGATGATATCTGCAGCCGTTCGGAAGAAAGCCTCTAATATGCGCAACAATCTGTTGGAACCTGTTCGGCCAGTCAGGCTTGTATGCAGTGATGTACTGCATTTTCACTGTTGGGCGAACTGACACTTTGGGGCGGTTCCTGTGAGTCTCGACGAACCGCCCGTCGCCGGGATCTCCGACGTAGTTACCATCTTCGACGACAATTTTCCCCTGCGAGATCACTGTCCTTGGCCAACCAGTGACGGTCATGCCTTCGTAGGGTGTCCAGTCAGGAGCTTCATGCAGCGAGTCTGTCGAGAGTGTCATGGATCGAGCCGGGTCGAAGATGACGACATCGGCGTCGTAGCCCGGCGCCAGCAGGCCCTTGCGCGGCAGCCCCATGAGGCGGGCCGGGTTTGTGCAGCAGACGTCGACCCAGCGCTCCCGCGACAGATGACCGCCGCCTACGCCGAAATGGTGGACCAGCGATAGCCGTGCTTCGATGCTGGGCACGCCGCCTGGGATCTGGGAGAAATCGGACTGGTTCTTCTCCGTCCGCGTCCACGGGCAATGGTCGGTGCTGACCACATCCATGTTGCCGGTGGACAGGGCCGCCCATAGCGTCGTCTGGTCACGCTGTGATCGCAGCGGCGGCGCGCAGACGAACAGTTCGCCGTCCTCGCCCCCCAGATGCTCGTCGGCACTCAGCAGCAGATACTGTGGGCAGGTCTCGGCGTGGATCTCGACGCCACGGCGACGGGCGCGCACGATTTCGTTGACCGATTCGCTGCAACCGACGTGGAAGATGTAGAGCGGGCAACCGGCCAGGTGCGCCAGTTCGGCTGCACGGTGAATGGCCGTGGCCTCAAGTCTCGCCGGCCGCGTGCGCTCATGCCAGATGGGCTCGACATGGCCGGCGGCCAACGCCTGCTCGCGCAGCAGGTCGAGCACGGGACCGGTCTCGCTGTGCAGGACCACACTGCCGCCGGCGGACGCCACGGCCTGAAACGAGCGCAGCAGCGCCACATCGTCGAGGATCATGCCGTCGTAGGCCTGGTAGATCTTGAAGGTGGCGCAGCCGGCCTCAACGGCGGCCGGAGCCTCGGCCAGCCGTTCGACCGACGCCCCGTGCCAGCTCGGGATGGTCATGTGGAGACCATAGTCGATGGCCACCGAGTTGTCGGCCTCAGCACGACGCAGCGCCAGCGCCTCCAGCATAGGCTGGCCCGGCTCCGGCGTCACGAAGTCGATCACCGTGGTCGTGCCGCCGCAGGCCGCAGCGATCGTGCCGGACTCAAACGTGTCGGTGCTGACCCGTCCGGCCAGCGGCAGTTGCAGATGCACATGCGGATCAACCCCGCCGGGGATCACATAGCAGCCCGCTGCGTCGATGGTCCGCTCGCCCGAAAGCCCCAGACCGATGGCGGTGATGGTGTCGCCGTCGATGGCGAGGTCGGCGCGCAGGGTTGCGCCGCCGGAGATGAGGGCGCCGTTTGTGATGACGACTGCGTGCTGCGTGCTGCTTGCTGCGTGAGGTCTCTGTGGCATATCGATGTTGATCGAATGCGCTCTCTTCAGTTAGTTGTTGGCCATTTTTCATACTGTTCTCCTACTCAAATACCCTTACGCAGCACGCAGCAGCGCAAGCAGCAGCTTTTCCCTACGGCGTCAACACCCGCAACAGAACGCTCTCGGCATCCGCTTCCATGCGGAACGCGCCCAGTGCGGCCGGCAGCAGCACCCAGCCGACGGCGTCGATGGTCACAGGATCGCCGGCCCAGCGCACGGTTGCGCTGCCGTTGAGGACGGCCCAGATCTCGAAAGTGTCGCCGTTGCAGTCGCCGCTGAACGAGGAACCCGGCTGCAAAAACAGTCGCTGGGTCTCGAAATAGGGGCAGTGACCGATGCAGTTCGACGCGTACCCCGTCTCCTTCATTGAGCAGGCTGGGGCGCAGCGGCTCCGGCTCCACCAGGTCGAAGTTGAGCACATCCAATGCCTGTTCGACATGGATGGGGCGCGGGCGGCCCCAGTCATAGATGCGATAGGTCGTGTTGCTGTTCTGTTGGATCTCCGCCACGATGGCGCCCGGTCCCAGTGCGTGGATCGTGCCGGCGGGCACAAAGATCACGTCGCCGACCTCAACCGGCACACGGTGCAGCCATGGTTCGACATCACCGGCTTGGATGGCGGCCTCGAATGCGTCCTTTGTGACGCCGGCCTTGAAGCCGTAGATCAGTTCCGCGCCAGGTTCGGCATAGAGCACGACCCACATCTCGGTCTTGCCCAGATCGTTCTCATGTTCCAGCCCATACACATCGTCGGGATGTACCTGCACAGACAGCCAGCGGTTGGCGTCGAGGAGCTTGATCAGGAGCGGAAAGCGCTCCAATTCCAACATACGCTGATTGTTGCGTCCGACCAGCGCCTCGCCCAGCCTTGCCTGAACCTCGGGCAGCGACAGCCCGGCCAGCGGACCACGATTGACCACGCTGGATCCATCAGGGTGGGCTGCGATCTCCCAACTCTCGGCGACAATGCCGTCGGGGATCTCGCGCCCAAGCTGGTCTGACAGGTTGCGCCCGCCCCAAACGTAGTCCTTGAAGATCGGATCGAACGTGAGCGGATAGACAAGGGACGCGGGGTCGGCATTTTGGGTTGCTGTGGACATTGCTTACTCGAATCTCTATATCTTTTGAACGTTTATCAACCGGTTTCTCAATCGGCTGGAATCGAACCCGTCGTACGTACCAGCGGCAGATAAAAACAGGACGGTTGCATGCCTTCGGCCAACGTCACGGGCGTGGCCAGCGAAAGGCGCCCACTCTCTTCAAATCCGTAGATCCGGTAGCGGTACGTCTTGCCGGGCACAGCCTGGCTGTCGATCACGTGATACTCTGTATCCGGACCCAGCGCTGCGATGGCGTAGCGATTCACCCATCGATTCTCTTCGGGGTCGTCCAGCAGGGTGCGGTGCACCTTGTAGCCGGTGACATTCTCTTCGCTGTTGGTGCGCCAGGCGATCAGCGCCAGCGACGTGAACGGAGACGTGCAGCGGACATCAAAGTGGTGTTCAGCCACGACAAAACTTGGGCTGCCTGTGTCCGGCACTGGCGCCGCAGTTGCAATGGTCATCTTGCGCGACAACACAACGATCAGCAGGAACAGCACCGTCGCTAACCACCTACTGATCACTTTGATCCAATGCTTGTCCACGGATCTCGGCGTAATTGTCGGTCTCCTCGCTCACAAACTCAATAATTCGCTCGGCCAGTCTCAACGGGTCTTCGATCATCGGCGCATGGCCGACACCTCTGAGCACTTCCAGGTTGTTGGCCCCCGGTATGGCGATGAGCGTGCGAGTGACTGCATCGCGTACGACGATTTCGTCCTGATCGCCCCAGATTAGCAACGTGGGCAGCGTCAGAGCCTGCGCCTCTGCAAAACGGTTCCATTGGCCCAGCGCAACTGTGGTCTCCGTGAATGCGGCCGGCGCCATCGATTGTGCGTCGTCCAGGATTCCTTCATAAAAGAGCCGATTCTTCTCCGGTGCGCTGGGGTCGAACGAGGGCATCATTGCGGCCAATGCCGCGCTGTGCAGCGCGCGATCCCCACGCATCTGGTTGAGCAATGTGAGGGCCTCGACCGGCGTGTGGATGCCTTCAATGGGGACTGGGCTGATCAGGACCAGGTTTGCGGCGACACGAGGATGCGCGAGCAAGAAGTCCACGGAGATGGCGGCTGCACTGGAGTGGGCGACGAGGTCAAAGTCGCTCCAGCCCAACGCCTTCACAAAGGACCAGATATCCTCGGCTTGCTCCTGGATTCCATAGCCGGTTTCGGTCTTGTCGCTGCGGCCACAGCCGCGCAGATCCGGGGCGACCGCATAGATATCGTCCGGCAGCACCTCGAAAAAAAGCTCCCACCAGCGGCTGCTTGCGTGGCTGCCGTGCAGCAACAGCATCGGCACGCCCATCGGGTCGCCATGGGTTCGGTAATAGAAGCTCAAACGTTCGGTATCAAGAGTCGGCACGATCTCGGTTTCCTGCGCTAGCTGTAACTCGGCTGATAGACCGCGGATGAGGCTGATAAATGCGGATCAAATCCGAAAAAATCCGGTTCTGTCCGCCTCATCCGCGGTCCATTGGCATTGCGCCCTTTATAGGTTCCACGTCAGCGATTCATTCTGCGATCCGCTTCGGCATCATCGGGCAGGAAGATGAGCAGCAGGGCGGCGGCGGCGGCCCCGGCATCGGGTCCCTCGACCCGGCCTACTTCATCTTCATCGAAGATCATGCCGCCCTGCATGACGACGCCGTCCGCCTCCAGCCAGCCCAACGCGCCGCCTTCAAAGAGGCCGTGGCTGTAGACCATGCCATCTTCGTTGACAGTGCCGAGTTCGCGTTCATCGTGGAGCGTCGCACGAAAGAGACGCCCGGCATCGTCGAACCGGCCAATCGCCAGCTCGTCCTGTCGACTCTGTCGCCAGATCTGCTTGTCCGGCGTGATAAAGCCGATCTGTTGTTCGCCGTAGGACGTGAATTTGTAGATGTTCGTATTGGTCATGGACCCCATCCGCGGAATGAATCCCGCTGCTATAGTTGCGTAGTTCGCAACTGGTCATTTCGTGTAGCCAAAAACAGCTAATCCACCGATTCTTTTAGCACCAATGCATCCCGCACATGCGCCATCAGCGCTTCATTGCCGGCGGCGACAATCGGCATGGAGAGGCTCTTGTAGTCGAGCAGGGCGTCTGCAATCGGGAAGACCGGGCTGCCGTCTTCCATGCACAGAACTGCGCCGGCCTCCTGGAGAATCACAGCCGCGCCGGCCAGATCCCAGATTTTTGGACTGGCTTCGATGCTGGCCAAGGCAGTGCCGTCGGCAACCTTGGCCAGGTGGTAGGCGGCACTGCCCAGAATACGCGCCTTGAGCGGCGAGTTGAGCGTGTATCGCTTGCTGGTGCGCGTGCAGGTGACAACAAGCTGTTCGTTCTCCAGCGCTGTGACGGGCGCACTTTGGATCAATTTGCCGTTGTGGGTTGCGCCCAATCCAAGGGCTGCCGAATACATTTCGTGTAGCAATGGAAAGGCCAATACACCCACAACAGAATTTCGCTGATACATCAATGCAATGCTCACACCCCAGATCGGCAGGCCGCGGGCGAAGTTTGTCGTCCCGTCTATTGGGTCCACGACCCACGTGAAGTCGTAGACGGGATCAAAGACCGTGCTCTGTTCTTCGCTCAACACATTGTGATCGGGGTAGGCTGCGGCGATTCGCTCATTGATCAGCCGATCGGAGCGCTCGTCGATTTCGGTGACCAGAGAGCCGTCGAACTTAAGCTGTGCGTGGGCATTGCCGTAGTTGTTCGCCACCATTGTAGCGGCTTCATCGGCCACATTCAATGCGAAGGCCAGGTATTCCTGTAGTTGGGTTTCAGTCAGGTCGGGTAGCATGCGGTATACGATTTGCCCCTCAGTGGTTGGTCACAGATGGATGGTCAATAGCGTATTGGACCAGACGTGCGGTCAATTGGTATAGGCGACTGCGCACTTCTGCGATTCGCTTCATGTTCGGCGGCTGAATTGCAGTGTCAGCCTGTTGATTGCCGATGAACAGGCCCCGATTGACCTCGATCATCAACATCGGCGCGTTGCATGCAGGGTTTCCGATGCACGAATAGTTGCGCAAGATGTAGCCGCTGCGAAATGGCCAGTTGAGCGCCACGGTGGGCACGTTCACGTTCGGATCGGCTTCCAGGAGGTGCATGTCGCAAAAGAGCTCCTCTCCGACGCGGGCTGCGTAGCGAAGCATATCGGGGGAGCACGATGTCGTACCCGATGGGGCTAAAGGCATCCCATTTGGATCGCCGCCGCTGGCAAGACATAGCAGAGGGCGGGGCTGTCCGGCAAATGCATAGGCTGACGGGCCGACCTGGGCCATGTTGTGGCAGTCAAGCAGTAGCTTCGCCTCGCCCAGGTGCTGATTCAGCGCCGTACAGGCCCGCCGATGATAGCCGAGGTAGTAGCGCTCAAATAAGCTCTGTCGAACTGCAAGGGCCAGCGGTTCACGATAGATCGGCTTGCCGTAGCTGGTCTCCATCTTGACCGCGCCATCCGGATTGTCGTCAACCACCGGCGAACGGTTTGCGTCAATCAACACTCTGGCGATATCCATATCGACGGTGCAGAGCGTGCCCGATCCATAGCCCTCGGGTATCTGGGAAGCCAGGTCCGGGTGGGAAAAATCGAAATGCAGGTCGGACCAGAGATCGGCGTCGTTATAAATGTCGCACTGATCGATCAGAAGTTTGCTGCTGACTTCTTCCGGAACCTGCACACCGGCGTGCGGTGAAAACTGGATGACAGGCAATGGATTGGCCGGATATGGATCGGCCGAATGTAGTGACAATCGATTCATGACCTTTCGATTTTACCCCAACATGACGCGCTCTTCCGGATAATGGATTAGGGCCGGCTGTTGTCGTTGGGCAAGGGCAACGACGATGGTCAATGGACCCAACCGCCCCCAGAACATTGTAAAGGCAATCACGAATCGTCCAAAGCCGTCCAGATCGCCGGTAAAATTGAGCGAGTAGCCGGCATTGGCAAAAGCGCTGACAACTTCAAAGGCGACTGTGAAGATGGCGCCTTCATGGCGCAGTGATAGGACGAGGGTCATGAGTACGACCAGCAGCGTGCTTACCGACATAATGGCCACGGCCTTGGCAATGGTCTCGAATGGAAGCGTGCGTCGGAAGCCGGTTGCTGAATTCATGCCGCGTGAAGTTGCGATCACGGAAATCAACAAGACCGCTACCGTGCTGGAACTGACGCCGCCGGCCATGCTTGCCGGCGCGCCGCCCACGAACATCCAGATCATGATGATCAGTTGAGACGCTTCGCTCAGCGTCTGTAGCGGTAGGATGGTCAGACCAGCCGTGCGCGATGAAACAGTTGTGAAAAAGGCGACTGCGAACCGTTGATCTAGAGGCAGCTTAGGGAAAATCACTCGATGAAACTCGGAATCAGCCATCAGGATAGCGATCCCGATTACGGTCAGACCGGCGGTCATGGCCAGGGTGATCTTCGTGTTCATGCTGAAATTGCGATCAGTTGGAAACGACCAGATATCGTAGAGGACGGTGATGCCGAAGCCGCCGAGCAGGATCAATGTGCCCATGACCGCCAGTGTGTACCAATCCCCGCCGTAGCCGAAGAGTATGCTCTCATCGGTGCCGGAGAAGAGATCAAAACCGGCATTGCAATAGCTGCTGATGGCGTGAAAGATCGCATACCAGACGGCTTGGAATTCCGGCATCGTAGTGCGCCAACGAAGCCAAAGCAGCACGGCGCCGATCGCTTCGACGGCCAGCGTGATGGCGAGGACATAGAGGGCCAGATTGAGCGCGCCGGTGACCTCCCGCGAGCCGACGCTCTGCTGGACCATGAAGCGCGTCTGCAGCGTGATGCGCCGGCCGATGAGACGAAAGAGCAACACGCTGAAGGCGATAAAGCCCACACCGCCGACCTGGAGTAGGAATAGAATGATGATCTGGCCGAAAAATGAAAAATCCGTAGCCGTGTTCAGCACAGCCAGGCCCGTCACAGTGGTTGCACTGGTCGAAGTGAAAAGCGCGTCGCCCCACGTGATCGTGGCGTCCGGAGCGGCGGCCCAGGGCAGTTTGAGCAGCATCGCGCCGAACAGAATGATTGCGGCAAACCCGATGATCAGAACCCACGGACCCTTCAGAAAGGCAAGGTTTTCACGGGGTCGTGAACGTTCCTTCATCGTTTTGGCGACTCTGCCGGTCGCCGGCGAATTCAGTCTATCGCTGAGGGGGCTTGTCGAGCTGTCCAGCGATATCTTGGCCAGATAGGGCGGTGGGCTTTTCTGAGAATCATCCGGCTGTTTTCCGCGGGTTGGTCGCTGGTCGTTCATAAGATCCAGATCGGTATTGGGGCGAACGTTGATTCAACTTTGAAAGGCCAAAGGTCTGGATGTCCAGATTGAAGAAACCGAGAAAGTGTGGTACAAAACAGAAGTGATCATTGGGTTTTCAACAGCGACGATGATCACTTCATTGCAAAACATAGATTTGGTCTCATTTCGTCATTTTGTCATCCGGTGAGGCCAAAACGCGGGCGCTGTCAGTGCTCATAAGCCTTGCGGACAAGCAGCAAGTTTGGAATTCTAACACTCCTTTATTCAGATTGCATAGTTTGCAGATCAAGCCACTCAGTTAACCCTAAGGGAGGGTGGACAGTGACATTTCTCCTAGGCCTTGTTGCCGGCCTTATCATTGGTTGGGTCGTTGAATGGATCATCGATTGGCAATTCTGGCGCTCCGACGCAAACGAATCCGTTGCGCGAGAGCGGCAGTTGCGCGAAGAGCTTGAATTGGCGCAAGCTGAGATCACAGCCCTGAAGCAACAGACGGCGGGCGCCCAAACCCCAGTCTATGACAATCTCAAAGTTATCAACGGTATTGGGCCGGAGTATGCACAGCGTTTGCGCGCTTCAGGCATCGTCACATTGGCCGACCTGGCCGCGGCGACGCCGGAACAATTGCGCTCGGCGATTGGCGCTGACGCCTGGCAAACGGCCAATACGGAAGCTTGGGTTGCGGCAGCGCAGTCGAAACTCGACCAACTGAGCAAAGGTGAGGCGCTATGACGCGCGATCGGAATCCAGCGGAGGTGCGTCAGTACGATCTTCGCAAGTACACAGTACTCATTGTTCTAGCTCTAGTTCTTATTATCCTATTCATTTTCAATGGCATTCGCAATATTCAACCGGTTGCCGTCCAGGAATTGGAACTGACCCCGGTTCCCACCTTCACCGTGGTCGGTGACGTTGTGCGCCCGGTGTTGATCTCTCCCTCGCCCGGCGAGGAGATCAGCGCCGGCGTTGTTCTATTGGTCGGCTCTGGCGCCCCCAATGCACCCATCCAGATCGTCGTCGGCGGAATTGTCGTTGGCGAGACGACCAGCGATGCTGACGGGAATTGGCAGGCCGAAGTCGAACTGCTGGCGCCGGGCGAAAACGAACTTTTTGTGCAGCCGGCCGGCGCGGCAACAGCCGATCCGGAGCCGGTCAAGCTCCTGGTGGTTGTGCCGGTGGTCGAAGTGCAGCCGCCCTCATTGGATCTGTCAATTCTCGACGGTGAAATCGCCGGGGGAGAGATCGCACTGACGGGTACCGGTGAACCTGGCTCTCAGTTGCAGATCGTCGTCGATGGACAGCCGGCAGAGACGATTGAAGTCGATGAAGACGGCCGCTGGGCGGTAACAACCGCGCTGGCCGAGCCCGGCCAATATGCCATCAGTTTGAGTTCGCTAGACAGGACCGGTTCCGTGGTGGCGATGGCCACAGCGATCATCCTTGATGTCGTTGCCGTTGATGCAACGGCAACGGACGACGCCTTAATGGATGACACGGCAATCGACGCTGTTGACAGTGTGCCCGCAGAAGAAGTTGAGGTGGAGGCCTCTGCTGCCCAGACTTCTGATGAGACGTCCGACGAGACGTCCGAACCCAGCTCACCTGAAGTTGCTGTAGAAGAGTTGCCGCTTGCCGTCGATCCCGCTGCCGGGCCGGTTGCGCCCGGCTTCGTGACCTTGAGCGGTACGGGCGTCTCCGGCAGTGAAGTGACCCTGCGAGTCGACGATCTCGTGGTCGGCCGCGCGACCGTAGAACCCGACGGCACATGGGTCTTCGTCACTCGTTTGGGCGAATTGGGCGTTTACGACGTCAGCGCAACAGATGAAGCGGGGCAGACTTCTTCGCCGGTCGCCATCACGGTGGCTGACGCAGAGGTTGATGCAGAGGTTGATACGGTGGCCGATCCCGGGGCTGATCCTGGAGCCGAATCGGTAGCCGAGGAAGTCGTGGCTCCGCCAGCGTTGGACGAGGGAAGTGCTGAGCGGTCCGGCGGCGCAGTGATCCAAGAATCGACCAGCCAAGCACCGACAATCAATTCGTATAGCGTTGCCGGCGATGCAGAAGATCCCAGCCCGTTTGTCGAAATCAGCGGTGGCGGCCAGGCCGGAGACGAAGTGACGATTACGGTCGATGAGGTCGTGACCGGCCGTGCCATGGTCGGGGATGACGCCTCATGGCTCTACGTGACACGTTTGTCGCAGCCGGGCGTGTACACTGTTGTCGCTGCCGGGTCCGATGGCGCGTCCTCGGCCCCGTTAGAACTGATTCTGCCGCCGACTGAAGAGATCGACGACGCCACGAATGCGGCTGTGGACGAATCTGATGCTGCACAGCAAACAGCGGATGAACCATCTATCGCGGATGAAGCAGTGGTTGCGCCCACAGAGGGTGCGCCCACAGAGGTGTGCGCCTGAGGCAGAACCTGAAGCGGAATCCGACGCTAGACCCGATGAGGATGGCGGCGCGGTTGAAGGCGCCGCCCTGGATCCATCATTTTCACAGGTCCCGGTCGCTGCCGGTTTTGTCACCTTGACCGGTCGTGGCAATCCCAACAGCGAGGTTGAAGTGTTCGTCCAGGAGGCCAACGTGGGCCGTGCAGCGGTCGACGCGGATGGCGTTTGGGAATTCGTGACACGTCTAGCCCAGCCGGGCGCCTATGAAATTTCCGTGGCGGATACAGGCAGTATCGCATCCGAAGCGATCACCCTCAATGTGGTGGAACAGGTGATTCTGGCGACCGCTGTACCTCCGGCGACACCTCTCACGACGAGCGGTGATCAGCGGGTGACGTTGGCCACCGTTACGCCGACCCCTGATAAGCCTGCACTTGCCGAAGAGTCGACTTCTGGGCTGACAATCGCTCCCTTTGCGTCGGCAGTGGCCGCAGGCTTTGTCGACATCGCGGGAACCAGCGACCCCGGTTCGACGGTCGAGGTGGTTGTCGACGATACCGTCATCGGCCGCGCACTGGCCGACAACAATGGCGACTGGTCTCTGACCGCCCGCCTGCCCGAAGTTGGCGAAGTTGAGATCGGGGCTCGAGCGGCAGGTGAAAGCATATTGGCCGACACGGTCTCTGTGCAATTGCTCGATCCGGCATCCGCCCCGGATATTTCATCGGAGTCCGTACAGATGAGTACGGCGACTCCGACGACGCCATTGGTCATACAGACTGAAGTAGCGCTGGAACCCACGGTGGCAGCCACAGAGCCGCCGCTTCCGACCAATACGCCCGGACCCACGGCGACTGAGACGCTTGTTCCGGTTGCGACGGCGACCGACGTAACCCCGGAACCGACAGCCACATCCACCAACACGCCGGAGCCAACATCGACGGCCACGGATACGCCTGAGCCGACCGAAACGCCGATTCCCACCGACACACCGACCGCGACGCCGGTTCCGCTTGTCATCGAGTCCTTCTCATTGGAGAAGGGCCTGGATGGGAATTCCGTCAACCTTGAGGGCAGCGGCGTCGCCGCTTCGTTGCTGGCGATTCAGCTCAATGGCTCCACCGTTGCATCGACAACCGTGGACGCCGACAGCCGCTGGTCCATGGTGGTGCCCATCGAGGAGTCTGGCGAGTATCAGATTGGTGTGCAGGCGCTTGATGCTGCGGGTGAAGTGCTGGCAGAGTCGGCCGCGGTCAAGGTGAACGTGGTGCCGACACCGACCACGACGCCGACAAAGACACCGACCAACACGCCCGAACCGACATCGACAGAGACCCTCACGCCGATCGCCACGGCCACGGATGTGACGCCGGAGCCAACGTCGACCTCAACCGACACACCCGAGCCGACCTCTACATCGACCGAGACACCGGTTCCCACCGATACTGCGATCCCAACTGACACGCCTGTACCGACCGAAACGCCGACTGAAACAGCAGAGCCGACATCGACGGCCACGGACACGCCTGAGCCGACCGACACGCCGATTCCCACTGAAACGCCGACAGCGACGCCGGTTCCGCCCGTTATCGAGTCCTTCTCGCTTGAGAAGGGCCTGGATGGAAATTCCGTCAACCTTGAAGGCAGTGGCATCGTGGATTCGTTGTTGGCGATTCAGCTCAATGGATCCACCGTTGCATCGACAACCGTGGACGCCGACAGCCGCTGGTCCATGGTTGTGCCCATCGACGAATCGGGCGAATATCAAATTGGCGTGCAGGCGCTTGATGCTGCGGGTGAAGTGTTGGCAGAGTCGGCTGCGATCAAGGTGAACGTGGTGCCGACGCCGACCACGACGCCGACAAAAACACCGACCAACACGCCGGAACCGACGTCGACAGAGACGGTCACGCCGGTTGCGACGGCCACGGATGTGACGCCGGAGCCAACGTCAACCTCGACCGACACACCCGAGCCGACCTCTACATCGACGGAGACGCCGACCGAGACACCGGTGCCTACATCGACTGAAACTGTGACGCCCGTCGCCACGGCCACAGATGTCACGCCTGAGCCGACAGCAACATCAACAGAGACTCCGGTCCCGACCGAAACGGCAACCGCCACTGAAACGCCGATTCCGACGTCTACGTCCACCGAAACGCCGACCAACACGCCGGAGCCAACCGCCACGCCTGTTGAGCCGGCCATCGATCCGGACGCGCTGGAGCAGAAAATCAGCGGCGATGTGATTGGAATCACAGGGACGGGTGAACCGGGATCACTGGTCGAACTGCTCGTGAATGGCCGATCTGCAGGAACGGCGGAAGTGGACGAAACGGGCAAATGGGCGCTGGATCTGGCATTGGATGATCCGGGAGAGTATGTCCTCGACGTGCGACCGGCCCTCAAGGGGGACGTGCTGAGAAGCGTCATCCTGATTCCGACGCCGACCGCGTTGCCGACTGCTACGCCGGAACCGACGAGCACATCCACGGACACGCCTGAGCCGACCGCCACATCGACCGAAACGACGACGCCGGAACCAACAGCCACCCTGGCCCCGACAGCCACGCCTACGCCGCTGCCGCCATCCATCGACTCGGATTCGCTGCCCGCTGAACTGCTGCCGGGAATCGTGACCCTTCGAGGTTCCGGTCAGCCATCGACCACCGTAGACGTGCTTGTCAACGGCATCGTATCCATGTCCACGGATGTGAACGACATGGGCGATTGGGAAGCCGATCTGGTCCTTGACGAACCAGGGCTGTATGCGCTCAATGTCCAGGCGGATCGCGGCGACGGCATCATGGTCACCGGTGCGCGGGCGCTGCTTGCGCGATTGGTCGCGCCGACGGCCACACCGACCGAAACGCCGGAACCCACAAGTACATCAACCGACACGCCCGCACCGACGGCCACGGCAACACCTGAACCGACTGCTACAGAAACAGAAGAGCCGACCGAAACGCCGACTGAGACGGCAGAGCCAACTGCTACAAAAACTGAGACACCGATCCCTACATCAACGGCCACGGATGTTCCGACCGAAACGCCGGAACCCACAAGCACGTCAACCGACACGCCCGAACCGACGGCCACCGATACGCCTGAGCCGACTGCTACGGAAACAGAGGCGCCGACCGAAACGCCGACTGAGACGGCAGAGCCAACCGCTACAAAAACTGAGACACCGATCCCTACATCAACGGCCACGGACATTCCGACCGAAACGCCGGAACCCACGAGCACGTCAACCGACACGCCCGAACCGACGGCCACCGATACGCCTGAGCCGACTGCTACGGAAACAGAGGCCCGACCGAAACGCCGACTGAGACGGCAGAGCCAACTGCTACAAAAACTGAGACACCGATCCCTACATCAACGGCCACGGACGTTCCGACCGAAACGCCGGAACCCACGAGTACATCAACCGACACGCCCGAACCGACGGCCACCGATACGCCAGAGCCGACCAATACATCAACAGATACGCCCGAGCCAACGTCAACGGCTACCCAGGTTCCGACCGAGACACCAGAGCCGACAGCCACTGCTACAGCAGAGCCGACAGAGACGCCGACCGATACGGCAACACCCAAGCCGACAGCGACCGCCACCGTAGTCCCCACCAAAACACCGGCGCCGACCGCGACAGCTACAGATGCACCGGTGCCGACGGCGACGCTCAGACCCTTGCTCTTGAACGCACCGTCGGCAGGTCCGGTGGCCGGCAAGACGGTATTGAGTGGAAGCGGAGAACCGGGCGAACTCGTCCAGATTATCGCCAACAATCGGGTCATCGGCGATGTTACGGTCGGCGATGACGGCACTTGGACCTTTGATGCCGATTTCGCCGAACCCGGCATCTACGCTCTCGGCGCCCGCACGCTGGATGCCGCCGGTGCAGTCACTGGCATGGCCCTGCCCGCCTTCCTGACGGTCGCGCCTGATGAACCGACTGCGACCTCAACGGCCGTGCCGACCGCGACGGCGACTGACGAGCCGACGAGCACGTCTACACCAGAGCCTACCGCTACACCGAAACCGACTTCAACCGCTACGGCAACACCCGAGCCGACGGCCACAGCGACACATACGCCATTGCCGACAGCAACGGCGACCGAGACACCGGAACCCACGGCTACATCGACAGAAACGCCAAAGCCCACAGCTACGCCGACAAACACGATGTTGCCAACGGCGACTGAGACACCGGAACCCACGGCTACGTTCACGGCCACGCCAGAGCCGACATCAACACCGCGTCCGACGGCTACTGCAACAAACACGGCGCTGCCTACGGCAACACCCGAGCCTACAGCTACGCCGGAACCGACGGCGACCGCCACGGAGGAGCCGACCGCAACGCCCAAGCCAACCAGCACACCGACCGACACACCGCCACCGACACAAACACGCCCATGCCTAAGCCGTTGACAATGGTCGTCCCGGATGGCGCCTCCATGGGTCAAGTGACTGTGCGTGGAACAGGCGAGCCTGGCCAGACGGTTCAGGTGGTGGCCAACAGCCGGGTTGTCGGCACGACGGAGATCGCCCAGGACGGTCAATGGCGCTTCGGGATCGAGTTGTCCCAACCGGGAATCTATGCCATCGGCGCACAGACGATCAAGCCGGACGGATCTGCGGACAGCGTATCCATGCCGGTCTTCCTACTGGTCAGCGAGCCGACGGCCACACCGAAACCCACCAGCACACCCGTTCCGACAGCCACATCTGTGCTGCCAACTGAGCCGACAACTGAGCCGACCGAAGAGCCTGCCAGTGTGGTCGCACCGGACGCCTTGCCGCCGACCGGGGTTTCCAGCTTCGTACTCGGTCTGCCGTCAATGGGTGCGGCAGGCGTCGTGCTTCTGCTCCTGGCCGGATACGTCGGCGCTGCGAGCCGGCAACGCAAGCGCAAGAAATAGCGCGCTCCTGGCTGACGACTAGAATCTGATAACAGAAGAGGCGGTGATGAGAGTTAACTCTCATCACCGCCTCTTCTGTTATGTACCACTGACTTTATGTCGTAGGCATTGCATCGCCAGCCTGACCCACGACATTTATGTGGGTACAAAGGTCAATACAGATCGTCCGTCAATCCCGCCTCAAGATCGTCCAGCACATAGTGTCGTGCCGTCGTCTCAAGGCGCTTGTGGCCCAGCGCCTTCTGCGCCTTGCGGATGTCCTTGCGCGCCAGTTGCGTGCCGACGAAGCGACGGAAATCATGGGGTTTCACATCGGTCAACCCCGCCTCCAGGCTGTATTTGCGCACGATGCGCCAGACAGCGACCGACGAGAGGGGGCGGGATGTGGCCCGCTCGCCGCGTCCATCGAAGGCCGTGAAGACAAAATCGCTGGGCAGCGGACGTTCGGCGACCCAGGCCTGAATCTGGTCGTAGGCGGTGGCGCTGAGCGGGGCGTCACGATATTCCACATCGTTCTTGCCGCGCACGACGACCAGAAAGCCGCCGTCCTGACGTCGGATATGGCTGAGCTTGAGCGACGCCAGCTCGCTGACGCGCAGACCGCTGCCGGCCAGCGTTGCCAGCAGGGCGGTATCACGCAGGCCAAGCAACGTTGAGCAATCCGGCAATTCGCATAGTCGTCGCATGTCTGCCGGCTCGATGCGCACACGGGCGTTGTCCTTGATTCGCTCCTTGAGGGCCACGGTCTTGACGCCGGCGATCTGCCCGAATTCGCTGGCGACTTCATGGCCCAGATAGCCCTGCGCCGCCGCCTCCTTGATCAATCGCTTCACCGCACTGAGCATGCGGTTGATGGTGTTGGGGCTCATCTCGGTCTCCTGGGCGAGATGAGCACGCCAACGGGCCAGGGTGGCGGGGAGCATGGCCTTGTCGAATGTGCCGGCATAGGTCAGATAGGCACGGAAGTCGCGTTCATACATGGCAATGCTGGATGGAGCCAGTTGGCCGGCCAGCAGGGCGCTGTCGAATGGCGTCGTACTCTGTTGGCGCTCCTCGACCGTCGGAAGAGCGACTGATTGTGTAGGTCGTAGATCTGTCATCAAATCTCCCATGTAATAATTTTAATTAATCTAATCGTATCAGATTGGCCGCAAGTCGTCAAGGGTCAGAAATAAATTGACATAAGGTTTTGACGGGGCAGTGGGAAGATCGGAAGCGGCAGTGAATGGAACAGAGATGAGTTGATTTGCTTCGGGACTAGAGGAAGGTGTGACCGGCACATCAAGCCGACGGTCAAGGCCAGGGAAGCGGCTCCACAGCAGACTGCCCACGGGCATTGATGACGGTGCGCCAGCTTATTGAAAGCGAGATGCGCAATGAGAACGACGGCCAAGAAGCAGAATCCGGAGCAATGCAGTGAATTACTCTTGGAAGGGATCCACCCTACCGTGAAATCACTATGCGAATTTTAAGTGTTGCCCTCTGCGTCCTTTGATTAATAAAAGAGAACTTTACTTGAGCTATTAAACTGCTGATAATTGCGTGTAGTAATCTGGCTTCGGCAGCATAGGAGTCGTCCACCACTGATCCAGCTGCCATCACCTGAGGCATCCTCTGTCATTCCGAGTGGGTCCGCGCATCCAGCAACAATGCGATTGATGTCCAGCGAGGAATCTCGTGCTCACCCAACAGTAAGGGTCGATATCGCAAGCCGAGATTCCTCACTGGACAGTCGTCAAGTGCGATGTGATCCCGTTGACCCGTTCGGAATGACAATTGCGGCCGTCTTCGCTAGTCGAATGTCTCGCTGATCGCCTGTTGATCTTCCAGGAAGGTTGGCACAAGCGATTGTCGGAGAATGCTAAACTTCCTGGAAGATTCCGCCTACCACTTTGACCGCCGCACAAAATCCAAGTACACTGACATACGGCAGTCATTAATCACCCACACCCTCGCCAGGACGCACCATGGACATAGAATACCTCGACTTCGAACTGGAGATCGGCGCAGGCGACAACGTCGTCTACCCGCTCTCGGTTGTCCACTCACCCGCCGGTACTATGCGAAGCCAACTAGAACTTCCCGCTGGGCGAAATCGAGCTGGCCAATCGTCTGCTTTCGCTGCAAAACGCCCTGCTGCGCTCCGGCGGCTCGCGCCGTGCCGTGCTGACGCGTGAGGAGGCGACGGTCCAGTCCTTTGGCGCAGAGATGTTCGACGCGCTCTTCCACGGCGACCTGCGCGCCATGTACTACGAGAGCAAGCGCACGGCGCTCTCCCAGGGCAAAGGACTGCGCGTCAAGCTGCGCATCGTTGCCCCGGCGCTGGCCGCCCTGCCCTGGGAATACCTCTACGATGCACGCGAGGCTGAATACATCTCGCTCTCCCACGGCACGCCCGTGGTGCGCTTTCTGGAAGTGGCCCAGCCGCCCCGACCGCTGAAGGTGACCACGCCGCTGCGTATCCTGGGCATGGTCGCCGGCCCGCGAGGATTGGCGGGCCTGAACGTCGAGGTGGAGAAGGCGCGGCTGGAGCAGGCCGTGGCCGGCTTGCAGGCGGACGGCCTGGTGGAGTTGGAATGGCTGGAGGGCCAAACCTGGCGTGACCTGGCCAAGGCCATGCGCCCAGGCCGTGGCCCCTGGCACATCTTCCACTTCATCGGCCACGGCGGCTACAACCAAGCGCGTGAGGAAGGTTTTCTCTGTCTCTGTGACCGCCAGGGCGAGCGCTACGATCTGAACGCCACCCAACTTGGGCGCATTCTGGCCGACCAGCGCACGTTGCGCCTGGTGGTGCTCAACGCCTGCGAGGGCGCGTCGGGCAGCAACTACGACATCTTCTCCAGCGCGGCGGCCACGCTGGTGCGCCGCGGTCTGCCCTCCGTGATCGCCATGCAGTACGAGATCACCGACCGCGCCGCCGTCGAGTTTGCCGAACAACTCTACGACGCCCTGGCCGACGGTCTGCCCGTGGACACGGCCGTGACCGAGGCGCGCAAGTCCATGAGCCTGGCCATCAACAACACGCTGGAGTGGGGCATCCCCGTGCTCTTCATGCAGTCGCCGGACGGACTGCTCTTTGAGATGACAGAGGGAGAGGCTACAGGCAAGGCAAAGGCCCAGCAAGGCCAACAAGCCGGAATCATTGCGACACCGAGCCGATCTCACCTGCCGCCGGCAGCGGCTATCGGGCGACCAGTTGAGGGAACTGCTGGAGGCGCTGCTGGACGCCTTCTCGACCGAAGCGAGCCTGCGGCAGATGGTACGCTTTGATCTGGATCAGAATCTGAACGTGATTGCCGGGGCGGCGATCTGGCCGAGATCATGTTCAACCTCATCGATTGGGCCGAACGCACCGGCCAACTGACCGAATTGGTCGCCAAGGCCCACAAGGCCAACCCGGGCAATGCACGCTTGCGGGCCTTTGCGGCCACGATGCCAGGCGTGTCGTTGTTGAAGAGCGAAAGATTCCGGCTCAGCCGCGTGCAGCCGAAACTGCGGCCAAGAGCCGGCAACCGGCATCGCCCATCGACTTCGACTGGGTGACCATCCCCGCCGGCGAGTTTACGATGGGCAGCGACAAGAGCAAGGACTCAATGGCATGTGATGATGAGACGCCGCAACACAAACTCACGCTGCCTGAGTACCGCATTGCCAGGATCCCTGTCACGGTCGCTCAGTTTGCCCGCTTCGTCGAAGCCACGCAACTACAGGACAACCGCCGAGACGAGTGGCGGCGGTTGGGTCTGGTCCGGTTCAAGATACGAGCAGATCGAAAGCGCTGATTGGCCCATCCAACTGAGCCCGATGCCACGTCAGGCAGAAGCAGGACCACCCTGTGACCCAGGTTATCTGGCACGATGCTCAAGCATTCTGTGAGTGGGCCAAGGTCCGCTTGCCTTCAGAAGCTGAGTGGGAGAAGGCCGCACGTGGCACGGATGGCCGAATATGGCCGTGGGGCGACGACTCCCCGACCGAGCGACACTGCAATTTCAATATGAATATCGGCGATACCACGCCGGTCGGCAACTATCCCGATGGAGCCAGCCCCTACGATGTGCTCGATATGGCCGGCAACGTGTGGGAATGGACGAGCAGTCTGTTCAAGCCCTACCGCTACGATGCGAATGACGGGCGTGAAGATCCTCAGGCAAGCGGTAGCCGCACGTTGCGCGGCGGCTCGTGGCTCCGCACCGAGCAGGGCGTGCGTTGCGCCCACCGTGACGTCGTCGACCCCGATTTCTGGGACGACATCATCGGGTTTCGTGTTGCGTCCCCCGGCTTTTGATCGATGGACTCCGGCGCCTCTGGCCTCTGAAGGGGTCTGGCGCAACGTAGGGGCATGTGGTGGCTCGGCGGAGGCCTGCCCGCAAAACGGCAAACAAATTCATCGCCGAGCCATCACGTGCCCGTCATGAACAGCAAACGATTGATAGCCGTGTGGAGTGCCGGGCACGAGAACGGGCGGATGTGGCGATCGGGAGACCCAAAAGTGGATTCCCGCCCGCACTCATGCCCCTACGGGATATCCGCACCACCTATTGTATTGGCGAAGCAGCCGCACATCGCCAATGAACCAAGTCAATTCTCACAACAGGTATCCAGGAGCACCAACCCACAATGACCGAACCCCAAGGACTATCCCGCAACCTGACCGAGACCGGCGACCGTGACTTCGCCGTCTACATGCGCCGCTCGTTTGCCAAGGCCATGGGCTACACCGGCGATTCGCTGGGCAAGCCGATCATCGGCATCCTCAACAACTACAGCGAGCTGAACAACTGCCACCGCGGCCTCAAGGAAGTGTCGGAGGCCGTCAAGCGCGGCGTCTATCAGGCCGGCGGCCTGCCGCTGGAGTTTCCCACCATCTCGCTGGGCGAGATCTTCCTCTCGCCCACCAGCATGATGTACCGCAACCTCATGTCCATGGACGTGGAGGCCATGCTCACGGCCCAGCCGCTGGACGCGGTCGTGCTGCTGGGCGGCTGCGACAAGACGCTGCCCGCCATGCTCATGGGCGCGGCCTCGGCCAACATCCCGGCCATCGTGGTCGCCGCCGGCCCCATGCTGACCGGCAGCTTCCAGGGCGAGCGCCTGGGCGCGTGCACCGACTGCCGTCGCTTCTGGGCGACCTATCGGCGTGGCGAGATCGACCGCAATGTCATCGACCAGGTGGAGGATCAACTGGCCCCGACCGTGGGCACCTGCGGCGTCATGGGCACGGCCAGCACCATGGCCTGCCTCACCGAGGCGCTGGGCATGATGTTGCCCGGCGGCGCGGCTGTGCCGGCCGTGCATGCCGAGCGGCTGCGCCACGGCGAACGCTCCGGTATCGCGGCCGTGGAAATTGCCTATGCGAAGCGCACCCCTGCCGAGATTCTGACAGAGAAGGCCTTCGAGAACGCCCTGCGCGTGCTCCATGCCATCGGCGGATCGACCAACGCCATCATCCACCTGACGGCGATTGCCGGACGGCTGGGTATTCGGCTCGACCTCGATCTGCTGGATCGGCTGGGCAACGAGACGCCGGTGCTGGTGGCGCTCAAGCCGTCGGGCGAGTACTACATGGAGGACTTCTACCGCGCCGGCGGTCTGCCCGTGGTGCTGCAACAGTTGAAGCCGTCGCTGCACCTGGACACGCTCACCGTCACCGGCGAGACGCTGGGCGATCTGCTGGCCGACGATAAACCCTGGCCGGAGTGGCAATCGGTCATCCACCGCGCCGACGCGCCGCTGCGACCCAACGGTGCGCAGGTGGTGCTCTACGGCAATCTGGCCCCGGACGGAGCCATCCTCAAGCGCTCTGCGGCCTGCCCCCACCTGCTCAACACGACGGGACGCGCATGTCGTCTTTACATCGCTCGAAGATATGGCTATGCGAATTGACGATCCGGACCTGGATGTGCTGCCCGACGACTTCCTGGTCCTCCAGAACGCCGGTCCCATCGGCGCGCCGGGCATGCCGGAGGCCGGCTATCTGCCCATCCCGCGCAAGCTGACCGGCGTCAAGGACATGGTGCGCATCTCCGACGCGCGCATGAGCGGCACAGCCTTCGGCACCATCGTGCTGCATGTGGCGCCCGAGGCCGCCAGTCGGCGGGCCGCTGGGTCTGATCCGCCACGGCGACCGCATCGAACTGAGCGTGGATCGCCGTGAGCTGAACCTCCTGGTCGACGAGGACGAGCTGGCGCGACGTCGCGCCGAGTGGGTATCCCCCGTTCCCCCTGCCCCGCGTGGCTACGATCGGCTCTTTCAACGGTCGGTGATGCAGGCCAATCTGGGCATGGACTTCGATTTTCTTCAGCATGAGGATTTACAAGGGTAGCGGTGAACGATAGACCGCGGATGTGGCGGATTAGGCGAATCTTCGCGAATTTTTATTATGTCAACATAGCGCTACAACGGATTAAGACAGGAACGGATTATTGGCTGGTCGAGGATGTTTTTGATTAAATAACGAAACGTATTCTACGGCGAAACAAATCCGTTCCTGTCCAAATCCGTTGTAGTGTTGCGCCCAACGCACACAAAATGCCACAACGAGTTTTTTTTGAATCCGCGGGTAAACGCCTAATCCGCGCCATCTGCGTTCTATCGCCTTTAAGCCACGCAACCTATACGGCCGACCACTCGACTCCCACCCACTCTCCGCCTCTTCGCATACGACGCCCGATCTGCCGGAACGAACCCGGTAGCCTTCCTGTTCACCGAGGCATAGCCCCCTTGCTACAAATTATCTATTGAGCAGCCCGTGTCGTTGGGCTGTCACAGGAAGGTACTCGACTATGTTCATACGATTTGGCCGACTCAAGCGGGGATGGCGCCTTCTGCTACTCCCTGCAATTCTTCTGCTCTCGTCCATAGCCCCAACACTCGCTGCTGAGAATGCCGCCGTGCAGCAAGCCGAGGAGGAACCCACCATTGGGAGATGGAACCACGTCAGCACTCGGACCGGCGCCCTGCCCGCCCCAAGCGAGAGCACACAGCAAACGGCTTCGCTGGTCTTCGACGTCGACCGCGACGGCATCAACGATTTTGTGATCGGCCTGCGCAGAGAACCGGGACCTTCGCTGGTCTGGTATCGGCGCACAGCGGCCGGCTGGGACAAGTACCTCATCGATGCTGAGCCTATCAACATCGAGGCCGGCGGAGCGTATGCCGACATCGACGGCGACGGTGACCTGGACATTGTCATGGGCGGCGACGGGAGAAGCAACCAGGTCTGGTGGTGGGAAAATCCGTACCCGACCTACGCCATCGACAGCGGCTGGACGCGCAGGCTGATCAAAGATGGCGGATCCGGCAAGCACCACGACCAGATCTTCGGCGATTTTGACGGTGACGGACTGGCCGAGCTGGCATTCTGGAACCAGCATGCCAAAACGCTCTTCCTGGCCGACATTCCGGCCGACCCACTGACCACCCAGCCGTGGCCCATGCGCGCGATCTATACATGGTCAAGCGGGGGCGAGCGTGAAGGGCTGGCCGTGGCTGACGTGGACAACGACGGCATACTGGATATCGTGGGCGGCGGACGCTGGTTCAAGTACACGGCAGACGGGGCGTTCCAAGACTTTGTCATCGACGCAGGCATGGCCTTCACCAGAGCAGCGGCCGGTCAGATCATCCCCGGCGGTCGTCCTGAGATCGTCTTTGTCGTCGGCGACGGCGACGGCCCGCTCCGCTGGTATCGCTGGGACGGAAGCGCCTGGATTGGGGCCGATCTGCTCGATCAGGACGTGATTCACGGCCACAGCCTCCAGCTTCTTGACTACAACGGCGACGGCCATCTGGACATTTTCAATGCCGAAATGCGTCTCAATGACGGCAACGACAATGCCAAGGCCCGCATCTTTCTCGGCAACGGCGCCGGCCACTTCATCGAAACGGTCATGGCGACAGGCTACGGCAACCACGAGTCAAAGATGGCCGATCTGGACGGCGACGGCGACTATGACTTGCTGGGCAAACCGTACAACTGGAACACGCCTCGTCTGGACATCTGGCTCAATCGAAACGCCTGTGGCCGCACGCTTGACCAGTGGACACGCCATGAGATCGACAGCACGCCGACCGGACAAAGCCGTTTTTGTCGATGCCGCAGATCTGACCGGCGACGGCGTCCCGGAGATCGTGGCCGGCGGCTGGTGGTACACGAATCCGGGCATCGCCGGCGGAGCCTGGCAGCGCCATGCCATCGGTGCGCCGCTCCACAACATGGCCGCGCTCTACGATTTCGACCAAGACGGCGACATTGACATCCTGGGCACCGGCGGCAAGGGATCGGAAGCCAACGCCAACTTCGTCTGGGCACGCAATGACGGCAGCGGGAATTTCACCATTTTGGACAACATCGAAGCCGGCGACGGTGATTTTCTACAGGGCGTGGTCGTCGATCAATTTGCGCCGGACGGGCCGTTGACCATCATGCTCTCGTGGCACGCGGGCGACAAGGGCATTCAAGCCCTGACGCTCCCGGAAGATCCCGCATCGGACCCGTGGCGCTGGAGTCGAATTTCGACGCTTTCACAGGATGAGCAACTGAGCGCCGGCGACATCGACGGCGACGGCGATCAGGACTTGTTGCTCGGTGTCAAGTGGCTGCGCAATGACGGCGCCGCCTGGACAGAACAGACCTTGCACGACACATCCGCCCACCCAGATCGCAATCGGCTGGGCGACATCAACGGTGACGGACGACCGGATGCCGTGATCGGGTACGAGTCAACGGCCAGTGCACCAACACCGCTGGCCTGGTATGCCCAGCCGGCCAACCCTGCCGAGCCATGGACGGAACAGGTGATCGCCCAGCCCATCGCACCCATGAGCGTGGACGTGCGCGACATGGACAACGACGGCGATCTGGACGTGATTGCCGGCGAACACAACTTGGCTTCACCGTCATCCGCACGGATGTTGATCTACGAAAACAGGGACGGACAGGGCCGCGATTGGCAGGAGATCGTCGTCCACACCGGCGATGAGCACCACGACGGCGCCCGTGTTGTCGACGTAGATCGGGACGGCGACCTGGATATCATCTCCGTGGGCTGGACCCACGGCAAGGTCCTCTTCTATGAGAATGGATCGCCAGGCTGTGAACGGTTCAGCGGGCCACCGGCCATTCTGCAACAGCCGTTGGACACGACCGGACTGATTGGCCTGCCGCTTTCAGTTCGCGTTGTGGCCGACGGGGCTCACCCACTTTCCTACCAGTGGACGCAAGGCGGTGACATCATCCCCGACGCCAATCAGTCCACCCTACGCATCAACCCGATCCAGCCAAGCGATGACAACACCCGTCTACACTGCGTCGTGTCCAACGTCTGGGGTCAAGTCGCTTGCGACACGGTCACCCTGCGGGCCCAGGAGGTGAACGAGAGGGTATACCTGCCGGCACTGCGTTGGCCGGAGGAGTAGAAGGTGAGGGGGTGACAAGGTGGCAGGGTGACAAGGTGAAGTTCATGTCACCCTGTCACCCCCTCACCTTGTCACCCTGCTCACCCCAACCGGCAGGCTCTCCAACCCGCGCAACAGATAGTTGTCGCGATAGGGCGGATCGTCATTCAGCAGCTCTGTCTTGGGGAAGCGTCGCAAGAATGTCGCAAAGGCGATCTGGGCCTCCAAGCGTGCCAGCGGCGCGCCCAGGCAGTAGTGAATGCCGCTGCCGAAGGCAAGATGCGGATTGGGTCTACGCGTGATGTCCAACCTAGTCTGGCTGTGCAAAGGCTGCCGGATCCCGATTGGCTGCGCCCAGCATGAAGTTGATCTCGACGCCCTGCGGCAGCACTTGCCCGTCAACGGTGACGGCTTCATGGACGGTGCGGCTGGTCAATTGGACCGGACTGTCGTAGCGCAGCAGTTCTTCGACGGCATTGGCCGTCAGATCCGGGTTCTGACGCAGCAGAGTCCATCTGATCCGGATGGCGAAGCAGCGCCAACATGCCGTTGCCGATCAGATTCACCGTGGTCTCGTGGCCGGCGACCAACAGCAGTGCGCAGGTGGCGTAGAGTTCATCGACGGTCAGCCGTCCACCCTCGTCCGCACCCTCACTCCTTCGATGGCCACCAACGCCGAAAGCAGATCGTCGGTCGGCTCGGCGCGGCGTCGGTCCGCCAGATCGGCCAGGAAGTCGGTGAAGGCGGCGGCCGCCTGCGAAGCCTCGTTGTAAACCTCCTCACCCTCGACCAAATCCAGACTCTTGCCCAGCGCATCAGACCAAACATGAAATGTGTCGTAGTCTTGCTCGGGAATGCCAAGTAGCCGGGCGATGACGGTCACAGGCAGTGGATAGGCAAGATCGGCCACGACGTCCAGCTCATCGCTACCCTGTACCCGATCGAGCAGACCGTCGGTCAGATCTTGGATGGTTGACCGCATCTGTTCGACCCTACGCGGCGTGAAGGCGCGCTGGGCCAGGCCGCGCAGGCGTGTGTGATCCGGCGGATCCTTGAAGAGCATCCAATTGGACTGCATGGCGTACAGATCGCGCTGCTGTTGCGGCGGTTCACCCGGCGTGCCGTGGCCCAGGCGATTGTCGCGCAACAGTGTTCGGCAGTCCTCCCATCGGGTCAGGAAGTAGACGCCCCAATCTTCCCAGAAGTAGATGGGCGCATTGGCCCGCAATAGGTCATAATAGGGATACGGATCGCGCCGGAATGCCGGCGAGCGTGGATCAAATTGGATGGACATGCGAGCCCCTTTCGCTGCGGTGAACGGTTCACAATCTGATTGTATCGACTATCGGGCGATTTTTCCAGGATCGAGATGGGTTGGTCTGTGAAAAATCTAGTAAACTCCATGAAAGGAAGAAGGAAACACGATGAACCCTTCAAACACTGAACTCATGGCCATCGTCGACGATCTATCGCCGATCATCGAAGCGGCGGCCGACGCGCTGTGGGACTTCGCCGAGGTGCGCTACGAGGAGGCGCGCTCTTCCGCCTATCTCAAGGAGATGCTGGAGGAGCACGGCTTCGACATCACCCACGACACCGTGGCCGGCATCCCGACCGCGTTCATTGCCGAGATCGGCAGCGGTGAGCCGGTCATCGGCATCCTGGCCGAGTATGACGCGCTGCCCGGCCTGGGCAATGCCGCCGTGCCGCGCAAAGCAGCCACGGGCCGACGGTCTGACCAGCGGCCACGGTTGCGGCCACAATCTGATCGGCTCGGCGGCTGTCGGCGCGGCGCTGGCTGTGGGACGGGCCGTGCAGGCAGGGCAATTGCCGGGCACGCTGCGCCTCTACGGCACGCCGGCCGAGGAAGGCGGCCAGGGCAAGGTCTACATGGCGCGCACCGGCGTCTTCGATGACCTGGATGTCTGTCTGCACTGGCATCCAAACGATCAGGCCTCGGTCTTCAACGTGCGCAGCGCGGCCAACATCAAGCTCAACGTCGAGTTCTTCGGCGTCACGGCCCACGCCGGCGGCCAGCCCTGGCAGGGACGCAGTGCACTGCACGCGGTCGAGATCTTCTGCCACGGCGTCAACCTCATGCGCGAGCAGATGCTGCCCAGCGGCCGCGTCCAGTACATCATCGAGCAGGGCGGAGAGGCGACCAACATCATTCCCGAATACGCGCGGGTGCAGATCGCCTATCGCGACAAAAACCTGGCTCTGGTCGAAGAATACGCCGCCTGGATCCGGCAGATCGCCGAAGGGGCGGCGTTGGCGACCCAGACCCGCGCCGAGGTTTCGTTTGAGGGCTCGGTCCACGACCTGATGCCCAATCGGCCGCTGGCCGAGCGGCTCCAGGTCATTTTGGAAGAGGTGGGGACGCCGGTCTTCGATGAGGAGGAGCAGGCATTTGCACGCCAAGTTCAGGCCGAGATGAATCTGCCCGTGACCGGTCTGGACAGGGTCGTGCCGCCGCTGCCTGCCGAGGATGTCGATGGGCTTCTCCACCGACGTGGGCGACGTCAGCAAGCTCGTGCCGACCATGGGGCTGCACATGCCGTCGGTGCCCACGGGCGTCTCCATGCACACATGGGGCGCCACGGCCTGCCACGGCACGAGCATCGGCCGCAAGGCAGCGGTGCAGGCGGCCAAAGGGCTGGCCCTCATGGCCGCCGATCTGCTGACCGACACCGAACTGCGCGCCGCAGCGCAGGCCGATTTCGACGCGCGCATGGCGGGAACGCCCTATGTCTCACCCATTCCAGAGGAGATCAAGATGCCGCCGATGATGAAGATCTGAACCAAAGTGTCCAGAAGCAGCTTCCCGGTTTGAACCTTCCTGGAAGCTGTCTCTGGAGGTGGTATATCTGCATTCCGCTTCCAGGAAGGTCGGTAAGTAATATCTGGACGTTCACTTACCGCTCGATCAGCGGCAAGTAGATCGGTTGCGTCAGTTGTTCGTCCGCCGGTGCTGTGGCGATCAACACCGAACCATCCTGCGTCATGACGGCTGCGCTCTGCCCCCTGTGCGTGCCCACCGAGGCCGGCAGATCACCGGCAAAGGTGATGGCCGTGGTCTGGGCCTGTTCGTCGTCCGTTGCCTTCAAGGCAAAGGTGATATTCACAAGCGTTTCGTCCGGCAGCGTGACGAAGGGCAGACTGAGATCGGCGATGGCAATCTGGATCTGCCGGTCATCAACCACAGTGGCGCTAGTGGTGACGCCCTCCGGCACATTGAAGGCGACGGCATCGGGGATGCCATTGCCGTCGAGATCGCTTTGATCCAGGTGCAGCACAGCCGGATCGTAGGTCAAGGTGAATACGGTGGCGGCAATCGCGTTGCCGTTGCCGGTGAAGAGCACGGGCACTGTCACCGTTCCATCCGGCGGCAGGTCGATATTCTGGGGAATGGCCAAGCTCGACGCAACTGACGCTCGGGCGCTCATCACTGCGTCGGCAGGACTACACGCGCCCTGCCCCTCGAAGAGGGTCAACACGGTGCAGAGAATGTCGCCGGCGTCGATCTGCTCATCCAGATTCGAGTCACAGCCCTGCGGACTGCCTGGGTATGTCCCGCCTGTCGCATCCAGCCAGAACGAACCGTCTCCGTCAAAGATCTCCAGCACGCACGAGACTGCATCGGCTGCATTGACCAGGCCGTCCTGGTTGCAGTCACCCGGCAGGCCAAGCTGAATTTCCACCACGCCGTCAGTCACAAGACCAAGCACAGCGCCGCCACTGAGGTCGCTGAAGGAAGCGGCGGGGCTGGCGCCAAAGCCAACCCGGACAGGCAACGGTTCCTCTTCGGCTTGACAGACGGCCTTCAGGCCGATGGTGAGCAATGCCCCATCGGGGAGTGCGCTGATGGGCGGCGTTAGATCGCCGATGAAGAGATCCAATTCGCCGTTGGTATCGCTGATGTCGGTGCGCACCACAAGCTCGAAGCCCGGCGGCGTTTTTAGCTTGACGGCATCGGGAATACCGTTGCCGTTGGCGTCGGTGGTATCAAAGTCCAGGCAGGTCTCATCGAAGTCGATAGAGAAGGCAGCGGCTGCGACGTCCAGACCGTTGCCGGCAAGAGCCACCGGAACCGCGGCTTCTCTGCCGAAATAATTGGGCGTGTTGACAATGCTCAATTCCGGACCGAGGACGTGCAGGGTGACCGGAACGTCCACACGGCGACTGTGTGGATCGTTGCTGAGAATCTTGAGCGTCGCTTCATAGTCGCCGGCCAGTTCAATGGCATTTGCGCTTGCGTCAAACGTCAATTCGATGGACTGGCTTTCGCCGGAAGCCAGTGTGCCTGTGATCGGCGCGGCGCTGAGCCAAGGAACATCACTGCCGCCTTGCGATTGCAGCCAGATGATACTGTTGTGCACGATCAGCGGAATGTCGCCGACCCAATCGTTGCCATCGGCCAGAAAGGTGTTGAGGGCCACGACACTGCCTTTGGTGGCCACAAACTCATCATCGGTCCAGGAGGCGACCCATTGTGCATCAGTCGTCAGATCAACCATCTGCCGAAATGAGTCACCGGCGTAGGTCACGTCTTGCATGATCGGGTGATTCGCATCAAATTCGCCAAGCTCAGCAAACCAGAACCAGTCGCCAATCCCGCTAAAGGGACTGTAGCCGTCATCAACGAAACGACCACGCAAACCCCAGCCATCGCCAAAATAATCATAGAAGGTTGCCACAGCCTGAACAACTGTTCCGCCGCCGTCCACGTAGTCAGCCAACAGATTGCCCACTGCAGTCGCGTCCTCAAAAGGGCTATTGCTGATCACCACGACTGTTGCATAGGCGGCCAATTCGTCCAGCGTCGGCGTGCCGAAGCGGGCGTCATAGACGTCCACCCGACCCAGATCGGGATCGCCCGACAGGATTGCCTGGATCTGGTAGACATCGGCGGCGGCCAAGATCAGGACATCGGAGCCGGTCGAGCCAGTCGAGCCGGTCAAGCCACCCACAATCGGTTCGACAGGCAGAGTCTCGCGTGAAATTGGCGGATCACCGGCATAGCTCGGTTCGGTCGGTCTGCTCGGTTCGTCGACCATGTCCACAGTCGGTGCGGGAGCCGATGCGGGAAAGTCTGCGCCGGAAGCGGACGTTTGCCCATCTGGTGCTTGCTCCGCTGACGTTTTCTTCTCCAGGGACTGGTTCGATTCAACCAATTCATAGGTCAGGGGCGCGGCGCCCACATTGGTAATGGTCAGTGTGCGGACAACCGTTTCCCCGCCATTGAGAGTCTCGTCGAACGCTGCCGGCGCCACCGCGATCCCTGGCGTTTTGATGACCCGATTGGCGCTGGTTGCGCTGGCACTCAAGCCTTCGTCGGTGGTGAGCGTCGCACTGTTGACAATGTCCTGGGCCGCAATCAGGCGCACATCATCCACGTACCAACCTCGATACGTGACCGAGCTGTCAGAACGGAAGGCGAAGCGCAGCCAGACACTTTGGCCGGCATAGGCCGACAGATCTGCGCTGACTTCGTGCCAAGCACCGCGGCTATTGTTCGCGCTCCAAATTCTGTCGAAGTTGACGCCATCGGTGGAGACGAGCATCTCCATCCCGTCACAACAAATTTCGTACTCTTCCCAGCTCATGAACTTGAGCATCACATTCCCCTGCGGCAGGCCAATCGGATTAACCGTTGTCAGCTCGCCGCTGCTCCCGTCTCTGTACATACAGCTTGGCGTATCGCCATAGTACCAACTGTGGGTGGGGCTGAAACTTTTGCCGCAAGCGTCGGCGTCGTCAATTCGACGCCAGAGTCCTGTACCCGTCCAATTGACGCCATCGTTTTCCATATCATCGAAGTAGATTTCCGCAGGATCTGGATAGTCGCGGTCGACCGTGACCTGGAATGTGCGCACCACACTCTCGTCCGGATTGAGGGTCGGCAACTGCCAGGTGACAAGACCGCCGGTCTCGCTGCCGCCGTCGCCGGCGGAATCGGCAACGTAGGTCGTGTGATCCGGAATCAAATCCTGTAGCAGCACGCCGGTCACGGGTTGGTCTGTGTAGTTGCCGGCGACCAATTCGTAGGTGAGCACCTTGCCTGCTTCAGCGGGTTCGGGCGAGCCGTGCTTGGTCAAGCTCAGATCGTCGCGGCAGTCCAGCGGCACATCGAACGATTCGATGCCGTCACGGGTGTCATAGGGGCTGCCCTGCTCTGCGTTGACGCCAAGCCCTCGTTTGGCAAAAGCCTGCCAGATGGGGCATTGATTGGCTCCGTTGTTGGCAACTTGGTCAGCATTCAAAATCGCGTCGCGTGCGTCGACAAAACCCGGATCGCACGGAGCAAACTTCATTCCATCGATGACCAGTTGGAGCGCCATGTTGTTGCCGCCCGAGCCTGCGTACAGATCGGGATCAAAGCCGTGCTGTTCGATCAGACGCCACTGCATCTCCCAGAGCATGGAAGCCCAGATCTCACCGATCTCATAGATATCGCCAAATGACTCGCTCATATCCCCGTAGGTTAACGGATTGACGGCCATATCCGTGCTGTAGGGATAGCGCCGGATGCCGGGACTTCCGGGCGTTTGGCCTAGAACATAGGTTCCGACGCCACGCCTCTCGCTGCCGGTATCATCAGCCTTGGCGGTCAGAGCCAGCGTAAACCAATCGCTCCAGCCTTCGCCCATCTGTTCGGCACTGAAGAGGCAGTAGGGGTTGCCCGGCCCGCCCACCAACCGGGTGGAGATGCCGTGGGCATATTCATGGATGACAATGCCGTTATCAAACGCGCTGTCGCGGTTAGGACTTGTGTAGTCGAAGACGTACATGCCCATGCGCGGCGCAATGCCATCGGGCGTAATCTCAAAGTAGGCGTTGTTGCGTGCTCCCCAATCATAGGCGTCCTGAACGTCCGCTTGGATGGCATCTGCGCCCTGTCCGCCGCGCGCATAGTTGTTCACCTGAAAATTGCCGGCCGCCTCATCAAAACCATAGTGATAGGCGATATCGTGGAGGATGTTGTTCCAGTAGAAGAGGTTGACGATGGCGGCCGCCGTATTGTTGCCGGCTGTGGGATCCAACGTGGGATCAAGGGAATAGTCGAAGTTGAAGTCGTCGGGATCCAGGCCGGTGGGGCGGAAGCCGTCGTAATTGTCATCGTTGCGGTCCTCCTGGGCAGAGACATTGTTGCCACGCGTGTCCATAAACTCGTGGCCGGGCGTTCCGTCAATATCGTGCCAACTGTAGGGCGACGCCAGCGCATCTGCCGGATCGTCGACGAGCGATTGCGCCTCGGGCAGCCCGGGACCATCGTTGGGATGTTCCAAGGGCGCGGGAACGACACGATACGTCGGCGGGGTAAGCGGCGATATCGGCTGTGTGGCATTGGCGGCGCGTGGTTGCTCTCGTTTTTTGACGAACGCTAGGGTCTGCGATTCGCTATCATGCAGGATCAGATCGTCCTGGGCCAAAATTGCGCCGGTTACGGCGTCGACGCGCAGATGCCAGGAGTGTTGTTCCTCAGGCGGATCGACAAAGAGACTCCAGGCCAGACGAACCTTGTTGGCTGCCAGGCGTTCGTAAACCAGCTTGGCCGGAATCGCGTTTTGCGCAACGCCGGGTGCGCGAATGCGTGATTCCTGAGCCGGGCCGCCGAGATGCTCAATCACATCGATCTGCGCGGTCGAGTCCAGCTTCAGTTCCTGTGCAGCAAAGACCACGGCCTCAGTCGCGGTCAGTCCGGGCGTATCGGTGTTGACCGCTTGGGCCAGATCGGGCACAAAGCGGTTGCCGACGCTGATCACCTCGCCGTCACGGCTGATGTTGACGTTGATGACGCCGTTGAAGACCTCAATGCTCCGGTATCGCTGGAGCAGATAGAGATGGGTGACGCCGTTGTGTTGAGTCACATAGCGATCCGTGACGACAACGTCGGCCAGATCATCGTCAGTCAGGACAAGGCCGGCGGTCTCTTGCTGGAGATAGCTCGAGGGCAATCTCCAGTGGATCGCCAGGGTTCGGGCCAGTCAAGAAAGCCTGCACTTGCTGGCTGGCCTTCGCTGCCTCCGGTGCGGCCGGCAACGGGGTTGACGCCTCCAGCGACGGTGCAGAGAGGCCCGCAACCGTCATCGCCAACGCGATTAAAATGAGGATAAAGCGACACTTTTTCACGAGATGACCTCCTTGGTTACCGAACACGGTCCGGTGCTACTTCCAGAGGATAACGAACGGATGGCGACAGAATGGCTACAGACGTCTCGTAGCCCAATCGACGCGCCAAAATATCGACACCGAGGCGACACCGTGGCGACAACGTGGCGACAGAGCCGAGAATAACGAAACCAGCCCAACAAGAGAGCCGGGACGCGATCGCGTCCCGGCTCTCCTGTTGGGCTGGTTTGAAGACTACTGGCGGCTCAAGAAATGATCTTTTGAGCCGCCAGTAGTTCACGGATCTACGGACCTGCAATCAGCGGCAGGTAGATCGGCTTGCCGGGCGTGCTCGACTCTTCGTCCACCAAGATGGCCGAGGTGACGATCAGCGACTCGTTGCCGGCGCCGTCCTTGAACATGCCGTAGACTTGGGCCATCTGCCCGACGTCGGTGGGCGGCAACGTCCAGGGCACGTTCTGCTGGAAGGGCTGCCAGGTCGCCCCGTCCAGGTCCGGTGCGTTGCTGAGCTTCATCTCGACGATGTCGCCAAACGTGTCCGGCTCGTCCTCCTCCGGCTCGGCATAGGCGTCGAAACTGAGCGCGACATTCAGATCGTCGGTGGTCGGCGCGCCGTTGTCGATCAGGATCTTGGCTTCCGGCGGGAAGGGATCCTGGCTGGGCGTGGCCGGGCTGCTGTCGATGATCTCCGTGCCGTTGTTGTCGCCGTCAATGGCCAGATAGCGATAGAAGTAGGTCGTGTCGTTGTCGGCATCGTCGACGTAGACGCCGCTGTCAGGCAATTCCGGATTGCGCACCTGCCACGGACCGTCGGGCGATGTGGCTCGATAGAGGATCAGCCGGTCGTAGGAATCGCGCACGTGGTAGGAGATGATGTTGGAACCCACGTTGGCCTCGACCTTGAGATAGTCCGGCGCCTCAACCTCGTCGTCGCTCGGATCCAGCGGATCCTTGCCCTGGAAGTATTCGGAGCCGTCGTTCTCGCCGCCGCCGTCCGAGTCCGAATCGTTGGGGTTCGTGCCGATCTGATATTCGCTCAGCAGATCGAGCTGGTCCAGGTCGCTGTCGGCGCTGTCGATGTCCTGGCCGCTCTCCTTCTCGTAGGGGTCGGGAATGTCGTTGACATTGGTGTCAGCGCCTTCTTCCACCGAGAACGAGCCGAGGGCCTCACGCTGGAAGTCGTCGCCGTCAACCTGGCCATCGATCAAGGATCTGTACACGGTAGGAGCCTTCATCCTTGGGCGGCGTCGGCTCTTTCCCCTCTTCATCCACCGGCGACGGCTCGGCCTGGTTCACCTTGGTGTAATAGCCGTTGTAGAAGCCGTCATTCGGCTTGGCCGTCATCATGCTCGCCGTCGTCGAAGAGCGGGACCATGGTGACCAGCCCGTTCGGCGCGGTGACCTTTGCCATCACGCTGGCGCCTGAAATCGGCCCCTTGCCGGTCAGGAAGACGGGGATGGGCATGCGGTTGCCCGTGAAGAAGCGTGATCCCAGCCGATCGGGCATCAGCAGGTGCGCAGTCAGAAGCGAGCGACCGCTGACCATGACCTGGTAGGGCGATGTTCTCCGCGCACATAGGGCGAGCGGGCATTGACGATCAACTGCCATTTGCCGGGCTGCGGATTGGAGATACGCCAGCCCAGATGCTCGCTGCGCAGGTCCTCGAATGTGTAAGGGCGATCGCTCCATGGTGATGAGCGTGCCGTCAGGCTGTACGCAGTTTCAGTTCCAGATCCTTGCTGTAGAGCGGCGTCACCCAGTCCAACGAGAAGACGGCCTCGGTGACCGACGCGTCGATCATCACGTCGTGCACCTGGTCGGGCGGCAGCTTGAAACTCGCTCTTGAACTCGGGCACGATGCCCTTCTCGGCGAGCAGACGCTGGCGATCTTCAGCCTCGCTGGCTGCGTACTCATAGCTGCCGCCCAGGTCGAGCATGGGTGTCGCTGGCGGCGCTGGTCGCATCTGACGCCGGCCGCGCTCACAGCCGAGCTGACAAAGACGTCGTTGAAGAGATAGAGGCCGCCGGTGGCCGTGGCGATGTTCTGCATCAGCGTCTCGTCGGACGAGGCGCCGAAGGCGATGGTCGTGACCGGGCAGCCGGTGTTGACCACGTCGGCCTGCACATTGACCCAGAACTGCGAGCTGTTCTCCATGCCGTCGGAGAGCAGCACGAAGGAACAGAGCGGATTGCCGGTGGGGCTGGCGTTGCGCCGATTGACGGCCTCGTCCAGCCCGTCGCCGATGCTGGTGGCCCCGCCCAGAGCCAGGCCCTGGATGTAGCTCTTGGCGCTGCCGCGCACATCCGGCACGGTCGTGACCGCGGTCATGCCGAAGGCGGCCGGCGATGCGTCGTGGTCGTAGGGGACCACGGCCAGGCCGTCGGCGTTGCGGGTGATGTCGACGTAGAACTTGGCCGCATCCTTGGCCGCCACGAACTTGTTGTCGCTCCCCATGCTGCCGGAGCGGTCGATGACCAGCACGTGGTCCAGGTTGTTGCCGCTGTACTCAACGCTGGCCGTGTTGGTGTCGGTGGCGATGACGGTGGCGGTTCCCGATTGTTCCAGGTTGATTTCCAGATCGTAGATGCCGTCCAGACTCTGGTTGGGCGCCTGGATCACCAGCCAGTATTGCTCCTGGATGAAACCGCCGCCGGTGATCAGGGCGTTCTGGCCGTTGACCTTGGCCTTGAAATCGTTGATCGACAGACCGGCGACGACCGGACCATTGGGCGTGCCGTCGGTCACCAAGCACCTGGGCCAGGAACTTGCCCGGGCCGTTGAAGGGACCCACGTGGGAGACCGCGCCGCTGTTGGGCAGCTTGATGTCGATGACGGGGTTGACGCATTGCAGCGTCACGTCGACCTGGGCGTTGGCGCTAGTGCTGCCGGCCATGGCCACGATGCGCGTCAGGCCGTCGTTGAAGAAGCTCTGCGACCAATCAGTGGCCGACGACGTGCTCTTGAAGGAATCGAGGCTCGTGCCCTTCTGGGTGACCACATGGTAGAAGGCCGGTCCGCTGTCGGTGTGGAACGTGGCGTTGACGACCGGGCAGGTCGCGCCGGGCGTGGCCGAGAAATAGCGCACGCCGTAGCGGCTGACGAACTGGTTGTTGCTTGTGGCCGGCGAGCCGCTGGAGATCGTGCCCAGGTTGGTGGGGAAGATCGGGCCGTAGATGGCCGGATTGCCCGCCTGGTCCTCGTCCACATAGTTGTACTCGGAGCCGGGTTGATTGCCCAGATCCTTGATCCAGTTGGCGGCCGCAAATTTGCGGAAGGCCGGATCGAAGCTGGTGCCCGTGCCCAGGGTGGAGAAGGCCTGGTTGAGCGCAGCGACGTCGTCCAGGGCCACGGCGGCCTCCCAGAGGCGCAGCAAGCGCGTCGACGCCCAGTTCGGGTTCGTCCGGGTCCGTGCCGAACTGCTCCATGAAGTACTTCCACCAGAGCGCCGACATGTAGCGCATGGGGATCGACGTGATGTCGGCGTTGGTGTTGGAGAGATAGTTGTTGGCCTCGGTGTTGAACGAAGAGGTCGAGGTCAGCGCGGTCGGCCAGTTGTCGATGTCGGCAAAGGCGTTGTCCTCGATGGCGCGGGCCGTGCCTTCCTTGAACCACTTCACCTCGGTGCCGTGGTAGCTGTACTGCACGCGGTGAAATAGCTCATGGCCGACGACCTTGCGCATCTGCTCATTGCTGCTGAAGCATTCGTCGTTGACGTACATGTAGTCGAGACCGGGTCCGGTGGCCCCGTTGCAGCTGGCGGCGTCGCGCACCTCGACCACCAGTTTGCCGGTGAAGAGCGGCGTCTGGAAGCCCAGTGCGGTCACATAGCGATCCCAGTAGGCCTGGGTGAAATCGGCGACATCGTCGGCCTGGGCGTCGGTGATGTTGGAATCGTTGTAGTAGACGCAGAAGTTGGCGCGCTCGACCACATCGGGCAGACCGGTGGCGCTGGCAGGGCAGGCGTTGGGCGCGGCCGGGCGTGCGCTCAAGGCTTCTTGGGCCAGCGCTGCCAAGGCAGGGGCCGGCATAAGTGGCGCCGGATTGCCGGCGATGGGCAACAGCCCAAAGAGCAACGCCAGACAGATGGCCCAGGCGACCAATCTGTCCAATCTCCTCGTTCTTTCTCTCTGTTTGCGCGGGTTGTTCATGGCTCTTCCTTTCGCGATACTGATCGCAATGGCGGGTGTGCAAAGCTCGACGGTCAGTCGCAGATGAGGGGAGCTGCAAGACCTGGTTTCAGTATAGTGAAGGAAGTTGGGTGTGGCTGTGCGGCCCTGCACAAGCAGGGTGTGTCGTAGATCACAGGGGGATCAAAAAGTGTGGTGCAATTGTGGTTGCCCGTTCAACCGCCCAGGAACTCGATCGCCTCGTCGAGCTGCGGATCTTCATCCGCCTCCCACTGCTCCTGAGTGATCTCAATCTCGATGTCCGGCGTTAGGCCCTCGCCGTCGATGTTTCGATCATTGGGCGTGTACCAGCGGGCGATGGTCACGCGCATGATGCTGCCGTCGCTGAGCTGGTGGGGCAACTGGACGCTGCCCTTGCCATAGGTCGTGGCGCCGATGAGCGTGCCGCGACCCGCATCCTGGATGGCCCCGGCCACGATCTCGCTGGCGCTGGCGCTGCCGCCGTTGACCAGCACGACCACAGGCACATCGCCCACGATCTCACGGCCATTGGTCTCGTAGGTCTTCTCGGCGCCGTCGCTGAAACGCTCGATCAGCACCGCCTGATCCTCCAGAAAGACGTTGGCCACCTTGACGGCCTCGCGGACCAGTCCGCCGCTGTTGCCGCGTAGATCGAAGATGATGCCGGCCGGGTCCGATGCCATCGCCTCTTTGATGGCGTCGTGCACCAGATCGCCGGCATTTTCATTGAAGGTGCTGAGCCTGACGTAGGCGATCCGGCCATCGGCGCCCAGGCTGTCGGTGCTGATGGTCGGCAACTCGATGCGGTCGCGGGTGACCTCGACGTCATAGGGTTCTTCGACGCCCTCGCGAACCACGTTGAGCAGAACCACGCTGCCCTTGGGTCCGCGAATCTTGAGCACGGCCTCGTTGAGATCCGTTCCGACGATGCTCTCTCCGTCGACGGCCAAAATCAGATCGTCGCGGCGGATGCCTGCATTCCAGGCCGGCTGATCCTCGTACGGCTCGACGATGCGCACCGTGTCGTAGTCTTCATCCCAGTCCACACGCGCCCCGATGCCTTCGAAGCTGCCCTGGATGCCGGAACGGAAGAACTCGGCCTCTTCCGGCTCCAAGAAGGATGTGTTGGGATCATCAAGCTGGTTGAGCACGCCCCGAATGGCCCCGTAGGCCGCATCCTGATCCTCCGGCAGTTGGCCATAATAGTCCCGGTAGAGCAGATCCAGCGCCTCCCAGAAAACGCCCATCTCCTCACGCAGTTGGCTGCGCGCCTGGCCGCCGCCCAACACCGCAGACGAAGCTCCGGCGACGTCTCCGCTCCAGCGCGCCATGCCAAAGCCCAGCCCCAGGCCGATCAGGAAGATCGACGCCGCGACGAGCAGGGCCACGAAACCGAAGAGCAACGGCTGGGCGGATTTCTGTTCTTCGCTTGTTGAAGTGGCTCTCTTGTTCGGTCATGGGATATCTCGGCACGGTTCATACTCTGACGCCGCTGCCAGCCAACCCGGCAACCATCAGATCGACCGCCACAGGCAGCGGATCCACGCCGGCTTCGACCGGCCGATCGGGCGTCAGGCCCTGGCCGCTGAGGGCCGCGCCGCCGGGTGTGAACCACTCGGCGCTGGTGACGTGCAGGCTGCTCTCGTCGGACAGGTGGTGGATCAACTGGACGCTGCCCTTGCCGAAGGTCTGCTCGCCCACCAGTTGGGCGCGGCCGTTGTCCTGCAGGGCCCCGGCCACGATCTCGCCGGCGCTGGCCGTCGCCCCATCGACAATCACGACGAACGGCAGATCCACGCCCTCGCCGCCCGCTTCGGCGCGATATTCAGTGCGTGTGCCGTTGGCCCGCTCTTCGACGAGGATCAAGCCCTCGTCCAGAAACATGTCGGCCACGTCGATGGCCACGTCGAGCAGGCCGCCGGGATTGCCGCGCAGATCGAGCACAACACCTTCGACGTTGCTCTCGACCAACTCACGCAACGCCCGAGCCATCTCGTCGGCGCTGCGTTCGGTGAAGATGGAATGATCGATGTAGCCGATCGTATGCTCGCCGACAGCTGATCCCGGCAGCCGCGTCGTCTTCCAGCAAGCGCCACTCGACGCTGGGCGTCTCGATCTCAGCGCGAACGACTGAAAATGGGAGTTCGTCGGGCATGCCGGTCTCTCCATTTTCCCGCCGGACCACCAATGCCACCGCAGTGTCCACCGGTCCGCGCACGAGGCCGACGACATCATCGTCACTCATGTCCAGGGTGATGGCCTGATCGTCGACCGTCAGCAGCAGATCGCCGGACTCGATGCCCGCCCGCGCGGCCGGCTGATCCGGGATCGGTTCCAGCGTGAAGCCCTCGTCGCCCCGGTTGATGTAGGCGCCGATGCCGCCGAAGCTGCCGCGTAGCGTGTCCTGCTCCAACTGCCTGGGCTGCGGCTCGACCAGATAGGTGTACGGATCGTCGAACGTCTGCACCAGGCCGCGCACCGCGCCATAGCGCCGCTCTTCGTCACTGGGCCGCTCGCCGTAGAAATCCCGATCGAGCAGATTCCAGACTTCCCAGAAGAGCAGCATGTCCGGGCGGCCCGAATCGACCGGCACGGGTTCGACAGGCGACTCAACAGCCGGGCTGCCGTCTCCCCATCCTGACGAATCGACCGCAGCCTGCGCTGAAGCTGGTTCGACAACGACCGGTTCCCGGTGGGGATGGAGCAGCGGATAGGTCACATAGCCGACGCCAAAGGCCAGGACGACGAGCGATACAATCGCAATTGCCAGAGGTAGTTGACGGTTCATAGCGGCCTGGATTGTACCACAAACGAGGGCGTGCGAGGGAAAAAGAAAGGGCAAAGATTCGCTGGCCATGGCAACCGGCGTCTCCCTGATGGAGAAACGCATGATGGACGTGGCGCTACGCTACGTCGTCAACGAGTTCACTGTGGACAAGTGGCGGGCGACGTTTGGGCTTGTGGGATATTTCGAAGAGGCGATTGGGCGGTCGATCTACAGTCTCTTTGCGGAGGTTGTGAAGAACACGTTTGGCAGAGAAATTGCTTCTGGCGTCGGGTGACAGGCACTGGCAAAATGGTATTAGCTGGAGCCAATCACATGGCGCCAGTGCCTGTCACCCTGAGGATCCTACGAACCTAGCAGTCTGTCGGAGTGACCACGAAATAGACCGCGGATGCGGCGGATTAGGCGGAAACAGCCTGATTTTTCTGATTTTATCGGCATTTATCAGCCTAATCCGTCTAATCCGCGGTCTATTGGCCTTCTCTCCGACAAGCTGCTAGAGTGCACAAAAGAAATGAGATGCAAGGTTCGCTCAAGCGCAACTCTGTCATTCTGAGTGGGTTCGCGCCAACTGATCGAACATGATGACGGGCCAGCGAAGAATCTCTACGACAGCCTCAACGCTCAACCACGCGCACGACCAGCAGATCCCGTCCGTCCGCTCGATACTCGGCAGCCTTCAACCCCTCTACCGGCGGCAGCGTGACCACGACATCTGTATAAACTGTCTGGGGATTCCCTGAACGCTCATCAACCACACAATAATCCGTTCCATTCCAAATCCGCTGTAGTCCATCAAAGCATACAAAGGACAAACGTTCTGCCGATGGGATTCTGACATTGGGGGAGTAGAATTGGGGGCAGTTCAGATGGAGAATCACCTACGACATGAATGTCGAGGTACAAGTTGTAACACGACATTACTGTCGTTGTTGGAACCGACTTCATATACAGGCTGTACTGCGACATAAATGTCGCGATACAGGTTACTAGACCGAGAGAAGAAACCTATGAGACACGAAAAATATACCCAGAAAGCCCGAGAGGCGATTGCCGGCGCGCAGGAGACCGCGGCCCAGTTTGGCCATGCGTCGCTGGAGCCGGCGCACTCTGCTGCGCGCGCTGATCACACCAGGAGGACGGCGTGGTGCCGTCGGTGATCGACCGCGCCGGCGCCGATGCTGGCCATGATCGTGCAGAGCGTCGATCAGGAGCTGGCGAGGATGCCGCGCGCGTCGCGGCGCGTCGCTCCAGGTCGGCGCAAGCCAGGCCGCGGTGGCCGTGATCCAGGAGGCCGAGCAGATTGCGTCGAGCATGAAGGACGAGTATGTCTCGACCGAGCATCTGCTCATGGCGCTGGCCTCGACCACCAACAGGATGCGCGATCTGCTGGCCCGCCACGGCGTCGACTACAACGCCATCGTGCAGGCGCTGGCCGGCATTCGCGGCAACCAGCGCGTCACCAGCGACAACCCGGAGGCCCAGTACGAGGCGCTCTCCAAGTATGGCCGCGACCTGACCGAGGATGCGCGCAAGGGCAAGCTCGACCCGGTCATCGGCCGCGACGAGGAGATCCGCCGCGTCATCCAGATCCTGAGCCGGCGCACCAAGAACAACCCGGTGCTCATCGGCGAGCCGGGCGTGGGCAAGACGGCCATCGCCGAAGGGCTGGCCCAGCGCATCGTCAAGGGCGACGTGCCCACCGGTCTGCGCGACAAGAAGCTGGTCGCGCTGGACATCGGTTCGCTGGTGGCCGGGGCCAAGTATCGCGGCGAGTTTGAGGAGCGGCTCAAGGCCGTGCTCAAGGAGATCGCCGAGGCCGAGGGGCAGATCATCCTCTTCATCGACGAGATGCACACGTTGGTCGGCGCGGGCGCGGCCGAGGGCAGCATGGACGCCTCCAACATGCTCAAGCCCATGCTGGCGCGTGGCGAGCTGCACACCATCGGCGCCACCACGCTGGACGAGTACCGCAAGCACATCGAGAAGGACGCCGCGCTGGAGCGACGTTTCCAGCCGGTCTTTGTCGATCAGCCCAGCGTCGAGGACACCATCAGCATCCTGCGCGGGCTCAAGGAGCGCTACGAGGCCCATCACGGCGTGCACATCACCGACGACGCCGTGATCGCCGCGGCCACGCTGAGCAACCGCTACATCACCGACCGCTTCCTGCCCGACAAGGCCATCGACCTGATCGACGAGGCGGCCAGCCGGCTGCACATGGAGATCGACTCCAAGCCCCAGGAGCTGGACGAGATCGACCGCGAGATCATGCAGTTGGAGATCGAGCGCGAGGCGCTGCGCAAGGAGAAGGACGAGGCCAGCCAAGGGACGGCTGGCCACGCTGGAAGAGACAGCTGGCCAACCTCAAGGAGGAGAGCGCGCAGCTCACCACCCGCTGGCAGAGCGAGAAGGAAGCCATCGACCAGGTCACCCATCTGCGCGAGGAGATCGACCAGGTGCGCATCGAGATCGACCAGGCCGAGCGCGACTATTCGCTGGAACGAGCGGCCGAGCTGCGCTACGGCAAGACTGCGCCAGCTGGAGGCCGAACTGGCCGAGGCCGAGGAGCGTGTGCGCAGCCTCCAGGGCGAGAACGCGCTGCTCAAGGAAGAGGTCGGCGGCGAGGAGATCGCGGCCGTGGTCAGCAAGTGGACGGGCGTGCCCGTCTCCAAGCTGATGGAAGGCGAGCGCGACAAGCTGATCCGCATGGAGGACGAGCTGCATCATCGTGTCGTCGGCCAGGACGAGGCGGTCAGCGCGGTCTCGGCGGCCATCCGCCGCAGCCGGGCCGGTCTGCAGGATCCGAACCGGCCCGTGGGCAGCTTCATCTTCCTGGGGCCGACCGGCGTGGGCAAGACCGAGCTGGCGCGCACGCTGGCCCAGTTCCTCTTCGACGACGAGCAGCAACATCGTGCGCATCGACATGAGCGAGTATCAGGAGCGCCACACGGTGGCCCGGCTGATCGGCGCGCCTCCCGGCTATGTGGGCTACGACGAGGGCGGCCAGCTGAGCGAGGCCGTGCGCCGGCGACCCTACTCGGTGGTGCTCTTCGACGAGATCGAGAAGGCCCACCCGGAGGTCTTCAACGTGCTGCTGCAGGTGCTGGACGACGGTCGGCTGACCGACGGCCAGGGCCGCACGGTCGATTTCCGCAACACGATCATCATCATGACCAGCAACATCGGCAGCCAGTACATTCTGGACGTGGCCGGGCTGGACGAGCAGGTCGAGCAGCGGGTGCGCGAGGCCTTGCGCAGCCACTTCCGGCCCGAGTTCCTCAACCGGGTGGACGAGATCGTGATCTTCCACGCCCTGCAGAAGGCGCAGTTGATGCAGATCGTCGACATCCAGCTGGAGCGCTTGCAGGCCATGTTGGCCGACCGGGAGATCACGCTGTCGCTCTCGGACAGCGCCAAGGCGTTGGTGGTCGAAGAAGGCTACGATCCGGCCTACGGCGCCCGCCCGCTCAAGCGGGTCATCCAGCATCGCATCGTCGATCAACTGGCCGTGGAGATCCTCGACGGTCGCGTGCTGGACGGCGACCACGTGCTGGTCGATGCCCTCGGCGACGACTTCGTCTTCACGACGATGGTCGATGATGAAGAGGACGAGCCGATCATAGATGAGCCTGTGATGGCATAGCACAAAGTCGGCTAGCCTCGAAGACAGGACAGTAAGAAAACAACGTCCGTCCGGTGATTCCTGGAATCAGCCGGACGGACGTTTTCGCCTGATGTAGCACGACATTCATGTCGTAGCCAACCGAGCCGGCGCAACCGTTACTCCCTTGATTCAACCTGCCAAAGCCGACGCATCTCCGCTGACCGGACCAACAATTCATCCAGCGTGCCGGTATCCTCGACACGTCCATCCATGAGCACGATGATCTTGTCGGCCCGCTGCAGCGCGGCCCGACGGTGAGAGACGACCAAACAGGTCGGTCTGCCCGCCTCGGCTGCGAACAGGCGATTCCACAGGGTCTGCTCGGTCTCGACGTCGAGGGCGCTGGAGAGATCATCGAAGATCAGCAGTTCCGGCTTGCGCACAAACATGCGCGCCGCAGCCGTGCGCTGCACCTGCCCGCCGGACAGCTTCACCCCGCGCGGTCCGACCACGGTCGCCAGCCCATCCTCCAACTGCGCAACATCTTCCTCCAACACAGCCTCATAGATCGCCTTCGTCAATGCATCCTCCATCCCCTTGTCACCCTGCCACCCTGTCACCTTGTCACCTTGCTCCTAGCCCCATCAAAATATTCTCCTCCATCGTGTCAGAAAATAGGCGCGGCGTCTGTGGCGTGTAGGCGGCGTGGGGCGGCACGAAAAACGCAGCAGGATCGTCGATCAGCCGATCATTCCAGCGGATCTCGCCGCCGGCTCTGGGACGCAGCCCCAGCAGCGTCTCAAGCAGCAGCGACTTGCCGGAGCCGACCCGGCCGGTGACGACGACAAACTCACCCTTGGCCACCGACAGATCGATGTCGACGATGCCGCCGGTTGCGTCGTCAGGCTGCATGGTCAGGCCGGTGACACGCAGTTCACGCAGCGGTTCCACACCGGCGATGGCGTTGGCCGTCAACGATTCCGGCTCGCCACGCAGATTGGCACTGCAGGTATCCAACAACTTCATTCGATCCGACGCAGGCACGAGTTCATAGAGCCGCTGCATGGAGACGTCGCTCTGGCGCAGATCGCGCAGCACATCCTGGATCCAGCCCACAAGTTCCTCGATCTGGCCGCCGCCCAGGGCGACGTAGCTGATGAAAAGCGCCAGATCGCCGACCGAGAGCGCGCCCGTGCGCATGTAGCCGGCGGCGAAGAGCAGCAACAGCCCGATGGTGATCAGCGCCGTGGTCTCGTTTGCCGATCGCACAATGCTGTTGAAGACGGCGTCACGCGTGGCGGCGATACTGCGTGCTTCGCTCAACTGGTCGAAGCGCCGCACCGTGGTCTTTTCAGCGCCCGCCACTTTGATCGCCTGGACGCCGCTGAGCATCTGGGTCAACAGGCCGGAGACCTGTTCCGACGATGTCCTGGCCTCACGATGATAGCCTTCGATACGCCCGCCCATCGCATGCATGAGCAGCACTGAGAGCACGGCCGGCACAAAGGCCAGGAGCGCCAACGGCACGCTGATGCTGACGAGCACCCAGAAGGTGACGGCAGTAGAGACGACAAAGCCGGTGCCGTAGGTTGTCTGGTAGACGGACTCGGCAATCGCTTCCGTGTCCCCTTCGAAGCGGTTGACGACCTCGCCCGAGCCGACAGGCGCCGTGAATCCGGTCGCCTGCAAGAGGGTCCGAAGTAGGTTGCGCCGCGTCAGATATTCGAGGATGTAGTATTGATAGGCGGAACTGCCGGCCGATCCCACCTCCAACAACTGAACACCGATACGCGCCAGCAGGTAGAGAAAGACCAGCATGGCCACATAGCGCACGAGTGTCAGGATCGACCGGATCGCCTTGCCCCATGGCGGAGAGCGTATCCAGGAACTCGCGCATGATCAGGCCGAAGACCAGCGGCAGGGTCATGGTGAGCGTGGTCAATAGCCAGATCAGCAGCGAGAGCAGCGGCGTTGCCGCCAGATAGGTCCAGAAATAGGTTCGCTTGCCGGGCGCTGATGTGGCGTCCGTGGGTTGCGTCAACGAAACGCTCATGCCAATACCTCCTCAAGACCGGTTCGCAGCAGGCCGGAAAAGACCGAGTCCGGATCCTGGGTCAGCATCTCGTACGAACCCGCTTCCTTCACTTCGCCCTGCTCCAAAATCAGAATGCTGTCGGCCCGCTTGACGGTAGACAGCCGGTGAGCGATGACGATACATGTGCGATCCGCGAGCAGGCCGTCCAACGCCCGCTCCAGCAGACCTTCGGTCGCCGGATCGAGTCGCGATGAGGCTTCATCCAGGATCACCAGGCCGGGGTTCTTGAGAAAGACCCGGCCCAAAGCCAGCAACTGACCCTCGCCGGCGGACAGCCCTGCGCCGTCACCGGCGGCCAACTCAGTATCCAGATCCATTGGCCAGGCCATTGAGCCAGTCGGTCAGACCGAGCTTGTCTGATGGCCTCCAAGATCGCGTGGTCGGATACCGATGGATCGAAGAGCGACAGATTGTCGCGCACCGAAGCCTGGAAGATCTGCACATCCTGGGTCACCATGCCGACTCGATCCGCGCAGACCGGCGATGGAGATCTGACGCACGTCGATGTCGTCGAGTTTGACCGCGCCGGCGTTGACGTCATAGAGCCGAAAAAGCAGGCGCGAGAGGGTCGTCTTGCCCGAGCCGGTGCGCCCCAGCAGGCCAAGCACCTGGCCCGGCTGCAATGAAAACGAGACATCGCGCAATACAGGCGTATCATCCTGGTAGCCGAAACTCACATGGTCGAAGGCGACGGCCAGCGGCTTGGCCGGTCGGCAGATCGATGCTTGCCGTCATCTGTCACATTCGAGCGGGTGTCGAGCAATGCTGAGACACGCTCGATGGAGACGCGCACGCGCTGAAGATCCTCAAGCTGGCGGGCGATGCGATTGAGCGGCCCGTTGAGGATGCCCAGATAGTAGATGATCAGATAGACCGTGCCCAGGGTGATCGATCCGGCGAGGTAGAGATAGGCGCCCATGGCCATGCCGGCCACCGTGCCCAGGTCGTAGAAGGTCTTGGAGAGCGCCCAGCCCAGATCGGTGACCACATCGGCCCGGAAGGCCTGCCACTGCCGGCGACGCAGCAGGTCGGCGAAGCCACGAAAAGTGTAGCCGACCGCGCCGCTGGTCTGGATATCGCGCACGCCTGCAACCCGCTCTTCGACGTAGCCGGACAGGTCGGCGCTGTACTGGCGCTCACTGCGCCACTCAGGCGCGGCCCACTGCTGATCCCAGATGTGGACGACCAGATAGGCGACGACGAAGACCGCCAGCAGCGCGCCGATACGCCAATCCTCCAGAAAGAGCAGGACCAGCACACCGATGGTCAACAGGGCGCCGCTGAAGATCTGGAGCAGAAACTGGGAGAAGAAATTGGCCAGCCGATCGACGTCGCCGTCGATGCGCTGGAGCAACTCGCCGGGCGTGTGTTCGTTGTGAAAGGACATGTCCAGGTTCAGGACGTGGCGCGTCAGATCGCTGCGCAGGCCATTGGTCGCGGTCCAGGCGACCGCCTGGCTGGCATAGGTCACGAAGACGTTGACGACCCGTTGCACCAGAACCACGCCCAGAAAGAGCAGCGCCGCCGAGACGAGCGCCTGTTGCGCGCCGCCGGCCTGCACGGTGTCGATGAAGTAGCGGATCGCCTGGGGGCTGAGCAACTGCAAGGCGACGCTGGCGAAGAGCAGCACAGCCAACACGAGCACCCTGCCGCGCTGCGCCTCAAGATAGGTATTCAGGATTGCCAGGTATTGTCGTACGGGAATATTCAAAAGGATTCTCCGTTCGAAAAAACGGTCAACAAAAAGCCGCAGGCCATGGCCCGCGGCTCAAAGTTACACAGAGTCCGGTCACGGGCGGCAGCGTCTATCCCGTGACCGACGATCGGATCAGCAATCGGAGAACAGCGACCCGATCAAAAAGGTCACAGAGCAGCTGCTCTGTGACCTTCTGAATCCAAAATCGAATCCGAAACCGATTACCAGAACGAAGTCAGCCCGAATGACTGACGGCGACCTGGAACACCCGTTCACAGAAACGTGCTCAAATTGAAGGATAGATTCTTACGTGTTGCCATTTGAGCGCCTCCTTTCTGTGACTGGAAGTTGATTGAACTGATGGGACAAGGTACCAGATTCAGCAGCCGTCGTCAACCGCAGATCTAGTCTCGTCCTCAATATTCACTTCTTCCAGCGAACCGGTCACGAGATAGATCGTCCGCTCGGCAATGTTGGTTGCCAGATCCCCAAAGCGTTCGAGTTCACGGGCTACGCGCAGCAGCTCGTAGGCGGCTTCTACCTTGTCCGGGTTGCCGGTTTCGGCCATCTTGTCCATGATGGCCGTGAAGACGCGGGCGTAGAGTGCGTCGACCTCATCGTCCTGCTTGGCGACCAGACGCGCCATGTCGACGTTGCTATTGGCATAGGCAATCATGACCTGGTTGAGCATCTTGCCGACCATCACGCCCATCTGGCGCAGTTCCGGCGGCCGGGTCTGATCCGGATTTTTGAGCAGATGCGGGATCACCTTGGCGATGCCCTTGGCCTGATCGCCCATGCGCTCCAGATCGACGATCATGTTCATGGCGGTCACAACTGTGCGCAGATCGCGGGCTGCCGGCTGCTGGGTCACAATCAGCGTGAAGCATTTCTCTTCGATGTCAAACCGGGCCTGATTGATATTCTTGTCCAGGGCACGAACTTCCTGCGCCTTTTCGAGACTCAACTCGTCAAGCGCCTTCAGGGCCAGCGTCATCTCCTCTTCCACCCGGCTTCCCATCAGCAGGATTTCATCGCGTAGTTCGCCCAACAGCCGATCAAAATGAGCACGAGGTTGCATGCAAAACTCCTCCCTTTGCCATCCGCATCGAAGTGGATGGCGATTGTTGTCGCCTGCAATCAGCCGCGACGCCCAGTGATGTATGCTTCTGTCAATTCTTCTTTGGGGCTGCGAAAGAGGTCGACCGTATTGTTGAACTCGACCAACTCGCCAAGCCAGAAAAATCCGGTATAGTTGGAAACACGCGCGGCCTGCTGCATGTTGTGCGTGACGATCACGATGGTGTAGTCGGCTGCCAAGCCGGCGCATAAGTTCTTCGACACTCAGCGTCGCCACCGGATCGAGGGCCGAACAGGGCTCATCCATCAGGATCACATCCGGCTTGACGGCGACCGTGCGGGCAATGCAGAGCCGCTGCTGCTGGCCGGGATTGAGGTCCAGGGCCGAATCTCCCAGGCGGTGCTCGACTTCGTCCCAGAGCGCGGCATCAACCAGACTCTGATGCACCAGATCATCCAGATCGCCGTTCTTGGCCATGCCCAAGTACGCGTGGGCCAAAGGCGACATTGTCGTAGATGCTCTGCGGAAATGGGTTCGGGCGCTGAAAGACCATGCCGATCTGCTGGCGTAATTCTACCACATCTACATCAGGCCCATAGATATCGCGCCCGTCGAAGGTGATTTTGCCCTCGGCACGCGTGCCGGCAATCGTATCGTTCATGCGGTTCAGGCAGCGCAAAAAGGTCGATTTACCGCAGCCGGATGGTCCGATCAGCGCGGTGATCTCGTTCTCGTAGAGTGGAATGTTCAGATCCCTTCAAGGCCTGAAAATCACCATAGAAGAAGCTGAAATCGTTGACGTCGATCTTGCTGTTCATGACTTTGCCGTCCATCATGTCTGTCTGATTTCATGACCGGTTATCCGAAACGTCCGGTAATATAGTCCTCAGTCTGTCTGATTCGTTGGGCTCACGAAAATCTTGCCGGCCGTGCCCATCTCGATCAGCTCGCCGTCGAGCATGAACGCCGCCCGATCGGCGACGCGTGCAGCCTGCTGAACGCTGTGCGGCACCATCACGATCGTGTAGCGCTGCTTCAGTTCGAAGCAGCGAATCCTCCACCGTGGCTGTCGACAGCGGATCCAGGCCGGAGGTCGGATTGTCCAGCAGGATCACTTCCGGCTCCAGGGCCAGGCTACGCGCAATGCAAAGTCGCTGCTTCTGCCCGCCCGAGAGCGCAAATGCCGATGTGTCCAGCCGATCCTTGACCTCATCCCAGAGCGCTGCCTGGCGCAGCGAGCGCTCGACCCGTTGATCGAGTTCACCCCGATTGCGGATGCCGGCCATCTTGGGACCATAGGTCAGGTTGTCGTAGATGGTGCCGGGCAACGGCGTGGGGATGGCAAAGACCATGCTGATGCGACGACGCAGCCCGTAGACATCGACCCGTCGATCAAAGACATCCTTGCCGTGGAAAAGCACCGAGCCATGGTGGCGTCGCACCCTCGGCCAGATCGGACAGTCGATTGAAGAGGCGCAGCAGTGTCGATTTGCCGCTACGCGCCGGGCCAAAGAGGACGAAGACCTCGTTGGGCTGTACATCGAGGCTCACATTGCTGCAGCGCCTCGGTGCCGTCCGCATAGGTGAAAATAGAGATTCTCAACAGAGATAATCGGTTCAGCCATGGCTCACCACTCCCGACGACGACGCATGTGGGTCCGCACGAGCGTTGCGATCAGTGTCAACGAGAGCACGATCAGCAGCAGCACCAAGCGCGGTACCATATTGGATAGTCAGAGGCATGCCCGGCACCTGAGTCGAAATCACGTAGAGATGATAGGGCAACGCCATGGTCTGGTCGAACAACGATTTGGGCAGCTCGGGCAGATAGAAGGCCGCCACTGTGAAGAGGATCGGTGCGGTCTCGCCGGCGGCGCGGCCCAAGCCCGAGAATGATGCCGGTGATGATGCCGGGCATGGCCTGCGGCAGCACCTGGTGGCGAATCGTCTGCCAACGGGTGGCGCCCAGGCTCAGGCTGACAGTGCGGAATGACTGCGGCACGGACAGAATCGCCTCCTCTGCCGTGCTGATGACAACCGGCAAGGTGAGCAATGCCCAAGGTCAGCGCGCCGGCAATGATCGATGTCCCCATGCCGAGGAAGAGCACGAACATGCCCAGACCGAAGAGTCCATAGACAATCGACGGGATGCCGGCCAGGTTGACGATGGCCATGCGCACCGCCCGGGTCAGCCGGTTGTCACCCGCATATTCGGCCAGATAGATGGCCGCGGCGATGGCCAGCGGAAAGGTGGCGATGGCCGTGACAAAGGTCAGGATGATCGTGCCCCAACAGCGCCGGCATGATACCGCCCTCGGTCATGCCGTTGCGCGGCGGCTGGGTCAGGAACTCCCAACTCAGCGCCGGCAGGCCCCGCCAGAAGACCATGGCGATGACCAGAACGATGGGAATCACGACGATGACGGAGATAACGGTGATCATCCCATGGCCAGTCTTGTTGGTCGGCTTGTCGATTCATAGTTGCCCCCCGCCCGTGGCTTGCGCGAGACCTTGACGCCCACCAGCTTGCCGGCCAGCGAGTTGATGGCGAATGTGATCAGGAAGAGCACGATGCCGATGGCGAAGAGCGTGTTGTAGTGCAGGCTGCCCTGGGCCACCTCGCCCATTTCAGCCGCGATGGTGGCGGTCATGGTGCGCACGGGCTGGAAAATGACGCCGGTTTCGAGACCGGGGATATTGGCAGCGTTGCCGGTCACCATCATCACAGCCATGGTCTCGCCGATGGCACGGCCGACGCCGAGCATCACGGCGATGACGATGCCGGAGCGTGCAGCCGGCAACACGACCCGCCAGATGGTCTGCCACTTGGTGGCGCCGATGGCCAGCGCGCCGTCCCGGTATTCCTTGGGCACGGCGTAGAGTGCGTCCTCGGAGATGCTGATGATGGTCGGCAACGACATATAGGCCAGAATCAAGGCGCCGGTGAAGGCGGTCAGGCCGGTGGGCGCGCCCGCGTGCTGAATCAGCGGGCCAGGATCACCCAGCCGAGAAAGCCCAACACGATGGAGGGAATGCCGGCCAGCATTTCGATGATGCGGCTTGAGGATCTCCCGCTGCCAGACCGGGGCGATCTCGCCCAGATAGATGGCCGTGATCAGGCCCAGCGGCACAGCAATGGCCACGGCCAGCAAGGTCACGATCAGCGAGCCGACCAGCAAGGGCATCAGTCCGAACATGCCCTCGATTGGATACCAGCGCGTGCCGAAGAGCTGGCGCAAGGGAATATCCAACAGGGCTGGAATGCCCTCGCGCAGCAGAAAGATAAAGATCAGTGCGATGATGATAATGGTCGAGATTCCGGCGATCCGGATGAGCGTCTCGATCACGAGTTCTCCCCAGCGGATACCGGATGAGTCCGGAGTCGACGACACCGGTTGAACGGTCGACGACGCGGACTCCTCAGCAATTGTCATGATGTCTTACTCCTGTGGCAATGGCACGAAACCAAGGGCAATGACAGTCTCCTGTCCGGATGGGCTGCGCACCCAATCCAGATAGGCGCCGAATCGTCTCGTCAGGTTCGCCGGCTGTGTACATGTAGAGCGCACGTGAGATCGGATAGCTCCCGTCTGCGCCCGTCTCGACGGAAGGACCGACGTAGGGAGAGTCGGCATCGATGGCGACAGCAATCAGCTTTTCATGTTCGGGATCAACGTAGCCGAGACCGTCGTAGCCGATGGCATTGGGATTGCGCTGCACTTCACTCGTGATGCCCACCGAGGAAGGCATCAACAACGTTTGGGGGGCAAAAATGTCCGTGTTGTCCCCGTCACCCTTGCGCACCACTTCTTCCAGAAAATAGACATGCGTGCCCGAATTCGTCTCGCGGGAGACGACGATGATCGGTGCGTCGTTGCCGCCGACATCTTGCCAGTTGGTCACCCGTCCGGTGAAAATGTCGGAGAGCTGGTCGATGGTCAACTTTTCCACCGGGTTCTCGGGGTTGACGATCACGGCCAAGGCGTCAATGGCGACAACATATTCCTGGGGATCAAAGCCGTTCGCCTGTGCGGCCTCGATCTCACTTTCCTTCATGGCCCTGGAGGCGTTGGCGATGTCGACCGTGCCGTTGATCAATGATGCGATGCCCGTGCCCGATCCGCCCCCGGTCACGGCAATGGAGACGTCCGGCTCGATCTCACGGTATCGCTCCGCCCAGGCCAATGCGAGGTTCACCAGCGTGTCCGATCCCTTGTTCTGGATCGAACGTTGTTCTGCGGGGTCATTGCCGCCGCCGGCCGATGTCTGGCCTGAACTGCACGCGGTCAAACCGAGCAAGAACGTCACAAGCAAGAACATTCTCGCCCAAACAAATTGCTTGTGCAAGCGCTCACCTCCCTTTCCTGATCAGGGATGTTTGATTTTGAAACATCAATATTTTGAGAGGGAAATGACCACAGATTCCCGAAAATTCCTATCAACCTACCGGCTCGAAGGACATCGCCTGCGAACGGCACAGGTATGATATCAGCTATGTCAGCATATCCTGAATTTTCGTGCGCCTGAAGGGACATATGACCCGAAAAGCAGGGTCATATGTCCCGTGATCGGCGGGGCGTGGTTAGGATGGGTGGGATAGAGGTCGGGCAGCCAGTTCTGTAGCAGGACATTTATGTCGTAGTTTATGTCGTAGCAGCTTGACTCGGCTGGTGCAAAAGGCAACGACATGAATGTCGTGCGACAAGTATTACAGCTTCAGACCGCGCAATCGCAGCGAGTTGCTCACGACGCTGATGCTGGAGAAGGCCATGGCGCCGGCGGCCAAGATCGGGCTGAGTTGGCGCAGAAAATCGGGCGCCCAGGGGAACGGAGCCAGAACGCCGGCGGCAATCGGGATCAGGGCGACGTTGTAGCCGAAGGCCCAGCCCAGATTCTGCTTGATATTGCGCATGGTCGCCCTGGACAGGTGGATGGCCTGGGGCACGCTGCGCAGATCGCCGCGCATGAGCGTGACGTCGGCGGTCTCCATGGCCACGTCCGCGCCCGTGCCGATGGCCATGCCGACATCGGCCTGGGCCAGGGCCGGGGCGTCGTTGATGCCGTCGCCCACCATGGCAACCTTGAAACCTTCCTCCTGAAGACGCTCGACATGGCCGGCCTTGTCGCCGGGCAGCACGTCGGCGAAGACGCGATCGATCCCAACTTCCTTGGCGATGGCGTCGGCCGTCGCCTGGTTGTCGCCGGTCATCATGACCACGGTCAAGCCCAGATCGTGCATCTGTTGCACGGCTTCGACCGAGCCGTCCTTGATGGTGTCGGCCACGCCGATGAGCGCACTGGCCTGCCCGTCGACGGCCACCCACATGGCGGTCTTGGCCTCGTTCTGCATGGCAACGGCTTTGGCCTCAAGCCCGTTCAGGTGGATCTGCTCACGCTTCATCAGGCGCAGGTTGCCGATGAGCATCTCGTGTCCGTCGACCGTGGCCGCATATGCCATGCCCGGCGATGCCCTCAAACGCCGTCGGATCGGCCAACACCAGGTCCTGCTCATTGGCCGCCCGCACAATCGCATCGCCCAGCGGATGCTCAGAGCCTCGTTCAGCAGAGGCGGCTAAGCGAAGTAGCGAAGATCGAAGATCGAAGGTCGCAGCGGCGCCGTTTTCCCCATTCGTCGCTCTTTGCTCTTCGCCCCTGGCTCCTGGCCCCTCGCCCCCCTCACTCACCACAATGTCCGTCACCGACGGCTCGCCCCTTGTGATGGTGCCGGTCTTGTCGAGGACGATGGAATCCAGTTTGTGGGCCTGCTCCAGTGCGGCGCTGTTCTTGAAGAGAATGCCGTACTCCGCGCCCTTGCCCACGCCCACCATGATCGAGGTCGGCGTGGCCAGGCCCATGGCGCAGGGGCAGGCGATGACGAGCACGGCGATCAGGCGCGACAGCGCAGGCACAAAGCCGGCCCCGGCCATCAGCCAGATCACAAAGGTCGCCAACGCGATCAGAATGACCACCGGCACGAACCAGGCCGAAACCTGATCGACGATGCGCTGAATGGGCGCCTTGCTGCCCTGGGCCTGCTCGACCAGCTTGATGATCTGGGCCAGGGCCGTCTCCTTGCCGACCCGGGTGGCCTCAAACTTGAGCATCCCCTGCTTGTTGATGGTCGCGCCGATGACCTCGTCGCCCTGGGCTTTCTCAACCGGCAAGCTCTCGCCGGTGATCATGCTCTCATCGACGGACGAGCGGCCGTCGAGCACCACGCCATCCACCGGGATCTTCTCGCCGGGGCGCACGATGACGGTGTCACCGACCATCACTTCGGCGATGGGCACGTCCATCTCAACCGGCTGCATTTGCGCGTCCAGGCGCACGATGCGGGCCGTCTTCGGCTGCATGCCGATCAGCTTCTTGATGGCCTCGCTGGTCTGTCCTTTGGCACGCGCCTCCAGCAGCTTGCCCACCACGATCAGCGTGATGATCATGGCCGACGTCTCAAAATAGACGTGGTGGCCCAGCGCCATGGATCCGAATGTCAGCGCGATGAGGACGGCGACGCTGTAGAAGTAGGCGACCGACGAACCCATGGCGACCAGCACGTCCATGTTGGCGCTGCGATTGCGCAGCGATTTGTAGGCCCCCGTGTAGTAATCCCAACCGACATAGAACTGGACCGGCGTGGCCAAGGCGAAGAAGAGCCAGTTGACCCACGTGGCCTGGGCCCACACGCCCAGCAGGCCGAAGTCACGCGCCATGCTGATCAGAAAGAGCGGCGTAGTGAAGATGACACCGACAATAAGTCGCTTCCACTGGTGGTGGATTTCGGCCTGTCGTGCGGCTGCCTCCGCGTCCTCGATCTCTTCGTCGGACGCCTCGACCACGTCAAAACCGGCCTTGCGTACGGCCGCGACCAGATCGCCTTGCGTGACAACGCCAGGCACATAGGTGACGGTCGCACGCTCACTGGCGAAGTTGACCGACGCCTCAAGCACGCCGTCGACCTTGTTGAGTCGGCGCTGGATGGTGTTGGAGCAATTGGTGCAGGTCATCCCCAGGATCGGCAGATCCGCCACGGCAGTCGGCACCTCGTAGCCGGCCCTATCGACGCGCTGAACGACGTCTTCGATGACATCGTGGGTCGACAGCACGGCGGGATCGTAGCTGAAGGTCAGCTTTTCGCTGGCGAAATTGGCCGACGCCTCGCTGATGCCGTCGACCTTCTTGGCGTTGCGTTCCACCGCGGCCACACAGTTGGCGCAGGTCATGCCGATCACGGGGACGGTCAATTGCTTCAACTCGGACATGGGTATTCTCCAAAAAGACTGTAGCACGACATTTATGTCGTAGCCTCGCAATCTGGCAACGCCAAACTGCTACGACATAGAATGTCGTGCTACAAAATGCGACAGATATTTCGCGGTACAAGACCGTGTTGCAAAAGTCGTCAACTCGCCGGCGGGAAGTCGATTTCCTGCAACAGAGCTTCGATCTGCGCCCAGTTGGCCGGTTCGCCCCATTCGACGGTGACCTCCTTGGAGTCGACGTCGGCGGAAACAGAAATAACGCCGGGCAAATCACTGACCTCCATCTGGATGGTATTGGTGCAGTGTCCACAGCTAATGGCGGGAACGGTGACTGTTTTGCTGGACATGGGTTTGGCTCCTTAGTTCTTCATTTACTTACTCGTCATTTACTCGTCATCGTAAACACACTCGTAATCTCCTCCAGCACGGCTTCACGCTCGGTGGCGTCGTCGCCCTGGATGGCGGTGGTGACACAGGTGCGCAGGTGATTGTCCAGGATGATGGTGTTGACCTTGTTCAGCGCAGCCTGTACCGCCTGGACCTGCTTGATGACATCGATGCAGTAGGCATCCTGCTCAACCATGCGTTCGACGCCCTTGATATGTCCGGCGGCGCTGGCCAGCCGCTGGGTAACCGCTTTGCGTGTGACATCATCCAACATGCGCAATTCCTTTCAAGAGACTCGGCTAACCCATCCCCCTGTGGGGGGGGGTACGACAACAGTATACGCCGATCTCAGCCCGATGTCAAGTGATCACCATGAAGTGGGCCTTTTTCACGCTGGGGGCAGGATCGCACGTACCGGGGACGGTCCAGACCAATTCGGTCATGCCGACATCTTCTGGACCGTCCCCGGTACGTTGTCGCCCCGAATCTGAAATACGCCCCAATGAAGCGCGCGGGTGCGGCCAGTCGGCGCCGACTGGCCGCACCCGCGCGCTTCATTGGGAACTATGAACTATCGCTTGGACTATTCGTCCAATTTAGCGACCACCCGCTTCAGCTTCGCCTGCGCTTCGTTGGCGATCTCGGCGAACTCGGGTCGCTCGGAGACATCCAGCATCTGGAGCGGATCGACGATTGAGACGACGCTGCCGTCGCCCTCCTCGTAAACGATGACGTTGCAGGGCAAGAGCAGGCCGACGTCCAGCGACGCATTGAGCGCCGTATTGGCCAAATTGGGGTTGCATGCGCCCAGAATCACATATTTGCGGAAGTCGGCATCAATCTTGGCCTTCAATGTCGCCTTCATGTCGATCTGCGTCAACACGCCGAAGCCTTCGCTCTTCAGGGCCTCGGTCACTTTGGGAATGGCCTCTTCATAGCTCATATCGAGTTCTGCGGTTAGCGTGGTTGCTGCACTCTCTGTTTTTGGCATGACAGTCTCCTTTATGTATGGCTGGCCGACAGTTGAAGCATCACGGAATTTAGCCCCATGATACCATCAAACTATCGCGAATTGACAGTCATCTGCAATCCTAAGATAATGAACGCAGTTCTTCGAAAATCAAATTCGAGCGATTGCTTTGGCCAAAGTTTTTCTACGCAGCAATGCACACCTGATGTGCCAGGAGAGTGAAGCGATGAATCCCACGTTACGCCGCGTCTTTACGACGTTCATTGTGCTGACGATTGCCGGGCTTACGGCCTGGGCCTTGCCTGCCGCAAACATCCAGGCATCTGAACTTCAACAGGAGTCCGAAACCTCCAATACCTCCGAAATCTCCGAGCAGACCGCGCCGGTCCTCAACGCAGTGGGACGTGTCGAACTGGTGGGCCGACATCAGGTTGTGCTGGAAACCAGCGGCAAGATCGACAGACTGGCCGCCCAGGTAGGCGACTTCGTGAAGGCCGGCGATCTTCTGGTCGCGCTGGATACGAGCCTGCTGGAAGCTGCCATGGAGCGCGCAGAGATCAGTTTGGAGACGGCGCGTATCGGCCTAGAAGAACTGACCGATGAGCCCGAAGCCAGTGACATCGCAGTTGCCGAAGCGAATCTGCTCCAGGCCAAGGAGAATCTGGCATTGGTCGCCGACGGCCCAACGCCGGAAGAACTCCAAGCCCAGGCCAATTCAGTCGAAGCGGCATGGGCACGTCATGCGTTGCTGATGGAGGGCCCGACTCAGGCCAAGATCAATCAGGCGCAGGCCGCCTTTGCCCAGGCCGAAGTCGATCTTCAGAAGGCGCAGCGCGAATATGACAAGATCGCCTGGTTGCCTGAGGCCGCGGCCACGGACACAGCCGACAACTTGCAGCGAGCCACCATCGCCTACGAAGCAGCCAAGGCTGCCTACGAGGAAGCCGTCAAGCCGACGGAACGGGCCGATCTGCTCTCCGCATTGAGCGCCGCCCAGTCTGCACAGGATGCCTACAACCGGCTCCAAGAGAAGCCGACGCCGGCCGAACTTGCCGATGCCAAAGCGAAGGTTGCGGCTGCGGAAAATGCCCTTGACAAGCTGACCCGCGGTCCGGATGACGCCGACGTGCGCAAGGCCGAGCTAACGGTTCGCCAGGCCCTGCTGAATTTGGACCAGGCCGAAGTTGATCTCGACAATGCCGAAGTGCGCGCACCCATTGACGGCACAGTGCTTGAGCTGAGCGTCGACCCTGGGCAACAGGGCAGCGCAGGCAGCCACATCGCCACCCTGGCCGACACCGGCAATCTCAAGCTGGTGGTCAATGTGGAGCAGACGGATATCTCTCAGGTTATCGAGGGGCAGCCGGTGGCCATTGTCACTCTATGCGCTGGCCGACCGAGTCTACAATGGCGTTGTCGAGCGCATTGCACCGATCAGTGAGACCGAAACCGGTTCAGTGACCTTCCCCGTTACCATCCTCATCACCGACGATTCGCTGGATGACGTGCGCCCCGGCATGACGGCGTCGGCCAATTTCCTAGCCCCAGATCAGGCAGAAGAGCAGACAGAAGGCGACGCAAGCAGTGACTAGTCGAAGCAAAGATCCTTTCGTAGTTCGAATGCAGGAGGCGAAGGGTATCCGCCCGAGTGCCTCCCGCCGTTTTTTATCCTTTTCATTGATTCTGATTCTCGCTTTTTCCCTGTCAGGCATCCTGCCCCGTCTTGGATTCGGGGAGCCCTCATCGGCATTGGCGCAGGATGCTGGCAGCCGCCCCAATTGGCGGCGTTGTCGGCGGTGGCGGGGCCGCCGTCTGGGACAGGGAGACCAATGACCTGGTCGCCGAGTTGCTGCCCGGCGAACTGGTCACCGTCTACACCCAATCCGAGGACGGAGAGTGGGTCTTCGTCGAGACCGAGCAACTGCTGGCCGGCTGGGCCGCAAGCGATGAGATCATCGTCGTGCGCCGCAACCGACTGCCGAGCGAGGACGTCTCAATCACGCCGGTGATGCCCGAGCCGCTCGCCATGCCTGTCGGCAACGCCGAACAAGAAAATGCCGAGCAAGAAGACCTGGGCCAGACAGAGACGCTCACGAGCACAGAGACCTTGTCGCAGACATTCGCCACCGTCATCGTCGAAGCAGAGCCGGCTCAACGTGCGCAGCGGAGCGGGCCAAGAATCACCCCGTGATCGCAAAGGCGCTGGCCGGCGACAGCTACGTTGTCATCGACCAAGCTGACGATGGGAAGTGGATTCAGATCGAATTGTCCGATGGCGAGGACAGTACCGGCTGGGTCAGCGCCGAGTTTGTTTCGCTGAGCAACGAGAAACCGACTGCCAAAAAAGCCGCGCCAAGCACCATGTCCACTAGCGCCACGTCCACCAGCGCCACGGTGTCATCCGGCGCGCCGATGGCATCGGCAGCGCCTGCCGGCCTCAGCGGCAAACTGGTCTTCCAAAATCGCGGAGGAGACGGCATCTACCTCTACGATCTGGGCAGTGGCCGCTTGAACCGCCTCACCACCGGCATCGACCCGTCTCTCAGCCCTGACGGCAGCCAGATCGCCTTCACGCGCAGCAACAACGCAAACGGCGTCTATCTGATCAACGTGGACGGCAGCAACGAGCGCAAGATCTTCGGCGAACGCGACTGGCTGCGCTCGCCCAAATGGAGCCCGGACGGAACGAAGATCGTCTTCGTTCGCGGCGATGAAGTGACGGATTGTTACGTGCTTTCGGATGGCCGCTGCATGGAGATAGAGTGGATCAACGCGCACATGCCGTGGCTTGACCTGGGCCAACTGCGCAGGACCCAGGAACGCAAATTCCATCTGGCCCGAATCGACACCCAGGGCGGCAACTATCGCGATCTGGTTACGCTGTCCACCGCCAAGGCGCCCGACTGGAACAGCGGCGGCATCGTCTATCAGTCGCGGGCCGGCATCCAGATCACCCAGGATAAGCCGAGCGCTGAGACCGAGTTGGTCTACTTCAACATCCTCAAACAATACCATCACGATCCGGATTGGCAGCCCAACGGCGGGGCGATTCTCTTCGACCAGCGCGAGGCCAGCCATTGGGAGATCTACACCATCAACCCGGACGGCTCCGGTCGTCGTGCGTTGACACGTCCCGAATTCACCTTGGTCGACGAACTACCGTCCAACGTGACGCCGGACTGGAGCCCGGACGGCAACCACATCGTCTTCCTGAGCAACCGCGAGCCCGATCACGAAGCAGGCGACTGGCGCATCTGGGTCATGGACGCAGACGGCAGCAACCAGAGGCCGCTGCCGATCAATATCCCCATCGAGTATGGGTTCGACGACGCACAGATGGTGGACTGGGGACCGTAGGCAGACATTCGAGGAGACGAACCGATTGAGCAAACAACAGACGAGGCGGCGAGCGTTACGCTCGCCGCCTCGTCTGCTGTTTTGCTCGTCTGATCGTCGATCGCTCGATCGTGCTTCGTCAACGAGCCGCAGAAAACGTGTGGCACTCGATGCAGTCGAAACTTTCATCGTTTACCGCGACCGCCGTCACATCGTCATCGCCGGATTCACCCACATGTTCTTCGTGCACCTTCATGAAGAATTCGTCCGCGTTCCATTCGTCAGACTCGTCTTCGTGGCAACTGGAACAGAGCGGCTTTCCCTCGCGCTCGGTGCGCGGCGTGTAGCCGAGCGCTTCGAAATCAAGACGCGCTCCTCCGTCATGACAGTCGTTGCATTCAAGCGCGTCGTCTTCGGGCGCGACCTCGTGGAAGATGCCCATGAAGCGTTCCGTCTGCACGAAGTCATAGCCGTCTGCCAGCGGCCAACCGACCGCCGCAGCGCCCTGGCGGATAGCGGCATCGGTATCGCCGGTCTGGAAGAGCACGCCCATCTTGGCCGGGATCAGCTTGCCAGTTGAGTTGTCGTAGGCTTGGACGGCGACGATGATGCTTGAACGGGAAGATCTTGGCGTTGCTGTCGTTGATGTCGCCCAAGGGCTGCGACATGACCACGCGTCCACTCTCGCCGATGTTCACGGGCGTATCGTACTCATAGAAGAGTGATGTGCCGTTGAAGAAGCGATATTCGGGAACGACATTCGCCTCACGCATGATCGTCGGCTCGTACAGGCGCTTGGCCTCATCGATCTCGGCGCTGCGGAAATCGCGCAGCATGTCGGTCGACTGAATGCGGGCAAAGGCCGGTATATGGCAGCTTGTGCAATCGACACGCGCGGTGTGCTTGTCGATCTCGCCCTCGTCATGGGGCTGGTCTGCGTGGCAATTGGTGCAGCGGACCGGCAGATCGAGGTCGGTTGGTCGCAGATCGCTGCCGCGGCCGGCGATTCGATGCTCTTGCGTGATGTGGCAGTCCAGGCAGTTCAAGCCCGCGCCGCCCTTGCCGGCTGAGGCCATGTGGACGTCAAATGACTTGCTGGGCGGATCCAGATGTGCGAGTTCAATGTCGCCGCGTTTGTTGTTGTGGCCGCCGCCGGCGAATGCATGGCACCCGACACAGCTTTCATCCGTGGGCAGATGGACGTCGGTGATGGCCTCCAGCAACTCGACGGTCATTTTCTCCGGCGCAGGCACGAAGGCAAAGCCGGCGTCGGTCCGCTCGACCTTGCGTTGATAGGCGTCCGAGTGGCAGACAAGACAGTCGATGTTTTCCAACTGCGCCTCGCTGGCTTCAGCCGCAGGTTTTGCCCCCAGACCCGTATGGCAGGTGGCGCAGCCGCCGTCCACCGTCTCATTGTCCAGATTGGTCATCTGCCCGATGAAGTTGATGTCGGGATAGCCGCAGAAATCGTTGATTCCGCCCAGCTTGCCGCCACCATCCATGTTTTGGACATGGGGTGTAGGGCCGCGCCACTGATAATGGACCGAAGTGTGCATCTCTTTGGTTTCTTCCAGGTGGCAGGATTGACAAGTCTTGCTGCCCTCGTAGGTTGTGTAGCGCCCGAAGTGGGAGGTATTCAGGCGCTCGCCCCAGCCGATCAGCGGCAAGAACAGCGAATTCTCATCGTCGGTTCCGGCAAGGCGCGCGTCCGCCGCCTCAGCCCGATCTGAGCGAACAAACAGCAGCGCAGCGCTCAGGACTGCTGGTGCGCCCGTTTCATTGCCGACAAGCGGTGCCGCAAACAGCCTCTGCGGCAGAATCAACGCACCCCCCATCAAGAATGCCAACAACATCAAGGCGGGCATGGGCCATCGAAGGCGCCCCGATCTGATGGGCCTTCCCAAATCATTCACGGATCTCCTCCTGAATCTTGTTGAGGTTATGTGCTAGCCACGACACCACCATAGCCCGATTTCTGGAACCCGTGGTTACGACTGCATGATCTGTGTGTTAAGAAAACGTTAAGACTCTTGGACCATGTGAGGCGTCTGCAAAGGGTTTCAATCGGATCGGCAAGAGGTGGCGGGCGCCACAGAACTGCTAGGCCGCGGTCGCTGGGCTGACATCATCGGAGATATTCGTCTGTTCCGGATCGGGCTGTTGCTGCGGCACGGTCCCCTGTCGCAGCCTTTCGATCTCAAGACGTTCGCGCTCAAGTTGAAGTTCCATACGCTGCTGCTCCAGCAACATCTGCTGGTGCATTCGATCCATCTCAAAACGCTGCTTCTGCATCTCGAACTGAAGTCGTTCACGTTCGTAGCTGACTTCGTCTCGGCCAAACTCCTGGAGATCATCACGCCACTTCATGATACTTGCAAAAAGCAGACCAACAAAGGTTAAAATTGCAGTAAAACCCGGGAGCGCACCGAGCACCCAGTCAACCCAGCCCAATCCAGGCAGATCTTCACTGTCAGCGGAGGCTGCGCCGGCGGTCGGCTCACCTGTGGGCGACACCGGCGTGGCTTCGACGGCGGGCGTTTCAAATGATTCAGCCGTCACGGCCATGACAGTCTGGGCCGCCGCACGAACGTCAGACGCGGCCTGAATCGGTTTTTCGGCGGCGACCGCCAACGTGGCCTGGGCCTGAACCAGCGCAGTCGCTTTGACCGGCGGCATCCCGTTCGCTACAGGGATCGCCGTAGCTTCCAGGGTCGGCGGTTCATTCCCTGCTGTCGCCCCATCGCCACCCATACGCGGCAGCCAAATTGCCAAGAAAAGGTAAAGGAGAAATATGGTCATGGTTATGAGAAATGCCCATCCCCACAAGATCTGTCGATTCGCCCACGTGCGCTTTTTATCAGCCATAATGCCGCAATGCTTTTGTGTCTTTCTTGACAGGAGAAACGATTGGTTTTAGGGTATCACATTTCTTCAACCTGTGCATATTATGTCCATGAACTGACCTACTATCGGGAGAATTTCTATGACTACACGCCGGAAACTTTGGCTAGCGTTCGGGCTGGGCCTTCTGGTGCTGGCTCTGGTCGTCTTGATCAGCGGATATCGCTGGGTCTCAGACAGTGCCCCACCGATGCCCGAAGCATTGGCTGCGCTAGAATCGAGCGCAACGGTCAAGGTGACGACCGACCCTTGGCTGATTTTTGAGCCGAAGGGTGGAACGACGGAGACGGGATTCATTTTCTATCCCGGCGGCAAAGTCGATCCGCGCGCATACGCGCCGGCCGCCCATGCGCTGGCAGATGCCGGATATCTGGCTGTCATCGTTCCCATGCCGCTGAACCTGGCCGTTCTGGGCTCCGAATCGGGCCGATGCGGTGATCGAGGCGTTCCCCGCAGTGCGCAATTGGGCCATCGGCGGCCACTCGCTTGGCGGAACCATGGCCGCGAGCTACGCGGCCAACCATCCCGATGCCGTCGACGGCCTGATCCTGTGGGCTTCCTATCCGACCCAGCGGGGTTCATTGGCCGCTGATTCAGAGTTGGTAGCCGCATCGATCTTTGGGACAGTTGACGGCTTGGTCTCACTCGATGAAATCGAGCAATCGCGCGACCTGTTGCCGGCATCGACCGAGTGGACAGCCATCGAGGGCGGGAATCACGCTCAGTTCGGGTGGTATGGCCCGCAGGACGGCGACAACCCGGCTACCATCAGCCGCGAGGCGCAACAGGCGGCCACGGTTGCAGCAAGTTTGGCCGTGCTGGATTCCCTGGCTTCGCCCTAGCCGTTTGTCGGAACTTATAACAACTTTTGCACAGGTTTTTTCTGGGCAATGGTAAGGTTGCGCACAGTCAACGACTTTTTTCCTGTGCATAATGGTTCATGTGAGCGAAATTAGTGGCTCAGTTGTGGCAAACCTAGACAATAGAAACCTTGACAGAGATAGGTAAAGCATGGAATCCGTAAGTACACTTGACCGCATCTTCGTTCGAGATCTGCTAGTGCGCGGCATCGTCGGCATCAACCCGGAGGAACGCCGAAACCGCCAGGACATTGTTGTCAATGCCACCTTCTGGGCGGACACGCGCAAGCCGGGAGCCAGTGACAACATCGATGAGACAGTCAACTATCGTACGGCGGCCAAAGCGATGATCGCACACATTGAAGAGAGCGCTCCCCTGCTGGTTGAGAAACTGGCGGCGGATCTGGTTCGCATCTGCCTTGAGACGGATGATCGAATCCATGCAGTTGAGCTGACCGTTGAAAAGCCTGGCGCAGTTCGCTTTTCAAAATCAGTCGGCCTGACCATATACCGCACACGAGCGGAAGTGCTCGGTTAGACGAGTTCAAAAACCATGGTACAAGCGCTGATTTCGATGGGATCAAACGTCGAAAAGAAAAAAAATATACCCGCGGCGCAGCGAGCTCTAGAAGCTCAGCCGTCAATTCAGTTAGCGGCAGTCAGCGCCATCTATGCAACAGCAGCGATCGGCGCCGATGGAAATCGGTCATCGCAAGAAGATTTTCACAATGCCGCCGCCCTAATCGAGACGGACCTGTCCGCCTCGGAGCTACGTTCTGCACTACGCGCTATCGAAGAGCAACTTGGACGAGTTCGCACGGCCGACAAATTTGCAGCCCGTCCGATTGACCTCGATATTGCGCTTTATGGCGATGCAGTACTCGACCTTGAGGGAAGTCAAGTCCCGGATCCGGACATTGTTCGCTACCCGCATGTCGCTGTACCGCTCGCAGACGTTGCGCCGGCTTGGATCCACCCTTTGACCGGCGACACAATGGCCGAGATCGCGCAGCGACTGGCCACCTTGGAAACGGAGAATTTGTAATATGAATCAGAATGGCAACAGCTACAACGGCAACGGACAGAACGGATATGACCACAATGGCAGTGGCGTACTGACCGCCGGCGAATATCTGACCAATGGATCGATCGGACAGAACGGAAACGGCCATAAGAGCAATGGCAACAGCTTGCAGGCGATTGCCGTCAAGGAGCAAGAATCCTATGATCCGGCCTTCGAAAGCTTGGTCGAACAGATGCTGGTCCGTGTCGGCGAGGATCCGGACCGCGATGGCCTCCTGCGCACGCCGCTGCGCGTGGCCAAAGCCATGGATTTCCTGACCAGCGGCTACGAAATGTCCATGGACGAAGTAGTCAACAATGCAGTCTTCGAGGACGACGGCCAGGAGATGGTCGTGGTTAAAGACATTGAATTCTACTCGCTATGCGAACATCATATGCTGCCATTCTACGGCACTGTGCATATTGCCTATATACCCAACGGCAAGATCATTGGTCTCAGCAAGTTGGCACGCATTACCGACGTCTTTGCCCGCCGGTTGCAGGTCCAGGAACGGCTGACCAATGAGATCGCCAATGCGCTGGAAGAGATCCTTGAACCCAGAGGCGTTGCCGTCGCTGCCGAGGCTGCTCATTTCTGCATGATGATGCGTGGCGTTCAAAAACAGAACAGCACCACGCTGACCAGCGCCATGCGCGGTGTCTTCAAGACCGACACTGCTCTGCGCGCCGAGTTCATGCAGACCGTGCGTAGTAAGTAGGCAACCCCACCCTGAGCCTACACTGAGCAGTTGGCCCCGACCCAGCGGCGTTACGCATGGGGCGGCAGCGAACGTGTCTGTCGTCCCATGCAAGGACAAAACGAGAGAACGCAGAATGATGTATCGAAACGCATCAATCTGCGTTCTCTTTTTGTTTGCACAGGGCTGATGCGACGCTCGACCTTTCATGCAAATTGTCCCCCGATTCGAATCGGGCTATGCTATAACCAATGACATGTCGAAAACCCCCAATCTGAGAGCAGATGCAATGACCACGACCGAGAGCGACATCCTAATCATCGGCGCCGGCATGAGTGGTTTGATGGCAGCGACGACGTTGCCCGCCGACAAGCAGATCACAATTCTGGACAAAGGCCGCAGTGTCGGCGGACGGCTGGCCACGCGCCGCATCGGCCAGGGCAGGGCCGATCACGGCGCCCAGTTCTTCACTGTCCGCGACGAGGGCTTTGCGGCCCAGGTCGATCCGTGGATCTCTGAAGGCTTGGTCTTCCGCTGGTCCAAGGGATGGGGTGACGGCAGTGCAGACGCCGCGCCGCCCGACGGCTATCCGCGCTATGCGGTCTCCGGCGGCATGAACGCTATGGCCAAACGACTCGCCGCCGATCTTGAACAACGTGGCGACATCGATATCCGCACCGGAGTGCTCGTGACGGCAATCGCACGAGATGGCGACGGTTGGCAGGCGATTGACCAGGACGGAACTCTCTATTCGGCGGCGACGCTGATCATCACTTCGCCGGTCCCGCAATCGCTGGCCTTGTTTGATGCAGGAGGTACGTCATTGTCCACTGACGACCGCTTTGCACTTGATCGCATCAACTATGCACCATGCGTCTGTGGGATCGCATGGATTGAAGGCGAGACCACGCTGCCTGACCCTGGCGCGGTTCAGCGCACCGACGCCCCGATCAGTTGGATTGCTGACAATCGCCGCAAAGGCATCTCGCCCGAAGCGACCGTCATCACCATCCATGCCAACGCCGATCTGAGCCGTGCGATCTACGACGAACCGGATGATATCATCGCGCCCATCTTTGACGAAGTCATTGCTTCCACCATGACGCCAGGCAGCAGCATCAAGCAGCTTGAGATCAAACGCTGGCGCTACGCATTGCCGCTGGTTCTCCATCCGGATCGATATCTCAAGGCCGCCGATCTGCCGCCGCTCTACTTCGGAGGCGACGCCTTTGGCGGGCCACGTGTGGAAGGCGCGGCGCTGTCGGGCATGGCGATTGGTCGGGCCATAGCGCGACTGTGGAATCGCTAGAGTCGGCGCAAGAGCTTCTTCCACGAAGGGTCACAAAGGGTCACGAAGTGCACGAATTGCCTATAGCATGAAGCGATGTCTCGAATACTCATCCAGCCCATCGTACTTCTTCGTGTCCCTTCGTGGATCAACCCCATCTGAATCAAACCCAAAGCAGGAGCCACAACATGACCGTACACCTCAAAACCGCGAGAGTCGCCGTCGTCCAGGCCGCGCCGGTTCTCTTCGACCGTGAGGCCACAGTCGCAAAGACCTGCCGGCTGATCCAAGAGGCCGCGGCCGAAGGCGCAAAGCTGATCCTCTTTCCTGAAGCGTTCATCCCGGCCTACCCGCGCGGCTTCTCTTTCGGCATGGTGGTCGGCAGTCGCACAGCCGAGGGCCGACAGTTGTGGGAACGTTACTGGGCCAATGCCGTCACCGTGCCCAGTCCGGCCACGAAGACGATTGGCGCGGCGGCCCGTGAAGCCGATGCCATGGTGGCGATTGGCGTCATCGAGCGCGACGGCGATTTTAGCGGGGGCACGCTCTACTGCTCGCTGCTCTACTTTGGACCCGACGGCACGCTGCTGGGCAAGCACCGCAAGCTCAAGCCGACCGGCTCTGAGCGGCTGATCTGGGGCGAGGGCGACGGCAGCACGCTGACCGTCGTGGAGAGTGAGTTTGGCCCGGTCGGCGGCCTGATCTGCTGGGAGAACTACATGCCGCTGGCGCGCATGGCGCTCTACGCCAAGGGCGTGGACATCTATTTGGCCCCCACCGCGGACGCGCGCGACACCTGGCAGTCCACGCTGCAACACATCGCCTGCGAAGGGCGCTGCTTCGTGCTCGGCTGCAACCAGTTCGTCACCAAGGAGATGTATTCGTCCGATCTCCCCTGCCTGGAAGAACTCGTCAACGCTCCGGACGTGATGTGCCGTGGCGGCAGCGCCATCATCTCGCCCATGGGCGAAACCATTGCCGGTCCGCTCTATGGCCAGGAGGGCATTCTCTACGCCGATCTAGACATGGGCGAGGTGGCCCGCGCACGACTTGACTTTGACGTCGTCGGCCACTATGCGCGGCCGGATGTGTTTGAGTTGCGGGTGAATGAGAGGGAACAGTACTGCGTAAAACGTACTGCGTAAGAGGGAGGCTGCTGCTTGCTGCGTGAGGGTTTCTGGTTTGGAACGATTGATGCGACAAGAGTCACTCGCGGCAGCCAACCCATCAAGCCCTGCAATCACATTCACGCAGCACGCAGAAAATTACGCAGTACGCATTACCTATTACGCAACGCCCCCTTGTCTCTCTTCGCAACCTTGGCTATAATGGCGATCCATGCCAATCGACCCCTATCTCAACTTTGACATACTGCTCCATGACGGCGGCGACGCCTATGTGGCGCGCGTGCTCGACTCGCCGGCCGGGCAGGCGTCCGTGCGGTTTCATCTGCCCTTCTCAGAGACAGCGCTAATGAACTGGTTGGGCGACGGCGCCTTACCTTTCAGCAACGTGGCGTCCGCCGGCCAACAGTCGCCGGGCCAAGCGCGTGATGCGCGTCTGTTCGGCATAGAACTCTACGAGGCCGTCTTTGCCGGCGACGTGGAAATGGCGCTCGTGCGCAGCTTGGACCGGGCCGAAGCCCAGCAGCACGGCCTGCGCATCCGCCTGCGCGTCGCCGACGACGTGCCCGGCCTGGCGACGCTGCCCTGGGAATTCCTCTATTCGTCGACGTGGAATCGCTTCATCGCCCTGTCGAGTAGCACGCCGTTGGTGCGCTATATCGAGGTCCAGGAGCCGCCCAAGCCGCTGGATGTGACGCCGCCCTTGCAGATCCTGGCCGTGGTTTCCGACCCCCAGGATGCTGCCCCGCTCGATGTGGAACAGGAGTGGCATCAACTTCAGGACGCACTGGCCGACTTGCAGGGCGCCGGACAGGTCACGCTGGAGCGGTTGCCCCGTGCAACTTTCGCCGATCTGCACGCGCGCCTGGCCGGCGATCCCATCCACATTCTACACTTTATCGGCCATGGCTACTTCTGGTACGACGAGGAACTGGAGGCCGAGACGGGCGGGTTGGTCTTTGAGGATGATGCCGGCGACGCACACATGGTTGACGCCGGCCAATTGGGCGTACTGCTGCACGACCATGGGTCGCTGCGCCTGGCCTTTCTCAACGCCTGCAAGGGTGCGCAGGGCGGCGAGGGAGACTTTTTCGCCGGTGTCGCCCAATACTTGACGCAGCAGGGAACGCCAGCAGTCATCGCCATGCAGTTCCCGGTCAGCGACGACGCCGCCATCACCCTGTCTCGCACCTTCTACAGCAGTCTGGCGGACGGCGAACCAGCCGACGCCGCGCTGACCGAGGCGCGCAAGGCGCTCTTCGGCCAGACAAGCGGCAGCGAGTGGGCCACGCCCGTGCTCTTCAGCCGATCGCCCGACAACCGCCTCCTGCGACTGCCCGAAGGCGATGCCCGGCCCGCCATCGAGCGCCGTGGCTGGGAACCGGAGACGCTGTTGATCGATGCCGGTCCGTTCACCATGGGCAGAGAACCCGGCCCCGACGTGTCCGAACACGAAACACCGGCCCACACCGTCGACCTGGATCGGGCCTACCGATTGGGCCGCACGCCGGTCACCGTGGCCCAATACGCCGAGTTTGTCGCCCAGTCTCCGCACCAGGACGCGCCCCAGGGCTGGTTCCTGCGCCGCCCGCCCGAAGATCGCCTGGATCAACCCGTAACGGACGTGAGCTGGCACGATGCCATAGCCTACTGCACGTGGCTGAGCGAGCAGACCGGCCGCCGCTATCGCCTGCCCAGCGAGGCCGAGTGGGAGAAAGCGGCCCGCGGCGTCGATGCTCGCAGCTATCCGTGGGGCGATGAATGGATCGACCGGCGCTGCAACGCCGGCAGCCAAGGAACCACGCCGGTCGACGCTTTTCCCGACGGAGCCGGCCCCTACGGCCACCTCGATCTGCTGGGCAACGTCCAAGAATGGACATCGACGTTGTGGGGCGGCGAGTTGCAGACATGCCAGTATCCCTACCCCTACCGACCGGACGATGGCCGTGAGGATGCCGAGGCCAGGGAGCATCGAGACAAGGCCTACCGCATTCACCGTGGCGGCTCCTATCGCAGCCAGACCGGCAAAACCTGTACGCTGCCGGCCGCAGCCGCGCCGAGGCCAGCAGCCGCTCGCGCGGGCGTGGCTTTCGTGTCTTGATGGAGTTGTAGTCAGCGACTGGCATTCCAAGCGGGGATTTCCGCCTCCTCTGTTTTTCGTCGCTTGACCGCAGACCAGTCTCAGCTACAATGATGGCCACGGTACGTTTACGAGAGCCAAGGACAACCGCCATGCCGATCTGGGAAGACGACACCGCCGCAGCCCCGGCCATACCGCGCACATTCACGCAGCAGGTGCGCGCCGGCAATGCCCTGCCCATCATCAGCCACGTCGCCATGTTCGATCTGGTGCTCTTCGGATTCGAGCGCTTTCAGGACTACTATGCGCAACGTGTCGGGTATCCCTTTCCGGAGCCGTACCGGTCGGCGCAGATCGCCAACTACGACCGCCACACCAATCGATCCAGCGACCTGGAGTGCAAGGTCTTCTACCTGGACTGCGTCAAGAACTACATCTACCGCGAGGCGCGCAACGACGGCGTTGACGAAGATCTGCTGGACGAGGCCGCCGAGCAGGTGGATCGCGTCGGCGTCTCCGCCTTCGCCAATCTGCTCGGCTATCCCCGTTTCGACCAGGGATACGCCAATCCGCTGCTGGTGCTGGCCGATCTGCCCTTCAAGACCTACCTGACCATCAGCACAGCGACCTTTCTGGAGGATGCCCTGCGCCGGGCCGGCAAGGAGCCGGTGACCAAGATCTGCCGCTGGCGCGGTCCGGTCGAAGCGCCCGAGCAGGAACTGTGGACCATCCCCAGCACCTACGTTCCGAGCAAGGAAGCGCCGCTGGTCTACCACCTCTGCGGCATTGACAGCCATCCGCGCACCGGCGAACCCGTGCCCAGTTCACTGGCATTGACCGAGGATGACCACCTGGAGATGCTGGTCAATCTGTCCCAAGATCGGGGCAAGGACGGGGCCGACCGGCTGCCGGCGCTGGTGCGCGGCGCGCTCTACGAAGATGTGGTCCTGCTCGGCTTCACGCTGGATAGCTGGGCTTTCCGCGCCCTCTACTTCGGGCTGATCCGCTCCGCCGGCCGTGACAAAGACCGCCGCGGCGTCTGCAGCATTCAGTTGCCGCCCGAAGAACGGGAGCTACAGGAGAAGTATTTGAAGGGGTATCTCGATCGTGAGGCCCGCTTTGACATCTTCTGGGGCGATTTGCACGCGTATGCACGGGAGTTACGGGCTTGATAAGGAGTAAGGGGACAGGGTGACAAGGGGACACGGTGAAGGGATGAGGAGATTACCCCTTGTCCACCTTGTCACCTTGTCACCCTGTCCCCTTGTCACCCACTTGCAGGAGCAGCAATGACCGAACAGACGACAACCGCCAACCCCTACGTGGGGCCACGCACCTTCAGCTACGAACAGCGCCATCTCTTCTTTGGGCGCGAGCGCGAGGCGCGTGATCTGACGGCTCGTTTTCTCTCCGAGCGGCTCCTGCTCTTCTATGCCCAGTCCGGAGCCGGCAAGAGTTCGCTACTGCAGACGCGCATCATCCCGCAACTGCGGGACGAGCGGGCCTTCGGCGTGTTGCCGGTGGCCCGCGTCAGCGGTGAGTTGCTGCCCGGCATCGATGAAGTCGACAATATCTACGCCTTCAACCTGATGACCAGTATCGATGATGGTCCAGACCCGTCGCGCCTGGCGTCGGTCTCGATCAGCGACTTTCTGGCCCGGCTGGTCTTCAAGGAGGGCAAGCACTGGGCCTACGACGCGTCCATCGTGCCTGAGCCCGCGATCGAGCAGCCGAGGCGACGCTACGCCCTGATCGTCGATCAGTTTGAAGAGATCATCACTGCCCACCCCAGTCGCTGGCAGGAACGAGAGGATTTCTTCCGCCAGCTTGAAGAGGCCATGGTCGGCGACCCCAATCTCTGGGTCATGCTGACCCTGCGCGAGGACTACGTGGCAGCGCTCGATCCCTACGCCAACCTCATGACCGACCGACTGCGCGCCCGCTTCTACATGGAACGCATGGGCGTGGACGCGGCGTTGGAGGCCGTGCAACGCCCGGCCAACGAAGCCGGCGGACGTCCGTTTGCCGCCGGCGTGGCCGAAAAGCTGGTCGATGATCTGCGTCAGGTTCGTATGCCGGGCCAGGAGAAGACAGTCCCCGGCCAGCACGTCGAGCCGGTCCAGCTTCAGGTTGTCTGCTATCAGTTGTGGGAGAAGCTCAAGGATCGGCCACCCGGTCCCATCTCCATGGACGATCTGGCCGAAGCCGGCGATGTGGACCGTGCGCTGGCCGGCTTCTACGAGGATGCCATCGGCAGAGTGGTCGGCGACTCGACAAAGCTTACGTCGGAAAGCGCGCTGCGCAGCTGGTTCGACGCCAACATGATCACCGAAGCGGGCACGCGCGGCAGCGTCTACCAGGGCCGGCGTCGGTCGGCGGACATGCCCAATGCCGTCATCGAATCGTTGGCCAATCAGTTCCTGCTGCGGCGCGAGCTGCGCGCCGGCGGAGCCTGGATCGAACTGGTGCATGATCGTTTTGTCGAACCCATCCGCCAGTCCAATCGGGAGTGGATCGAGCGTCAGAGTCCGCTCATGCGCGCGGCACGCGATTGGGAAAACAGAGGCCGCCCGCCCGAACTGCTGCTGACAGAGAGTCAACTGGAATTGGCCCATCAGGAAGCGGTGGATGAGTCCGACCCGTTGGTTGTCGAATACCTGGCGGCCAGCCAGGAGGCCGTGAACGCCGTGGCCGAGAGGCTCCGTCGCCAGGTCGAGTTGGAACAAGCGCGTTTGGCGGCCGCGGAAGCCGAAGAGCGCAGACAGGCGGAGGAACTACGCGCCCAGGATGCCGAATCGCGTCGTAAGCAAGAGGCCGCAGTCTCGCGGAGACTGCGGCGTCAAGTCATCTTCCTTGTGTTATTGAGCCTCTTTGCCGCTACGACTGCCGTCGCTGCCGGCGGGCTGTACTTGGGCAGGCAGGCAGCCTTGGAGAGGTCGGAAGAGAACTATCAGATTGCAGTCAAAAACTACGAAGCTGTGCTTGCCGAGCAAGCCGTGGTAGCGACCAGAAGCGCTGAAGCGATAGCCGCGCAGGCATTGGCAGAGGAGAACGCGGACCTTGCCGTCCAGAATGCGGCAGAGGCAATGGCCGCCCAGCAAACTGCCGAGGCTGAGCGGGCGAGCGCCAGCCAGTTGGCGGCCAACCTTGCCAAGGTCTTAACCGCGCAGGCGCCCGCATCCACGCCCACGGAAACGCCGCAACCTTCGAGTCTCTCCGTGGTGTTAACCCTCATACCGGGGCAACCGCCCGCTGGCGTCGTTGCAGCACTAGACTCCATCCTGCTCCCCACGCCGACGCCGAGCCCGACGCCCACGCCCAACCTGGAGGCCACAGCCATTGTCGTGACGGCCCAGGCGCAGCTTGCCCAGGTGCAGGCGACGCAAACCGTTGTGGCCGAAGCTGCCCCGCCGGCGCAGGACACCGGCGCACTCTCCTTTGTAGATGGGGTGCTGATCAGCTTCGGCGGCGCGGCCGGCGACTATTTGCTGGCCGATCCCAACGATCATCTCAGCGGAATCAGATGGATCCCGGTCGGAACGCCGGTTACGTTGCTTGAGCGGGCAGTCGGCGATCTGGCATACAGCAGCGGGATCTGGTATCTGGTCGAACTGACCGATCCGGAGGACAACAACCAACTGCTCACCGGGTATCTACCCCAGGAGATCCTTGCGCCTGCTGCAAGCGCCAACTGAGGCAAATGCAGAAAAATAGCTATTACCCCAACTTTTCCACCAGCAACGCCTGCACCAGCTTGGCATCGGCCTTGCCGCCGGTGGCGCGCATGACCTGGCCGGTGAAGAAGCCGAGCAGACCGGTCTTGCCGGCGCGATATTCCTCGACCTTGTCGGCGTTGTCGGCCATCACCTGATCGACAATCGGCGCCAGCGCGTCAGCATCTGAGATCTGGAGCAGCCCCTTTTCTTCGACGACGGTCGCGGGCGAGACGCCGCTCGCAGCCATCTCGGCCAACACGTCGATCCCGATCCGTCGAGTGATCACACCTTCGTCGACCAGGGCCACCAATTCGCCCAACTGGGCCGCCGAAAACTGCAGGCTCGTCCAGCGACTCGTCGCCGGCCAGCGGAATCACCTCGTTGATAACCCAGTTCGCCACTGTCTTGGGGCTATCGTGTTGAGCCAGCGCCGCCTCGAAGTAGTCGGCGGTGGCGGTGTCCGATGTCAGCATATCGGCATCGCCTTCGGTCAGGCCAAGTTCTTCCTGGAAGCGGACGTAGCGCGGCGGCCAGCGCCGGATCTGCCGCACGGATTCGCTCTCGCTCATCAGAGACCGAGCCGACGACGACCGGTTCGTCAACGACAGGCTCAGGAGCGGCCGATCGCTTCAGCGGATTCCTCCTCCGATCCCGGCGGTTTCCATGAATCACGCAGAGCCACGATGCGGTTGAAGACCAAGCGCATCCGGCCGGGAATCCACCGTATCAACGATGAAATAGCCGTGACGCTCAAACTGGAAGCGATCGCCCGGTTCTGCACCGGCAAGGCTGGGTTCGAGCAATGCCTCGGCAACAATCTCCACCGAGTTTGGATTGATGTAATCCTTGAAGGTCTCGCCCTCTTCGACATCCTGCGGATTGGCCTTGGTGTAGAGCCGCTCGTAGAGACGGACCTCGCCGGTGATGGCGTGCTGGGCGGAGACCCATTGGATGGTGCCGTTGACTCGTCGCTGCGCCCCGCTGCCGCTGCGGGTGTCCAGATCGGCGGTACAGCGCAGTTCGACGATCTCGCCGTCCTCATCCTTGATGACTTCGTCGCATGTGATGATGTAGGCATGGCGCAGCCGTACCTCTCCGCCGGGCGACCAGACGCCGGAAGCCACGGCTTGGCGTCTCCATGAAATCACTGCGCTCGATGGTAGAGCTCGCGCGTGAAAGGAAGCGGCCGGCTGCCCTCTTTGGGCACATCGTAGGGCCAGTAGGATGCATCCAGCCATTCGGTTTCATCTTCAGGGAAATTGGTGATCACGACCTTGAGCGGGTCGAGAACGGCAAGCACGCGTGGCGCCCGATGGTTGAGATCGTCACGCACGAAGTGTTCGAGCAACTCGTACTCAATCCGGCTCTCCACCTTGGCCACGCCGACGCTGTCGACCAGAGCGCGGATGGCCTCGGGCGTGTAGCCGCGGCGACGGACGCCGGCCAACGAAGGCATGCGCGGGTCGTCCCAGCCGCTGACGTAGCCTTCATCGACCAACTGGATCAGTCGCCGCTTGCTCATGACCGTGTAGTCGAAGATCAGCTTGGCGAACTCGTACTGGTGGGGCGGCGGATCGATGCCCAGGCATGCCAGATACCAGTCATATAGCTCACGGTTGTTGACAAACTCAAGCGTGCAGATCGAGTGGGTGATGCCCTCGATGGCGTCGGACTGACCATGGGCCCAATCGTAAAAGGGATAGATGCACCATTTGTCGCCGGTGCGGTAATGGTCGGCGTGGCGAATGCGATACATGAGCGGATCGCGCATCTTCATGTTGGGATGCGCCATGTCGATCTTGGCCCGCAGCACCCTGGCCCCGTCAGGAAATTCGCCGTTCTTCATACGTTGGAAGAGGTCCAGATTCTCCTCGGGCGTGCGGTTGCGGTAGGGACTGTCTTTGCCCGGCTCGGTGACTGTGCCGCGGTATTCACGGATTTCTTCCTCGGTCAAATCGTCGACGTAGGCTTTGCCGTCTGTGATCAACTGGACAGCCCACTGGTAGAGCTGGTCAAAATAGTCCGAGGCATGGTAGAGGTGCTCGCCCCAGTCGAAGCCGAGCCAGCGGATATCCTCCATGATCGACTCGACGTAGCTTTCATCCTCGGTCTCAGGGTTGGTGTCGTCAAAGCGCAGATGACATTGGCCGCCGTACTCAGCAGCCGCGCCGAAGTTCAAGCAGATCGACTTGGCATGGCCCAAGTGGAGCCAGCCGTTTGGCTCGGGCGGAAAGCGGGTCGCCACTCGCGTGCCATAGGTCCCCTCAGCCAAGTCCTTTTCGATTTGGGTGCGGACGAAGTCCAAATTCGCCTTGCGTTCAGTGCTCATGGGTTCTATCCCCTGCCGGTGGTCTCGGATGCTAATTTTACGGCCAATCATACCGGTGAAAAGAGGGCTGTCCAAATATCAGCGGTCCTGTTTGACGGGTGCGATGAAAAGCGTTTGCCACAGATACACACCGATAAAAAATTGATGGCGCACAGTTGGTTCTTGAGATAATCTAGGGCCATCTGCCGCATCTGCGCCCATCCGCGACTGGTTTCTTCTTCTTGGACACCGGCCCCTCCTGCAGAAACCCACTTAGACAGACACAGCCATTTGCAGTACCATGGTTCTGTGCGGATGGCGTCTGAACCGGTCGATCCGCGGTAAAATCCACCACCAACCAGAGTGAGGACCCATGAGCGCTTCTTTTGCCCAAAAACTCGAAAAACGACTTCTCCGCTACGTCCAGATCGACACCGAGAGCGACGAGTCGTCGCCGACCACGCCGAGCACGGCCAAGCAGTACGATCTGCTCAATCTGCTGGTCGATGAACTGATCAAGATCGGCGCCCAGGACGTGCGGCTCACCGACTACGGCGCTGTGATCGCGACCGTGCCTGCCAGTGTCGACGGCGAGGGCATTCCAGCGGTCGCCTTTCTGGCCCATGTCGACACTGCACCGGCCTTCAGCGGGGCGAACGTCAAGCCGATCGTGCACCGCAACTGGGACGGTTCGCCGATTGTCCTGCCCGACGATGCCAGCCAGGTGCTCTCGGCTGAGACCATCCCGGCGCTGAGCGGCAAGGCCGGCGAGGACATCATCACGGCCTCCGGCACGACGCTCTTGGGCGCTGACGACAAGGCCGGCGTCGCCATCGTGCTGACCATGGCCGAACACCTGATCGCCAATCCGGATATTCCCCACGGCGAGATCCGCATCTGCTTCACGCCCGATGAGGAGATCGGCCGCGGCGTCCATCCACAACTGCCTGCCGACCTGGCCGTCGATTTCGCCTACACGTTGGACGGCGGTGACGTGGGCGAGGTGGTCTACGAGACATTCTCGGCAGACAAGGCCGAGGTCAAGATCAGCGGCGTCTCCATCCACACCGGCACGGCCAAGGGCCACTTGGTCAATGCCATCCATCTGGCCGCCAAGATCGTGGACACGCTGCCCCAAGCCGTGCGCACGCCGGAGACGACCGACGGCCGAGACGGCTTCATCCATGTCTACAAGATGAGCGGCGGCGCGGCCGAAGCCGAACTGCACTTCATCCTGCGCGACTTCGAACTGGACGGGCTCAAGGCCCACGGCGATCTGGTCCGCCAGGTTGCTGCGGCCGTGGCGGCCACCGAGCCACGCGCCACCATCACCTGCGCCATCTCGCCCCAATACCGCAACATGCGCTACTGGCTGGAAAACGACATGCGTCCGGTCGAGTTGGCCAAGCTGGCCTGCGAGCAGATGGGCATCGAAGCCCATTCCACGCCGATCCGCGGCGGCACAGACGGTTCTCGCCTGACCGAGTTGGGCGTACTGACGCCCAATCTGTTTACCGGCATGCACGACCTGCATGGGCCGAAGGAGTGGATCAGCGTGCAGGATATGGTGATCTCGACGGAATTTTGCGTGCAATTGGCCGAGTTGTGGAGTAGTGAAACGAACTGAAGTGATTCGATGAAATCGAAAAGCGACGGCACGAAGCTGGTGCTGCTTGGCACGGGCACGCCCAACGCTGAGCCGGATCGTGCGGGCAGTTCGCTGGCCGTCATCGCCGGCGGCAGAGCCTATCTGGTCGATTTCGGGCCGGGCGTGGTGCGGCGGGCACAGGCGGCCAACCAGGCGGGCATCGAGGCGCTTGCGCCGCCCAAGCTGGGCCAAGCTTTCCTGACCCATCTGCATTCGGATCACACGGCGGGCTATGCCGATCTGATCCTGACGCCGTGGACGTTGGGGCGAGACAAGCCGCTGCAAGTCTACGGCCCGGCGGGCACGCGTGCCATGACCGAGCATCTGCTGGCAGCCTACGCCGCCGATATCCACGAACGCGTCCACGGGCTGGAGCCGGCCAATCACCGTGGCTATCAGGTCGATGTCCACGAGTTTGCGGTGGACCAAGGGCGTGCAGTCGAGATCTTTCAGGACGAGAATGTGACCGTCTCGGCATTCCGGGTCAGCCACGGCAGTTGGCCCGCCTACGGCTTTCGTTTTGTCACGGACGACCGCACCATCGTCGTCTCCGGCGATACGCGACCGACTGAGCATCTGGCCGATCTCTACGCCGATTGCGACATCCTGGTGCATGAGGTCTATTCGGTCGCCGGTTTTGCCAACCGGCCGCCGGACTGGCAGCGCTATCACAGCAGCGTGCATACATCGACAGCCGAGTTAGCCGCCATCGCCAACCAGGTCCGCCCTGAGCTGCTGGTGCTTGTGCATCAGCTCCACTGGGGTGTCAGACGACGAAGAACTGGTCGCAGAAATTCGCTGGCGCTTACGATGGCCCGGTTGTGTCGGGTACAGATTTGGACGTGTTCTAAACCGCAATTTCTGCGCAATCGTGATATCGCGAAGTAGCCATATACCCGTAGGTCGGGTCCGTACCGTAGGTTGGATTGGCAATCCGACCAGCCTAGCCATCCTTAGCCCAGCCAGGCGGAATGCCAGCCCGCCCTACAAGCGACAGGAAAACAGGCGGAAATCATGAGCGAGAGGATCCCCAAAAGCGCCCAATACACTTATCTGTGGCTGACGTTATTTGCCCTGTTCAGCCTGTTCACCGGCAAATGGACAATGGCCTTTGCCGTCTGGATGGCGCCCATCTTCGCGCTGCGCTTCCTGCGCAGTCAGAAGACAGGGCGTGGCTTTTTGCTCATCTTTCTGGCAGGCTACATCGCCGTCTGCATCGCCTGGTATGGGGCCGCGCCCATCCCCATGCCGATCTACCCGATCTTCATGGCGATCAACGTGCTGCTGGGCAGTCTACCCTATCTGTTTGATCGCTTGTTGACACCTCGGCTGCAGGTGGACGGCGGGTCTCCATTTCTATCGACTCTGGTCTTTCCACTGGCAAGCACGGCGACCGAATACTTGCTGATGGCCGACGGTCCGCTGGGCAGCTTCGGGGCATCGGCATACACGCAAGCCGGCTTCTCGGCCCTTGCTCAGATGGTCTCCGTGACGGGACTTTGGGGTGTCACCTTCTTGGTGTCTTGGTTTGCCAGCGTGGTGAACTGGGCCTGGGAGTACGGATTTGACTGGAAACTCGTATGGCGAGGCGTCGCGATCTACGCAGCAATCCTCGGCGTCACACTCCTCTTTGGCGTCACACAACTGATGACTGCCCCGAATGAGAGCGACATGGTTGAGGGCGACACGGTGACCGTTGCCTCATTTACGGCGGTTGAAGTCCATCCTGAAGCGCTGTTTCCCTTGGTCGAGACCGACCTGGATGCCTTTCGCGCTGAAACGACAGAGACGCACCAACGGTATTTGGATCGCACAATCCAGGCTGCCGAAGCTGGTGCGCAGATAGTGCTGTGGCCCGAGTTGGCCGGAACAGGCGCCGTCGATGACGTTCAGGCGTTGCTGAAGCGTGGCCAGACCGTTGCGCAGGAGGCAGGCATCTATCTGGCCATGCCGACCATGACCTTCTTTCCCGGTGAAGAACGCCCGGCCGAGAACATTCTCTACATGGCCGATCCCAATGGGGACATCGTGCTGGACCATGTCAAATTCGGCGGCAATATGCTGGAAGGGACACTGCTCGGCAATCGAGAACTGCAAACCGTCGAGACCCCCTACGGCACATTGTCCGGGGTCATCTGTTGGGACACCGACTACCCCGCAGTGATCGCGCAGGCCGGGCGACAGGGCGTCGATATTCTGCTCTCACCAGCCTATATTTGGCCGGAGATCGGCGAACTGCACGCGGACATGGCCGGCTTCCGTGCCATCGAGAACGGCATGACGGTGATTCGTCAGGCGGATCAGGGCGTCTCACGCTACATCAACCCCGTTGGCCAGACGATAGCCTCGACCGATCACAGTGCGGGCGAGCGCGCCATCATGGCAGAAGTGCCAACCAGCGCAACGTCAACCTTGTATCCAAGAGTGGGCGATATTTTCGGACAGGCGGCCGTTGTCGGCTTTCTGATCATGGCCGTGTGGGCCGTCGTTGCTGGACGTCGGCGCAAGAAAGCGGACTCATCGATCGAACCTACCACATCAAACGAGAAGGAATCTGAATGAACGGCGCACATTATTTGTTGAAGACGGCTGTCGCGGCCGGTGTTAACGTCTGTTTTTCCAACCCAGGTACGACGGAGATGGCGGTGGTCAATGCCATGGACGAGACGCCGGGCATGCGCGGCGTGCTTTGCCTTTTCGAAGGAGTCTGCACAGGCGCAGCCGACGGCTATGCACGCATGGCCGGCAAGCCTGCGCTCACGCTCACTCACCTGGGGCCGGGTTTCGCCAACGGCGTGGCCAACCTGCACAATGCCAAGCGTGCACGCACGCCCGTGGTCAACATCATCGGCGATCACGCCTCGTGGCATCTGGACGCAGACGCCCCCCTGAACATGGACATCAAATCGCTGGCCGGCACGGTCTCCGGCTGGCAACGAAAGATTGGCGGACCGGACCAGGCGGGCCAGGACGTGGCCGATGCCATCGCCGCATCCATGTTGGGTCAGGTTGCTAGCTTGGTCTTTCCGGACGACTATCAGCGTGCGTCGTCAGTTGGCATTTCGGATCCAGTGTCTGTTTTTGGCTATGCGAAAACTGAAGTCAGTGAAATCGAGTCGGCTGTGGGTCTGCTCACCAGTGGAAAACGCGTAGCGCTGCTGCTGGGCGGTCGCACGTTGCTGGCTGAGGGACTGGTCCAGGTGGAACGCATACGCGCCATGTGCGGCTGCGATCTGCTGGCGGAGAGCTTCGCCGGGCGCGCCGAGCGCGGTGTCGGGCTGCCCATCGTGCCGCGCGTGCCCTATCTGCCCGAGGATGCGCTGGCTGCGCTGGGCAAATACGACGCCTTTGTCTTTGTCGACGCGCGCAAGCCGGTCGCCTTCTTCGGCTGGCCGGGCCAACCGAGCCATTTCGTGACCGACGATCAAGAGATTGTCTCCATCGGCGGCAACAATCAGGACGCGGTGGCTGTGCTGACGGCCCTGGCCGATGCGCTCGACGCGCCGGAGATCGTACCGGCCTCCAATGGCGTGCTGAAACGCCCTGACAGAGCCAGCGGCCCGCTGACCACGGCAACCATCGGGGCGACCTTGGCCGCGCTTCAGCCGGAGAATGCCATCATCATGAACGAGGGCATCACGGCCGGCTTTGCCTATCAGAGTTACGCGGTCAGCGTGCCGCCCCACACCCAACTTGGCGTGACCGGCGGCGCCATCGGCCAAGGCATTCCGGCCGCCGTCGGCGCGGCCATCGCCTGCCCGGATCGACCGGTCATCAACTTCCAGGCCGACGGCAGCGCCATGTACACGCAACAGGGTCTGTGGACCCAGGCGCGTGAAGGGCTCAACATCACCACGTTGCTCTGCTCCAATCGGCGCTACAAGATCCTGCAGGGCGAGGTCGCCCGCTCCGGCATCACCGAACCCGGCCCGATGACCCGTTCGCTCACCGATCTCTCCGACCCGACCATCGGCTGGGCGTCCATTGCCCAGGGCATGGGCGTTCCGTCGGTGACGGTTGAGCGGGCCGAAGATCTGGCCGCGGCGCTGGAGAGAGGGTTGGCCGAACCGGGGCCGTTTTTTGTTGAGATGGTGATGGCGGAATGAGCGAGAAGCCTTTTCAGGCCTATTATCCGGAAAATCTGAGCCATTGCTATGGCTGTGGGACGCTCAACGATCACGGACTGCACGTCGAGAGCCGTTGGGACGGCGACGAGTCGGTCTGTCGTTTTGAACCGCAACCCTACCACATGGCCGTGCCCGGCTACGTCTACGGCGGGCTGATCGCGTCGCTCATCGACTGTCACGGTACCGGCACGGCGGCCGCAGCCAAGTTCCGTGACGAAGGGCGTGCCATGGACACCGAACCGGCCTACCGCTTCGTCACCGCATCGCTCCACGTCGACTACCTCAAACCGACCCCGCTTGGCCCGCTCGAACTGCGCGGCGCCGTCGTCGAGGTGAAGGGCCGCAAGGTGACCGTGGATATCAGCGTGTTTGCCGGCAGCGAAGAGACGGCGCGCGGCAGGGTGATTGCAGTGTTGATTCCGGATGAGTATATGAGGTAAAGCGTACTGCGTAAAACGTAATTGACTGGTTGTCGAAGACCGCGGCTCTGGCCAAGCCTTACGTAGTTACGCAGTACGCATTACGCCGCAATTCCAAGGAGCATTCCCATGACCACAATCCAACCCGGCCACTACCGCCACTTCAAGGGCAAGGACTACGAGGTTCTTGGCGTGGCACGGCATAGCGAGACAGAGGAAGCGCTGGTTGTCTATCGCCAGTTGTACGGCGACTTTGCGTTGTGGGTTCGTCCCGCGGCCATGTTCGCGGAGACGACCGCTCTCGACGGGGAAGAGGTGCAGCGCTTCACCTACGTGGGTGCAACTCGTCCGCTTCGGATGCTCTCTGTGGATTCCCAGCAGCGAGCGCGGATATTCATCAACACGCAGGGACGTCCGCTGGAGCGCTCGCTCTATGCCTACCATTTTGAAGACGGCTCAGCCGAGGCGGTCTTGGCGGAGCTGGGCCGCTATCGCAATGACGACGGCGGCTTCGGCCACGGCATCGAGCCGGACCTGCAGACGCCGGATTCGTCGGTGCTGGGGACGACTGTGGCGTTGCAAATCTTGCGCTCGCTGAATGCGCGTGAACAGCATCCGCTGGTGCGGGGCGCCATGGGCTATCTTGCAGAAACCTACGACGCCGAACATCGCTACTGGCCCTTCATCCCGGCCACGGTCGACAATGCGCCCCATGCGCCCTGGTGGAACCCGGAGGGACGCGTCGGCAACGTCAAGGATCAGTTGGCCAATCCACGGGCCGAGGTGATCGGCTACCTCTTCGAGTATCCGTCTGCCGGCAGCCAAGATCAGCGCGACATGCTCTTACAGGATGCGCTGGCCTGGCTGGATGCCAACGCCGGCGAGATTGAAATGCACGAACTATTCTGTTACCGTCGATTGAGGCAGAGTCCGGGTCTGCCCGAAGCGGTGGCGGCAGATCTGGAGCGCCGGCTTGACCGGATCGCCAGCAAGCTCGTATCGACCGAGCCGTCGACATGGTCAAGCTATAGCGTTCGCCCGCTCGATGTTGTCAACTCGCCGGAGTCGCCGCTGGCCGCACGTCTCTGGAATGCCGTCGCCTACAACCTGGACTATCTCATCGAGCACCAACAAGCTGACGGCTCGTGGCGACCCACCTGGACATGGGGCGACGCCTATCCCGAATTCTGGCCGGAGGCCGAACGCCAGTGGGCGAGCGTGATCACGCTCGGTCAGTTGCTGAAGCTACGGACGTTTGCACGATTGGAGAAGGAATGACAGGGTGACAAGGCAAACCATCTCACCCTGTCACATTGTCACCCTGCCACCTTGTCGCTCTTGCATAGACAGAAAGGTCACCCACAATGCCCATCAACGCTTTCGAAAACCTGGAACAAGTCGCCGCGATCCTGCGGTCGACGCCGGATCTGCTGCGCGCCCAATTGCTGCCGCTCGACCCGTCGGTACTGCGCTGGCGGCCTGCACCTAGTGAATGGTGCGCCAACGAGGTCATCGGCCATCTGATCGAGACCGATCTCGACGCCTTCATGGGCCGCTGCAAAAACATGATCGAAAACGACTTCCCGACCTTGGGCGGCATGGACATCCATGGACTGGTCGCCTCGCGCAAGGATAGCGAGCGCAACGTGGCCGATCTGCTGGATGCGCTGGCGGAGCAGCGCATCGGCATCGCCGAGTGGGTGGCGCAATTGACGCCGGCCGACCTGGCGCGCAGCGGGGCCTATGCACGGCTGGGCGAACTGAGCGTGGGCGACTTGGTCTACGAGTGGCCCTACCACGATGCCAACCACATCAAACAGATCCAGGATCTGATCCAGGACCAGGTTCTGCCCCACATGGGCGAGGGCATGCGCAAGGCAGTGACCGGCGGCTAGGGGTTCATCCGTCAAAAATCCGTTCACCGAAAGGAGCGTCATGATGGACTATGCAAAAACACTGCGTCGTGCGTTTGACATTCTAATTGCTCACAAATATCTGATTGTCATGGGTGTGCTCGCGGCATTCAGTGGCTCCAGCAACTACAGCTACTCCGGCGGCGGAAACTCCGGAAGCGGCGATACACCGCCGCCGGCGACATTGCCTGAAGGCTTCGAGGCGCCCGATGTTCTCGACACGATCATCCCGTCGGTGGAAAGCCTCGATTGGCTCTGGGTTCTGCCCGTCATGTTGATTGTCGGACTGATCGTATTTGCGATCCTCATCGGCATGGTCCTATGGGCCATCGGCGCCGTCGCTCAGGGCGGCCTGATCGCGGGCGTCAATAACGCAGAAGTGAGCGAAGAAGACGCGACAACCTTTGGCCAGGCATGGGCGGCCGGTTGGGCAAACGGCTGGCGACTGATCGGCATCAGCCTTGTCCCCCTCTTGCCCATGTTGCTCCTGCTGGGCCTGAGCATCGCGACAGTGTTGTTTACAGTGGGCCTCTCGGCCCTATCCACAGAGAACATTGGCGCGATCCTTGGCTCGAGCGTCGTTTTCGCGCTTGTCTGCATGCTCTGCCTGGTGATCCCGATCATCATCGTGATCGACGTGTTTCGCATCTTTGCCCTGCGTGCTTGTATGCTGGACGAGACCGGCGTCTTTGCTTCCTACCAGCGCGGTTGGCAGGTTGTGAAGGACAATCTGGGGTCCGCATTGATTCTCCTGCTGCTCCGGCTGGGACTCGCCCTCCTTCTCGGTTTCCTGCTCTTCCTGCCAACGATCATGATGTCGGTCTGCTGTTTTCTATGGCCATTGATGTTGCTGATCAACGGCACAATCACGGCCTACTTCTCGACGGTGTGGACATTGGCCTGGCGCCAATGGACAGGGATGACGAACGGCGGATCCGCAAACCAGGATGCGGGGATAATCCCGGCAGGTTAGTGAGCATCCAGAAAGAAATTCCCGGTCTGCACCTTCCTGGAAGCGTTCTCGGAAGGGGGTCGATCTGCATTCAGCTTCCAGGAAGGTCGACGTGTAAAATTTGGACGTTCATCTAGGTTCCGGCCGCCCGTTTACCTTGCGGCTATCCCCAGACAAATTACAAAGGAAAATCAACAACATGAAATACGGCGCCCATTGCTATCTCTTCACAGAGCGATGGCAGGACGATCAAGTGTATCTGCTCGACGAGGCCAAGGCCCTGGGCCTCAGCATCTTTGAACTTTCCATCGGCGACGACGTAGTCTTTGACCCGGCGCTGACCCGCACCAGAGCCGAGGCCGCCGGCATCGAGCTGGCCATCGGACCCGGCGGCGCGTGGCCCATGGCGTGCGATCTCTCGGCCGACGATCCGGCGGATCGGGCCAAGGGGATCGCCTGGCACAAACGTCAGGTCGAGCTGGCCGGCGAGCTGGGCGCGGTCGCCTACGCCGGAGCGCTCTACGCCCATCCGGGCGTCGTGCAGCGCCGCGTGCCGCCGGTCGATGAATACCGCTGGACCGCAGACGGCCTGCACGAGCTTGCCGACTACGCCGCCCAACGCGATGTCATCATCGCGCTGGAACCCATGAGCCACTTTCGTACCCACATGGTCAACACGCCCGAGCAGATGATGGCGCTCATCGATCTGGCCGACCACGAGAATCTCCGCGTGCTCTTCGACACCTACCATGTCGTCACCGAGATCCGCGATTACGGCCAGGCCATTCGCACAGTGGCCCCGCGACTCTGGTGCGTGCATGCCTGCGAAAATGACCGCGGCGCGCCCGGCGGCGGCATCATCCCCTGGGACGACATCTTCGTGGCCCTGGCCGAGACCGGCTTTGACGGCTACATGACGCTGGAGACCTACAACAGCGGCATCGGCGACTTTGCCTATCGTCGCGGCATGTTTCACAATGTCTGTCCTGACGGCCCAGCCTTTGTGAGGCAGAGTCTGGATTTCCTGAAGGGTATGGAAGAACGTTATTCCGGACAATAGCCGTCGCGCGACCTTCCAGGAAGCTTACAGCTTCCTGGAAGATGACAAGGAAGCCTGAAAGGTATCATATCCGGATGGATGTTATCGTTGAACAAGGGCCTCGATTTTCTGGCCGACAACGGCCTCAACCTGGCCGCCATTTTGCCAATTCGTGACCTGCCCGTTGAGATTATCGAGCAACTCGCCGCACATGGCATCGACGCACACACCTACCGCCGGCTGGTGCTGCTTGGCCATGGCGGCAGACGTTTCTGGGAGGTCTTCTCGGCGGCGGAAAGTGAGGGCGATAATCCGATTGACGACTTCAGTACACGATTGGCGGCCACCTTTGCGGCCGACTATTTGCCCGAAGCGAACTGGCTGCCCATCTTCCCCAGCGCGCTGCCGCTGAACCTGCAACAGCTTGGCTGCTTGGCCGGCTGGAGCCACCCGTCGCCGCTGGGCACCGGCATCAACGTCGAGTTCGGCGTCTGGTTCGCCTATCGTGCAGCCTTTCTCACCGACGCGGAGTTGCCGCTCCTGCGCCAGGAACCCGGCGAGTCGCCGTGTGTCGTCTGCTCGACACGCGACTGCATTGGCGCCTGCCCTGCTCACGCTACGGCTTACCCGGATCAACCCGACATCCAGGCTTGCATCACACATCGCCTTGCGTCTGAGTCATCCTGTGTTGACCGCTGCTTGGCCCGCCTGGCTTGTCCGTATGCGCCTGTTCATCGCTACACGAAAGAGCAGCTATCCTACCACTATCTCTTTTCCTATCGCTCGATTCAACGATATATGGGTCATTTGAATGAAGCTTGAGCAGCTTCCCCAGGCCGGCGAGAAGCGCATCGCTGTGCGTGTGCACGGCCCGGCCGAACGCAATTTGCGCCAAGGGCATCCTTGGCTCTTCGAGAGCGGAATCGACACCCAGAGCCACGAGGGCAAGGCCGGCGACCTGGCCGTGATCTTCGACCGCAAACGGCGTTTCCTGGCCATCGGCCTCTACGATCCCCATTCCCCGATCCGGGTGCGGATATTGCACCAGGGCAAGCCGACGATGGTCGACGACGACTTTTTCCGTGCGAAGCTGACCCAGGCAGCGGCAATCCGCCATCCACTGCTTGACAGCGGCACCGATGGCTATCGGCTGGTCTACGGCGAGAACGATGGGCTGCCCGGCCTGGTCATCGACCGCTATGCCGACACCTACGTGCTCAAGATCTACACGCCGGCGTGGATTCCTCATCTCAACCGATTGTTGGACGTGATTCAAGCTGAGATGCAGCCCGAACGCATCGTTCTGCGTTTGGGCCGGCAGACGGCTGCAATGCTTGAGCCTGCGTGGGGGCTGAGCGACGGCTTGGTTCTGATGGGTCCGCCGATCAGCGGGCCGGTTCGCTTCTCCGAAAACGGCCTGATCTTTGAGGCTGATGTGCAACACGGCCAGAAGACCGGCTTCTTCTTGGACCAGCGCGAAAATCGCGCCCGCGTGGGCGAGCGATCAGCCGGAAAGTCGGTGCTCAATGTCTTCGCCTACAGCGGCGGGTTCTCGCTCTACGCTGCCCGCGGCGGCGCGCACACAGTGGTCAGCCTGGATTCCAGCCGCCCCGCGCTGCAAGCGGCCGAGGCGATCTTCGCCCTCAACCAGGATCTGCCCGCTGTGGCCGCGGCCAAACACGAGATCTTGGTTGCCGACGCCTTCGCAGCCTTGGCGGCGATGGGCAGAGAGCGACGCCTCTTCGACATGGTGATCATCGATCCCCCTTCGTTTGCCAAACAGGCGTCCGAGATCGACGGGGCGCTGCGCGCCTACACGCGGCTGGCCCAACTGGGCTTGGCGCTGGTTCGCCCTCGTGGTACGCTTGTCTTTGCATCCTGCTCAAGCCGCATCCATGCCGACCAGTTTTTCGAACTCATCCATGAAACTGCGCGCACATCCGGCAGAACGCTATCCGATGTCGAACTTTTTGGCCACCCGGTCGATCACCCGGTCGGTTTCCGCGAGGGAGCGTATCTCAAGTGTCTGTTTGCACAGGTTGAACCAACTTCGAGTAGACCATGAACGACGAACAACTGCTGGCCCTCTTTGACCTGGAACAGCGGCGCGCGATCGTCTATCACGATGCCGAGCGCGAGGAGCTTGACCATGTCGTACGCCACGTCTCTTTCAAGGGCGACCAGGCTTTTGTGCTCCACTCATCGTTGAATGAGCAGAACGCAGACGCAGAGATCGACGCCCAGATCGCCTATTTCGAGGCGATCAAGACCGACGTGGAATGGAAGCTCTACGACTACGACAGACCGGCGGATCTGCTGCCAACGGCTTGAGGCGCGCGGTTTCGTGATCGATGAGCCGGAAGCGGTGATGGTTTATCGACCTGGACACGGCAGATCCGTCGTTCTTCACGCCCCATGCCGCCGACATCCGCAGACTCGACAATCCGGCGGAGATTGTCGATGTGGCCAAAGTCGAAGAGCCGGTCTGGGATCGAGATTTCAGCGAACTCATCGAACGTCTGCAACGTGATGTCGTGGTCACACCCAAATTGTTGAGCGTGTACGTCGCCTATGTCGATGGGACGCCGGCCGGCGCAGCCTGGATCTACTTCCATCACGGGTCATCCTTTGCCAGCCTGTGGGGCGGATCGACGCTGCCTCAATATCGGGGACAGGGCCTCTACTCAGCCCTGCTGGCGGTGCGAGCGTGCGAGGCCCAAGCGCACGGATTCCGCTTCCTCACCGTCGACGCCAGCCCCATGAGTCGGCCCATTCTGGAAAAGCATGGGTTCAAGCAGTTGGCCGTTGCACGGGCCTGCATGTGGCGGGTTCAAGCCGACTGATGGTCGAAACTGTATTCATTATGTGTGAGGAGGGCATCCTATGACCGAAGAACATCGCCAGTGCGCCGCCACGACCAAGGCCGGGACTCATTGCAAGAACAGCGCCATGCACGGATCAGACTACTGCCGCGTCCACCAGGCCTGGGCTGGAAAGACTGCGGTTCAGCCCCAGAAGACGCTGGATGTCGCGCGTGTGGCGCATTTCGAGATCCGTAACGAGCCTCCGAAAGGCAGAGCTGCCACGAAGAGCGGCGTTTCATCCTCGCAGGCCAATTTCGAAATATCTGGCAGCCCAATTGAACGCGCTGGCCTCCGAACTCCAGAAGAGCATTCCCGCCTATATGCCGCCTGCCTTCACACCGGACGGACTGGTTGCGCTGGTCAAGGGGAATTTGGAGAAATTCACGCCGAGCATGCAGGTCGAAATTCTGTCCGAATTGCGCCGCAACCTGGAGGGGACCTCAGCCAAAGATCTGATCGATCCGGACACGTGGAAAGGATTTTGGTACATCCTCAACTACACGGCCCAGACTCAGTCCACGGCAGCGCTCGAGAATGTCTGGACCCGGTTGACGACGCTGCCTGGCATGGCGTTGTTGTCTGATCTCAAGGGCAACCTGGCCGGCACGTCGCCCAAAGAGTTCCTCGATCCGGACACATGGAAGGGGCTTTGGCTGGTGATGAACTATTCAATCCAGGCCACTGCCGCCGATCTCAAGCGCAAGTTGGACGGTGAAGAGGAATAGCAAGGAGTGTGACCTATCAGCGGTTTCCGCTATGCAATCGGCATCGATCTGGGCACGACCAACTCGGCGGTCGCCTATGTCGACCTGGCCCAAGCAAAGACATCGAGCGAGGCGTCGATTCGCTTTTTTGAGACGCCCCAATTTGTCGCGCTGGGCGAACTGGCGCCGAGGCCGGTGTTGCCCTCGTTCGTCTACTTGCCCGGAACCCACGACCTGCCTGCCGGCAGCACGTCGCTCCCATGGGCGCCGGAGCAGACCTATCTGGTGGGCGAATTCGCCCGCGAGCAGGGCGTACGCGTGCCTGAGCGCCTGGTCTCTTCGGCCAAATCCTGGCTGAGCCACGCCGGCGTCGACCGCACCGCGCCGATCCTGCCCTGGGGCGCCGGCGAGGGGGTTGAGCGCATTTCGCCTGTGGAAGCCAGCCGGCGCTATCTGCAACACATCGCCGCATCGTGGAATGCGCGCATGGCCCTGGGCAGCGACGAGATGCGCTTTGAAGAGCAACTGATCGTCCTCACGGTCCCCGCGTCATTTGACGAGGTCGCCCGCGAACTCACCGTTGACGCCGCAGAGGCCGCCGGCATCCACAACGCCCTGTTGCTCGAAGAGCCCATGGCCGCATTCTATGCCTGGCTGAGTCGACACGAGGCTGATTGGCAAAGCCAGGTCTCCGATGGGCAACTGATCTTGGTCTGCGACATCGGCGGAGGCACGACCGACTTCTCCGTGGTCGCCGTGCGCGCCGACGAAGATGGGCTGAAATTGGATCGACTGGCCGTCGGCGATCACCTGCTGTTGGGCGGCGACAACATGGATCTGGCGCTGGGCCGTCACATCGAGACACGCTTGCTCGGCCAGCCGGGCAAGCTCGATGCGGCGCGCTGGCATCAAGTTGTATATCGCTGCCGGCAGGCCAAGGAACGACTGCTGAGCAGTGATGGTTCGGCATCAAGCAAGCCTGCCGACGGCGACAGCGGCGCGACGTCGCCCGGCCCCGCGTCGGCGGACATCACCGTCGTGAGCGGCGGCAGCAGCCTGATCGCCGGATCGATGACGACCGTCTTGACGAAGGATGAGGTCGACGATCTGATCTTGGACGGCTTCTTCCCGGCTGTCGAACTCGATACGCCAATCGATTCGGCCCCTCGATCCGGGCTGACCGAACTCGGTCTGCCCTATGTCCAGAATCCGGCCATCACACGCCATCTGGCAGCATTCTGGCGGCGCTTCGAGCCGATGCTCCAGGCGGAGACCGGACGGAGCGACGTCTATCCCGACTTCATTCTCTTCAACGGCGGCGCTATGTCGCCCGCCACCATTCAACAGCGCTTGACCGATATCGTGGCCGGCTGGTTTCAGCCGGCGGCAGGATCGGCGTGGCGGCCAACACAACTGGCCAACCCGCATCCGGCGTTGGCGGTGGCCATCGGCGCGGCCTACTACGGGCTGGTGAGGCTGGGCGAAGGCGTTCGCATCGGCAGCGGCAGCCCGCGCGCGTTTTTCGTCGAGGTGAGTTCAGACGCAGATGAGCGGGCCGCAGCGGGCCGCGTCAGCGCTACAAGAACCGGCGTTTGCCTGGTTCCACGCGGTGCGCAGGAAGGGCTCGATATCCGCCTGGAAACGCCGACATTTGAAGCGCTGGCCAACCAACCGGTCTCGTTCCAGGTCTTCACATCCGCGGACCGCACAGGCGATCAGCCCGGCGACATCGTCTCCTTTTCGCCGGACGAACGTCTCCATGTTGCCGACAATCACAACCGTCCTGCGCTACGGTCGCCGTGGGACGGCAACTCGCATCCCGGTTCGGCTGGCTGTGCGCCTCAACGAGACCGGCACATTGGAAATCTGGTGTGAGTCGATCCAGACCGAGCACCGATGGCGGCTACAGTTTGATGTTCGCGAGTCCGGGGCCGTCGACGAGAAGCAGAGTGAAAGCGAAACATCGACCCTAGGCGGGATTGAGCGGGATCGTGTTGCTGCGGCCCAGGAAGACAATCCGGCAGACCTATGACGGCACGACAACGGCAGACGGCAGTTCCGCCTGAACAACTTCGCAAGAAACTTGAAACGACTCTGGGGTTGTCCAAGGAGGAGTGGCCGGCGCCGGTCATTCGCTCCCTGGCTGATACGCTGCTGGAGCAGGCCGACCAGCGGGCGACAACCTTCCAGCACGAAGCGTATTGGCTCAACCTGCTGGGCTACTGTCAGCGGCCCGGTTTTGGCGACGCAGCCGATGAACTGCGCATGAAACAGATCTGGGGCATCTACCTCAATGGCTTGCGTTTCCCGCAGAAGGTCCAATGTCGCAGCGAGTGGTGGGTCTTTTGGCGTCGGGTGGCGGCCGGCTTCAATGCGGGGAAACAGTTGCAGATCTACGAACAGATATTGCCCAGCCTGACGTCCGGCCAGGCCGACGCAAAGGCATCAGGCGGGCGGAAGGCGAGCCGCAAAAAGGGCAGCAAGGGCGGTCGAATTCACCTTGGCGCAGCCGAAGCGCTGGAAGTTTGGATGATGTTGGCAAACTTCGAACGCTTGCCGGCCCAGGTCAAGGTCGAACTTGGGCGTCTGCTGCTTGCCAAGATTCAAGATGGTGAGCCTCAGACCAAAGAACTTTGGGCATTGAGTCGCTTTGGCGCCCGCGAGTCCGCCTATGGGCCGCTGGACCGGGTCATTCCTGCGAGCGAGGCCGAGGGCTGGTTGGACGTGTTGTTGCAGGCGGAAATCGAAGCCACTGCGGGTGCAGCCCACGCCCTCGTCCACATTGCCCAGTATACAGGTGACCGTGCGCGCGACGTCTCCTCGGCTATGCGAAGTCGAGTGGCCATGTGGCTCACACCACTGCCAAATAGCAGCTATTTTCACGATCTCCTGGACAATGCTGAGGGCAATCGCACCAACGAGGAAGAAAGCTGGATCTTCGGTGAGGCGCTGCCCCACGGACTTGCGCTCTCGACCGACAATACGGGGCGCTAAACAAAAAAGCGGCTCCCGAGAGAAGCAACCGGTCTGCGGTGCTTGGCTAGAACACCGACCGGCTGCTTCCCTGGGAGCCAGGATTCAGATTGGGAGATTACGCGATATCAGTAGTTCACGATTTGGTAAAACGAGATTCTTCGCTGGTGTTGTGCCAGAGTGAAGGCTCCAGATCGACCCGCTCAGAATGACAAATCATGAACTACTGAATATCCGATTGGGCGTCATCGCCCTCTTCGGCGGCTTCCGGCTCTTCACGCAACTCGGCAGTCATCCGGCGCAGTAGGGTCCGCATCAACCGCTTGCGGCGCGCCCAACTCAGGGGCGACATCGTCAACGATCGGCGCTTGTTGCTCACCGGCGGCATCGGCAAACGCTGCGGCCTGTTCGATCCAGGATGCGTAGTCCGGTGTCTGCGGCGACGGCGCACGGACGATCTCGCTCAACTGTTCAACCGACGCTTCAGCAAGATCGGCGTAGGTACGGATCCCCGCCAGTATAGAGCCGATGCTCGTAGGTCTTGCCAATGCCTTGAATCGGTTCAAAGTCATCGACCATCTGACCGTCCCAGAGATAGCCGACTGTGCCGGTTTCGTGCGCCAAGCGCATTGCATCGCCGCGAATGGCATCTAGGTCTATACGCAATCGCTGCAACTCGCTCAGATTCAAGAACTGTTCAAAATCCGTATCGGTCATGGTCGCCAGTTCCCAGAAGGTCCCGATACCGCCCTCGTAGAGCCGCTGCTGGTAGGTCGGACCCACGCCCCTGACGTCTGACAAATTCTGCGGCATGGGCGCCCAAACAGGCCGCGTGCCGGTCACGATGGCCGCGCTGGCCGCCGACGACTTTGTGGGTGTGAAGTTGCTCAGGGGGAAGTCAGGCGCCTTGCCGTCCGGCGCTACGTCGAAGAGCGACGCTGCGTTTGACAGGCGAGTGTTGGCCTCAGACAGGTCAGATTCAGTCACCTGCAATCGTTCCACAGTCTGGTCACGTTCGGACTGCAACACATTCAGTCTTCCTTCGAGATCAGCGAACTTGGCCTGCAATGCCGCTACAGAAGCCAGGCGATTTTGCAGATCCGCCTGCAACGCGGTCTCGCGCTCGTCAGCGGCAGACAACTTATCCTGAAGTTCAGCCACCTGCTCAACCAGAGCATCATGCTCTGCCGTACGCTCGACAAGGGTCTGCTCCAGCGCCTGTCGATCTTGCGTCAAGCCGTCAAGCCGTTGTTGCAAACCATCGGTCGTCTCCTGCAATTGTCGGGTGCGCTCTTCGAGACTGGCCTGCAATGTATCGGATTCCTCTTGCACCTGGACAAGCTGTTCATTGGCCAAGGCCAGTTCGGCGACACGCTGGTCCAGCGTGAATTTGACGGCGGAAAGATCGGCCGAGAGTTGCGTAATCTGGGCCGCCTTATCCTCCAATTCCTGGGCCGAAGCGGCCTGTGCAGATGCCGCCTGTTCTTGGATTGCCGCCATCTCCACTGCACTCGCTTCCAAGGTCGATTCCAACTGGCTCTTCTCGTCGGCTAGGCCGCCGAGCTGTGCGGTCAACTGATCGATCTGTTCACGCAGCTCGCCGACTTCATTTTCCTTGGCCTGAAGTTGGGTCAACAGTTCGGCATGCTGCGCCGAAAGCCCGTCATACTCTTGCTGCAGCGAAACCAGATTCTCCTGCGCTTCCTCAAGTTCAACATTGGGCTGGGCAAGCTGCAGTTCAAAATCAGACTGTCGTGACAATCCCAGATCCAACTCAGATTGGAGAATTTCAATCTTTTCGGACAGAGCTCCGACGTCAGAGTCACGGGTGGCAAGCGCCTGGGCCAACGATTGAGAACGAACCGTCAGTTCGTCCAATGCAACGGTCTGTTCGTTCAATGTGGCAGTCTGCTCCTGGAGCGCCGCCTCGGCACGGCGTTTGATCTCGTTGGCGTCATCCAGATCAACCGTGGCCTCGATCAATTGCTCGCGGAGGTCGACCATCTCCGCTTCCTTGGCGATCAACGCAGCCCGAACTGCCGCCTCCTCTGCCGAAACTCGTTCAAGTTCTGACTGAAGTTCAACGAGGTCGGCGTCCCTGTCCTCAAGTGTTGCCGCAAGCTCGGCAAAGGCCGTTTCCCGATCTTCAAGCGCCACCGAAAGGGACGCCAGATCGCTCTCCTTGTCGCCAATGGCCGCAGTCAAAGCAGATTGTTCCGCCCTGGCGGAATCAAGCTCCATCTGTACTGCACCCAACTGATTCTGGAGTTCGTCGATCTCAATTTCCCGCTCGCTCAGGTCGACAATCGCCTGGGAATCCTGTAGCGTGAGAGCATCAAGCTCAGATTGGAGCGCGCTCACCTCCTGTTGCAGATCCGTCAATTTGGCATCGCGATCCTTGATCGCCGCCTCGGTCTCTTCCTGATCCTGTTGGGCAAGCTCAAGCCGGGTCTCGGCCGCGGCCAGCGCATTTCGCAGTTCGCTTAGGTCATGCTCATGCCGGGTCAACAGCAGGCGCATCCCATCGCTATCAGACTTGGCAGCCGCCAACTCATCCTGTAATCGGACAATCTCTTGTTCACGCTGCTCTGCATTCTCCTTCTCGACTACCGCAGCATCGGACGGGCCGTCGACAACGTCAGCCTCTCTGGGCAGCCGCGGCTACCGCTTCCGGCTCAACAGATGGTTCCAGGAACGCCGCAACGTCCTGGTCCAGCACAAGCGAGAGTCGCTCCAGGCTGGAGCGATGAGACTTGGTGCTGTGGCGAAGGTCTTTGGCCAACTCTGCGCCCACATTGGTCATCATACTCAAACTAGTCCGCAGATGTTCGTTCTCAGCTTGGGCTTTGGCCAACAAAGCGTCGCGTTTGGCGATCTCTTCGTCAATCGTCATTGTAATAACGAGATCATTTGTTGACGATCTCGACGGCATAACTTCGCTACGCAGCGGGCGGGCTACATTGAGCGCCACTGCCGTCGCAGAGGCCAATTGGTTTGCCAGCTCGCCGATCTCGGCCTCGGCCGCAGACAGAGCTTTCGCCGTACTATCGACCTCGGCCGCAAGATCATCGGCCTCAGCAATCTTAGCAGCGTAGGCTTCACTCAAATCACTATACGATGTGCGAGTCGTTTCCAGCAGGTCGCTGGTCTCCGTGACCGCAATCTGTTGAGCCGATAGTTCCAGATTCAGCGCTTCAATCTGATCGAAAAGATCAGCCTTCTCGCTTTCCAGCGTCGCATTCGATCCGAGTGCAGCCATCGAGCTGCGCCTGCAAGTCTTCACCTTCGGCCCTGGCCGATGCCAAGTCGGCATCCAACTGATCGGCTATTGCCTGGAGCGAAGAGAGCGCATCCCGTTCGGCGTCCAATTGCGCCTGTAGGGTCGTCAGCTTGGCATTGCTATCAGCAAGGTCACGTTCTCGTTGCGTCAGGGACTGTTGTATCGTTGATGCATTCGACTGCAGTTCATCGGCCTTGCGGCCCGCTCTTGACCGGCAGATCAGCCAGGCGAAAATAAATCCGACAACGAGAGCGGCTGCCAGATATCCTAATTGCATGGTATCCATTGCAAACCTCCCAGGTTAACTTTCGTCCGTTGTGGCGCCCTGATGCGCAGCCAGTTCGCGCTGCAGATCGGCGATACGTGTATTGGCCTTCATAAGCTCTTCATCTTTCATCTGAATCATGGTCGAGGTAAGCAAGGCCAACTCGCCGGCAACATCGCCACGAACGTGCTGCAATTTGGCATCCATGTCATCGCGCATCGCCGAGACCGCTGCAAGTTGCGACTTGGCCTCTGCCAGATCGGCCTTGGTGATAGTCAACTCGGCCTTGGTTTCATCCAGCTTATTTTGGACCTGAACCGCACGAGCATAGGCCTCATCCAGCGCCGTCACCTTGTTTTGGATGTCCTCGGCCTCTTCCGCTGCCACAGCTCTGATTTCGTCAAACCGTGCAGCCTGGGTGTCAAGTTCGGCCTGGAGGCCGGCGTTGACGTCGGCAAAGGCGGCAAGCTCATCGGTCAGCTCATAGTTTTTCTGAATCGCTGCATCCAATTGCGCTTGCAAGGCCGCCACCTGATCGTTGGCAATATCCAAGCTGGCCTGCAAGGCATCCTGTTCGACTGATGCTGTGGAATGGGCATCATTCAAATCGGTTAGGGCCTGGGCAAGTTCACTGTCTGCGGGCCGCCAGGTCCGCATCGACAGACGCCTTGGCATCCTCCAACGTGGCCAACTGCTGCTTTGTACTCATCCAATTCCTGACGCACGCCGGCCAGGCTGGACTGTGCATCAGACAGGTCAGATTGCACCGATTTCGTCTCTCTACGGGCAGTAGCCAGATCGTCCTCACTGCTCTTCAGACGAGCCTGGGTGCTGCTGAGTTCACTCTGCAGCTCAGCCTGGCGTCGGTGAGCCGGACCTCTTGTGAAGAGCCAGCCGAGAATCAGGCCAAGTACAAGCGCCACGATCAAAGGGAATCCAATCAACCGGTGTTTGTGGAAGCCATTCCATCATTTTGTTTTACTCCTTGAGAAAATCTGAATCCTTCTACAGTGTGCCGGAATCGCTCAGGCAGCCAGGAGGCGGCATGTACCTACAAGGATTCGATGCCACACTCACGAATGAACTATCGCGGCAAACAGTGATGTATAGAGAACGTACAGGGAATCTGCAAAGCGGGCACGATCGCCTATTAACACTACCTATATTGTAAACTGTTCTGCGAACTTAGCAAGGGGCAATCCTGACCAGTTGAAACAGAGTATTCGAACATCAAAATGACTATCAGCAATGATTATCAGACCGAGCCGGCGTCAACAGCACTGAGGGCCGGTCACGTAGACAGAACCGGCGTGTCCGTATTCCATCTTCATCGGCGGGAATGCTGCAAACGATCGATCCGCCATGACATGGCGGATCGATCGGGAAACCAGCGGCTACATCCCGTCCGATGCACCCCTGCAATTTCCGGCAGCACGCTTGGTTTTGCTATGCGAAATTTCATTTCGCACGTACGTCCCCGGCCGGCTCGAACCTACTCTGGTCAGCGCGAATTTGTGTGGGCTGTGCCGAAGACGTGAATTCTAGGATCGGCCTTAGGCTCCAGAAAGCGCCGGAATACCGGAGATAGACTACAGCGATGCAGGACAAAGATCGTGCATGATGCAACCGGACAGCAGGCCGGTCTGTGATCGCATTGGTCTGCAACAAAATGTGGCCGGGCTGAATCACGCCACTTTCAATCGATAATGACCGGATAGCTATGACAGGAGGACCCCAATGGCGAACGGAAAAACGAACGAGAAGATCACCAAGAGCGACGCCGAATGGCGAAGCCAACTGACAACTGAACAGTTCAACGTGACCCGCAAGCAAGCGACAGAGCGGCCATTCACAGGCGAGTACTGGGACACCACCGACCAGGGCGAGTATGTTTGCATCTGCTGCGGACAACCGCTCTTCGACTCCGAAACCAAGTACGATGCCGGTTGCGGTTGGCCCAGCTTCTACGCGCCCCGTGACGAGGCCAGCATCGAGACCGAGACCGACTACAAGCTGATCATGCCGCGCACCGAGGTGCATTGCAGTCGCTGCGATGCCCATTTGGGCCACGTCTTCAACGACGGTCCTGCGCCGACCGGGCAACGGTTCTGCATGAACTCGGCATCCCTGAAGTTCATTCCGGCTTCGGGCGACGAGCCTATAGGCTTGAAATCGGCGAATCCGGCTTTGCGTCCAGCTTCTGCGCCTGGCAGCTTGCACCCGCGCTACGTCGCAATGGCTCCTCAGGATTTCGGGGGGCTGATTGCGAAACCAGAAGATTCGTGCGACCAGAGCATTGCGACGCCGATTCTTCCTGAAGCTGCTCCAAACCCGGGTCCCGATGCCGTCGCAATCCACCAATAACCCATCGAGAATGTCCGTGTGCGATCATTATGGCTGCCCGATCCGGCATCGACAACGACGCCCGAATCATTCAAGACATAACCGATGGAGAGAATAGGCCATGATCACTTCAGAAACAGACCCGTTCCACTGGTGGCAAACCGGCATCATCTACCAGATCTACCCGCGATCCTTTCAGGACAGCAACGGCGACGGCATCGGCGATCTCAACGGCATCGCCCGCCGGCTGGACTATGTCAAAAGCCTCAACGTCGAAGCCGATCTGGCTCTCGCCGATCTTCCCGTCGCCGATGGACGACTTCGGCTACGATGTGGCCGACTACACGGATATCGACCCGCTGTTCGGCACCTTGGAGGACTTCGACCGCCTGCTGGCCGAAACCCACGCTCGCGGCATGAAGCTCCTGCTCGATCTGGTGCCCAATCACACGTCGGATCAGCATGACTGGTTTGTCGAAAGCCGCAGCAGCCGCGACAACCCCAAACGCGACTGGTACATCTGGGGCGATCCGGCGCCCGACGGCGGACCGCCCAACAACTGGCTCAGCTTCTTCGGCGGCCCGGCCTGGACCTACGACGAGCAGACAGAGCCAATACTACCTGCATCAGTTTGTGCCCGAACAGCCGGAACTCAACTACCGCAACCCGGCCGTGCTCGAAGCCATGCTGGGCGAGATGCGCTTCTGGCTGGAACGCGGCGTGGACGGCTTCCGCGTCGATGTGATCTGGCTGATGATCAAGGATGAGCAACTGCGCGACGAGCCGCTCGATCCCGACTGGGACGGCGTCAACCCACACTTCAGCCTGCAACACATCTACACGGCCGACCTGCCCGAGGTCCACGACGATCATCCGCGCCATGCGCGCCCTGCTGGACGAATACGACGAGCGCATGATGGTCGGCGAGATCTACCTGCCCAATCGAGCAACTTGTGACCTACTACGGCGAAGCTCACGACGAATGTCACCTGCCCTTCAACTTCCAGCTCATCTCTGACGCCGTGGGACGCCAAGGCCGTCCGCAAAGCCGTCGATGACTATGAGAAAGCGCTGCCGGCAAGGCGGCTGGCCCAACTGGGTGCTGGGCAACCACGACCAGCATCGGCTTGCCAGCCGGGTCGGCCCGCAACAGGCGCGCGTGGCCAACATGCTGCTGCTCACGCTGCGCGGCACGCCCACCTGCTACTACGGCGACGAGATCGGCATGCAGAATGTGCCGATTCCGCCCGAATTCGTCCAGGATCCGCCCGCGGTCAACCAGCCGGAGATCGCCCACATCGTCGGCCGCGACCCGGAGCGCACGCCCATGCAGTGGGACGCCTCGCCCAATGCCGGATTCGCCGAAGCAGGTGTGCAGACATGGCTGCCGGTTTCGTTTGACTACGCGCAAGTGAATGTTGAACTCCAGTCCAAGCAACCGGATTCGATGCTCTCATTCTTCCAGGCGCTGACCCAATTACGCCAGAGCGAGCCGGCGCTTACGATCGGCGACTATTCATCCATCGATGTGGCGAGTGACGATATCTTCGCGTACATCCGCCATGCCGACACCGGCGATCCGTTCCTGATCGTCCTCAATTTCGGCGGCGATGCGCAAACTGTCGATCTCAGCGATGTCGCATCGTCCGCGATGATTGCACTCGGCACGTCCATGGAGCGCAGCGGCCAGGTCGACCTGCGCGCGTTGGCTGTTGCACCCAACGAAGGATTGGCATTGCGGTTCAAGCGAGCATGAGCCATCCTACCGTTCTCTCACACTATCAGGCCCGCCCGATGTTGGCGGCCCGCAAGGCCGGCAATCCGACAATCGAGACCTCGACCGACCTCGGCATCAGCACACGCCACGGCAGAACTGACGTCGGAAGGCGTGCTGCCTGCCCGGCGACGTTGTGGTGACCTGGGAGGCTTTGGCGGAGATCGAAGAGACGCCCAACAGTTGCTTCGTGGTGGAGGGTGGCGAGATCTTCAAGATCCGATCCTTTTCGGAAGAGACCCAACGCTACTACAGCCTGATGCCCACCACCGGCGCGCCGACCATGTTGATCTCCGGCATTCCCATGCACCGCATCAAGGACACGGATCCGCACAAGGACACCCTCGAGAAGATCAAGGCCGCCAAGCCCATCTTCGGCCCCGTGCTCGACACCGCGACCGGCCTCGGCTATACCGCCATCGAGGCAGCCAAGGCGGCCGACCACGTGACGACGATCGAGTTTGATCCAGCCGCCCTGGAAGTTGCGCGGCTCAACCCGTGGTCCTGCGATCTGTTCGACAACCCCAAGATCACCCAGCGCCTGGGCGACTCCTACGATGTCGTGCCCGAGTTTGACGATGGGTCGTTCGCGCGCATTGTCCACGATCCGCCCATGTTCAACCTGGCCGGCCATCTCTATGGCGCAGACTTCTACGCTGAGCTATATCGTGTGCTGCGTCGCAACGGCAAGCTCTTCCACTACATCGGCGACCCGGACAGCAAATCCGGCGCCAACGTCACCCGCGGGGCGATCCGACGACTGCAGGAGGTCGGCTTTCGCAGAGTGCAGCGTCACCCGCGTGCGTTTGGCGTGGTGGCGATCAAGTAGGCAGCGGAGTAAAGATCTGCCACAGATGAACACCGATAAACACAGGATGGGACACAGATGACAGTGCGTCTGCACGATGATTCACTGAACATACCGGAACTGCTGGTCATGCAAGATGGCCGGCCGGTGCGAGACGTTGAGGATTGGACAACCGGGCGGCGGCCCGAAATACTGGAACTGTTTCGCAGCCACGTCTACGGTCGCTCGCCTGTCGACAGGCCCGACAGCTTGACCTTCGACGTTGTTGAGACGCGCGACGATGCGCTCGGCGGTTCAGCCGTTGGCCGACGAATTCGTATCGGCTACGTCGGGCCGGGCGGACAAGGCGCCATCGACCTGACGGTATTCACGCCCAAAGCGGCAGCCGGGCCCGCCCCCGCTCTTCCTGCTGATCTGCAATCGGGCGGTCGAAGATCTCGGGCTGGACCGCACAGAGCTAAGCCCATTCTGGCCGGTGGAGGAGATCGTGGCGCGTGGCTACGCGACAGCAGCCTTCCAAGTTGCCGATGTCGATCCCGACAATTTTGACGACTTCCAGAACGGCGTTCACGGCATCTTCGACGATCCGGACGCGCCTCGTCCGCCAGACGCCTGGGGAACCATCGCAGCGTGGGCATGGGGAGCAAGCCGTGCCATCGACTACTTCGAGGAAGCGCCGGACATCGATGCGACGCGGGTTGCCGTCATCGGCCACTCACGCGGCGGCAAGACCGCGCTCTGGTGCGGCGCGCAGGACGAGCGGGTCGCGCTGGCCATCAGCAACAGCTCGGGCTGCACGGGCGCGGCGATTGCCCGGCGCAGAATGGGCGAAACCGTGGCCGACATCAACACGCGCTTCCCGCACTGGTTCTGTGGTAACTACAAGCAGTTCAACGACCGGGAAGACGATCTGCCGATTGACCAGCACATGCTGATCGCGCTGATGGCCCCACGTCCGGTCTACATCGCCAGCGCCACCGACGACGCCTGGGCGGATCCCGAGGGCGAGTTTCTCGGCGGCATCTATGCGCAGCCGGTCTACGATCTTTTCGACCTGCCCGGTCTCGAATCGGCAGAGATGCCGCCGGCCGACACGCCGGTCCACGACGGACGGATCGGCTACCACATCCGCACCGGCGGCCACGATCTGACCGAGTATGACTGGCGATGCTATCTGGATTACGCCGACCGCTGGATGGGTTGAATGTTTGTAGCGCGGCATTCATGCCGCACAGCACGGCCAACGGCATGTTGAAGATTAACGAAATAGTACGGGCATAGAATTGTAGCACGACATTTATGTCGTCGCGTCCGCTAGCAGATGAAATGATGGGCTACGACATGAATGTCGTGCTACAAAAGGAGACAGCCGCTTGACCAAATCACTCACCGGACGCGTGGCGCTCATCACCGGCGTCTCGCGTCGTATCGGCATCGGCGCGGCCATTGCCCGCGAGTTGGCCGCCCACGGAGCCGATCTCTTTCTCACTCATTTCGCGCCGTACGATGCCGAGCAGGAATGGGGCATCCGGCCGGACGAACCGCAAGCGTTGGCCGACGAGCTGCGCGCACTCGGCATCGACGTGGTATCTGGACCTCGCCGATCTCTCCCAGCCGACGGAGCCGGACGCGCTCGATGGCGCGTGCCCTGGCCCGTTTTGGCCGTGTCGACATCCTCGTCAACAACGCCACCTATTCGCAGCGCGACGGCATCGACGCGCTGGACGCCGCCGAGATCGACCGTGCCTACGCCGTCAATCTGCGTTCGCCCATGTTGCTCTGCGCAGCCTTCGCCCGCCAACATGCCGGCGACCACGGACGCATCATCAACATCACGTCAGGCCAGGGTCATGGCCCCATGCCCGGCGAGCTGGCCTACGTCGCCACCAAGGGCGGCATCGACGCGCTGACAGTCACCCTCAGCGCCGAGCTGGCGCCGCGCGGCATCACGGTCAACGCCATCGATCCGGGCATCACCGACACCGGCTGGATCCCGCCGGACCTGAAACGGACATTCGAAGAAGAATCGCCCATGGGCCGTGTCGGTCAACCGTCGGACGCCGCCCGCCTGGTGCGCTTTCTGGCCTCGGATGATGCGCGCTGGATCACCGGTCAGATCATTCGATCGCGTGGTGGATTGTAGGGACAGGTCTGAGACCTGTCCCTACGCAAAAGCAATCCGGATTGGCATCCGTAGGTCGGGTCCGTACCGTAGGTCGGATCGGTGATTCGATCAGCTTGGCACTGCTTAGCCCAGCCAGGCGGAATGGCATTCCGCCCTACATGGCGCTCTTCTGCACTGGACTGGCGTACAGACATCGTTCAATCTCTTGCAATCATCGAAAGGAACCTGCATGAATCTTACAGGAACGATTCTCCGTGAAAGGAAAACGGGCGCTTGGTCACCGGCGGCTCCAAGGGCATTGGCGCGGCCATCGCCGTCGTGCTGGCGGAGGCGGGCGCGGATGTGGCCATTGTCGGCCGCGATGCCGGCGATCTGGCGACCACGGCGCAAGCCGTGCGAGCGACCGGCCGTGATTGCCTGGAGATCATCGCCGATCTGACCACGGTCGACGGGCCGACGCAGCGGCCGGCAGCAGCCCTGGCTCACTTCGGCACCATCGACATTCTGGTCAACAACGCCGGCATCTCGCGCCCGGCCATGATCCTCGACGCCACAGCCGCCGAATGGGACGAGACCATGGCCGTCAATCTGCGCGCGCCATTCCTGCTGGCTCAGGCCATCGTGCCCAAGATGATCGAGCAGGGCCACGGCAAGATCATCAACGTCTCTTCCCAGGCCAGCGTCGCCGCGCTGGACGAGCACGCAGCCTACTGCGCGTCCAAGGGCGGGCTGAACATGCTGACCAAGGTCATGGCCGTCGAGTGGGGCAAGCACAACATCCAGTGCAACGCGGTGGCGCCGACGGTCATTCTGACGCCCATGGGCGAGGAAGTCTGGGGCGACCCGGCCAAGGGCGATCCCATGAAGGCCAAGATCCCGCTGGGTCGATTCGGCATGCCGGTCGAAGTGGCCGACCTGGTGCTCTTCCTGGCCTCGCCCGCCTCCGACCTGATCACCGGCGAAGTCGTCATGCTGGACGGCGGCTATACCGCGCAATAGCCGATCGCGGCAAAGAATCGACGCCGCTAGAACGGCCACGGCTCCTGCACTGGAGCCGGGCCGTTTTTGTTCACAATCATGTAACATTTGTGAGGCCAATACCATGCTACCATAGCAATGGGCGTCCCGGATGGGTAAGAGGCCGGGCTGCCAGATTGCTAGGTTCTGTCGACAGGTCGGCAGCACATGCAGAGTATCCGGATGTCAGAGCTGCACTGCTCTATGAAGGGAGTACCTATGGATTGGAAACGAGGTTCGGTCGCTTGCATCTCTGATCTTGATGCTTGGACTGGCCGGTTGTGTTGCAGCAGAACCGGCGACGATTCTGCCGACGCCGACGCCGGCGACCGAACCGACAGCGGCTGACAGCGTCGGATCAACCAGCGGAGATTGTGGATGAAGTTTCCCTGATGCCGACGCCAACCGCCGAGCCTGAAGCGACGCCGGAGGCAATCGCAGAAGCCCCAAGCCTACTCACGGCAGAGCAGGAAGCGATTCTCGCCGGTCTCAAGAATCAAGGCGCAGCGCCCGAACTGACCAACGACACCTGGATCAACTCGGCTCCACTGGCGCTTGCCGACCTGCGCGGCAACGTCGTCATCGTCGAGTTCTGGACCTATGGCTGAATTAACTGTCGCAACGTGATTCCCTCGGTGAGGGGATGGGTTGAGGAATATGCCGATGACGGACTGACGGTCATCGGCGTGCATACCCCCGAGTTCAAGTACGAGTACGACGTCAACAACGTGCGCCAGGCCACGGTCGACCTGGGCGTGACCTGGCCGGTGGCCATCGACAACGAGTGGACGACATGGCGGGCCTACAACAACCGCTACTGGCCGGCCATGTATATCGTCGACAAGGCGGGGAACATCCGCCATCTGAAGATCGGTGAAGGTCAGTACGAGCAGACCGAGGCGATCATTCAGGCGTTGCTGGCTGAGGAACTATGAACTTTCAGATTCTGTACGGGACGCATATGCGTCCCGTACAGAATCTGAGACTACAACAACAACGCCCCCTCATGCTTCAGCAACCACTCCTTGCGCCACAGCCCGCCCCCATAGCCGACCAGTTGTCCATCGCTGCCGATAATGCGATGACACGGCACGATAACCGAAATCGGGTTCTGTCCGTTGGCCGCGCCCACTGCCCGCACAGCCTTGGGATTGCCGATGGCGTCGGCGATCAACTGGTAGGAGACCGTTCGCCCGTAAGGAACGGTCAGCAGTTGAGTCCAGACCTGTTTCTGAAAGTCGGTGCCGCGCAGATCGAGCGGCAGATCGAAGGTCGTTCGCCCTTCCAAAGAAATATTCCGCCACCTGCTCGATGGCCTCTTTTATGATCGGTGCAGAGCCAATGTCAGTCCGATGGCCTTCGACAAAATAGAGATGAGTGATAGCGCTGTCGATACCACCTATCTCAACTGTGCCGATGGGGGATTCGAAGTAGCCGTAAAAGAGTTCCGTCATATCAAACTGCCTTGCGAAAAAGTGATGCGCAACAATTATGGGAAAAATGAGACGTATGCAAGATCATCCAACACTTCATTGAAATCGCCATCCGGCCACGCCAGGGAGCGAGCGACATAGCACGGTAGACGTCGATCCCACATCTCACCCTGCATGAACTCATAGACGACGACTGGACCGATCGTCGCGTCATAGAAGACTGGCTGTGGTGCAATGTCGTGTTCTGCAAGTCGAAGCAACGCCGAATGCTCGCGAGCAGGCGCATCCACTAGCTCATCCTCTTTGAGGAATTGCTTGACAATGAGGTGGCGATCTCCGGCGAACAGATCATAGAGGTTGTTGCTCTGCGCATCCAGCGGGCTGCGCAGACGCAGCACTAATTCAGATGCCGGCAACCCAGTCGCATAGGTAGACACAGCGAGCACCTGGGCACTAAACGGTCGCTGGTGTTCACTGGTCATCGCAAATCGCCGATCAGATCACAGGTCTCGTCTGAGCGCATCAGCGAAGTTTACACGTCCTGCCAATTCACGGCAACGAGCCTGGACCGTGCTGTCATTGCGCAGAAAGGCCAATGCCTCTGCCACTCGCTCAACAGTGAAATTCTTGGGCGGCAATGTCCTGCCCACGCCCAGCCGCTCCAATCGTCGCGCATTGTCCGGCTGATCGTGGCCCATGGGCATGACCAGATGGGGGATGCCCGCGGCCAATGCCTGGGCCATGGTGCCGATTCCGCCATGATAGACGAGTGCGGCGGCCTGCGGAAAAAGCAGATCGAAGGGCGCAAACGAACAATGTCGCACGTTTTCCGGCAAAGCGTCAGGAAGCTGTTCCGGATAGCGTGTTACGAGCACGCCTCGACAGCCCAATTGGTTGCAGGCATCAACCGCCACCGAGAAAAAATCCTCGCCGAGCCGCATGGCCGACCCGGCGGTGAAGACCACCGGCGGCGGGCCATCGGCAAGAAATTCGTTCAACCCATCGGGCAGAGGCGGCGTCTTCATCCGGCGCGTGGATGAAGCCGGTCAAGCGCAGTTGCGGCGGCCAGTCCGGCTGAGGTGGTGCAAACCAGTCCGGAAAGAGGCCGATGCTCAACTGGGGTGAATGGAGATAATCGCCGAAGAAGTGTTGCGCGGGTGCAAGTCCCAATTCGGCTCGGAAAGCGTTGACTTCCGGGCCAATCGCTCGATCAATCACGGCCCAATCGAGGAAGCGAAGCCAACCGCGCTTGAACCAGACAGGCGTCCGGCGCGGCAGGACGAGGACGCCCTGAACCGGCATCTCATGCACGGTGCGCAGAATGCCGGGCTGAAGTTGAACGGTGGCGTAGGCGAAGCCGTGGGTTTCGTGCGCCAGACGCGCGCCAAAGATGATGCCGGGCGCGGCGATGATGGTCGTTGCCGGATCGAACTGGAGAATGGCCTCATAGACCGGCCGCATCACGCCCAGAATGGCGTGCTCAACCAGCGTGTAGAACGAGCGGGTCGGGTGCCAGAGATCCGGATCGTTGGTGACTTCCAGATATTGCTGCTCGTCGCCGACGCCGATGAAGTCGAGGCCGGCCTCTTCGATCTGCTTACGAAAATAGGGATTTGTGATCAGGATTGCACGATGGCCGCGACGTTGCAGTTCGCGCCCGATGGTCACGAATGGATCCACATCGCCTGAACTGCCGAACGTCGGCAACAGAACTGTGTGCTCAGCGCCCATGATCACCTTGTGAGAAAACGTGCAGCATGTGTCAACTAGTCAAAGAACGTCTCATCGCCCGCGGGCAGATACTTGCGCGCCTCTGTGACGTTGAACTCCACGCCCAGTCCCGGCCGATCCCAGACGTCGATGTAGCTGTCCACCACGATGGGATCGGGCAGACCTTCGACAATGTCATACCACCATGCCGGCTTGCCGGTCGGGTACTCGAAGGCGATGTAGTTCTGGGGCAGCGCGGCCGAGACCTGCACCAGCGCGGCCAGGCCGATCAGCCCGTCGCCTGTGCCGTGGGGCGCCATGAGGATGCCGTGGAGATCGGCGTATTCGGCCACCCACTTGAGTTCGGCGATGCCGCCCACGTCGGCCGGGTCCGGCCCGACGATGTTGATGGCCTTCTTCTCGAAAAGCTCCATGAAGTTCTGGCGCAGGTAGATCTGCTCGCCGGTGTGGATGGGCGTCGACGTGCTGCGTGGTCACCTCGCGATAGAGATCGGCCAGCACGTAGGGATTGTAGTCGCCGGTGATCAGATCCTCCAGCCACATGAGGTTGAGCGGCTCGACGGCCTTGGCCAGCCGGATGGCGTCCGGCACGGTCCAGCCCGGCCCGCAGTCGAGGGCCAGGCCGACCTTGTCGCCGGTCACTTCCTTCATGGCCTCGATGCAGGCGATGGTGTGTTTCATGCCGCGCTCGGTCAGCAGGCCGCGGTTGGGGTGGCGCCCGACGGTCTCGATTTCGCCCAGGAAATAGTCGGGCACTTCACGCGCCATCTGGCTGTGGAAGCCGATGCCCTGCTTGATGATGGAGAAGTTCTCCTTGGATTCCATCATCTTGGCCATGTTCTCGGCGAAGTGCTCCGGCTCGGACCCGGCCATGGGGAAACGAACCGAGCCGTTGTAGACGCGCACCTTGTCGCGCACCTTGCCGCCCAGCAGTTTGTAGACCGGCACGCCCGGCGGCCTTGCCGGCAATGTCCCACAGGGCCATCTCGATGGCGCTGACCGCGCTGCCCCACGGCTTGAACGCGCCCATGCGCCGGATGCGCAACATGACGCGCTCGACGTCGGTCGGGTCCTGGCCCAGGATCAGGTCTTTGTAGAAGAGGATGTGGGGCTTGAGGTAGGGCTTGTAGGATTCGACCTGTCCCCAGCCGTCGATGCCTTCGTCGGTGACGATGCGCACGATGGGGTTCTGGCCGAGCACGGTGACCTTGAGATCGGTGATTTTCATGAGTGTTGCTCCGTGAATTACTATAGCGTCATTCTTCTTCGATCTGGCCAAACTCCTTGCCGATACCTGACCTGTTATGGTTTTGGCGGTCCGCGCCTAATCAGCCTACGTACTTCGTCTCGGTTCAGATTGCTTGGCACAGCCCCAGCCATCCACCACGTGACGCCCGCGGCGGCAAAGGCATTCACATGCTCTATCTCGCCAATACCTTGTTCATCCAGCGTTCGCCCACAGACCATGTCAAACGATTCGTCGGTGTCGCGATGGCTTGCCACCAGTGCGCTGACCGCTTCAAAGTCTTGCGGGGTCATATCACGACCTGGCGTCAATGGAAATACGCCATCGTATCGGGCTGCACGGCGGAAGGGTTTGCGTTCGCCAGTATCCCGCCAAGATCCCGCGACCCAAATCGGTAAACACGGCGATTGCACGGGTTTCGGCATGAAGTGTGCGTCTTGGATGTCATAGAATTCGCCGGCGTAAGTAAATGGTTCGCCGCTCCACAGGCCGGTTATCACATCAAGCGCTTCATCAAGTTTGCGACCGCGCCTTTTGTTATCCCCGTCCTCGCCAAAGGCGCTAAATTCAGTCCTGGGGTGACCGCCCAAGCCAACACCCAAGATGGCTCTGCCGTTGGACAGATGATCCAATGCGACCGCTTCCCTCGCCACCTTCCATGGACGGCGTCTGGCCAGGGGCGTGACCATGGGGCCGAGGGCGACACGTTCTGTCCTGGCGGCAATGGCGGCCAGCGTAATCCACGGATCGGTCAGCGCAAAATGTCTGGTTCCATTCTTCCGGGCAATGTGATCCCAGAGGAAATATCCATCCCAGCCGGCCTTTTCTGCTTCCATGGCCAGATCGACATGTAATACCGGATCTGCTAACTCGCCGTGGATGGGAAGACTCAATCCAAAACGCATGGTTCTCCTTTCACTCGATATGCTCTATTCATTGCGCACCCACGCCAGATCAAACCGCGCCACCGTGACGCGACGCGTGTCGGTCATGCGGTCGATCATTCCGTCCTCGTAGACGCAGAAGATCGTGCCATCAAGCATCGCCGCCATGTCCGAATAGCCTGACGGGCCTTCTTCCAGCACACGCGATGCCGTCCACGAGCGACAATTGTCCTCGCTCAGCTTGACCGTCAACCGCTTGCGGTCGTGGGCTCAGATGGCCGCTGCCGGACGTCAGTTCGTTTTCGAGATTGTCCGGATTGGCGAAGAGGATCGGCGCCACACGGCCTCTGAAGCGGGCGTCCACCCGAACAATGCTGCCCATGCAGACAGGCTCAAGCAGGGCCTCGGCCCAGCCCTCCATACGCCCATCGCGCGCGCCATCCGGGCTGACAACGATGAGTCGTCGATGGGCTGCCGACTCGGAGCGGATGTTGAAGAGCACGTCTCCATCGCTCAATTCGACCGGAACCGTTTCGCTGGGATTGCGGATCTCCACGCCATAGGCAACTTGACCATCGGCAGCCACGGTCTCGCCGCACTGCCAGGTCAATCCGCCGTCGTCACTGTAGATCGACGCCACATCAGACGGGCGATGGCCCAGCTTGCCGGCGCCGAATTCAACGCCCTCGTCCGGTCGACATCCAGACCGGCACGACCAGTCGGCCGGTCGCCAACTGGATGCCGTGGCCAGGTCCCGTGGCGATCACGCGCCACGGATATCGCTGACGCAACGGCTCCAAGCTGTCGGTGATCTCGACCGGTTCGTCGAAATCGACGCCGTCGTTCTTGCTGACCATGTGGAAAACACGTGCGTAGTTGTGGCAAAAGAGGGCATGGACCGTGCCGTTGCGGTCGGCAATCATCACAAAGTTGCTGATCGGCCCGTCGCCGTAGTCAGTGTGGGCGACGACGAGTTGAGGCGGTTTCCAGCTATCGCCGCCGTCCACGCTGCGCCGCAGGAGGATGTCGTTGTCCGCCCAGTCGCCGCCGGTCTGGCGTCGCGCTTCGACGCTGGCCAAGATGACGCCGTTTCGGGTGCAGACGATGCCGGGCACCCGATAGTTGTGATAGCCGCCGGTACGTGCTTCGAAGAGAGTGGTTTTGTCGTACATGACCTCATCCGCTCCGGATGTTACCATCGGGATCAATTTCAGTATGGCGGTTCTGCGGGACCATCATAGCCGCACATGCCCATGCGCGGCGCATTGTAGATACGGTACAACGCGAATCCTTCCTCGTTGACGTCCCGGTCGGTCACCGTCATCTTCATCCACGTCTACATGTTCGTCGCAGTAGACGCCACGGGCGCCGCCGATCATCCAACCGTCGCTGGCAATCCAGGTTGACGGTCTGCCACAGACCTGGCAGGGCGGTATCTCCAGTTTGTTGCGCGCCATCAGCGCGACAGGATGCTTCGTGGTTGGCTGGCCCTGCCGTTCATCAACGACGCGGATGAGCAGTTCAGAGGTCGTGCCGAAATCGTATTCGTAGGGAATTTCCATACCCGGCTCGAAGACCTGCGATACAAGCACGTTCATAGACTGCTCATCGCCGATGCTGAATCCGTCGTCGAATATCTGGGTATAACGAAAGGGGCCGATTGTGAACTGGCTCAGATGGCCGCAGCACTCCAGCCAGATATAGCGAAGGTACATGTCCAGATCGTCAAGGGTTGCCCGGCCGTTGATCTCCAGATGGAGAAAGAATTCCCTTCCCCAGCCGTCCTGGACCAGCAGATGGTAGAGCGGTTGGGTCGCCATGCGCTTGCGGTTCGCCTGCTCAATAACCGCTTGCCTCGCCTCGCAAGTCTTGAGATGTTTGGTCAACCGCCACGCGTGTACTCCTTGCCGCAGTACGCACAGTCGCCGCGTGCTTGTTTGCGTCTTGCCATGATAGTCTCCTTGGACTAGTCACAGGGCTGCTTCGCTGCCCATGCGCATCAACCCAAGCGTTCCCGACACTGGGATGCGAAGGACGTCGATGTGCTGGGCGAGCAAGTTGTCTGAGACATTGGGACGTGCCGATGAGGGCAAGGACGGCATCTACGCCTTTGACTTTGCCGGCGGTGAGCTGACCCAGTTTCTGCACATAAAGGAATTGACAGGCATCATTGTCGTTCATAAATGATGCTTCAGCGTCAAATCGGATCCGCTGGCGCCGTTGCAGCTCGATGCATGTGTGCATCGGGCTGCAACGGTATGGCGCTTATTCGTCGGTCACACAGCCCTCAGACGCCGACGAGACGCGTCTTCATGTACTTGTAGAGCACGCCCTTGGTGAAGCGTGGCGCCGGGGCGCGTCCATGCCGCCCGCCGCTCGGCCAGATCCTCGTCACTCACTTCGACGTCAAGCGTGTTGTCCACGGCGTCGATGGTGATGATGTCGCCGTTCTGAATCAGGGCGATGTTGCCGCCCACCTGGGCCTCGGGCGTGATGTGGCCGACCACGAAGCCGTGGCTGCCGCCGGAGAAGCGGCCGTCGGTCAGCAACGCCACCGTCTTGCCCAGCCCCGCGCCCATGATGGCCGAGGTGATGGAGAGCATCTCGCGCATGCCCGGGCCGCCCTTGGGTCCCTCGTAGCGGATCACGACGACGTCGCCGTGGGTCACCGCGCCGGCTCTCAAGACCGGCCAGACACTCCTCTTCCGAGTCGAAGACCTTGGCCGGGCCGGAGAAGCGTTCGCCCTCCTTGCCCGTGATCTTGGCCACGCAGCCCTCTTCGGCCAGGTTGCCGTAGAGGATCTGCAAATGGCCGGTCGCCTTGATCGGGTTGGAGAGCGGGCGGATGATGGTCTGGCCCTCCTTGAGGTCGGGCAGATCGGCCAGATTCTCGGCCAGCGTCTTGCCGGTGACGGTCATGCAGTCGCCGTGCAGCAGACCGGCCTCAAGCAGCATGCGCTGCACGCCGGGCACGCCGCCCACATCGTAGAGATCCTCCATGACGTAGCGGCCGCTGGGCTTGAGATCGGCCAGCAGCGGTGTGCGCTCGGAGACGGCCTGGAAGTCGTCGATGGTCAGCGGCACGTCGGCGGCCTTGGCCATGGCGATGAGATGCAGCACGGCATTGGTCGAGCCGCCCAGGGCAATGGCGACCGTGATGGCGTTCTCGAAGCTCTTTCGCGTGAGGATATCGCTGGGCTTGATGTCGCGCTCCAGCAGCAGCCGCATGGCCTCGCCGGCCTGGCGACACTCCTGACGCTTCTCGCGGCTGGTGGCCGGAATGGACGAGCTGTAGGGCAGGCTCATGCCCAGCGACTCGATGGCCGAGGCCATGGTGTTGGCCGTATACATGCCGCCGCAGGCGCCGGCCCCGGGACAGGAGTGCTTGAGCACTTCCTTGAGTTCTTCCTCGCTGATCTCCTTGGCCATCCACTTGCCGTAGGCCTCGAAAGCCGAGACGATGTCCAGCTTCTCGTCGCCCAAACGGCCGGGACGGATGGTGCCGCCGTAGACGATGATGGTCGGGCGGTTGACACGCGCCGCGGCCATGATGGTGCCGGGCATGTTCTTGTCGCAGCCGGGCAGCGAGACGTTGCCGTCGTACCACTGGGCGCGCATGACCGTCTCGATGGAGTCGGCGATCAGGTCTCGGGAGAGCAGCGAGGCCTTCATGCCCTCGGTGCCCATGGAGATGCCGTCGGAGACGCCGATGGTGTGGAAGATCAGCCCGACCAGCCCGGCCTTGGCCGTGCCGACCTTGACCTCTTCGGCCAGATCGTTGAGGTGCATGTTGCAGGTGTTGCCCTCCCAGCCCATGCTGGCGATGCCGATCTGCGGCTTCTGCATGTCCTCGTCGGTCAGGCCGACGCCGTAGAGCATGGCCTGCGAGCCGACCTGCGAGCGCACCTGGGTGAGTTGGCCGCTGTATTTGTTCAACGTGCCGTTGACGGTTGCTGTCTGCCATGAAAATTCTCCTGGTTGATTTCAGTGCGAATGCCGAAACCATGCCCGGAATTCGCCGATCTGTTGTCAATGCCGAACAAACGTGCTATGATTTCTTCGGTTGTCTTGCGGTTATTGCGAATGCAAGGAATATACTCTATGAGCACTCCTGTTACCGAACGATTACATCCTTTACCTGGTGAGACCACAACTGTGTTCGGGGACAGACTTTTCACAGCGGAGGAGTTGCTGGATCTATCGGCTGACGCTCGCGTGCAGATATGAATTGCAACAAGGGAAGTTGATAGCCATAACCCTTGCGGGCGCAGCGCACGGCAAGTTAACAATGGATATCGGCACTCATCTGTACCGTTTCGTCGACGACCATTCTTCGGGTGTCGTTTTCGCAGCCGAAACCGGTTTCCAGCTTGAGACAAGTCCCGACACGGTCTTGGCTCCCGACGTTGGCTTTGTCGCCCAGCATCGCCTATCAGGAGATCAATCGCCAGAAGGATACTTCCCCGGCCCGCCTGATATCGCAGTCGAAGTTGTGTCGCCAGGAGATCGAGCATCCGAAGTACAGGAAAAGATCCGAAACTGGCTGGCTTTCGGTGTCGCTCTCGTCTGGATTGTGGAGCCAAAGACTCGCACGGTCACGATCTATCGAGCGGACGGCAGCGCCGCCATTCTCGACGAATCGGCGACGTTGGACGGCGAAGACGTTCTCCCCGGCTTCCTGATGCCGCTGAAAACCCTGTTCCGTTAGCCTGCCCTTCATCGATCAGAAAATTCCAGTAGTCACCGCCGTGCCGAAGCCTTATGCGATGGCCGACTTCTTGCAGAAGTCGGCCATTATGTTTGTAACACAAAATGTATGTCGTCCGGCTAGTCTCCGCTTGGCCAGCGACTTGCGACATAAATGTCGCGGTACAGGGTCAGTCCCCGGCCACCACAGCCAACTCGTCTGCCTCAGCCAACTCCTGCTGGATCTCGGTATCACTCAACAAAAAATACTCGACCGAGTCCATCATGGCCGTCCAACTGGCCTCGATGATGTTGGAGCTGGCGCCGACGGTCGTCCACGAGCGCTCGCCGTCGGTGTAGTCGATGAGCACGCGCACGATGGCGCCTGTGCCCAGCGCGCTGTCGAGGATGCGCACCTTGTAGTCGGTCAGGTGCATCTCGCTCAGACGCGGGTAGAACTGCTGGATGGCCTTGCGCAGCGCCAGGTTCATGGCGTTGACCGGGCCGTTGCCCTCGGCCACCTCATGGAAGATCTCGTCGCCGACGCGCACCTTGACGGTCGCCTCGGAGAAGATGCCGCGGCCGGCGCGATGTTCCACATTGGCCGTGTAGTCGATCAGCTCGAATGGCTTACGGTAGTTCTCATCGACGCGGCGCAGCATGAGATCGACGCTGGCCTCGGCGCTCTCGAAGGCGAAGCCGGCGTTCTCCAGATGCTTGATCTGGCCGAGCACCTCACGCTCCTGCTCCTTGGTCAGTCCTTCCAGCCCGAACTCCTCGCGCTTGTAGGCAATGTTGTCCTTGCCGCTCAGTTCGCTGACCAGAATACGCGTCTCATTGCCGACCCAGGTCGGATCGATGTGCTGGTAGCTCATGGTGTACTTGCGCACGGCATTGACGTGGGTGCCGCCCTTGTGGGCAAAGGCGCTGGCGCCGACGAACGGCTGGTGCGATTCCGGGTTGAGATTGGCCAGCTCGCTGACATAGCGGCTCAGATCGGCCAGTTGCTTGATCTTCTCCTCGCCCACCAGATTGTAGCCCATCTTGAGCTGGAGATCGGCGATGACGGCGATCATGTCGGCGTTGCCGCAGCGCTCGCCGTAGCCGTTGACGGTGCCCTGCACATGGTTGCAGCCGGCGCGCACGGCCTCCAGCGTGTTGGCGACGCCGGTGGCGCCGTCGTTGTGGGCGTGAATGCCCAGCGTCACATTTGATGCCGGCGGCGCGGTGTCGGTGTCTTCATCAATGCCCAGCACCTCGCGGCGCACGGTCTGTACGGCCTCAGCGACCTGCCAGGGCAGGCTGCCGCCGTTGGTGTCGCAGAGCACGATGCTCTCGGCCCCGCCGACGATGGCGGCCTGGAGCGTGGCCAAGGCGTACTCCGGGTTGGCCCGATAGCCGTCAAAGAAGTGCTCGGCGTCATAGATCACTTCTTTGCCGTAGCTCTTGACATAGTGCACAGAGTCACGGATCATGCGCAGGTTCTCTTCAAGTTCGGTGCGCAACACCTCGGTGACATGCAGATCCCACGACTTGCCGAAGATGGTCACCACCGGCGTGTTGGCCTGGATCAGCAACTGGATCTGCGGATCGTCGGCCGGATCCACATGGGCGCGGCAGGTGGAGCCAAAGGCCGCGACCTTGGCATGCTTGAGCTTCAGCTCACGCTGCGCGCGGTCGAAGAACTCCATGTCCTTGGGGTTCGAGCCGGGCCAACCGCCTTCGATGTAGTCCATGCCAAAGGCGTCGAGCCGTCGAGAAATGCGCAATTTGTCGTCGCAACTGAGCGAAACGCCTTCGCCCTGGGTGCCGTCGCGCAATGTCGTGTCGTAGAGTTGGATTGTTGGGTTGTTCATGGTTTGCCTTTCTGAAAACTGCTGCGTGCTGCGTGCTGCTTGCTCGCGTGAAACGCGTGCCAAGCCCTTTCACGCAGCAAGCGGCACACAGCAGCTATTGTTGTATCAACTCCGATATGTCAGTCAACACCCTATCCGGCCAGATCCCCTGGCCCAGATCTTCCTTGCGGAAGCGACCGGTCTTGACCAACCAGCCCTGCATGCCCATGCGTTGAGCGCCTTTCACATCGATCTCGATGTCGTCCCCGATCATGGCCACCCGTTCAGGCGGGAGGTCCAGTTCGTCAAGCACCAGGCGCAGATAGGACTCGCTGGGTTTTCCCACCACCACACTGCTCTGCTGGGTTGCATATTCCAGCGCCACGACGAATGGTCCGGCATCCAGAAAGAGGCCGTCCTCGGTCCGCCAGAAACGCTTCTTGTGCAATGCGACCAGCTTGGCCCCGTTGAGCACGGCACGGAAGGCCGTGTTCAGGCGAGGGAAGGTGAAGCTGGCCCCGATATCGCCGACAACGACATATTCGGGCGACTCGGCATTGACCTCGATACCGTCGAACTCCAGCTTGGCATCCGGCATCAACAACGGATAGTAGCTCTTGGCCCCCTGCTCACGCAGATAGAGCGCTGCGGCATAGGTCGCGGTGAAGAGTTCATCCACGTCGATGGCGAAGCCCAGCGCCTGCAAGCGGTCGATGAGCGTATAGCGGCAGTAGATGGTGGAATTGGTGATGTAGCGGTGTGGAATACCACGGGTGCGCAAGGTATCGATCACCTCGTACGCACCCGGCAGCACCTCATTCCCATGCATCAATACGCCGTCGATGTCGATCAAAAAACCATCGACGGACGTCAACAGATCAGTCACAAGTGATATCCTTACCCAGTATTTTGCAGGCCGGTGGCGATCCCGTTGACCGCCAACAGCACTGCCTCCCGCCACTCTTCCGCCTGGGGCGAATCGGGCGCGTCCCGCAGTTTGCGCAAGAGCGCAATCTGGACCAAGTTCATCGGATCGACATAGGGATTGCGTACCCGAATGCTGCGCCGAAGCCATTCATCGTCCTGCAACAGGCTTTCCGCCTGTGTAACGGCCAGCAATGCCAAACGCGTACGCTCATATTCCTGGCGTATGTCATCATAGATGGCTGTGCGGACGTGGTCGTCCGCCAGCTCGGCATAGAGCGACGCGATGTCCATGTCGGCCTTGGTCAAGCCCAATTGTACGTTATCGAAGATGGTTCGGAAAAACGGCCAGTTGTCGTAGAGCGAACGCAGTTCCGCCAGCCGATCCTCGCCGCCCGCAGTCCATGCCTCGACCGCCGCTGCCCACGCCATACCAGGCCGGCAGATTCACACGGGTCTGCGTCCAGGCAAAGACCCACGGGATAGCCCGCAGATCGCCGATGTCCTGGGTGGCGCCACGCCGCGACGGGCGTGAGCCGATGTTGAGCGCATCGATGTGATCGATGGGCGTTGCATCGTGAAAATAGGGCAGAAACTCGGGCTTCTCGACCAGTGAGCGATATTTCCCGATAGGCAGCGTCGCTCAGACGCATCCATGACAGCGGCCCATTCCGCCTCGTGGTCATATTGAGGTCGGCGTCCGCTGCTGAGCAGCACCGCGTTGACCAACTGCTCCAGATGGCGATGGGCGATGTCCGGGTTGGCGTAGCGGCTGCTCACGACCTCGCCCTGCTCGGTCAGCTTGATGCGTCCGCGCACCGATTCGGGCGGCTGGGCCAGGATGGCCCGGTTGGCCGGACCGCCGCCACGCCCAAGCGTGCCGCCGCGCCCGTGGAAGAGCGTGAGCCGCACGTCCTGGCGTTCACAGGTTTCGGCCAGTTGGCGTTGGGCCTTGAAGAGCATCCAGTTGGCGCGCAGGTAGCCGCCGTCCTTGCCCGAATCGCTGTAGCCGATCATGATCTGTTGTTGGCGGCCGCGCAGCTCAAGATGGCGCCGATAGGCCTCGTTGCCAAAGAGTTCGGTCATCAACGCCGGGGCATTCTGAAGATCAGCCACCATTTCGAAGAGCGGCACGATGTCGATCTTGCCCAAACAGACCGGCATCCTTGGCCAGCAACAACACCTCAAGCAGATTGCTGACCGAGGTGGTCATGCTGGTGATGTAGGCCGTGATCGCTTCTGGATCGACCTCCTCATGGGCCTGGCGGATCAGGCGAAAGAGACGAATCGTCTCGTTGGTCTCCGGCGAAAAGACAGGCAGTGCAGTCAGCGGGCGCTCGCTCAGGATCTCGCGCGTGAGCACGGCGATCTTGTCGGCCTCGGCCAGAGCCTCGTAGTCGGCGAAGACTTTGAAGCGGGCGAAGATCTCCGAAATGGCGGCCCGATGACGCCGTGCATGTTGGCGAATATCGAGCGTGGCCAGGTGAAAGCCGAAGATCTCCACGGAGCGGATCAGGCGAGCCAGGCGTCCATCGGCCAGACGCGCGCCTTTGTTGGCGCGCAGGCTGCTATCGATCTGACGCAGATCGGCCAGAAACTCGTTGACATTGCGGTAGGCGCGCGGGTTGCGCGCCTTGTCGTTCCAGGCCTGTTCGTTCTCGGCACGGGTGGCGCGCAGACGGCGGAACATCAGGATCAGTTTCTGCCGATAGGGTTCAAGCTTGAAACGCTCCAACACCTCGACCTCGTCCTCGGGCACAAGCCGAAAGTCCTGCTCGATGCTGTCGAGCAGTTCCTGGCTGACCTGAACGCGCCGAATCGAAGGGCTGAGGTGGTTGTAGAGGTGATCGACCTCGATGTTGTAGAGCCGTAGAATAAACTCTTTGTGGGTGCGCAGCGTCTCCTCGGTCACATCGATGGTCACAAAGGGATTGCCGTCGCGATCGCCGCCGATCCAGGAGCCGTAGCGCAGGAATGTCGGAACCTTGAACGATTCGCCGGGAAATTCCTGGGCCAGCGCCCGCTCCAGTTCATCGTAGATACTCGGCACGAGTTTGAAGAGAGTCGCCTCGAAAAAGTAGAGGCCGTTGCGCACTTCGTCGAGAACGGTCGGCCGGCGATCGCGCGTCTCGTCGCTCTGCCAGAGCAGGACAATGTACTCGCGCAGCAGACGTTGCGCCCGCTGCATCTCGCGCGACGAAAGGGCGCCTTCCCCAATCTGCTCCAGGACAACGGCCAGCTCGCGCAGCTTCTCCAGCATGGTGAGCCGTTTGGTCTCGGTCGGATGGGCGGTGAGCACCGGTGAGATGAAGAGATCGGCAAGCACGACGCGCAGATCGGCGGCGGTCAGCCCCTCGGCGCGCAGACGGGCCAGCGCGTCGGCGATGGTCTCGCGCATGGGCACGCCGCGCTCGTAGGCGGCGCGTTCGCGCTCGCGCAGCACATGAACACGCTGCTCTTCTTCGGCCAGATTGACCAACTGGAAGTAGGTGATGAAGGCCTTGAGCACAGCAAAGGTGCGCGGCATATCCTCCACCAACTCCGAGATCAAGGCATCGATCTCTTCCAGCGAAGCCCCATCGCCGGTCCGCCATCCTTTGGCGAGTCGACGAACCTCTTCTTCAAGATCGAAGAGATCGACACCCTCCTGCTCGATGATGGTCTCACCGAGCAGATTGCCGAGTGTGCGAATGCTCGTACTCAGCCTGCGCTGTTGTTCATCAGATGTGCTCATGCAGATTATCCTCGAAGTCGTTGGGCCACGAGATCGCCCATCACCGATGTGCTCACCACTTCCGTACCGGTCTGCGCGATGTCCGCTGTGCGCACGCCATCGGCCAGCACGCTATCCACGGCCGCTTCAATGGCTTCGGCCTCAGCCTCCAGGCCCAGGCTGTGGCGCAACAACATGGCGCAGCTCAGGATGGCCGCCAACGGATTGGCGATGCCCTGGCCGGCGATGTCCGGCGCACTGCCGTGGATCGGTTCGTAGAGACCGAGCGGCAGCCCCTGGCTGTTCTCCAGATCGCCCAGGCTGGCCGAGGGCAACATGCCCATGGAGCCGGCCAACATCGAGGCTTCGTCGGTGAGGATGTCGCCGAACAGATTGCCGCTGACCATCACATCAAAGGTGGCGGGGCGGCGGATCAGGTGCATGGCCATGGCGTCGACCAACACATGCTCGACCTCAAGCTCGGGATAGTCGGCCAGCACTTCGGTGGCCACGCGGCGCCAGAGCCGGCTCGACGCCAGCACGTTGGCCTTGTCGACGCTGGCCAGCTTCTTGCTGCGCCCCATGGCGGCTTCGGCGGCCAAGCGCACGACACGCTCGATCTCCGGCCGGGTGTAGAGCATGGTGTCGTAGGCTTCCATGCCCTCCTCGCCGGCCTCTTTGCGCGGGCCGAAGTAGACGCCGCCGGTCAGCTCGCGGATCACCAGGATGTCCACGCCCTGCAACACCTCTTCCTTGAGCGTGCTGGCGCTGATCAGTTCGTCCTGCAGCTTGACCGGGCGCAGATTGGCGAAGAGGTTCAACGCCTTGCGAATGGCCAGCAGGCCCCGCTCCGGCCGGTCCGGCGCATTGGGATCGTCCCACTTGGGTCCGCCCACCGCGCCCAGGATCACGGCGTCGGCCTTCTTGCAGGCTTCGACGGTGGCGTCGGGCAAGCTGGTGCCCAGGGCGTCGATGGCGCAGCCGCCCATCAGTTGATGGTCGTAGACAAAGGTGTGTCCGAAGTTTTCGCCGATCACATCGAGGATCTTGGCGGCTTCGGTTGTGACTTCGGGGCCGATTCCATCACCGGCCAGTATGACGATTTTGGCTTCCATTTTCCTAATCTTTCTAGGTGAATTTCGTTGACTTTGTTGTCTTCTTGTAGAGACGCAAAATTTTGCGTCTCTACGTTCTCGTCAGGCAGTGGCAACTGCTCCAGTTCGGTCTCCCACTCAAAGAAGGTTGTTGCGCCCAGAATCTGATCGGCCAGATTGCTTGCCGCCTCAAAACGGGTGTCGTTATCCGTGGCGCTGTAGAACGTGCGCGCCCATGTGCCGGCGTACGGATCAGAGCGGTCCAGTTCGCGCAACAGATCTTTGATGCGTGGCAAGAATCGACCGGCGGCCAGAAAGTAATAGTCGAGCATGGCGCTGACTGCTTGATGTAGAACAAGTGCGGCATTCTCTGCGTCGGTCTGCCGCAGATCCTCGGCGTTGTCGAGCAGATCCACCATCAGGTAGCGCTGAAACATCGCCGTCTGGCCGGACAATGAAGGACGTTTCGCCAGCCACGAATCGCGCTTCGCCGATCAGTTGTTCGACAACCGGATCGTTGGAGAGCACGACATGCCCGGTCGACAGCATGTGCGCCGTACAGGGCCGACCCACAGCATGTTCATCGGCAAAGTAGGCCCGGATCTGGTGGGCCGGGTTGACGAAGATCTCGGTCGGAATGCCGTTGAATCGTCGCTGAAAACGCTGCCGAAACGGGTCGGCGTTGACTACATAGAGATCGATATCGCTGAGCGCATCGCCCTCGCCACGGATGACGCTGCCGCAGGCAAAGATGCCCGACACTTCGAAGCGTTGGAACGTAAACTCGACCGCTTCGCGCAATGCGATGTCGTAGGGGTCGGTAAGCGCCGGCCACGAACATCGATCCAGTTGCTCAGCCAGTCTTTCACCAGCCATAGTCATTCCTGTTGAACGCCGACACGCTTCAACGTTTCCAACAGCAGATCACTCAGATGCATCCTCGACGACCTGGGCATCTACGGGCGGATCAGGGTTGAGCTGAGCGCCGGCCTGCTGTTGGATCTTCGCAACCAGTTTGAAGACCTCGGCATAGGGACGGTTCCCCAGCCCTTCCAGAATTTGGTTGACTTCGTCCAAGGTCAACGTGAGTCGAATTTCGTTCATCGGATGTCGGCCTCTGTTGGGTTAAGACGGTCCAAGAGATTTTGATCCACGAAGGAGCACGAATCTTCACGAAGCTACACCAACGAGGATTCATCTTCGTGAAACTTCGTGTTCTTCGTGGATCGAGATTTCACTGCATCTGCCTCAGTACGCCGGCTCTGCCTCGTGCGCCGTGATGGCCTCGTCCTTGGAGAGCAGATAGCCCATGTCATCCAGCCCCTCGAGCAAACACATCTTGCGGAAGGGGGCGATATCGAAGCCGAGAGACTGCCCATCGGGCAACGTCACCGTCTGGTTGACCAGGTCGACCGCGATCCGCGTGTCCGGTTCCTCTTCGACCAGGTCCAGAAGCATGTTGACCGTCTCTTCGGGCAACGCCACCGGCAGCAGTGCGTTCTTGAGGCTGTTGTTGTAGAAGATGTCGGCGAAGCCCGGCGTGATCACACAGCGGAAGCCGTACTCAGTCAGCGCCCAGACCGCGTGCTCGCGGCTCGATCCGCTGCCGAAGTTGCGCCCGGCGACCAGGATTTCGGCCCCGCCATAGACGGGATCGTTGAGCACAAAATCTTCGTTGGGCGTGCCGTCGGCGTTGTAGCGCCAGGCAGAGAAGAGTCCGTCGCCCATGCCCGCCTTGGTCACGGCGGTCAGGTAGCGGGCCGGGATGATCTGATCGGTGTCGACGTTTTCGGCACGCAACGGCACAGCCGTGCCGGTCAGTTTTTTGAATGGTTCCATGTAGTCAGAATCCTATCTAGTCGATGGTGTTTTCGATATAGGTCGGCAACGGGAAAGCAGAGGCCGTCTTCATCCCAAGTTAAATTGCCGTACTCCAAACTGAATGCTAGCGAATCGCTTGGGGTCAAGATACTCCCGAATCAGCGGATTTGTCGACGTATTTCAGAAATGACGCAAAATCGACGACCTGTTCAGTCGTCATCGCTAAATCACGCATCTGGAGACGATACTCGCCGACCTGCTGTGCACTGACTTCACATCAATGACGGCCTCGTCAGACAAGGTCACCGACTGAAATCGCTGTACGAATAGTAACGCGTTGGGTCTCGACGTGTTTGTCAATATCTAGGCGTCCACGCAGAACTTCGATCCATTGTTTGTATCCAGATCGTCCATCAAGTAAACCGCGCCGATCAACTCTGTCGAATTCGCGTACATTTCGGCGACCGGATCGTCCAAGTCGGTCTATCCGCCCGTCGCCAAACGCACGCATGATCGGATGGCTGGATCATCCGTTGACTTCGACGTGTATCCAGTGCTTCAAGGCGATGAAGATCCGCTTTGCTCTCGTAGTGCTGCGACCGTTTACCATGCACGTGAAACAATGGCTCGTTCGTTGCGAACAGCAACACGATTGAGCCATCCGAAATGCGCTTTACTCGCCGTAAAGCTGTCGAGCATGCTCGCTCCTTCACGTCGAACAACACGGTGGTACTTCGACCACAGTATCATCCAGTACGTACAAGATCTCTCACATCAACAACCTTGCCGTTGACCGCAGCAGCCGCCGCCATGATCGGGCTCATGAGCAGGCTGCGCGACCCCGGACCCTGCCGGCCCTGGAAGTTGCGGTTGCTGGTGCTGGCCACATACTTGCCCGCACCGGCCTTGTCGTCATTCATGGCCAGGCACATGCTGCACCCCGCCCCTCGCCACTCGAACCCCGCCTCGGAGAAGATGCGGTCCAGCCCCTCAGCCTCGGCCTGGGCCTTGACGGCCTTGGAGCCGGGCACGACCAGCGCCTGCACGTTGTCGGCCACACGCTTGCCCTTGGCGACAGCGGCCGCCTCGCGCAGATCCTCGATGCGGCCATTGGTGCACGAGCCGATGAAGACCACGTCGATGGGCTGGCCTGCCATGGCCTGGCCCGGCGTCAGCCCCATGTACTCCATGGCGCTCAACAGGCTGCGACGCTCGGCCGGATCGTCGAGTTCCTCGGTCGGTCGGGATGCGACCGGTGACGGCGACGCCCTGGCCGGGATTGGTGCCGTAGGTGACCATGGGCGCCAGCGCGCTTGCGTCGAGCGTCATCTCGCGGTCGAATTCGGCGTCGTCGTCGGTGACCAGCGTCTTCCAGTAGTCGACGGCCCGGTCCCATTCCTCGCCCTTGGGCGCATACGGTCGCCCCTGGATGTAGTCGAACGTGGTCTGGTCCGGTGCGATCAGGCCGGCACGCGCGCCGCCTTCGATGCTCATGTTGCAGATGGTCATGCGGTTGGCCATGCTCAGCTTGCGGATGGCGCTGCCGCGATACTCGAAGACATAGCCGGTGCCGCCGGCCGCGCCGTTCTGGGCGATGATGGCCAGGATGATGTCCTTGGCCGTGACGCCGAAGCCAAGCTCGCCCTCGACGTTGATGGCGAAGGTCTTGGGCTTGGCCTGGAGCAGACACTGGGTGGCCAACACGTGGCTCACCTCGCTGGTGCCGATGCCGAAGGCCAGCGCGCCGAAAGCGCCATGGGTGCTGGTGTGGCTGTCGCCGCAGACGATGGTCATGCCCGGCTGGGTCACGCCCATCTCCGGCCCGACCACATGCACGATGCCCTGGACATCGCCCTCGATGTCCCAGAGCGTGATGCCGAAGTCCTCGCAGTTCTGGCGCAGCGTGTTGACCTGAAGCGCCGCATCGCTGGGCCACAGCGCGATCTCGACATTGCGCGTGGGGATGGCGTGATCCATGGTGGCGAAGGTGCGGTCCGGTCGTCGTGCCGGCAGGCCGCGCTCGCGCAGCATGGAAAAAGCCTGCGGCGATGTGACCTCGTGGATCAGATGTGCGTCGATGTAGAGGACGGCCGGAGCGCCCTCGTCCTGCGCCACAACGTGCGCGTCCCAGATTTTTTCAAAGATTGTTTTGCCCAATTTTCTCTCCAATACCGTGGTCCAAGTTCGATCAGACTATTATTCACCCCAAAGATTATCGATTGCATCGGTTGTCAGTGCAAGCTTTGGTCACTGCGAAATTTCGTAGAACGTCAGCCGATTGCCAAACGGATCGGTGACCGTCATCTCCAGCGTCTCCCAGGGTGTCTCTTCGATGCCCGGTTTCGCATACGTGTACGCCTTTTCCAGCAATTGGCGATTGTACGCCCTCACGTCATCGGTCTTGATGCGAATCGCCGAACCCGGCGTGGCATCGCCGTGATGCTCGGTCAGATGCAGTACGCAGTCATCTCGCGAGATCCCCATGTAGACTGGATAGTTGTCACCATAACGATGTTCCCAGTCGACTGAGAAGCCCAGAAAGTCGACGTAGAATTCGCGCGCCTTGGCCTCATCAAAAATGCGCAGCACCGGTGTGACGGTAGATAGACTCATGGTTGGCTCCTCGATTATGTGCCCGCGGTCAAGAAATCGATCTGTTCAGCGCTCAGAACCGTGTCCGCAGCGGTGAGGCTGTCGTTCAACTGTTCCAGCGTCCGACAGCCGACGACCGGCACGGTGACGAAAGGCTGAGAGGACAGGTAGGCCAGCACAATCTGCGTGATCGACAGCCCGGATTCTCGTCGCAAGCTGTTCGATGCGCGCCAGTCGTCGTCGATTCGGTTCAAGCGGATACGCGCTGCCGACGGACGAGTTTCCGCCGGCCAGCTTCTGAAAGATCCCGCCTGCCTGGGAAGAATAGGCCATGGCGGCCAATCCGGTCTCGCGGTGAAAGACAAAGAGATCGTCGTCCATGCCCACGGTCGTATTGTCCGCCACGCCGGCCGGATCGGTCACCGCCAGACTCCACCGAACCTGATCGACGACAAAGCCATCGATCCCCATGGCGGAAGCGGTCTCTTGCGCTTCTCGGATACGCGGCGTCCGCCAGTTGGAGCAGCCGAAATAGCGGATCTTGCCTGCCCTCACCTGGTCGTTCATCACCGTCAGAATCTCTTCGACTGTACGCTCGGTATCGTCTCGATGCAGCAGATAGAGATCGATGACGTCGGTCTGAAGATTGCGCAGGCTGTCGTTGAGATCCGATTCGATCTCGGCGCGCGACATGCGTGAAATGTGCATGGTCGACAGATCCGGATGCGCGCCCTTGGTCGCCACCACGATCTTGTCACGATTGCCGCGTTGTTTGAGCCAGCGACCGATGGTCTTCTCGCTCACATTTTTCTCGCCGGGCAGCCAGTTGGCATAGACAGCGGCGGTGTCGATGAAGTTGCCGCCGGCCTCGGCGTAGCGGTCGAGCAATTCGAATGAGGCTGCCTCGTCAATCGTACTGCCGATGCCGGTAGAGCCGAGCGAGATGGCCGAAACGGTGAGTTCTGTGTTGGGTAACGTTCGCAGATTCATGCGTTGTCGATTCCTACTCCCATGCTGCCCCGACTGTTGACTTGATAGATCCGCTCGGCCGGAATGCGAAACTGGGCATTGAGATAGTCGGCAAAGTCCGGCTCATACGGCTGGAGGGCCACGGCCTTGCGCATGCAGAGCAGCCAGGCGTCGCGCTCGGCTTCTCCGATGGGAAAGGGCATGTGAACGCCCGGAATGCTGATCGAGCCATACTTCTCGTGGTAGAGCCGCGGTCCGCCCAGCCAACTGCACAGGAAGCGCACCAGCTTGTCCTTCACGACCGTGAGATCCTGCCTGATGCATCTCGCGAATGACCTTGGCTTCCGGCAGATCATCCATGAACTGATAGAAATCGTCCACCAGTTGGCTGATCCCCTCGAAGCCGCCGGCGGCCTGAAACGAGGCGTCGCCGGTGCCGTACGCTGAATCCGATCGTTTTCCACTCAATTGCAATTCCATTCCCTACAACCCCACTTCCCTACTGCCCAACCGTTTACCTTCTTGTCCAATCACGCCTGCGATCCCTCAACCGCCGACTCAATCGCCACGACGTTCTGCGCGCGGGGCCACATGCCAGAAGAACTGGCGCTGCACCTCCCAGTCGTCGAGGATCAACCCGGCTCGCGGGGAACCGGTCTTGCCCATGTGCTCGGCGATCAGGTCACGCAGACGCTCCTCGTATTCCAGTCCGCCCAGTCGCCGGATGTCGATCAACTCGGTGTTGTAGCGCTGCTCAAACTTTCCATCCACATCGTAGACGAAGGCTTCGCCGCCGGTCATGCCGGCCCCGAAATTGCGCCCCGTTCCGCCGAGCACGACGACGGTTCCGCCCGTCATGTACTCGCAAGCGTGCTCGCCCACACCCTCGACCACGGCCGTAGCGCCGCTGTTGCGCACGGCAAAGCGGGCCCCGGCCAGGCCGGCCGCAAAGAGCCGGCCGCTGGTCGCGCCGTAGAGCGCCGTGTTGCCGATGATCGTGTTCTGGTGGGGCACGAAGCGCGCCTCTTCGTCGGGGCGGATGACGATCTCGGCGCCGCCCAGGCCCTTGCCCACATAGTCGTTGGCCTCGCCCATGATGGTCAGGCGCAGGCCACGGATGCCGAAGGCGCCGAAGCTCTGGCCGCCGCTCCCTGTGAAGGTGATATCGACGTGGCCGTCGGACAGACCGTCGTCGCCGTAGCGCAGGGCCAGTTGGCCGGAGAGACGCGTGCCGACCGAGCGCTCAATGTTGCGGATCGGATGGGCCAGGCGAACCGGCGCCTCCGGATTGGCCTGCAAGGATGCCAACACCTGCTCGACGATGCGGTCGCCCACGGTCGGGTTGGCGATGACCTCGTTGGTCGGCAGCACATTGCGCCGCGCGCTGCCGGTGTCCGGCACGTAGAGCAACGGCGACAGGTCCATGAAGCCGGCCTCACGGCCGAAGATCACCTGCTCCAGCAACTCCGGGTGGCCGACGATCTGGTCGAGGCTGCGGAAGCCCAGTTCGGCCAGTATCCGGCGCACGCCCTCGGCAACGTTGGTCAAGAACCGGATCACCATCTCAGGCGTGCCGTCGAACTTGGCCCGCAGATCCTCACGCTGGGTGGCGACCCCAACCGGGCAGGTGTTCTTGTGACAGACCCGGGCCATGATACAGCCCTCTGCGATCATGGCGCTGGTGCCGAAGCTGAACTCGTCCGCGCCGAGCATGGCGGCCAAAACCACATCGCGGCCGGTGGCCAGACCGCCGTCGGCGCGCAGCGTGACGTGGGTGCGCAGCCCGTTGGCCAGCAGCGTCTGGTGGATCTCGGCCAGGCCGATCTCCCAGGGCAGGCCCGCGTTCTTGACGCTGCTCAGCGGGCTGGCCCCGGTGCCGCCGGAGCCGCCGCTCAGGTGCACGATGTCGGCAAAGCCTTTGACCACGCCGGCCGCAACCGTGCCCACGCCCATCTCCGAGACCAGTTTGACGCTGACTCTGGCGTTGGGGTTGATGGTCTTGAGGTCGAAGATCAGTTGCGCCAGATCCTCGATGCTGTAGATGTCATGGTGGGGCGGCGGGCTGATCAGCGCCACGCCGGGCGTGCTGTGGCGCAGGATCGCAATCTCGGCCGACACCTTGTGGCCGGGAAGCTGGCCGCCCTCGCCCGGCTTGGAGCCTTGCGCCATCTTGATCTGGATCTCCTCGGCGCTCATCAGATACTCCGGCGTGACGCCGAAGCGGCCGGACGCCACCTGCTTGATCTTGGAGGCGCGCTCGGTGAAGTAGCGATCCTTGGCCTCGCCGCCCTCGCCGCTGTTGCTCCTGCCGCCCAGCCGGTTCATGGCGATGGCCAATGTCTCGTGGGCCTCCGAACTCAGCGCGCCGAGGCTCATGGCCGCGGTGCTGAAGCGTGTCACAATGCGTTCGACCGATTCGACTTGCTCGATGGGCACCGGCGGTCGTGTCGGGCGAAAATCCAACAGATTGCGCGGCGCAATGCGCATGTTGTCGACCAGATCGGCGTAGACCGTGTACTTTTCGCGGGCCAGCACGTCGCTCTCGGCGCGGGCCACGTCGGTGAGCGCATGCACCACCTCAGGACTCCACGTATGCAGTTCGCCCCCGCGACGCGACTTGTACAGGCCCCACGTCTTGAGCTTGACCTCTGCGCCGTCACTGTCTGAATCGGGATAGCCGTAGGCGTGCCAGGCAAGCACATCCTCGGCCACGCTGGCAAAGCCGACGCCGCCGATCAGGCTGGGCGTGCCGCGGAAAGCGACATCGAGCAGCTCAGGGCCGATGCCGAGAGCCTCGAAGATCTGTCCGCCGCAATAGCTGTCGATGGTGCTGATGCCCATCTTGCTCATGATCTTGAGCAGCCCGCCTTCGACCGCACTGGCGAAGTTGACGCGCAGTTGGGCCGCCGTAAAATCGGCCATGCGCCGATCCTCGGCCGCCTGCTCGTCGGTTGTGGCATAGACGAGGTAGGGATAGACGGCGTTGGCGCCGTAGCCGACCAGGGCCGCAAAGTGGTGCACCTCGCGCGGCTCGCCCGAGGCGCAGATCAGGCTGGCCTGCATGCGCAAGCCCTGTGCGATCAGATGGTGATGCACCGCGCCGACCGCCAGCAGCGACGGGATCGGCAGCAACTGTCCCTCGGCGCGTGCATCGCTGATGACCAGCAGGGTGGCGCCGTCTGCGCACCGCATCCTCGGCCGCCGCACAGAGCCGCTCGACACCGGCACGCAGCGCTGCGCCGGCAGTTTCGTCCGGTTCAGCCGCCGCAGAGCCATCCTCAGCAGTCGAGACTCCTTCCGGCAGCGACCAGGTGGCATCGACGACCGCGAGCTCGAACTCCGGCTGTTGGAGCGCCATCAATGCCGCCATCTGTTCCGGCAGGAGCAGCGGCGATTGCAGCTTGATCAAGCGAGTGGCCTCCGGGCTTTCGGAGAGCAGATTGGCCCGTCCGCCCAGCAGCGTACGCGTGCTCATCACCATCGCTTCGCGCAGCGGGTCGATGGGCGGGTTGGTCACCTCGGCAAAGCGTTGCTTGAAGTAGTGAAAGAGCGGACGCGGCAGTTTGCTCAGCGCGGCGGCCGGGGTGTCGTCGCCCATGGCGCCGACCGGCTCCTTGCCCTCGGTCACCATGGGCCGCAGCACCACGACCATCTCCTCGCTGGTGTAGCCGAAGGAGGCCTGGCGACGCGGTCAGACGGCACGGATGCCGATTGGCGGAGAACGGGCAGCTCACCGTCTCCACGCTCTCACGCACCAGCGCGTCCAGATCGATCAGATTCTGCTGGACCCAGCGGTCATAGGGCTGGCGACTGGCGAAATGCTGGGTGATCTCCTCGTCTTCCATGATCATGCCGCGGCCGGTGTCGACACAGAAGATCTGGCCGGGTCCCAGGCTGCCCTTCTTGACCACGCGGGCTTCGTCATAGGCGACAGCCCCGACCTCGCTGGAACTGATCACATAGCCGTTGTCGAGCACCACGTAGCGCGCCGGGCGCAGGCCGTTGCGATCCAGAATGGTGCCGACGAAACGACCGTCGGTGTAGGTGATGGCCGCCGGTCCGTCCCACGGCTCGACCAGGGCGCTGTGATATTGGTAGAAGGCGCGCCGTTCGGGCGTCACCTCGCGCTCGGAGAGCCGCTCCCAGGCTTCGGGGACCATCATCATCAATGCATGGCGCACGTCGCGGCCGCTGCGGGTCAGCAGTTCAAGCTGATTGTCCAGTTTGGAACTATCGCTGCCGTGGACGCCGATGATCGGGCTTCAATTCGTGGATAGCGTCGCCCCAGAGCGGACTGGCCAGATCATCCTCGCGTGCGCTCATCCAGTTGACATTGCCCTGCACCGTGTTGATCTCGCCGTTGTGGCAGATGATGCGAAACGGTTGCGCCCGTTCCCAGGTCGGGAAGGTGTTGGTGCTGTAGCGCTGGTGGAAGACGGCGATGGCAGTCTTGAAATCGGGATCGCTCAGATCCGGATAGAAGTGCGCCAGTTCCTCGGCCAGTACCAAGCCTTTGTAGACGATGGTCCGGCTGCTCATGCTGGCGACGTAGAGCCGATGGACACCGCCCTCGCTGGCGCGGCGGGCAATCTTCTTGCGGGCCAGATAGAGCAGCCGCTCGAAGGCGTCGCCGGCCTCGCAAGCCGCTTCCGTTCGCCGGATCAGCACCTGTTCCATCCAGGGCCGGCTCTGTTCCGCCCGACGGCCCAGCGCCGCTTCGATGACGGGCACCGAGCGGAAAGTCAACACCTCCAGCTTGAGTTCGGTCGAGAACCTCGCGGATGATCTCACGCGCAATCGCACGGTCAGCGCCGTTGTGCAGATTGAGAAAGAGCTGGCCGACGGCCAGATCGGCGGCATGGGGCGGCTCGATGCCCATGCGCCGCAGCTCACGATTGAAAAACTCATAGGGCAGTTGAGTGAGCACACCGGCGCCGTCGCCGGACTTGCGGTCGTCGGCCACAGCGCCGCGATGTGCGTGGTTGCAGAGCGCCTCCAGCGCCATCTGGAGCACGCGATGGTTGCGCCGCCCATCGACATGGGCCACAAAGCCGATGCCGCAGGCGTCGTGCTCGAAGCGCGGATCGTAGAGGCCATGTTGTGCGAGTTCGGCGAACGTGGTGCGAGCCTTTTCGCCCGCCGTCTCGGGACATGGCATAGTTCGATTCATCATCCGCTTGATCCTTCATGGAAAAACATTACACGTAAGCTTATGCTTTTATCATACATTGTTTCTACAGGCTGGAGAAATGGTGTATGATTGCACGGGTGCATTTCACGCTGGGGAACGATTCGCCTCGCCACCCCGTCATCTTGTCAGAAACTTCACTTCAGTGCTTCAACGATCGCCCTAACATTGTATCGCATGAAATCGAGATAGCTGTCCGCCGGTCCGTCGGCATCGCTGAGAGAGCCGGTGTAGAGCATGACGATCTGGGCGCCTGTGTCGCCGGCGATGGATTGCGCCACATCCGGGTTGACGGTTGTGCCCACGAAGATCGCCTTGATGGCCTGCGCCTCAATCTGATCGTGCAGTTGAGCCAACTGTGCCGCTGACGGCGAGGCCATCGTGCTCAACGAGGGCATGACCGTGCCAATGATCTGAAAGTCGTATTCGTCGGCGAAGTAACCGAATGAATCATGGTCGGTGACCATCTTGCGCTGCTCCGGCAGCAACTCCGCCACCATCGCTGCCAGTTCACCCTCCAGGTTTTCCAACTCGCTTCGATACCCTTCGGCATTGGCCGCGTATGTCTCCGCGTTTTCCGGATCCAATTCGCTCAAGACATGTTCGACATTCTCGACCCACTGTTCCACAGCATGGACGCTGAACCAGGTGTGCGGATCGTCGCTCCCATGCTCGTGACCATGATCCTCGTCAGCATGATCCTCGTGATCGGTCTCATTATCAAGCTCAAGCACTGCAAAGCCCGTGTTCACCGGGACAATCACACCGCTTCCATCTGACGATTCCAGCACGGACAACATGGACTCCTCCAATCCAAGGCCGTTAACAAAGACCACATGCGCCTTTTCGAGTGCGATGCGGTCTTGCGGCGTTGGCTCGAATCCGTGAGGATCGACGCCTGGCGGCATCAGTGCTGTCAGGTCAATGGCATCGCCGCCGATTTGGGCGACCACGTCGGCCAAGATGTTGGTTGAGGCGACCACGCGCAGGCGTTCGTTCGCATCGAGCGGCTGCGGTTCCAACTGCGGCAAGACATCGCTCTGTTGATGCTCAGCATGGTCTGTCCCGGATGTGTCGGCGCTGTCTGTCGCCGGAGCAGTGCATGCGGCGGCAAGCAGGAACTGCTAGCAAGATGAACGCAATTCGGCTGAAGCTCATGTATGATCTTTCCTGTAGACGATTGGTGGACGACCGGTTGCGCCGCCCGTGAAAATGGATAATTTGTGAGGCATAACAGAACGCCCGCACCAGTTGAGATTGTATCTCAATTAGTGCGGGCGTACAAATTGTAATGAGACCACATCTCATTATCGACGTAGTCGAGCCTGACGATGAGACCGTACTATCGTGCCAATCACGTCCTACGGCAGGCTGGTTTCCCCCATCAAGTAGCGATCACACTCTCTCGCCGCTCCGCGGCCCTCGTTGATCGCCCACACAACCAGGCTCTGGCCACGGCGCATGTCGCCGGCGGCGAAGACGCCTTCGACGCTGGTGGCGAACTTGCCGTGTTCGGCCTTGAAGTTCGAGCGCGGGTCCAGTTCCAGGCCCAACTGCTCGGCCATGGTCTCTTCCGGTCCCAGGAAGCCCATGGCCAGCAGCACCAAGCTGCGCCGGCCAGACCTTTTCGGTACCGGGAATCTCCTTGGGGAAGGGTCGTCCGCCGTTGTCCGAGAAGACCCACTCGATCTCCACCGTGTGCAGTTCCTTGACATGGCCATGCTCGTCGCCGACCATCTTCTTGGTCATGATGAGATAGTTGCGCGGGTCCTTGCCCTGAATGGCGATGGCCTCTTCCTGGCCATAGTCGACACGCAGCACCTTGGGCCACTCGGGCCACGGATTGTCGGCCGGCCGCTCCAGCGGCGGCTCGGGCAGAATCTCGAACTGGATCACGCTGTTGGCGCCCTGGCGCAACGACGTACCCACACAGTCGGTGCCGGTGTCGCCGCCGCCGATGACGATGACGTCCAGCCCTTCGGCCGGAAGCTGTCCGCTTGGTCAGATAGCCTTCCTGGGCATCGAGCAGATATTTTGTGTTGTCGCGCAGGAAGTCCATGGCGAAGTGAACGCCCTTGAGATCGCGACCCTCGACCGGCAGATCGCGCGGTTTGGTGGCGCCGCCGCAGAGGACGACGGCATCATTCTCGCGCGTCAGCTTGGCCGTCGGCATGTCGACGCCGATCTCGATGCCGGTGACGAAACTGACGCCCTCGGCCGCCATCAGATCGATGCGACGCTGCACAACGGCCTTGTCCAGTTTCATGTTGGGAATGCCGTACATGAGCAGTCCGCCGATGCGGTCGGCCCGTTCGTAGACGGTCACGCTGTGGCCGGCTTTGTTGAGCTGGTCCGCACAGGCCAGGCCAGCCGGGCCGGAACCGACCACGGCGACCGTCTTGCCGGTGCGCGCCTTGGGCGGATTGGCCACGACCCAGTTGTTCTCAAAACCCTTGTCGATGATCGTGCATTCGATATTCTTGATGGTGACCGGCAGATCGCTGAGCCCGACGGTACACGAACCTTCACACGGGGCCGGACAGACGCGTCCGGTGAACTCGGGAAAGTTATTGGTCGAATGCAGACGATCCAGCGCCTCGCGCCAGAGCCCGTTGTAGATCAGATCGTTCCACTCCGGGATGAGGTTGTTGACCGGACAGCCCGAGGCCATCCCGGCGATCAACGTGCCGGTGTGGCAGAAAGGAATCCCGCAGTCCATACAGCGAGCGCCCTGTTTTTGCAGTTTCTCGTCGGCCATGTGGAGATGGAACTCATTCCGATCCCCGACGCGTTCCAGCGGATCTCGATCCGCCGGCAGTTCGCGTTCATATTCCATAAATCCGGTAGGTTTGCCCATGATTGTCCTCAAATACAGGTATTATTGCTGGAAATCGAAGAACAAAGATCGAAAGTCGGAAGTGCGCTGATGGACGCGTCAACCCTCGTTCTTTGTTCTTCGATCTTTGTTCATTCTCTTGGCTAATTTCCGCTCACTCGGCTCAGGTCGTTGCTGTTGCGCTCGAAGGCGGCCATGAGTGCGTCGTCGCCGCTGAGACCGGCGGCCTCGACTTCGGCGAAGATCGCCAGCATGCGCTTGTAGTCCTTGGGAATGACCCGCACGAACTTTGACACGGCGTTATCCCAGTCAGCCAACAGGCGGCCGGCCACGGCGCTGTCTGTGTACTCATGATGGCGACGCACTAAGTGTTCGACCTCGGCGAGTTCGTTGGCATCGGTCAGCGTCTCCAGTTCGACCATGTCCTGGTTGCAGCGTGAGGCAAAGTCGCCATCGACATCGAGCACGTAGGCGATGCCGCCCGACATGCCGGCCGCGAAATTGCGCCCGGTCTTGCCGAGGACGACAACGCGCCCGCCGGTCATGTACTCACAGCCATGGTCGCCGACACCTTCGACGACGGTATTCACACCGCTGTTGCGCACACAGAAGCGTTCGCCGGCCATGCCGCGGATGTAGGCCTCGCCGCTGGTCGCGCCGTAGAAGCCGACGTTGCCGATGATGACATTCTCTTCATGGACAAAGGTCGCTTGGTCGGCAGGGTAGGCGATGATCTTGCCGCCAGAGAGTCCCTTGCCGAAGTAGTCATTGCCGTCTCCCTCAAGCACCAGTGTCATGCCCCTTGGGACGAAAGCGCCGAAGCTCTGGCCGGCGGAGCCTTGGAATTTGAGCAGGATGGTGTCGTCCGGCAAGCCTGCCGCGCCATATTTCCGGGTGATTTCGCTGCCCAGAATCGTGCCCACGACGCGGTTGACATTCTTGATGGGCAAGGTAGCCGAGACCTCTTCGCCACGCGCCAAGGCCGGCTCGCAGAGATCGAGCAGCGTCGTCACATCCAGCGATTTCTCCAGCCCGTGATCTTGTTCAATCTGTTGATAGCGACCGACCGTATCGGGCACGTCGGGGCGATGCAGCAGCGCCGCGACGTTTATGCCCCTGGCCTTCCAGTGTTTCACGGCCTCACGTGCTTCGAGCTTGTCGGTGCGCCCGATCATCTCCTCGACTGTGCGGAAGCCAAGCTTGGCCATCTCCTCGCGCAGTTCCTGTGCGATAAACTGCATGAAGTTGACCACGTGGGCCGGTTCACCCCGGAATTTCTTGCGCAGTTCCGGGTTCTGGGTGGCGACGCCCACCGGACAGGTGTCCATGTGGCAGACGCGCATCATGATGCAGCCCAGCGCCACCAGCGGAGCCGTGGCAAAGCCGTATTCTTCGGCGCCCGAGCAGCGCAGCCACGGCCAGATCTCGGCCCGTCTTGAGCTGGCCGTCGGTCTCGACGACCACACGGCTACGCAGGTCGTTGAGCACAAGCGTCTGGTTGGTCTCGGCCACGCCCAGTTCCCAGGGCAGACCGGCGTGCTTGATGCTGCTCTGGGGCGATGCGCCTGTGCCGCCGTCATGCCCGCTGATCAGGATGACGTCGGCATGGCCCTTGGCCACGCCCGCAGCGATGGTGCCGACGCCCACCTCGGAGACCAGCTTGACATTGATGCGTGCCTGTGGATTGGCGTTCTTGAGGTCGTGGATCAGCTCGGCCAGATCCTCGATGGAGTAGATGTCATGGTGAGGAGGCGGCGAGATCAGGCCTACGCCCGTCGTCGTGCCTCGCACTTTGGCAATCCAGGGATAGACCTTGCGTCCGGGCAACTGACCGCCCTCGCCCGGCTTGGCCCCCTGGGCCATCTTGATCTGGATCTCCTGGGCGCTGACCAGGTATTGACTGGTCACGCCGAAACGACCGGAAGCCACCTGTTTGATGGCGCTGTTGCGCAAATCGCCGTTCTCGTCCGGGGTGAAGCGGGCCGGGTCTTCGCCGCCCTCGCCTGTGTTGCTCTTGCCGCCGATGCGATTCATGGCGATGGCCATGCTCTCATGGGCTTCGGCGCTGATGGAGCCGTAGGACATGGCGCCGGTCTTGAAACGCCGACAGATCGACTCAACCGATTCAACTTCATCGATGGGAATCGGTTCGTCGAGATATTTGAATTGAAGCAGGCCACGCAGCGTCGCCAGATCCTTGGACTGGTCGTTGACCAGTGCGGTGTAGCGCTTGAACGTATCGTAATTCTGGGTGCGCACCGCCTGTTGCAGGTAGGTGATGGTCTCCGGATTGAAAAGATGGTACTCACCATCGTGGCGCCAGCTATATTCACCGCCCGAAGGCAGCACCTTGCCATTGGTCTCCCAACGCGGGAAAGCGCGTTGGTGGCGCATCAGCACTTCCTCATAGATCTCAGGCAAACCGATGCCCTCGATGCGCGTCGGCGTCCAGGTGAAGTATTCGTCGACAAGTTCCTGGCTCAAGCCAAGCGCCTCAAAGATCTGCGCCCCGCAGTAGCTCTGAATGGTCGAAATGCCCATCTTGGAGAGCGTCTTAACCACACCCTTGACCGAAGCCTTGATGTACTGATCCCGGGCTTTGGGGTACTCGATGTCGGTCAGCGTGCCCTGATGGATCATGTCCGAAAGCGTCTCGTAGGCCAGATAGGGGTTGACCGCCGTAGCGCCGTAGCCGACCAGCAAGGAGAACTGATGCACCTCACGCGCCTCGCCCGTTTCGACGATGAGCGCCGACTGGGTGCGCTTCTTCTCGCGGATCAGGTAGTGATGCAGACCCGAAGTCGCCAGCAGGGCCGGGATCGGCGCATCTCTGGGGCTGATGCCACGGTCAGACAGGATCAGGATGTTGTAGCCGTCCTCGATGGCCTTGGTCGCCTTGGCATAGAGTTCTTCCAAGCCCTTGCGCAGACCCTCCACGCCCTCGTCAACCCGGAAGAGAATCGAGAGCGTCAGAGCCCGGAAGCCGGGCACGTCGATCTGCCGGAACTTGGCCAGTTCTGCATTGGTCAGAATCGGCGTCTTCAGCTTGATCTGACGACAGTGAATCGGCGTCGTTTCCAGCAGAGTTGCCCTCGGTGCCCATCATCACCTCGGAGCCGGTGACCAGTTCCTCACGGATGGCGTCGATGGGCGGGTTGGTGACCTGGGCAAAGAGTTGTTTGAAATAGTTGTAGAGCAACTGGGGCTGGTCTGAGAGCACGGCCAGCGGCGCGTCGTTGCCCATGGCGCCGATCGGTTCGATGGCGTTGGAAGCCATGGGGCCAAGCAGCACCTTGAGCGTCTCGGACGTGTAGCCGAAAGCCTTCTGCCGCTGCATGACCGTCTTGTGGTTGAACTCCGGCACGGTCGACGGCTCCGGCAGATCGTCCAGCGTCATCAGGTTATCATCGATCCATTCACGATACGGATGCTCAGCAGCCATCCCATGCTTGAGTTCTTCATCGTCGATGATGCGACCCTGCTTGGTATCGACCAGGAACATGCGGCCCGGTTCAAGACGTCCCTTTTTGAGGATGCGAGACGGCTCGATGTCCAGAACGCCGACCTCGGAGGCCATGACGACCAGGTCGTCCTTGGTGACGTAGTAGCGCGAAGGGCGCAGGCCATTGCGATCCAGGACCGCGCCGACCACAGTGCCATCGGTGAAGCCCATGGATGCAGGCCCATCCCACGGCTCCATCAATGTGCTGTGATATTCGTAGAATGCCTTCTTGTCGTCCGGCATGCTCTCGTGGTTGGACCACGGTTCCGGAATCATCATCATCATGACGTGGGGCAATGAGCGACCGGCCAGATAGAGGAACTCCAGCGCTTCGTCGAACATGCTCGAATCGCTGCCGTCCTGATTGACGACCGGCAGCACCTTGTGCAAATCGTCGCCGAATGCCTCGGAGACGAAGGTGGACTGGCGCGCATACATCCAGTTCACATTGCCACGCAGCGTGTTGATCTCGCCGTTGTGGATCAGGTAGCGATAGGGATGTGCACGGCCCCAACTGGGGAATGTATTGGTGCTGAAACGCGAGTGAACCAACGCCAATGCCGAATCGACATCCGGGTCGTAGAGATCGGCATAGAAGGAGGTCATCTGCTCCGGCAGAAGCATGCCCTTGTAGACAATCGTGCGACAGGAGAGGCTGGAGATGTAGAAGCTATCGCCTGCAGCCATCTCGGAATAGCGGATCTCTTGTTCAGCCCGTTTGCGAATGACATACAGTTTTCGCTCAAAAATCAGATCATCGCTCGACGAAACGCCGACTGTGCGGCCAATAAAAACCTGGCGAACATAGGGTTCGCTGGAGATCGCAGTGTCGCCAAGATCGGCGTTGTCTGTGGGGACCGTGCGCCACCCCAGCAACTTCTGGCCTTCATCGCGCACGATGGCCTCGAAGCGTTCTTCACACAGCCGGCGTTCCTGCTGCATCCTTGGGCAGGAAGAGCATGCCGACGCCATATTGGCCGGGTTCAGGCAATTCAATGCCTAGATCCGGGCAGACCTTGTTGAAGAATTTGTGGGGTAATTGAAAGAGAATGCCGGCGCCGTCACCTGTGTTGTCTTCTGCGCCGCGTGCGCCACGGTGATCGAGGTTCAAGAGCACAGTCAGCCCTTGCTCCACAATCTCATGCGATCGATTGCCCTTGATATTGACCACGAAGCCAACACCACAGGCATCATGTTCGTACCTGGGATCGTAAAGACCTTGTTTGGTCGGCAATCCGGGTTTGATCGGCAACACGGCAGGTTGGCGGTCGCCGGGATGATAGTCGATGTCGAGGGAAGAAGATGAGTTCTTCTGCGAATCCTTCAACGTGGTACTCCTCTCTGTCGAACATGGGGCAGCGCGTTAGGGTGGAGCAGTCGGCTACGACCAAGTCCTTCCACGTCGAAGGTAAGCAAATGCCAGGGGCGGTAGTTCCCTCCCTGGCACGAATGAACGATTTATTCCATCGCGTTGCTCAAAATGAATTACGAACCATTAATGCTGACTACGTTTTACAACATTCCAGCCTACCAGTGCAAATGCAGATATTGCCAAAACGACACTTAGTAGCATCGCGGCCACGAGCACACTGTTCTGCCGTGGACTGGCATCCGGTCTGGAATCCGGTTCCAGCACCAGCACCGCCTCGGGCAGGGAAAGGCCGGCTGCGGCAATTTTGGACGGGCCTTGCTTGGTCGCGACCGGCGGGCTTTGCAACATGGCGACCGTCTCAATCCCGTTGGCGATCCGATAGGCCATCGACTCAGCGTCGGCGACGTTTTCTGCTGCCATGTATGTGATCAACCAGTCGATGTCGGCCGGATCGAGACGCTCAAGCAGCCCCTTGCGCGTGGTAGGCGAGTACGTCAGCAGCGCGTTGCGTGTTTCCGGCGTCGTTGTGAAGTAGTGCGAGATCGTCTCCTTGTCAGCCAGGCCAATCAATGCACTGACCTCAGCTTCATCCGTCATGGACGGCTCCATCAACTGAAAGAGTCCGAGTCGGACCACCTCATCGACGTTGCCGCCGGCCAGATCCGCCCACGCCAGCGCCGTTTCGGTTGATCCCGTCTCCAGCAGGATCGCATAAGCCTGCTCTGAAAGCTGTAATAGTGCTTCAAAATCGCCGTTCTCCAGCGAAATATCCAGTCGGGGGCGCCCCAGGTCGGCGATGAAGATGTCGACCAATCCGGCAAGCTTGTCCAGATCCTCGACGGATGTAGCGTCAAGAATCGCCTGAAATTGAGCACTCTCTTCGGGCAGCGAGCACAGGGTTGGATGCCGTTGGCAGAATTGATTCCACTCGCCCATCAGTTCATCGGCGATCTGCGCGGCCATCAGATCGACCTCATCATCCAGCCCTGATTCGACCGCGGCTGCGATCTCAGCGCGTAGCGCGACCTTCACCTCTTCGTCCTTCAGCGACTCTTCTATCTGCGGAAGCGAGCCTTGCCCGCCCTCGACCAGATCCCACACAATCAGGCCGCCCCCGACCACCCAACCGGCCAGCGGAATCAGCGACGATCCGAGCTTGCCCAGCACCCGGCCCACGATTCGTCCTGCCACGCGACCGGCGACTTTCTTGCCTAACTGTACGCTGATGCGGCGCACGACCTGGGTGGCGATGATGACGCTAATGCCCGTGGCAGCCTTGCCGTGGGTCGTCAACTGGGAGACATCCAAATCGTCCGGGGACGCATTCAGATCGGCGACCTCGATATCGGTGCGGATCTCCGTCTCGAAGAGGGTCAACAGGCTCTCCGAATAGCGTTCACCGACATACTGCTGTAGGCAGAGCAACGATGTGGATGCCGAACGAGCCGCCATCGATTCCAGTTCAACCGTCACATCATCGGCGATGGCGGCGGCCAGTTCGTCCAGCTTGGCCACGAATTGCGGCGAAGAGAAGACCCGCTGCGTGATCGCTGCGGCGAATTCTTCGGCCTTGGCGCCGGACCAGCCCGACAGGAAGCGCGCCCAGTACGGCTCTTCGGCCATCAACGCCTGTACCGCCGACTCCACCGCCTGATCCAATGTAGCGTCCATGCCCACGGCGATCCACTGCCGATCAGACAATGGCGTCGATGTTGAGAAGTCCCTGGCCGTCTACCAGTACGGTTCGAGCCAGCCCCTCGATCTCCGCCGCCAGCGCCTCCGGTTCGACAGTGTTGCATTCGCCATAGGTGTAGTCCTGGGCCAGAGTCGGTGACGGGTAGAAGGATCGAAGAGACTGTCAGCAAGAACGCCATCAACGCCAAGAACGATCCCGTCGGCAGATGTCGGCGAGGCGCATGTGAAGACCTGGGTTTTCGAGCTAGTTTCCGTAACGACATCTTGGACCTTACAGCGACCCTGCACCGACATTTATGTCGAAGCGCACCGGCAGCATGCCTCCGACTGAATCTCGTACGTCGAGGTACAAATTCCCTATCGCACGCGCTTGAACCCATTCCCATAGACGACGACCTCGACGCTGCCGTCCACCACCATGGGGTGCGAGATCTTGAGGCCGACCACGCCGTCGTATCCACGCTTCTGCGCCTTCTGCCCGAGTTCGGACACGGCCTCTTCGACCGCATCCTCGATCAGTTTCTCGTAATGTTTCATGCGGCCGCCGACGAGATTGCGAATGTTCTCACGGATATCGCGCACCACATTGGCCGCCTTGACCACGACCACGACCACAAAGTCGCCGACCTCGATATCTGGTTCGGGCAGTGTGTCCAGGCTCATCAAGAGCGCCTTGCCCAGGGCCTTGCGGATCTTCGGCCGAGTCAACGTCGTATGTCTGCATTCAGGGTCTCCAAACGATGGTGCGGCATGAATGCCGTGCTACAACTTCAGGTACGCTACGCTCACGCTGACGGGCTACCGTCTAGCGTGGCCTACGCCGTCCAAACAGAAGATTGTAAACCCCGACCAACGGTCGAGCCATCAGGCTCACCATCGAATAGACGATCCCGGCGGCCAGCAGCAGTGGAACCAGCACGATCAGCAGCGTGGTCATGCCGCCGTACTTTTCGACCGAAGAGACGCAACGAGACCGACCCATTGGCCACGCTGATACCGTCCGTCACGATGCTGTAGCCGTCCGCAGGCGTGTCCAGAAAGGCGATGGCGGCCGGCAGGTCACGGCTGGCCAGGATCGCCCGACCCGCGCCCTCGCGCACGATGATGTCCATGGCGTTGGGATTGTTGAGCAGCGCCAGCACCAGTTGATTGCGCCGCTCCGGCTCCAGACCATCCAACAATTGGCCCAGCGCGTCCAGCTCCGACGGACTCATCTGGACCAGCCAAATCGCTGAGGCCGGCGGAAGAGAGCGTGAACAGGGAAGCCAACGAAGCCGGTTGCACCTGCACGAGCTTGGCCACCATTGCCGGGATCGCCGACGGCCAGCAACGAGTCGAGCGTCGCCGCGTCCAGATCGTCCGGCGAGGCCAGCTTGTGCAGATCCAGGGCGACGACTTGGTCGAGCGCCGAACCGGCCAACTCGCTCCATGCCAGCACGGTCTCAGGCGAGCCGGTATCGCGCAGAATATCGACCGCGCCTTCCGGGCAAGGCGAGCAAGCGGGCAAAGAGGCCGCTGTCGATGGCGTCGTCCACGCCGTCGGGGCCAAGCACAGACAGGCTCACATCCAGCAGTGGCGGCAACCTTGGCCAGATCGCCGCTCTCGGCGATCAGCGCCTCGAAGTCAGGACGCTCTTCCGACAAGCGCCAGAACCTGCCGGTACTGGCGCTTGAAATCCAGCCACTCTGCGTAGAGATCATTGGCAACGTCACGCGCGATCTGGGGCAGTTCGCGCTGAAGCTCCGGTTCGAGGCTGCTGACGATTTCGTCTCGCACCAGCAGTTTGGCGTCCGGCGACTGCAGCGATTCCTGGATCTGGGGCAGCGCGCCATCAAGGCTGTCCAGCACGTCATAGACGATCAACCCGCCGCCCACGATCCAGCCGGCCAGCGGGATGATGGTGGCCCCGGCCCGGCCCAGCAGACGTCCGGCCAGCCGGCCGGCGACCCGCTTGGAGACGGCCTTTGCCGATGCGGGCGACGATCTTGCGCGACAACTGGGCCGCGATGATCACGCCGACGCCGCCCAGCGCTGTCTTGTGGGTATCGAGCACGGTCAGAATGCCGCTGTCGAGATTGTCGCCGGCGGCAGATTTCGAGATCGCCTGCGCCCTCGCTGATGCCCTGCCGAAAGGCTTCGACGACGATGCCCGAATAATTGCGTTCGATGAACTGTTGCAGACAGATGAGGTTGGACGAGACGGACTCGGCCGACAGCGCAGCGATCTCGACTTCCAGGTCGGCAGCAATGCCCGTCGACAGGTCATCCAGCGCCAGTCGGAAGGTCTCCGAGCCGAATGCGGCCACGGCCACGGCCTGAGCCAGATCCTCGGCCTTGGCCGGCGACCACCCCGATAGAAACGTGTTCCAGAGATCGTCGTCGCGCTTGAGCACGGCAACGGCGTCATCGACAGCGGAATCGATGACCGCATCCATGTCCAGCAACTGCCATTGGCGTTCGACAATGGCGTCAAGGTCGATTGCGTCGACGCCGCTGTCCTCTTGCGCGAAGACACCTTGCGCAAGTTGGTTGAGTTCAGCACGCAGATCTTCCTCGGTCAACTGATCACAGGCCGCGAAATCACTGCCTCCTAAGTCGACAGTGCCCGCTGGGACACCAGCGTCGGTGTCTTGAACGAGCGGGGCCGAGAGCGCCGTTGTCTTGAGGATAGAGCACAGTGCTGAGCACAATCACGATGACAAGAACAACGGCAGGCCACCGACCAAAAATCTGTTCCTTCAGACGATCAGCATTTTCCACAAAAAAACTCCGGTCTGCAGACGACTTGACCGTCCGCAGACCGGAGTTTCCTCCGGAACGATCGGAAAGCTAGGTCGCCACAGGTGCATCGGCCGCGATATTGACGGCTGAACTCTCGCCCTTTTCGGCTGCCAGCGCCTTGTTCAGCGCCTGCATATGGGCCTTGGCGCAGGCGACAATGATATCGGTGTCCACACCGCGGCCGCTGAACAGCCGTCGACGCGGGCGTCCTTGGGCAGTCTCGGTGAAGCCGATGCTGCCGGCGGGAACCTCGATGCGAATCGTCACGTCACCAGTGGCATCGATACCCTCTGTCACTGCCTGTACGAGAAACTCGACCAAATTGTTTCGAACGCCCACGACCCGGTTGATGCCCTGATAGACGGCGTCGACCGGCCCTGTGCCGAATCCGGCATCCGTCTTGGTCTCACCGGTCTCGCGATTGTGCACAGTCACAACGGCGGTCGGTATGAGCCCGGTTCCACACTGGACCTGCACGTTGACCAGTTCCCAGGTCTCTTCGGGCTGGTAGATTTCGTCGCCGACCAACGCTTCCAGATCGGCGTCGGTCACGGTCTTCTTCTTGTCAGCCAGATCTTTGAAGCGGATGAACACTTCTTTCAATTCATCCTTGTTCAGCCGGAAGCCCATGCCCTCCAGCTTGCGGTTGAGCGCGGCGCGTCCGCTGTGCTTGCCCAGCACCAATCGGCTCTGGTTCAAGCCGATGGTCGACGCATCCATGATCTCGTAGGTGCGCTTGTTCTTGAGCATGCCGTCCTGGTGGATGCCGGCCTCGTGTGCAAAAGCATTGGCCCCGACGATGGCCTTGTTGGGCTGAATGACCATGCCGGTGTAGCGGCTGACCATGTCGCTGGTACGGTGGATTTCAGTGCGACACAATGTTGGTTTGCAGTTGGTAGATCGGCTCGCGCACCTGGATGGCCATGGCCGCCTCTTCCAGGCTGGTGTTGCCGGCGCGTTCGCCAATCCCGTTCAGGGTGACTTCCATCTGGCGGGCGCCGTTCTGCACACCGGCCAGCGTATTGGCCGTCGCCAACCCCAGATCGTTGTGACAGTGAACGCTGAAGATCACATCTTTGCCGCCGGGCACATTTTCGCGCAGAGTAGCGGATCAGCTCGCCATATTCCTCAGGCGTGGTATAGCCGACAGTGTCCGGGATGTTCAGCGTGGTTGCGCCGGCCTGAATGGCCACAGAGAGCACGCGCACCAGATACTCGGGATCGCTGCGCCCGGCGTCTTCGGGGCTGAATTCGACATCGTTGCACAGGCTGGCCGCATATTGGACTGTGTCGCCCACAGTCTCCAGCACCTCGTCTCGCGACATGCGCAGCTTGTGCTCCATGTGGATGTCGCTGGTGGCGATGAAGGTATGAATACGCGGTCGCACAGCGCCCTGCACCGCCTCCCACGCCTTGTCGATGTCGGCCTTGTTGGCGCGTGCCAAGCCGGCAATAATCGGCGGCGCCACGACCTCGCCGTCCTTGCCCTCGCGCGGCGATCTGCCGACCGTGTTGGCAATCTGTCGCACTGCATCCAGATCGCCGGGGCTGGCAGCCGGGAAACCCGCTTCCATAATGTCCACACCCAAACGGGCAAGTTGGGCGGCAATATCCAGTTTTTCCTGGGTGTTGAGCGTGGCGCCGGGGCTCTGCTCGCCATCGCGCAGCGTGGTGTCGAAGATCACCACCGTGTTGCCATGGGCGATCTCGCGCGCATAGGCGCGAATGTCGTCAATTTCAAACTGGGATACATCTACATCCGAAATGTCTACGTCAGATTCGTCACTGCCGGTGGCGGAATTGGATACATCGCCGTTTCTGGTGCTCATCTCTGGTTCCTTCCAGGGGCTGATCGTTCAATGGATTGGTTGCCGGTCGAAATTCCTGTCCTCTACACAGATCGCCAAGGTCACTAAGGCCGTCGTCCATACGCATCACCCCCCTTCCTGTGAAAAAACTGTTGCGTGCTGCGCTTGCCCTTCGACAAGCTCAGGGCAAGCGCAGCACGCAGTAGCCCTAAACCTCTTTCGCGTCCAAGAAATCCATCATGCCGCGCAGTTGCTTGCCGACAGTCTCAAGTTGCTGATCTTGTTCGGCAGTGCGGGTGGCCGTCAGTTCCTTGGATCCGGCGTGGTATTCGTCCATCCACTCTTCGGCGAAGGCGCCGGACTGGATCTCGGCCAGGATCTGCTTCATGGCGGCGCGGGTCTCGTCGGTGACGATGCGCGGGCCGCTCTTGTAGTCGCCCCACTCGGCCGTGTCGCTGACGCTGTAGCGCATGTAGCTCAGACCGCCCTGGTACATCAGATCGACGATCAGCTTGAGTTCGTGCAGACACTCGAAGTAGGCGATCTCGGGCTGGTAGCCGGCCTCGACCAGCGTGTTGAAAGCGGCCTTGACCAGTTCGCTGGTGCCGCCGCAGAGCACGGCCTGCTCGCCGAAGAGATCGGTCTCGGTCTCTTCCGTGAAGGTCGTCTCGATGATGCCGGCGCGGGTGCAGCCGATGCCCTTGCCGTAGGCCAGGGCGTTGGCCAAGGCATTGCCGCTGGCGTCCTGATGGATGGCGACCAGGCCGGGAACGCCGCTGCCTTCGGTGAAGACCTCGCGTACGCGATGGCCCGGGGCCTTGGGCGCAATCATGGAGACGTCTACATTTTCAGGAACCTGAATGAAGCCGTAGCGGATGTTGAAGCCGTGGGCGAACATCAGCGTGTCGCCGGCCTTGAGGGTCGGTGCAATATCGTTTTCGAAGACCTGGCCCTGGACCGGATCCGGCGCCAGCACCATGATGATGTCGGCTTCGGCCGCGGCATCGGCATTGCTCAGGACGCGCAGGCCTGCGGCTTCGGCCTTGGCCCAGCTGGCGCTGCCCTCACGCAGGCCGATGCGGACATCCATGCCGCTGTCGGTCAGATTCAGGGCATGGGCATGGCCCTGGCTGCCGTAGCCGATGATTGCAATCTTCTTGTCCTTGATCTGAGCCAGGTCTGCGCTGTTTTCGTAGTAGATCGTTGCCATGATTTCGTGTGGTTCCTCTTTGTGTGAACTGTGAACTCGATTTCGGGTCTGAATAGGTATTGATGACTGATGAATATTTACCGCGGATTACGCGGATGAAACGGATGACCGCGGATTTTCTTTGTAAATCCGCGGTCATCCGATGGATCCGGTAAATCCGCGGTGAATTGTATAGACGTCCACGCTACTAAACGCCGCCGGTGCTCTCGCGTTCCTTGAGATCGGCTGCGCCATTGGAGCGGGCACGCCAGACTGCGGTTGAGCGGCGAGAGACGCGCTGGGCGCTGCCGCGCACCAGGGCGACCCGACCGGTGCGGACCATCTCGCGGATGCCGAAGTTGTCCAGCAACTCGATGAGCGACCCGACTCGATCCTCAGCGCCGACGATCTGGACGACCATGCTGTCCATGGCGACGTCGACGATCTCGCCGCGATAGATGTTGACCATCTGCACGATCTCGGAACGGGTTTCGGGCGTGGTGGTCACTCGGATCAGGGCCAACTCACGCGCGACACTGGGTCGGTCAGTGATATCTTCGACACGGGTCACGTCCACAACCTTGCGCAGTTGCTCGATGACCTGATCGACCATGTGATCGTTGCCGTCAACCACAAAGGTCATGCGGCTGATGCCGGGCGTCTCGCTGTGGCCAACCTGCAGGCTGTCGATGTTGAAATTGCGCCGGCGCAGCATGCCGGCAATCCGGTTCAACACGCCGGGTTTGTCACGCATCCAGGCGACAAGTGTATGTTTCATGGGTCTTTTCCTTTTTCACATGCATGAAAGCGTTCGATCCGCTAAAGATCTGAGCTACACCAATCATTCAAGTTAGAACTGCGGCTCAACGCCGCTGAAGCTCTGGACGATAGCCGGCTTGGGTCGGCGAATCATCTCGTCGACGGCGGCTCCAGTCGCAACCATGGGGAAGACGTTGACCTCTTCCTGGACCCGGAATTCGATCAGGAAAGGTCCGGGGGTTGCAATGGCTGTCGCGTAGGCGCCGGCGACTTCGTCCGGCTTGGTCACCAGCAAGCCCGGAATGCCGTAGGCGTCAGCCAGCTTGACAAAGTCGGGCGAGAGAATCGGCGTGCCGGTGTAGCGCTTGTCGAAGAAGAGCTCCTGCCACTGGCGAACCATGCCCAGGAAGCCATTGTTGATGATGGCGATCTTGACGGGCAACTTCTCCTGTTGGAGCACGGCCAGTTCCTGCAAGGTCATCTGGAAGCCGCCGTCGCCGGCCACGGCCCAGACCATTCGATCCGGTGAGCCATCTGAGCGCCGATGGCCGCGGGCAGCGCATAGCCCATGGTGCCCAGGCCGCCGCTGGTCAGCAACTGACCGGCTTGGCTGTGGATGTAGTACTGGGACTCCCACATCTGATGCTGGCCCACATCGGTGACGATGATGGCTCCGTCCTTGGCGTCCTTGGTGGCATGCCAAAGCTGGCGGATGACGTAGGGCGGGATCAGTTCATCGACTTCCTGGTTGATGATGTCTGTCTGATCAGAATCTTCTCGCCACTCGGCCACCGACGCGACCCACTCCGGGTGCTGACGCTCTTCAACCAGCGGCAACAGGGCCGGCAGAGAATCGGCCAGATCGCCGACAACGGCCACATCCGGCGTCACATTCTTGCCGACCTCGGCACGATCCAGCTCGAAATGGACAATCTTGGCCTGCTTGGCAAAACGGTCCAGAACACCGGTGATGCGGTCGTCAAAGCGCATGCCCATGGCAATCAGCAGGTCACATTTCTGGATCGCCTTGTTGGCGTAGGCCTCACCGTGCATGCCGCCCATGCCCAGACTCAGCCGATGGTCTTCAGGAATGTCGCCCGTGCCCAATAGCGTGGTCACGACGGGGATCTCGGCCTTTTCGATCAGTTCCAACAATTCGGCACTGACGCCGGCGATCTTGATGCCGTGGCCGGCCAAAATCAGCGGTCGTTCGGCGGCATTCAGCAGAGCGGCCGCTTCAGCGACCTTCGATCCACTGACCTCAGGCCACGGCTCGAAGCCGGGCAGATCGACTTCCATGTCGTAGCGGAACATGCCCGTTGCGTTCTGCACATCCTTACAGATGTCGATCAGCACCGGTCCCGGCCGACCTTCACGTGCAATGTAGAAGGCCTCCTTGAGGATCATGGGCAGCTCGTTGACATCGGTGACCAAATAGTTGTGCTTGCAGACGGGCTGGGAGACGCCGACGACATCAGACTCCTGAAAGGCGTCGGTGCCCAGCAGGGATGTCGGCACCTGGCCGGTGATCGCGACGATGGGCACGCTGTCCATCTGCGCAGTCGCCAGGCCGGTGATCAAATTGGTGGCTGCCGGTCCGCTGGTGACCACACAGGCGCCGACTTCACCGGTAACACGAGCGTAGCCGTCGGCCATGTGGCCGGCGCACTGCTCGTGGCGAACCAGGACGTGGTGGATCTTGCCCTCTTCTTCATACTTAGCCAGGGCATCGTATGCGGGCAAAATCGCGCCGCCAGGATGCCCAAAGACCACACTCACCCCTTCACGCGTAAAGGCTTCCCAGATCATCTGCGCACCGGTCATCGGCTGCGGAGTTTCCTCCGGAGTATCAGCCTGATTGGGCGTCTGCCCGTCGCGATTGGACTCAGTCATAAGTTATTCTCCTTCAGTGACCGAACCTACGTTAGAAATTCGACTACGATTGACTACGATTCCGAATGGTACAGCTTTGATGCCATCAGCATCAATCAGTATTGAAGATGGCAGCATATGTCGAAAAACCGTACAAAAAAGACCCTTCCCGGCTGGGAAGGGTCTGGATCGACCTTGTGCTTGTAGCGAGTACCTGTGCTACCTAGCGCTTCCAACAGCCATCGGCTTCCGGTTGCTAATAAGTACTACAACCACAAGCTCTACAACTACTAGGCTGATTACGAGAAGGCTAGGAACCAAGTTCATATTTTCCTTCAAACATTCGCTATTGAGGGCCACATCAAGCTTCTAAACCAACAACTTTGTGGGCCACCGTACAATTTCTGGAGCAGTATAGCGGGCTTCCATTGGGTTGTCAATTGCCGCGTCGTCAGAATTGAAAATAGTGGCGAGGGGACGGTGACAGGGCATTAACAGGTGACAAGATGAGAGTGATCGTTCGCTGGCATTCACCCCTGTCACCTCCTCACCCCACATCCACCATCTGCCCGCCCAGCGCAGCCGACTCGCGCACGGCATCCCAGAGCTTGGCCATGCGCAGCCCAACCTCTGGCGGCGACGGGTTGGCGATCTCTCCGTTGCGTACACGCACAAACTGTTCCCAGGCGCCGCTGGACTCGGGAACCTCGACCGGCGCAAGCGCCTCCTCGCCGGCCCGCTGGACCTCCAGCCGCTCGCCCCAAACGCCGGTGCGCAGAATGCCCTCGGTGCAGAAGACACGCACGTCCGAATCGCAGGATTTGATGGTGTCGCCGCAGCCGGTCAGCGTAACCTGAACGCCCGACGCCAGACGAGCGATGACCGTGCCGACGATGTCGACCGGCGCGCCGCGATTGTCGAGCCAGGCGCCGACCTGGACGAAGTCCTCGCCGGCCAGATCGGCCACCGTGTTGAGCAGATGCGCGCCAGTGTCAAACATGAAGCCGCCGCCGGCGATCTCAGGTATCTGGCGCCAGGTGCCGGTCGTCAGGAGGCGCCAGTTCTGCCAGACGACGGCGTGAATGTTGAGCATCTCGCCCAGTTCGCCCGAGCGCAGGATGTCGACAGCCGTCCGGATCTGCGGGGAAAGGCTGCCGTTGAAGGCAACCACCAGCAGACGGCCCGTACGATCCCGCGTCTCGATCAGCCGCTCGGCCTCGGCCATGTTCAAGTACCATCGGCTTCTCCAACAGCACGTCGAGGCCGGCTTCCAGACAGGCTTCAGCCTGAGCGCAGTGGAGGGCGTGGGGCGTGATGATAAACGCGGCATCGAGTTGATCGCCATAATCAGCGAGCGCCTTGGCCAGGTCCGGCTCATTGACCGGCGGCTCAAGGCCCTGCTCATCGAACAACTCGCAGAGCAGTTCATAGCTGGTTGCTGAAGGCTCACAAACCAATCGGATTTCGGTCGTCTCTTGCTGCTGAAGAATGCGGCGCACATGGTGCCGCGCCATCCCTCCGCAACCGACCATCATCAGCCGAACCGGATCGTTTGTCACTTGCGCGCCCTTGCCCATCATACCATCCTTATCTGGTTCAAATTGGAAAAGAGAAAGACGGCAGTTCGCCGTAAACAGAATCGTGCCACAGCGACCGGAATTTGTCCAGACGCGGGAAAAATTCAGATGCCATTCCTAAATTTTACGTCCCCAGCACTTACACGGAGTGTGGTACGGCCCTCTGGAAACGCTTGCTGCACCAGAGTACGGCGCCCGCCGCCACTTCGTCCAGAAACGGCGCAACTCAGTGTATTGGACTACTCAATGTAACGGCACAGGCCGCAAAAGTCTGCGCTGACCAAAGAAGATCTGGCCTGTGCCGGGGACGTTTGAGGGGTTCAATTTCTTGCAGCAGAGTCATTCGTACACAACCAGATTTTCGGGATCCTCGTGCGCACCGCTAACATACTGAAATCCACGTTTGGCCGCGATGCCTCTTGACGCTCGGGTCTTACGACCGGTAATGATGATAAAGGAACTGCCAGCCATGCAACCAACCATTATACTTGGATCAGCCAGCCCAAGACGCAGCGCATTTCTCCATCAGATGGGGCTGGATTTTGAGATCCGTGTCGCGGATATTGACGAAACGCCCCAGGAAAACGAGTCGCCAACCGCACTCGTGCTGCGCCTGGCAGAGGGCAAGGCACAGGCTGTTGCAGATGCTTTCATCTGCGATGGACTTACGACCGAAGAGTCTCGTCTGATCATCGCAGCCGACACCGTGGTCGCAATCGGCGATCAGGTGCTCGGCAAACCGGTCGATGAGGCCGATGCAGGGCGAATGCTGCGCCTGCTGCGGACCGAGCCGCATCAGGTCTACAGCGCCATCTGCGTGCGATCCACCGACGACGGGCGACAGGAAACCCGGCTGAACACATCCACTGTGATCATGCGGGCCTACAGCGACGAGGAGATCGAGGCTTACATCGCAAGCGGCGACCCGATGGACAAGGCCGGCGCCTACGCCATTCAGCATCCGGGATTTGCCCCGGTTGCAAAACTCGACGGCTGTTTCACCGGCGTTATGGGCTTGCCGCTGGGCGATCTAAGCGACCTGCTGGCCGCGTTCGGGATCACCATCGAAACACCGGTGGCCGGCATCTGCGAAGAGCACACCGCCTTCGTCTGTTGCCGCCGTTGATAGTCAGTCCCCGCCAACCATTGATTGTTCGCGACCTTGTCGCCGACAAACTTGTCGGAGTGACTACGAGATGGACCGCGAATTCAGCGGGTTAGGCGAAGACAATCTGATTTTTCGACAGTATCGGCATTTATCAGCCGGATCCGCGGTCTATCGCTGTCCTCTCCGCCGTGGTGGCTGAGTACACGACGGCGTCAATATCGATAGAGAAACGTAGGTCACGCTATCTGACGATTCACGCCAGATTGTACTAGCGAGTCCACCGCCGGCGCAGCCAGGCAAGGCAGTCTCCCGGCGTCCCAAGCGGGAACGGCAATGCTGAAGCCAATGGCCCATTGCCCAGAAAATGACGCTGATCCAACGTCACGAAATAGTCAGATTCCGCCGACCAGGCCGCAGCGATGACAACGGCGTCATTTTCGTATCCGGTCAAATGCAGGCACGTCTCGACCATGGATTGCGTAGGGCGTTCCACAACCTTGACACCGCTGCACTCAAGTAGCACAGCCAAATTCGCCAACTGATGAGGCGCTTTCTTGCGCAGCGCTCGCTCCATCTCAACCAGAACCTGACTGCTCACCACCAGTTGGACGGCATCGACCTCGCCCAATTTCAGCAGATGTTGACCGCCGCCCTCGGCAGACCAAACTCCGGCAAAAAGGGCGCTGGTGTCAAGAAAGAGATCAGGCTTCCGAATCATAGCGTTCCCGCTCCTCGCGCAGAACCGCCAGCATAGCCTCTAAGGAATCACCTTGTTCGAGCAGAGCACCGCTAATTTGATCGGCCAAGTAGTCAACCTGCGAATGGCGTGGCGAGAGCAAAAAGATACCATCCATATCAATCAAGGTGAGATGATCGCCGGGCTGCAAGTTGTATTGATCACGCAACGCCTTGGGCAACGTGAGGACACCGCGTTGGGCAAGCTGTAGCGAAATCGATCCTGTCATGTCGATTGACTCCTGTCCAATATTCAGAAATACCGATGACTGAACTTCAGTATATCAGCTTTACTGAATGGTTTCAAGGGTTGTGAAACCAACAAACCAATATCGCAGATGCCGTCTTGGTTGGACCCATTTGAAATGGGTGTGTTCATAACCAGTTGAGAGGACAGCGCGGGCTGAGCTTGTCGAAGCCGGATCGACCCGCCTACGCCTTCGACAGGCTCAGGCTGCGGCTGCCCCGGCGTGCCCAACTCATTTTGAGCACACCCACTTCAAATTCGGAGCAAAACGTGCTGGAGACGGTACACGAGCGCTTCGTATGACCGAATTGGACCGGACCGTCCCCGGCATGGGGATCCCCCGCTCACAGTTTGTGATGCACCCGTGTTGGCTCACGTATTGACAAACATTTGTTCGTCTTGATACACTCGAACGACAAACAACGGCTCGATCCCAGCATCGACTTGACGCGGAAGATCTCAGAGGAGTAACTGCTTGCCAACCAACCGAACGCCTGACCTCGATCCAGAAGATACACTCGCCTACGAAGACTACGACGAGGCCTTCGAAGACGCCGCCTACGAGCAGACAGAATTAATTGCCAAGAAGCGACGCAAATCCAAACCGAAGAAGGCGTCGTCGAACTTGATCCATGGCATCGTGATCCGTGCCCTAGGCCATCACTACGATGTGCAGACCGATGCCAAAAGCGATCCGGAGGCGCCTGGCCACGTTCGCCTATGCGAGATCCGGCGTCGCCTTCTTCAGGAAAAATCGGTGGACACGCTGGTCGCGGTCGGTGACCGGGTCTGGTTGGTGCCGGACGGCGAAAACAGGCGGCAAGATCGAGCGCATCGAAGAACGCAAGAGCGTGCTCAGCCGGCAGCAGCCCGGCGCCAGCCAACTGGCCGAAGACGTGATCCTGGCCAACCCGGACCAGGCGCTCATCGTCTTTTCCATCGTCCATCCCGAGCCCCATCTGCGCATGCTCGACCGCTTTCTGGTCATTGCCGAGTTCGCAGAGATTCCAGCGATCATCTGCGTCAACAAGATCGATCTTGCCGAGATCGAGCAGGCCAAGGCATTGTTCGCCACCTACGAACAGATCGGCTATCGCGTCATCTACGCCAGCGCGGAGACAGGTCTTGGCATCGACGAACTGGAGGAATTGCTGACCGACCGTATCACGGTCGTCACCGGCCCCAGCGGCGTCGGCAAAAGCAGCCTGCTCAACACCATCCATCCCGATCTGCATCTGGAGACCGGCGATCTGCGCGACTTCTTGAACAAGGGCAAACACACGACCCGCACCGCCCATCTGATTGCCCTGCCCTTCGGCGACGAGACCTTCGTGGCCGACACGCCCGGCATCCGTGAACTGGGTCTCTATGACATCGATCCGGCCGACATGGGCTTCTATTTCATCGAGATGGAGCCGTTTCTCCACCAATGCAAGTTCCCCAACTGCACCCATGATCATGAGCCGGGCTGTGCAGTCCGCTCGGCAGTCGAAGCCGGTGAGATCGATGGCGAGCGCTATGAGAGCTATTTGCGTCTGATGCGGGGGGAAGAGTAGGTAAAATGTCCCAACTGCTGGAAAACCTCAACCCCCAACAGACCGAAGCGGTCAAAACGATCCACGGGCCGGTACTGGTGCTGGCCGGTCCCGGCTCGGGCAAGACGCGGGTGCTGACCCGGCGCATCGCCCACATGATCGATGACGCGGGCATTGCGCCGTGGAACATCATGGCGGTCACCTTCACCAACAAGGCGGCCAAGGAGATGCGCGAGACGTATAGAGGCGCTGCTGGCCGACAAGTTTGGCGAGCCGTTGCCCGGCCAAGCCAGCCGTCTGGGCGGGCTGACCATCGGCACCTTCCACAGCATCTGTGCACGCATCCTACGTGTCGAGACGGAAGCCATCGGCTTCGAGCGCAACTGGGTCATCTACGACACCGCCGATCAACTGGCGCTGATCCGTGTGCTCATGCGCGAGCTGAACCTGGACGAGAAGCGCTACAACCCGCGTGCCGTGCTGTCGCGGATCAGCAGCCGCAAGAACGAACTGATCACGCCGGACAAGTATGCGTCGGAGACCTACTTTGAAGAGATCGCCGGGCGCGTCTACACGCGCTATCAGGAGGCGCTGCGAGCCAACAACGCCATGGATTTCGACGATCTGCTGATGAGGACAACGCTGCTTCTGCGTCAAAACTGCCGAACTGCTGGACAAGTATCAGAAGAAGTGGCCCTATCTGCTCGTCGACGAGTTCCAGGACACCAACACAGCGCAGTTCGAACTGCTGGCACTGCTGGCCGGCGCGCCGAACAACAATCGCAATATCTTCGCCGTAGGCGACGAAGATCAAAGTGTGTACCGCTTCAGAGGCGCGGACTACCGCAACGTGTTGCGCTTCCGCGATGTCTATCCGGAGGCCAAGGTCATCCTGCTGGAGCAGAACTATCGCAGCACCCAGACCATTCTCGATGTGGCCAACTCGGTCATTTCCAACAACACGTGCGCGTACGCCCAAGGCGCTCTTCACCGAAAACGGCAAGGGACTCGATGTCACGGTCTACGAGGCCTACAACGAGATCGAAGAGGCGTCCTACGTCTGCGACGAGATCGAGCGACTGGTCGGCAGCCGGGCGTTTGGCCTCGGCGACATTGCACTGATGTATCGCACCAATGCCCAGAGTCGCGCCCTGGAAGAGGCGATGGTACTGCGCAACATGAAGTACCGATTGGTCGGCGGCACCCGCTTCTACGAGCGCAAAGAGATCAAGGACGCGCTGGCCTTTCTGCGCCTGGTCAACAATCCCCAGGACAGCGTGGCCATGGATCGTATCATCAACGTGCCGCCACGGGGCATCGGCGCAAAGACCTACGCAGCCTTCAAAGACTGGTCGGCCGGCATGGGTCTGGGCGATTATGCGGCACTGCAAATTTTGCACCACGGACCCGAATTGGTCAGTCAATCGCTGGGCTACGCACTGCCGGGCGATGCCTACGTCGCTCCTTTCGCCAAACGCGCCAAGAATGCCCTGGTCGGTTTCGCTGCACTATTCGAAGGATGGGTCGAACGCAACGAGAGCAATCGATCCGAAAGCGTGGCCGGTCTGCTCGACGCCATCATGCATGACTCGGGCTACGTCGATATGCTGCGCGACGGCACCGACGAGGGCGAAGACCGCTTCGCCAACCTGCAGGAACTGCGTGGCGTGGCCGCCCAATATCTTCCCGGCATGGCCGGCATGCTGCCCGAACAGACGGCGCTCTCGCTCTTCCTGGAGGAGGTCAGCCTGGTCAGCGACGCCGACCAGATCGATGATTCCAGCGGCGCGGTCACGCTGTTGACCCTGCACACGGCCAAGGGACTCGAATATCCGGTCGTCTTCATGGTCGGCATGGAGGACGGCATCCTGCCCCACAGCCGCAGCATGGAAAGCGGCGATCCTGAGGACATGGAGGAGGAACGTCGGCTCTGCTATGTGGGTATCACACGCGCCAAACGGCGGCTCTACCTGGTGCGCGCCTTTCGCCGATCCATGTGGGGCGACAGCCAGGCCCAGGAGCCTAGCCGCTTCCTGGACGAGATCCCGGCCGATCTGCTCACCGGCATGGTGGATCGCCAGCAACGCAGCCGAAACTCCTTCACGCGCATGACCTCCTGGGAGAGCAGCCGAGGCGGGCGCGAGCGTCCAGAGCGCCCCAGCCGCAGAGAACAGTCCGGCTACAACTGGAGCAACACAGGCGGTGACAGCCGATCCGGCGGATCACAGAGCGGCGACCAAACCTACTGGACACCAGGCTCAAGCGCAGACAAGGCGCCGGCCCGCAAGCCTAAGCCCAAAGATGTTGCAGGCAGCCGGTCCACCCAGTTCCAGCGAAAAGACAGGGTCGAACACGCAAAATTTGGCGCCGGCATGGTCATCGAAAGCGCAATTGTCGGCGATGACGAAGAGGTCAAGGTGGCCTTCCCCGGCGTCGGCATCAAAACGCTGGCCGTGTCGATGGCGAATCTGAAAAAACTGTAGGGTTGTAGGGAAGTGGGGCTGTTGGGAAGTGGGGTGGTGGGGAACGTCAAGAGATCGCTCGAATTCCCCCGCTACCCCACTTCCCAACGGCCCCGCTCTCTCCTCCCGACCACACCGAGCACCCAACCATGCCACTATCCGACTACAACTCACCGCCGTGGAATCGAACGACCAAAGCGATTGTGGCGTCGGCCGCGCTGATCCTGACGGCGTTGGCGGTCTGGAAATTCCGCACGCTGATCGCGCCGATTGTCACGGCCATGATTCTGGCCTATCTGCTCAACCCCGTGATCAATTTTTTGCAGCGGCGCACAGGGCTCAGCCGGGGACGCTCGATCTTGCTGGTCTATCTGGTGATCATCCTCGTGTTTGTAGCCGGAAGCATTGCGCTGGGCGTCGTTGCCGTCGATCAGGTGATCGAGCTTTACACCAAGCTGCCCGACCTGTTTGACCGTGCGCTGATCAACGGCCAATTGCTGGCCGAACAGGCATTGGGCAGGGTGATCGTTATTGGCCCGCTCCAATTCGACCCAGGTACCGCGATCGGTGGGATCGACGCTCAGACTGTGATCAGCCAGATATCCAATCTGGCCAGCCCTGCCTTCAGCATGGGCGGTTCTCTGGCCACGCAACTCACCCAGGCGACCATCACCTGGTTCGGCCTGGCCGTTCTGGTCTTCGCACTCTCGATCTACCTGGTGCGCGACGCACCCAAGATCGGCCCGGCCATCAGCAACATGGCCCACGACACCGGCTATCGCCAGGATGCCGACCGGCTGATCGGTAGTTTCGTCAACATCTGGAACGCCTACCTGCGCGGCCAGGTCATCCTGGCGCTGACCATCGGTCTCGCTGTCTCGCTGGTGCTGACCGTGCTGGGCGTGAGCAATTCGCTGGCTCTGGGCGCGCTGGCCGGGCTGCTCGAATTCCTGCCCGTCATCGGTCCGATCATCAGCGCATTGGCGGCCATTCTGGTGGCGATCTTTCAGCCCGAAAACTACTGGGGGCTGTCACCGCTCTGGCATGCGCTGATCGTCGGCGTCGCCATGCTGGTCATCCAACAGGTAGAAAACACTGTGCTGGTACCACGCGTCGTTGGCGACGCGCTCGATCTGCACCCGCTGGTCATCATGGTGGCCGTGCTCATGGGCGCATCGCTGGCCGGCATTCTGGGCGCAGTGTTGGCGGCGCCGGTGGTGGCGACCATCAAACTGCTGGGCGGCTATGCCTGGCGCAAGATGCTGGATCTGCCGCCGTTTGTGGAGGTGGATTCCGGGTCGGATCCCCAGGAGGAAGTTGCCGACGAAGGCGGTGGCTGATTCAGGCTGCTTTCGCGCGAAAGCAGGAAGTGTCCCAGCAACAGGCCGCCCGAAAAATGTGGTAGAATGATCTGTGCTGAAATCGAACCACTTGCGGGTATTGCGAGCCAACATGCCAACTCTGAACTGGATCGGCAAAGAAGCCGTCGTCGAACATCATAAAGATGTGCCCCTTCACCTCTTGCAGGAGGATGAAAACGCGTAGCGTGGGTGACCCAAACGCAGGTAATTTGCTCATTGAGGGCGACAACCTGTTGGCGCTCAAGGCATTGCTGCCCCGCTATGCCGGCCAAGTTAAGTGCATTTACATCGATCCACCGTATAACACAGGCAACGAAAGCTGGGTCTACAACGACAATGTCAACAGCCCGGCCATGCGTGCTTGGCTGGGCAAGGTGGTAGGCAAAGAGGCCGAAGACCTCTCTCGCCACGACAAATGGCTCTGCATGATGTACCCAAGATTGGTGCTACTTCGAGAACTTCTGCGCGAGGATGACAGCCTGTGGATGAGCATTGATGATAACGAAGTGCACCATGCTCGGATGCTCCTAGATGAAGTATTTGGGGCCGCCAATTTCGTCGCCACAGTGATCTGGCAAAAAGTGTACTCGCCAAAGAACTCCGCAAAATATCTGTCGGAGGATCACGATTACATTATCTGCTTCGCTCGAAGCAAAACCGCGTGGGTTCCAAACCTATTAGCCCGAACATCCTCCCAAGATGCGGCGTACACAAATCCAGATGCCGACAGTCGCGGCCCATGGAAATCTAGCGATCTCTCTGCTCGAAATTTCTACAGTGAGGGAACTTATAGCGTAGCGACACCATCTGGTCGGACCATTCCACATCCCCCACGGGGGCGCTACTATTCGGTTTCAAAGCAGCGGCTCGAAGAACTCGATCTTGACAATCGAATCTGGTGGGGACGTGATGGCAATAGCACCCCACAGCTGAAACGCTTTCTTACAGAGGTTAAGAGAGGGCGAGTCCCTCAAACCTTCTGGTCGTATGGGGAAGTGGGACACACACAGTTCGCCAAAAAGGAACTGGTCCAGATATGCCAGTTTGAGAGTTCCGAGAGTGTATTCGTAACTCCAAAACCATCAACGCTTGTCGAGCGAGTCATCCACATTGCTTCGGATCCGGGGGACCTCGTGCTGGATTCCTTTGCGGGCAGTGGCACAACCGGCCACGCCGTTCTAAAGATGAACGCAAGTGAGCCGAGCGAGCCGCCCCGTCGCTTCATCCTCGTCGAAATGGAACCGGAAATCGCCAACAACATCACGGCAGTCCGCCTACAACGAGCGATTGACGGCTACTCGTGGACAGCACAGGGCGGCAAGGCCAAGAACGAGGCTGCTTTGGGCGGCGGTTTCCGTTACAACACCATCGGTCCTACCCTCTACGACGAACAGGGCCAGATCCGTTCTGATGTATCGTTTTCCGACTTGGCCCAATACGTATTTTTCGCTGAAACTGGTCAGCCATTGCACCCAAATGGCCCACAGCCATCGCCCTTGCTGGGCATGACCGGTGGACGCGCCGTCTACCTACTCTACAATGGCATCCTTGCCGATAAGTCGCCGAGCGGCGGCAATGCACTGACGCGTCAGGTGTTGGCCTCATTACCATGGCCAACGGACTTTGACGGCGAACGAATTGTCTACGGCACAAGTTGCCGTATCGGTTCGGCGCGGTTGCAGCAAGAACGAATTGTCTTCAAGCAGATCCCGTATGAGTTGAACCTATAGCCTGCCAGTCACGAAGTCTAGGCCTTTCAAGAGGCCGGATCAGTAACCGGCGATGGGAGAACGCACATGACCTACCAGCAATTTACGGCCATCATCGAACGCGACGAAGATTGGTACGTGGCGCTCTGTCCCGAACTCGACATTGCCAGCCAGGGGCAGTCGGTTGAAGAGGCGCGGACCAACTTGATCGAAGCCATCGAACTATTCTTTGAGACGGCCTCGGCAAATGAGATCGAGTCACGACTGCATGGTGAAGTGTTCATCACCCAGGTAGGCGTGGGGGTGCCCGTTGCCTAGGTTGCGCGTACTCTCGGGGCGCGAGGTCTGCGCCATCTTGGCCGAGCACGGTTTCGTCGAAGCACGACAGCGCGGCAGTCACGTCATCATGCAGATGCGGCTGACGAACGGATCGATAACCGTACCTGTTCCCGAACACAAAGAGCTGCGCGCCGGCACGCTGCGCTCCATCATTCGCCAGTCAGGACTCCCACGCAACCTTTTTGAGGCCGGATAGCCATGCTTGCGCTCAAGGAATATCAGCAGCGCGCCCTCGATGTATTGCGGAGCTACTATCAACGTTGCGTTCAAGAGGGCGACGCCGACGCTGCATTCTACCTAACGACACGCGACACGTTCAGCCGCGGCATCTCGTATCGCCCAGCACCGGGCCTGCACGGTCTGCCCTATGCCTGTATCCGCATCCCAACCGGCGGCGGCAAGACGCTCATCGCCGCGCACGCCATTGGCATTACAGAGCATGACCTCCTCCACAACGAGCATTCCGTGGTGCTTTGGCTTGTGCCGTCCAACGCCATTCTGACACAGACTATAGACGCGCTAAAAGACAAACGTCACCCGTATCGACAGGCGCTGGAAAGCAGTTGCGGTTCCGTCACAGTGCTCAACTTGGGGGAAGCACTCTCTCTGACCCGAGCCACATTGGACACATCGACCACGGTGATTGTGGCCACCATGCAGGCATTCCGCGTCGAGGAGACCGAGGGTCGCAAAGTCTACGATGACGCCGGCAGCCTGATGACCCATTTCGACAATCTGCCGCCGTCCGTATTGGAGAGACTCGTACGTTTCGAGGACGGAACGCCACACCGTTCGCTGGAGAACGTGTTGCGGCTGCGTCGTCCTGCCGTGATTGTGGACGAAGCCCACAACGCTCGCACCGATCTCTCGTTTGAGACCCTGGCCCGTTTCGATCCGGCCTGTATTCTTGAGCTTACGGCCACCCCAGCGTCCGGAAATCATGCCAGCAATGTGCTCTACAGCGTCTCCGCTGCCGAACTCAAGGCCGAGGAGATGATCAAGCTGCCCATTCGATTGGCGACGCGCAGCGATTGGCGGCAGCTTCTTGGCGACGCCGTCAATTTGCGCGCTCATCTCGAAGAATTGGCCGTTGCAGAACGACTTCATGGCAGCGAATACATCCGACCGATCATGTTGCTGCAGGCTGAAAAGAGCTACAAGAATCGCGAGAGCCTCAACATTGATGTGGTGGAGCAGAGCCTGATTGATGACTGGCGAATCCCCGAGGAGCAGATCGCCCGTGCAACAGGCACTGACCGCCAACTCGACGGCGTCGACCTCAACGACCCCAAATGCCCAGTACGATTTGTCATCACGGTTCAGGCGCTGAGGGAAGGTTGGGACTGTCCTTTTGCCTACGTGCTTTGCTCGGTCGCAGAATCAAGGTCGAGCACGGCCGTCGAACAGATACTGGGTCGGGTGCTACGTATGCCCTATGCAAAACGCCGGGCAAACGAAGAACTAAACTGCGCATATGCGTTCGTCGCCTCGTCCACAGCGTTTGCCGGCGTGGCATCGTCACTCGCTGATGCCCTAGTCCAGAATGGCTTTGAGCGTCAGGAGGCGGAGCAGCTCATCGAGCAGGGTCAGTCTCGCGAAGACATGGTTACCGGTCTGCCACTCTGGCAAGACTTGCACCAGGTTGTGGAGCCAGGTCCGCCAAAGCACACGACCAATGTTTCGCAGCCGCCTTCGTTGGGATCTTTGCCGCCAACAACCGCGGCAAAGATCATCTACGAACCCAAATCGAGCAGCTTGACATTCACAGGCCCCATGAACGAGGCTGATCTTGCGGCATTGCAAGGGTGTTTCGATTCCCCGCGAGACAAGACCGCAGTCGTTCAACTCTTTGAACGGTCGCAACTCTACCAGCCAGATCGCCGTCCACCTTCTAACAGGGGGCATTCTTTCAGCATTCCAGTGTTGTCAATTCGGCAGGGCGATATATTCGAGCAATTGGAGGAGACTCATCTGCTCGAAGTGATGCCGGGATTGCTTACCACTTGCATGCCCATGCTTGATGAACAAGAGTATTCCTTAACCCAGACAGAATATGTAACGGGAGAAATTGATGTCGATGCAGGCGGCAAAGTCAAGACACGCTTCATCGGCGCTTTGCATGAACAGATGGCGCTTCTTGACGCCAACGCGGATTGGACAATCGCTGAATTGGCTCGGTGGCTGGACTTGCGTCTGCCCAATCGTGCCGAGATACCGTTGGATGAGTCGAGCGCGTTCTTGGTCAAACTCTTGCAGAACCTGGAACGAGAACGGGGTATCAGTCAGGGAGCCTTGGTTGGCGACAAGTACCGATTGCTAAACGCTATCGTTGCCCACATGAAAACGTGTAGCGACGCGCAACGAACCACTGCGATGCGGCAATTGCTGTCGCCCAATCTTCTCGACGGTATGGAAGTCGTCGTCACGCCGGAATCCTGTTTCACCTACCCACATAACGAATATCCATATAACCGCCTCTACCGTGGTTCTTTGGAGATGCCGAAGCACTACTATCCCGAAATCGGCGACTTCGATACGGAGGAAGAGAAGCGCTACGCACACTTCCTTGCGACGCAGCCGGAGGTGGAAACCTGGGTGCGAAACCTGGAGCGACGTCCAAGGCATTCGTTCTGGCTACAGACTTCGACTGACAGATTCTATCCTGACTTTGTATGCAAACTGATCGATGGACGCTATCTCGTGGTTGAATACAAGGGTGCCCATTTGTGGAGCAATGCAGATTCGGAGGAAAAGAGAGCCATCGGAGAACTGTGGGCAGCGAGAAGTAACGGCGCCTGCCTCTTTACCATGCCGCAAGGGCCGGACTTTAATGCGGTACGCTCGCTACTCACAAACTAGCCAAACCATCAACAACCAATCAACTCAATCCCCGATCAACTCACTCACCTTCGACCAGGTATTCAAAGCCTACGTCTGGGGCTGGCACAATCTAGCCGACAGGCTCGGCCGAGACATTCCGAATGAAGGCATGATCTTACAAAAACGATTGACAAGCGCAATCGCTCCGTGATACACTTTGCGCATACGTGTGCGCATTTTGCTTCCCCGATGCAGTTTCTCGTCCAATTCGTTGTCGATTTTCGAGCCCGCTTCAGTTGCCAAAACGAACCGCCCGTGGCCAAAAAACGTGTCTCCATCAAGGATATCGCCCAGCTTGCCGGCGTCTCCCATCCGACGGTGAGCCGTGCATTGCGTGGCGAAGGCCGCATGGCCGAGGAGACCCGCGCGCGTATCCGCGCCATCGCCCGCGAAATGGGCTACACGCCCAGCATGATTGCGCGGGGTCTGGTTTCGCAACGCAGCTACACCGTGGGCCTTGTCATCAACAACCTGGCCGATCCGTTCAACAGCGAAGTGGCTGAAGGGCTGGAGCATGAGGCGTTGCGCAACAACTACAGCATCCTGCTGGCGACGGCCACCCTCAATCCCCAACGTGAATTCGAAGTCGTGCGCCACTTCCAGAGCCGCCAGGTGGACGGCATCATCGTGGCGTCAAGCATGGTCGGCAATCCGTACGCCGAGTTGCTGCAGGAGACCGGCATCCCCATCGTGCTGATCAACACCCAGGCCGACGGCGACAACATGCACGCCGTCCTCCACGACGACTACGGCGGCATGTGTAAGGTCGTGCAGCATCTCATCGACCGCGGCTATCGTCGCATCGCCCACATCGGCAACGCGGACGGCGGCAAGACGCTGATCGAGCGCCGCCAGGCTTGGAGCGACACCCTGCTGGCTGCCGGTCTTGAACCCGAACTATTTGTCATCGGCAAGAACGGTCGCTTTGACGGCGGCGTCGAGGCCGCCGAGAAACTGCTGCCCGCCGCCGATCAACTCTGGGGCGCACCGCCTGATGCCATCTGCTGCTACAACGACACCATGGCCACCGGCGCGCTGACCGTGCTGCACAACCGGGGCCATCGCATCCCCGACGAGATCGCCATCACCGGCTTCGACGACGTCGAATTCGCCGCCTACCTCGAACCGCCGCTCACCACGCTGCGTCAGCCACGTCGCCAGATGGGCGAGACGGCCATGCGCCTCATCCTGGAACTGATCGGAGCTCCGGATCCGGCGGCACGGCGAGAGCAAACGATTCTGCCGGGCGAGTTGATTGTGCGCAGGTCGACCGGCGGGGACAGGGACAGGTGACAGGGTGATGATGCAGTGACAATTGTAGGTGCGGTTTGCAACCCATAGCGCATGCACGAATAGCTTGGTTATTCGAAAATCGTGCGGTTGCAAACCGCACCTACGACGTAGATAGATCGGATAGGAGAGTGCAACCCATGCAATACACAAGCGAAAACATCCTTGTTCACCCCCTCGAACCCGGCGCAGCCGACGACCCGAACCTGATCCTGTCCGTCACGCCTGAACAGGCCGGCTGGGACTACATTTCGTTCCAGGTTCGACGGCTGGCGAGCGGGGAAAGCTGGTCCTTCGAGACCGGCGAGAACGAACTGGCCATCGTCAACCTGACCGGCGTCTACAGCGTGACCTCGTCACGCGGCGATTGGCAGGGCATCGGCGGGCGAGAGAACGTCTTCACGTCGGCGGCCCATGCGCTCTACCTGCCGCGGCGAACCGAGTTCACCGTCACGGCGGAGGCAGGGCGGCGAGTTTGCGGTCACCTGGGTGCCGACCGATGAGGACCACGATCCATGGCTGATCATGCCCGAAGATGTGCCCATCGCCATCCGCGGCGGCGACAACGTCAGCCGCCAGATCAACGATCTGCTGCCGCCCGGCTCGCCCGTCCACCGGCTGGTGCTGGTCGAGGTCTACACGCCGTCCGGCAACTGGAGCAGCTATCCCGGCCACAAGCATGACGTCCACATCGAGGACGCCGACGGCAATCTGATCGAGGCCGACCTGGAAGAGGTCTACTACTACCGAATCGACAAGCCCGACGGCTACGCCTACCAGCGCGTCTACACCGACGAAGGGTTCGCCGCTGCACCAGGCCGGCTATCCCCATCGACGCCCTGGTCTGTCGCCCGCGACGGCGACGCCGTGCTCGTGCCCGAAGGCTATCACCCGGTCACCAGCGCGCCCGGCTACACCACCTACTATCTCAACGTCCTGGCCGGCAGCGCCCAAAGCCTGGCCAATCAGGACGACCCCAAGGCGACCTGGGTCAAGGAGACGTATGTGGGGGTGGATGAGCGGTTGCCGTTGTACTAACGAAGAACAAAGATTGGAGAACGAAGAACAAGGATCTCTTGACGTCGGAGAGCAACTCTGCCCGATCTTCGATCTTCGTTCTTCACCTACTGAGGTGACACAGAATGAGCACAAACACTTCTTCCCGAACCTACGACTCGCTCCACATGGGCCGCTCGTCCATCGATCTGTACAGCAACGATGTGGGCGCGCCGTTTGAGGAGATCAACAGTTTTGCCGCCTATGTGGGCGGCTCGCCGACCAACATCAGCGTGGGCGCGCGACGGCTGGGACTGAAGTCGGCGCTGTTGACCGGCTTCGGCGTCGACCCGGTCGGCGATTTCATCAAGCACTTTCTGAACAAGGAAGGCGTGGTCACCGATTTCTGCGTCGACAAGCCGGGGCATCGCACCAGCGCGGTCGTGCTCGGCATCGAGCCGCCGGACAAGTTTCCGCTGGTCTACTATCGCGACAACTGCGCCGACATCGAGCTGACCATCGATGACGTGCTGGCCGCGCCGGTGGCCGACGCCAAGGTGCTGCAATTTGCCGGCACCAACTTCTGCAAGGAACCGAGCCGCAGCGCCACCATGTTCGCGGCCGAGTACGCGCAGCAGGTCGGCACGGAGGTGGTGCTCGACATCGACTTCCGCCCGGACCAGTGGCACGACCCGCGTGCGTTCGGCGTGGTCATCCGCTCGGTGATGCCGCTGGTCGACATCGTCATCGGCACCGAGGACGAGATCAACGCCTCCATGCTCACCGACCCGGCCCAGATGAGTCTCACCCACTCGCAGATCTCGGACACCAAAGTGACCGGCGATGTCAACGCCGCCATCGACAAGATCCTCTCGCTGGGTCCCAAGGCCGTGGTCGAGAAGGTCGGCGCGCTGGGTGCGCGCGTCCATCTGGCCACGGGCGAGAAGATCGAAGCGCCCGGCTATCCGGTCGAAATCTACAACATCCTCGGCGCGGGCGATGCCTTCGGCGCGGGCTTTTTGTATGGCTACACGAATGGCTGGGGCTGGCGCAAATCGGCCCGGCTGGGCAATGCCTGCGGGGCCATCGTCGTCACCAAGCATGGCTGTGCCAACTTCACGCCCACGTATGATGAGGTGATGGCGTTTGTGGAGGCGCGGGGCGGGTTGGAGTAGAGAAAAGATGACAGGGTGAGGGGGTGACAAGGTGACAGGTGAAGTGGTGAAGATTGGCATCATCGGGACTGGCGGCATGGGTGGACGGCATGCGCGCAATCTGGCGTTGCGGACGCCGGGGGCACGCGTGGTTGGGCATCATGGATGTTGAGCCGGAACACGGCGGCGGTCGTTGCTGCCGACATGTGGCGGGGCCAAGATCTACACAGACGCCGACGCTCTGATTGCCGATCCGGACGTTGACGCGCTGGTGATTGCGTCGCCGGATCGCACCCACGCTCGCCTGGCGTCGGCCTGCATCGCCGCCGGCAAGCCGGTCTTGTGCGAGAAGCCGCTGGCGACCAGCGTCGCCGAGGCCGAAGGCGTGGTCAAGGCTGAGGTGGCGGCAGGCAAGCGGTTGGTGCAGCTCGGATTCATGCGCGAGTATGACCCGTCGCATCGACAGATCTTCAACGCTGTGCAGTCGGGGCGGCTGGGCAGGCCGCTCTACTTTCGCGGCACCCACACCAATCTGGGCGGCGAAACGCTGCGCACCGTTGACGACGTGATCATCAACTCGGCGGTCCACGACATCCACTCGGCCCGCTGGCTGCTGGGCGGCCAAGTGACCAGCGTCTACACCCGCACCATCCCCGCCGATCCGGCTCTGCCCGACACCTGCCGGCTGGCCGTGATCGAGATGGCCTTCGACCATGGTGCGTTGGCGATCATCGAGCTGAACGCCGATGCAGGCTACGGCTACGAGGTGCGTGTCGAAGTGGTCGGCGAACAGGCATCGGTGGCGGTCGGCGGCCTGCAAGAGATGCAGATGCGCCAATCCGGCGCGCTGTCGCAGACCATCGAGGAGGACTGGCTGCAACGTTTTGAGATCGCCTACATTGAAGAGGCGGCGGCCTGGGTGCGCAGTCTGCTCGCCGGGGAACAAACCGGTCCGTCGACATGGGACGGCTACATCGCCATGATCATCGCGGACGCCTGCATCCAGTCGGCCCGCAGCGGGTTGCCGTGGCGGTCGACGAGCCGGAGATGCCGGCGATCTATCAGGAGAAGACGTGACAAGGGGACCGGGTGACAGGGTGCTGAGGTGAACAGTTCAATGTTCTGAGAATTCACCTTGTCACCCTGTCACCTTGTCACCCTTATCATTCAAACAGGAGCCAAATGGACAACAACACAACGGTTCGCCTGACGATGGCCCAGGCCATTGTCAGATTTTTGGACGTCCAGTACACGGAGCGAGACGGCGTCGAGCACAAGTTCTTCGCCGGCTGTTTCGGCATCTTTGGCCACGGCAATGTGGCCGGCATGGGCCAGGCGCTCCAGCAGTATCCCGCCTTCCGCTACTACCAGACCCGCAACGAGCAGGCCATGGTCCACACGGCCGCGGCCTTTGCCAAGCACAGCAATCGCCTGCGCACGCTGGCCTGCACCAGTTCCATCGGTCCCGGCGCCACCAACATGGTGACCGCGGCGGCGGGGGCCACCATCAACCGGGTGCCGGTGCTGCTGCTGCCGGGCGACATCTTTGCCCGGCGCAACACGGCCCCCCTGCTGCAACAGGTCGAGTTCGAGCACAGCCAGGACATCTCGGCCAACGACAGCTTCAAGCCGGTCAGCCGCTACTGGGACCGCTTCTACCGACCCGGAGCAGATCATCACGGCGTTGCCCGAGGCCATGCGCGTGCTCACCAGCCCGGCCGACACCGGCGCGGTCACGCTCTGTCTGCCCCAGGATGTGCAGGTCGAGGCGTACGACTATCCGGTCGAACTTTTCGCAGAAGCGCGTCTGGCGCGTGCCCCGCAATCGACCCGATCAGACGAGCCTTGGCCCAGGCCGTCGAGTGGATCAAGCGCGCCAAGTCGCCCATGATCATCGCCGGCGGCGGCGTTCACTACAGCGAGGCCGACGGATGCCCTGAGAGCCTTTGTCGACCAGCACGGGCATCCCTGTGGGCGAGACCATGGCCGGCAAGGGCAGCCTGCGCTACGACCATCCGCTCTGCCTGGGCGCGGTGGGCGCAACCGGCACGTCGGCGGCCAACATCATGGCCAAACAGGCCGATCTGATCATCGGCATCGGCACCCGCTACAGCGACTTCACCACCTCCAGCAAGACCCAGTTCGAGCATCCGGATGTGCGCTTCATCAACATCAACGTGGCCGAGTTCGACGCCTACAAGCACTCAGCCCTGCCGCTGGTTGGCGATGCCCGGGCCACGCTGGACGAGCTTGTCCAGGGCGCTCGGAAGGCTTCAAGGCTGGCCGAAAGCTACAGCGCCGAAGCCAAGCGACTGCACGACGGCCTGGGAAGACGAAGTCGACCGACTCTACGCCATCAAGATCGGCCGAGAGCGGACTGCCCTTCCAGGGCGCGCTCATCGGCGCGGTCAACGACAGCGGCGATCCCGATGCGGTCATGGTCGGCGCGGCCGGCAGCCTGCCGGGCGACATGCACAAGCTCTGGCGCAGCCGCCATCCCAAGCAGTTTCACCTCGAATACGGCTACAGTTGCATGGGCTACGAGATCGCCGGCGGGCTGGGCGTCAAGATGGCCGACCCGGAGCGTGAGGTCTACGTGATGCTGGGCGACGGCAGCTATCTGATGATGGCCCAGGAGATCATCACCTCGGTCCAGGAGAAGCAGAAGCTGACCATCGTCCTCATGAACAACAACGGCTATCGCAGCATCGGTGCGCTCTCCCGTTCGCTGGGCCAGGAGGGCTTCGGCACCCGCTACGCCTTCCCCGGCGAGGAGGGTCTGCCGACCGATGACGGCGGCTACGATGGCGTCGAGGTGCTGCCGGTCGATCTGGTGGCCAATGCCCGCAGCCTGGGCGCGTACGTCATCGAATGCCAGACGCTACGAAGACGTGGTCGCGGCGCTGCAAGAGGCCAAGGCCATCGAGCGCACGACGGTCATCTACGTCGAGAACGACCGCTACCTGGGCGTGCCCGGCTACGAGTCCTGGTGGGATGTGCCCATCGCCGAGGTCAGCGAATACGATTCGGTCAATGCAGCGCGTGAGGAGTGGGAAGAGATGCGGGATAAGGAGCGGTATTTTCTGTAGGAGAGAGAAATAATCGAAGAGCAAAGAACAAAGATCGGGTTGAGTAGCGGGCCAATATCGGAACAGCCTCCGAGCATTCAAGCAGATCTTCGATCTTTGTTCTTCGTTCTTTGATATTTCAAGAAGCGAGGTTCAACTTGACCAACAAACAATTACTCAACTACATCGGCGGCGAGTGGAAAACGATCCAGTGCGTCCGACTTTCTGGACATGATCAATCCGGCGACGGCCCAGGCCATTGCATCAGTGCCCATGTCGCCGGGCGGCGAGGTCGATCTGGCCGTGCAGGCGGGACAGGCGGCATTTCTGAGTGGCGCAACACGCCGGTGGTGGAGCGCATCCAGCCGCTCTTCAAGTTCAAGATGCTGCTGGAGAGAACATCTTGACGAGATTGCCCGGCTCATCACCATCGAGTGCGGCAAGACACTGGCCGAAAGCATCGGCGAGATGCGGCGCGGCATCGAAAATGTGGAGGTGGCCTGCGGCGCGCCCATCCTCATGCAGGGCTACAACAACGAGGACATCGCCGCCGGCATCGACGAGCACATGATCCGCCAGCCGCTGGGCGTGGTGGCGGCCATCACGCCGTTCAACTTTCCCGGCATGATTCCGCTCTGGTTCCTGCCCTATGCGGTGGCCTCGGGCAACTGCTTCATCCTCAAGCCCAGCGAAAAGGTCTCGATGATCGAGCCAGAAGCTCTTTGAACTGCTGGAAGAGGCCGGCTTCCCGCCGGGCGTGGTGCAACTGGTCAACGGCGGCAAGGAGACGGTCGACGCCCTGCTCGATCACCCGGGCGTCCGCGCCATCAGCTTTGTCGGCTCGACGCCGGTGGCCAGCTATGTCTACAGCCGGGCCACGGCCAACGGCAAGCGTGCCCAGTGCCAGGGCGGGGCCAAGAATCCCGGTCGTCATCATGCCCGACGCCGACATGGAGATGACGGCCAAGATCATGGCCGACTCGGCCTTTGGCTGCGCGGGCCAGCGCTGCCTGGCCGCCTCGGTCGCCATCACCGTCGGCGAGGCCAAGCACCACTTTCACCGAGCTGATGGCCGATGTGGCCACCAGTCGCCACGGTCGGCTTCGGCCTGGACGAAGGCGTGCAGATGGGGCCGGTCATCACGGCGGAGAGCAAGGCGCGCATCGAAGGGCTGATCGAGAAGGGAGCGGGCGAAGGAGCCAATCTGCTGGTCGATGGTCGCCAGCAAGGCCGTCAGCGACTACGACGACGGCTACTGGGTCTTCCCGACCATTCTCGACGACGTCAACCCGAGCAGCGAGATTGCGTCCACGGAGATCTTCGGCCCGGTGCTCAGCCTCATGCACGCCGACGACGGTCGATGACGCCATCGCCCTGGTCAACGACGGGCGTACGGCAACATGGCCTGCATCTTCACCAGCAGCGGCTTCGCGGCGCGCAAGTTCCGCAACGAAGCCGACGCCGGCAACGTCGGCATCAACATCGGCGTGGCCGCGCCCATGGCCTTCTTCCCCTTCAGCGGCTGGAACGAGAGCTTCTTCGGCGATCTCCACGCCCAGTCCCGCCACGGCATCGAGTTCTACACGCAGACCAAGGTGGTCGTGGAGCGCTGGCCGAGGGATTGGAGTCGGCAGTTTTGAGAAAGGGAAGGGGTGACAGGGGACAGGGTGACAAGGTGAGGTGTGATATCTCTGGGAAATGCAGCGCCAATTGGCGAGTGTGCATATCTCGATGTATCTCCCCATCAATCACCCTGTCACCCTGTCCCCACGTCACCCTCACCCTTGTCACCAGAAGGAAAGGCGACGACAAACATGACCCACACAATCGGCATCGGCGTCATCGGCATGGGGTGGATGGGGACGGCGCACAGTCGGGCCTATCGGGCTGTGGCCGACCGCTACTACGACTCCGGCATTCGGCCGCGGCTGGTCATCTGCGCGGATGACTATGAGGAGCGCGCGGTGCGCGCCAAGGAGGCGCTGGGCTTCGAGACGTACACGACGGATTGGCGCGACGTCATCAACCATCCCGAAGTGGACGGCGTCAACATTGCGTCGCCCAATTTCCTGCACCTGGAGATGGTCAAGGCGGCGACGGCGGCAGGCAAGCATGTCTTCTGCGAGAAGCCGGTCGGCGCCACGCCGGAGGAGACCATCGAGATCGAGGCATTGGCGCGCAAGGCCGGCGTCAAGAGCTTTGTCGGCTTCAACTACCGCTGGGCGCCCATGGTGCAGTACGCCAAGCAACTCATCGACGATGGCCGGCTGGGCACGTTGACCCACTATCGCGGGCGCTTCTTCTCCATGTACGGCAGCAATCCCTACGGTCTGCTCTCGTGGCGCTTCCAGTATGAGCAGGGCGGCCTGGGCGTGCTGGGCGACATCATGTCCCACGTCACCGACATGGCGCATATGCTGGTCGGCCCCATCGACAGCGTGGTCAGCAATCGGCACACCTTCATCACGGAGCGGCCGCTGCCCAAGCCGGGCGGCACCCACTTTTCGCTGGGCAGCCAAGGTGATCCGACCGGGCCGGTGACCAACGAGGACTATGTCGGTGCGCTGGTGCGCTTTGCCGGCGGCGTCCAGGGCAGTTTCGAGGCTTGTCGGGCCATCTATGGTCCCAAATGTGAGATGTCCTTCGAGGTGAACGGGACCAAGGGCGCGCTCAAGTGGAACTTCGAGCGCTTGAACGAGCTGCAGGTCTACCTGCCAGATGAAGATGCCCACGATGGCTACACGACACTGCTGGGCGGTCCCAAATATGGCGATCACGGTCGCTTCAACCCCGGCGATGGCATTGGCGTGGGCTACGAGGATCTCAAGACAATCGAAGCCTACAATTTCCTGCAATCCATCGTGGAAGACCGTCAGCGAGAGCCGAGTTTCCAGGCAGCGCTGAACCTGGCCAAGGTCCAGCAGGCGATGATCCGATCCTGGGAGAGCGGCGGCTGGGAGACTGTTGAGCGGTAGTGCAGATTGTGGGGAGTGGGGTTGTGAGGAAGTAGGGTGGTGGAGAAGGGGACTGACCAACATGATACTTCTCCGGCACCCGCAGCCCTACAACCCCACTTCCCTACATCCCTACCGCCTATCATAAAGAAATTGAGAAATCACCTGTTGGAAAATTCAGATAAGGAGCAGATCAATGGCGATCGGAACAGAGTCCCGTAGCGTCGTGCCTGGTGCAGGCCCCGCGGTGATGAAAGAGAATACCGACACGATCCAGGTCGGCAACGCGCCCTGCTCGTGGGGCACGCTGGAATTTGGCAGCACAAAGGCAGACCGCTTCACCTATGAGACGATGCTCGATCAACTGGTCGAGAGCGGCTACACCGGCAGTGAGCTGGGTGATTGGGGCTTCATGCCCACAGATCCCGATGAACTGTATGCTGCCTTCGACTCGCGCAACCTAACCATCACCGGGGCCTACATCGGTATCCCGTTCAGAGACGAGACCGCACACGCCGCCGGCGAAGCCGAGGCGCTGAAGATCGCACGCCAGATGGCGCAGCTTGCCGATCGGCTGGGATCGTCGACTCGCCCGTTCCTGGTGCTGGCCGATGACAACGCGACCGTGCCGATTCGCACAGCCAACGCGGGGCGGGCGACTGAGGCGATGGCGCTATCCGATGAGGAATGGCGCGTCTTTGCGACGGGCGTCAACCGGGTGGCCAGCGCGGTTCGCAACGAGACCGGTATCCAATGCGGCGTCCATAACCACTGCGCCGGATTCGTCGAACGGCCTGACGAGTTGGACCGCCTGCTGAGGCTGACCGATCCGACACTGGTCGGATTGGTCTTCGATACCGGCCACTATGCCTTTGGGGCCGGAAGCTGCGACGGCATCCTGGCGGCCATGGATCGTTTGGCGGATCGGATCTGCTATGTCCACTTCAAGGATTGTCAACCGCAGATCATGGCTGAAGCGCAGCGCCAAGGCTGGGACTATTTTGGCGCGGTGGCGCATGGCGTCTTCTGCGAACTAGGTCAGGGCTGCGTCGATTTCGCAGCGATTCTGGCGTGGCTGCAAGCACACGACTACAACGGCTACATCACAGTCGAGCAGGACATTCTGCCCGGCATGGGCGCCCCGTTGGACAGCGCACGCCGCAATCGGGAATATCTAGCGTCATTGGGGATCTAGCAGCGTGTCGGAGTGACAGAAAATGGGACGCGGATAACACGGATTTTGGCGGATAAAGACGGATTTTTCCCGATTTTCATTTATCGGCGGAAATCAGTCAGATCAGCGTCATCCGCGTCCTATCTGCTTTCTCTCCGACAGCCTGCTAAAGGCGAAATTGACACTCAGGGTATTGCGAACTTTGGTGATCTACGAAGGGCACGAAGAAGCACGAAGGTTCACGAATCATTTGAGATCTTTGTGTGGCTTCGTGCCCTTTCGTGGTTCTTCGTGGATCACCATTCTCCCGCAATCTCCTCAGCCACACAGGAAACATTATGTCTAGTCAACTAAATCTAGGACTGATCGGAGCCGGGCGAATCGGGCGTTTGCATGCCGAGCATATCGCAACCCGTATTCCCAATGCACGCTGCCTGTTGGTCGCAGACATCGACGAGGATGCCGCCCAGCGCGCCGCCGACGAGTTTCGCATCAACTATGCGGTCAAAGACTACCGCATGGTCATCGACAGCCCGGCCGTGGATGCCGTCGTGATCTGCTCGGCCACCCACACCCATGCCAAGATCATCATGGAAGCGGCTGCCGCAGGCAAGCACATCTTCTGCGAGAAGCCCATCGATCACAACCTCGTCGTCATCGACCATGCGCTGGCCGCTGTGAAACAGGCCGGCGTTAAGCTGCAGATCGGCTTCAACCGCCGCTTCGACGCCAACTATGCGCGGGTGCGCCGGGCCATTGCCGACGGCGAGATCGGCCAGCCGCGCCTGATGCACATCATCAGCCGTGACCCGGCCCCGCCGCCGCTCTCCTACATCCAGGTCTCGGGCGGCATCTTCATGGACATGACCATCCATGACTTTGACATGGCGCGCTTTCTGATGGGCTGCGAGGTCGAGGAGATCTACACCGCGGCCGGCGTCTCGGTCGATCCGGCCATCGGCGAAGCAGGCGATCTGGACACGGCCATGATCACACTGAAGTTTGAAAATGGGGCCATCGGCGTCATTGACAACTGCCGCCAAGCAGCCTACGGCTACGATCAACGCGTCGAGGTGCTTGGCTCATTGGGCAGCGCCAGTACAGAGAACAACTTCCCCAACACCGCCGTCATCAGCACGGGCAGCGAAATCCGACGCGATCTGCCGCTGAACTTCTTCATGGAGCGCTACACCGAAAGTTATGTCAATGAGCTACAGCAGTTTGTCAATGCTGTGATCGAAGATAAGCCGGTACCCGTAACCGGCGAAGATGGGCGGATCCCTGTGGTCATGGCCGAGGCCGCACGTCGCTCGTATGACGAGAATCGCCCAGTGCGGCTGGATGAGATCTGAGTCGAGAGTCAAGTTTGATGAAATCAAGGCAATAACAGAGCGTGGTGCAGGATATCCGCACCACGCTCTGTTATTGCTGATTTCATTCAAACGAACATTGGCTATCCCAAGCCTTGCGGCCTACGCCTTTGCCTCGTGATTCTGATGCCCATCGGTCCTCAACGAGACCAGCCAGCAGGTCAGGAAGCTGAGCGGGATGGCAACGATGCCCGGATTGTCCAGGGGGATCAGAGCATCTGCAGGCGCCAGGCCATAGCGGGTATACATGGTAGGCGAGAGCAGGATGATCCCCAGCGAGACAGTGATTCCGACGATGATCGATGCCGCGATCCCCTGCGACGTCGTCCGTTTCCAGAACAAGAGCATGATGATCGCGGGAAGATTGGCCGCGGCCGCCACCGCAAAGGCCCATCCGACCAGGAACGAGACGTTGACGCCCTTGAAGATGATGCCCAGGATGATGGCCACCAGTCCCACGAGGATGGCTGCAACCTTGCCCGCCACCACCAATTGCCGGTTATCCAGTTCCAGATCCAGATAACGATCCATCAGATCGTGGGCGACCGCGCCGGATGCGGCGATGATCAGCCCGCTGACCGTGCCGAGGACCGTGGCAAAAGCCACCGCCGAAATACAGGCGAAGAGCAATGTGCCAAACGAGCGGGCCAGCAGCGGAGCCGACATGTTGTCGCTTTCCAGATTGACCACCGTGTTGGTCATGGCGCCAAGCCCCATGTAGAGCGTGAGGATGTAGAAGAAGCCGATGGAGGCAATGGCCACGATGGTCGATTTTCTGGCCGCGGCCGGCGTCGGCACGGTGTAGTAGCGGATCAGGATGTGAGGCAGAGCCGCTGTGCCGCAGAAGAGCGCCAGCATCAGCGAGACGAAGTTCAGTTTCTGGACGGGCGTCCCCTCGACATCAAACTTCAATCCGGGACGCATGATGCGGTCACCGGGCGTGAAGACGGGATAGTAGACGGTCACGTCATCTTCACCGTTCTGGAATTTGGAAGACTTCCAGCGCTTGACGACACTGTTCTCGTCGCTCATGATGGCCAGAAACTCAACAGGCCCGACGCTACCCGTGTCGATATTGCCACCGACTTCGCCGTCGATGACCTCCAGGTTACTCACCAGACGCAGCATGTTTTCAGAAGAAGCAGGCGCGCCGTTGATCCAGATGCCGCCATTCGGCTCCGTCGATTTCCATTGGGTTTCGTAGAGCACATGGCCTTCCGGAACTTCGTGCAGATACCACCAGTTGAGCATTTCAGCATTGGCCATCTGGACGAACTGACCATCAGGCGAATAGCCGACAACTTCATAGGCCGAATCCTCGGGCGTCACCTGCCCGTCAGACACCGATGCGGCGAGCACAGTGTATTGGTAGAATGGGACCTTCCCGCCTTGATCCGGCTCGGTCGACAGGCCGCGCGCAAGAACGGCCACAACCATTACTAGCGAGAAGAAGATCAGCAGCGTCCCTTTGAGAAACTGAACCCACGTCGTGGACGTCATGCCTGCGGTCGCCACGATCAGGATCACGATGACGCCGACCATGATGACGCCCATGTAGTGGGGCAGGCCCAACAGCGGCGTCACCAGCACACCGGCCCCCACCATCTGGGGAATCAGATAGAAGATCGAGACGATCAGCGTGCTGATGGCCGCGGTCAACTGAATGGCCTTGGAATCGAAACGCGAGTCGAGGGCATCGGTGAAGGTGTACGTGCCCAATCGTTTCATCGGCTCGGCGACAACGAAGAGCGCCACCACCCAGCCGGCCAGATAGCCGATGGAATAGAGGAAGCCGTCATAGCCGGCGACGGCGATCATGCCGGCGATGCCCAGGAACGAGGCGGCCGACAGATAGTCTCCGGCAAACGAGATGCCGTTGACGCCCCAGTGGATCTGGCCGCCGGCAGCATAGTAGCCGCTGGCCGATTTGGCCCGACTGGACATGTAAAATGAGATGCCGAGAACGAGCGCCACAATCAGCGCAAAGATGAGAATCGCAAGCGGTTGAATTGCAGCATTCATGATTCTTCACCCGCATCTTCTTGCGCTGCATACAATTGCTTCTCTTTGCGCGAACACAGCCAGTTGTAGACCAGCGCAAGGATCATGGCAAAGACGATAAGCCCGAACCCGTAGACAACCGCCAGGTTCAGTCCGGCAAAGACGATTGTGCTCATTGTCTTTGGCCATAGAACATTGATCAGGACAAATCCCGCGTACACGACTGCGTAGACGAAGAACATCCGCACGCCGAGACGGCTCTTATACGACGACGCCAGGTCATCGCCACTCTGTTTTGCCGGTTCGTGAAGCATCTCCTACCCTCTCTATTCGTTTGGCAGCAGGCAACCATTGCCCGCTGGGGTTGACACGTTGATAGGATGCTGTGTTGGGTCGGCTGAGGAGCGCCAAATCGGCGAGCCGGCAACACGGATGAACGACTGAGGTACGATACCCACATTGTAGTACATTGCTCCACATTTCACAATCGCAAGAAATCGAGCCGTTCAGTCCTTTCCGTCAAGTATTTCCAAGCTTGACAAGCGCCAATCGCCGGTGCATGATGGAATGGATTGATCATTCACAATGTACATCCCGTCGGGAACCCAGGCGCATGTTTGAAGAACTCGAAGTTACGATACTGGAATGGATATCCGCCTTTGCACTGTTTATTGAAGTGATCGCGGTCACGATCATCGTCGTGGCCATCTTCGGAGGCATGTATGTGTATGTTCGCCACATGCTCAGAACCCACAGAATGCACGATAAGGGATACACCGCCTACAGGAAGACGCTGGGACGGGCACTACTCCTGGGTTTGGAAATTCTCGTGGCCGCCGATGTGATCAAAACGGTTGCGCTTGACACCACCGTTGAGAGCGTGATGGTTCTCGGAATACTGGTGTTGATTCGGATCTTCCTTGGCTGGTCGTTGATTGTCGAACTGGAGGGGAGATGGCCGTGGCAGCCAATACCGCCAGGGGAAGACGACATGGATAGTGGGTAGTGCGTAAAAACTAGCCAAATCTCGACCCCAGCATTAGGCCGATCCTAGAATTCACGTCCCCGGCACCGCCCACACAAATTCGCGCTGACCAGCGTAGGTCCGGGCTGTGCCGGGGACGTTCGCGGGAACCAATTTCTTAGAACGGCCTCAGGCATTATTCGGGAGGAGCAGTAGCCATGAAGATCACAGGAATCCGTACACAGCCCTACCAGATCAAAATGAAGCGCCCTATCGGCGATTCCAACAACCCGACCGGGCACGACTGGCTGATCTCGAACGCACTCTGGCTCGATACCGACGAGGGCCTTTCGGGCATATCGATGTCGGGCGCCCCCGGCGGTCTGCTCCAGGCCATGGTCGATGACATTCTGGTGGGCAAGGACCCGCGTGGCGTCCTCGGCCACTGGAACAGCATGATCGACTATGTCTTCAAGGGCGGCAACCGCGGCGGCGCCACCGGGGCCATCGCCGCACTGGACGTGGCGCTCTGGGACCTCAAGGCGCGCATCAACGACGAACCGCTCTGGAAGACGCTGGGCGCCTCGTCCAACCGCGTGCGCGCCTACGCCAGCGGCATCGACTATCCGCTCTCGGACGAGGAAATTCGGGTTTTCTATGAGGGCATGGCGGCCAAGGGCGTGCACAGCGGCAAGCTCAAGATCGGTCTGGACATGGAGATGGACATGCGGCGCATCGCCATCATGCGCGACGCATTGGCCACGTCCGGCAAGAAGCCGGAGCTGATGATCGACGTCAACGAATATTGGTCGCCCAAGCAGGCCATCCGCTACATCCACGAGATCGAACAGGAATTCGATCTGACCTGGGTCGAGGAACCGGCCCGCCGCTGGGATGTCCGGGGTCTCAGGAAGGTGTCCGACAACATCCGCGCAGCGGTGGCCACCGGCGAGAATCTGGATGCGCTCAACGACTACCTGCCACTGCTCCACGAAGGCGCAGCAGATGTGCTGAACGTCGGCGTGCGCGCGGCCGGTTTCACCGGCGCAATGAAGGTCGCCGATCTGGCCTACGCCTACGAAGTGCCGGTCACCATGATGAACTGCGCGGCCAACTTCATGGCCCATCTGGCCGCGGTCCTGCCCAACCACATCATGATGGAGGTGCTCGACAACGGGCGCGAGGCGGTTTTCACCCACACCCATGAGATCGAAGACGGCTGGATTGTGCTCAATGACGAGCCGGGACTTGGCTTCACATTCGATCAGGAGAAGCTCGACGCCCATCCGGTCACCGGACCGGCCGATTTGGCCGCGTCAGGGCGTCGCCAGGGCGCCGGCCTCTATGTCGCCGGATTTGACGAACCCAAGCGCCGCGATACTGTGTGAAGATCGGCGGCCAAACAAGGTTGTGATTTGGTCCGCCGGCCATTGTTTGGTTCGCACACCCTTCCTACGAACAGCATGAATCGATTATGGAGAGAAATTGCTATGACCCAGATTGACGTTGCGGCCTACATCTGGCCTTCCTACCATCACGAGCCGCGCATGGCCCACATCTGGCCGGAGGGGGACGGCGAATGGTACACCGTGCGCCGCGGCACGCCGCGCTTTCCCGGCCACGACATGCCGCGCATTCCGCTGCTCGGCTATCAGGACGAGGCCGACCCGACCGTCATGCGCGAGCATGTGCAACTGGCACGTGAACACGGCATCAATGTCTTCATCATGGACTGGTACTGGTATGAAAATGCGCCGTGCTTCGAGCGCCAGCTCAACGACGGGCTGATCCCGGCGCTGGCTGGAACCGACTCCAAGTTCTATCTGATGTGGGCCAACCACGATGCCAATACACTTTGGGACATGCACACCGACGAGCAGACCTTGCTCTGGTCGGGCCAGGTGAGCCGTGAGGTGCTGGAGCCCATGGTTCGACCGGCTGATCGAGCGCTACTTCAAGCTCGACAGCTACTATCGCATCGAGGACAAACCTGTCTTCTGCATCTACCTGCATGCCAATCTGGTCGCCGGCCTGGGCGGCCTTGCCCAGACCGAAGATGCCCTGGCCTGGATGCGGCGGCGCTGCGTGGAGGCGGGCCTGCCCGGCCTGCATTTGCAGACCATCGCCTACGATCCTGACGGCTCGAACGGCGGCGTGGAGGCCGGTGCGACGCTTGACGATGACGAGAAGACGGCCCGGTCGCTCGCCTACGACAGCGCCACCAGCTACCAGTTCTGTCACGACGCAGGCGGCGAGGGCGATTACGTCACCTGGGCGGACACGGCCATGTCACGCTGGGACGCGTTCGAGGAGAAATATGGCGTCTACTATCCGCATGTCTCCATCGGCTGGGACAACACACAGCGCAACCCATCGATTCAGACCGCGGTGGTTGGAGCCACGCCCGATGCTTTCGAAGCCTGTCTCTGGAGAGCCAAGCGCTACATCGATTCGCATCCCGGACAGACGCCGTTGGTGACGATCAACAGTTGGAATGAATGGACCGAGGGCAGCTATCTGTTGCCCGACATGCGCTGGGGCTATCGTTATCTGCAGGCCGTTCGCAATGTGTTTGGGGCGCGCTAGAAATGAACCACTTCCTCATTCATGCCCGCTATCGCGGCCGGTCTGGCAAAGCCGGCGCAGGCTCGCTTTGAGCCGCCTAGCACGCCGCCAATGGATCGAGATCCACGATCAGCCCTGGTGTCCGCCCGCCGTGCGCGACGGCGCCACCGATTGCCTCAAGCTCTTTGCCGTTTTCGGTCGCCAGTTCAACGGCGCCATCGAACCGCTGAACACTGCGTTGGCAGAGACTGGCGATCGGTACATTGTCGATCTCTGTGCCGGCGGCGGCGGACCGTGGCTCGGATTGCAGAATCGTGTGGATGCGGGCGGGGCGCCGCCGTTCGTGGTGCTGACCGACCTTTTTCCTAACCAGGGAGCCATGGAGCGGGCACACTTGCGTACCCGCGGACGTATTCAGTACGTGAAGCGGCCTGTCGATGCCGCCGCCGTGCCCGAGGATCTGCCCGGCCTGCGCACCCTATTCACGGCCTTCCACCACTTTGACCCGACCACGGCCGGCGCCGTCTTGCAGGATGCCGTCAACGCCAACCAGGCCATCGCCATCTTCGAGCAGACCCAGCGTTCCCTGCTCGCGCTTTTCTTCATGCTCACACTCTTTCCCCTGGCGCTGTTGGCCACGCCGCTGATCCGTCCCTTCCGCTGGTCGAGGCTTTTTTGGACCTATGTGATCCCGGCGATCCCGCTGGTGCTGCTCGTCGACGGCATCGTCTCCTGTTTGCGCACCTATTCGCAGGCGGAAATGCAAGCCATGACCGATGGCCTGGACGGGCCGCGTTATGTGTGGCGCTATGGACGCGCTCGCACGCTGCTATCGCCGTTGGGGATCAGCTACCTGATTGGCTATCCTTGCCAGGGTTGAAGGTGGCGTAAAAAAGTGGGGATTTCCTTGGCAGCCGGGACCCGGCTGCCAAGGAAATCCCCACTTTTTTACGCCAATGTCCCTTGCGCCTTCGCCAGGCTTCGCAGCGCTAGCAGCGCAACGATCATGATGAGACAGTAGACGATGCTGAGCGCAAAGCCCAGCATCACGCCCACCAGGTCATTGGCCACACCCATGGCCCACGGACCCAGCGCCCCGCCCAATCCACCGAACGCAAAGAGCAGCCCCAGGATGGCGCCGGTGTTCTTGATGTGCTGGTGGGAGACCGCGGCGGTGGCAGTCGGAAAGACGATGGAGAAGAAAAAGCCAGTGAACGGGATCAGAATCGCCAGCGAGGGCGGGCCGAAAATGCCGGCCGTCAGACTGACGATGGAGGCGACGGCGACGATCAACATGATGCGCAGGTAGCCGATGCGCTCCACGACAAAGCTGCCCAGCAGACGGCCCAACATGATGAAGACAAAGAAGAGCGAGAGGTAGAACGAGCTTCTGGCCAGCGACATGCCTTTCTCCTGTTGCAGAAACTCAACCAGCCACGAGGCGATGCCCAACTCGGCCGCAACGTAGACGGTGATCAACAGATAGTAGAGGTTCATTGAGCGCGTGAAACCGACCCGGCGCAGGACAGCAAGATCGAAGCCGCCGTCGCCGGTGGACTTGCGCTTCGGATAGCGCACGACCAGGAAGAAAATCGCCAACGTCACGGTCAACACCAGCGCCATCTGGTAGATCTGTCGCCAAGAATAATCGGCCAGCAGAAGCTGTGAGGCCACGACCGGCACGGTGAACGAGCCGATGCCATGAAAGACACCCAGCAGGTTGAGAAAACGACCCCGCTGCGCATCGTGGATCTCGACGATCAGGTTGTTGCCGCCTACCTCGATGGCGCCCAGACCCAGCCCGCCCAAGGTCATGCCGATGGCCAGCGCCCAGAAACTATTGCCGATGCTGAATAGAAAGAGGCCGATCGTCAGCAACACGCCAGCCGACAGCAGGATCAGCTTGTTTCCGACTGCATCAGCCAGCACACCTGTTGCCAGCGTAGCAATCAGGAAGCCAAAGTAGCTGCCCAGCAACAGAGTTCCGCCGGTGGTGTAGCTGAAATCCATCTCATCCAGCAGGACCGGCAGGATTGGGCCTTTGAGATTGTCAACGTAGCCGAAGACGAAAAATGCAAAGAACGCGCCGGCGGTGAGCACCCAAACCATCCGTGGCGTCAAACCATGGCCGTTGTCATGGTTCGTGCCGTGGTTGTCATCATATTGGGTTGGGATCGATTGATCTTTCATGCAGTGGGCCTTCCGTGTAGAGTTGTAATGAGAAGCGCGCCCAGATATATCTGGGCGCGCTTCTCATCATACTCCAGCAAGCGGATTCGGACGAACTGCCGCTACAGCAAGTCCAATAACCCCTTTGCGGCCCGCAGATCGGGGGTGTCAAAGCCTTCAGTAAACCAGTCGTAGACCTCTGCCAGGGCTTGCTGAGCCTCCACACGGTTCCCCCGTTCTCGCCATAGCCTTGCCAGACTCATGGTCGCACGCAACTCCAGAGATTTCGCCTGCTGGGACCGTGCGATCTCAATCGCACGACGGTAATCGACTTCGGCAGCAGCCTGGTCTTTCGCACCGGAACCTAGACGAAGCGTAAGCTCTCCCTTGAGCCGAAAGCGCTCAGCTTGGCAGTCTAATATCCTTCGATCTTCAGCAAACCCGATGGCTTCATCGAGCGCTGCCAATCCTTGCTCAATATCCCCAATAACGCCGTACGCCATTGCCAGAAGCGCAAGATGCCAGGGCCGGGGCGCTAACGCTCCGGTCTTCATATGGGCCTGCATCCCCTCCTGGAGCGAAGAAAGCCCTGCTTCCGCGTGCCCAAGCTGTGACAGCGCCCATCCGTGGTGTACGAGCCCCTGAGTATGCCAAAGTGGAAAGTTGTGCTCCTCCGAAAGCGCCATCGCCTGCCGGGCATAGACCAACGTTGCGGACGCATCGCCCATGAGTTCATGCAGTTTGCCGTACCACGTCAAAACGTAGGCAAGAGTATGTGGATGGTCAAGCTCCTGTGCCAGGGCTAGACTTTCTTCCCCTTTGGTCAGAGCTTGTGCCGGATAGCCAAGAAACCAGAGCGAAAAGGCCAACCAGACACGGGCAACGACGTCTGAATCCTGTCCATACAGTGCCGTGTGAAGACGCCTCCGCTCAGGATCGGCGTAGGCGATAGTCTGCTGAAGATGGCCTAAAGCCTCGACAAACTCTCCCATCCAACAGCATGCGACACCGAGGCCATAGTACGCTATCACGAGATGTGACCGATTCTGCGAACGGAGCGATTCGCCAAGCAGATCTCGAAACATCGTGTATGCTTGCTCAGGTTGGCCACGAACCATATAGACATTGGCAAGACCCTGCAAAATGGGCACGTCCACCGGCTGTTTGAGCGTCCGACACAACGCTTCCGCCCGCACATATGCGCGCCAAGTTTCGAAAGAGGCCGGCCCATGGGTCGCATACAACGAAGCGCCCAAAGCTGTCTGAAGGGCCAGCTCAGCCCTATCCCGCTCCACCCCAGCAGGAGATGTGTCAAGCAATGCCAGCCCATGTCGTAGATGGACAAGGGCCTCATCAAATGCTGACTTCCGAATCGCGTATCGTCCAGCGCGTGACAGATAGGCGATAGCCTGTTGATGGATTCCGGCCCGACCGAAGTGCCATGCCAATTGGGCCGCCACCTCATCCAGGTTTTCTGCATGAAGCGTTTCCAGCACATTGCCCACGGCCTCATGCAGGGCGACCTGCTCAATTTCATCCAATTCGTCGTATAGATATCGCTGAAACAGATTGTGCTGGAATCGATAGCGGAAAAGACGTTGCCGACCATAGCGACGAATACCCTGAGCCGTTACCAGTCGATGCTGCCGGTCTATCTCGCTACTCAGACGACGGACCAGGCCGTGAATGTCCACCCCAAGCACCTTCGCTACGACCTCAGCAGTAAATTCCTCACCCTCGACGCTGGCGACGGACAAAGCCAGCCGCGACTCCGGACTGAGCCGGTCGAGACGCTTGCCAATCACGCCTTCAACCTGGGCAGGCAGGTTGGTCCAGTCCAGCGTCGGTCCTTCGATCCAGTAGCCGGTCTCGTCCTGAATCAGATCGCCCCGATGTTGCAGGTCGCGCAGCAGTTCCACAGTGAAGAGCGCTTGTCCCCCGGTGTAGCGGGTCAAGGTCTCGCGGAAGGTTTCACTCAGTCGGTTTGGTTCGATATCCAAGAAGGCATTGACGAAACGTCTCTCCTCGGCCTCATCACGACGGTTCAGATCGATCGTAAGGTCGCCACGTCTGCTCGTCAGTTCGTAGATCAACTCCTGCAACAGATGTGGATGGGTGGTGGCTTCGCGGGCGTTGATCAATAGATCCTCAGGCCGGTAGGCGCCGACGATCAGAATACGGCTGTTGCCAATATGGCGACTGAGGTGAAAGAGCAGGCCAATGGAAGAGGCGTCGGCCCAATGCAGATCATCCAATACGATCAGTATCGGTCGTTGCTGTGAAAGTGTGGTCAAGAGGCTCGTGACCTGTTCAAAAATGTGGGCCTGCTTCGGAACGGCAGCTTCGGCTACATCGGTCGTTCGTTCCACCAACGTTTGCAGCCTCACCTGCCAGCTTGAACCGTCGGACGAACCGGCCACTGTCCGGTTCACCAAGACGCGGCCAGAGGCAAGCGCGCCGACGAGCGCGGGACCGAGTTCGACCAGCGCTTGTGCCACCTGTGGCGCAAAGCGCCAGAGACGGAGCGCGTGCTCCCGCGAAATGGCGCCGGCGATCCACTTGGCCTCGACGTCTCCGGTCAACATGGCGAAGACCTCTCGCCAGGGCAAATACGGATCGCCGACCCCGGCGATGACGCTACAGGTACCGCTCAGTACGATCAGGCCGCCTTGTTGTTCCTGGGCGCGACGGATAAATTTGCGCGCCAGGGCTGTTTTGCCGCTGCCTGCCTCGCCCACGACGAAGACGATGCCAGACTTTCCGTCCAGGGCAGCGTCTAAATGGCCGTTCAACACCGACAATTCATGATCTCGCAGCACGAATGGTGTTGTCGTTTTCGACGCCGGAAACTCTGCGTCGAGATACGCGGGTACAGCCGACGCGTCTTCTGCCGATGTCTCCGCCACCGAGACTGCAGAAAACGTAGGCGTAAATAACTGCCCTGCGTCCTTGCTACCGAAATCGCCGCTGCGTATACGCTGGTAGAGATCGATGGTCTCCGGCGCGGGATCCACATCCAGTTCCTCTGCAAGTACCCGGCAGCAGATCTCATATTGGGCCAGGGCCGCCGACCGCTGCCCACAACGCGCCAGCAGTTCCATCAGCCGACATTGCGCGTCCTCGCGCCAGGGATCAAACGTCAGGAGTTGTCTAACGTAACCAATGGCAGTCTCATAGTCTCCATTGTCGCTGAAATGAGAGGACAGCCAATGCAGCGCCTGCAAGACCTGCTCGTGCAGTTGTGCGCGTTGGATAAGCATCCAATCTTCGAAAGTCGGCGCATTGAGCACGTCGAAGCCTTGCAGAAAATCTCCTCGAAACAATGCTACCCCTGCGGCCAGCCGATTGACATCAGTGCGTGACTCGACTAGTGAGGAAAACTCCTCAACGTCCAGCCAGTAATCGGCATTGGAGTCGAACGCAATCTCTGCTCGACTGACTCTCAGATGTGAACGTAGTGTCCGGTTCAGTCTAGCCATTTCTTTGCGCAGGTTAGTGCGCGCATTTGTCTCCAGGATGTCCGGCCAGAGCAAGCCGGCCAAGACGGAACGGGAATGGGGACGACCGGTGACGGCCAGGTAGCAGAGCAGGGCCAAGGCCTTGCGCGACGTTAGACCTTGCAGCGGCTGACCGCCGAGGGTGATGGTTAGGCTGCCAAGGAGTTCCAGTCGCAAATGGGTGTTGGCCTGTTTGCCACGCGAAATCCACGCTTTTTCCACGATGTTGGCTACGGTCGGATGTTACAGTCTGTGTGAAACAAGATTGTACCCGGTTATTTGACTGAGTTGCAGTGACGAAGGCTCCTATGGACAGTCCACCACAGAATCGATCGTTTCTGCTCACTGCTTGGGCGGAGCGTAGGCAGTGTACCAAGGGTGCGACAATCTGGCGTTTTGGGCTGGAGGATGTTCATAGCAAAAAGCGCAGATGCGTCTTTGCCTCGTTGGAGGAGGTGATGTTGGCGGTACAAACGGAAATCAGCGGCTCGATCGACAGACCGATGTCGGAAGATGAAGATGCCGAAGCTGAATAACGGCAAAGAGTCACACAGGAATTGAGAGTGCAGACGACCGTGTTCGATTCAGCGGCGACTAGATCCACAGAGAATGAAACCCTGTTTGGAGTCCCAATCATATTTGCGAAAGGAGCAATGAACATGATCCATGCCAAACACCGTGCCACAGCCGTTTCTGTATTGTTGTTGGTACTGTTGCTGAGTGCGTGTCAGCCCGTCCAGCCGGTCACCGAAGTATCTGCCCAAGCAGCGCCGGATCAACAACTGGGAACAACGGCTGAAGTGATTTTCGAGCGAGAAGTGGAACTACAAGACAACAACGTTGACGTGAAGATTCGCCGGGTGACGTTTCCAGTCGGATTCAAGACACCAGAACATACCCACGATGGACCCGGGCCTCGCTATGTGTTGCAGGGCGAAGTGGAGGTCATCGAAGCAGGAGAGACAAACACGTTTCGTACTGGCGAGGTCTTCTGGGAGACGGGTGTCATCATGACTTCCGAAAATGTAGGCGACGAGGAACTCGTGCTCATCATCGTGGAGATGCTGCCGCACGAACAGCATCTGGTTTCAACGCCACAGAGCGATGATGAAAAGATAGCATCCGCCATGAGTTCGGCGCCGTTGTCGATTTCGGCAGCCGCGAAGATTGTTGATTGGCCCGCTGAAGAGGGCGCTGAACCTACCTTGTTGCGAGATGGTACCAACGGCTGGGTCTGCCGTCCTGACAACCCAGCATCGCCGGATCCCGACCCGCGCTGTCTCGATGAAAACTGGCGCAACATCTTTGGCGTTCCCTTTGGGCCGGAGCGTGAAGCATTCACAGCGTTGGGGTTTGCGTATATGCTCGCAGGCGACAGCGTAGCCGACAATGATGACCCGACGCTGACGGAACCACCGTCAGGGCAAGAGTGGCAGGCAAATGTACCACATCTCATGGTGGCGTCACCCTTGCCACTGGATCCGACGCTCTACACCAAGGACCGGTTGTCGGGTGGGCCCTGGATCATGTTCGGCGGCACGCCGGCCGAGCATGTGATGATTCCTATAACGGAACCGCATGATTGAAAGGAGAGAGGCGTACATGCAGCGAACAGTGTAAAGCAAAGCTACTTTGGTATCCAGGATTTTGGCGTCAAAGCCGGGGCCAAGCCCTAGCTGAGTCTCGACGACGATCGGGCGAGGCAGAACATACTCCAATCGCCGCACTCCCCCGTAGTCCTTGCCTTCACCCACAGTGACTTGTCGGTGAAGGCAAGGACTACGGGGGAAGTTCGCATGCCAGACATCACCGTCTCCTCCATGAAGCCAAGACACACGGCCTGCCCGCTGGAACTACTCAGGATCGGTAGACCGTAAGCCATGCGCTGGCCAAACACCTGACGCACGGGTTCACTTGTTGGAGTGTGACATGTGCAGTAAACTCCTAGCTGACAGCAATCGCGTCTCATCAATCTCAAATCTACAGCAGGAATACGGTCATCGCCATGAAACCAAACGTGCTCTTCTTCTTCACCGACGATCAACGCTTCGACACCATCGGTGCGCTGGGCGATCCAAGGGTCAAAACGCCCAATCTCGACAAGCTGGCGGCCAGGGGCGTCACCTTCAAACATGCCCACATTCCCGGCGGCACGTCCGGCGCGGTCTGCATGCCCAGCCGGGCGATGCTGCACACCGGGCGTACCCTCTTTCACCTCCAGGACGAGGGCCAGCAGATCCCGGCCGTCGCACACAACCATGGGTGAAGCGTTCCAGGCTGCGGGCTACGCCACCTTCGGCACGGGCAAGTGGCACAATGAGCGTGCGGCCTATGCGCGCAGCTTCACCCACGGCGATGAGATCTTCTTCGGCGGCATGGAGGATCACTGGAACGTGCCCGCCTATCACTTTGATCCGACCGGCCTGTACAGCGCGCAACGGCCAATCGTCCGCGATCCCTACTATTCCAAGGAGGTCGAGCAGCGCGGCTGCGATCACATCACTGCGGGCAAACACTCGACCGAGTTGTTTGTCGACGCTGCTGTGGACTTCCTGGACAACCGGCCCGACGACAAACCCTTCTTCGCCTATGTCGCCCTCATGGCCCCTCACGATCCCAGAACCATGCCGGACGAGTTTCTGGCCATGTACGATCCGGCCGAGATCGAGTTACCGGGCAACTTCCTGCACCAGCACCCCATCGACACTGGCGCACTGCGCGTGCGCGACGAGGTGCTGGCCGCCATCCCACGCGACCCCGAAGAGATCCGCGTCCATATCGCAGAATATTTCGCCATGATCAGCCACCTCGATCACGAGTTGGGTCGCTTGCTGGCCAAACTGGAAGCGGACGACGACCTGGACAACACGCTAATCGTCTTCGCCGGTGACAATGGACTGGCGCTGGGTCAGCACGGGCTGATGGGCAAGCAGAACCTCTACGACCACAGCGTGCGCGTGCCGCTGATCTTCGCCGGCCCCGGCATTCCCAACGGAGAGGAGAGCGACGCACTGGTCTATCTGCTCGACATCTTCCCGACGCTCTGCGACCTGCTCGAGATCGACCAGCCCGATTCGGTCGAAGGCCAGAGCATGGCCCCCTGCCTGCTGGACAGATCGGCGTCGTCCAGAGAGAGTCTCTACCTCGCCTACGTCGACACCATTCGCGGCATCACCGACGGCAAACGCAAGTTGATCGAATACGCCTGCGGGATGTCACAGTTCTTCGATCTGCAGGCGGATCCGCTTGAAAAGGAGAATCTCGTCGACCGGCAGGAGGTGCAGGCCGCGCTGGCCCAACTGCGCGCCGATCTCGTCTGCCATCGGGACGACTGGGACGATGAGCAACATCGCTTTGGCGCCGCATTCTGGCAGGCCAGACGCGATCTGAATCCGGCCAAAATGTAGGCCGGAATGTTATTCCGACCAGCAAGGCAAAGCCTGGCTTAGCCAGCCAGAATAACATTCCGGCCTACATAGTTTGCTTGCTGCACAATTGGAAATGATGTATCGTGACAGTTGTTGACGAAAGACTCCACGTACCTCACAGGTGACGCCCATGACCCCTCCAATGACAGTCGACGATTATGCGGCAATCCCGACCGTTGCCGGCGATTTTCGCATCACCTATGGCGACCTCCCTGACCAGTTCGGCGATCTCTATCTGCCCACGGAAGCGCCAAGAACAACCAGTGGTCTCTACCCAACGATTGTTCTGATCCACGGCGGCTGTTGGCGAGACCGTTTTGGGCTAGGCCAGCTCGGCCAGATGGCTCGCAGCCTCAACCGATCAGGGATTGCCGTCTGGAGCCTCGAATACCGGCGGATCAACGTCGAAATCGAACAGGCCGACGAGATCCGCGGCGGCTGGCCAATGACGTTCCTCGACGTGGCAGCCGGCGCGGACTATCTCCGCATACTGGCGCCCGAATACAGCCTTGACCTCGATAGAGTCGGCGCGGTCGGCCACTCGGCCGGGGGACATCTGGCCCTGTGGCTGGGCGCACGGCACAAATTACCTGCCGGCTCTCCCCTCTTCGTGGACAATCCATTGCGATTGCGTGGCGTCGTTTCGCTGGCCGGCATCCCGGATCTGGCGCCGGCGTTGGCCGAGGGTATCTGCTCGGGTGCGCCGGCCGAACTGTTGGGCGGTACGCCGGAGGATTTCCCGGAACGGTACGCCCAGGGTTCGCCAGCAGCGCTCCTGCCGCTGAGAATGCCCCAATGTCACATTGTCGGCTGGGACGACGAGATCGTGCCCGCCGACTATCTTCGCCGCTTCGTGACCAAGGCACGGGCCACCGGTGATCAGGTCCAACTGCACGTCGTACCCTATGCCGCCCACTTTGAGGTCATTGCTGCCGAATCCGACGCATTCCTGATTGTCGAACAGCAGATCAACGCGGCCCTCGAAGCAGAGCCAGAAAAAGACGTGTGAACCGCATCATGCTTATTGCCATCACCCGTGAAGTCAGTCCCGGTATCAACCAGTGTGAGCTAACTCATCTCCAGCGCGAAGCCATTGACGTAGAGAAAGCCAAAAGGCAGCACCATGCCTATGAGGCGCTGCTGGCTGAGCTTGGTTGCCGTGTCCAGTCGCTGCCAGAGGAACCGGCATTGCCCGACTCGGTCTTCGTGGAAGATGCGGCGCTGGTGTTGGACGAGCTTGCCATCATCACCAATCCGGGAGCCGCATCGAGGCGACAGGAGACCGAGACGATCAAGGCAGCGCTGGCCCCCTATCGCGAGTTGGTCGCCATCGAACCGCCGGGTACTGTCGACGGCGGCGACGTTCTCACGATGGGCAAGCAAATCTATGTCGGCCTGTCGAGCCGTAGCAACAGCGAGGCCATCTCACAGATACAGCAAGCCGTTGGCCCCTTCGGCTACACAGTGCATGGGGTTGAAGTGAAGGGCTGCCTACACCTAAAATCGGCTGTCACGCAGGTGGCCGACAATACCGTGCTGATCAATCCTGCATGGATCGATTCACCGCACTTTCCCGACCAGCAGATCATCGAGATCGATCCCAGCGAACCGGGCGCTGCCAATGCGCTACGTATCCGCGATTCGCTGGTGTTGCCCTCTCAGTATCCCAAAACGGCGGAGCGGCTTCGCAAGCAGGGCCTAGATGTCAGGCAGATCGATGTTTCCGAGCTGGTCAAAGCCGAAGGCGCGGTCACCTGCTGTAGCCTGATCTTTTCCATGAAAGAGGATTCGGAACCGACATGAAGATCACCGATCTCAAGACATTTGTGGTGGGCAACCCGTGGAAAAACTGGGTCTTCGTCAAGCTATACACCGATGAGGGCATCACCGGTCTGGGCGAGGCGACGCGCGGGCTTGGTCACGAAGCCGTCGGTCGGCGACGTGGAGGAACTGCGACGCCACGTGATCGGCGAAGATCCGCTGCAGCCGGAGGTGCTCTGGCTCAAGATGCACAAGGCGCGCTACTTCGGCCAGACCATCGGCATGAGCGCCATCGAGCAGGCCTGCTGGGACATCCTGGGCAAGAGCCTGGGTGCGCCCATGTGGAAGCTCTTCGGCGGCAAACATCATGAACGGCTGCGCGTCTATGCCAACGGCTGGTACCAGGGGCCGCGTGAGCCGTCGTTCTTTGCCGAAAAGGCTGCCTCTATGGTCGAAGAGGGCTACACTGCCTTCAAGTTTGATCCCTTCGGCGGCGCCTACCAGCAGATCGAGCGAGAGAGCGAGGATCTCGCCATCGAGATCGTGCGCGCCGTGCGCGAGGCCGTTGGTCCCACGCGTCGATCTCCTCATCGAATGCCATGATCGCTTCACCGTCGGGCACGGCCATCCGCATCGGTCGCCGTCTGGAGGAATTTTCGCCCATGTGGATGGAGACGCCGGTGCGCACCCACGATCTGGCCGGCCACCTGTCGGTGGCGCGAGCGATCAAGGTGCCGGTGGTGCTGGGTGAAGGCTTCCACGAGTTGCGAGAGTTCGCCGATCTGCTCTCCGCAACGTGTGATCGACATTGTGCAGCCGGAGCCCATGGCCCTGGGTCCGTCGATGACGCGCAAGGTCTTCGGCATCGCCCAGGCCTACTCGGCGCTGATTGCCTGCCACCAGGCACAGAGCCCCTTCTGCACGGCCATGAACGCGCACCACCACGCCTCGATTCCCAATTTTCTGATCCAAGAAAACTTCGACGACTCACTCGAACCCTGGACATGGGATCTGCTGCAGGGCGTGCCCCGCGTCGAGGACGGCCATCTCACCGTCTCCGACGCGCCGGGCTGGGGCGTGGAACTGAACGAAGAAGAAGCGCTCAAGCATCCCTACGGCGAACAAAATTTCCTGCGCCTCTTTGAAGAGGGGTGGGAGACGCGCCGGCCGCCGGAGGAGAAATGACGAAGGTGAGGGGGTGACAAGGTGACCGAACCAGTCACTCTTGCTGGTCATCTTAAACCCAGTCCCTGCCCCTTGTCACCCTCTCACAAAAGGAGATCCACCCATGACCCAACCCTTCCGCGGCGTTTTCACGATTCCGTTCACGCCGATTCACGAAAACCAGACCGTCGACTGGGATGGCCTGCGGCGCGTCGTCGATTTTTGCGTCGAATGCGGCGCACATGGCATCGTCTGGCCCGTCAACGCCAGCCAATTTGCCACGCTCACCGATGAAGAGCGGCTGCAAGGCATGCAGATCGTGACCGAACAGGTCGCCGGACGCATTCCGGTCGTTCTGGGCACCCAGGGCGTCTCGGCGGTACATGCCGCCTTTCTCAGCCGCCACGCCCAGGCCGTCGGCGCCGATGCCGTCATGGCCATGGCGCCCTACGTTCAGCCGCTGGGCAACGAGGATGCCATCGTCCACTATTATCGGGCCATCAACGACGCCGTTGGCGTACCCATCTTTGTCCAGAACCACACGCGTGGCAGCGTTCTGTCGGTGAAGACGCTGGCCCGTCTGGTCGATGAGGTCGAGCATGTGGAGTACATCAAGGAAGAGACCTTCCCTGTGACCCACATGGTCACACAGGTTCGGGAGGCATGCGGGCCCAAGCTGAAGGGCGTCTTTGGCGGGGCAGGTGGGCGCTATCTGCTGTTGGAGCACCCGCGCGGCGTGGATGGGCAGATGCCGGGCTGCCACATCACGGACGTGGTGGTTCGTCTCTGGAATGCGCTGGAGGCCGGCGACCGTGAGGAAGCCAAGCGCGTCTTCAACCGGATGGGGCCGATCTTCGCGCTGGAGATGGTCAAAGGATCGACCTACGGCGAGGTGCTGCGTCGCCGTGGCGTGATCGACTTTTCGGGCGACCGAGCCGGCGGTGAACATCTGCACGACGAGTACGACGCCGTCGCCCTGGACGAGATCCTGGCCGATCTGGAGCCGCTCTTCACCTGGCCCGGCAGCGGACCGCTGATCACCAGCGGTATTGAGATGCCATCTGCGCGCACGGTCGTTTCCGGCGTCACAGCCGGCGCTGGTGATATCGACCCTTTTGACCGGTAGAACGACTTCATATTCCCGGTTCCGGCGCATTCTTACGTTACAAAAAAGTCTGAGCCAGGCAATGTGTCGGTGATCCGTTGAAAAATAGCGTCATTGCGGGCGATGCCGGCCTCGGCCAGTGCCAGCAGGACAACGCCGGCGGCCGGCTCAAGTTGGCTGCGCAGCGGACGAGCGTTGGGTGCGGATGCTCGCGCGCCGGCGATGATGGCATCGATCAGCAGCGGCGAAGGGTGGCGCAACATGCCGCCGGTCAAGACAAGGCTGTAGGGACGGTCCGCTATGCCCACTTTGCCGGCCGCGATCTGGGCATAGCGTCCCAATGCTTGGCCCTGATCAAGCACCAACTCGCGGGCAACCGCATCCCCCTCATCAGCCGCATTGAGCAGCCGTGCTGCGAATGTGGCGATCTCTGCCTGGGTTGGTCGACTGTCCCGCCGGGTCATGCCGTAGAGCAACGCCTCCACATCGGGCGCGCCGAAGTGCGCCAGCGCTGCCTCGGTCAGTGCCGTCTGGGGCGCAAGCCCCAACTCCGCGCCGTAGACCGCCTTCAACGCCAGTCCGCTCATCGCGTGCGCGCCCTGGGTTAGCTGCCAGAAGCCCGAGTGCCACGTGCGCCCCTCGGCCGAGCGAGCGCCGGTTGCCACGCCTGTGCCGACGGCAATCACGACGCCCGTGCCGTCCGGCGAGCCGGCGCAGAGCGCGCCGATGGCATCATTGACCACCAGCAGGTTGCGATCCAGCCCATGCTCGGCCATCGCATTGCGCAGATAGGCAAAGTCAGCGGGCCAGTCCGCGCCCGCCGCGCTGAGCACAACGCCCGCCAGAGCGCCGGGTTGTACCGATGCCTGGTGTTGTGCAGCCTGGGCGGCCGCAATGATGGCGGCAACCGCCTCTTCCGGCGATGTTGCGCCGTAGATGTCGCCGCAACCGGTGCGAGCCATGCCGATGATCGAGCCGTCCCGCCGGGCGACCAGCGCAATCGTCTTGGTGTTGCCTGCGTCAATGGCCAATAGCTGTGTCACTTGTTGGGCCTTTCCTGCCAGGGCCACGCGGCGGCATCGGCCAAGACGGTCACATTGGCAGCGGTCTGGAGGAACGAGGCAGGCACGCCGGACGTGACCGGTCCCTCAACGGTTTGGCGCAAGATCTCGCGCTTGTGTTCGCCTGAGACCAGCAGCAGTGTACGCCGCGCGCCAAGCAACTGGACCATGCCCGCGGTCAGCGCCCGGCGCGGCACCCGGTCGCGCCCGCCCCGATAGGGGGCATTGCTCTGCACGCTGGCCTCGGTCAGATCGACCAGCCGGGAGGGCGCGTCTGCAGCGACCGGCGGTTCGTTGAAGCCGAGATGGCCATTGGGACCCAGCCCCAGCACCGACAGGTCAAAACCGCCGACCGCGGCCACGGCCTGGTCGTAGGCTCGGCAGGCGGCCTGCGGATCGTCGGCGTCGCCGGGCAGGCTGACGACGTTGGCCGGATCGATCTGCAACGGGGCCAGGAACGACTCCTCCAGCCAACGGTAGAGCGAGCGCGGGTCGTCACGGGTCAGGCCCAGGTAGGCATCGAGTTGGAAGATACGCAGCCGGCTTGGGTCAAACGTGCCGGCCTGATAGCGATCGACCAACACGCTGTAGAGGCCCATTGGCGTGTTGCCGGTGGCCAGCACGGCCGATAAGGTGGGCTTGTCGGCGACAGCGTCCATAACGATGTCAGCAGCCATTTCATTGAGCGCGTCATAGTCCCGCGCCACGAGCAGTTCGATCATGGTTGTTCTCGATGTGTCAATAATTGAGAATCTCTGGGCGTTGGCGGCGCCCCATCCCCTCACCTGCCATGGCGGTCCCCCTCCACTCGTGGCTTAGGGCCGGGGATTAAACAACTCCGTGATTTTACCGTCCGCCAATGTCTAGTTCGCAAGCCCACGTGCGAACCGCACCCCGTTCACGGGGCTGGCTCGCCGACCAAGCCCCATTTATGGGGCATCTTTGTGTCTAGCCAGGGCATTGATGACCTGGTGGCCGCTGTGCCAAATGTTTTCAGATGGACTGATTCCCTCCTGCCAAAAAAATGCAGGCAAAGGTCAGACTCGCCCAGGCAGATCTTCTACCCTATCCAAACAGCCGTTCCGGCAGGTAGGCGCGGTGCGCGGCAGCCATTTCATCATAGAGTGTCTCGGCCGGGTTGAGCGAGAAGCAGAGCGGATGGCTGGCCAATGCCTGAATCGCCTGACGCCGTCCGCCCGACCAGCCCGCTTCGGCCGCCAGCGACTGATACTCGCTCAGCATCTGCACGAGGCCGCGCACCGGCGCCGGTAGTTGCACCTGCGGCAGCCGCGTAATGCCGTTGCGGTCGGCGCGGGCGTAGACCTCGACCACCCGATCATCGGGGAAGCCGGCCAACGCGCCTTGGTTGGGAATGTTGACCGGCCAGATCTCGCCGCGGTCGTTGAAGATGGCGTCCATGACGTCGATGGCCAGCTCAAGCTCGTGAATGCCGCCGCGCGAGCGTTTTGCGTCCAGGGTCGGCCTGGCCTGCTCCGCCTGCTCACGATAGTGCACCCAGTAGTCGGACACATTGGCCATGATGTCCTGGGCGCGCGTGGTCGACTTCGCCATGAGCTCGGCCAGCACCTCGTCCTTGAAATAATAGTACTGGAAGTAGGACGCAGGCACCGATCCCATGGTCACGGCCAGCTTGAGCAGGCGCAGGCTCGGGTCATCAGGTTCCATCTCCCGGCTCTTGCGCGCATAGGCGTCGGCCAGCAACGGCATGAGGTCCGCGCCCTCATACTCGTGATGGACCGACCAGCAGGCGTGGTTCAGGCCGACCATGGTCACATCCGCTTTGTCTGGATCCAGGTCGGCGGCGCGCAACACGGGGTCGGGAAAGGTGAGCGGCCCTTCACAGAACGAGATGACGGGCAGGTCGCTGTGATGGCTGACCGCTTCGGAGACCAGATTGATGGGATTGGTGTAGTTGAAGAGAATCGCCTTGGGACAACGCTCCTCCATGTCGCGCACGATGCCCTGCATGGCGTGGATCGAGCGCAGCGCCATGAAGAAGCCGCCTGGCCCCTGGGTCTCCTGGCCGATGACGCCATGTTTGAGCGGGATGATCTCGTCGAGATAGCGCGCCTCGAAACCGCCGGGACGATAGCTGGTGAGCACGGCGTCGCAGTCGGTCAGCGCGGCGCTTCGATCGGTCGTGGCATGGATGGTCAGGTCCAGCCCGGCGGCTCGGGCCATGTTACGCGCCAGCGTTTCGACCACAGTCAGCCGATCTTGGTCGAGATCGACAAGCACGATCTCCGAGCCGTCAAAGTTGGCGCCTTGGGCGATGAACGAGGCCATGGTGCCTGGGGCCCGCGTGCTGCCGCCGCCGATGTAGGCCAGCTTGATTGATGCCATGTCAACTCCTTCACTGCTAAGACATTGTGGGATGCCCATTCAAACAACTGCTTCAACCATCACCATTCAACCAGCATCCAGATGGCCGGATTCAGATCCACGCCGTCAGCGCTGATCTGTGCAAAGATGGAGACCGCCTGTTTGACAAAGTCATTGGCAATGGCATCATTGCCCAGCGCATGGTGATAGTCGGCCAGATGATTGTAGAGCGCCGCGGCCCGATGCTGATCGCCCAAGGCAACACATTCGGACACCGCATCTTCGGTGAGTGCAATGGCCCGCGCGGTCTCACCTGCGGCGGCAAAGGCCATGGCCAGACTATTGCACGCGGCGACCCGCTCCATGGCATCCTCCTCCGCGGTGAGCTCCAAGCTGCGTTGGGCGTGAGCGACAGCGTCAGCACTTTGGCCCGCATGCCGGGCCAGGATGCTCAACACGTTGTGGGCCTGGGCAAGGGGCAAGGGATCGTCGAGATCGGCGCCGGCCTGCAGTGCCTCCTGGGCCAATTTCAGCGCCTCGTCGTGATCGCCGGCCTGCTCCGCCGCCAAGCTCCAACGCGCCAACATTCGACATTGCCATGCCTGATCCAGCGTTCCATCGCCGAGTGCCGCTTCATAACTGCGCTGCGCCAAATTGAGGCGTCCTTGGCGTTGATGCAGGTTGCCGAGTTTGCCCTCAAGCTGCGCGATCTGATCGGGCAGAGCGTGGGCGGCAGCCGTTTCGTAGTTGTTGCGGGCTCGCTCATATTCGCCCAGCAGTGTCTGCAAGTCGCCCAGCCGCTCGTGGATGGCGCGCAGATCGACGGCCCCCAGGGCAAGCGCCGCCTCCAGATAGAGGATCGCCTCTCGGTTGGCATAGATTGTGGCGGCCTGCTCGGCTGCCGCTAGATAGGCGCCGATGGCCTCCTCGATCTGATCGCCCTCAGCACGGTGATGGGCCAGCAGCGGCGTGAGCAGATGGGGATCGGCGCGCTCGCGACGCAGCGCGGTCGAAATGGCGTCGGCAGTGCGACGATGGAGCAGGCGGCGACGCGCGCCGCTGACCTGCTGATAGAGCAAATCTCGCAACTGATCGTGGTAGAAATCGTAGCCCGGCCAATCGGTCTCGCGCACCAGACGATGGGTCAGAAGTTCTTCCAAGGCGCCGATGCATTCATCATCGCTGCGGCCACTGACAAAACGCACTGTTTCGTAATCAAACGATCTGCCGATGACGGCGGCCGCAGCCAGCAGTTGCCGGCCGGTATCGCTGACCAGACCAAGTCGAAATTGCAACAGATCTCGGATGCCGCTGGGCAGATCCCATTTTGCCTGGCGGATCAGATCCGGGCGGCGGCGCAATAGTTGGACATATTCCACGAGGAAGAGCGGTATGCCCGCGGACTCATCCTGAAGACGCGCGCTAAGCCGATCGAGATCCTCAATCGGCGCGATCTCGGCTTCGACCACGATTGTGCGCACGTGCAGCGACGTCAGTCTATCCAGCACGATATCCGTACAGAGTCCGCTGCGAATCGCTTCGTGTCGAATGGTCCTGAGCAAACCCTGCGCGGCAAAGTCCTCTGTCCGCCATGCCAATACCAGGCAGAAAGCCTGGCCCGGAAGACGACGGGCTAGATAGCTGACCAGTTCAAGCGTGGCATTATCGGCCCAGTGGATGTTATCAATCGCCACCAGCGCCGGCCCATCGCCTGCCGTCAATGCCGCCAACACTTGCCCGATTGAATCGAAAAAGCGTCCCTTTGCCGACAGATTCTCCACCGGCGGCAAATCCGACAGGCCCGGCACAATCGACTCCAATTCCGGCAGCAGTCTTCTCACTTCAGCCAACGTGTGCGTCGGGAGATCGGCCAGCCGGGCTGCGGCGTTCTCCTGGGCCAATCCGTTCCGCAGCAGTTCGCGGACGGGCGCATAGGCCAGATCCGATTCGCCGAAAAAACATTGAGCATTCAGTGTGAGACAACCCCGATCCGCGGCGAAGTCCAGAAAGTGGTCGAGCAGGGCCGTCTTGCCGATGCCCGCCTCGCCTTCGATTATCACGAGACGACCCCGGCCTGCAGCAGTCAGTGCGTTCTCCAGTTCCAGCCAAGCGGACTCTCGTCCAACCAGGTCGAGCGACGCCGGTGTCGGGGATCGATCCACAGGTTCTTCGTCCGCTCGCGCATTGCCAGATTGCTGTACCGGCGTCGGGCTAGGCATTGGAATGGCCCGGTTGGCGAAGATTTCCTCGTAGAGTTCAGTGGTCTCATCCAGCGGGGGCACGCCTAGCTCCTCGTCGAGGACACGCACGCACTCCCGATATTGGCGCAACGCAGCGTTGCGCTGGTCCGCCCAGACAAAGAGACGCATCAGTTGGCGATGGGCCGCTTCATGCAATGGATCGGCATGCAATCGAATTCGCGCCCGGTCGATGGCCAGGTCGAACTGACCATCGGCGGCCAGCGCAGAGACCAGGCGATCCAGTGCCTGCACGTAGGCACGACGCAGTTCCTCCGCAGTGAAGAACTGCCAGTCGTCAAAATTGACGCTGTCGCGCAGCGAGAATCCAGCCAGAAAGTCGTCGCGATAGGCGTCGACGGCCCTGGACAGCGGCGCGATGCAGCGAGCGCAGGCGGTGTCGGCGTCGTGTCCGTGTGCAAGACACTCGGCGAGTGCGCGATGAAAGGCGACGACATCGAGATCGACCTGCGCATCCTGTCGCAGTTCAACGCTTGTGCGCTCGATGGCGAGCCAGGGTGACATCGCGCTCTTGTTGAGGACGGAGAGCGTGCGTCGCAGAGCCGCCAGCGCGCGCGGCTGATTCAATTCGGGCCAGAGCAGCGCTGCCAGCGCGTCGCGGGTTTGAACGCCCGGATTGAGCGCCAGGTAGGCGACCATGGCGACGGCCTTGCGCGTATCGACCTGGATAGAGACGCCATCGACGGCGATGGCAGGCGCGCCCAGGAGTGAAATTGTCAACTGCTGCATACCAATATCCGTGGATTGCAAAAACATTAAAAAGGACTGCCCGCAGTATAAACAGGATCTGCATTTGAGAAAAGTAGTAGGCAGGGTCGTTCCGTAACGGTTGCGGTAACGAACTCGCGACGGTCGTTGCGCTATAGTGGCGGCAGGACGTCACGCTGTACCAACCGAGGACAGCGCACTATCAGAAAAGGGAGAGACCATGAAAATTCGACGATTGCTCTTTACATTTTGCATTCTACTCACCGGCGTTGTATTGGCGGGCTGTGTCGCCCTGGAGCCGGCAGCCGCGGGCGGACCAGGGGATGAAAAAGCTGACGCCGCCGCGACAGCCGGCAATGCGGCCCCGACCGTCACGTTCACCGCAGCAGACTACGCCTTTGACGGCCCCGATTCGATCCCCGGTGGGCTAACCCGCATCGAGTTTGTTAATCCTGGCGAGCAGGAACATTCACTTTGGCTCGTCAAGCTGGAAGATGGCAAGACCATTGAGGATATGATGGGCGTCTTTGCAACCTTCGAAACCGATCCGCAGATGCCAGATCGGTTGGGCTGGTATGGCGGCGTCAACGCAAAACCAGGACAGAGCAACGCCTACACGATCGATCTAGCGCCTGGGATCTATACGATCTTTTCCTTTGGCGAAGACGGAGAAGGGGTCCCGGACCTGGCCAAAGGCATGACCACAGAACTCGAAGTCATAGAAGCTGTCGCATCTGGCGCTGAGCCACCCGAGGCTGACATGCGCACCGAGTTGGTCGACTTCAGTTATGTCATGGAAGGGACGCCAGTCGCTGGACCCACTATCGTCGAAGTGACCAATTCCGGCATGGAACCCCATGAAGTAGCCATGCTCAAACTCGATGACGGGATCAGCACCGAAGACGCCATGCAGTTCCTCATGGCCGGGGAAGAGGCGGGCGGACCACCACCATTCATGTTCTTTGGGGGTATGGCACCCATAAATTCGGGCTTGACGGCCTGGTACGAGATTGATTTTGAAGAAGGCGACTATGGGTTCATCTGTTTCCTTCCCAGTCCGGACAGTGGCGGCGCCCCCCACTTCATGCTCGGTATGACGGCGCAGGTGTCGGTGCCAGGCTCGTAAAGAAGGGGCGTTTGCCCAGTCCGGGACAGATGGCTATAATCGTCTCTCCACGCATGGTATCAAACGTCGCAACCAAGGGCATTGATTGTAGAATCGAATGAAGCACAGTTCCTGGCCTTCATGCGCTCCGGCATGACGTCGGACGGCCGTCAGATTGACGCGGAAGAGATGCCGTGGCTCGAATATCGCCACCAGACCGATGAGGAATTGCAGGCGCTCTATGCGTACCTTAGTTCCAGCGAGGCGCTGCCGGACAACGAGTAATACCATTTGCCCGATCAACGACCGTATATCGTAGGGGCGGGGGCAAGCCCCGCCCCTACGAAAGCATGGTTCATGAATGTGCAACCGGCCTAACCAAGGAAAGCATTGTTGATGAGCGCAAAGACCATAGACCGACAACAATCGATACCCTGGCTTGCATGGCTGCTCTTTGGATTCTCCATCGCAGGTGTCGTGGCTACCTTTTTCCTGATAGATGCCGGCTGCGCAGATGGGCTTTTGAGCGGCAGTCCGGCGGAACGGACGGCCAACTTTGTGATCTTGGCCTCCCAGTTCCTTTTTGCCGTGCTGGGCCTGATCATCCTCTACAACCATCCTGGCCACCATATCGGCTGGTTGTCTCTGGTGATCGGCGCCCTTGGCATCCTCCATCCAGCGGAAATCTACACCGGCTGTGATGCGCTTGCCGTGCCGGCCGGCCAGATTATCCCATGGTTCGCATATTGGGGGCCGCCGGCGCTGGTGGTGGCGCTCTTCGTCCTCATGCCCATGCTCTTTCCCGATGGACACTTCCTGTCACCGCGCTGGCGCCTATTCACCGTTGCAGGCGGCACGCTCTATGGATTGACACTGCTGTTGGTCACCCTCCTACCCGGCCCCATGGTGTGGAACGGCATGGGTGATATGGGTGATGGGTCCGAAAATCCGCTGGCATTGTCCTTCCTGCCGGCATCGATGGGCCCGTTCCTCGACACGGCCCTGGCCATCGGCTTCTTCATCCTCGCCATGGGCGCAGTCCTATCCTTGGTCCTGAGATTTCGGCGATCGCAGGGTCAATCGCGCCAACAGATCAAGTGGTTGGCCTACTTTTTGGCTGTGGCCTTTAGCACGCAGATGGTCTTCTTCGAGCTGCCCGGGGCCCTATTCAATCCCCAGGTACTCGATAGCCTCGCCTATGCCTTCATCCTCATCGTTGTCTTCCTCGGGTATCCCGTGGTCATCGGCATCGCCATCCTGCGCTATCGGCTCTACGACATCGACGTCATCATTCGACGCACATTGGTCTACGCGTTGGTGACCGGCGCACTTGCGCTTATTTATATTGGCAGCATCATCGTGTTGCAACGACTCTTTATCGGCATCACCGGTCAAGAATCGACCGTCGCCGTCGTTGTATCGACATTGCTCATCGCCGCGCTCTTCAACCCGGTGCGCAGCCGCGTACAGACACTCATCGACCGCCGTTTCTATCGACGCAAATATGACGCCGAGTCCATCCTGGCCCAATTTGGTACGGTTGCTCGGGATGAGGTCAACCTCGAGGCGCTCACATCTGAACTACTGGTCGCCGTCAACGAGACGATTCAGCCGACGACAGCCTCACTTTGGTTGAAGGAGCGGCAATCATGACGAGATCAGTCACAGTAAAGCAACGATCGGCGCCCTGGATCGCCTGGCTGTTGTTGGGCGTGACAGTGATAACGACCGCATCCATGTATGGACTCATAGCGGCCGGTTGCAATGAAGTCCTCACGGGCGGCTACCTAGCGGTGCGGTCTTCGCCTTTCGTTTTCTCCATCTCAAATCTCCTCTTCAGCCTGTTGGGCGTGCTCATTCTGTACAGACAACCGGGGCATGTCATTGGCTGGCTCTGTCTAATCATCGGTGTATTGGGCGGCGTCCAGTTCTTTTCTTGGGTTCACAGCAGTTGCATGGCTCTACCGCTGCCGGCTATCTCCCTCACGGCATGGATATTCTATGTTGCCTCACCGATACAGTTGATTCCAATGTTTGCCCTGATGCCGATGCTATTCCCGAACGGCCAATTCCTGTCGCCGCGTTGGCGCGCGCTTACGCTTATGATCTGCAGTTTGATCGGAGCGCTCTTCATCGCAATGGCAACGCTGCCTGGCCCTATGGTGATGAACGGCATGGATTTGGGGGTGGCATTTACGCCTGATAACCCGTTTGCATTGTCCTTCATCCCGACATCAATCGGGCCAAGCGTGAATGCGCTCCTAAGCGCCCTGCAACTCGGTATTGCGCTGGCGGGTATCCTGTCACTGTTCATTCGCTACCGGCGTTCTCAGGGTGTCGTGCGCCAGCAATTGAAATGGATTGCCTACTTCTTCGCTGTTGCCTTTGGCACGCAGTTACTTTTTTTCGAACTGCCAGGAGCCTTCATCACGCCGAGTGTTTTCGAGGGGCTACCCTATCTCATCATCCTCGCCATTGTCTTCGTGGGCTATCCCGTAGTCATCGGCATCGCTATCCTGCGCTATCGACTCTACGACATCGACATCATCATCCGGCGCACGCTGGTCTATGCGGCGGTGACCGGCACGCTGGCGCTCGTCTATGTCGGCAGCATTATTGTCTTGCAGCGGCTCTTTGTTGCCGTCACTGGGCATCAGTCAACGGTCGCCATCGTCGTCTCGACATTGCTGATCGCGGCGCTCTTCAACCCGTTGCGCAATCGTGTTCAGGCACTGATTGATCGCCGTTTCTATCGACGCAAGTATGACGCTGAGCTGACCTTGGCCCGCTTCGGCGCGGTGGCGCGTGATGAGGTCGATCTGGAGACGCTGACGACCGAGCTACTCGGCGCAGTCGACCGGACCGTACAACCGTCCGGGACGACGCTCTGGCTGAGGGACCGACAACCATGACATCCGCTTCACTGAGAGCGACGCCATCCGCCGGCGACCGCAAACGTACGCCCAGACTAGCCGTGTTCCTCCTGGCCACCACGGTGACCTGCGGGATCGTCGGCATGATGCTCTTCCCGTTGACCGTCAACACGGTCCTGCCCGGCGGCTGGGGCGTCACCGACAACGCCTTCGTCAACTGGTTCAACGCCGTCCAGAGCTCGCTGATCACGCCGTTGACTGCTGGCCTTTTTGGTTTCGTCATTGTGCGTCGCCAGGCCGGCAATCGCATCGGCTGGCTGCTGCTCCTGATCGGCCTGGCTTCGGCGCTGAGCGCACTGGGCGGACACTGGTCGACCTTCGCCTACTACACGGTCGACGATCCGTTACCGTCTGCGCAGTTGGCCGGCTGGATCACCAACTGGATGTGGGTCGTGGTCTTCACGCTCCTGCTGTTGATGCTGCAACTCTTTCCGGACGGCTCCTTTCTCTCGCCGCGCTGGGGTCTTCTACTCTTGACGTCGCTTGCGCTCTTCACGCTCCCCATGTGGATCGGAGCCATGGTAGAGACGCCCATGTCATCGGCCTTCAAGATTCCCAGCCCCTTCACGACCAGCCATCCGCAGCAACTGTACGATCTGCTCTTTGCGACCGGTGTCGCCTTCATGCCCATCACCGCGGTCTTGACGCTGACGGAGATCCTCTTTCGATTTCGGAGCGCCCACGGCATTGAGCGGCAGCAGATCAAATGGCTGCTGGCCGGCATGGCACTGCTGGTTGCGATGGTTTTTGTCGGCCTCACACTGGGTCTAGGGCTTGGCAATCCGCTGGGCGATATCTTGGTCAATGCCTCGAGCCTGGCCCCGCTGATTGGCATCGGTATTGCCATGTTGCGCCACCGACTCTATGACATCGACATCATTATCCGGCGCACGCTCGTCTATGCGCTGCTCACGGCGTCACTGATCCTGATCTACTTTAGCAGCGTGGTGCTGTTGCAACAGCTTTTTGGCCGGGTCACGAGCCAACAGTCACCACTGGCCATCGTGCTCTCGACATTGCTGATCGCGACCCTCTTCAACCCCCTGCGCCGGCGCACCCAACGGCTGATCGAACGCCGCTTCTATCGGCGGCGCTATAACGCCGAGCGCGTGTTGGAGCGCTTCGCCGCGGCCTCACGCAACGAGGTCGATCTGGGCGCGCTTGAGGTCGAACTGGCGTCCGTGGTGCGCGAGACCATGTTGCCAGAGTCCGTTTCTATCTGGATCAACCGATCTGGAGACTCGCTGTGAATAGGTCTTCGTCCGACGACAATATCGTCTATCAGGCCGGCGAAGTGCGCGTCAACGATGCGTGGAGCCTGGACGCATCGAACCCTTTTCACAGCATTATCCGAGGATGGATGAACGGCTTACCATTACCCACCCAATGGACTCAAATGTGAGGCGAGAATCTTGATATCGCAAAGCCCGACTGCCAAGAAAGTCCTGCTCATCCTGCTACGTGCGACGTGGCTGGTGTTGGCCGTGTTGCTGCTCGGTCTCTTTTGCGCCGGACAAGGGCCGCGCATCCGCGAACTGAGCACGATCTGTGTCGGCGCGGGCTGTCCGCTCTTGGCTCCTTCGCCGACCGACGCCGCAGTCATCGAAGAGGCCGGCTTCGCACTCACTCAGTTCGCCTACCTGCACCAGACCTTTGAAGTCCTGGTCGCCCTGATCATGCTGGCCTTTGCTGCGGTCATCTTTCTGGCCCGTTTCGATGACTGGTTCGGTATTCTGGTCTCGTTTACGATCCTGCTATTCGGACTCGTCTTTATGGTGGAAGCGGACAACGCCTTCATCGATCTCCGCCCCACATGGCGCACGCCCCACGATGTACTGTCGGCGATCACGGCAACCCTATTCGTACTCCTGCTCTACCTCTTTCCAGATGGACGCTTTACGCCGAATGCAACCAAATATGCGGCCGCGCTGCTGTTGATTGTTGGCGTGGCCGATGCGCTCTACCGCGATGCAACCCAGACGCAGTCCACATTCGGGCTGCTCATGACCGTGATCTACATGGCCAGTCTTGCTGCGGGTCTCTGCGCACAGATCTATCGCTATCGCCGGGTCTCCGCGCCGACGGCGCGGCAGCAGACCAAATGGGTGCTCTACGGTCTTACCGTGCTGGTGCTGGCCATGCTGGCCTATTCCCTGTTTGTGGAACTGCTGCCACCCACGTCGGCACGCGCACGTGTGCTCTTCAACACGGTCGGCTTCGCGATCATGGTGCCCATCATCCTGCTCTTTCCGCTTTCGATGATGTTCTCCATCCTGCGCTACCGGCTGTGGGATATCGACATCGTGATCAACCGCACGTTGGTCTATGGCTCGCTGACCGCGCTGCTGGTGCTGCTCTTCGTGGCCAGCGTAACGATGCTGCAAACGCTCTTCCTGCGCCTGACCGGGCAGGATTCACAGGCCGCCATCGTGCTCTCGACCTTGCTGATCACCGCGACTCTTCAACCCGCTGCGGCGGCGATTGCAGCGATTGATCGACCGGCGCTTCTATCGCCGGCGCTACAATGCTCAGCGCGTGCTCGAACGATTCGCGCTTGCAGCCCGCAAAGAGGTCGATCTCGGCGCGCTGGAGGTCGACCTCACGACCGTCGTGCGCGAGACCATGTTGCCGGAGTCCGTTTCCATCTGGTTCAACAGACCACAGGAGTAAAAATGTCGACACATTCAGTGAACGATGAGACGGTCAATCAGGATAGTCCGACTGACAAGAAGAACCTCCTTATCGTTCTGCGCACGGCCTGGTTGGCGCTGGCCGCGCTGCTGATCGCGCTCTTCATCGCCGGCATGGGGCCGCGAGTCCGCGAGCTAAGCACAGTCTGCATGGGTGATGGTTGCATCTCGCTCGCTCCGTCGATTGCCGATGCCACGTTTATCCAGGAGGCCGGCTTCACGCTCATTCAATTGGCTTACTTCCATCAGACGCTTGAGGTCGTAGTTGCTCTCGCTATGTTGGCCGTGGCAGCCGTGATCTTTTTGGGCAAATTTGACGACTGGTTCGGCATCTTGGTCTCATTCACCATCCTGCTCCTTGGCCTAAATTTCACGGTCGAGGCCGACAACGCCTTCATCAATTTGCACCCGACCTGGCATACACCCTTCGAATTCCTGAATTTTATCACTGCCATCCTTTTCATGTTGCTGCTTTATCTCTTTCCGGATGGTCGCTTCACGCCCCAGGCGACCCGCTACGTCAGCCGCGCTGGCATTCGCCATCGGCATGACCGATGCCCTGTTGTCAACTATGGTTGCCTTTACCAACACCATTGAATTAATTGGGGTGTCTTTCTACTTGGCCTTCCTGTCACTGGGACTGGGCGCGCAAATCTACCGCTATCGATTAACCTCATCGCCCGTCCAGCGCCAACAGACGAAATGGGTACTCTACGGCCTGATGCTCTTTGTTTTGTCTATGATCAGCTATTTCCTTCTCTTCGAACTTCTATCGCCCCAATCGGTACGGATACGTGTTTTCTTAAACACAGTTGGAATTGCCATCCTACAGCCCATGATGCTGATCCTCCCATTGACTATGATGATTTCCATTCTCCGTTACCGGCTCTGGGATATCGATGTCGTCATCAATCGAACACTGGTCTATGGTGCGCTCACGGCAGTGCTGTTGCTGCTCTTTCTAGCCAGTATCACCTTGCTGCAGGCGCTCTTCATCCGCGTGACCGGCCAAGATTCCCAGGCCGCCATCGTGCTGTCGACCCTGCTGATCACGGTGCTCTTCAATCCGTTGCGCAGCCGCTTGCAACGGCTGATCGACCGCCGTTTCTATCGGCGCAAATACGACGCATCGCGCGTGCTCGACCGCTTTGCCCAACACGCACGCAACGAGGTCGATCTAGAGGCGCTGTCGCTCGAACTTGTCGGGACGGTTCACTATACGGTTCAGCCGGAACAGATATCGCTTTGGCTACGCGACGGCCGAGAGCGGCAAAGTCATTCCAAGAAAATTTTGATCCATGAATAACGCCAATAAACACGAAACAAAAGTTGACCTTCATGAGTCTTCGTGTTCCTTCGTGGAAATATTTCTCTGCATTTGCCCACAGTCGTAACGGTATTCGTAACGATACAGAGACAGTTCATCAATATACTGAGGTCACTATGTCAATGATTCACCGGCTCTGGCCATTTAACCGAAACAATGAAGTCGATCCTGTTGAACCCTCTCCGGCGGCTATCGCTGAAACGGACGACATTTCGTTCGATTTGGAAATCGCGTCCAATGACCCACTTCTGGTCTACCTGCAACAGGCAGCCGGGCCGGTCGACGTGGACGCGCTGGCGCTCGATTCCGAGGCACTCCGGGCGCTGCAAGAGGCCGGCGTCAAACTAGTCGTGCCCTTAATCAGCCAGGGCGAACTGATCGGTCTGGTCAATCTAGGCGCACGGCTCAGCGAACAGGAGTATTCCTCCGACGACCGTCGACTGCTGACCAACCTGGCCACCCAGGCTGCACCTGCGCTGCGCGTGGCTCAGCTTGCCCGTCAGCAACAGATCGAGGCCACTGAACGCGAACGGCTGGCACAGGAACTGCGCGTGGCGCGCATCATCCAACAGACGCTGCTGCCAAAATCGGTGCCGGACTTAGAGGGCTGGGCGCTGACCGCCCACTACCAGCCGGCACGCGAGGTGGGCGGTGACTTCTACGATTTTCTCTATTTCGATGACGGTCGCCTGGGCATCGTCATCGGCGATGTCACGGACAAGGGCGTGCCCGCGGCCCTGGTCATGGCCACGACGCGCACCCTCCTACGTGCCGCGGCCGAACGCCTGGCCTCACCCGGCCAGGTGTTACAGCGAGTCAACGATCTGCTGCACCCGGACATCCCGCCGCGGATGTTCGTCACCTGCCTGCTGGCCGTGCTCGATCCGGAGAGCGGCCACATCATCTACGCCAATGCGGGCCACGACGTGCCCTACCATCACACCGCAAACGGGGCCGAAGAACTGCGTGCAAAGGGCATGCCGCTCGGACTCATGCCCGGCATGACGTATGAGGAAAAAGAGACGACCGTGAACCCTGGTGACAGCGTCCTCTTCTACAGCGACGGACTCGTCGAAGCCCATGCGCCGGACCGGGAGATGTTCGGTTTTCCCCGCCTCAAAGAGATGATGGGCGAACATCCGGGCGGCGCGCCCTTGGTCACCTATCTGCTCGACGAGCTGGCCGCCTTCACCGGGGCCGGCTGGGAGCAGGAAGACGATGTGACCCTCGTCGTTCTACAAAGCGTGACGCCTTGCCCGGCAAAGGAGGATGATGTGGACCAAATCTTGGCTGCGTTTGAGGTGGCCAGCGCGCCCGGCAATGAGCGTGCAGCCATGGAGCGGGTCGCCGATCTGGTCGCTCCATTGGGAATGGAAGAGGCCCGCCTGGAACGATTGAAGACGGCGGTCGCCGAAACGACGATGAACGCCATGGAGCATGGCAATGGCTACCAGGCCGATCTTCCGGTCCGTATTCAGGTCCGTCACCGCGGCGAAGCAGTGATCGTGGACATCACCGATCAGGGGGGCGACGTGCCCCTGACCGACGCCGAGACGCCCGACCTGCTGGCCAAGCTCAGCGGCGAACAGTCGCCACGCGGCTGGGGTCTCTTTCTGATCCAGAACATGGTTGACGAGATGAACACATCCACTGACGGCTCATCGCACACCGTCGAACTGATCATGAACCTACACGAAGGAGGCAACCATGCCGACTGAACCGCTGACAGCCACGGTCCGTCGCAATGGGTCGGTCGCAGTCATCGACCTGACAGGCGAGATCAACGCGCAGTGCGAAAGCGCGCTCAACGATGCGTACACATCCGCTATGTTGACTGACAACGGCTCTGTTGAAGGCGTGCTGCTGAATTTTGCCGACGTCACCTACATCAACAGCACCGGCATCGCCTTGATCGTCGGCCTGCTGGCCAAGGCGCGCCAGTCGCACACGCCGCTGATGACCTGCGGCTTGAGCGATCACTACCGTGAGATCTTTGAGATCACGCGACTCTCTGACTTTATGTCAATTGAAAGCGATGAAGCAACGGCATTGGCCGGGTTTGCCGGCTAAGTTGTTTGGGTGTGTCCAGAATCAGATGAGAGTATACGCAGGCTGAGCTTGTCGAAGCCGGGTCGGCCCGCCTACGCCTTCGATACTTCGTCAGGCTCAGTACAGGCAGGCTCAGGCTGCGGCTACCTGAATGCTCAACCCAGATTGAATACACCCAAACCATTCCAGCAGAGGCGTTCATAGTGGCGGCTTCAGCCGCCTGGACCGCTTAAGCGGTCACAACACACAGCAACGGAGGAACCATGCCACAAGGTTCAATATCGATCCAACCCCGACAGGTCAATGCCCAACTCGTCATCCTCGACATTGAGGGCGAACTGACCGGCGGCGGTGAACAGGTCTTGATGGACGCGTACACAGCCGCAAGCGCAAACGGCGCTTCGGCCATCGGTCTTAACTTCGACGATCTGGAGTATATGAACAGTTCGGGCATCGGGCTGCTTGTCACCCTGCTGATCCGGGTCCAACGCAACAAACAGACGCTCCTGGCCATCGGCCTCAACGACCACTACCAACAGATCTTCGAACTGACGCGCCTCGACGAAGCCATCCTCTCCTACGCCACCGAAGCCGACGCGCTCGACTCGCTCGCCTGAAATCGCTGTGTCGGCTGCGACTGAATAGGACACGGATGACGCGGATGGGCGGATTCCACGGGATCGTTCAGAGATGATCCGTGGAAATCCGCCCGATCCGCGTCATCCGTGTCCTAATGTTTTTGTCCTCACCATACTCGTAACGGCGGTCGTAACGTTGCGGCGACGTCGGATCGATATGCTATATACAGAAGATGTCGACATCCAATGTCAACCAATACTGTCGTGCGCCCTGAAGAGGCAACAGAGACGAGGTGAAGCAGATGAACAACCAGGAAGAGACTCCAACGGTCGATGCGAACGCCACCAGCCAAGCGCAGCGAGAGGCCAACTGGGCCAAACCGGTCGCCGGGCTCAACGTCAGTGGCCTGCCGGCGTCGGCCATCAACCTCAACGTCGCGGGACGCAAAGGTGACCGGACCGCTCAAGGGATTCGGCCAGCTCTGGCAGAAGACCTACCGCATCCGGCTCACCGGCTCCGAGATAACGCCGAAAGCGTTGATCGCAAGAGTGGAAGGCCCACTTCCCGGAATTCTGGCCGGGCGACAACCGCTTCTACGGTTCGCTGGCCGGCATCAAACCGGGCGACGTGGCCGTGCTCAACCTGGCCGGGCCGGGCGGCAGCACCATCTCCACCGGCATCCTGGTCATCTACGCCGACGACGAGTCCTTCTCGTTCATGACGCCCCAGGGCCACATCTTCGCCGGCATGAACACGTTCAGCAGCTTCGTCGATGACGGCGTCACCGTGGCACAGATCCAGCTCCTGGTGCGCGCCAGCGACCCCATCTACGAGATGGGCTGTCGCATCGGCCTGGCCCATCGCCAGGAGGACCAGTTCTGGCACGGCACGCTGGCCAACCTGGCCGAGCGCGGCGGCAGCGACAATCGGACCGTGGACCAGGTGACCGACTGCGTCGACCCGCGCATGCAATGGTCAGAAGCGGGCAATCTCTGGCATAATGCAGCCATTCGCACGGCGCTCTACACGCCGATCCGTGCGCTGCGGCAGTTGGTGAGCCGTTCGTAGCGATGGCGTAAATCGTCGAATGTGAGCAGACCTGTGAATGTGCCGGCTAGGCTTCGGTCCCGTAGCGGTCGAGCAGCGTGTCGTTGGGCGCCAGCGCCGGCGCAGCTACGAGAGGTATGGGTTTGATCTGGAACGATATGAGGCGTTGTTCGCCCGAAAATCGGGTGCAGCAACACAAACGTAGTGGGTTGGAAGCCGTAGGGGCATGTGTCGGGGCGGGAAACATCCCCACACCCACGGCAACATGTTCGCCCGCTCTGTCACGTGCCTACCGCCAACCGATCACCACCCGACGCGCCGGGCACGAGAACGGGCGAAGGCGCCATTTGGGCAATCCCGAAGGTCATTCCCGTCCGCGCTCATGCCTCTACGGATTGCCTCTACGTAAAGCACCGGGAAAGAGAGAGATGGCTCAATCGAGTTCGTACGACGCCGTAATCGTCGGCTCCGGGCCCAACGGCCTGGCCGCCGCCATCACCCTCGCGCGGGCGGGACGCAGCGTTCTCGTCATCGAGGGCGGCGCAACCGCTCGGCGGCGGCATGCGCACCCAGGAGATCACGCTGCCCGGCTTCCGCCATGATATCTGTTCGGCCATTCATCCGCTGGGGCTGGGGTCGCCCTTTTTTCGTTCGCTGCCGCTGGACCAGTTCGGCCTGGCATGGGTCCAGCCGGAGATTCCGCTGGCCCATCCATTGGACGACGGCACGGCCGTGGCCCTCCACCGTTCCATAGACCAAACCGCAGCGTCGATTGGCGCCGACGGCCAAGCGTGGGCCGCGCTGATGGGTCCGCTGGCCGCAGGCATGGCCCACGCTGGCCCCGGCGTTGCTCGGCCCGCTGCCGCTCTCGCCGGATCTGCCGGCGCTGACCCGCTTTGGCCTCAATGCGCTGCCGTCGGCGCGCTGGCTGGCCGAATACCGCTTCCAAGGTGAACGGGCCAGAGCGCTCTTTGCCGGGCTGGCCGCGCACAGCTTTCTGCCCCTGGACCAGATGCTGACCGCGTCATTCGGCCTGGTGCTCGGCATCCTGGGCCACGCCGTAGGGCTGGCCGGCGGCGCGTGGCGGCTCCCAATCCATCGCCGACGCCATGGCCCGCTATCTGCAATCGCTGGGCGGCGACATCGTCTGCGGCTGGACGGTGGCCTCGCTGGACGAGTTGCCCCCGTCCAAAGCCGTGCTGCTCGACGTGACGCCGCGCCAGTTGCTGGCGTTGGCCGGCGACCGTCTGCCGAGCTCGCTATGCCCGCAGGCTCGCCAACTATCGCTATGGGCCGGGCGTCTTCAAGATTGACTATGCGCTGTCAGGACCGGTTCCGTGGACGGCCGCAGAGTGCCGGCTGGCCGGGACGGTCCATCTGGGCGGCACGCTTGATGAGATCGCGCTGTCCGAACGATCGACAACGTTGGGAAAACACCCCGATCGCCCGTACGTGCTGATCGCCCAGCAGAGTCTCTTCGATTCGACGCGTGCGCCCGAAGGCAAGCAAACACTGTGGGCCTACTGCCATGTGCCCCATGGCTCGGAAGAGGATATGACGGAGCGGGTGGAGGCGCAGATCGAGCGCTTTGCGCCCGGATTCCGCGATCTGATCCTGGCCAGATCGACGCGGACTGCAATGGGGATGAATCGCTACAACCCCAACTACATCGGCGGCGACATCAACGGCGGCGTCCAGGATCTGCGCCAGCTTTGGACACGGCCGCTGCTGCGCTGGCCGCCCTATGCCACGCCGCTGAAGGGCGTCTACCTCTGCTCATCGTCAACGCCGCCGGGCGGCGGGGTGCATGGGATGTGTGGGTTCCATGCGGCACGGGTTGCGTTGGGGATGCGTTGCGCTGACGTTGACCACGACATTTGTGTCGTAATTTATGCCGTAGGATGCTGCGACATAAATGTCGCGGTACAAATGTCGTGCTACAACGGCAGACCGTCTTCCCCGAACTCCGTCACCCGCTCAAACCCCATCACCCTCTTCAACCGCGGCCTGGGCCTGGTCGGCAAGCACGGCGGGATCGTCGCCCTCTCTTGGGTTGGATCGTCATGATCGGTATGAGTTCGGCGTGAATCGGTCCCGGACAGCAGAGCAAGCGCCAGCCTGACGAGATCATCGATTCGTTCAGCGCCCATGCCAGACGACAATGTCAGGACGACTGTAGCGAATGGCGCAGACCAGGTATGGAATCTCAGTGGCGATGGCGATCTTGAAGATCCCATATCTGAATGGATAGATGCAGATGCCCGTTCCCAGACGGCCTTCCGGGAAGACGGCGATAGGCGGATCCTGCTCCTCAGAATAGGCGTCGGCGATATCGCCCGCTGCACGTTGCCGGCCCTCCGGCGTACGCCGGTCGAGATAGATGGCCCCGAACGAGGTCAACATCCGCAGAACCAGACGTTCCTTGACCTCGATGGCCGAAAGAAAGCGCATGGGCGTGACGGTGTAGAGTGTTGTGATGTCCAGAAAGGAGACGTGGTTGGCGAAGACCAGCCCTTGGTGCTGGAGAATCATCTCGGGGTCGGTGCAGCTTACATGCACGTTGCAAACCGTGTGAAATGCATGCGCCATCCCCTTGGCAACCCAGGCCTGGACGGGGTTTCCACGATAGCGAAAATTGAAGAGATCGAGCACGATGATCAGGGGCAATCCGACCAAAAAGATCAACACTGTAAAAAGAAAACGCACGACACCGAGCAACTGTCTCATGATACTGGTCCTGCGGAAAGGCTAGCCTTTGATGGCGCCAATGGTGTAGTTTGACAGGAGATGCTTTCTGCCGGCGACGAAGATGAAGACGATGGGCAGCGTCGCCAGAAAGGCTCCAGCCAGAATCATACCATATTCGATCTTGTAGAGACCCACCAGCGTTGCCAGGCCGACAGGATAGGTAAAGCGTTCGGAAGAACGCAACACGATCAACGGCCAGAGATAGTCGTTCCACGAACCAAGGAAGACAAGCACAGCCAGCACGGAGATGGCCCCACGCACCAGCGGCAGTCCGATGCGCCAGTAGATGCCGAACTCAGAAGCGCCGTCGATGCGTGCCGCGTCGATCAACTCGTTCGGGGATGGCCAACATGGTCTGGCGCAGGAAAAAGACGCCGAAGGCGCTGACCGCGCCGGGAATGATGATGGCCCAATAGGTGTCCAGCCAGCCGATCCGCACCATCAGCAGAAAGAGCGGCACCAGCGTCACCTGGTACGGAAAGGTGAAGGTGGCCAGCAGGAAGATGAAAAGAACCTGCTTCCCGGCAAATTCAAACTTGGCGAAGCCCCAGCCCACCAGCGACGCCACAAAGAGGGTCAGGAAGGTCTGGCTGACGGCCACAACGAGGCTGTTCAGAAACTGGCGTACAAACGGAATCTCACTGCCGCTGAGCAGACGCTGGTAGTTTTCGAGCGTCGGCGCCTTGGGCATAAATGTCAACGGATAGCTGAAGATCTCGGCGTTGAGCTTGAACGAGCCGGTGATCATGTAGACGAAAGGGCGCGCCGGTCAGAATCACGCCGAGCGACGATGATGAAGTAGATCAGCACCCGTTCGCCGAACTTGCGTACTCTGACGCTACGCCGTTGCGGTAACGGCTGTCCCGCCTTCGACTGATGTTGTTGTCGACATTTCAGTCCTCCCGAAACATGCCCAGAACGCGCAATTGAATCAAGGTCAGGAGGAGAATGATCAGCGCCAGCGCATAGCCAATGGCGGCTGCATAGCTGAACTTCATGAACCGGAACCCGGTCATGTAGAGATACATGGTCATGAAAAGTCCTGCAGTTGCTTGGGCCGCCCTCAAGACCGACCAGCAGTGACGGTTCGGCGAAGAGATTATAGGAACCGATGATGGCAAAGGTCATGACAAAGATCATGACTGGCCGCAGCAGAGGCAGCGTGACATGGCGAAACTGCTGCCAGCGATTGGCTCCGTCGATAAGGGCCGCCTCTTTGACCTCCTCTGGGATGCTCTGTAGGCCGGCCATGAAGTAGAGCGCGTTGATGCCGGTATAACGCCACAGGCCCAGGATAATGATCGACGGCATGAACGAATGTCGGATCCAGCAGCCACCGAACAGGCTCGATGCCCAGTGGAATCAAAATGTAGTTGTTGATCAGCCCATATTCCCAGTTAAAGACCAACCCGAAGATGATGGCGACTACCACGCCTGACGTGATGTTGGGCGCGAAAAAGAAGAGGCGAAAGAACTCACGCGAGCGCAGCCAGCGCAGCACCAGCACCAACGCCAAACCTAGCGCCGCCGGTACAATCAGAAAGATGCTGCCCGCAGCGTAGTACGGTCGTGTTGACAAGCGCTTTGCGAAAGAGGTTGTCGCTGAAGAGACGCGCATAGTTTTCAAGACCGATAAACTGCGGCTCGGACCCGATCCCAACCTGCTGGAAGAAGCTCAGGTAAAGCGCCCACAGCACCGGATAAAGAAAGAAGATTGCATACCCGATAAAGAATGGGCTGATGAAAAGATATGGCGTAAGCCGTCGTCTGAGGCGCATCGACGTGACCTTTCGGTGAAGTAGCGTGCTGCGCTTGCCCTGAGCTTGTCGAAGGGTGCTGCGTGCTGCGTGCTGCGTGCTGCGTGCTGCGTGCTGCGTGCTGCGTGCTGCGTGCTGCGTGCTGCGTGCTGCGTGCTGCGTGCTGCGTGCTGCGTGAACGATGGTAATTGCTCAGGATTCGGGCGTCAACCGTTAACAACAATTATCAATTCACCATTAACCATCGCTCTGATCAGCCATTGACAATTGAAAGTTGACAATTGACCATCGACAATTCCCACCCTCACGCAGCAAGCAGCAGTCCTTTACCCTTGCTCCTGCGCCATCGTCTCACGAATGTTCTCGGAGATCTCAGCAAATACTTCTTCCGGCATGCGATTGCCGTCGTAGATATCCTGCCAGGCGGCAGTCAACTGAGCGTTCATTTCGGCCCGGTAGGGACTCTGGTATTGGGCCGGCACATCTGGCCCGACTTCGGCGAAGACCGCACCCAGATCCTGGCCGTTGAAGTAATCGTCGGCCACGTGTAGGCGCTCATTGGCCATAGCCGGAATGTAGGGCGGGAAGAGACTGGTCATCTCAAAACGTCGCACATTGCCTTCCTCAGACAACATGGAGTATTGCATGAAGTCCCAGGCGGCATCGGTATAGTCACTCGTCTTGACGATGCAGTTTCCGGTACCGCCGTGACAAGAAGTGCGAATTCCGTCCGTCGTCCATGCGGGCAGGGGCATGGACATCCATTTGCCTTCCAACTCCGGTGCATTGTCCTTGAAGAAACCAGCGTACCAGTCTGCACCCACCTGCGATACGAAACTGCCATCGCGGACTGCAGCCCACCAGGCATCGCCGGTCGGCGCCTGATCGGCAATCGCATGCTCATCGCGCAGACCAAGAATCCAATTCATCGTCTCGATCGAAAGATCAGAATCGAGCTTCACATTGCCTTCCGCATCGAAGTAATCTTCACCTCGTTGGCGCAGGAGAACGTCATGGCCGGGGAAGGCCAGTGCGTTGACATCATCTCCGACCACGCTGGCTGCGGCACTGATATAGTCTTCCCATGTAGCGACCGCCTCCATGTCAACGCCGGCATCGCCCCAGACATCATGGCGATAGTAAAGTACCACCGGCGTCAAAGCGTGTTCCACGCCATAGACCTTGCCCTTGTAGCTGTAGAGCGCCTGACGGTTTTCGACCAGATCTTCGTTGTAGCCGCCTTCGACCAGCATGTCATTGAGATCGACAAGGCCCGGATCGGCGCCGCGCAGGAAGCCGCCAAAGCGGCCTTGCTCGATGTCGGCCAGATCCGGTGCGCCCACACCGCCCGACTGCAGTGCGATCTGGAGCTTGTCATGCATGTCGCCGTAGGCGATTTCGGTCACCTTCAGGTTGAAATCCGGATTCACCTCGGCCTTGTAGTCCTCGGCCATGGACTCAAACCAGCGAGCATGGGTGTTGACAAAGGTCCACAGTTCCAGATTCAATCGGTTCCCCGGCAACGGCTTCACCACCGCCGCGGGCGCGGCGCTCGGCGCCGCACACGCAGCCACGGCCATGGCCCCCGCAGTAACGCCCATGGCCTTCAACAGACTGCGACGAGAGAGCTTGCGTTCGATCATGGTGCTTTCCTCCTGTCAGAATGGTGCAAAAAAAATTGACGAACTTTTCCCTCAAATGAACACAGATGAACACAAATGAAAGACTGGATTTTCGACGGATGATTTTCAGGCAGTTAGCAAATTTTCAGCCGATGTTGCTCGCCGTAGCGAAGCGCCTCATCAAGAAATGCCTCGATGTTCTCCAGCGGCGTGTCGGGCAGGATGCCGTTGCCGGCCGCCAGACAGAGACCGCCGTCGGGCCGGTCAAAGGTATCGATCAGGTGACGCACCTCGGCACGAATCTGATCCGGCGTGCCCTCGGGCAGAATGTGCTGCACGTCAAAGCCGGCCAGAAAGGTCATGCGGTCGCCGAATTCCTGGGCCACGGCAACCTCATCCATGGTGCCCTTCTGAACGGGATGAAAGACATTGACGCCCACCTCGATCAGATCGTCCATGATGGCCGTGTTGTTGCCGCATGAGTGGAGCCACCAGTGCAGGTTGTTGCGCCGCAGACATTCGCCTACACGCGCATAGTAGGGCTTGATCATCTCGCGATAGGTCGTGGGGCTCATGAAGAGCTGGCGCTGATGGCCCAGATCATCGCTGGTCCAGAAACCGTCAGGGCGCAACACCTCGGATACGCGGTCGATGTAGCGAATGTAGTGGTTGCAGAGAGCCTCGTGCATGCGATGGATTTCGTCGGGATAGAGGTGATAGTCCATCAACAGATTTGTCATGCCGCGAATGGCCCACGGCCGCTCGAAGAAGAGCCGCCACCAGCCGACGAGCACGTATTGTCCGGCAGCGCGTACCTGGTCGGCAGACTCGATCAGGGCGTCGATCTGTGGGTCTGTCTCCGGATCAGAGAGTTTTTCGATGAATTCATCCAGTTGGGACCAATCATCGACGACCGCACGTGCATCATGCGCGCCCTCTTCGACGATCTCCCAGGAAAGCCCCATCTCCTGCGGTCGAATCGGATCCAGAAAGAGAATGGTTGCATCATGTGGATAGACGTCAAATTGATCCAACTGACTGCCGTAGCGATCGACCATCCCTTCACCCCACCACTTGGTCATCACCAGCGGGATGCGCGGCGGACCGGTCCGCTCAATCGCAGCAACTACATCGGCCTTTGGTAGCGGCGCCCAGGTGCGCCCGTTGCTCTCCGTTGCCATCAGAGTATCGAATTCCTTTCGGTGGATTGGTTCAGTCCTTTGATAAACCGCTAGACAGGCTCGACACCCGCCGGCTCCAACTCATCGATCTTCGACCAGATCATCATCACATGGTCCTCAATTCGACTGCCCGCCAGTTTGACGTCTCGCGCAGACAGCACGTCCAGCAACGGCTGATGGGCCTCTGCAATCTCATGCAGGTCAAAGAAGTAAAGAGGATGGGTCTGGGTGATGAACCGCTGAATCTGCGAGTAGAGCGGAAGCCAGATCTGATTGAGCGTATGGCTGCCGGACCATTCGCAGATTCGCAGGTGAAAGCCCATGTCATATTCAACCAGTTCACCCCACTGGTCGCGGTCAGCGGCGTCGCGCATGAGGTCGACCATTTGGCGTAGTTCACCAAGTCGCTCGTCACTGAGGTTGGGCAAGGCGCGTCGAATGGCAAAGCGTTCCACCAGGGCGCGCACGGCAAAGAGTTCGTACATTTCATCATGGGAAATGGCGGTCACAAAGGTGCCGCTGCGCGCATGACGTTCTACCAGCCCCTCTGATTCGAGACGGCCCAATGCCTCGCGTACCGGGCCTTGGCTCGTCCCCATCTGCTCGGCGACTTTCAATTCGACAATCCGCTCGCCCGGCTCAAGCAGGCCGTAGATGATGTCCGATCGCAACCGTTCCCAGACTTGATCAGAGAGCGAATTGACCGCGCCGAGCCGACGGCTCGGCGACGGATTCGATGGAGCGGAGGAAGCGGTGGCTGTCATAGCGATTTCACCGATAATTGATTATCGATTATGAATGAAGGTAGTCTATCACCGTGCATTGGTGTTGTCAATCACTGATTTTCGGATAGGTGCATCTCACGCCGGGGGCAGGATCGCATGTGCCGGGGACGGTCCAGCCCAATTCGGTCATACGAAGCATTCGTGGACCGTCCCCGGACAGGCAACTCGTTCGCCTAAAAAGGTGCAGCCGACAACATCAAGTATACTTGATTGTGGATCCCGTTCCGCAACCGAACATCACGAGCCAATTTCGAGGCGCCCTGTTTAATGTCAAAACGCTGGATAGTCTTTTCACTCTTCTCATCCGCCTACTTCATGTCCTACTTCTACCGCTCGGCCAACGCGGTCATCGCGCCCGATCTCTCGGCCGAGCTTTCGCTGAACGCTGCGCAACTGGGCTTCATGACCAGCCTCTTCTTCGCCGCCTTTGCCGCCGTGCAGATCCCCCTGGGCGTCGGGCTGGATCGATGGGGGCCGCGCTGGGTGACGCCCGCGCTGATGTTTGCGGGCGTGGTCGGCAGCCTGATCTTTGCGTCCTCCCACTCCTTCGCCACCCTGGCGATTGGCCGCGCCCTGATCGGCGTGGGTATGGCCGGCATCCTCATGGGGTCGCTGAAGATGTTCAGCCAGTGGTTTCCGGCCAACCGCTTCGCCACGGCATCGGGGCTGCTGATCGGCATCGGCTCGCTGGGCGCGTTGTTGGCTGCCACGCCGCTGGCTTGGCTCAACAATGCCATGGGCTGGCGCGCGGTCTTCGTCGGCGGAGCGCTGGCAACCGCGCTGATCGCGGGCGCCATCATGCTCTGGACGCGCAACACGCCGCCGGGCGTAGAGTGGCCTCGCGGCGATGCCTCCCTGCGCGGAGCAGGCCGCGAGATCGCCGGCGTCTTTCGGGATGCACGCTTCTGGCGCATCGCACCGCTGACCTTCTTCCTGGCCGGCACGTTGCTGGGCTTCCAGGGACTCTGGTCCGGCCCATACCTGTTCGACGTCTACGGACTGACCGACATCCAGGCCGGCAATGTGCTGCTCTGGCTGGGCGTGGGCGCCACCATCGGCTACACGATCTCGGGCTGGCTCTGCGACCGCTACGGCATGTCGCGCACCATCACGCTGGCCAGCGCGCTCTTCATCTGCGTTCAAGTGGCGCTGGCGATGCAGCCGCCGATGCCTGCCGTGCCGGTCCTCTATCTCCTCTTCGGCCTGACCGGCGGCTTCAACACCATGCTATTGGCCCAGACCCGCCTGGTCTTCCCCCTGGCCATGACCGGCAAAGCGGTCACCGCGGTCAATGTCTTCGCCATCGGCGGTACGTTTCTGCTTCAGTGGTGGATGGGGCTGGTGATTGGCCTCTTCCCCACCGACGCGGCCGGCGCCTATCCGCCGGTCGCCTACTCAGTCGCACTGATCCTGACTGCAACCGGTGCGCTGCTGGCGCTGATCTGGTATCGGCCGCTGGCGACGGCAAGCACGGCCCCCGAAAGTGTTCATTAAACTACATCCGTACCGATTGTGTGTTGCGCAGGCAACCCATGAACTGCTTGACTCTCGACAAAAGGAATGAAATCATGACAACTCATCCAACACTTGGCTTCATCGGCCTGGGCGAAATGGGTGCGCCGATGGCGCGCAATCTGATGGCGGCCGGCTACGCGCTGATCGGCTTCGATTTGGACAGCGAGCGATTGGCAAGCGCAGCCGACGCAGGAGCGACAATTGGCGACTCAGTCGCCGATGTGGCGGCCAAGTGCGACGTGATCCTGACCAGTCTGCCCAGTTCCAGCAGCTTTGTGCAGGTGGCTGAACAAGAGATCCTGCCCCACGTGAGACCGGGCCAGATCATGATCGATTTCGGCACCGTCTCGCCGCCTGAGACGCGACGGCTGGCAGCGCTCTTCGCGGAGAAGGGCGTCGATCTGCTGGATGCGCCGGTCAGCGGCGGTGGCGGCGGTGCGCAGAAGGCCCAGCTCTATATGTTTGTGGGCGGCAAGGAAGAGACGGTTGAGCGTTGCCGCCCGATCCTTGAGACGGTAGGCGGTTCCGAAAACTTGACCTACTGTGGACCGGCGGGCGCGGGTCAGGCCGTCAAGGGCGTCAACCAGTTGATGATGGGCTTGGGCAACGCCGCCTATCTGGAGGCGATATCGTCCGGGGTAAACGAGGGCGTGGACATCGACGTCATCGAGCAGGCCATCGGCAATCAGGGGCGCTGGCGTGCCGATCTGAACGCAACAGCCCGCCAGATCGCGGCCGGCAACGGCCTCAAAGTGGGCGTCAAGTTTCGCGAGCTCCCCTACTTCCTGCAGGCTGCCCAGGCCGCCGACTACAACCTGCCCCTGACTCAAGCTCTACGCGCCTACATTGAAGATGGCGAACGCGTCACCATCGACGACCACCGTGAGGCGCCGTCATTCTGGCATGAGTTGACAAAAGATTAGTCCTGATCACGGTCGCTTCGCAGAGCTGATTTTTGCCCTTGACACCCATTTGCATCTACGGTACACTGCGAACACAATCAGAACTTAACTTACAATCAAAGCACGATCCTCAGCATGGCACCCGTACTTCCGGCAGTGGAAAATACCGTTTACGGTACGCCCGTTTGTTCGTAGCGAAAGATTCTGCATGATTTGTTGTGCCGGATGGGATCGTGGGAACAAACAGCTATCGGCATTGTTGTGGTACCCACGGCCAAGTCTACCCAACCGCCAAGTAAGCAAGTCTACCACCACTTGATCAGCGCTAGGCAAGCTATGAGTTTCCCAAACCCACAATAGGAGAAGTCCCATGATACGAGGAGTCTCACGTCGAACCCTGCATTGGCCGGTCATTCTGACAGCATTGCTGTTGATGGCCCTGGTTGTGGCAGCCTGTGGCGGCGCACCGGCCGTGCCGGTCGCTGAACCGGCTGCTGAAGAAGCGGCCCCGGCCGCCGAAACTGAATCCGGCAGCCCGTCTAATCAAGCGCCGCAATGGCAAGAGATGGTGGAGGCCGGCGAACTTCCCCCGCTGGATGAACGCCTTCCCGCCAACCCCAAAGTAATTGAGCCGCTGGATTCCATCGGCCAATATGGCGGAACCATGCGCCATCCGCTGCTTGGCTCATGGTCCTCTCGTCTCTATTCCTTTATGGGCAACGAGAACTTGGTGAACTGGACGCCGAACTGGGACGGCCTGGTTCCCAATGTGGCCGAATCCTGGGAGGTGAAGCGAGGATTCATCCGAGTTCATCTTCCACCTGCGCGAGGGCATCAAATGGTCGGACGGCGAACCCTTCACTGCCGACGACATCATGTTCTGGTACAACGATATCGTGCTCAACGAGGCCATCACACCGGCGCTGCCCGGCTGGCTCACCGTCAACGATGAGTTTGTAGAGCTTGAGAAGATCGACGACTACACCATCAAATTCTCCTTCGCTGCACCCTATGGCCTCTTCCTGCAACGGCTGGCCACGCCCGACGGGTCGGACATGATGGAATACCCGGAACATTATGTCAAACAATTCCATGCCGACTACAACACCGAAAACCTGGATGCCATGGTCGAAGAAGCAGCACAGCCGAGTTGGGTGGAACTGCTTCAATCCAAGACTGCAACACGCGCCAACAACGGTCCGGCCTGGACAAACGCCGATCTGCCTGTGATCTATGCATGGCGCATGACTGAACCGGCCGGCGGCAACGTCACCCGTGCGGTCTCGGAACGCAATCCCTACTACTGGAAGGTCGACACCGAAGGCAATCAGCTTCCCTACATCGATCGCATCGAGTGGGAATTCCTAGGCGATCCCGAGGTGCTGCTGCTGCGCACGCTCAACGGCGAAGTTGAGTTCATGAACTACTACGCCAACGCGCTGCAGAACAAGGCCGTCCTCTTCGACAACATGGAAGAAGGAGACTACCACTTCTTCGACCAGATTCGAGATACCGCCAATACGCTGATGCTCAACCTCAACATGAACACTGAGAACGAGGTTCTGAGCGAAATCTTCCAGAATAAGGACTTCCGCGTGGCGCTCTCCCATGCCATCAACCGCCAGGAGATCATCGACACGGTCTTTGTGGGCCAGGGCATCCCCTTCCAGGGCGCGCCCAAGCCGACCAGCGAATTCTACAATGAGACGCTGGCCACGCAGTTCACCGAATACGATGTAGACCTGGCCAACCAGATGCTGGACGAGTTGTATCCGGAGAAGGATGGCAATGGTGTGCGGCTAGGCCCGGACGGCGAACCCATTCGCTTTGACATGCTCGTCGACGCCACCCGTTTCCCGGCCTGGGTGAACGTGCTGGAATTGGTGGATCTCTACTGGGACGAGGTCGGCATTGACATGAACATTGCCGGCATCAGTGGCGAACTGCTCACCGAACGCAAGGAAGGCAACGCATATGATGCGATGGCCGACTTCAGCGACGGCGGCTTGGCGACACTCCTGAATCCAGGATCATTCCTCTTCCCAGCCAGCGGGGGCAGCGCCTTCGCTCCGGCATGGGGCGCTTGGTACGAACTGGGCACCTTCGGTGCTGAACCTCAGGAACCGCCGGATGTTGTCAAGCAGCAGCAGGATCTCTACGACCAGGTCAAGGCGACCGCCGACCCGGACGTGCAGCGCGATCTCATGAACCAGATCATCGACATCGCTACGGATCAGTTCTACAACATCGGCATCAGCCTGGACATGGGCCAGTACGGCGTGGTCAAGAACAACTTCCACAATGTGCCGGATGCCATGCCCGAGTCCTGGAACTACCCGGATCCATTCCCGACCAATACGTCAACCTATTGGATCGAGCAGCAGTAATCTGCTGGGGCTGAATTAAGGGACTACTGTCGTTCTCGTCCTCGTTCTCGTTCTCGTGTTCTTAATCGAGGACGAGAACGAGGACGAGAACGATGAAGAGAACGAGGTGTATAACGATGCTCCAATACACGATTCGGCGGATCCTGTATATGATCCCCACGCTTTTTTTTGTCTCCATCATTTCATTTGTCATCATTCAGTTGCCGCCGGGCGATTATCTTACCTCCGTTGTCACAGCCATGACCGCGACCGGCGAAACCATCGATGCATCCGCCCTGGCGGCCATGGAACAGCGTTACGGGCTGGGCCAGCCCATCTACGTCCAATACTGGAAGTGGATATCCGGCATTTTGCTGCGTGGCGATTTTGGCCAGTCCTTTGAATGGAATCAACCGGTGAATGAGTTGATCTGGGGACGCCTTATGCTGACCTTCACCATCTCGCTGGTGACCCTGCTCTTCACCTGGATTGTGGCCTTCCCCATCGGCATCTACTCTGCCGTGCGCCAATATTCGATCGGTGATTATGTAGCCACCATCATCGGCTATATGGGCCTGGCCATCCCCAATTTTTTGTTGGCGCTAATCCTGATGTATGTTGGCTTCAAATACCTCAACCAGAGCGTGGGCGGGCTCTTTTCGCCCGAATATGTCGACGCACCGCTGAGTATTGGCAAGATATGGGATCTCTTCCTGCATCTCTGGATTCCAGTGGTCATCATCGGCACGGCTGGCACAGCCGGTCTGATCCGTATCATGCGCGCCAATCTATCTGGACGAACTGCACAAGCCCTACGTGGTCACGGCCCGGGCCAAGGGGATGACTGAAACCCGTCTCACGCTCAAATATCCGGTGCGAGTTGCGCTCAATCCCTTTGTGAGCACGGTGGGCTGGACCTTGCCCGCGCTGGTCTCCGGAGCGGCCATTGTCTCCATCGTCCTTAGCCTGCCAACCACAGGACCGCTGCTGCTGCGCGCGCTTCTGTCGCAGGACATGTATTTGGCCGGCAGCTTCATTTTATTGCTGAGCGTATTGACCATCATAGGCACGCTGATCTCCGACATCTTGCTGGCGTGGCTTGATCCGCGCATCCGCTTGACACAATAAAAGGCCTTCCGCCATGACCACTGAGGTTCGTCCGATCTCCGACGATCGCAAGCCAGCAGAGAGGGCCGTTAAACCGGCTGATCCAAATCCAATACAGCCGGATCCTGAAGCCAAAGTCCTGATAGCGTCCCAATGGACGCTCATGTGGCGCAAGTTCCGCAAGCATCGCTTGGCCATGTTGGGCGGCACGGTAACAATACTCATCTATCTGACCGTGATCTTTGCTGAGTTTCTAGCCCCCTTCCGGTCTGTGGCCTTTAGCTCAGAATTCACTTATGCACCGCCTCAGCCACTCCACATCTTCGACCGAACTGAGGAGGGGCTGCGAATCTCTCCTTATGTGAGCGGCTACAAAGTCGAAGTGGATCCGGTGGCCCTGCGCCGTACATTCGTGGTTGATCCAGAGCAGAAGATCCCCGTGGGCTTCTTTGTTCGCGGCGCGCCCTATCGTATGCTGGGCATTATCGAGACGGACATCCATCTCATCGGGCCCAAAGAGTACAGCGGCGACCCCAATCGAATCACCATCCCCATGTATCTATTTGGCGCTGACCGCATTGGCAGAGACGTGCTGAGTCGCATCATCTATGGCACGCGTATCTCGATGACCATCGGCCTTGTGGGCGTGGCCTTGAGTTTCCTCCTGGGGATCACGCTGGGGGGCCTATCAGGCTTCTATGGCGGTTGGCTTGACAACTTGATTCAACGCTTGATCGAATTGCTGCGCTCGATCCCGACGATTCCGCTCTGGATGGGGCTGGCCGCGGCGCTGCCCTCCTCTTGGACGCCGCTCCAGGTCTTCTTCGGCATCACGATTCTGTTGTCGCTCATCGGATGGACGGACCTGGCACGCGTGGTGCGCGGGCGCTTTCTCTCCCTGCGCACCGAGGATTTCATCACGTCTGCTCGCCTGGACGGCAACAGTAAGATGCGCATTATCCGTGTCCACATGGTACCCTCCTTTGCCAGCCACATCATCGCTTCAATCACCCTGGCGATCCCAGCCATGATTTTGGCGGAAACAGCCCTTAGTTTTCTGGGGCTGGGCTTGCGCCCGCCCATCGTCAGTTGGGGCGTGCTCCTCCAGGAAGCGCAGAACATCCGCTCCGTCGCGACTGCGCCCTGGCTGCTCCTGCCCGGCGTGGCCGTCATCATCGCCGTGCTGGCCCTCAATTTCCTCGGCGATGGCATGCGCGATGCAGCCGATCCCTATGGACGATAGCAACAGATGGCACATGGACGGCAAGGATCTGGCTGATTCCTGCGGATGCATATTTGAAGGATCAGCGAATATCCGCCTAATCCGTGCCATCCGCGTTCTATCATTATTTGGATAGCAAGGACTCAATTGATGAGCAGTTCAGACCTTCTTCTAGAGGTCAACGATCTAAAGACCCAGTTCTTCACCGACGACGGTATCGTACGTGCGGTGGACGGCGTCACCTTCGAGATGAAGCGAGGTGAAACCCTCTGTATCGTTGGCGAAAGCGGCTGCGGCAAGAGCGTGACCGCGCGATCGATCCTGCAGATCCTTGATTATCCCGGACGCGTTGCCGGCGGGGAGATCCTTTTCCACCGCGTGCGACAGGAGAACGGTACAGAGGTCAAGGAGACCATCGATCTGGCTGCGCTTGGCCCACGCGGGCCAAAGATTCGCGATGTGCGCGGCAAGGACATCTCCATGATCTTCCAGGAGCCGATGACGTCGCTCAGCCCGATCCATACCATCGGCAACCAGATCATGGAAGCGATCCGGCTCCACCTGCCCGTTTCCAAACAGGAGGCCAGGCATCGCGCCATCGAACTGCTGCGACGAGTCGGCATTCCGCGGCCCGAAGTACGCATCGACGCATACACCTTCCAACTCAGCGGCGGCATGCGCCAGCGCGCCATGATCGCGATGTCCCTGAGCTGCGGCCCCAGCCTGCTCATCGCCGACGAACCAACGACTGCGTTGGACGTTACCACCCAGGCGCAGATCCTTGATCTGATGAAAGAGTTGAAGGATGACTTCGGCATGAGCATTATGCTCATCACCCACGACCTAGGCGTGGTTGCAGAGATGGCCGACGACGTAGTGGTCATGTATCTGGGTACAGTGGTGGAACGAGGCAACGTTGTCGAGATATTCCATGACGCCCACCATCCTTACACGCAGGGACTGCTGAGATCGATCCCCAAACTCGGACTGCGCGGCACTGGACAACGTCTCGATTCGATCGAGGGCATGGTGCCGGACCCGTACAACCGGCCTATCGGCTGCCCCTATCATCCTCGCTGCGACCAGATGATACCAGGCGAATGTGATCGAGTGACACCGCCCGCCGTCGAACTCGGCGAAGGTCGAATTGTGCGTTGCTTGCTCTACGACGAAAGCACGATTGATGGCAAGCGCAAAGAGAGCAATCTTCAAGCCGCCCAAGGACAATAGATCCCTGATTTGGGTTATCCTCTCGAATTCTTCAAAACGTTCAAGGAAAACCTGCCAAATCAGCGGTCCACATAATCGATATTTGAGGGACGCCACGTGACCGACCAACTACAGTCCAACGGCTCTGCGGCGCCTGCCGTAGAGCAAGAGACCGCCGGCAAGATTCGCAGTGACGCCATGCTGGAAGTGCAGAACTTAAAGATGTACTTTCCCATCCGCGCCGGCTTCTTTCGCCGGGTGGTGAACCACGTCCGCGCGGTCGACGGCGTCAATCTCTTCATCCGCCCCGGCGAGACCCTGGGGCTGGTCGGAGAGAGCGGCTGCGGCAAGACGACCACGGGCCGCTGCATCATCCGGGCCTACGAACCCAGCGGAGGCCGCATCCTCTATCGGCGTGAAGACGGGCAGGTGGTCGACCTGGCGCCGATGAATGACAAGGGCCTCAAACCCTATCACCAACAGATCCGCATGATCTTCCAGGATCCTTACTCGTCATTGAATCCACGCATGCCGGTGGTCGACCTGGTCGGGGAACCGATGAAGGTCAACAAGATGGCCAAGGGCGCCGAACTGGAGGACCGCGTCGCCACCTGCTGCGCCGCGTTGGTATGCGTCCGGAATACATGCAGCGCTACCCCCACGCATTCAGCGGCGGCGAACGCCAACGCATCGGCATCGCTCGCGCCCTTTCTCTGAACCCACGGCTGGTCATCTGCGATGAAGCCGTCTCGGCGCTGGACGTATCGGTGCGGTCACAGATCCTCAACCTGCTGGAAGACCTGCAGGAGGAGTTTCACCTGACCTACCTCTTCATCGCCCACGATCTGAGCGTTGTGGAATACATCTGCGATCGGGTGGCAGTCATGTATGTGGGCAAGCTGGTCGAGCTGACAGGCACCGACGAGATCTTCGCGCAGCCGCAACATCCCTACACAGAAGCACTGCTCTCGGCCGTGCCCCAACCCGACCCGCTGCTCCGAGACAAGAAGCAGCGGATTGTGCTGGAAGGTGACGTGCCCGATCCCGCGCACGCACCCGGTGGCTGCTATTTTCATCCCCGCTGCCAATACAGCGACGGATCAAGCTGCGTTCACGAAGAACCCGCGCTGCGGGAGACCTCGCCCGGCCACTTCGTTGCCTGCCACCACGCCGAGAAATTGACCCTGCGCGGCGTGGTTGCGCCCAGCGCCGTTGCCAGTCTCTGATTGGCATTGTGCTACAGACTTTGGGCGGGGTTATGTATCGATCTCCACGACATGGGAGGAGTTAACCATCCATGCAACTGGGAACCCTGACCGATCCGTACGTGGATCCGCTGGAACAGATCCGCTGGGCTGCGGACAACAACTTCGATTATGTCGACCTACAGATCGCTGCGCCCGCTGCGGCGCTGGAGACGACCGATTGGAAGAGCGTCGGCCAGGCCATCAACGACGCGGGGCTGGCCGTGATCTGCTACGCAGGAGCCGACTTCGTCATCAACAACCCCTCACCGACCATCCGCCAGGCTGCGCTCAATGAACTGCGGCGCTGCATCGACGCAGCACAGATCGTCGGCGCCTCGCTGCTGACCACCCGCTTCCTCGGCTGGCCGCCATTCCTGGACGAAGCGGCCGGCTACGAGTACACCCGCCAAGTCTACGAAATTTTGCTGGCCCATGGCGCTGAACGAAGTGTGGACATTGGGCTGGAGAACAGCCCACGCAATTTCCATCAACTCAAGTGGTTCCGCGAGATCTTCTTCCGCCTGCCTGAGTTGAAGCTTGCTCTACAACGTCGGCAACGGCAATGTCGAGACACGCCAGAGCATGACCCGAGACTATCTCTTCGCCCTGGCTGACCGGCTCGCACAGGTCCACATCAGCGACAACGACGGCAGCCGACCCGATCGCCTGCCGCTCCTGTCCCCAGCCAAGGGCGGTCTCAACTGGCGGCGAGAACTGCAAACACTGCGCAGTTTCAGCTACGACGGACCCATCACCATCGATGTCGTCGGCGACCGTCGCTGGCTCCTGGGCAGCGCGGATCTCGTGCGCGAACTCTGGCCTCAAGCGGCTTGAAAGCAGATTCCGACTGATTGGCCACTCCAAATTCGTGACGGCGCGGACGTCATATCCTCAGAAAATTCAAGAACAAGCAAACCCATTGGCCCAACCCAGGTCGGTCTGGCGCGGGCAGTTTCGAAGTCCCGACGTCGCCTGTCATTCCGCCCTCCGGTCGAAATGACAATTCGAGGCCATCGGCACAGTGAGACGTCAAAACTGGCGTTTTCATTCTGAGATGCGCCCAGTTTGTGATTTTATTCACATACAAGTCCCGCAACAGCACGTATCATATTGTCACAAACCTTATCCATAGATTGTGCACTGGAGCCAAATTTGGCACACTGCTTCAACTGCTTGTTTTGAGAAGGATGATCATCAGATGAATCAAATGAATCAAATGACGGATGTGGCTCGCTTTGGTGAGAGATTTGACCGCCTTGATCGAACAATCACCGGTTGGATGGCGCGCCATGGTGTGACTGTGCTGCGGATCGGGCTTGGCGTAATCTTTGTCTGGTTTGGGGCATTGAAGCTCGTGCCTGGCCTCAGCCCTGCCGAGGTCTTGGTTCGCAGTACCATCAGCTTTCTCGACCCGGATCTATTTCAGCCGCTCCTTGCCATCTGGGAGATCGTGATTGGCCTGGGCCTGTTGCTGGGTCGATTTCTTCGGCTTACCCTGCTGCTGCTCTTTGCCCAAATGGCAGGTACAGCCATGCCACTAGTGCTGCTGCCCGACGTTGTGTGGACACAGTTCCCCTACGGCCTGACGTTGGAAGGGCAATACATCATCAAGAACCTGGCGATCATTGGCTCCGCATTTGTGATAGGCGGGACCGTTCGCGGTGGCCGGTTCATCTCGGAGCCGGAGGACCTTCAAGCGCCATCCGGCAACTATGCAAAGTTGGAGAGCACCAATGGCTAAGAAGCAGGCAAGCCTACATCATGTTGTCATTGTCGGCGGCGGTTTCGGCGGCCTCTACACTGCGCAGGCATTGCGCAAGGCGCCGGTTAGAGTGACCTTGATCGACAAGCGCAACTTTCATCTCTTTCAACCGCTGCTCTATCAGGTCGCCACCGGCGGCCTGGCGCCGGACGACATCGCGTCGCCGCTGAGGACAATTCTCAGCAAGCAGGCCAACGCCACTGTTGTGCAGGGCGAAGTGGTCGATCTCGATCCCGAGGCCAAAACCGTGACGCTCAACAATGGCACGCTGGCCTACGACTCGCTGATTCTGGCAACCGGTGCGGCCAATCACTATTTCGGCCATGATGACTGGGAGAGCCAGGCCCCGGGGCTGAAGACCATCGAGGATGCGATGGCGATCCGTCGGCAGATCCTGCTGGCCTTTGAAGCGGCCGAACGCGAGGCGGATCCTGAAAAGCGCAAAGCTTGGCTCACGTTCGTGATCATCGGGGGCGGGCCGACAGGCGTCGAACTGGCCGGGGCCATTGCGGAACTGGCGTCGCACACGCTCAAGCATGAATTCACCAATGTCGACCCGTCGGAAGCGACGGTTCTGCTGCTGGAAAAACAGCCGGCCATTTTGCCGCCCTACCCGGCCAAGTCGTCGTCCAATGCCAAACATGCCCTGGAACGACTGGGTGTTCAGGTAGAGGTCGGCGCATCTGTGGACAAGATCGATGACGGCAGCGTGCGCTATACCCTGCCTGACGGCATCGAGACCGAGGTGGCAGCCCACACCGTCCTCTGGGCTGCGGGCATGAAGGCGACACCGCTGACTCAGATTGTGGCCGACCGCACCGGCGTCGAATTGGACAGATCCGGACGGATCGTGGTCGACCAACGATTGCACCTAGCCGCCGATCCCGACATCTTCGCGATCGGCGACATGGCCCATTGCGTCGACGAAGATGGGCAGCCCCTACCGGGCGTTGCGCCGGTTGCCATGCAGCAGGGTAAATATGTCGCCCGCTTGATCGAAAAGCGCCTGGCCGGCAAAGGGGCGCCGGCTTTTCGATACCACGACAAAGGCAACCTGGCGGTCATTGGCCGAAATGCAGCGGTAGGCGTGCTGGGCAAGCTACAGATTTCCGGGTTTCCGGCCTGGCTGGCCTGGTCGGGCATCCATCTCTGGTACCTGATTCAATTCGACCGCAAGATGCTGGTGTTGCTCAAATGGTCATGGAGCTACTTCACGCGCGGTTATGGTACGCGACTGATCTATCTGCCGGAGAACCTGCCGACCGAAGAGGCCGGCGAGCAGGCTCTGCCGGAGCGCACAGCGGTAGAGACAGCGCTGCCGATGGCTCAGTGATTTTGGCCGCAGATCGTTCAGTCAAACGAAAAAGAGAGAAGAAAAACATGGCAAACAGCACAGGACGAATCGAACCGGGGCCGGGGCAAGAATCGGTTTGGGATTACCCCCGGCCGCCACGGTTCGAAGAGACGAGCCGCCATATCCAGATAGTGCTGGATGGCGTGATCATGGCTGACACGCGACGGAGCAAACGTGTGCTGGAGACCAGCCATCCGCCTGTCTATTACATTCCACGCGACTACATCCGCATGGATCTTCTGCGACCGGCGTCAGGCAGATCCTGGTGCGAGTGGAAGGGAGAGGCATCCTACTACGACGCCGTGATTGAAGATCGGATTTTCTCCAAGGTGGCCTGGGCCTATCCCGAGCCAACCGCCGCCTTTGAAGCGATTGCTGGGCATCTGGCCTTCTACCCGTCCAAGATGGACCGATGTAGCGTGGACGGAGAGACAGTGCTCCCCCAGCAAGGCGATTTCTACGGCGGCTGGATCACCTCAGACATCATCGGCCCGTTCAAAGGCGCGCCTGGGACGATGGGTTGGTAGGTAAGCCCGGCTTGCGCACATAGATGCACATGGCTGACTTTTCGCGCTTGCCGTTTGTCAAACGTCAGGACAAGGCTTGGTCGCGGCATCGGGAAAGTCGTTGCGCATACGCGCCTCGAAGTTCCATGCGTAGATCGAGACCGGCGACAAGCGGATGGCCACTTCGTCCTGCTTGTTCTTCAGCAGCATGCGCGCCAATCCATTTTCCGTCCCGCCAAGATAGCGATGGAGAAGTTGCATCAGAATCTCCTCGCCCAATTGTGGTACGATTTCGGCCGTTGCCTGCCCGCGAATGCCGCAATAGGGTGGCAGATCGGAAGCGATCTCGAAGGCGCAGCGCGCATCCTGCTGCAAGTGGGCGACCACCTTGGCTTTGGACTGGGTGGCACAGTATAGGGATCCATCCCGGTAGGTGTACCAGAGCGACAACAGGGAGGGCCAGCCGGACCCTGTGGAACAGGCCAGCCGCAGGGGAATCACGGTCTGCTCCAGGTAGTCCTCATACGGTTGCAGTTTCATCAGCAAGATCTCCAATCTGATGCTCAGTCAGCCTCAATCTCGAACCCCAGCATGCCGATCATGGTCTCTATCATTCCACACCCAGACGCCGGCACAGCGCAGCGATCTGACGGTCGTACGTAGGGACGCCGGGCACAAACCAGCGCGTCGCACACTCGACCAGCCAATGGATGCGCATCAACACCATCAGCCGCACCACGGGCGGACCGACATACGGCACGGGATCGATGCCAACCGAGTCCAAGAAGATCGCTAAATCGAGCCTGCGCGGGCCGCGCAGCACATATTGCCAGTCAATCAGCTTGAGAACGGTGGATGTGCCGGGTTCGACCAACACGTTGCCGGCCGTGAGGTCGCCGTGGACCAGACCGATATCGTGATCGAGGCAGGCCGGCAGCGTCGGTTCGTTGCAAGCCTGACCGATCGTGGCCAGTTCAGCCGGGCCGACGTCAACGAAAAGGCCGTCGTTCACCAGCGCCGACAGTTTGTCGATCATCTCGTCCTTGGTTGAACCCCAATGGGCAGAATCCACTACCCGATAGGCCGGAAGATCACCCTCGATCTGTGCAATCGAGCGGAGAAGCGTTCTGCCCACCTGCACGATCCGCTCCTCGGACATGTCGGTCGGGTCGAAATACGGCGCGTCGATATAGTCGATCAGCAGGCAAACATAGCCATCCTCATCGGTGATCGTCTTGGCGTCCGGCAGCAGCGGACTACGGGCCATGAGCGTAGAAGCGATGCTCGACGGTCGGCCCGCTCGCCGTCTTGTAGATCCACTTGCGCCCCGAAGCACCGGTGACGAGTTGGACGCAAGAGAGCGGCCATTCGTGCAGGGTCACACGTTCGACCAGCGGCTCGCCGACAAACTCGGCGAGTTCGTCATCGTTATGCAGTCGGAGATCGAAGTGCGGGTGGGTCTCCATCTCAGCTCCGAATGATGGTGATGCCGCCGATGATCAAGGCCACGCCGATCAACATTGCCGCCGTCACATGTTCTCCCAACAGGAGGATGCCGCCGAGGCCGGCCACGACCGGCACGACATACTGGGTCATGGCCGCGGTGGTGGCGCCGAATCGATGGACGCAGGTGTTGAAGGCGATCACGCCGAACAACGTCCCGATCAGGGCCGCATAGAAAAGCGCGGAGAAGCCCCGCCAGTCCGCGCCGGCTGTGCTGATGCCGCCGATGACCAGGATCAGCGGCAGACTGATGGCGGTGGCCATGAGCATCTGTGCGCTGGAGACATCAAAGGATTGGTAGCCGCCCATATATTTGCGCATGTAGATCGTGGAGAGGCTGATGCCCAACAACATGGCCGCCAGTAGCAGGTAGCCTGTCGGATCGGCCGATCCGACCTGAACCAGTCCGGTCTCTCCCCGGACGGCCAAAAAGAGCGCCCCCGACAGCGCCAGCAACACGCCCATGGATTTGCGCCCGGTCAGCGATTCGCCATCGAGCAGAAAATGGGCCAGCACCACGGTCAGGGCCGGCCCCACGGTGATAAACATGGCCACCACACCGCTGGACAGGTATTGCAGGGCCAGAATGCTGCCGAAGAGGGGAATGATGATGCCGACAATGCTGAGGAAGACGCTGTGCCGCCAGATGCGCCGATCCGATGGCCAAGGATGGCGCCGTCGATCCAACGCGTAGACGGCAAGAAAGCCGGCACTGGCAAAAAGCAGCCGCAGCCCGGTAAAGGAAGCGGGATCAAACTGCGTGATCCCAAAGCGCGTGACGATCAGACTCGAACCGAAAAAGAGTCCGGTGGCGAGGATGAAGGGTAGGGCTGCTGGATCCACTGGGTGGGCCTTTCCAGGTGAGGTGACAAGGTGACAGGGTGACAGGGTGAAGGAGACTCGGTCACCTTGTCACCCTGTCACCCTGTCAGTCTATGTGTGGGAAAACGGCTGGACCACATTCCCGATTGAAGCCTCTAGATCCAGGACGAGTTGCCGCACTTCGGCAGGAATCGGCGCTTTGCCCTGGGCCACGTAGTCGAACGTCACGATGGTACCGTTGCCCTCGGCTGCGATAATCTGATGGGTCTGGCTCACCAGCCGGTGCTCCATCACGAACCGATCATCGCCCATCTGCACCACGCGTGTGCCGACCGAGACTGTATCCGGATAGGTGATGGGGAAACGGAAACGGCAATCGATGGCCCCCAAAATGGGGCCGAGCCGCTCGCCCTTCAGAAACTCGATCAGATCGAGGCGTTCGAAGTAGCTGATACGTGCGATCTCAAAATAGCGAAAGTAGACCGTGTTGTTGACATGCTGAAACGGATCCATGTCGCCCCAGCGAACCGGGATGTCAACGACGACAGGGAAGGCGGTGAATAGGTCGGGCATTGGGTGGTACTCCGTTCTGATGCGCTTGCCCTGAGCTTGTCGAAGGCGTGATGCGTGATGCGTGATGCGTGATGCGTGCATAAGCATGGATTGATTGACTCTGTTTGTCAACCTCCGATGTTCTAACTGAGAAAGCTCGATCTCGACGGTAACCTCACGCAGCAAGCAGCAAGCAGCATCTCTACACATTAAACCGAAAATGCACCACATCCCCATCCTCGACGACATACTCCTTGCCTTCGATGTGGAGAACGCCGGCGGCTTTGGCCGCGGCTTCGCTGCCGTGGCGGGCGAAGTCGTCCCAGTGGATGACCTCAGCGCGGATGAAGCCGCGCTCGAAATCGGAGTGGATGACGCCGGCGGCCTTGGGTGCGGTCCAGCCGCGGCGAATCGTCCAGGCGCGCAGCATACGTGAGTCTGTGGTGAAGTAGCTGATCAGCCCCAGCAGATGATAGCTCTGGCGAATCACCTGCTCCAGGCCGCTCTCGTCCGCCCCGGCCATGGCGAGGAACTCATAGCGTTCCTCGTCGCTCATGCCGATCATCTCCATCTCCAGCTTGGCGCAGAGCACGATGACGTCGGCGTCGTGGCTGTCGGCATAGGCCTGAACCTGGCGAACGTAGTCGCTTTCGTCGGACAAGCCCTCTTCGTCGACGTTGGCGGCGAAGATGACGGGCTTGCCGCTCAGGAAGCGCATCTCATGGTTGAGCTGTCGATAGGCGGCGCTGTCGCGATCCGGATAGGCGGAGACTGGCTGTCCATCATCCAGCATGGTTTTGAGTGCCTGGGCGGTTTCCATCACCGGAATCAGTTTCTTGTCACCCTTGACCTCGCGCACCAGCTTTTCAAGTTTTCGTTCGATCTGTTCGAGATCGGCCAGCATCAATTCGTAGTTGATGACCTCGATGTCGCCAATCGGATCGAGATCCGGGTTGACATGGATGACGTTGTCGTCGTCGAAACAGCGCACGACGTGGACGATGGCATCGGTCTCGCGTATGTTGCCCAGGAACTGATTGCCGAGGCCTTCGCCCTGGCTGGCGCCCTTGACCAGCCCGGCAATGTCGACGAACTCGATGGTGGCATAGTGGACGCTGTCGTGGGCAACCAGTTCGGCCAGCCGATCCAGACGTGCATCGGGCAGCGGCACAATGGCCTTGTTGGGCTGGATGGTGCAAAAAGGATAGTTGGCGACTTCGGCGTTTTGCGCCTCGGTCAACGCATTGAGGACCGTACTTTTGCCGACATTGGGCAGGCCGACAATGCCAATTGTGAGTGCCATGGTTCACCGCTTCATCTTTCGATACTGTCAGAGGGTGTTTCTTGTCACGTCGATAGAACGCGGATGACGTGGATGCGGCTGATATCCGCGGATCACCCAAGTAAGAGATCAGCGGAAATCCGACCTTTCCGCTGAATCCGCGTTCTAGCAGTCTGTCGGAGAGACCAAGAAATAGACCGCGGATGCGGCGGACTAGGCGAAAAAAGCCTGATTTTATCTGATATTATCGGCATTTATCAGCCAAATCCGCCTAATCCGCGGTCTATCGTCCTTCTCTCCGACAGGCTCCTAGCGCTTTGGTCACGGTTCATTGTCCCCATCTTAACCCAATCAGATGCGAACACAAAGCGAAACAACGCCGTCAACGCCAAGCGTTCAGACCCGGAAGTGGGAGAAGACCTACACTTTCGAAGCGGGTTGATTGGTATACTGCTCGACAGGTCCTTACCCGCAATCTGGCCGCTCAAAACGAGCCATGCAATGAAAGTGACAACAATGATCGAGCAGATTCAATCGACGATCCAGCAGGCGATTCCGGATGCCCGCATAGCCATTATCGATCCGCAGAACGACGGCCAGCATTTCGAAGCCTATGTGGTGAGCGCATCCTTTGAGGGTTTACCCCTTGTGCGCCAGCATCAGATGGTGCTCAACTCCCTCAAGAACGAATTCGCCGGCAACGTGGTGCATGCCGTGGCACTGAAGACATTTACGCCCGAGAAATGGGAAGCAAGCAAGCAGAATTATCCGTTTGAACTGTGACATGAGGAGAAACGAATGGCAACGTATGAAGAGACGCTGACTCAGATCGGCACGGACGTCAAAGAGAACAACGTAGTGCTCTACATGAAGGGCGACCGCACATTTCCTATGTGCGGATTTTCGGCGCGGGCCGTCCAGATCCTGGATGCGGTCGAGGTCGAGTACGTGACGCGCAACGTGCTGGACGACGACACGCTGCGCCAGGCCATCAAGGACTACTCGGATTGGCCGACGATTCCGCAGCTTTATGTCAACGGGGAGTTCCTGGGCGGCTCCGATATCATGCTGGAGATGTACCAGAACGGCGAGTTGCAGGCGATGTTCAACTGAGTGTTGGTGAAAGCAAAAGATCGTCAAACGGGTCAGCCTTGCGGCTGACCCGTTTGACGATCTTTTGCTATTTCGATCTACCAACTGCCGTCATTGGGCATGCTGGCCCACGGCTCTTGGATGGGCAGCGGATCGCCCTTCTGAAGCAGTTCGATGGACTGGCCGTCCGGCGCCTTGATGAAGGCCATGTTGCCGTCACGCGGCGGGCGGTTGATGGTGACGCCCTTGGCCTGGAGGTCGGCGCAGTACTCGTAGATGTTGTCGACCTCGTAGGCCAGATGGCCAAAGAAACGGCCGGTGGCATAGGGTTCGGTCTCGTCCCAGTTGTAGGTCAACTCGAGAGGTGCGTCATCCTCGCTGCCGGCCAGGAAAAAGTTGGTGTAGCGACCGGCTTCATTCTCGCTACGACGCACCTCGATCATCCCCATCTTGTTGATGAAGAAGTCAAGCGCCACTTCCGGATCGAGAATGCGAATCATGGTGTGCAGATATTTCATGGTATCCTGTTCCTCTTTCTGAACTATCCAAATAGATGGAAATACTCGGCTCAGACCTTATAATAACATGTGGTGCAACTGTAGAGCACATCGGTGATAGACCGCGAATTTGACGGATACCCGCAGATAAAAGTCGGATGAAATCCGCTAGGATTCGCCCCATCCGCCTAATCCGCGGTCTATCCTTATCGAGGACAATCATGGTTCAACAAAGCAGCAATCTCAGAATCCACCAACTGCAACTTGGCCCGATGGACAACTTCGTCTATCTGCTGGCCGACACGGAGACCGGCGAGGTCGTGGCCATTGACCCGGCCTGGGATGCAGGCGAAGTGCTGGAGGCCATCGACCGCAATGGCTATACCCTGACCGCCATCTGGCTGACCCACGGCCACGATGACCACACCAACATCGTTCCCGAGCTTGTCCGCAAACGCCCGGCTCCGGTCTATCTGTCCAGGTTGATGCCCGCTGCCTGGCGGCCCGACGTCGAGCCGATCTTTGAGTTTGACGACGGCGACAGGCTGAGCGTCGGCTCCATCGACTTCCAGGTGTTGCACACGCCCGGCCACTCGCCCGACGGCTCCTGCTTCTACCATCCCGGCCACCTAATCGCGGGCGACACCGTCTTCATCGACGGCTGCGGCCGCTGCGATCTCGCTGACTCGGACGTGGACGCCATGTATGCCAGTCTGCAACGCGTCATGGCCCTGCCCGACGAGACTGTCGTCTATCCCGGCCACGACTACGGCAGTACCAAGACCGACACGATCGGCGGCCAGAAGCGCACCAATCGTTTCATGCTGGCAGGGTCACACGAGGCGTTCGTACGCGAGCGGATGGGGTAGGGTACTGCGTAAAACGTACTGCGTAAGGTTTCGGGGACGAAAGGGATCTCAACATTGGGAGGCGGCTGCTTGCTGCGTGAGATTTCGTAGAGGCGTGGGCACCGTGATGGGAACCATAGCGACGTAGGTCATCCGGCTTCCACAGCGTTTCGATCCACGCAAGCTACAGTGTCTACCCATCCTCAGGCAGCAAGCTACAGGAACTTTACGTAATTACGCATTACGTTGTACGCCCTACACATCCCCCCTCTGCCTCACATCCAACATATCGCGCAGCGCGTCGCCAAACAGATTGATGCCCATGATCACCAGGGCCAGAGCCAGGCCGGGAAAGATGACGGTCCACGGCGCAAGCTCCATGAAGGCGCGGCCTTCGGAGAGCATAGAGCCGAGCGATGGCGTAGGCGGAACCGCGCCCAGGCCGAGAAAGCTCAGCGCCGCTTCCACAACGATGGCGCCGGAAAAGGCCAGCGCCATCTGCACGGTGATGGGCGTGGTGATGTTGGGGAAGATGTGCCGCCGTAGAATGCGCGATGTGGGCGCGCCGGTGGCGATGGCCGCGGTCACATACTCTTGCTCCTTGACGGTCAGCACGGGCGCACGGGCCACCCGCGCGAAAATCGGTATGTAGATGATGCCGATGGCCACGATAATCGTGGAGAGCCCCGATCCAGCCACGGCAGCGATTGCAATGGCCAGCAGCAGGGCCGGGAAGGCGAAGATGGTGTCCATGACACGCATGATGCCGTAGTCGAGCCCGCCGCGAAAGTAGCCGGCTAGCGTGCCCAACAGGCTGCCGATGATGGTCGCCACCAACACCGCCATCACCCCCACGACAAACGAGATGCGAGTGCCGTAGGCGATACGGCTCATGATGTCGCGCCCGAAGCGGTCGGTTCCCATGGGATACTCGAACGTCGGCGGCACGAGCCGCGCCTCGGCGTACATCTCCAACGGATCATGGGGCGCAAAGAAGCTGGGAAAGAGCGCCACCAGGGTGAAGGCGAGCAAGATCAGTGCGCCAAGCAGACCGATGCGATTGTGCCGAACCAGATAGCGACCGAAATTCACAGCCTATGCCTCCCGACGAATTCTGGGGTCGATAAGACTATAGGCCAAATCGGTCAACATATTTATCAGTACGAAGGCAAAGGCGATGAAGAGGACAGTGCCCTGAACCACAGGATAGTCGCGCTGGTAGATGGCGTTGAGGGCCAGTCGGCCGATGCCGGGCAGCGCGAAGATCTCCTCAATGATGACGGTGCCGCCGAGCAGGTAGCCGATATGAATGCCGACGACGGTCAGCACCGGGATGAAGGCGTTGCGCATCACGTGGGTCGAGATGACCCGTTGGCGGCTCAGCCCCTTGCCCTTGGCCGTGCGCACATAGTCAGTGCCCAATTCATCCAGCAGCGACGAACGGGTCATACGCATGACGGAGGCAGTCATGGCCAGGCAGAGGGCCAGACTGGGCAGGAAGATCGAGCGCAGGTTGTTGAATAGACCAGTCGCGATCGGTGCGTAGCCGGTGGTCGGGAAGATGGGCAGGTAGAGTGAGACGACCAGCACCAGAAAAGTAGCCAGCAGAAAGTTAGGAATCGACAGCCCGATCAACGCTAGAAAGCGCGAAATGAGATCGGCTCCTGAGTTGCGGCGCACCGCGGCCACGATGCCCGCGGGGATGGCCAGCATCAGTGCCATCAGCACGGAGAAGAGGGTCACCTCCAACGTGACGGGCAATCGCATCAGGATCTCCTGGGAGACGGGATTGCCGGTACGCAGCGAGGTGCCCAGATCGCCGCGCAGCACATTGCCCAGCCAATAGATGTATTGGAGCGGCAACGGCTTGTCCAGCCCGTAGGCCGCCTCGATGAGCGCGATCTGCTCGTCCGAGATGTCGGTGCCGATGCCCAGCAGCACGTCCACAAAGCTGCCGGGGATCATGTGCATGATGACGAAGACCAGGATGGAGATGCCCAGCAACGTGGGAACAAAGACGGTAATCAGGCGACGCAGGAAATAGGCGAGCATTTCAAATTCCGATGGTGTTTACGGTAGCGGGGTGTGAAACCGTAGGGGCATGTGTGCGGGCGGGAAACCGGTTCGGGTTTCACCCGATCATTGCATCCGCCCGCTCACGTGCCCACCGCCCACGCGCCCAATCTCGTGGTCATGACGGGCACGTGGTGGCTCAGCGATGGTTCTTTTCACCGTTTGGCGATCAGGTTTTCGCCGAGCCAACACATGCCCCTACGGATCAACTCATCTTGGGCGGATTCGAATCACGTCTTATTGCGCGATCCAGACATCCTTGAGCGAACGATACGTATCAACCGGCGACAGTTCGAAGCCCTGGACCTCGTCACGCGCGGCCACGTATTCGGTGCGGGTGGAGAGGAAGAGCAGCGGCGCCAGTTCGGCGATCTTACGGTTCAGCTCGTGGTAGGTGGCGACACGGGCGTCGCGATCCACGGTGGTGCGGGCTTCATCGAGCAGGGCGTCGATCTTCGGCATCCGAGAACTGGAAGGCATTGACCGAGCCGTCGGTGTAGAGCATGGGATAGAGCGCCCGGTCCGGATCGTTGCCGCTGCCGTTGAAGCTGACGAAGGTGTCGTAGTCGCGGTCGATCCACTTCTGCACGAAGGTGCCCCACTCAACCTGGTCCAGCGTCACGGTGATGCCCACGTCCTTGAGCTGATTCTGCAGGACCAGCGCGATGCTGGTGAACTGAGGGAAGCGCGGCGAAGCGGTGATGGTCGTCTCGAAGCCATCGGGATAGCCGGCCTCGGCCAGCAGTGCCTTGGCTCCCTCGACGTCACGCGTGTAGTTGGGCAGTTCGTCGACCGGCGTTGCCCAGTCGCCCAAGGTCTCGACAATCGGTCCGGCCACCAGACCCTCGCCGAAGAAGACGGAGTTGATCAATGCGTCGCGATCCACGGCCATACTCATGGCCTGGCGCACACGCGGGTCGGTGAACGGTTCGCGCTGGTTGTTGAGACCGAGCAGGTAGTAGTCGGTGGTCTGCTGATCGGCCACGGAGACGCCGTCGCTGCGTGCGGCCAGCCCGGCCGAGGCGTTGTCGGCCAGCGCCGACATGTGGATCTCGCCGGTGCGCAGGGCGGCCAGTCGGGCGGCCTCGTCCGGGATGATCTTGAAGACCAGTTCATCGACCATGGGCGCGCCGTCGAAGTAGTCCGGGTTGGCCTTGAGCACGGTCTGGGTCTCGGCCGTGTACTCGTCGAGCATAAACGGTCCGGTGCCGACCATGACGCTCTGCAGGTCGCCATTGGCCTCGACTTCTTCCATGGGCACGATGGCCGCCCACGAGCTGGCGATGGTCGACATGAAGGCGCCGAAAGGCTCGCTCAGGTTGACGACCACGGTCGTATCGTCGGGCGTTTCGATGGACTCGATCAGTTCCAACTGGGTGGCCCAGGGCGAAGCGGTCTCCTCGGCCATGATACGCTCGAAGCTGTACTTCACATCCTCGGCCACCAGCGGACGGCCATTGTGGAACGTGACGTCGTCGCGCAGGGTGAAGATAAAGGTGGTGTCGTCCGGGTTTTCCCAGCTAGCCGCCAGTTCGGGGATGGGCGCGTAGTTGTCGTCCAGGTCGACCAGTTGGTTGTAGACTTGGCCGGTCAGTTCGAAGGACGAGCGCGCCGTGATCAGGTGCGGATCGAGGCCGACAGCCTCCTGGGCCTTGCCGATCAGCAACGAGCCGCCGGACTGGGGTTCGGTCGGCATGGTCGCGGAGCCTTGATCCACGGCGACGGGCGCGGCGCAGGCGCTGAACAGGAGCGCGGTGAGCAGTAGAAGCGAGAATACGAAAAGGTTTCTTTTCATGGGAAGTCCTCTCTTGGTGATGGATGGAAAAACGTTCGGGTTCAGTATGGCGCAGATCATTTGTGGATGTCAAGGAAGGGTCAAGTCGAGGTCGGAACAATTCTAAAGGGGTTGAAGACGCCGATCATTGTAGGACTGAGCCAATAGAGATCTACCCGGATCAGACGTGGCTGCGCCTGGCCCTGCTAACCAACCGGAAGTAAGCGCCTATCGACAGAGTGCTGCCCGCGAATAAGTCGGCTTGTGCACGGGCGAAGCCAGTCTCTGCCCTACAGCCATCGCCACTCTTGACATATCTCCGGAATCGCGGCGGCAAGGATTTCCAAATTGGCAGTCTCAAGAAATGGTTCAGATATGAAGTTGGCCGAGGCGATCATATTCAAGAAAGAACTCAACGCCATGGACTGGCATTGACGAAACAGATAATCGTTGATGCTGTGCCTTGCGGCTCTTACGATTGTGTCATCTTGCAGCAAAACCTTGACGTCAGTCGATTCAGTGTGTCACAATTTGCACAACCGACATGTTCACCAAGATATCTTTTTGACATTCAATCACGGCACAGCAAGGCCCATCAAAGAACCACCGAATGGACAAGGAAAAATGCCTAGCCTCAAGCAGATTGCTCTTCTAGTATTGCGTCTGGCGCTCGCATTCGGCGCAATGCTGATCGCCTATACACTGGGATTTATGGTCATCGGCGACACCGGCGTCGTCATGACGCCGGAGGAGACGGCCCAGGCCGGGAGAGGGCTGCTGGTCGTTGCGCTGGTCACTTCGTTGATCCTGTCGTTTCTGGTCATCCGCTCGCCGTGGCGCGGCCTGAAGCTGATCGCCGCGCTCTTCGTCGTTCAGTTTGGCATCGAGACCTTCATGACCCAGATTGAAACGCTCTATTTCAATGATGCGGTGCAGATGGAAAATGCCATGCTGGCGGGCATTGTGGCCGCGGGCGCACTGCGGGCATTGATCTTTGCGCCGCTGGCCGTGATCATCTTTGGCAAGCTGCGGCAACCGCCGGTCGAGGACAGATTGCCGACCCCTCCACTGCCCCCGAATTGGATCAGACGTTTTGTCGCGCTGTCGTTCTTCTATGTGCTGGTCTATTTTGTGTTTGGCTACTTCGTGGCCTGGCAATGGGAGGCCACGCGCGTCTACTACACGGGCGCCGCGGAGATCAAACCCTTCTTCACCCATATCACCGATCTCTTTCTGCGCGAAGACTCCGTCATCGTTCCCTTCCAACTGCTGCGCGGCGCACTGTGGACCGGGCTGGCGCTGCTCATTGTGCGCATGATGATTGCCAAACGCTGGCAAGTCTCGCTGGCAGTGGCGCTCAACTTCTCGTTGCCGCTCGCTGTGCCGCTGATCCTGTTCCCCAATCTGTACATGCCGCCGCCGGTGGCGCAGTCTCATTTCGTTGAACTGATGACATCCATGTTGCTCTTCGGCGCCACTGCGGGGTGGGTGTTGTGGAATGAGGACTGATCCAATATCGGCTACAGCAAACGTACCTGCACAGCCAACCGCTGATAGACTGCAGATGAGGCGAATCCGGCGGATAAAATCCGATTGATTCAGGTTTTATCCGCGAAAATCAGCCTCATCCGCCGAATCCGCGGTCTATTCTTTCAGCCTGTATACCTACCACGAAACAGGAAACAAGTGACGACCATGACCAACAAAGAAGCACAACTCCAGACCGCCATCGACGCTCTGCCGCGCATCCCCATCGGCATCCGCCCCACGCCCATCGAAGCCCTGCCGCGCCTTTCGGCAGCGCTGGGCGGACCGACCATCTACATCAAACGCGATGATCTGACCGGGCTGGCCTTCGGCGGCAACAAGACGCGCATGCTCGAGTTCAGCCTGGCCGATGCCCTGGCCAAAGGCGCAGACACCATCGTGACCGGCATGGCCGTCCAGTCCAACTATTGCCGGCAGATGGCCGCGGCCTGCGCCAAGGCGGGGCTGGAGGTCCATCTGGTGCTGCGGCCGGTGCGCCCCATCGATCGAGAGCAGATCCAGGGCAACACCCTCCTGCAGCACCTCTTCGGTGCGCACATTCAGGTTGTCGAGAGCGGCGAGCGCGTGGATCAGGCTGCGGCGGTGCAGGCCACGGCCGAGCGACTGCGGGCCGAGGGCAAGCAGGTCTACATCCCGCGGCTGGCCGACACCGTCGACCTGGACGCCATCGCCTATGCCGAGACCGCGCTGGAGATGGTGCAGCAGTGCCGGGCCATGCAGATCGCACCGCAGACGCTCTACCTGGCCGCGGCCGACACCACCCAAGCCGGCATGGTGCTGGGCCTGAAGTTCCTGGAGAGCGGCATCCACGCCCGCGGCATCAACCCCTTCGAGGCCGGGTCGGAACGGGTCACGGAGATGCTGAGGATGGCCAGGCAGGCGGCGGCCCGGCTCGGGATCGAGATCGAATTGACGGAGGATGATTTCGACAACGATGTGTCGTACGTGGGCGAGCGCTACGGCATTCCCACCGAGGCCGGGTTGGCCGCCATCCATCTGGTGGCGCGGCAAGAGGGCATCCTGCTCGATCCGGTCTATACAGGCAAGGCCATGTCCGCACTGATCGCCGACATCCGCGCCGGCAAGCTGGGCCCGGACGTGCCGGTGCTCTTCCTGCACACGGGCGGCGCGCCCGCGCTCTTCGGCTACGCAGAGGAAGTATTGGCCAGCATGCCGCGATAGCGTTCCGGCGCCCCGACAGATTCTGTCATTGTATTGGCAGACAACTACCAGGCGGAAGGCGCATTGTGGTATTCTTCCGATAGAATCTTCAACGATGCCCTACCCGACGTACAGATCCCCTGAATACCCAATAAAGCACACATAATCGCGTATAAAGGATGAAGCTCTATGATTGCATATCTGTGTATTGTTCGACCATGGCCGAAGATAGGGATTCTGCTATTGCTCCTCTCACTGCTGCTGACGAACACGGCTTCTGCCGCTCCGCCGCAGCAGGCTGAAGAAGCCGAATGGCTGTTGATGTTCTATATAAACGCCGACGACAACACCCTCGAACTGGACCTGCTCATCGATCTGCAAGAGGCCGAATTGATCGGCTCTACAGATCAGGTACACGTTGTAGCCCAGGTGGATCGTTTCATTGGGTCTTTTGATGGAATGGGCGATTTCACCTCGACCAAACGCTATTACATTACCCAGGACGATGACATGGATGTCATCGGTTCTGAGGTAGCGGCAGATTTGGGCGAAGTCAATATGGGCGACGGTGAGACGCTATTTGACTTCATCACTTGGGCCGTCACGACCTATCCGGCACGCAAGACAATGCTCGTCCTGTCGGATCACGGCAGCGGCTGGCCCGGTGGCTTTGGCGATCCGGACCCAGATGTGCTGGGCGCACACGATATCTATCTGCGCCAGGGCTTCGGCCAGGACAATCTGTGGTTGATGGAGATCGACGACACCCTGGAACAGGCCCGCGCCGCTACCGGCATCGACCAATTCGATATCGTGGGCTTCGACGCTTGTCTGATGGCCCAACTGGAGGTTTTCACCGCCGTCGCTCCCCACGCTCGATATTCTGTGGCCTCTGAGGAACTCGAGCCAGGCTTGGGTTGGGCCTACGCAGCCATTCTCAATCAACTGATCCAGGATCCGGAAATGGACGGCGCAGAGCTTTCGCGAGTGGTCGTCGAACAGTACATCGACCAGGACTTGCGTATTCTTGCCGACGCCAATCCAGAGGAACTGGCGGCCGCGCTTTTCGAGAGCGCCACCCTTACTGCCGTGGATCTCTCCCAGATCGACGGGATCAACGGAGCGTTGAACGATCTTACCGTAGCCCTCTCCAACATTGATCAGACGGCTGTGGCCCAGGCCCGCAGCTATGCCCAAGCCTATGAGAGCGTCTTCGGCGACGATTGGCCTTCGCCGTACATCGATTTGGGCAGTTTTCTGAGCAATGTAACCGCCCAGAACAGTGACGCCAATCTGAATGACGCTGCTAACGACGTGATGAGTGCCATCGACCAAGCCGTTGTGGCCGAGCGTCACGGGGAAGGCCGTCCCGGTTCCACGGGCATCGCCATTTTCTTCCCAGTCCCAGCCATGTACAACATTGCGGACAATTGGGGCTATTCCCAGGTGGCCGCTCGTTTCGCCGCGGAGAGCCTATGGGACGAGTTTCTGGCTTACCACAGCAGTGGCGGCATTTCCCAAAGCTTCAGCCGCCCCGCCCCGAGCCTGGAAGAGCAGGTGAATGCCCAGTTTGGTGAGTTGATGTGGCCGGAAGATGTGGAGATCCTCTTCATGGATATTGCCGACCTCTTGACCGAAGAGTACGGTCCCGAGGATATTGCCTATATTCTGGTCGAAGAGTGGGGCTACCCCCAAGAAATTGTGGAATTCTTGGCCGCCAATGGCGGTCTGGAAGCCTCGACCCCAGGACGCTCGGGCAACAGGGGGGCAGCAGCCAAGCCCATTCGCATCAGTCCCATCGCCCTCTCTGCCGAAGTGGCAGAGCCGGGCGCACCTGTCAATATTCAGAGCGAAATCAGCGGCGAACAGGTGGGCTACGTCTATTCCTTCATCGGGCGCTTTCTGCCCAATGAGGATGTGCTAATCATTGAGGACCAAGACTACATCTTTTCCGATGAGAACCAGACTGTCGGCGGAATCACCTATCCGGTCTGGCCACAGGAGGGCTTTTGGGTGGATTTCGACTGGGAGCCGACTGTCTATGCCATCAGCGACGGCGAGACGTCTCTGCGCGTTCTCTTCCAGCCGGAGACCTACGACGAATCACCCACCTACAGTGTGGACGCCATCTATCATTTTGTCGACGGCAGCCCTGATAAATATGCCCGACTCTTCTTCCAGGACGGGGAGTTGACACAGATCTTTGGCTTCACCGGCGCGCAGACAAATGGTATGGGCGCGCCCTGGGAAATCACCCCCGCTGCGGGTGATAGCGTGACGATTCTGGAGCAGGGAATCGTTCTGGACCCCGATGTCGAGGACGATTCCGTTCAATACGAAGTGGGCGATCTCATCTTTGGTGAGACGAATTTTTATATCGAAGAAACACCGGCTCCCAGCGGAAATTATGTGGTAGGTATTATCGCCGAGGGGCTAGACGGCGAAAGTTATGAACAATACGAAGGGCTGTTCGTGGTCAACGAAGAAGCCGCGCCTGAAGATGGGGTGCTGCCCTATGTGAACGATGAACTCGCTTTTGCCTTGCTCTACCCGGAAGAGTGGTTGGTGGACGACAGCGAAGAGGGCACGGTCTCCTTTGTCAGCCCGGACGAGACAGCTGTAGTGACTGTTCTACAATCCAGCTACCCGGATGTGGCCGATGCTTTGGCTGCCGACGAAGCAGCGTTGTCCGATGCCGTGGAAGGATTGGGGACCGAGTCCGATTTGACCGATGTAGCGTTTGCCGAAGCCGATGACTTTGTGCTGGGCGCGTACGACGCTCGTACTATCGACTTCAGCGCCACTCTGGACGGGATTCCGCTTCTGGGTTCGGTGGTGGCCACCACGCCTGAACCGGGCACAACGTTCGTCCTTCTGGCCTTGGCCCAGGACGACGTCTACGCAGACGTCGCACCGCTCTTCGACGCGCTCTTCTTCAGCTTTGATGTGTTGCTGTCGGGCCTGGAACGAGGCGATACCGGTGCCCCGTTCCCGGATGTAGGCAACGTACTCTTCTTGGACGATTTCAGCGATCCGACCAGCGGTCTGTACAACGATGAGGTCATGCCGGATTGGGGCGCGGCTACTATGACGCCGGGACGGAACGCTACATCTTCGCGCTGGCCCCGGACCTTGGGGCAATCTACGATTATTACGCAGACGGGGAACTACCGGAGAGCTTTGCTCTGGAGATCAGCGCCAGCTACACAGGCACGGCGGACAATCTCTATGGGCTGATCTTCCAGGTTGTGGACGACGAGAGTTTCTATCTCTTCCGGGTTACTGGTGACGGTTACTTCATTGTCGAAAAATCGGATGCGGAAGGAGTTGTGCCGCTGATCGATTGGACGATATCTGACGGTATTGCTACCGCAGAGGGCGGCGAGAATCTGCTGGCTGTGACGGGACTGGGCACAGAATACAGTGTCTATATCAATGGAGCGCAGGTAGGCAGTTTTAGCGACGAGAGCTATAGTGGCGGCAGTGTGGGTATCGTTGCCGACGCCTTCGATCCGGAGGCGCCGGCCTCCTTCTTCTTCGACAATCTGACCGTGTACGATCTAGCAGAGTAATCCAAAAGGGGTGATAGCGTGGGGCGAATAGTGATCCGCCCCACGCGTACTCAGTGGATATCACATTGAGTTTCTATTGCCCGATCAACACCTTAACCCGATTCAACACATCGTCAAACATCTCGGGCGTGAGGCGGCCGGTGTTTGTGTTCTGAAGACTCACATGGTACGAGGGCAGCAATGGCGGCAAGTCCATCCGCCAGCTCGACGAGGACACCATGGGCGAACTTGTGGCGCGGGATGTCGTAGCCCATCTCGCGCAGGGCGCGCAGCGTAGCGTCGAAAGCGACGCCGCCCAGCGGCATGATGGCCCGAACGTTGGGCAACGCCTCCAGTTCGCACACCAGAAACGGCCGGCAGTTATGGAGTTCCTGGGCCACGAGCTTGTTCTGGGGCGGCACGCAGCGGGCAGCGGCCGTCATGTAGCAGTCGATCAGCCGCAGTCCGTCATGCAGTTCAGCCGAGGTCGGCTGATTGGCAAAGCCGGCACGAAACAGCCCCGCAAAGAGAAAGTCCCCGGACTTGTCGCCGGTGAACATGCGCCCAGTGCGATTGGCCCCATGTGCGCCCGGCGCCAGCCCGACGATCAGAAAGCGGGCGTTGGCATCGCCGAAGCCCGGCACCGGCTTGCCCCAGTAGTCCCAATCGAGATAGGCACGCCGTTTGGTGCGCGCGACTTCCTCGCGCCAGTCCACCAGACGCGGGCAGAGTGCGACACGACGACGATGTCGGCGTTGAGGGTTTCGAGTTGGGTTGATTGGTCGTGGCTCATTGGCGTGCTCAAATCGGTTTGAAACTTGCCGTTGCGAAGGACCCGCGATACCTGTCATTCCGAAGCGCAGCGAGGAATCTCGACGTTGCCCGCCTTGAGATTCCTCGCTGCGCTTCGGAATGACAATTTGCGGCAGTCGACGCTGCGAGATGCTCAAGCTGCGATTCTCAGCACGGACATGAGCAATTGTGGGCAATCATTCAGGAGTGCACGTAGGTGCGGATTTTGTAACCGCACGAGTCCCGAACATTTCAGAACTTCCGCAAATCGTGCGGTTGCAAACCGCACCTACGATTGTTGGAGCGGCTACTCTACACCTGCAAACAATCCTCCTGGAGCATCTTCTCCAGCGTGGCCGACCAATCGATCGGCGTCGTTCTCGTCAAACACGATGGGCGGCTTCATCTTGAGCACGTTGTGGTCCGGGCCGTCGGTGCTGATGAGGATGCCGTGATCGCGCATGCGGTCGGCGATGTAGGAAGCGTGATGGGGCGCAGGCTGGCGGGTCTCCGGGTCGAGCACCAGTTCAGCGCCCACGAAGAGACCGAGCCCGCGCACGTCGCCGATCAGCGGATAGCGCTCGGTCAACGCCGATAGCCCGGCCATCAGCCGATTGCCGGTGCGCAGGGCATTGTCCTGCAAGTCCTCCGCCTCGATCACGTCCAGCACGGCCGAGCCGATGGCGCAGGAGACCGGGTTGCCGCCGAAGGTGTTGAAGTACTCCATGCCGTTGGCAAAGGCGTCGGCGATGGCCGGCGTCGTGACCACCGCGGCCAGCGGATGGCCGTTGCCGATGGGCTTGCCCATGGTCACGATGTCGGGCACAACGCCCTGGGTCTGAAAGCCCCAGAAGTGGCTGCCGACGCGGCCAAAGCCGACCTGCACCTCGTCGGCGATGCAGACGCCGCCGGCGGCACGCACATGGGCGTAGGCCTCGGCGAAGTAGCTTGTCCGGCAGCACGATCTGCCCGCCGCAGCCCAGCACGGACTCGGCGATGAAGGCGGCCACGCCGCGTCCCTGAGACTGAACGCCGTCAATCGTCTGCCTTGACATGTGCGGCGTAGGCGGCGCCCGTCTCCGGCGTCGTGCCCGTGATAGATGCCCCGATAAGGATCGGGCATGGTGACCATGTGCGCCCAGTCGGCGCGCCGCTGCCGCCGCGGCCGTCGTGCTTGTAGGGGCTGATGTCGATCAGCGCCTGGGTGTTGCCGTGATAGGCGGCGTCCAGCATGAGGATGTCGTTGCGGCCGGTGGCCGTGCGCGCCAGACGCAGGGCCAGTTCGTTGGCCTCGCTGCCGCTGCAGACGAAGAAGACGACGTTCAGCGGATCCGCGAACTTGGCCAGCAGGCGCTCGGCATAGTCGACGATGTTGTCGTGCAGATAGCGCGTGTTGGTGTTGAGCACGGCCATCTGCCCCTGGCCGGCCCGCACCACGTGCGGATGACAGTGGCCCACGTGGCAGACGTTGTTGACCACGTCCAGGTAGGCGCGGCCGTCGACATCGTAGAGAAACTGCTGCTCGCCGCGCACGATGTGCAGCGGATTGCGGTAGGAGATGCTGAGCGACTTGCCCAGATTGCGGCGGCGAACGGCCAGAATCTCCTCTGCCGGTCGTCCGCCGGCCGGGAATGCCGCATCGGGAATGCCGAGCATCAAGTTGGGATCGGGACAGATGCTGGTCCAGACATCGCGCACGCTGGGCGCGGCCACGCCGGGGAAGTTGCCCTGCTCATCAAAGCAGATCGGCGATGATCTGAAAGTGCAGATGGGGCGGCCATCCGCCGTTGACCGTGGAATCGCCAATGGTTGCGATCTGGGCGCCCGAGGCCACGGCCATTCCAGGCTGAAGGTCGGTGAGCACCTCGGCTCCCAAATGGCCGTAGAGCGTGAAGAACTGTCCACGGTGACCCGCGCCCATGTCGAACTCATGCTGAAGAATCAGGTCGGGCCATAGTCCAGCGGATCATTGTTGTTGGCCACACTGACGACGATGCCGTCCAGCGGCGCGTACACGGCTGTGCCGGGCCGGGCAAAGAGGTCCACGCCCAGATGAACGGTGCGGCTCTCTGGCAGTCTCGTCGGTTTCACAGACGAACTGGTCGGCGCCATAGATCGTGCGCGCCTCATCGTAGCGGCCAACCGCGACCGATGACGCCGGCGACATCCATGGCGTTGTCTATCGCTCGCTCGAATGCATCGGCTCTGGAATCCAGCTTGGCCTGGGCCAACAGTTGGCTGCCCACGCTCAGGTCCAGGACGAGGGTCTCCGTGGACCGAATATCTGCGTCTATCACAGGAGCGAAACGGTCCTGATTGGCATTCAGCCATTGAACCAATGTCGGTGACGACTCGGCGGGTGCGTATCCACACGCATCACGCAGCACGCAGCACGCATAGCGCGGATGAACGTCGCGCAGCTTGGCCAGCAGCGCCCAGGCCGGCGCCTGCGAGATCGACAGATACTCGTTGTCGGGAGCCAGTTGTCGCTGATGGGCGGCGATACAGACGCTCATGCAGAGACGCATGCAGATGAGGTCGTAGAGAACCGCGACTTCGTCCTCATGCAGTGGATTCTCGGCGTGATAGCCCCCCACCACCTGCGCGGCCACGGCCAGCGGATCGGCCTTGTCGAGCATGGCATAGGCCGCGGCGATGGCGACCTCGTTGACCGTGTGCGAGTAGACCATGTCGCCGAAATCGATGACGCCGGTGACGATGGGCAGCCCGTCCTCGTCGAGCTGGGTCAACACGTTGTAGTCGTTGCCGTCGCTGTGGATGACGCTCTTGCGCAGTCCTGCCAAACGGGGCTTGGCATGGTCAAGGTAGTGCTGAAGAAAGTGTTCGACCAGGTCATTCTGGGCCGAGTCCAACAGATCTTTGTATTGACCGACAACGCGCTCGGCGTTCTGCAGGTCCCAGTGAAAATCACGCACAGCGCGGGGATGCTCGAAGTCGGCGAGGAAGCGGTCGATGCGGCCCAGGAACGCGCCCAGGCTCTGGTAAAGCCGCGGCGATTGGGGCCGCGCCAGCGCCAGCGGCTTGCCGGGCAGGTAGGTGAGCAGCCGAACAAAATGCTCAACGCTTTCATCACCGTCGCCCAGGGCAACCGTGGCAATTTCCTGACCGTCGGCGCTCCAGATCAGGTGAGGACAAAGAGAATCGAGGTCAGCGGCAGCGGCCTTGGCGGCCACGTGGAACCATGGCCCGGTTCTGAAGATCGAGCGCGGCAAGGTCTTCAGACGCGTTGGCAATCTTGAGGACATACTCGGCGCCGTCCTCGGTCGTGATGCGAAAGTTCTGGTCGCGCTCGCTGGGCAGCGCTTCCGGCTCGCCGTAGAGGCCATAGAGATCGGCGACGAGGCGTAGTGCGTCCTCTGCCGTCAATCTTGGCGCCAATTGCACCAGGTCACGTTGCATTCTTGCTCCTTCGCACTCGAATGGGCGGCGTGTCAGAGAGAGGAGTTCTTGCTGCGACGCTGTTGCGCGCGCATGAGAATCGGCTGACTGCGCTGTAATTTCTTATCAAAGGACCAGGCGTATATGACAAATGTGCCGGCGAACTTGTCGTGAAAGGCCTGTCGACGATCATCGAAGAGCACCATGATGTACCCTATGAATAGGATGGCGGAGATGTAGTATCCGATCAGACGACGGATACAGACGCCGATGGTCACGCGGCTGCCGTCAAGTCGGACGATGCGCAAGCCCATCAGATACTTGCCGGGGGTTTGACCGATCAACATCCAGAACAAGATGTAGTAGCCTTGCATCAAAAGCAGACTGCCAACACCGACGAGAAAATTGAGCAGTTTGGCCGTCATGTTGCTGAAGCTGAGGAAATCCTCCAAGAGCGTAGCGGCCCCACCCATCAACGAAATCGTCACGATAATAATCGCGATATCGACAACAAATGCAACCAGGCGCGTGACAAAACCGCCGTACTCGCCATAGACATCAAGGCGCTCGAATCCAACCTCATTGATGTCTGCGCTTTTCTTCGGCACATTGAGTCCTTGGGTGCTCATTGTTTACCCTCCGCCTTGGCTTCGTGAGAGCTAATCTGGTTGATGGGATCGTACATGGTCTGCGGAATGCCATCAAAGGGAGAAGGCGGCAATTCCTCGCGTTTCGGCCGGCGGAACACCTTGCGCAGCATATTCTCGACCAAGGTGTCGGTGACAGCGCCGATCTGACGGCCATTGTCCATGACGTTGCCGGCCAGGCCCATGCCGCTTTCGCTGATCAGGTCGACCAGATCCGGGTTTTCAGACAGGTAGTCCATGAAGTCGCCAACGATGTCGTTGACCGTCTGTTCGGCCAGGACTCGTCCGCGTCGTTCAACGTTCCGCCCCTCATCGATGCGCGCCACAGCATCCTTTTGCAGACCCGCGCTGAGCCGCTCAAATGGGCGTCGCACAGGCCGCAGCAGGAAATTATCGGTGGTGCGATCGGCAATGCGCCAGAAGTAGCCGCCGACATCGAGTGATTTTTGGAAGGTGCGATAGGAGACGCTCAATGCCGTGCGCTCGCCCCACATAAGCGTGCCAATCACCCAGTAGCGGAAGACGGTCTCAACAGCCTCCTCAGCCTGATCGATCTGCTTGTCCAGATCCGATCCGGCCGGATCTTTTTTGATCTCCTCATCAAAATAGTGGATGCGCTCCATCAGTTCGTCGACGCCGAAGTTCACAAGGCCGACAAGAAATTGCGAGAAGAGTTGCACACTCTCAAAGTCCGGTTCAATAGCGTCCGCCCCATCAGAAGCGGCCTGGCCGGAACCGACCGGCGACGATTGGGCTGATGTTGTTGCCCGAGGAGCGGCCTGTTCTGACGCAGAGGCCGAAGACGGATGGGTCGCCCCCGACCGGTTCGACTGCGACGGGTTCGACTGCGATATGTGCGATCCTGATGTGCTCGTCTCGGCGGTACTCGACGGCGCAACGGTTGCGGGCGTCTCAGCACGGTCAGCCTCGGCCTGGTTTCCCGACGTCAGGCCATCCGAAGGCTGGCCACTGACGCCGGACAAACGGGTTCGGTTGAATGAGATGCCGGTCAGCCCAAGCGAAATCTGCGTGCGATTGACTGCCATATTGGCAAATCGCTCCGGATCGATGCCGGCGACCTCCGGAGGCAGGATCTCGACGACCGGCGAGGTCGACGGCGAATCTGCGCTGCGAGTGTCGACCTCCTGCTCACCCGCGTCGAAGGATTCCGGCGCGGCCGAATCCGGTTCCGATTCGTATGAATTTGCTTGACTCATTTGGGCTGCTCCCTGCCATGACTGATTGCAACCAGTCAATGCCATTGGTGTCTCGATTGCTTGCGCACATTGTAACACAGCAGATCGACCATCGCGATCCATGGTTTTCTGCGTGCTGGTCCTATTCAGTGCCCGTTTGAGGCGTCGGTGTCGGAGTCGATGACTCTAATCGAACGGCCTGCAACAAGGTCGCGTCAAGACTCACCGGCGCATCCACAGCCTTGCTCAGACTGACGCTCAATTCATCCATGAATTCCTCAGAGAGCGTGTGATCGTCGTAGACGAGCATGTCAGCATGAACCCGATATTGGCCGGCCGCGAAGGTCACCCTTGACGACTGGATTTCAGCGCCCTGTCCAATCATCGCCTCCTCCAGCAGGTCTGTCAACAGCGCTCGCTTGTGAATATTGACAAGATCATCATGCCGGGCAGGGATCACGGTTATGGAGATATCGACCGGGCTGCCGACGGCATCCTCAAGATCTTCTTCCAGCGTATCCAGATCATCAGCATCCAGCCGTGCATTCGGATAGGCGATCACCGTCGCAGCGATGAAATGGCGATTTCGCTGTCGCTCGACGCGTAGGTCAACTATCTGTGCAATGCGATCATTGATCAGGCTGGAAAATGTTTCCTCCACCTTGCCGCGAGTCCGCTCCTGTACAACCGTGATCCAGGTAGCCACGAGCAAGACAGCCGTGATGAGGGCCAAAGAGATGACTGTAGTCCGCAGCGTGCGCACCATTTGGCCGCGTTCAAGATTCGGCGGATGGAAGCCAAGGGCTAGAAAGGTCAGCGCAGCCGCAAAGACGATGGCTGTCAAGTTGGTCAAGAAGAGCAGCAACGCACCGGCGGCAATATCCAACTGCGACACGCCAATTCCATAGCCGACAACACAGAGCGGCGGCACCAGACGCGGCGGCAATCGCCACGCCCGGCAAAGCCGCCGCCACCTCCTTGCGGCTGACGGCATAGCCGGCCGCTGCGCCGGAGGCCAGGGCCACCATCAGGTCGAGCACATTGGGCGAAGTTCTTGCCAATATCTCATTGGTGGGCGCATCGAGCGGCGAGATGATCACAATGACGGCCCCCACCACCACGGCCGTGACCATGCCCTTGAGCGTCGACTCAAAGCCTAAGCGAACCGTCACGGATTCGCCGACGGCCAAGCCCATGCCAATGGCCAAGATCGGACTCATGAGTGGCGCGACCAGCATGGCGCCGATGATCACGGCGCCGCTGTTCTGCAACAGGCCCAGGGTGGCGATGACCGACGACAAGAAGATCAGGACGAAGAAGTCCACAGAGGGGACTGCGCCCATGCGCATCTGACGCAGAACCGTTGCTCGACGTTCAGGCGTCAGCGTCGGAAGCCGATCGATCATCTGGTTGCGGACCCGCCGCACCATGGGGAAGCGGACAGGCTCAACTTTGCGCACAAGCAAGGCAGGACGTTCATCTTGCTCGATCAACTCCTTGGCCAGACCACCAAATCGGGAACGTTCGGGCATCTGAATCTTGGAGGCGCCGACGATCAGGAGGTCAGCGTCCCGAAAACGATTGGCCACGCCGCCGGCAACGGTCGGAGCATTGATGACATGGGTGGCGATATTGGCTCTGTCCTCGATTGACGACGCCGCCAACGTCTGTTCGAGCAGATCCTCAGCCGCAGCGGTCAGCTCAGAGGATGCAGTGCCCCGCGCCACGGTGATCATATGTATCTTGCTCTTATCGCCGCCCTCGTCGCCATCGAGCAGAGTGTGTGCAAGCGTGAGTCCGGCAACAGCGTGATCACCGCCGCCCGCAGCCACGACGATTTCGTTGAGTTCATCCGGCAGAACGCCGCGTAGGATGCCGACATTACAGTCAGCATACGCCACCAACTCGCGCAAAACAGCTTCGGTGTCAGCCGACATTTCGGTCAAGCGCTCAAGATCGGGATCGTCGTCCGACGGTTCCGCATCGCCGGTCCAGCCGATGATCAACCATCCAGCCTGCTCCTCGCGGACCGCCTCCATGATGCCGTCAGAATAGGACGGAGCCAAGCGTACAGTCGGGCGGATCGGCGCACCGTAATCGTAAACAGACAATTGCTCAGCAAGGTTCGTCCATTCCAGTTGCGCGGCTTTCTGCCAGCCGGTCTGGTTGCCGTATTCCGGCAGACTGATAATCCGCAAGGCGACCACATGGCCGCCACGTCTCTTCGCCAATGCGGAAGCCAAGCGCAGTAGGCTGCCCGCAGTCTCCGGGACGGCGATGGCGACGATGACGTTTGCATTGGCCTGCGTTGGTTCCTCCACCGGATCGAGAGCGCTTTCAGCGTCACCCTCTTCATCCACGACCACGTGTTCCCGTCGAGAAGCCTGGCCATGCCGGAGTGCATAGAACGAATAGAAGACTGCGCCGATCGCCAGCCAGACAGAGGCCAACATCCAGATCGTCGAGGAAAGACCAATCGGCAACAACAGGCCGGCGGCAACCGTCAGGCCTGGGAAGAGTGGGTGGAACGGCAACTTGATCGGGCGTTTGGGCGGCAGGTTCGGTTCGGTCTTAAGCAGATCGGGCAGATGGATCAATGCAGCCGACCACAGAAATGCGATCGCAGCCAGGCCGACCAGACTATCAAACGGGATGAACAAGATCAGCAGCAGCGCGGCCAGCGCTCCCAACGCGATGGCGTGAGTGGCCGGGTTGTCCAGACCTCTGAGTTGATACAGCCTGACCGGCACAAATCCGTCGCGCGACATGTTGCCAAGCAATTGGGCGCCCGCGCCCATTGCACGGTTGGCCGCCAACAGATTGATACCCAAGCCGGAAAGCAGATAGAGCAAAAGCGTGGCGTCGCGGGGCAGATATTCCAATGAGTCGATCACATCGATCATCGGGAGCTTCCAATAGGTCAACACGCCGCTATAGCGACTGACCGCCAGCCCTGCCAGCGCACCGATGACACTGAGGCCCACGACCGGCAGCCCCAAGGCCCATCCCATGTTTTTCGTGGGTTGCACGAGCTGGGCGCGGACGCCAAGCACCAGATAGAGACCCCACAGCGAGGCCATCATCAACGCAACGTTTTCGAGCACCAACGTGGTCGGAGCAAGTTGATTGATCGCCGAGCCGCCTGATGAAGGGAAAAACGTGCCCAAGAGAGCAATCAGAAAGAGGCCGCCGACAGCGATGGTCGTCAGGATCAGTTGTCGCCGCCAGTTGATGCGATCGGTTATGAGCGTGTAGAGCGAGAGTAGAACGATTGCGGCCGCCGCCAACCACCTTCGATCATAGGCAAGCACATCTGTTGGCCCGGAACCCGTCGCCTCGAGATAGAGCGCCTCCATATAGTAGGTCATGCCCCAGGCCAACAACGCGATCAACACGGCATAGCCGCCGAGCAACAACCATCCGCTGAAAAAGCGATGCCAAAGAAAACGATTTGTGCGTGCAAAGGGATAGACGCCGCCCGTTCCGGGCACAGATACAGCCCGCTCCCACAACGTCAAGATGAAAGGCAAGGAGAAAAGGATGAAGACAACGTAGATCGGAGCTGACTTGCGCGCAGTCAAGGCGACAAACTCGCCAAGCAAGGTGAAGACGCCTAACCCAACCGTTACACAGAGGCCAAGCGCGACAGCCCAAGGAAGCTGAACCACACGACTGAGACGCACAGTTGAACTATTGGGCCGTGCTTCAGATGGTGAACGTTCCATCGGACTACCTATTTTGCCTGGAAAGGGTTAGGAATTAGCCAGATTCTACGTGATTTTCATCCGGTTGTACAGTGAGCCGGGCGAGGATATCGATGACTCCACTGCAAAGAGGAAAACAACCATGGATTACACGAATTACACGGATTTTTCACTGGGGGCAATCCGTGTAATCTGTGAAATCCGTGGCAAAGCTAGTTCTTGCAGCAGAGTCATCGATATGCGCTGGAGAACACCTGAAACGCGAAAGAGCGAGGCGGAACTGGTCAGTTCCGCCTCGCTCATGTGAACAATTGGATGGGTCCGAACTCGATTAGAGTGTGTTCACCCTATCCGCTGGATAAACACTCCAGGTTACGGACTGGTGGTTGCGGGCAGCGGAACCGCTTCGCCTTCAGCCACGATCGTGATCGGAACACTTGCAGACCCGGTAAGGCCGTCACCGTCCACCACGGTCAGCGTGACCTCATACTCCCCCGCCGCCGCGTAGCTATGTTCCACGACAGCGCCGTCTGCGACCGTGCCATCGCCCAGATCCCATTGGTACAACTCAATCGGCGTCACCGCAACCGAACTACTGCCGTCAAAGGTAGCCACCTCGTTGACAGCGGCGGCAGGCGGCGCCACAATGCCCGCGACGGGCGGTTGTGCAGTGGGTTCGGCCGTCGGCTCCACAGGAGGGACAGTAGTGGGCACAGCGGTGGGCGCCTCAGTCGGCGCCTCGGTGGGCACTTCCGTCGATACAGCCGCACCGGAGACGCTGATCTGCTGGGTTGACCTGCCGGTCTGGCCCTGATCGTCGGTTAGCGTGAGCACGACATTGTAGACGCCTTGTTGGGTGTAGACATGCGATGTGGGATTGCCGGTGGCCGATGTGCCGTCGCCGAAGTCCCATGCGGTTCTTGTGATGTGGCTGCCCGATGCGACGCTCGAACCGTCAGCATTGAAAACGACCTCTTGGCCGACCTGAGCCTGGGTCGGGCCGTTGATCACGGCTACCGGCGCTTCAGGAACAGCATCACCCTTGTACCCGATGGCGACCGAGACCATTGCGCCACCCACATTTTCGAAATATTCGACACGAATGGAGTGGGCGCCGTCAGCAACCTGCACTTCGGTTGTGTAATTGCGCGCCCCTCCTGTGGACCAGCCGTCCATGATCAACTGATCGTCCACCCAGATGCGGATGCCATCATCGACCCAGACCGTGAAGACGTAGACGCCGGCTGCGGCATTGCGATTAATGGTCCAGCGCACAGAGAAGTTATCGACGGGAATCTCAGGTGCAGGTGAACCGGCGCCCCAGTTGAAGTTGATCTCAGGATCGTCGCGCACCAGCGCTGGAGCGCCGCTCAGATCCTCGTTGGCGAAATACTCACCCTTCCAGCCGGTGATCGCAATCGGAGGGGCGACAGTGGGCGCGGGGGCCGGCGGCGCCTCGACAATCGGCACATCATCCGTGTTGGACGCAGTGACCAGATCTCCACTCACCCAGCCCACACCCTGTGTCGTGCCCGGCAACAAAATCGTCCACCAATTTCCGGCGCGATTTCGCCCTACGACGGAAGCGGTGTCGCCCTCATTCATCAGACCGATAATGGGGTAGGCAGTGCTAGGTCCGCTGCGAATGTTCACGGGGACATTGGCTGTCACCGACGGGTCGCCAGCTACCGGCGTCGGCACGACGATGATGATGCCGCCGTCACCAGGCCCAGTGTCAGCCGTCGGTGTCGGTGCAATCGGTTGGACGGCCACTGGGGCTTCCACAGTCGCGGTTGCGTCGGCAGACGAACCGCCTGAGCCGCCGGACAGCTGTGTGAAAATCAGAATAAGCAATAGAACTGCAATCAAAATTCCGATGCCAATGCCAACCTTAAGACCGGTCGACATGCCGTCTGTCTCCGAACCCGTTGTAGTTGAACCCGTTGTAGTTGAACCCGTTGTAGTTGAATCCGCGCTGGTCGGATCCGATGGCGCAGTGGGCTGACCATCAGCTTGCTGCGGCTGCCCGTTTTCCGGCTGTTCATCCATTAGAAGATTTTCTCCTTTTCCAAGTTGGTTTGTTGATGTAATAAAGAACGCCCCGTCTGGTCGAGAAGTTCACATCCAATGTCCGAAAAGCAATCCATATTCCCGGAATTCGTAAAAGCGTTCAAACACTAGCCAAAGCAAGACGATGCCCGGAAATGGTTATCCGGGCACCGTACAGTTTAATGTGAGTTGCGGAGACCGACAAAAATTGGCTCTCGCGGGATCGGAGACGAGGTCTTTGTCTACGCCGGATCCGCGGACCAGCGGCGCCGTGCAAACTTGTAGATCTCGATGATGACAAAGACGATGGCGCTGGCGGCCAGACTGATCGCCAGATCGCGTGCGCCAAGCGCCTCCGTGCCGAAGATGTCCTGCAGGAACGGCACGTAGATGACCGCCAGTTGCAACACAAAGGTCAACAGCACCGCCCAGATCATCATCATGTTGGAGAAGATGCCGATGCTGAAGAGCGACTCGCGATTGGAGCGAATGGCCAACGCATTGCCCATCTGTGACAGCGTGAGCGTGGTGAAGACCATTGTCTGCCACACGCCGTTGGGATCAATGGCCCAGTAGGCGTAGCCGACCGCCAGGGAGACCAGGCCCATCAGCGTACCGATCCAGATGATCTCCCAGCCGATGCCGCGGCTGAAGACGCTCTCGGTCGGCTTGAAGGGAGCCCGCTTCATGATCCCCTTCTCTTCCGGTTCGACGGCCAGCGCCAGGCCGGGCAAGCCGTCGGTCACCAGATTGACCCACAGAATCTGCAGGGGCAGCAGCGGCAGCGGCATCCCGAAGAAGGGAGCGATCAACATCAAGAAGATCTCACCGATGTTGCTGGAGAGCGTATATTTGATGAACTTGCGGATGTTGTCAAAGATGACACGCCCTTCCTCGACGGCAGCCACGATGGTGGCGAAATTGTCGTCGAGCAAGATCATGTCGGCGGCTTCCTTGGAGACATCGGTGCCGGTGATGCCCATGGCCACGCCGATATCGGCGCGCTTGAGCGCAGGCGCATCGTTGACGCCGTCTCCGGTCATGGCGACGATCTCGCCCTTGGCCTGCAGCGAGCTGACAATATCGAGTTTGTGCTCCGGCGCCACCCGCGCGTAGACGGAGACATCGTCAACGACAACTGTCAGCTCTTCCGGTGACATATTGGCCAGGTCGCGCCCTCTGACGAAGGCGTCAGTGTCGGCAATATGCAGATCCTGGGCGATGCGCAGCGCAGTCAGCGGGTGGTCGCCGGTGATCATGATCGGACGGATGCCCGGCCTCGCGGGCGGTCAGCACGGCCGACTCCACCTCAGGCCGCGGCGGATCCATCATGGCGACCATGCCGATAAAGATGGCATCGTCCTCAAGTTCCTCGGTCACATCCGGCAGCTCGGGATCATCCCACAGCCGGACAGCAACGCCGAGCACACGCTGGCCTTCCGAAGCGAAGCGTTCATTCGTCGCCAGAATGCGCTCGCGCAGTTCATCGTTGATGGGCACGACCTCTTTGTCCACCAATACGCCCGTCGTTATGTCAAGCATATTATCGACTGCGCCCTTGGTGAAAAAGACGTAGGGTGAGTTTGTCCAGGGCGAATCATACTGCTTCGGCCTCGGCGCTCATCCTGTGGACGGTGGTCATGCGCTTGCGTTCGGACGTGAAGGGGATTTCGCCGACACGCGGCCATTCGGCGCGCAGTTCCTCCGTGTCCCAGCCCAGTTGGTCCGCCGCCAACACCAGCGCGCCCTCGGTCGGGTCGCCGATGGCGTGCACATTGCCCTCCTCATCTCGATCCAGCACGGCATCGTTGCAGAGAACGCCGGCGCGCACGACAACGCTCAAGGCGGCCAAATCGGCGGGCGCATCATTGGCAAGCCGCGCGCCGCGCAGGTCACCCGTGCGCTCGGTCAGGGTCTCGAAATCCTGGGTGTTGCCGGCGACATCGAGCAAGGTCACGTCATGCGGTTCTCGGTCAGCGTGCCCGTCTTGTCCGAGCAGATGACGGTCACAGAGCCGAGCGTTTCCACGGCGGGCAAACGGCGCATCAGTGCATTGCGCTTCAGCAGTCGCTGCGAACCCAGCGCCAGCGTGATGGTCACCACTGCGGCCAGACTTTCGGGAATGGCAGCCACGGCCATGCTGACGCCGGTCAGGAAGAGCGTCTCCCAGTCGGTGTCGAGCCGCAGTCGACCGATGATCACCACGACGATGATGATACCCAATGCCGCCCAGGCCAGCGTCTTGCCCAGTTGATCCAGTCGTTTTTGCAGCGGCGTCTTGTCGCCTTCAACGCCCTGAATCAGTTCGGCGATCTTGCCCAGTTCGGTCTCCATGCCGGTCTCGGTCACAACGAATGAGCCGCGCCCATAGGTCGCCACCGTGCCCATGTAGAGCATGTTGACGCGGTCGCCAAGCTGGGCATCTTCGTCCGTTGATGGAATCGACATGCTTCTCGACCGGTTCCGATTCGCCGGTCAGCGCAGCCTCGTCAACCTTCAAGTTGACGCTCTCAACGACGCGACCGTCGGCCGGGATCAGATTGCCGGCTTCGAGCAGGACGATGTCCCCCGGGATCACTTCCAACGATGGGATTTCGGCCACCTTGCCGTCACGACGCACGCGTACCGTGGGCACAGACATACGCTTGAGCGCAGCCATTGCCTGCTCGGCCTTGTACTCCTGCGAAAAGCCGAGGATGGCGTTGAGGATCACGATGATCATGATCACGCCGGCGTCGAGGAACTCGCCAAGCAAGGCGGAGATGACCGCCGCGACGATCAGGATGATCACCATGATCTCTTTGAACTGGGCAAAGAAGATCGACCAAGGACTCTTGACCCCGGTTTCGACCAGTTCGTTGGGGCCATACGTTTCCTGGCGCTTCTGCACCTCGGCAGCGGACAGCCCGGTAAGCGACATCCACGCCGAGTTCAGCCGTGACCTGTTCGCTTTCTAGCCGATACCAATCCATTCTGTTACCTTCGTGTTTTCCATACTCAGTAGTTCACGATCTGTTGGAACAGCGACATTCCTTCAATTGCACTCAGGACATGCCTTCACTGGCTCTTTACCGGAGTGACGTGGTCGAAAAGACCCGCTCAGAATGACAAATCTGTGGACTACTGATACTTGAGTGCAACTAATCTTGAGTAGAACCAATAGTGGGAACTATGGGTCGAACGACAAAGCTAGCCCTTGCCGTGACACTTCTTGAATTTTTTGCCGCTTCCGCACGGGCAGGGATCATTGCGCCCGACGCCGGCAAAGGCAGCGGCTCTGCGGCGATCTTCCTCGGCAAGATGCCCACAATTTCCGAAGGGGGGCGGTTCTGGCGCAACAGGTCGGCCATGATCCGCATCGGTCCGTCAATGTGGTTGAAGAAGGCGCGATAGCTTGGACAGAGGTAGTTCAGCCCAGGCTCTCCATCGGGTGTCGTGGCGAAGCGGTTTTTCGGACAGCCGCCATGGCAGACAAAACGCACCTCGCAGTCCAGACAGTATTGGGGCAGCGTATCGAGTTTGTCCTGGCCGAATTTTATCTGCTGGGGTGAAGAGATCAACTCGATCATCGGCGTGTCTGCAATGTTGCCGAGCAGATAGTCCGGCTCAACATAGTGATCGCAGGAGTAGACATCGCCATTGTGTTCAATGGCCAGCGCAGTGCCGCAGGTCGGCGAGAAGACGCAGAGACCGGACGGTTGGCCGACCCAGGCCGCCAACGAAACGTCGAACAGTTGCACAAATATGCGCCCCACATCGTGACGCACCCATTCGTCGAAGACGCCGATGAGGAACTTGCCATATTGATCGCTGCCGATTGACCGGTCCGTGAGTTTGTCGCCCTGCTGGAATCCGGTGTCGTTGTCACGTTCGACGATGGGAATGAACTGGATGAACTGGGTGCCGACCACATCACGCATGTAGCGATAGAGTTCGACCGGATGATCGGCGTTGGCGGCATGGACCGTGGTGAGAATATTGAACTCGACCTTATGAGATTGCAGCAGCTTGGCTGCCTTCAGCACCTTGCCGGAAGTCGGCGCGCCGCCCTTGTCCACACGATAGGCATCGTGCATTTCGGGCGTCCCGTCCAGACTCAGGCCGATCAGAAACTCGTGCTCTTTGAACAGTTGGCACCACTCGTCATCAAGCAGCGTGCCATTGGTCTGCATCGAATAGAGCACGCTCATGCCCGGCTTGCGATACTTCTCCACGTACTCGATGGAGCGCCGGAAGAAATCGACGCCCATCAGCGTCGGTTCACCGCCCTGCCAGGCAATGTTGACCTCGGGAACCTGCTGTCCCTCAATGTACTGGCGGATATAGGTCTCCAGCATGTCGTCGGCCATGCGAAACCGGCTGCCGGGATAGAGCATCTCCTTGGAGAGGAAGAAGCAATACTTGCAGTCGAGATTGCAGATGGCGCCGGTCGGTTTGGCCAACAGATGAAAAGCGGGTGGTGCAGTTAGTGGTCGAGACATCGCCTGTCCATTTCCTATGCCTGAAGCCAAGCGCTTGCAGGAATTGATTGAATGCGTCTATAAACAGCGGCCGGCAATCAGCGTCGGCGAAAAGCCTGTATCACTGCAAGAATGCCGCCCCCTACGCCGAAGATACCGAGCACAAAGGGCAATGAGATCGCACCGAGCACGGGATTGGCCACGAGCAGGAAACCGAAGCCGATACTGATGACGCCCAAAATGCCGATCCCCCATCCGCCGCCGCGGAAGGCCTGGATCAAATTGACGACGCCGATGATCAGGCCGCCGAAGCCGAGCAGCAATGCGGCCGAAGCCGGCAAGATCAGTGCGCTCCAGAGCGGATGCTGGATGATCAGAAGGCCGGCAATGATGCCGATAACCCCGCGCAACAGCTTCCAGCCCCAGTCATCGGAATCAAGAAAGATCGAGACCAGCGCGAAGAGACCGGCGATCAGCCAGTATATGCCCAGAATTTGGACGATAATCACCGTGGAAGCGCCGGGCGAAGTCAGCAACAACAAGCCAACCACAATAGCCGCCGCTCCTTCCAGCAGCAGCAGCCACCACGCTGTTTCGATTGGCTGGTTCGATTGATCTACAGTCATCGTCAACTCCTTCGCCGGTCTTTCCTTGAGCCGATCTGTCGTCGCCAAGGATCTCAAAACATCGACATTATACACGAACTTCTGTGCGCCCGGTAGCGATCTCGCTGAACGGAGGGTAGATGCGCACAATCAGCGTTCTACATATTTGCGCCTTCGCCGGGTGCGGGATGTTAGGGCAATCCTGCTTCAACGGTAACCAGAATAGTCGTTCTCATCGGTCTGATTGCCTGCATCCTGTACGACCAAAATGACCTCATAGGTCCCCGGTTCATTGTATTGTATGCCTACTTGCGACTGAGTCGAGTCTGTCAGTCCCCCGCCAAACTGCCAGTAGTAGCTCTGAATCGGCTCACTGCCCGGAATCGAGGTCGTAGCGTCAAATGTGATCGTGGCGCCCAGGGGTGCGCGCACAGCACGCATCCCGTTTTCGGTATCGACCTGATTGAGCGGATTGTTGTCCACAATCGCGACGATGGCCGCGACCGGCCGTACATAGGTGTTAGGATCCAGCGTCGGCGTTGGCAGCTGGGGAACCCGGCTGGTTTTCTTCCACCGGCGGCGGCGTCGCCTCAGGCACACCCACTTCCGGCGTCGGTGTGGGCAGTTGCTCAGGAAGCGCAGATGGCGGCGCCACAGGTGTCGGCGTCGCCGGTCCCGCCTTCGGCAGTGCAGATGCGTATACATGCACATACTTGCTCGAAGTGCTCTGCATACCCAGATCATCGGTCAACGTCAACAAGACGTTGTAGATCCCCGGGGCCCCGTAGATCTTGTCCACAATCACCGCATTGGCGCCGGTGCCGTCGCCAAATTGCCAGTCAAAGCGCGTGACCGGGTTGTCTGACTCGGATGCGCGGGCATCGAAGTTGATCACCTGCCCGACAACGCCTTGGTCCGGAGAGCGTATTACCGCAACCGGGGCCGATGGATCCGCGGGGGTTGACGGCGGCGCGACGCCCCCATCGACGACACTGATCTGCAGCGTGCTTCGACCGATCTGGCCTCGGCTATCCGTCACGCTCAAGTTCACGTTGTAGATGCCGGCAGCTAGGTAGGTATGCGTGACGGTTGGACCGCTGGCCATCTCGCCGTCGCCCAGATCCCATGCATATGCGACCAGTTCGCCCCCGCCGGACGCTGTCGACTGGCTGCCATCGAAGGTGACGGCCACATTGACCTCGGATCGAGACGGGCCGTTGATCACGGCAGACGGCGGTGCAGGCGCTTCATCGCGCTCCCAGTCGAACCGAATGAGCGCATTTCCGCGCACGTAGATATATTCCACGCGAATGTCATGATAGCCGTCCGAAGTGAACTGGCTGGTTGCGGAGAGTGAACGCTCACTCACCTCTGTCCAATCATCGATCAGCATTTCGCCATCGACCCAAAGACGCGCGCCTCCGCTCACATCGATGTCGTAGCGGTAGTCGCCGGCAGGCAAGAACTGCCGCTGCTCCCAGCGCACGGAATAGCCGTTACCCGAAAGCCCAGGCACGGGCGGGGTCTCGCCCCAAACGTGGTTAATCGACTTCTCGTTGCGTGAGACGACCGGCAAACCGGACAGATCAAGGGTGTCGAAATAATCAGCGCGCCAATCGGGATAATCATCGAGCCGGCTGACGGATAGCTTGGCCAGTGCCGTGCCCTCGGCGTCGAAGTAATCCATACGCAGATTGTGCAAACCGCGTACCAGGTTGACGTCTACAATATAGTTGCGGGCCGGGCCTTCCGTCCAGGCATCCAAGACCAACACATCATCAATCCAGAGACGCGCGCCGTCGTCAACCCAGATCGAAAAACGATATGTGCCAGCCGGCAGATCGGGCGTCGCGGTCCAGCGCACCGAGAAATTGTCGGTATTGATAACCGGATCGGGCGATCCCTCGCCCCAGTTGAAGTTGATGGCCGGATCCGTGCGCACGAGGATCGGGTCGATCTGGACCGTACGGTTGTTGAAATACTCACCGGTCCAGGCAATTCCGTTCACCGGCTCAGCCGCTACCCGAGCCAGTTCACACGGCGCGGCCACAGATGTCGACGAGAGCGGCGCCAACGGATCGCCGCGCATAAACTCGCGCATGATGGGTGCAAGAGCCGGCAAAGCCTCGTCAAACAGATCGTGGGTGCCGCAGGTGACGACCACATGCTGGCCGTTGATAAGCCCGCTTAGAACGGCCTCGCCATTGGATGCCGGCGTATGGCCGTCCATCTCGCCGCTGATCAACAGCGTCGGCACGTCGGAGATCACCAACTGCCGGTATTCCTCACCGATTTCCAGCGTGGCGTCAGCCGCGACGGCGACAGGGTCGCAGATGTCGAAGCGCACGCCATTGGCGGCATTGCCCAACAACGTAGATGCGGACTCGGCAGCCACACGTGCGCGTCGATCTTCAGACGCGCCCGATGCACAGTTTGAGAGAACCGGCGCCAGCGCTCTGTCACTACCGCCCCGCCATGCCAGCGCCTGTTCTGCAAGCCAGGTAAAGTCGCCGTTGCCCATGTCAAAGTAGTGGGCGGGAAGCGCAAACTGGTTCACGCCGCCGAGGGCCATGGCCGTGGCATATTGCAGATCAAGCTGCCCCGCGGTAATTGAGACCAATTCACCGGTTTGCGGATCAACCAGTTCAGACGTGACCGTCTGACCGTCAAGGCTGGCCAGCACTTGGGCGACCAGCCCCAAAAAGTCGGGAATCTGTGCACTGATCAGCAGGTCGGCGCGCACCAGTTGATCGAGCTTCACCAATTCGGCCTGTAGATCGCTGGGCAGTTTCATGGCGTCGTCAGGCCCTAGAATGAGCGCAAATAACGCACGATCCACTGAATCACCGAATTCTCGCAAATATTCCAGCCCGATCTGTACACCCAGATCGACGCCGACCAGCCGGATTTCTTCGTAGCCAAGCACCTGCCTCAGTTGGTTGACATCGGCCGCCACCTCGCGGATGGTGTACCCATCCAGGTCGCTGCCGGTGTCCTGCCAGAAATCGGCGCAGCGGGCATAATACCGCCCAACTTCGGCGGAAACCACGGCCAGATCTGCCGGTTCATCAAGAGGCAGGCTCAGGTCGCCGGCACATTCAAGATAGGGTTGCCCCATTTCCATGCCGCGTTGCCCGACCAGTACCACATCCGAGGTGTTGATCATCATCGCCAACAAAGGCAATGCCTCGTCCACCTGGCTCAGTGGGACCAGCGCGGCCTGATCCTCGCCGACCAGCATGAAGACCGGCGGCAATGGGTTCTTGGCGCTTGTCTTGAAGCGTAGGAACGGAACGCCAATCTGCCCGGATACGGCGGCCGTTTCGCCTACAACGGTCACGGAAAGCGTGTCTGTATCAGTCACAGTGATTGAGCCGTCAACAGCCGATCCAGCGTCACCGCCGTCTACCGTCCCGCTGCAGTGCCAATCACGTGTCGGTCATTGCAGCAGTGGCGGTTATTGCAACAGTCGTTGTCAATGGCGAGGTAAAAGGCGATGTCGGAGCGACAAGGACAGAGCGGTTTTCAGGCGCAAGTAGGTTGATCCACTCGGCCGCAACCGGCAGATCGTTCTCTGTTTCCACCATGTAGGGACTCAGATGAAACAGGGACTGTTCCTGCGCCAAACTCGTGGCCGCCAGAACGGCAACACTGAAAAAGACGGCTACAACTAGAATGACGCCACGGGACGACCGAAGCCATGCTATAAAGCGCATCACGCTCACTTGCCTCCGATAAAGCCAAATCGTAACTATTTCGATAACGATGATAACAAAGATGGCCGCCGAACGCATCCGGCGGCCATCTTCATCCACATCGACCATGGATCAGCGAACAGAAACGGTTCGCCTTACTTTTGTCAATACAGCAACAACCTATTCAAACGTCAAAAGTACACCGTAGATCAGCACCTTGCCGTCAACGGACCGGCTGGAGCGGGTTCCGCCCATACTCAGCGGCGAATCGGCCGCAGCCAAGACCGGGGGCAGTTCGCCGTCCGGAGGCAACATTGCCTGCATCACGCCGGCAGTTCCACCGAGATCGTTGAACATCACAACGCTATCATCGGCCGGAGAGAGCGATGCGCTCCACGGCGAATAGAATCGGAACGGAATTCCCTCTTCGGTCGGCTCAAAGAGCGCTTCCAGAGACTCGACGCCACTGAAGTCAACTACCGGCGTGAACTCACCGCTGGCGACGTCCACATTGTAGTAGACCTGAAGCGGAGAATGGGTGTCGTTGCTGAACGCATTCACCACGACCGCAGCGCTATCACCAGTCCAAGAGAGACCCATCGGAACGCCGGGCAGGTTCTGCCAAACAGGATAGGCGGTCTGGAAATCCTCAGTCGACATGAGCATCTGCGGCTCGACAGAGGTATCTGCGATATCGACCACCCACAGATTGCTGCCACTCGATCCGAAGTTGGACACTTCAGTCATGATGCCGGCGATCTTCGTGCCGTCGGGCGACACTGCCGAAATGCTATCCATGCTGAGGAAGTTGATGTTGTAGATCGGCAATTGTGCAGCCGTCGAACCCGTAACATCACGAACTTCAACCGCCTCACCTTCCCTGGAGTCTACGCTGAAGATGCCCACCTGGAATTCAGAATTCCCCTGGGGAATCACGCGCCAGAAATAGATCTGGCCGTCCACAGGGTTCCACATGGGGATGAAGATCCAGCGCAAAGGTGCCGGGTTCGGCCGACACGTAGGAGCCGGTCACGCCGTCATCGGTGCGATTGACAAACGAGCCGTCGGCAACGTTGAAGACCCAGATATCACTCTCAAGGCCCAACGTTATCGGGCTTTCGGTGAAGGCCACCTGCGTGCTGTCGGGCGACCAGTAGAGCTGATACGGATAGCCATCATACTCTTCAGGGACGTCGGTACAAACCTTGTCGGCGTTGGAGAATGTGAAGACACAGAACTGACCAGGCGCTCTGCGCTGGGAACCGGGCTGCGCCCAGACGATATGATTTCCGTCCGGTGAAACCGCCGCAAAGACGACGTCTTCTCTCGTTGACAATCTCTGTGACCGGACGGGCGCTGACAAGGGTAAGCGGGCCGGATGGGCCGGTCATCGGCTCAGCTCCTCAGTCATCGCCTCAGTCCCGGTAATCGCCTCAGTCGTCTGTAATGGCGTCGGTGGCTGCCGCTTCTTCCGTTGCGGTCATGGTATCGCCGGCAGCCATTTCCTCCGTCGCAGTCATGCTCGCGGTAGAAGTCATTGCCTCAGTTGCTGTCATTGCCTCCGTGGCAGCGACTTCTTCCGCTCCGGTGACGGCTTCCTCAACAGCCTCTTCAGCGTCGGCCACTTCTTCCTCAACAGCCTCTTCGCGTCGGCTCGCACTTCTTCCTCAACCGCTTCCTCGCATCGGCCACTCTTCCTCAACCGTCTCCACCTCGGCTGCGGCTTCTTCGGCAACAGTCTCTGCTTCGGCAGCAGCTTCCTCAACCGGCGCCGGTTCCGGCGTGGCTGTCGGATCGGGATCGTTGCGACCACAGGCAGCCAACACGAGTATGACCACTGAAACAAGCGATCAGTGTCACTAATTTTCGCTGATTTATCATTACACGACTCCTCTTATGGTTTACAGAATCAAGATGTTTTTGGTCTGTATTCAAGTAGGCAAGCGGAAGTCTATTGTCCAATTAGATTCACCATAAATCGTCCCACAGCCGGGCCAAGCGTCAAATACATTGCAACGCCGCCAATCGGGGTGGCGAAGGCAATAATCGCCCAGACAATCGCCACAATCCACGGATGCCCGTGATCACTGGGTACAAATTGAGCATTCCCATCTGCGGGGAAGTCATCGTCCATGTCAATGACATAGCTGCCGGCGATCTTGTCGGCCCAGCCCTGTCGCTTCTTGTCAAATGCGACCCAAACAAAGCCGAGGCCGAAGACAAGCGCACTGATTATGAAGCCGAAATAGCGCAAGAAGGCCTTGCCCTTCGACAGTTTCCGACCATCTTCGCCGACAACGGTCATTCCCAGTGTCGATTGCCCGATGCTCTGGCCATTGGCCGACCAGCTTCCGATCCAATAGAAGAACGAGAAGACGATGCCGCTGATAGCGATCACCGGCTGAAGCATCGTGTCTTGGCTCTGCACGAACATGTCGAAGAACAGAAAAATGAATCCGATCCCGAACGTAATGGCAAAGGTCATAAATGCGATGATCATGAAGTCGATCAACATGGCAGCCAGGCGACGGCCAAACCCGATCACCCGAACTCGTTCCGACGCGTCAACGCCTGCTGTATTTACGCTCATTGTTCTGCCTTTCACTGTCGTAATGATGGGTAGCGAACCAATATGCTCAGCCAATTCGGTCTGCAAACAGGATGAACGCGATCCTTGGCATGTTCATGAGTCATGGAAATGATACCACATTGCCCAAGCTTCCAACAAAGCCGATTTTGCAAAGCAAACACACCCATTCCACGCTGGGAGGGAGACGCGCCGATTGAAGTTTCTTGCACTCTTCTGATAGAATTCCGTGTGAACGATCCGATGTATAGCTGATGCGCTCAGTTTCCATCAGTGCCATCATTCAGACGCGTGCAGATTGGACTTTCTCGTGTACCGTTTTCTCTGGATCGCCGCCGGTGCGGCATTGGGCGCCAATGCTCGCTTTTTGGTCAGCATTTGGGCCGCAGAACGCTTTGGGATCGCCTTTCCGTATGGGACGTTGATTGTCAACGTCACCGGCAGTCTTCTGCTTGGATTCGTACTCGAATTGACCACAGCCCGCTTCATTTCCTCACCAGAGATGAGGCTCTTTATTGCAACCGGATTTCTAGGATCGTACACGACATTTTCGACCTACGCGGTCGAGAGCCTATTGCTGATGCGCTCCGGCAACATTTGGCTTGGCATTGCTGGATATCGGCAGCAACATCGTCATCGGCCTGCTGTTCGCCTTGCTCGGAATCTATCTGGCACGGCTCGTCGGCGGCTAGAAGGAGAGAACCCAATGCAAATGCAGGGGAAAGCACGTTGCGTCACAATCTACACTGGTGAAGAAGACCGCCATCAAGGCCGGCCGCTCTACACCGCCCTTCTGGCGTTTCTGCGGCGCGAAGGCGCAATGGGCGCCACCGTGACCCGCGGCCTGGCCGGCTTCGGCGCGCGCAGCCGCATCCATACGGCCAACATCGTCGACCTCTCATCCGACCTGCCCATCAAACTGGAGTGGATCGACCACCCGGAGCAGGTCGACAGGTTGATGCCTCTGATCCGGGCCATGGTCGGCGACGGGCTGATCACCGTCACCGAGGTGGAGGTCATTCAGTACGCAGCCGGTCGCCGGCAGGATCCATTGGAACAGAGCGTTGCCAACATCATGCGTTTGGCTCCATCCACGGTGAGTCCGGAAACACCGGCGGCTGACCTCATCACGTTGCTGATCGACCGCGGCTATCGATGCCTACCGGTCGTAGACAGTGACTACCGCATCGTCGGCATCATCACGGACGGCGATCTGCTTCGCCATGCCCAACTGCCTGCCCGGCTCGGGCTCTACGGCAGAATCCCGTCGGACTTGCTGCGCGATCAATTCATCTCGCTGGCCGCATCAAAGATCAACGCTGCTGAAATCATGACCGATCCGGTCGTGACTGTTGCCGCCGATGACAATCTGCGATCTCTGGTCACCAAGATGAATCTTCACGATCTCAAGCGGTTGCCGGTCGTCGATGCAGATGACCACCTTGTCGGCTTGGTAACCCGTCTCGATTTGCTGCGGACGCTTGAATATCACGGATTGGGCGCCGGTTCCGTCCAGCAAGAACGCCCGCGCGAGGGCGCCTCCATCGCCGAATTGATGAACGCCTCACCGCCGTCAGTCATGCCTGAGGCATCGCTGGAAGAGGTCGTCCGTGCGCTGGAACTTTCGCACCAACAGCGTGTCTTGGTCGTTGACGGCAGCCGCAAGGTGATAGGCATCATCTCCGACGGGGACATCCTGCGTCGCAGCCAGGATCGGGAGAACCCGGGTCTGTTGCAACGTCTTCGGGGTATCGTAACAGGAGAGCCGGCGATCGATGACGGTCTACTGAACCAGGCTGAAAAAGCAGCCGATCTGATGACTGTGCCGGTCTTCACCGTCCGCGCCCAGACGCCTTTGGACGAAGCGCTACGCTTGATGTTGCGCCACCAGATCAAGCGATTGCCGGTCGTTGATGACGAAAAGCGCTTGATCGGGCTGCTCGGCCGATCAAGTCTGCTCAATGGGATCGTCGGACAATCCGTAGATCGATCGTTGGGAGACAGGCCGTAATGACAGCACACACTGTGCGTTGGAGCAAGATGGCAATGCGTCGTCTGCTTGAAGTTGATAGACCCGTCACACCGCTCAATGATGAAGAAATCGAGACATTGGCCAGAGAGAACTATCGCTGGAACTTCACGGTCAACTTCATGGATGGTGCGACCTTCTGGTTCGGCTTGAGTTTTATCTCATACGCGACGATCTTGCCCCTCTTCGTCAGCAAACTGAGCAGCAACCTGTGGCCCATTGCTCTGCTTGCCGTGATCGGCCAGTCAAGTTGGTATCTGCCCCAGCTTTTCGCCGCCGGCCCCACAGAACGACTGGCTCGCAACAAGCCTGTGGTCGTCAATCTCGGCCTCTTTTCGGAACGTCTTCCGCTCTGGTTTCTGCCGGTTGCGGCCCTGGTCAGCCTCTGGTCGCCCACTCTGGCGCTGATCATCTTCTTCGTGGCCTATGCAGCCCATGGGCTCGGCGCCGGCGCCATCGGCCCGGCCTGGGCGGACATGCTCGCGCGCATTTTCCCGTTGGATCGGCGCGGCCGCTTCTTCGGCATCACGTCATTTGTGGGAACCGGCCTGGGCGCGATCGGGGCCATCTTCAGCGGCTGGTTGTTGGGCGCCTTCGTTTTCCCGATGAACTTCTTCTACGCCTTTACCATTGCAGCCTTTTTCATCACCATCAGTTGGTTCTTCATCGCCATGACGCGCGAGCCGGCCCACGTTGTGCCCGAGGCCGTCAAGAACGCAGAAGAGCGGGCAATCGATGCGCAAGATCCGCGCAATCATTCGCGGCGACCGAAATTTCCGCAACTATCTGATCGCGCGGCTGCTCTCCAGTTTCGGCAACATGGCTGCCGGCTTCGTCACCGTGGCCGCCATCCATCGCTGGTATCTTGCCGACAGCAGCGTCGGCCTTTTCACAGCCGCGCTGATTGGTCGGACAGACGGTCGGCAACCTGGTGGCCGGCTTCATCGCAGATCGACACGGCCACAAACTTGCGCTCCAGACCGGCCTTGTCTCGTTGACCGCCGCCTACCTGTTGGCCTGGTGGGCGCCCGTACCGGCGCTGTACAACCTTGTCTTCTTTTTGCTGGGCATCGCAGCCGGCATCATGATCGTATCCGGCATCCTGATCAATTTGGAGTTCTCTCGTGCGGAGCATCGCCCTACCTACGTGGGCATTGCCAACACGACCATGGGCATCGGCGGTGTGCTGGCCCCGCTCCTGGGCGGGGCCATTGCATTGTTCGGCTACAATTCGCTCTTTGCCGTCTCTGCACTCTTCGGCGTCGCAGCGCTGGTCATGATGGCGTTTGTCGTGCACGAACCGCGCACGCAGTCCGAACACTTCGATGCGGCCGCATCAGTTGCAGCGGCGGGCGATTGACGCTAACGTTTGGCGTTCGAACAGTGGTCGATGCCATGTAGGGCGGAATGGCATTCCGCCTGGTATAGCCAGGCAGCTACAACTTGCCGGATTTCAGGATGGCAATGAAGAGATAGGCGCTCATGAGCAGGGCGCCGAACATCATGAGGAAGCCAAAGACGGAGATGTTCCAGAGCGTGGGCGGCGCGCTGGTGGCCAGCAAGGCCGACGAGGCCAGGATCAGCGCGCTGATGATGATGGCGTAGACCAGTCGATTGGCCGGCGTGTCGATGCCGTTCTGCTGCACCTGGATCTTGAGTTCGCCATGCTCAAGCCTATCCAGAATATTGAGCAGGTCACGCGGGGCCGTCCGGAAGAGGCGATCATAGTCTCGGTAGACACGCATCGTCCGACGCATGAGACGGTCCGGCGAGAAGCGTTTCCAGATCAACTCATTGCGATAGTTGCCCATCGCCTCGGTGAGGTTAAATTCCGGATCCAACAGGCGGGCCGTTCCCTCAAGCTGGCCGATGACGATCAACAGCATGCTGACTCGTGGCGGCACGCCCAAGTGGTAGCGCCGGATGATGCTGAACATGTCGGTGAAAACACGGCTGATCTCCAACTCGGCGCCCTGCTGGTTGCGATATTCACCCACAAACTCGGCGATGTCCGCCGTGTATGCGCTGCGGTCAAAATCCGGCGGCACGTCGCACATCTGGATCAGTTCATCGCTCAGACGCTCGGAGTCGCCGGTCATGAACGCCTGGACGATATTGATAAACTCCTCTTGGCTTTGCTCGTCGACACGACCGACCTTGCCGCAGTCCAGGAAGCCGAGCCGGCCGTCGTCCAGCAGGAAGACGTTGCCCGGATGGGGATCCGCATGGTAGAAGCCGTCCTGGAAGATCATCTTGAGCATAGAATCGGCGAAGACATCGGCCACCGAGACCAAATCCAATCCTTCAGCCCGCATATCATCAGCGTAGGCAACGCTGCGACCGTGCAACAGCTCCATGATCAGCACACGCTGCGATGAGTAGGCGCTGTAGCCGATAGGAAAATGGACGGCAGGAAAATCCGCGAAGGAACGCGAAAAGCGCCCCATGTTGGCGAGTTCGATACCGAAGTCCAACTCGCGTAGCAGGCTGCGACGGAACTCGGCGACAGTCGCCGAGGGCTTGTACATGGCCAGTTCTTTGCTGTTCTTCTCGGCCCAGCCGGCCAACGTCGTGAGGATCGAAAGGTCGCCGCGCACCTTGTCTTCGATGCCGGCATGTTGCACCTTGACGACGACCTCCATGCCGTCCATCAACGTGGCCAGATGGACCTGCCCCACCGAAGCGGAAGCCAATGCATTGTAGTCAAACTCGGCGAAGATCTCCTCGACGCTCAGGCCCAGTTCAGACTCCAGCATCGCGCGCACGGCGTCCGGGGGATCGGCGGGCGTATCAGCCTGCAACGAGGAGAGTTCCGCTGCCACCTCCGGGCCCACGATGTCGGCCCGTGTGCTCAGCATTTGCCCCAGTTTGATGAACGTCGTGCCCAACTCGGTGAGAGCCAATCGCAGACGCACGGCAAAGGGCAGATCGGCAACGTTGACACCCTCTTCCGTCACGAATCGACGGCGAATGATGCCCGGCGTATCCTCCGAGATCCACTCGGCCAGGCCATACTTGGCCAGGACGCGCACGATCTCGTCAAACCGTTTGATGTTGTCTCTCAATTGAAATACGTTGGGGAATGCCACAGTTGAACAGCCTCTCAAGTCGCCGATGCGCAGGCAAACGAGGATAGAGTAAATCGATCGACAAGCTTCTAACGCAACAGCTCACGCATGATTCTAAACAAGAAGGGGGTGAGTTGCAACTCACCCCCTTCCTCGATCCAGGCCCATGTCAGTTTGCGGATAAAATTGCCATCCTTGTCAGAGAGAAGGAAGTGCAATTCCAGTCACCCGCCCACATGAGCGTCGTTCTATCGTTTGTCGACCCAAATGCGGTTCAGTCGCTCGGGTCGCCACTCCATTTGCATAACTGAGCTACGCCTTCGGTCCGGCAGCAATGATCGCGTCCGACGTGCCTTCCGCGAACTTCTGGAAGTTCTTGTTGAACATAGCGGCCAGTTTGTGGGCCTGGGCGTCGTAGGCGGCCGGATCGCTCCAGGTATTCTTGGGAATCAGCACTTCGCTGTCGACGCCGGGGCAGCTAACAGGGATGTGCAGGCCGAAGATCTCGTCTTCGACAGTCTCGACGTCGTCAAGTTCGCCGTCCAGTGCGGCATTGACCATGGCTCGCGTGTCCTTGATCGGCATGCGATAGCCGGTGCCGTAGGGGCCGCCGGTCCAACCGGTGTTGACCAACCAGACATTGACATCATGCTCGGCAATCTTCTTGCCCAACAGCTCGGCATAGACGCTGGGATGCAGCGGCATGAACGGTGCGCCGAAACAGGCGCTGAAGGTGGCTTCAGGCTCGGTAACACCGCGCTCGGTGCCGGCAACCTTGGCCGTATAGCCGGAGATGAAGTGATACATGGCCTGCTCCGGCGTCAGCTTGGAGATGGGAGGCAGCACGCCAAAGGCGTCGGCCGTCAGGAACATGATGTTCTTGGGATGGCCGGCCCGTCCGGTCTTGGAAGCATTGGGAATGTGCGAAATCGGATAGGCGGCACGCGTGTTCTGAGTGAGCGAGACGTCATCCAGATCGACACGACGTGTGGTGGCGTCGATGCCGACATTCTCCAAAATCGTGCCGAATCGACGGGTCGTACCGTAGATCTCCGGCTCAGCCTCGGGCGAGAGGTTGATCGTCTTGGCGTAACAACCGCCTTCAAAGTTGAAGATGCCGCTTTCGCTCCAGCCGTGCTCATCGTCACCGATCAGTGTGCGGCTGGCGTCAGCCGAGAGCGTGGTCTTGCCAGTGCCGCTCAAGCCAAAGAAGAGGGCGGAGTTGCCGTCCGGGCCGACGTTGGCGGAACAATGCATGGCCATGACATCCTTCAGCGGCAGATAGTAGTTCATGGCGCTGAAGACTGACTTCTTCATCTCGCCGCCGTACTCACTGCCGCCGATCAGAACCATTCGCTTGGCGAAGTTCACGAGGATGAAGACATCAGAGCGCGTCTTGTCATGTTCGGGGAAAGCGTGGAAGCCCGGGCAATCGATGACAACAAACTCAGGTTCGTGGTTGACGAGTTCGTCCGGCGTGGCCAGAACGAACATGTTGCGGACAAACAGGCTATGCCAGGCATACTGGGTGATGATGCGCACCGGCATGCGATACTCCGGATCCGTGCCGGACCAACAATCCTGAACGAAGACATCTTTGAGTTGCAGATAGGAGAGCATACGTCGGTGCAGCTCGTCGAAACGCTCTTCGGAATAGGGGACGTTGACATCGCCCCACCAGATGTTGGCTTCAGTGGATGGTTCCTTGACGACAAACTTGTCTTTGGGAGACCGTCCGGTGAACTCGCCTGTCCTCACGACCATCGGTCCAAGGTGGGCGATAATGCCTTCACGACGCTTGACGATCTCTTCATACAGTTCCGGCGTCGAGAGGTTCCAATAGACCGCACGCAGGTTGCTCAGTCCATGTGTTTCCAGTCCAACCGCACTGTGGCTGGATTCGGAAGGGTGCTCTTGTTGCATGTTCATCTCCTTTGTTCAGTTCCCGCCAAATTTCGACACGCATCGAATGTGCAACACAGAAATATCGCACATTAGCCTGCAATTCCCTGAACCAATTCCGCCATGTGAGCAGACAGGTTTTCTCAGAGCGCGCTGTTGCAGATTTTGCACAAAAAAGCCACGCTGACACAGGTGTCCAAGGCTTCGGCAACATATTACCCTAATGTCGAAGTTCTGAGAAATTCGGGAGTCTGTTAAATTTTTCACAAACGAAATCGACGCTTGAACCATGCCCTCCGGCAGTTCCTTGGTCAGAACATTTTGGGCAGCAGCGCATCCCAAATGCGATTCTGATTATCGACCGATGTTTCAATGTCATTGAATGCCATGATGACATAGAGCGCATCGATGATAGTCGACTGGGCAATGCGTGAGGCGATCGGTTCGGCCCTGGTTTCGCGGGCGATGCCGAGCAACGTGACGTCAGCATATTTTGCAATCGGCGATTCGAGGTTGCCGGTGATGCAGATGGTCGCAGCCCCATTCTCCCTTGCCCGTTGCAGGGTCAACGCCGGATCGGTTGACCGGCCCGATTGGGAGATGCCCACGACAACATCACCGGGACCCAAAAGCGCGACCTCCATCAACTGCAGGTAAGAATCCGTCTGTGCACGGCAGTTGAGCCCCTGCCGAAAGAACATCTCATACATGTTTTCAACGATGGGGCCGGATGTGCCAACGCCAACGATCAGTATGCGCTTTGCATCGCTCAACAGGCGGACGGCAGCAACCAGTGCTTCCTCGTCGAGCATTTCCAGCGTATCGTACAGGGCTTGGACATTGGACATGAAGACTTCGCGTGCGATGGCAATGGGCGAATCGCCGACGGCAATATCACCATGAACAATCTGTGTCGGGCTCGACAGATCACGCGCCATCGACAGTTTGAGATCGGTGAAACCATGAAATCCGGCAGTGCGGCAGAATCGCAACACAGTCGTATCGCTCACGCCGCAGGCCATCGCTACCTGCGCCATCGACCAGTGCAAGATCTGCTCGGGCTGCTGCATCAACCAATCTGCGACGCGGGCCTCGGATGCGCTGAATGTCGGATAGCTGCTGCGAATACGGCTCAATGCGTTCTGATCGGCCATGGTCCGTTCTCACTCAAAAGATTGAGTTTGCAGTGTTACCACCACTTGTATATAATTCACGTAATACCGCAACAGAGACTAATATAGAGTCCAGATGTTGTCAAGCGGACTTCTATCTTAAAGATCGGCCATGTTGGTCATGGCGCTCCACGACTACGGCGACAGGCGCCGGGACAAGCAGGCCCGTGCGGGTTCAATCAGTTTCAGTCGTTCACGATTTGGTGAAAAACGAGATTCTTCGCTGGCCCTTTTCCAGTGTGGCGTGCTCGAAAATACCCGCTCAGAATGACAAATCGTGAACTACTGAGTTTTGTTGCGAAACAGGCGCCATGCGCCATCACACCCAGATCAAAGACAGGAGGGCCGAGACCATGAATGTAGGCGGAAAACACTTTCGCACGATTTGGGTCAAAGAGGGCGATCCGACCATCGTCCAGATCATCGACCAACGCCCGCTGCCGTTTGAATTTGTCATTGAGGATCTCACCACGGTTGACGAAGTCGCCGCGGCCATTCAGGAGATGCACGTGCGAGGCGCCGGGCTCATCGGGGCAACCGCAGGCTATGGCATGTACATTGCCGCGCTCAACGCACCGCACGGCTCACCGGAGACATTTGCTGAAGCGATGAAGGCGGCCGGAGAGGAACTCAAAGCGACGCGACCGACCGCCGTCAATTTGGAATGGGCGGTCAATCGTCAACTGGAGGCCATGGCGTCGGTGTCGGGTTCGATCGACGCCAAAGTCCGCAAAGCGTTCGAAACCGCCCAAATCATCGCCGACGAAGACGCCGAGTTCTGCCGGCGCATCGGCGAACACGGCGTGGCGCTCATCGAGGAGATCAGCAAACGCAAAGGCGGCGATGTGGTCAACGTGTTGACCCACTGCAATGCCGGCTGGCTGGCCTTTGTCGACTACGGCTCGGCGACCGCGCCCATCTATGCCGCCCATGACCGTGGCATTCCTGTCCACGTCTGGGTGGATGAGACACGGCCGCGCAATCAGGGCGCGCGCCTCACGGCCTGGGAACTGGGCGAGCATGGCGTGCCCCACACGATCATCGTCGACAACGTGGGCGGCCACCTCATGCAGCACGGCATGGTCGATCTGGTCATCACCGGCACCGATCGCACCACCTACACCGGCGACGTGGCCAACAAGATCGGCACCTACCTCAAGGCGCTGGCGGCCAAGGACAACGACGTGCCCTTCTATGTGGCCCTGCCCTCGTCCACCTTCGACTGGCAGATCCGTGACGGCGTGGCCGAAATCCCCATCGAGCAACGTGACGCCACCGAAGTGCGCACCATCTACGGCGAACACGAGGGCGATGTCAAGCGGGTGCGCCTGACGCCCGAAGAGAGCCCGGCCGCCAACTTCGCCTTTGACGTGACGCCGGCACGGTTGGTCACCGGGCTGATCACGGAGCGGGGGATCTGTGACGCGTCGGAGGAGGGGGTACTGGGGCTTTTTCCGGAGAAGCGGTAGGGCGACGATCTCGTATTTGCAACGACAGATGTAGCGTTTTGTGCTAGAGTTGCAAAAGGAGTGGGATTTTGAGAAACAACCTAACCATCATCCGGAAAAACTAAGAGACCTCAAAAATGACTAGCGTATGTATTATCGGTGTTTCAGGCTTTGGCCGCGTACACTACGAGATGTTGCTGAACGAGCACGCTGCAGGCAATGTGGAAATCGTGGGCGCCACCATCATCAATCAGGATGAAGAAGCGGAGAAGTGCGCCCATCTTCGGGCGTTGGGCTGCCGCATCTTTGACGACTACGAAACGATGTTGCGAGCGCTTGCCGGGACCGCGGAGCTTTGCCTGATCCCGACGGGAACGCCATGGCACAGGACCATGACCATTGCTGCGCTTGAGGCCGGGATGCACGTTTACGTCGAAAAGCCTGCGGCGGGCTGTATTCAGGACGTCCGAGCGATGCAGCAGGCGTCCTGCGCGGCCGACAAGCTTGTGGCCGTGGGCTATCAGCATATGTACGCACCGAGCACGCTTGAGATCAAGCGGCAAATACTTGACGGGCTGATCGGAGAGGTGGAGGCAATCAAATGTCGTGTTATGTGGCCCAGAGGCCACGACTACTACCGACGCAACAACTGGGCGGGACGGCTGCGGGTCGGTGACACCTGGGTGCTGGATTCGCCTTTCAACAATGCCGTGGCCCATGAACTGATGATGATGCTCTTTCTTGCCGGAAGCGAAGAGCGGCAGGCCGCGACACCCGTTTCCGTCGAGGCGGAACTCTATAGAGCCAACAATATTGAGAGCGCCGACACCGCCTATATCCGAGTCATGACCGACACCGGCATACCGTTACTCCTCTACTCGACCCATGCCTGTACAGAGACGTTGGATCCGGAAATTATTGTTCGTGGAACAAGCGGCACAATCCTGTGGACGCGCACCGGATCGATTATCGAGTCAAAAAACGGGACAAGACAAGAAGAAAAACTGACGGACCGCAGAGACCTGCGGGAGCTAGTGATGAATTCGCTGCTCGACGCGGTTCACGGCGGATCGTCGTTCTACTGCGATCTGGAAATGGCCGCTCAGCAGACCATCGTCGTCAACGCCGTGCATGAAGCGTGTGAGATTCATCCCGTTGCGGGACAGACCTTGCATGGAGATAACGGCGCTGCGATAACGGTCATCCCGGGCATTGAAGAGGAGCTGAACATGGCCTTTGGGAAGAGCAGTCGTTTCACGACGGCGGTGTCCCCTGGGCACGGCCAGGCGGTTCGCTTGGCTGCGTTGACTATCGTGAGTTTGACGCTAACTATACGATCGGATGATTCAAACACTGGATCGCAGATCCCGCAGATCAATCACCTAATAGATAACCTGCGCAAACACGGTACCGAGGATGAAGTCATCGCTTCGGCCATGGCCGAACTTCAGGAGGAGACAATATCTCCGACGTAGGTTCCGACAATTGGAGTAAACGTGATCTCTTTGCCCCTTCCGTGTCTTCATGGTGAAGAGATCCTTTTGCAACAGAAGCGACGCAGGATAGAAAGCACCGAACACCTTCGACTATCGTCCGCGAGCAGTGCCCTAAAGCCATCCCCGGCTAGTTGGTGTGACAGCGCATGGGATGCGACACGCCTTGTTCCATCCCAAAAGTGGATATGACGGTTTGCAACGTTGAATATTTGCCCGAAATCCACTATGATAGCCTTTGTCTCACCTTTTAGTTCATTTCGGTATAGTTCAGCCTATCTCCCTTTTCTCACCTAAAAAAGGAACGCTATGCTAGACATACGCACGAACGCATCGGTGTCTTGCGTCGATGGTCATGCCGGTGATGCCGGACACGTCCAGGCATTCATACTCGATCCCGTCAAAAAAGAAGTGACCCACCTGGTCGTGGGCAAGCATGAGTTTGATGAATCATCCCTTAGGCTCGTACACATCGATGTCGTCAAGGATGCGGCCCAAGATCAGGTGCAGTTGAGCTGCACGCTGGCCGAGCTAGCGGCGATGGACCCGTTCATCGAGACGCGTTACCTTGGACCTGACGAGATCGATCCGTACATTCCCGACTATGTCTCCATGGAGACAGGTCAGTTTATGTCGCCCTACACCGTTGATATGTATCCGGCCGGCATGGATGTGGGCGTTGAAGCTGTGCCCCATGGCGAGCTGGCGATCCATCGCGGTGCGGGCGTCGAAGCAACTGACGGAAAAATCGGTCACGTCGGCGAGTTTGTTGTGCAGCCGGAATCCGGTCACATCACCCACGTCGTGTTACAAAAGGGACATCTTTGGCGCAAGAAAGAGATTGCCGTGCCGATAAGCCATATCAAACAGGTCTTGGATGATGTCGTCTATCTGGATCTGGACAAGGATGCGGTAGAAGCGCTGCCCGAGCCATCGCTTGCTCGGAGCTATGGCGACGCCCAGCAGGCTGTCGGAGCGGCCAAAAAATAGACTGTCGATGATTTGAGTGCATTGCCGGTTACGGATGCGCGTGTTCGAACAGGAGATTTGAAAAGACGTGGATCCGATCGAATTGACCAAAACTGAAAAACAGTACCTCAGCGATGAACTGGATAAAGTCTCCAGGTCCTTCGCACTGGTGATTCCGACGCTTGAAGAACCCCTCAACTATCAGATGGGCACAGCCTATCTGATCTGCCGAGTGGTTGACAATATCGAGGATTGCACACAGCCGCTGGACTGGAAGGCCCTGCGCTTTCAAGAGTTTCATGATCTCATCAATGAGCCGGCTGCGGCTGCACAAACACTGTCTCGATGGAGCCGCGAGTCGTGGCCCGGCCTGACCCCGGATGAGACGGCAATGATGGGGGAAGTTTCAGGAGCGATGCTGTGGACGATCTTCGCTTCACTACCCGAGACAGTACAATCCATCATCCGCCATTGGAGCGCCGAGATGGCCAATGGCATGGCCATCATCGAAGGTGCGGACCGGAACGCTATGTCACAGGAGTACGACGGCATTCTCGTTCTCTCCGAACCGGCAGACTACAATGAGTATTGCTTTTACGTCGCCGGGACAGTTGGTCACATGGCCACCGAACTGGCCGTGCGCCACTACGGATTATCCGACGAGATTGCCGACCAACTGATCGCCGGGTCGGAGTCGTGTGGCAGAGGGCTTCAGAAGACCAATATTCTCAAGGATTTCGCCGGCGATCTCGGCCGTGGCGTCTCCTATCTGCCCTATGTCTGGCACCAGGAGATCGACTTTACATCACTCAGTCTAACTGGGGCGCCCATCGAGTGGACAAGTAAGGTCATCGACGATGTTGTGCAGGAACTACGCGAAGCAACGGCCTATCTGCTCACGCTGCCGTACGAAGCATCGGGCTATCGCATGGCCTCACTCATGAGTCTACTGCCCGCCTACCAGACCCTGCTCTTGGCGGCAAAGAAGCACGATCTGCTCTTCACGCCCAAACATCAGGTGAAGATCTCACGCTCAACCATGATGAAGTGCAAGTGGGATGCCAAATCATTGCTGAACAACAATGATGGGGTTAGGAAGTACAGTGAACGGCTGGAGCGTGAAATTGCACAGGCGCTCGCGTCGTAGCAAGTGTATTGAATCGTTGGAAAAATTGATCAGAACCATCACAATCATCGTGAAAGTTGAACAAGGAGCAACTCCCATGTCAGAAATTCCATTGAATGCCAAAGTCCAGTGCAGTGACGGCCCTTGCGGCGAAGTCACCGACGTGATCGTCAATCCGATCAGCCTCACGGTGACCCACATCGTGCTGAAGTACAAGGAACTGCCGTACAACAACCCGACACGGCTGGTCCCTGCCGACATGATTGCCAACGTGACAGAAGAGCAGATCACGCTGAGCTGCTCTGTGGCTGACGTGGGCGAAATGAAGCCGTTCCTGGTGGACCACTTCGTCCAGGAGTCGCCGACTGGAAAAGCCTATGAAGGGGCCGGATCTTGGTCAAAGGCGTTCACCCGCGGGGCAGGTAGCGCGTACGCAAGGGGTGGCGCCTATGCGTCTCAGTACGTGGTCAATGACACAGGCTACGACAACGTTCGCGATGCCAATATTCCCAAAGGCGAGCGCTCGATCCACGCCGGCATGGAGATCAAGGCGACCGATGGCAAAGTCGGCACCCTCGATGAACTGGTGCTGGATGGCGCAAGCGGAGCGATCACCCACATCCAGATGCGCGAAGGGCATCTCTGGGGCAAGAAGGATATTGCCATCGCCGTGACGGATATTGACTTCGTCGACGCCAAGACGGTCTATCTCAAGATTGACAAAGCGGCGGTCAAAGCGCTGCCGGCGGTCAAGGTGAAACGCTAACCCAGTTAACTGCAGGAACAAAAAAGTCCGCCAAAATCCGACTGGATTTTGGCGGGCTTTGTTGTTCATCAATCAACTGCACGGGGTCCTCAATCGCGACCGTTGGCGAACGCGGCCAGGACCACGACCGAGCGGTCATGAACCCGGTAGGTCGGCGCTGAAATGCGCGGCAGGTCGGATGCGGCGCTCATAGGACTTCAGGAACGTTGCGATAGGTATCGATGAAGAGGCGCCATTCGCCGCCCAGATTGTCGGGCGCAGGCGGGAGCTGGAATTCGAGCGGCTCCCAATAGGCATTGAGCATGAGGTGAAAGAGGCGGTGATCGGATAGCCCCTGGATGGTCACAGCCAAGCTGTGGGAATGCTCGCCCCAGTCCGGCTTGTTGAGTTCAATGCCGTGCCATTGAATGCGTGAACGGCGAAGCAGAGCATCCAAGCTCAGGCCGTGATTGACGCTGAAGGCATCCAGGTGCAGCCGCATTTGAATCAGCATTTGCGTGAAGCGCAGAATATCGGCATGCCGTTCGAGCAGAGACCAATCGAACCAACTGATCTCATTGTCCTGGCAGTAGGCATTGTTGTTGCCCTGCTGGGTGCGCCGGACCTCATCACCCATCAGCAGCATGGGCACGCCCACGGAAAGCAGGGTCACGGTCAGGAAATTCTTGACCTGACGGTTGCGCAAAGCCTCAATTGCGGGATCGTCAGTTGGACCCTCGACGCCGCAATTCCAACTGAGATTCTCATCCTGCCCGTCACGATTGCCTTCGTTGTTGGCCTCATTGTGTTTCACATTGTAGCTGACCAGATCGTTGAACGTGAAGCCGTCGTGACAGGTGACGAAATTGACGCTCTGCTCCGGCTCCCGAGCTTCGTGGGAGTAGAGATCGGGGCTGCCGAGCAAGCGGGCGGGCAGTGTGGACAACCGATGCCGTCGTCGCCCTTCATGAAGGAGCGAATGTCGTCGCGGAAGCTGACCGTTCCACTCCTTCCAGCGATCACCGATAAATGATCCCACCTGGTAGAGCCCGGCCGCGTCCCATGGCTCGGCAATCAGCTTGGATCCGGCCAGCGTCGGATCGGACTCGATGGCCAACAGCGTCGGCGGGCTGTCCAAGGGAGCGCCGCCCTCATCGCGCGCCAGAATCGACGCCAGGTCGAAGCGGAAACCGTCGACATGCATCTCGCGCACCCAATAGCGCAGGCTGTCCAGAATCATGCGCCGCACAATTGAGTTGGTGGCGTTGAGCGTGTTGCCGGTTCCGCTGTAGTTGGCATAGCGCTGCCGATCTTCCTCCAATATGTAGTAGACCGGAGTTCCCGAGGCCCCGAAAGGAAAAGGTCGGCCCGGTTTCATCGCCTTCCGCCGTGTGGTTGAAGACGACATCCAGGATCACCTCGATTCCGGCACAATGCAGCGCCTTGACCATGTCCCGAAACTCGTCGAGCGGGCCCAACAGATCGGTCCTGGAGCTATAGGCCCGATGGGGTGCAAAGAAGGAGACGGGGCTGTATCCCCAGTAATTTGGCAATCCGTCCGGTGAATCCTGCTCGTCAAACTGAAAGACCGGCAGCAGTTCGACAGCCGTGATCCCCAATTCCTGTAGGTAGGGAATCTTCTCGATCAGGCCGGCATAGGTGCCACGCTTGTCGTTCGGAAACTCCTGAGTTCGGGTGCCGGGTGAAGCCACGCACATGCAGTTCATAGAAGACCGTCCGGCCGAAGGGTCGATGGAGTGGCCGGTCGCCCTCCCAGTCGTAGGTGGTGCAATCGACAACCACGCTCTTCATGGCGGTGGCCGCGGTGTCGCCGGGCAGGGCGGCAGCCTTCCGATCATAGGCGATCAGGCTGCACAACGGCAAAGTCCGTACGGGTCGATCAGAACCTTGTCGCCGTCAAATCGAAGTCCGGCCTCGGGCCAGTTCGGTCCGTATACCCGATAGGCGTAGATCTGGCCAGGTTTCGCATCGTGGACCAGGACATGCCAGTAGTAAAATGTGGTGTTTGCGGCGGCGTCAAGCATGATGACGTGGGAGGGTCGCAGCATCGTTGACGTCATCGAAGAAGAGAAGTTCTACGTTCAGTTGCATACTGCGCGAAGATGGCAAAGTTGATGCCTTCCGGTGTCACCGACGCGCCCAATGGATAGCTGAGGCCCGGACTGACCGTATACATTGGGTTCTGTTTGCCTCTGTGGATTCAGCACGTTGTCGATGGATGCGACGTCGATTAGGTGCGATCAAAACGCGACTGAATATACGTGGTCGCCTTGCTCACCGAAAGCGCCTGACTCATGTTGCCGGCACGGATGTAGAATTTTTCCGTACCGCTGCTGGTCAGGTAGGCCGGGCGATCCGATGGGCTGACTGAAACCACGCAGATCTCCTTTCCCTCCAGTTTGGGAAACTGAACGTCCAGGAAGTGGCGCAGGTCGATGCCGATCATGCTGCCGAATGCCATATTGAAGACATTCTCAAAGCCGTCCTTGTCCTGCTTCTTCATCACGCTGTAGTCGGGATCCAGGCCGAGAATCTCACCGTCATCCGAGACGCCGATGATCAAGACGCCGCCGACTGCGTTCATGAAGCCGACCACATTTTTCATGACGGGTTCGTAGAGCGCTTTGTTGGCCCGCTTCTGCCGATAGTCCCACATCAGACTGGCTTTGAACTCGACAAACTGGCCTTCGCCTTCGGCAATGAGCTGCGGGATGGGCTTCCTGGCCGGCATCTCAACCGGTATCGTCACCGGTTCGATCAGGTCTCGGATCTGCTCAGCGTAGATGTCCGGGTGGGGGATGTTTGCGAGCCTGGCCGGGTCCGCCGTCTTCTCGGTCAGGATGACAAGGCTGCCGTAGTCAAAACGCTTGGCCAGAAAGCCCTGCTTGATCATCATATCAGAGATCGCCTGGGTCTTCGCCAAGCGTCGATCTGCGCCCGTTGCGCCACGACGGTAGCTGACCTGCTCGCCGTCGGCCACATACGTGGGGATGTACCAGGCCACGAACAAGAGCGCCAGCGCAACCGTCTGCAAGACCGCCCATGTCACGAGCAGAAGCAGGTTGTACGGTACCGAATTGGCCAGCGGGGTTGATTCATAGGTGTTTCGAATCGGCAACAGAAACGCCAGCAGAATCGGCGTCAACGCAAAAAAGAACTCGATGATCACCAGCCACTTGAGAAACTGGAACGGGCTCTTTTTGATCACGATCTCGTCACGGTTCATCGATGTCGAATCCCTACATTTGTGTGAAGTTCAACCGGCCCGCAATCGCGTGCGACATCGCAGACAGATGCAACATCACACGATGCCTATGACTCCCCTTTGTGCGGCTTCCAAACCAGAAAGAGAAGGACGATACCGACGATGATCAGACCAATACCCCAGATCACAAGTCCACGGTACATGAAATAGAGTGCCGGCGACATACCGGCCAGGATGAATACGGTGAGCAGAATGCGGCTGTAGAGCTGCGTGTTCTTGTCAGATTTTTGCTGTTTTTGCGCTGCGGACTGATGGTGTTGATGAGAAGCTTGATGTTTACTCATGTTGGGTATCCTAAGAATTATCCATTGGTCAAAAATTGTCGACAGATGATTCTCGGTATAGATGTCTAGAAATAGATTCGTACTTGTTCTCGCCCATTTACCACGGACAGTATCTGAACATCTATCGTTCGTTACGCTTCGACTGAATAGGCTTCCTACAAGTCTGAATCAGCAAGATTGCGAGGCGTCTCGTCCCGAAAGACCATCGATTTGTAGGGTACAATCGGCACACCGTAGGTATCAGTGTAAACCTGGGTAAACTTTGCACCAAATAATATAATCCACGCGGAGTAGTATGCCCAAAGCAGCAGCGCAATGAGCGAACCGGTTGCGCCATAGATCGAGGTGAGGAACGTGTAGCCAAGGTAGAGACCGATCACGTAGCCGCCCAGCCAAAAGAGCACCGCCGTCAACAGTGCGCCCGGCCACACGTCTCGCCAACGAATCCCTGCGCGTGGCAACGCTTTGAAGATCAGGCCAAACAGAACCCAGTAGACCAATGGCGAAGTCCAGATATCGAGGATTGTACGGTACCGCCCTAGGTTGGCCAAGATCGGCTCGACATACTGCTCCGGGATAGCCGTCCAAAGCGCATTGAGCAGAAGCGAACCCAAGAGCAAAAAGCCCACCGTCAGCACGCTGGCGGCAGCAACCAGACGAGACTTGGCCGTTGCAATCAAGCTCTCGCCAATCGTGTCAGTGAGTTGCTGCATGCCCCACATGGCATCGAGCGATGTCTGCAACTGCATGAACACGTTGGATGCGCTGTAGATCACGAAAACAATGCCAATGCTCGTAGCCAGGAGGCTGCTGGAAAAATCGCGCGTACTCTGTATCAGCCCCAGCAGGATATAGGCGACCTCGGGCCCCAGGCCATTGGCGACACTGTCCACAATCGTATACTCGACAAAGGCCTGGCTGAAGACCTGAGATGCGATTGCGATGGTCAGCATCAACAATGGCGCTACAGAGAGCACAACCCAGTAGGCGATTGCAGCCGCATGCAGCATCGCGTCGTTGCGGCTCCAGCCGATGACGCTCTCGCGAAAGAGATGCCAGATCCCTTTGACCACTTTCATCGCGGATGCGGCTCCCTAATCGCCGACAAACCAGTTCAGCACCGTACTCACGATGCTGATCAGTATACTGCCCAGCAGCGCCGCCATGAAAGCCGTCCAGCTCAAGCGTGCGGCATGAGCCAGGCGACAAGCGCGAACATGGCCGCGTTGATGACGAATGTGAAAAGTCCCAGGGTCAAAATGGTGATCGGCAGCGCCAGCAGCCTGTAGAATCGGCTTGATGATGGCATTGACCAACCCCATGACGATGCCGATCAGGAGGAAGTCGAACCAATCACCCTCTAGCCGTACGCCTTCGACGAAAATTGCCGCGACCCAAACGGCGAGGGCATTGATCGCCCAGCGTAGGATCAATTTCATCTACGCACCAGCTTTCTACTTCTCTACACGAATTCTCTACACGAAGGTCCATTCTTATGGGGTGGAAACACAATAAAGCCACCAATCATCTGTCAGATGTTGGTGGCTCTATTGCTGACGTACTCGCTGACTATTCTTCTCTGGCCAGCGCAGCCTTGACCTTCTCGGCCAGTTCCGGCGAAAGCGTTGTTGACAGCATCGTAACCTTGAAAGGTCGCAACGCCTCGAGGATTTTCTCCTCGTTCTCCTCGCCGCCGGTGGTCATCAGGAAGAGAGCCGACGAATTCGGCCCAAGTCCATCCTTCACCTGGTTGATGAACTTGTCATCGACGCCATAGTCCTTCATGGCGCCGGTGATGCCGCCGATGGCCGCGCCGACCGCGATGCCGCCAATCGGTCCGCCCAGAAGCAGACCGGCGACGAAACCGATGCCTGCGCCGACTCCGGCATATTTGCCGCCGAATTTGTGGGTCTGCTTCACCTCAACGTCACTGCCGACGCCGCGCACCAGGGTCACAGCATCCTGAACGGTGAACAAGCCCTCATCCTGCCATGCCATAACAGTATCGAGGAAGTTCTCTGCACCGATCGTGTCATCAAAGAGGAAGACGGTGACATTGCCGTCCTTTCCTTTTTTGTCGTCCTTGGCCATCTTTTCTCACTCCTTAACGATATTCGAAATTCGATTTTCCGGTTTGCGAAGATCCCAGAATTACTCTTCCTTGTCCTTCAACGCCCGGCGCAGGCTTTCTTCGTCCTCAGGATCAAGCGAGGTTTGATAAACGGTACCCTTGTAAGGGCGCAACGCAGCCAATGCCGCAGTTCGGGTTGCTTTCACGAACAATCACGAAGAGCGCCGAACTGCCGTCTGTGATCGACTCGCTGACCTCTTTGACAAACGATTTTTGAATGCCCAAATCGGCCAAGGCGCCAACGCCCATGCCGCCCAGCACGCCAACGACGATACCCGCTACCGGGAAAAAGATGCTGGCAATCAAAAGGCCCAACAAGCCACCGCCGACAGCGCCGACCTTGACGCCACGATCCATCTGATTCTTGACATGGACCTTGCCTTTCTCGTCCTTGACGATCACGGCAGAATCATCCAGGCTCAGGTTTCCACTTTTTTCCAGTTTCCTCAAGGATTCACGGACCTTGCCCGCTTCATCCATGTCGTCAAACGTTATCAACGACCAGATTAGACATCTTTTTCTCCTTGGTTGATTGTGCGCTTCGACAAGCTTTCATTTTCAAGATTTATGGTGATAGTTTTTGCGCCGGACAGCAACGCAAAATCAGCGTAGATTGTCAGAATCGACTGAGGTTATTGCCATTGTACAGTACATCGTCACAGGGTGGCAAACGATCAGGAAAAACAGGTGTTTCACACCAGAGATGGATAGATAGACGATTGGATCAGACTCAATCGATGAACCGGCCCAATTGCACCCACTGCCGCCGCATCAGCTCAAGTTCCCGCGATCCCGATATCACGATCTCCGGATCAGGCGTCAGATCGAGATTCGGGTTGTGCCGTTCAAACGGCGCCGCGTTCAAAATAGTTTTGATGGCGTTCAGACGCGCCCGTTGCTTGTTATCGGAACGTATGATGGTCCAGGGTGAATCAGCGGTGCTTGTCTGGCGCAACATCTCATACTTGACGTTTGTGAAGTCTCCCCACCGTTCCTGGGCCTGCAAGTCGACCTCGCTGAGTTTCCATTGGCGCAGCGGATCCGTCTGCCGGCGCTCAAAACGTCGCTCCTGTTCGGCCTTGGTCACGCTGAAGTAGAGCTTCAACAAGATGGTGCCCTGCCGGACCAGATCGCGCTCAAAGTCTACGACACCGCTCATGAAGTTGTGATATTCGTCATCGGTGCAGAAACCGAAGACCCGCTCCACCATCGCACGGTTGTACCAACTACGATCAAAGAGGACGATCTCGCCGCCACGGGGAAACTGCTCAACATACTTCTGAAAATACCATTGCGTACGCTGGGTCTGTGTCGGCTTCCCCAACGCCACCACTCGGTAGTGCTTCTCGTTCATATAACGCGTGACGCGCCGGATGGTCCCGCCTTTGCCTGCCGCATCCCGCCCTTCGAAGACAATGATCACACGTCGTTGCGTCTCCTCAAGATGGCGTTGAAGCGCCAACAACTCAGCCTGATACGGCTTCAGAGACTGTTCACGTCGACGTCGACGCATGGCCTTGGCCGCCTTGCGTTCCAGCTTGGCATACCGCTGCTGCAACAGTTCATTCTCGGCTTGCAGCGCTGCAAGCTGTGTCGCATCTCCCGCTACGAGAGCGGCTTCAGGCTTAATATTCTGCTCCTCCGTCATATCGTACCTCACATCCATCTTGAAGCGCATTCGGGCGACTATGATAATTTTCTCCGAGATCGGTGGATATCGTCAGGTCAAACTTAATGTGGTGACTAATGATAATTTCTGGATCCTCCGAGTATACGGTGGTACTAGTCGTCAGGTCAAACTTCGACGATTGCCAAGAGCCGTGCACCGATGTCGAAACATGCCTCTGCCGAAAAACAGGAGTAGCGTTCGCTTCTCGGGCGATTGTGACAAAAAGCGCAATCTAAGGTTGTGCAACTTTGCACGATGCGCCACCCCTGTCCGCCGGGATATACTATTGGCATCTGTGAAGTTGGTTGGGGAGCCTAACAACACAGTCGATAGAAATCTCCTTCGGTTTTTCCACGGAACTCCTCTGTTCTCCTCCGGGTCCGCCAATTTGAGCGAATTGGCGGACCCACTTTCCTCTTCTTTGTGCAAAATAATCTTCAGTCACACAATTGCAGATCAGCCTACTACTGACTTAGAATAAGGCATAGCAAAGAATTGCATTTATTTATTCCGCACCTTACCCGCAATGCCTAATTTTCATTGAATCAGGATGCCCATCATGCTAGAATATTCACAGACAAAACCGCTGGATGAACTCGACGAAGAGATACTCGGCTGGTTGCAACGTGACGGCCGCATGAGCAATGTCGAGCTTTCGCGTAGAGTGAATTTATCGCCCCCGGCCGTACATGCCCGAATCAAGCGGTTGGAGGAGGATGGTTTCGTCCAGCAATACACGGCAATCATTAATCGCGAGCAGTTGGGCTACGACATGCTCTGTTTCATCCACCTGAACCTGCAACTGCACACGACCCAGCAGGTCGAGCAGATGCGCAAGGCAATCGTGGAGATGCCCGAAGTGCTCGAATGTCACCATGTGACCGGTGAATTCGACTATCTGCTCAAGGTGGTGGTGCGCAACCGCAAGGACTTGGAGCGATTTGTCGTACATAGATTGACGCCGGTGCCGGGCATCGCCCGTATTCACACCAGTCTGGTGTTGACCGAGGTCAAACACACGACCGAAGTCCCGCTGGCAGAACTGAACCAAACAGGGTAGTTTCCGTTCTCGTTCTCGCTCTCGTTCTCGTCTCGTTATCGATGACGGACCGGTCAAAGAACGAGTACGAGAACGAGAACGGGTATGATTCAATCAATCTTCAATGACGAGGAGAATCACATGGCAGATGTCATCCACAAAACAATGGGGCAGCAATCCGGTCGACGATCGTGGGCCGAGCCGTGGAAGATCAAGATGGTCGAGCCGATCCATATGATCTCGCGCCAGGAGCGCAAAGCGGCGTTGGAAGAGGCCGGTTACAACACCTTTCTGCTGCGGTCCGACGATGTCTACATCGATCTGCTGACCGACAGCGGCACCAGCGCCATGAGTGATCGGCAGTGGGCCGGCATGATGTTGGGCGACGAAGCCTACGCCGGCAGCCGCAATTTCTACCGGCTGGAAGAAAACATCCGCACCTACTACGGCTATCGTCACATCGTCCCCACCCACCAGGGTCGCGGCGCCGAACATCTGATCAGCCAGGCGCTCATCGAACCGGGCATGGTCATCCCCGGCAACATGTATTTCACGACCACGCGTCTGCATCAAGAGTTGGCCGGCGGCCGCTTCGTCGACGTGATCATTGATGAAGCCCACGATCCTGACAAGTCTCCACCCGTTCAAAGGCAACATCGATCTGGATAAGCTGGAGGCGCTGATCATCGAGGTCGGCGCCGACAAGATCCCCTATGTCAGCCTGGCGGGTACCGTCAACATGGCCGGCGGGCAGCCCGTGAGCATGGCCAATGCCAAGGCAGTTCGGGCGCTGTGCGACCGCTACGGCATCCGCGTCTACCTGGACGCCACGCGCATGATGGAGAATTCCTACTTCATCCAGGAACGGGAAGACGGCTACCAGGACAAGACCATCGCCGAAATCCTGCATGAGTTCTGTCAGCTACACCGACGGCGCCTGGATGAGCGCCAAGAAGGACAATCTGGTCAACATCGGCGGCTGGCTGGCCGTGAACCACGAGGATGTCTTCGAGAAGGCGCGCAACATGGTGGTGATCTATGAGGGGCTGCACACCTACGGCGGCATGGCCGGACGCGACATGGAGGCCGTCGCCATCGGCATCGAAGAGGCTGTTCAGGACGACTATGTGCACGCCAGAGTCGGCCAGGTCCGCTATCTCGGCGAACTGCTCACCGATTGGGAGATCCCCATCGTGCTGCCGGTGGGCGGCCACGCCATCTTCCTCGATGCCAAACGGTTCTATCCCCATCTGCCCCAGGATCGATTCCCGGCCCAGACCCTGGCCGCCGAACTCTACCTGGATTCAGGCGTCCGCTGCTATGGAGCGCGGCGTGGTCAGCGCGGGTCGCGATCCGGCGACCGGCGATCACCGCTACCCGGCGCTGGAACTGGTGCGTCTGACCATTCCGCGACGCGTCTATACCCAGGCCCACATGGATGTGGTCGCCGAAGCAATCAAGGCGATCTATGACGAACGTGATGCCGTTCAAGGATTGGAGATGGTCTACGAGCCGGCCTACCTGCGCTTCTTCCAGGCACGCTTCGGGCCGATCGTATCGTGAAGGTCAATGCAAGAACCACGAATTGCACAGATTTCACGAATTTTCTCAGTCGTGTCAATTCGTGGTTTTTTGCAGAAGAGTCTTCGTAGAGTGCACTCCCCACGAAGGTGCCGTCCGGGGGCGCATCCAGGGCGACTTGAAGCGATCAGACCAACGGCTCAAGCTCGCTCATCGGCATTGGGCATGCGTCTCGGTGATGGGTTCGATACAGGGGCCAGGGCGGAGACCGACTGTCCATTGTTCATTGCCTGTGCCCCGGTACGCCATTGCCGTCTTGCCCGCCATCGACGCACGGACTGTTGTCCCCGCCGATAGCCCAGCAGCGTGTAGAGTTTGATGCGACGCTGGTGAACATAGACCAACAGGCCCAAGGCCAGAAAGACAGTCCAGTTGACAAGCTGCCAATGCGATGGAAGCTGGGCGCTCCATCCGCCAACCACATTGGCAAAGATGATTCCCGCACTGCGTCCGACGACGATGGCCGGAATCAGTGTTCGCAAAGGCAGACTGCTTAGGCCTGCCACGTAGATGAGCGCATCCGGCACCGGGAACATGAAGAGGATCGACCACAACAACGGTGAGCGGATGCGGAGTTTTGACTCCCACTTCTCCAAAGACGCGTCAGAGACGAAACGTTCGAGCAGAGGGCGCCCAAAGAGCCGCGACAGACCGACGGCCACAGAAACGCCGATGGTCAAAGCCACCACGCTGTAGACCGCTCCCCACAGAATGCCGAAGAGGTAGCCCGCCAGAATGCCCATGAAATTGCCGGGCAATGGAGCCACCACAATCTGCGTTGCATAGAGGCTGATATAGGCCAGCGGCGCCAACGGACCATAGCTCTCAATCCAAGCGCGCGATTCGGGTGCGCGTTCAAGCACGCCCAAAATGTGTGCGCCGTATTGCCAAAACAGTAGACCAACTGCGATCAAGCCCGCTCAGAATCAGCCAGAAATCGGCGCGCCGATAGATCAATTGTAGCGAGGATTGGTTAGAGAGAGACGGTCGCTCCATTCGCCCTGCCGTTCAGTTATTGCTATCGAATTGAAGATTTTTTCAGTTGTTGAAGCGAAAACATCGATGGGAGCTGATGGGTGAAAACGGTCATTTCACCCGCCATCCCGCCTATGATAGCGTTAATTCCACTTTTCCGCTAGTCGATTTTCATACGATCGATCAACCATGCCGGCTCATCCGTGCCAAGCCACGTGGCGGCGACGCCCAATGCGGTTTCCCAGCAGCAACAAGAACGAGGCGATGATGAGTGCGACTCCCATCAACGCAAACATGGGTTCGTAGCCGAGGCCCGCCACCATCAGACCGCCCAGAACCGGACCCAACACCTTGCCCCCATTCTGCAACGTGCCCAACAGCCCCATGCCCGCGCCGACGTGCCTGTGATCGATCTGGACGGCAACGAGCGCAGTGGTCGCCGGAAAGACCAACGCTTGGCCCGCTCCCAGAAGAACGGAGATGGCAAAGAGCGACCAAACGTCGGTGAAAACGCCCAACAAGGGCAACGCCACCCCGATCCCCAACATGCCCAGCGCCGTCGCTCGCACATAGCCGACCTGATCGGCAAAGCGTCCGCCGAACGGCTTGGCGCCGGCCACCACCAACTCTTGAAGCGCAAAAAAAGCCCCGACCAACGCCACGTTGATGCCGATGGAGAGGGCGTAGATCGGCAAAAATGCCTTCATGGCATAGAGCGCCACATAGACTGTCGCCTCCAGAATGCCGGCCAGCCAAAGGCCCGGCGTTTTGGCGCCGGCCGCAAAAGCCTGCGACATCTGCCGATTCAAGGAGATGGGTTGAACGGGTTCACGGGGAGAATCGGTCAACATCAGAACCGGCACAAAGACAGCACAACTCATCAAGCCGACGATCGTGTAGACAGTGGCCGGCTCGACGAAGAGAAGCAGCCACCCGGCCAGCGCAGGTCCCAGAATGTAACCGGCGCTGCGTGCGATGCCAAACCAGCCCAGCCCCTCAGCCTTGCGTTGTCCCCGTCTGCTCGGTCACATAGGCCAGCGTCACCGGACCATAGATGGCAGTCGCCGTCCCATGCACAATGCGGATCAGGAAAAGTTGCTCGGGCGTCTGGATGAAGCGATAGAGAAAGGGCATTCCTGCGAAGAAGACTGTGCCGATCAGCAGCCAGGACCGCCGTCCCCAGCGGTCCGACAGCACACCGACAATCGGCTTCAGCACCATACCCGTGAAGGTCGAGACGGAGACGATCAGGCCCAGGAGCACGTCTGAGGCGCCCAGGCTGGCGGCGAAGATGGGCAAGAGCGGCGTCTTGCCCATCTGGTAGGCGGTGCGGGCGATCAGATCCGCAACTGTGATCGAAACAAAATTGCGCGACCGCAGATCAGACGGCACCATTCATCCTTGCCAATGTGGACATGACGGTCGCCCGATCCGTCTCGAAACCCAAATGGGTTCGAGCCGCCGAGGCGCCATGTGACGGCAGCGGCAGTCCATTTGGCGATAGAACCCAATCCGCCGTTTCCTGGGCAAAAAGTTCGATCATTTCAGGGCTGGTCAGGATATCTCTTTCCAGGCCCAGCAGCGGGTCTCCATGGGGGCAAAGCAGCGGAATGCAAGGCTGTGCGCCCAGGGCATTGGAGGCCAGATAGAGCAGCGATTTGTGGTAGATATGGGCCACATGGTCATCCTGTTCCGTCTCATCGGTCAACGTGTAGACGGCCATACGCTCGATCCCGCCGCCCTGCATGAGCGGCAGGTAGGTCTCAGCAAACGCATCCAACGAGATCGTCGGCGCCCAGAGCGTGCAGGAGCGGATGGTTAAGCCGTGCCCGACTCTGCCCTTCATCGGGCCGCCCTGCAGTTGTTTGTCGGCCGATCCGGCCATCAACTGGACCAGCGGCGCCATAAAGACGCTGCCGATGCTGTGGGCCACAACATGGAGTTCGAAATCCGGGTTTTGCTCCAGGAAGCGAACCAGATATTTGAGAAAGACACGACATGCCCCGTCACTGTTCTTGGTCGCCTGCACGCCCCGGCTCTTTAGCTCATCCCAGAGCAATTTGCCCGACAATGATCGAACCAGCGGCTCCAGAGCGGAATCGAGCCGATCCAGCATGAAATCTTTGGCATAGTCGATGGCTTTGCCCTCGGGCTGGCGACGACTGAGCGCATCCTGGAGAATTCGCGCCAGCGTCTCGCCAAAGTCGCTGTTCCAGTGAAAGGCCAGGGGGTAGATCTCTTCGCCCACCAATAGGGTACCCATGTCCAGCACATTTTCCAACTGGCGCCGCTCGGATTGTAGCCCGCTGTGGGCAAAGAGCATCAGCCGTTTGCGCTGCCAGTCGGCCGTGCGTGAAGGAATTTCCTCATCAAACACTCGCGCCAGGTCGGCCTCAGATGTGGCATAGGTGCCGGTCGTCCGCAGTTGGCCGTCGTTGCCGACGCTGATGATGTAGGGACGAACGAACTTGAGCGGTTGCGGCTGGATGTTCTTGACGACGCCGGAGAGAGCGACAGCCGTGCCCATGGCCGTCGTCACGCGGACGGGCACGCCCAATTGGGCGACCCACACATCCATCGCGTTGTCCAGCCAGTCGTCGTAGGTCAGCAATGCGCAGCCATCGAGCCCCCACTCGCTGCCCCAAGAATTCTGGATCCAGAATCCCTGGTCGTTGTAGCCGACAATGGCAAAGGCGTGCCCGCCCATGATGTCCCTGGCCGGCGTGATCGACCCATCGAGATTGGGCGAAATCCACCCCTCATGGATGGCGGCCGTGGCGAACAGCACGCCGGCCTCGGCAATCGCCGAATGCATGGCGACGAGATCCTTCTGGTTGATGCGATAGTAGGCGCCCAGTGGACGCTTCATTGCATCGGCCGAGCGCCGGCTGGTCATGTCACGATCGTCACGTCCTGGCTGATAGGGCCACAGTTCTTCGGCACAGACGCCGTGTTTGTTCCAGCCCTTCACAGCGCCCCGTGCGCTGGATCCCTCATAATCCTCGCCAGGCCACTCATCGTAACGCTTGGCCATCTCATAGAACATGCGCGAGCTGACTGGCACATCATCCGGCTCAACACGGCGCACACGGAGCAGATAGTGGGCCACCGTCGCCAGGGCAAATCCGGTGCAGGATCCTTCATTGCCTTGATGGCGAACAGGAACCCCGACGGATTTGAAGAATGCCAGATCAACCCGGATCGGCACTTCAATCAGTGTCGGCTCGAAAAGTCGATCGCGAAAATCGGCCACATCCGGTAATGCGTCCAACTTGACAGTTGCGCCAGCTACTTGGGCGGTTCGGGCTTTGATCATGGGGTCAGTGTCCTGTTGTGATATGCGATCAATTGGGACGATTCTTGGGATCTGAGAAGCTGTTTGAAAGGCGCACGCAGTCGGGTCCATGATGCGCCTCAGAGAAAAAGTCAGCGCCCCTATACGGAATACAGTACGCGATTCGCGGAATAGCGTCAAGTAACGCAAAACACGTTCCAGGTGACAGGCGCCGGCGTCAGGTCATTGCGGCAAAAAACAGAGGACGCCTTACGCAATCCTTAACCAAAGATGCAACAAGATCGTCCCGTAAAAACATGACTCAAACCCCTAAATGCTTGACAAGCGCTCAGTTTCCGCTACAATGATGGTACACAAGGTGTGACACGTTGCGACCCTTGCAATCATATCCCGATGGGTCGGCGGCAACAGTTCAAAGTGAAATTGACCGGCATGAACTTGTGGCCTTCTTCGTCAGCACCCCCCTCTCGTGTAACCAGTCCCAGTGTCTGCTTACCCAAAATTCGGTAGCTTTTTCAAATCGCAACCGTGCGATCCTGGCTGTCACCCATTGGTTTGGCGAAACTGTTGTTGGCCTTCACCGCTTTTGGCCTTCACTACACCGACACAGTTGGCCGTACCGTGGGATCGACACTGGGCAATCACTGCAAACTGTCATGCGGCAGCCTGCGTAACATTCAGCATGGATCATACGTCATCCTGATTGGACACCTTCTGCGAATGCTCACTCAGCCATCAATCATCGCACGCAGAAGCGATCGGTGGCTGAGTGGAACCAGTGCTCGCTCGAATTCCGAAAGGCGCACAGCATGACTCCGCCAGCCAAAAACGCCTACGAAAAGCCTCAGCCGGCCCCAATCGACCGGGTATTGGTCTTCGTCCCTGCCTACAACGAAGAAGGCTCCATCCGCAACGTCGTCACCGGCGTGCGCCTGACCGTGCCCAACGCCGACGTGCTGGTGATCGATGACGGCTCTAGCGACCACACCTCTTCCGAGGCGCGGGCGGGTGGCGCCATTGTCGTGCGCCATCCATTCAATTTGGGCATCGGCGGGGCCATGCAGACCGGACTCAAATATGCCGAGCAATATGGCTACGACTACGCCGTCCGCTTGGACGGCGACGGCCAGCACAGCACCAGCGAGATTGCTGCCTTTCTGACTGCGCTACGCGCCGGCGACGCCGACATGGTCATCGGCTCTCGCTTCCTGGAGTCATCCTACGACTGGGATATTCCCCGCACGCGCTGGATGGGCATCCGCCTCTACTCGGCAACGGTCTCGGCAGTGATAGGCGCCCATTCCACCGACACGACCTCCGGTTTCTGCGGCATGAACCGCCAGGCCATCTGCGTCCTGGCCAAATATCTGCCTCAGGATTACCCCGATGTCGAAAGTCGAGTCATTGTGCACAAGGCGGGCCTGAGTCAGATTGAGCTACCAGTGCAGATGCATGCGCGAGCGGCCGGCGTCAGTTCCATCACCCTATGGCACTCCGTTTACTACGCGTTCAAAGTGACGGTTGCCGTGTTGACATCGGCAATCAAGGACATTGCCCATTTCGAAAGCATCGTCTTTCATCCCAAGGAATCCGCCGATGGCGATACCATTCGAGCAAAAACTCATAGCGGTCCTCTTCAGCCTTACACTGCTGTTGGTGACGCTCCAACTGATCCGTAAGCATAAGCTGCGCGAAGAATATGCCCTGGTCTGGTTTGCCGCCAGCCTGGCCATCTTCATCTTTTCAGTCTTCGATGGTCTGAGTAGCGCCATCGCAGCCCAACTTGGCGTCACCTACGCGCCCACGTTGATTTTGGTTTTCGGCCTGCTCTTCTGCGTTGTGATGTTGTTGGCTCAGACGGTGATGCTTTCGACCCAGGCCAATCGCATCCGTGATCTGGCCCAATTCGTCGCCATGTTGGAATCAAGACTCGACCAACCGGAGCGACAACAGAAACCACACGTCAACGGCAGGCTAACACCTGTAACTAACCACCAGGATGTGGTGGAGACAGACATGGTGGAAAAAATCGTAAAAAAAGAAGAGCCGGAGAAGACCTAGCCGAAGCTAGGATCAATTGGGGACGAGAGAAGTTTTCAGAGAGACAACGGTAATACAATGGACGAACGAACTATGAACGGCAACAATCAAGAGACGGAAACCAAGGGACGTGTGCTGGTCATCGGCCTGGACGGCGCGACGTTTGACCTGATCAAGCCATGGGCTGATCAGGGCTATCTGCCGACGCTTGGCCCGGCTGCTGAAGGAGGGCGCACACGGCAGCCTGCACAGCACGCTGCCGCCCATGACGGCTCCTGCGTGGACCAGCTTCGCCACCGGCGTCAATCCGGGCAAGCACCGCCTCTACGACTGGGTGGCGCGTCAGCCGGACAGCTACCGCTTCCAGCCAGTGACCTCGCTGGACTGCAAAGCGCCGACCATCTACAGTCTGCTGGGCGACGCCGGCCGCGAGGTCTGTGTCATGAACGTGCCCATGACCTACCCGCCGCTGCACGTCAACGGCGTCATGATCTCGGGCATGCCCGCACCGACGGCCAACAGCTCGATCACCTACCCGGAGACGCTCTACGAAGAGATCATCGAGAACGTGGGCGACTATATTCTCTATCCCGATCCGGGCCAGGCATATTCGGACTCGGGCATCGATGACTTTCTGAAGCGTCTCTATCGGGCGACCGAGCTGCGGGTTCAGACGCTGGCGTATCTGCAATCGCGCACGGACTACGACTTTGCCATGCTGGTCTTCAACGGCACGGACACGGTCAGCCACGCCATGTGGAAGTTTATGGACGAGTCGCATCCGCTCCACGATCCGGCCAAGGCGGAAAAATATGGCAACGCCATCCGTGACTACTATCAATTCGTGGACGGCAAACTGGCCGGCATCGTCGACAGCCTGGACGACGACACGACGTTGATCCTCATGTCTGACCACGGTTTTGGGCCTTTCCACAAGTTCATCCATGTCAACAACTGGCTGATGGACCAGGGATTCATGCAGGTCAAGCAAGGGCCGGTGGCCGGCGCCAAACGAGCGGCCTTCCGGGCCGGCTTCTCGCCCATGAACGTCTATGACAAGATGATGAAGTTCGGTCTGGGCGGCATGAAGAAGGAAGTCGTACGCGGCCAGGGCCAGGATCTGATGAAGACACTCTTCCTCTCGTTCGAGGATATCGACTGGTCGCGCACCCAGGCCTATTCGCTGGGCAACGTGGGCCAGGTCTGCCTCAACGTGGCCGGCCGTGAACCCCAGGGTTGCGTCCAACCCGGCGAGGAATACGAGCAACTTCGTGACGAGATCATCGCTCGACTATACGAATTACGCGATCCGGAGACCGGCGAGCAGGTTGTGGAGAAGGTCTATCGCCGCGAGGAGATCTACGACGGCGACTATCTGCGAACTGGCCCCGGACATCATCTTCATCCCCCTGCGGCTTGAGTATTTTGGCTTCGGCGAATATGAATTCGGCAGCCACAAGATCATCGAGCCCATGCGGCGCGGCATCTCCGGCACACACCGGCTCAACGGCATCTTCATGGCCTATGGCTCAAAGATCCAGCCCGGCGTCGAGATTGAGGGGGCGAGCCTGGTCGACCTGGCTCCGACCATCCTGCGTCTGATGAACGAGCCGGATGTAGAGGCCATGGACGGTCGAGTTCTACACGAAATCGCTCGCCCGGGGGTAAATTTGGACCAAGCGATCAAACGCCGGCCCGGCACAGACTTCTTCAACGGAAACGGCCACGACTACATTGGTGGAACAGGTCGAGAGTTGGAAAACGTCCTATCAGAAGAAGAGCAGAAGTTGCTTGCAGATCGCCTGCGCAGCCTGGGCTATGTCGGATAGTGTGAGGGCTACAACCATGCAGAACACGCCAAATCAACTGCCCAACGCATTTACCGTCGATCTGGAGGATTGGTTCCAGGGCCTGACCAGCACCAATCCGCAGATTGAGCGCTGGCCCGAATTCGAGAGCCGTGTCGAGCCGGCGACGGACAATCTGCTGGCGCTGCTGCGCAATCAACACGTGCAGGCGACGTTCTTTGTGCTGGGCTATGTGGCCGACCGTCATCCAGCACTGATCGAGCGCATTGTCGACGCCGGTCACGAGATCGGCGTGCATGGCTACTACCACCGCTTTGTACACCGGCTGACGCCGGACGAGTTTGCCAACGAGCTTGAGCTGAGCATTGCAGCCGTCGAGCGCATCACCGGCAGGCAGCCGCTCGGCCATCGGGCTCCCTATTTTTCGGTGAACGGCACGACGCCGTGGGCCTTCTCGATCATGCAGGCCCACGGCATTCAATACGACAGCAGCGTCTTCCCCACACGCAACATGCTGTACGGCTATCCAGGCGCCCCTCGGTACCCCTATCGTGTGGACGGGACAGAACTTATCGAGTTTCCCGCCTCCACCGTTAGGGCAGTCGGTGTGACATGGCCCATTGCGGGTGGATTTTATACGCGAGCACTGCCGTATTCAATCACCCGCTGGGCCATGAACCGTCTGCAATCTCAGGAAATTCCTGCCGTCATGTACGTGCATCCCTGGGAATTGGATACCGGTCAAACATACAGCGAGGTCACAGCGCGAGAGCGGATCACCCACTACCATGGGCGCTCCGCGCTGGAGACCAAGCTGAACCGTTTGCTGGACGACTACGAGTTCACGACTTTGGACAACGTGCGGCTGCAGTGGCTGCAACGCCAAAGCGACGCACAAGCTGCAACAGATAAGGGAACGAAGGCAGATCGTTCGACCCAGAACATTGTAGAAGGCAGCCCGCCTGTGGCGGCCTAAGGAGACTCGCACTCAGATGATTGTCTCTGAGCTTTCCGAAAACACACGCCTCGAATGGGACGCGTATGTGAATCGATCCATGTATGGCCTGCCCCAGCATCTATCGGCCTGGCAGGAGATCCTGCGCGAGACCTACGGCTATGAGACCCACTTCCTGATGACTCGGCACGTCAGCGGCCCGACATCGGGTGCGATTTCGGGCGTCATGCCCCTATTCCTGGTTGACAGCATCCTGACCGGGCGGCGCGCCATGACCATGCCGGGCGGCATTTGCGCTGAAGATGTCAACGCAGCCCGGTCACTGGCCGCCACAGCCGAGAAAATCGCTCGCGAATCATGGCTCCACATTGGTTCAGGTCCAAGACACACGGCAGCGCTGGCTCGATGACTACACGACGGTCAACGGCCACGTCGGCTGGATCGTCGATGTGAGCGGCAGCGAAGAGGACCTGTCGAAGCGGCTGCATCGCAACATTCGCCGCCAGGTGCGCAAAGCCGGGGAGAACGGGCTGCGCGTGCAGACCGATCGTAGCGGTGAACTGGTCGGCGACTTCTACCGAATGCTCAGCCGCTTCACGCATCAGGCCGGCACGCCCATCTTCAGTCGTGACTTTCTGAACAACGTCGTGCGTTACCTGGCCGGCAATTTTAACGTCGTCATGGTTTACAAGGACGATGATGCCATCGGCGGCTATTTTCAGCTTGAGTTGGGCGACACAGTTTACGGCGTATGGGGCGCAACACTACACGAATTTTTGAATTTGCGCCCGGTCTATCTGGCCTACTGGACGATTCTGGCCGATGCCTGTGGCCGTGGATTTTCGTATGTTGATATGGGACGCAGTCCTGCGGACTCGAATGCGTCCAATTTCAAGAAACAATGGGGCGGTGAGCCGGTCTCCATCTATCAACAGTCGCTGGGCCTGGATGGACAGACGACAGCCGGCATGACAGAACGAACCCAAACCGATGGACGCATGCAATCGTTCATGCAGATCTGGCCCAAGATACCCTATCCGGTCGCAACATACCTGGGGCCGAAGCTGCGACGCCACGTGCCGTTTGCGTGACGATTTCGCAACTGCGACAACCGTGCGCCAATCAGACCGCGGATTAGGCGGATGGGGCTGATTTTTGCGGATAATATCCGAATCTATCCAGTATCGTCCGCCTAATTCGCTGAATCCGCGGTCCATATTTGCTGCAAGCTGTTTAGCTTAGCGGTTTCAACATAAAGGTTTAGCCAACATGTCGCAGAATGTTCTCAACAATCCATCTTCCGGGGTCGAACGGGAATCCGGGGTCAACAGCGCCGAAGCCGGCGCCATCTCCGGCTGGCGTTTGTATACCCGCTTCCTGCTGCCGGCGCTGCTGATCGGCGTCTGGGCTTTGGTCCTGTCCGGAGAACACACGGCATTCCCGTTGCAGGTTGTCAGTTGGCTCACCTTCCTTGCGCTATTGGTCACGCCGGGCTATCTGTTGGGCGAGCTGGCAACCTGGCGTCTGCGACTGGATTCCATCGAACGGCTGGCCCTCGCCTTTCCGCTGAGCATCGTCGTTCTGGCCATTCCGGGCATGATCGCGCTGCTGCGGCCATCAGACGATTGTCGAACTGGCCAACGGATGGATGATCGCCTCGGCCATTGTCGTAGGTATCTGGATACTTGCCGCCATCATCCTGCGCAAGCCGTCGGCCCGTGCCGAACGTTGGACAACGGATCAACTCGTCTGGGCGGCCCTGATCGGCGTGGGCTTTGTGCTGATCCTGCCGACGCTCTCGCTCTACAAGATCGACGGCGACGCCTACGCCGTCGGCTCATTCACGGCCGACGCCATGGCCCGTCTGCCGCTCAACGCCACCGAGCCGCTCTTCGGCACCGCACTCGGCCCCGGCGTGCGCATGGCCTTCAACCAGTCGCTGCCCATGGCCTATCTCTGGTCCTGGTTCTCCGGCATCGATTCGCTGACCCTGACTGCAACGGCATCACGTGCCATGATCGCGCTCTGGTCGTTGCTGGCCGCCTACACCCTGGGTCGGGCAGCCGGCAACACATTGCCCGACGGCTCAGGCGTGGGCAGCAGCAACAGCCGTCGCTTTGCCCTGTTGGTCACGTCGATCCAGTTTCTGATCTTCCTGGCCGCGCCCTTCCTGCGCGGCGACAACGTCAGCATCTTCTTCTTCGAACGCACCACGGCCGACAAGTTCATGGTGCCCATGACCATGCTGCCGGTCGTCTTCGCCTTCACCATGCGCTATCTGGGCAGCGGCAAAGGCAGCGCCTGGCTGGCGGCCGCGTTGGTCACCTTTGCCGTCTCGACCATTCATCCGCTGATTGCGGCCATGTTGGCGCTGGCGCTGGGCGCGTTCGCCGGCTTCCACTGGCTGCTCAACCTGCGCAGCAAGCAGGCCTTCTTGCGCACACTGGCCGTCGGCGTCCTGGTCACGCTGGTGATGGCCATTCCCATCGTCCAGCTCTACCTCTCGCGCACCGAAGCGCCCCTGGCCTCGTCCTACCCGTCGACCATGGAAGGGCTGGCATGTGGGCGAGCGTTTGGTGCCGGCGCTGCCCTTTGTCTATCTGCCGTCGCTGGAGGTCTACGGGCCGCTGCCCGATCTGGCCCGTCTGGACGCCATCGAGGCCGACTCGGACACGGACCCGTTCCTGATCTGGCGCTTTGCCGTCAACATGGAACGCCGACGCCTGATCCTCTTCGATCTGGATCACTACATTTCCGATCCCAACATCATGATGGAGCCGCCCTATCTGATGGCGTTGCTCCTGTTGCCGCTGCTCTTCTGGAAGATGCGCAAGAATCTGGCCGCCCAGTTTGCGGTGAGCACGTCGCTGGCCATCCTCTTTGTCATGTTCAATCCGCTGGTGACGCCGCTGATCGGCTCGCTGGTTATGCCGTGGATCCTATGGCGTTTTGTGTGGATGTTGCCCTATGCGCTGATTCTGGCGCTGGCGGGCTATCGAGTGCTGTACATTCTGTTCAACGATCAGTTGATCAGCCGGCAGAGCCGCAATCGCTTTGCGCCACTGGCAGCCGCCGTTGCCCTGGCCCTTGTGCTTTCGCCCTCCATCGCCAACACGCTGGAGACCATGCGGCTGCGTGCAGCCTTCCCCTATTTCTACCCGACGCCCACCGCCATCTATGACCGGCTCGACGAATTGACCCTCAACGACGAAGCCGCAACGGTGCTGGCCGATCAGGATCTGAGCGTGACACTGCCGGCCTATGTGGCCAACGCCAATGTCATTGCCCACCGCGTGCCGACCACCAGCGAGATCTTCCCCGAAGACATGCAGGTGGATGCGCTGCAACGCCTGATCGATCAGGAGAATTTCTTCCGCTCACGCTATCTGACCCAGGACTCGCTAGACATCCTGGACCGCTACAGCGTCGACTATGTCATCGCACCCAGCGGCAGCAACCTGGACATCCAGTTCCGACTCGCGCCCGATTGGTTCGAGCATCTAGTCGATGATCAATCGTACAGCCTCTATGCTGTGAGCGACGATCTGCCCGGCATGGACGCCGCCTTGGCGACTGATTCGTACCAGAGATCGAGAACGTGTCAGAGGACGTGATCGACGGCAACAGCCTGCTCGATGATCGGCTCTGGGCGCTTTCAGAACGCCACTACCAATCGGCGCTGACCATCGATCCCGGCAACGCGCTGGCCATGATCGGACTCGCCGACATCGCACATGCACAGGGTCGCTTCAACGACGCCGTACGCTGGCTCAACACCGCTCTTTTCTACACAGGCGAGCCGGCGCTGCACTACCAGCTCGGACAGATCTACAGCGAGATGGGAGAGAGCGAAAAGAGTCTGGCCGAATTCGAAGCGGCACAGCAGGCCGCACCCGACATTGCCCCCTACAACCTGGCCCTGGGTGACGCCTGTCTGACCGCAGGCGATGTCGACTGCGCCCGTGCCCAGTTCACTGCCGCGGTCGAGAACGGCAACTATCCCGACGAGATCACCCGTACTGACCGGGCTTGGCCGATCTCTGGCGACAGCGCAATATGTACGAGCAGGCCCTGCCGATCTACGAAGATGTGGTCGCACGTTGGCCCAGCGTCGACAACCAGTTGATGCTCGCCAGCGCCTATCTGGAAACAGACCGCTTTGAGCAGGCCGAGGCGCTGCTTTCCGCTCTGCGCAGCGCACACCCGCTCTCGGTCGAAGCCATCGTTTTGGCCGGCAGCGTCCAGGCCGCACAGGAGAAGTTCGACGAAGCTGTCGACCTCTTGGACCGGGCCATCCTCGTGCAGGAGATTCTGGGTCAGATATCGACGGAGGCTCGCCTTTCCTTGGTGCAGACCCTGATCGATGCCGGTCGTCTGCAAGATGCCCAGGCAACCTGGATCGTCGTGCTCTTCTTGGAGCCCAACAGCGCCACCGGCTACAGCCTGCAGGGCGATCTCTATCTGCGCTTGCATCAACTGGAAGCCGCCATGGGGGCCTACCAGCAGGCGTTCGAGATCGACCCGACACAGGTCAGCGTCTACATTGCCATGACCAACGAGCTGCGCCGCCAGGGCGGACGTCAGGATCACATCCTTGAACTGCTGGAGCGGGCCATCAAGGCCAACCCGGACGAAGCCATGCTGGCGCTGGCCTTTGGCGACCAGGCGGAACGGCGCGGAGAGACCGACGCGGCCGTCGACGCCTATCAGTCGGCGCTGGACATGTTCGAGCGCTTTGTTTCGCCCGGCACACGCAATCAACGGGCCAACGACCTAAGCCGGGCCTATGCCTACGCCCGTCTGGCCGGCGTCAGTGAAGACAAGGGCCTGCTGGAATCGGCCATGAACTACTACCGCGCATCGGTGGCGGCAGTGAGCGACCAGCCATGGCCGCGGGTCATCCTGGGCGATGCGCTGCGGCGCCGGGGCGATATCGACGGGGCCATCGAGGCCTACGAAGGAGCCATTGCCACCGATATCGCAACACCTGGACGCCTACATGCGTCTAGCCGATCTGCACAGTGCGCTGGGCAGCGACGAGGAAGCCGACGCCTATCGGCGAGAGGCGCTGAAACTGGCCTTTGCCGAACCGGCGCAGCAGTTGTCGTCGGCCAAGCGTTTCGGTCTTAGCTCACCGTCGCCGCTGGTCGCCAGCCAGGCCAACCTGGCGGCCCAGTCGGGCGAAACATTGGCCAACGCAGCCCAGATCGATGACCCGAACGGCGCTCAGCAGACAGTGGACTTCGTGCCGCCGTCCAGCCTCAATCTCGACGACGGCAACGACGCCACCCTGCGCCTGCTGACCCAGATCTATCGCAGCGACAACCATCCGGAACAGGCCATCGACTTCTACGAGCAGATCATCGCCGCCGGCCAGGACGCGGGCTGGACCGGCGCCACGTTGGCCACCTACTACAAGGGGCTGGGCGATCTCTATCTGCTGGTCGATGACGCAGCCGCGGCCGGCGAAGCCTACGAACGTGCCATCGCCCTGGACAACTGGTGGCCGCAGCCTCGCCTGGGCCTGGCACGTGCGACGGCAGATCAGGGTTCCATCGACATTGCCCTGGCCCAACTGCGCGAGACCGTCGAGATCGCGCCCGGCTATGTGGAGGCCCAGGTTGCCCTGGCCGGCGCGCTGGAGACAGACGGCCAGATCGGCGAAGCGCTGGAAATCTACCAGCAGATCGCGGCAGCCCATGCCGGCAACGCCAATGCCACCCTGGCCTACGGGCGAGCGCTGAACGACCGGGGTGAATGGAGAGAGGCCGAGGAGAGCTTCCGCTCCACGGTCGAGATGAATCCCGGCAACTCCGATGCGCACGTCGAACTGGCCGGCCTGCTCATCGACCAATCACGCTACGACGAGGCTCGCCCGCTGCTTGAGGCCGCACTCGATATCGACCATCAGAACGTCAATGCCTACCTGCAGTCGGGCCTGCTGGCACAGCGCTCGGGTAACTTCGAAGAGGCGCTGGCCTGGTTCACCGATGCCACCAAGCTGGATGCCGACAGCCCGTCGATCAACATCACGCTGATCGATCTGCTGCAACGATCGGGCCACTACGAGCCGGCCATCACCTACATCAAGGAGCAGCTCGCCGACCAGCCTGACGACGTCGATCTGATGGTGCGCCTCTCCAGCACGCTGCGCGTCGTGGGTCGCTACAGCGAAGCGCTGGCCGTGTTGCTCCAGGCCGAACAGAACGGCATCAGCGATGCACGGCTGGCTGCCGACCTGGGCGAGCTCTATCTGGCCCAGGGCCGCCCCCGCGCCGCGGTCGCCGCCTACCAGCAGGCCATCAACTTGCAGCCCGACGAGCGCTCCTACTACCTGCGCAGTTCAGAGATTCTGCGTGACCAGGGCGAATTCATACACGCCATCGGCCTGCTGCGTGGCGGTCTCCATCGAGCAGCCGAGCCGGCAGCCCTCTACGCGGCCATGGCCGGACTCTACCGGGACTACAACGAGATGGACCTGGCGCAAGCGACCCTCGACCAAGGGCTGGAAGCCGTGGGCGACCCGATCGAAATGCTGCTGGCCATCGGCGACCACCGAGCCGCAGTCGAAGGTGAAGAGTCGGCCAAAGAATGGTATGATGAGGCCCTTGCCGCCCATCCGGATGACCCGGCGCTCCACGTTGCCATCGGCAATCTTGCCCTGAATGATCAGGCCTACGAGGAAGCGATAGCATCATTCGAGACGGCGATTGCGCTGTCGCCACAGGAAGCTGCACAGCACGCCGTCCTGGCCGATGCGCTGGCGCAGGCCGGCAGGAACGACGAGGCGATTGCCGCCTACGAGCAGGCGCTGGTGTTGGAACCGACGCTGATCGACACCTACGCTGACCTGGCGTCGCTCTATGAAAAGGCCGAGCGTCCCGACGACGCCCGTGCGCTCTACGAACGGGGCCTGCTGATTGCACCGACCGACGGCGCCTTCTATGTGGCAGCCAGCCGCTATCTCATGGAACATGGCGAGGAAGAACGAGCGTTGTCCATGTTGGCGGCGGCGGATCAGGTTGCGCCGACCACAGACATGCTGGTCGCCCGGGCCAACTTCTACATCTCTTTGAAGCGCTACGACGATGCGCTGGCCGATCTTGAGCTGGCCATCCAGAAGGAGCCGGGCGCCATCGATGCCTATCTGGCATTGAGCAATGCCTATCAGAAGAAAGATGACACCAAGCGTGCCGAGCAGATCATTGAGTCGCTGAAGAATCGATTCCCCGGTCTCGGCTACACGACGCCGACCAAGAGCGGCTAGCCGCCGGCCCGGCGCCGACAGTTTCATGCGGAACCGGACAGACCTGACAGAATCGGATGTCTGTCAGGTCTGTCTTTCAGTTCAGGAGCGCTGTTTCACTTGATTTTCTTAGGGACCACTCTGTTGCAAAGACCACGGATTACACGAATTTCACAGATTCGGCCACGAAGAAAATTCGTGCAACCCGGGAAATTCGTGGCGCTTGCCGTGAACTCAAGGATAAATATGCGGATCGTCAGAATCGCCTTTCTGGCCTGGCTCGTCCTAACAATGGCAATTGCGGATTCCACCCCGCTCTTCGCCCAACAGCCGACGCCTGAAGAAGCGGTTGATCAGCTCTGGATCGATGTGGGTCTGCGCCCGCAACTCGTCGAAGATTTCAACACGATGGCACGGCCTGAGGATGTGGCGCGTGTCGATCACCCGAGCATGATCGACGTATTGGACGACGTCGAAGTGGGTCGCAAGCTGGTCGTCTTCAAATCGGTGGCCGATGCCGAGCAGTTGCTGCCGCACATGGCCGACCGCTTCGACATCATCGGCTACAACCTCGAACATGGTCCATCCAACCGGCCGGACGAACAGGCCGACCCGGTGGGCAGCGTCATTCGCATGCGCGAGCTGGCCGACCAGTACGGCAAGCAGGTCGCAATGGGACCGGACCGCAGCTTTGCCGTGACCGACAGCGTGGCCATGGCGCCCTATGTCGACATGATGATCTTGCAGGTGCAGCGAGTCCAGACCCAGCCGACCACCGTGCGCGACTTTGTCGAGCCGCTGGCTGCCGAATACCGGCGGGTCAACCCCGACATCGAGGTCAGCATCCAGATCCGCACCGAAGGCAACGTCGAGCAGCTCTACGATCTGATCGCCTCCATGACCGACACGCTGGACGGCGTCTCCATCCTGACCAGCGACGAAACAGTGTCTGTCGGCATGGATCTGCTGGAGGAGTTCCGCCCCAACGGCGCGGCGCCGGCCGTCGAGGCGACGGCCACAGACGTTTCGCCTGTCACTACAAAACCCTCCATTTCACCGACGAAACCGGCGACGTCAAGCCCGGCATCGTCCAAGATCACGCCGGAAACGCCCGACAGTGCAGAGCCGGAGATCGCCACCGTCAATCCATCGTCCACCGGTGATGAGGGTGATGAGGGTGACGAAGCCGGCGACAACGATCTGGATGATGATGGCCGGCATCTTCACCATCGGCGTGATCGGCGGCGGGCTGATCATCGCCTCCATCATCTTCGCTTTCCAGAATTCCGGCTCACGTTAGGCCATGGAAACGCAATGCTGCCCCACGACGAGTAGCCGCTGATGGCAGAGTCAACGCCGGCGGCCACGCCCCCGCCAGTTGATCCGCCGCCCGCAACAGGTCGTTCGCTACGCGAATCGATTCTGCGTTCGGCGCCGGCCTTAAAATCGCGCAACTTCCGACTCTTCTGGGGCGGCCAACTGGTCTCGACCATCGGCACGTCGTTGCAGGTGGTGGCCGAAGGCTGGCTGATCTACAACATCACAGAATCGACTTTCTGGCTGGGCATGGTCGGGCTGCTGGCCCTGATTCCGGTGCTGCCCATCTCGCTGCTGGGCGGTGTGCTCATCGACCGCGTGCCCCGACGCAGACTGATCATCGCAACCCAGTGCGGTCTGATGCTCCAGGCGCTCATTTTTGGCCTGCTGGCTGTCAGCGGCCGGCTGCAACTCTGGAACGTCATCGTGCTCTACTTCATCTTCGGCTCGCTGCTGGCCATCGATCACCCGGCACGGCGCGCATTTCTGGTCGATCTGGTGCCGGCCGAAGATCTGGCCAACGCCGTCGCGCTCAACGCCACCCTCTACAACCTGTCCAGCCTGATCGGCTACGCGGCCGCCGGCATTCTGATCGCCACCGTGGGCGCGGGCGTGACCATGCTGCTCAACGCCTTCACCTACATCGCAACCATCGGCGCGCTGCTGCTGATCCGCGTGCCGGACACCGTGGCCGACAGACCAACGTCCGAAGGCAAGCAACAGTCATTCGTCCAGGTGATCGCCGAGGGGGCCATGACGCTCTGGCGAGATCCGGCGATTCTGGGCACGATCAGCCTGATGGCCGTGGTCGGCGGTCTCACCTGGCCGGTCTTCGGCATGATGCCGGCCTATGCCGAGGAGGTCATGCAGACGGGCGCAGTCGGCCTGGGCATTCTGATGTCGGCGGGCGCGTTCGGCTCGATTCTGGGCACGGTGATCGTGGCCCGGCTGGGCGCAAGCCGGCGCGGACGCACCATGACCGTGGTCAGTTTGACGTTGCCGTTGCTGGTGGTCGCCTTTGCCTTTGCGCCGGGCATGCTGATTGCGTCGCTGCTGTTGATCGCCATTGGCGCGCTCCTGCTCATTCTACAGAGCATTGCCATCACGCTGGTCCAGGTCAACATTCCGGATCGGGTGCGCGGCCGCGTCATGAGCATCTACAGCATCCTGCACGCGGGATCGGACACCATGGGCAATGTGGCCGTGGGCTGGCTGGCGGTCTACATCGGGCTGCCGCTATCGCTGGCCGGCGCGGGACTGCTGGCGGTCGGCTATGCGACCGGCCTGCGGTTCGCCATGCCCTCTGTGGACAGACTGGACTAAGACCATGCTGCCACGCCACCTTCCGCCAACCGCCACACCGTTGCCCGTCCATGCAGTGGTCCCGGCAATCTACGCGCCTAGCGAGGCCAACGAACGCCTACGCGCGTCGCTCAACGCCCTATTTGGCGTCAGGCAGAGCTTCCTGGCCTCATCAGGACGAACGGCGCTCTATCTGCTGCTGGCTGCCCTGCGCGATCAGGCGCAGGGCAGCAACGCGGCGACCGAGCGCAACGAGGTCGTACTGCCTGCCTACACTTGCCCGTCGGTGGCCAAGGTCATTCTGGAAGTCGATCTGGAACCGCGCCTGGTCGACATCGACCCGCATTCAATGGTCATGCTTGCCGACGAATTGGCCGCAGCCATTGGCCCGCAGACGCTGGCCGTGATGTTGATCCACCCGTTCGGCATCGCGCACGAAGTCGAGCCGGCGCTCACGCTGGCTTTGCAGAACGGCGCCGTCGCTCATCGAAGACGCCGCTCAGTCGATGGGCGCGCGTTTGAACGGACGCTATGCCGGCACACGCGGTCACTACGGACTGTTCAGTCTGGGGCCGGGCAAGCCGCTCTCGGCCGGCGGCGGCGGTATCGTCTGCGTGGGCGATCTGGGCGACGTGGCGTTGGTCGAGAAGGGTTGGCAGCAATTGCCGGATACCGGTCGGCTGGCCGACTACGTGGCTCTGGCACGGCTGGCTGCGTTTCAGGGTGCGTTCCAGCCGTTGGGATGGTGGATGGCCATGCGCGCCGGCGCACAGAAGGCCGGCGACGACGAGGCCAACTGGGGTTTCTCGCTCAGCGGCTTGACCGCCGCCCAGGCCGGCATCGCCGATCGGCAACTCAAACACCTCGACGCCTACAACCTTGCCCGCCGCGCCAACGCGCACCAGATGATCGACGGTTTGACCGGTCTACCGGGCATAACACTGCCCGGCCCGCACCAGGCCGGCATCGATTTTGACGGGGCGTTTTTCCTGCGCCTGCCCCTGCTCTTCGACGATCCTCAACGTTGCCTGGCTGTCCATGACGCGTTGCACGCCCAGAGGCATCGGCGCCGGACGCATGTACAAAAAGACCTTACCTGATCTGTTCCCAATGTTGCACGGCCATTTTCCCGGTGCGGACGCCGTCGCGGCCGGTCTGCTGACCTTGCCGACGCATCACCATCTGCGCCCGGACGATGTGGCCGCCATCATCGAAACAGTATCGCGGGTATCGCAACAACAATCTATCAACCAGAAAAGACGACGGTAGAAACATGAGCACAGAAGAGTTCGACATTCGACCCTACCACCCGAGCGATCTCTGTTCGCTGATCCGCGTCTGTCTGTTGACCGGTGACAGCGGCGCCGACGCCAGCACCCATTTCCACGATCCCGAGCTACTCGGGCTATTCTACGCCGCGCCCTACGCCGTCATGGAGCCGGACCTCTGCTTCGTGCTGACCCACAACGGCGCGCCCAGCGGGTATATCCTCGGCACACGCGACACCACCGAATTCAACCAACGTTGTGAACGCGATTGGTTTCCGGTCCTGCGAGCGCGCTATCCCATGCCGGCAGATGATGATCGTTCGGCCGATGCACACATGATCCGGGCCATCCACAAGGGCTACTCCACCGAGGAGGCCGTCGCCGCCTATCCCGCCCACCTGCACATCGATCTGCTGCCCATCGGCCAGGGGAAACGCCTCGGCTCGAAAATGATGGCGACATTCCTCAATCGTCTGCGCGAGATCGAGGTATCCGCAGTCCACCTCGGCGTCAGCAAACGGAATCCGCGTGCTGTCCGCTTCTACCAGCGGGAGGGCTTCCACGTGATCGAAGAATATGAAGGCGGCATCGACATGGGTATGCATTTGTAGACGACAACTCAGAACAGAAATCTGTTCTCGTGCTCGTGCCCGCTCGATATCCACGGAAATATCTGGGCACCGATAGCGCCCATCGCCACTCGTCGAAGAACCCGCAAATTGACTTGTTGAACCGGAGCGCGTACACTCTGGCAATCCAAGACGAACCCTTGACTTTGACAGAAAGTGAACCGTGATGAAAAACCACAATGACTGTACCCCTTTCGGGAATCTGTATCGATCAACAGGGCTGCGTGCAGTATTACTGCCTGCAATACTGATAGCGGGGCTGCTGCTCGCCGGGTGTGCCGGTGCGACGATAGAGTCGACTGCGCCATCCGCCGACCCGGCGATTGAACAGCCGACTGCGGAGGCCGAAGAGGAAGCCATAGAAGAGATTGCGATCAATAGTGATGCGGTCACCAGTGACATTGCGTCTAATGAAGCCCAGTCCGAACCTCAGGCCATCGCACTGGATCACATCCACGGCATGGGCTGGGACCCGGCGGGCAAGGCCCTAACGGTTGCGACCCACACGGGACTGCGCATCTTCGAGGACAACCAATGGTCCGAGTCCATGGGGCCGGCCCATGACTACATCGCCCTGGCCCCCACAGCCGACGGCTTCTACGCCAGCGGTTTCCCGGCGCCGTCGGCGCCGCTGGGCAACCCACTTGGCCTGGTCAAGAGCAGCGACCAGGGTGAAACGCTGGAGATGCTCAGCTTCGAAGGCGAGAGCCAGATTCACTTCTTGGGCGCAGGATACGGGACCGACGCCGTCTATGTGGTCATCGACGAAGAGAACTCGACAGTACCGCCCGGCCTCCACTACACCCTGGACGACGGCGCCAATTGGCAGACCAGCGCGGCCCAGGGCATCACGGCCGTCACCATCCAACTGGCAGCGCATCCCACAGACCCGGCCATCATCGCTTTTGGCACGGAAGGCGGCGTGTTGCTCTCGACCGACAACGGCAACAATTTCGAGCGCATCACCGAAAATACGCCGTTCTCTGCCGTCACCTTTAGCCCGGCCGAGGAAGGCGTGCTCTACTACGGCCTGGACTCGCTGATGCGTCTTGCGCCCGACGGCAGCGATCCCGTAGCGATCAACACGCCTGAACTGCGCTTTCAAGACGCCATGATCTCGATTGCCGTCAACCCTGCCAATCCGGACGAGATCGCCATCGCCACCTTCGACAGCTACGTCTGGCGCACGCTGGACGGCGGCGAAACCTGGCAATTGATCGGCGATCCGGCAGCGCCGACTGAATAGAATCTATTGGGCTGAATCGTCTCACACAGGAGAGCGCTCATGGACATCGTTCTCTCATTTGACACCGAAGACTTCATCACGCCGGAGGCCGTGGACGCCCAGAAGTGGTGGGCGGAAGAACTGCACTGGCGCGGCATCCGCGCTTCATTCCAGGTGGTGGCTGAACTGGCGCGAACCTGGCAGCAGCAGGGTCGCCAGGACGTGATCGACGCGCTGTACCGCCACGAGATCGGCAACCATACCAACTTTCACTCAGTCCCACCCACCCATCCGCAGGCCGTTTCGGGCATGTCGCTGGCCGACGGCGTCGAATGGGTGATCCGCAACGAGGCGGCCAGTTCTGCCACGCTGGAATCGATCTTCGGCCGTGTGCCCGTCTCCTACTGCTCACCAGGCGACTCCTGGACGCCCGCGACGTTGATCGCGATGGCGGCCAGAGGCGTCAAGGTCTACTGCGATAGTCGTCTGGCCGAGCGCGACAACCGCCCCTTCTGGTATTGCGGTCTGCTCAACGCCGGCTACAACCTGGACATCGAGCGCTGCTTCGTTGGCAATGGCGTCTCTGTAGAAGAGCAGATCGAGCAGATCACAGCGGACCTGCAGGCCATGAAGATGGACGACGTCTACATACTCTATTCGCACCCGACCCGCCTTGTGACAACGGATTTTTGGGACGTCATCTTCTTTGATGCGGCCGGTCCGCCCCGCGAAAGCTGGACACCGGCTCCGCTCTACTCGGCTGAAGATGTGGCAGAGAATAAACGCCGCGCCCGTCGACTCCTCGATCACCTACAAGCGCTTCCCGGTCTTCGCTTCATCGACTATGCGACCATGGTGGCCGAACGATCCGAGGGTAGACGAGATCTCCAGACATTGATGGATGAGTGTGGTCTTGCGCCGGGCAATGAAGGGCAACTGCCACTCAAAGCGCCGGACGCCAACACAATCGTGACCCCAGGCGAGTTCGACGACTTCACGTACGGATGGGGGCCGTTGCCACACGGTTTCGAAGGCAAAGACCTGATTGAACAGGCCAAGGGGCTGGCCTGGACTGCGGCCCCGGCACACCGGCAGCAATCGAACGAAGGGAGACGTGACCCATGACAGCCAATAACATCATCGTAGACGGACTTGCCCGCCTGCCCGTCTTCGCCCATGCGACCGTCGCCGGTGACTTCATCTTCGTCTCCGGCACGCTGGGCACGGTTCCCGGCAGCATGGATCTGGTCGAAGGCGGCGTCGGCCCTCAGACCACCCAGACGCTACGCCATATCGAGACCATCCTCCAGGAGTGCGGCGCGTCGCTGGCCGATCTGGTCAAGGTCAACGTCTTTGTGGCCGACATCGCCACCTTCGCCGAGATGAACGAGGCCTATGCCGCGGTCATGGGCGATGATCCGCCGGCGCGCATCACCGTGGGCCGCGCCGATCTGGCGCTGGGCGCGGCGGTCGAGATCGACGCGGTCGCCTATCGTCCGTCGGCATAGGTCGGGCAAGGATGCCCGCAGCGTCGCCTGCTTCGACATCAGCCCCGGTTCTCGGAATTGCTACGGAAAGTGCGATGAAGCGCAGCGCCTTCAATCCAAACTGACATTTCTGCGAGATCAATAGTCTCGTAGGTCCGGTTGGTGAGACCTGTTTCACACGTGGGCGTGCGTACTGAATACGACAGTTTGCATGATCCGTCAAAAATGTGTACAGTTGTCTAGACAACTGTACACATTTTCATTTACAGGCAATTCGATATGCCCACTGCACCGACGCCCAAATACCATCAACTGGCCGAGACCTTGCGAGAGCAGATCCGCGCCGGCCGACTCGTTCCCGGTGACCAGGTTCCCTCCGAGCCGGCGCTGTGCGAGACCTACGCGCTGAGCCGCGGCACGGTTCGCCAGGCGCTGCAAGTGCTGGTCAATGAAGGGCTGCTGCGGCGCGATCAAGGCCGCGGCACATTCGTGGCCGAGCCGGCCGGTCGCTCGCAATATTTCAGCCTGTCGAGCTTTGCCGACGAGATGCGACGCCAGCACCGTGCGCCCAGCACGCGCCTGCTGATCAGTGAGTTGATCCCGGCTTCGCCGACCGTTTCCCAGCGCCTCGCCATTGAGCCGGCCACGCCGGTCTTCCACATCAAACGGCTGCGCCTGGCGGATGGTCAGCCCGTGGCCATCGAAACACGTTATCTGGCCCAATCCCTCTGTCCTGGCCTGCTGGACGAAGATCTGGAGAACAGTCTCGCTGCACTGGCTGTTTGTGCAGAAATATGGCATTCCATTGGTGCGTCTGGAACATGTCGTCGAGCTGAGACCGCTCACGGATGAAGCCGCCACGTTGCTCCATCCATCGTCGGATGCGGCCAAAGACGACATGGCTTTTCACATCGACCGCTTGACATTCACCACCGATTCTGCCGGAAAACCGATGCCGGCCGTCTGGTTCCAGGCAATCTACAGCGAAAGCAACTACGACATCCGGACGCACACCGTGTGAGATAGACCGAGTGTGAGATAGACCGTGCGACAAACACGGTTTGAGATGAGGAGGAGACATATGCCACGAGAGATCCACGCCCCGCGGGGCACGGAACTGACCTGCAAGAACTGGCAGATCGAGGCGGCCTACCGCATGTTGCAGAACAATCTCGATCCGGCCGTGGCCGGCGATCCCGACAACCTGATCGTCTATGGCGGGCGGGGCAAGGCTGCGCGCAACTGGGAAGCGCTGGACGCCATCCTGGCTTCGCTGCGCGAGCTTGGAGCCGGACGAAACGCTGATGGTCCAGTCCGGCAAGCCGGTGGCCGTCTTCCGCACCCACACCGACGCGCCGCGCGTGCTCATCGCCAATTCCAACATCGTGCCGGCCTGGGCGACCCAGGAGAATTTCGACAAGTGGGAGCGGGAGGGCCTGATCATGTACGGCCAGATGACGGCCGGCAGTTGGATCTACATCGGCACCCAGGGCATTCTCCAGGGCACCTACGAGACCTTCGGCGCGCTGGCCCGCCAGCAGGGATGGCCCAGCCTCAAGGGCAAGTTCGTGCTCACGGCCGGGCTGGGCGAGATGGGCGGCGCACAGCCGCTGGCCGTGACCATGAACGAAGGCGTCGGCCTCTTCGTGGAGGTGGACCGTTGGCGGGCCGAGCGTCGGCTGGCGCTGCGCCAGGTCGACGTGGTCACCGACGACCTGGAGGAGGCCATGACCTGGGTCGACGAGGCGGTTGCCGCACAGATCCCCAAGTCCATCGCCCTCATCGGCAACGCGGCCGAGGTGCTGCCCGAGCTGGTGGCCCGCGGCGTCTGCCCCGACGTCGTCACCGACCAGACATCGGCCCACGATCCCATGTACGGCTACATCCCGGCCGGCTTGAGTCTGGAGGAAGCAGCGGCGTTGCGCGAGAGTGACCCGGACGCCTACTTGCAGCAGGCCATCGATTCGATGACAACCCACGTCCAGGCCATGCTCGATTGGCAGACCGCGGGATCCATCGTCTTCGACTACGGCAACAATCTGCGCCAACGGGCCTTCGACAACGGTCTGGCCAACGCCTTCGACTATCCGGGCTTTGTGCCGGCCTACATTCGTCCGCTCTTCTGCGAAGGCAAGGGTCCCTTCCGCTGGGTGGCGCTCTCCGGCGATCCCGAAGACATCTACGTCACCGACCAGGCCATCCTCGACCTCTTCCCCGAGGACGAGCACCTGGCCCGCTGGATCAAGATGGCGCAACGCGATATCGAGTTCCAGGGTCTGCCGGCGCGCATCTGCTGGCTCGGCTACGGCGAGCGGGCACGGGCCGGGCTGGCCTTCAACCAACTGGTGGCCGAGGGCAAGGTCAAGGCGCCCATCGTCATCGGCCGCGACCATCTGGACAGCGGCTCGGTGGCCAGCCCCAACCGCGAGACCGAAGGCATGAAGGACGGCTCCGATGCCATCGGCGACTGGCCCATCCTCAACGCGCTGATCAACACGGCTTGCGGCGCGACCTGGGTCAGCTTCCACCACGGCGGCGGCGTCGGCATCGGCTACAGCCTGCATGCCGGGCAGGTGATCGTGGCCGACGGCACGCCGGAGGCGGCTCTGCGCCTGGAGCGGGTGCTGACCGCCGATCCGGGCATGGGCGTGGCCCGCCACGTCGACGCCGGCTACGAACGCGCGGCCGATGTGGCACGCGAACGCGGTGTCAAGATTCCGATGATGGCGGCGGAGTAGTGTGGTGATTGCTGACTTTTTTGCCACAGATTTACACAGATGAAGAGATGATTTTCACAGATAATTCAGGACGATTCTGATCTGTGGTCATCCGAAACCATCTGTGTCCATCTGTGACAAAAAACAGGCACATATATCGAGAAGATCCCAATGCTGAAGATCAACGGTAGAGACCTGAAAATCGACGACGTAGTGTCCGTGGCCAACGGCACAACCGTGGCGCTGGACCCGGCGGCCCTGCCGGCCATCGAGCGCTCGCGGGCGGCGGTGGAGCAGTTGGTGGCCGAGGGGCGTGTGGCCTACGGCATCACCACCGGCTTTGGCCGCTTCAAGGACAAGGTCATCCCGCCCGATCAGGTCAAGCAACTTCAGCTCAATCTGGTGCGCAGCCATGCCGCGGGCGTGGGCCCGGAACTCGACCAGGCGACGGTGCGGGCCATGTTGCTGGCGCGTGCCAACACCCTGGCATTGGGCTTCTCGGGCGTGCGTCCGATCATCATCGAGACGCTGGTCGAGATGCTCAACCACGGCATCCACCCCTGCATTCCATCCCAGGGATCGCTGGGCGCCTCCGGCGATCTGGCCCCGCTGGCCCATCTGGCCATGGCGCTGATCGGCGAGGGCGACGTGATGCTCAACGGCAGGCGGCTGCCCGGTGCGCATGCGCTGAGCCAGGCCGGCCTGGCCCCGGTCGAGCTTCAGGCCAAGGAGGGGCTGGCGCTGCTCAACGGCACCGCCATGATGGTCGGCATGGGCGCGCTGCTGGTGCGCCGCGCCATCAACCTGGCGCTGACCGCCGACATCGCCGCCTGTATGTCACTGGAAGCGCTGCACGGCACAGACCGCGCCTACGACGCCCGTGTCCATGCGGCGCGGCCCCATCCACGGCAGATCGCCTGCGCGGCCTTTCTGCGCTCGTTGGTGGCGGGCAGCGATTTCCTGCGGCCCAGCACGGACAGCAACGTCCAGGATCCCTACACGTTGCGCTGCGTACCCCAGGTTCACGGCGCCGTGCGCGACGCCATCGCCTACGCCCAGTGGGTGATCGACATCGAACTCAACGCGGCCAACGACAACCCGCTGATCTTTGTCAACGAAGACGGCTCGGTCGACGTGGTGAGCGCCGGAAACTTCCACGGCGAGCCGATTGCCATCGCCATGGACTACGCCAAGATCGCCCTGACCGACCTGGGCAACATGAGCGAACGGCGCATTGCGCGCCTGGTCGACGCCGACTCCAACGGCGACGTGCTGCCCATGTTCCTCACCGAGGAAGGCGGACTGGAGAGCGGCATGATGATCGCCCAGTACACGGCCGCGTCGCTGGCGTCGGAGAACAAAGTGCTGGCCCACCCGGCCAGCGCCGACAGCATCCCCAGCAGCGCCAATGTCGAAGATCACGTCAGCATGGGCGCCACCGCCACGCGACAGGTCGAGCCAGATCCTCGACCACGTGGAGACCATCGTGGCCATCGAGTTGCTGACCGCGGCCCAGGGCGTTGATCTGCGTCGCAAGCGAATGGGCGATGACGCGGCCGCCCAAGGGGATGGAACCGCGGTGGCCTACGCACTGATCCGGGAAAAGGTTCCGTTTCTGGACAGGGACAGGGCGCTTTCGCCGCTGATCGAAGAGGTACGCAAATTGGTTGCCGATGGCGTGATCAAAGAAGAGGTTGAGGCGCAGGTGGCGTAATTTCGTTTGGGTGCGTTCAAAGTCACGGCGAATATGTCCGGGAGGACACTGCGAATACTAGTTTGCTGTCATTCCCCTCCCGGAGGATCCTTCAATTGATTTTGAACACACCGATTTCGTTTCACCGGAATATGTCGGATGAAGGACAGGTCTGAGACTGTCCCTACGCGAAATCGAATGTACAGGGGAATACAGAATGGAATTCCATACAACAGTCCAACCGTATCTGGACGAATTGGCCGCCGGCACGGCCGCGCCCGGCGGCGGCAGTGCGGCGGCGGCAACCGGCGCCATGGGCGCAGCCTTGGTCTGCATGGTCTGCAATTTGACCATCGGGCGCAGCAAGTTCGCCGACGTTGACGTCCAAATGCGGACCATACTCGGCCGGGCAGAGGCGCTGCGGGCGGAACTGACGCAACTGATCAGCGACGATCCTGCGGCGTACTCCGCCATCATGGACGCCTATCGGCTGCCCAAGGAGACCGACCAGGAGAAGGTCAAGCGGCGCGCAGCGATCCAGGCAAGCACAAAGCGGGCGACGCTTACGCCGTTGGCCACGGCCCGTGCCTGCGCTGAAGTTCTGGAACTGTGTCGGACGGTCGCTGAGCTTGGCAATCCCAACGCGGTCAGCGACGCGGGCGCGGGCGCGGCCTGCGCAGAAGCCGGCCTCAAGGCCGCCGCGCTCAACGTGTTGATCAATCTGCCGTCGATCAAGGATGAAAAATTTGTGGCAGATTGCCGATCCCAGCTTGACCAGATCCTGGTCAAGCAAGCGCTGGCCGATGAAGTTCACGAATTGGTGAAGAGTCAGATTGCGTAGCCCTGAGAGGTCCAAAACCTGGCCACAGATGACTTCACAGCAAGAACCACGAATTTCACAAATTGCCCGAATTTCCTCAGCGGTGCAATTCGTGAAATTCGTGTCATTCGTGGTTTTTGCAGCAGAGTCACAGAAAATCAGAGAGACTGCACAAAATGAAGATTCTGGAATGCGTGCCCAATATCAGTGAAGGCAGAAACCTGGAGATCGTCGAACAGATCGTCGATCAGGTGCGGCAGGTCGACGGGGTCAAGCTGCTCGACTACTCGTCGGATCCCGATCACAATCGCTCGGTGCTGACCTACCTGGGTGAGCCGGAGACGGTGCTGGAGGCCACCCAGGCCATGACGCTCAAGGCGCTTGAGCTGATCGACATGAGCCGCCAGCAGGGATCACACCCGAGGATCGGCGCGGTCGACGTCGTGCCGTTCATCCCCATCCGCGAGATGGAAAAGAGCGAGGCCGTGGAGATCGCCCGTCGCTTCGGCCGGTTCCTGGGCGAGCGAGGCGTGGCCGTCTACTACTACGAGGACGCCGCCACCCGGCCGGAGCGAACCAATCTGGCCGCAATCCGCAAGGGCCAGTATGAAGGTCTGCCCAAAAAGTTGGAAGAGGCCGAGTGGCTGCCCGACGAAGGTCCGGCGACGTTCAATCCCAGGTCCGGCGCCACGGTGACCGGCGTGCGCTTTCCGCTCATCGCCTTCAACGTCAACCTGCACACCACCGATGTGGCCATTGCTCAACGCATCGCCAAGTCCGTGCGCCACATCTCGGGCGGTTTCCGTTATGTCAAAGCCATGGGCCTCTTCCTGGACGAGCAGAACATGGCCCAGGTCTCCATGAACCTGACGAACTACACGAAAACGCCCATCCCGTTGGTGCTGGAAACGGTGCGTTTGGAGGCGGCGAGGCATGGCGTGGCCGTGGCCGGCACCGAGATCATCGGCGCCATCCCCATGGGCGCGATGGAGGAGATCATGCGGCACTACGTGCAGGCCCATGACTTCACATTGGACCGAGTCATCGAGTCGTCATTGTTATGAGGAAGCATTATGGATGAGGTCGATCTACTGATCCGGAACGCGGCACAGCTTGTCACCTGTACCAGCCCAAGCGGCCCCAAACGGGGTGATGCTATGGCCGATGTCGGGTTGATCGCCGACGGAGCCGTGGCCATTGACGATGGAAAAATCGTGGCCGTCGGGCCGTCCGGCGAGCTTGCGGCTCGCTATCGAGGCCGCCGGACAATTGACGCTGCCGACAAGGTCGTCTGCCCCGGTTTCGTCGATCCCCACACCCACGCGGTCTACGCGGGAGACCGAGTTCACGAGTTTGAGCTACGCATCCAGGGTGTGAGCTACATGGAGATCATGGCCGCGGGCGGCGGCATCGTCAGCACGGTGCGCCGTACGCGTGAGGCGACAATGGCCCAGTTGGTCGACTCGGCACGAGCACGGCTGGATCGGATGCTGGCGCTGGGCACGACGACGGTCGAGATCAAGTCAGGCTATGGCCTGGAGACTGCCACCGAACTGAAGATGCTGAACGCCATCGAGCAGCTCGATGCAGAGCACCCGCTGGACATCGTGCCGACCTTCCTGGGCGCACACACCGTACCCGCAGAGTACAAGAACGACGCCAACAGTTATGTCAACTTAATAATTGAGGAAATGCTGCCGGCAGTGAATGAATGGCATCGTCAGTCCCGCTTTGCGGCGCAGGGCATTGCCCTCGCCTGCGATCTCTTTCTGGAGGATCACGCCTTCGATCCGGCCCAGGCCCAGCGAATCCTGGAAGCGGCGCGTAGCCACGGCCTGCCGGTCAAGGCCCATGTCGACCAGTTCAACAGCCTGGGCGGCGTGCCGCTGGCCATCCGACTGGGCGCAATCTCGGTCGATCACCTCGAAGTGACCACTGCCGATGATATTGTGAAATTGGGGCAGTCCGACACTGTGGCCGTGCTGCTGCCGGCCGTCAACTTCAACCTGGGGCTGATGAATTTCGCCGACGGCCGAGGGCTGATCGACGCCGGGGCCATCGTGGCGCTGGCCACCGACCTGAATCCCGGCTCAGCGCCCTGCTTCTCCATGCCGCTGGTGATGGCCATCGCCACCCGCTATCTGGGCCTGACGCCTGCCGAAGCGCTCAACGCGGCCACCATCAACGCAGCCCACGCCATCGGGCAAGGTGATCGGGTTGGGTCCATCGAAGCGGGCAAACAGGCCGATCTGCTCATCGTCGACGCCCCGGACTATCGCCACCTGAGCTATCTGCTGGGCGTCAATCTGGTTCAATCGGTGGTGAAGAATGGCGAGGTTGTGACCATCGGACGTGGATAGGGCAGATAGAGTGGATAAAGACGGACTCGTTGCGAATTCCATTCGCGCCAGCTAAACTCATGTCAGTATGAAAATAACAGTTGCTGGAACAACTGTATTCCGCCGAGAGAGACCAACTGGCCATCGGATTCCTCCCTCCGGTCGGAATGACAATCGGCGCCCGTTTTTCATAGCTGCATGCTTCAAACCGATCTGAGTAGCGCATCACTCAGACATGGAAGCAGGCTCGCCGTTTCCCGCCGAAGACGCGCCGGTCACCGCAGAGCCGCAGAAGGGACAGACACCGCTTGCCGCGCCTTTCCAGACAACCGTCTCCTCGGAAATCGGGCTGCCGCAATTTGGGCACGTGGCCGGCAGATTCTCGGTACGGGCACGGGCAATCGCTTTCTGCTCGGCCTGGGCGCTTGCTTCCGCCGTCGCCTTGGCCGCTTGCTTGCCGGCGTACCAATGGATGGCGGCTTCGGTCAGACCGCTGATGGCGACCAACACCAGGATGCCGGGCCACCACCAGCCTTGCCACGCCAATATGGCAAGGCCGATCAGCCAGATGGCCGTCTGCACTTGCTTCCAATGGCCGGGAAGGTCGGGCTTCTCCTGCTTTTCGGTAGACACTTCGTTTTCAGTCACAGACTTGCTCCTCCGCCCAACATGAGCATTCGATATTCAGCCCATATATTCTTGTAGGTCCGACATGTTGTCGGACACGCCTCGTTGTTCGAGCAGCCGCGTCTCTATTCAAACAGGTTTGGTTCACAGAATCGTCACACCGCAAGTGTGACCTACAAGGCCCAGGCTTTCGTCGTGTTTTCGGATAAGCATCCCACTCAAACCGACGACCCGCCACGCCCTCGATCGATCTGCTTCCAGGCGGCGACCACCGCGACGGTGATGATGGCGGCAATGATCATCTCGAAGATGGCTTGCGGCAAAATGGGGATGATCACCGCAACTGTGAGGTAGCCACGCAGGATGGCCATGCCAAGCACGAGCACCGTGTTGGTCAACGTGCCGGTCACACCGGCGGCTGCCAGGGCCACATATTCACTGCGGCCCTTCAGCGCCACGTAGGTGTAGTAGGCGACCGGGCCGATAAACAGGCGAGGCAAGATCGAGACAAGCGGATCCTTAAAGATCGGCACCGTCGCCTGCAGAAAGCTAAATATGCCAAAAATACCGCCGACCAGCGCGCCGACCAGCGGTCCCGCCACCACGCCGCCAATGATGGCCGGCACATGCATGATCGTCGCATTGCCGGAAATATTGGGCACAGGAATGAAGCCTAGTCGCGTCACACCCAGTAGAATGGCAACGGCCGCCAGAATCCCCGTAATCACGATTTTTCGAACAGATAATGCACTTTCTTCGGTCGGTGAATCCATGTCCTTCTCCTCATAGGGTCTCAGCCCCATAGTATTAGATTGTAGCACGACATTTATGTCGTAGCAGTTCGACGGGCTTGCACAAATGGCTACGACATAATGTCGTGCTACAGAACCGGCACAACGTCAGCTTGCTGAAAGCTCATCGCATGTCGCGAACGGCCGGTATACTATGGAGCGATTCAGCCGAACGAATACCGGAAAGGATCGCTTCGGCCAACACTTCGGCGGCGATGGCGCCGATCAGCGAGAGATCGGCCTGCTTGTCGCCGGCGGACAGTGCAAAGATGGTGTCGCCGTCATAGTGGGTATGCGCCGGCCGAATGGTGCGAGCCATGCCGTCCTGGGCCATCTGAGCAACTTTGGTCGCCCCGGCTTTGCTGAGAGCGGCGTTGGTCGCGATCACGGCCAGCGTCGTGTTGGCCCGCTTCAGTCGAAAGGCTGTCTGCCCCATGAGGCTGGCCGCGAAATCCACTGTATTGGCAAAGGCGCCGCCCGGCTTGCGTGCTCCGGCAATGGTCTGCCCTGCATCCGTCTGCGCCTGCCGACGGATCGTACACCTCGCCAAAAGCATTGACCGCCACCAGCGCCGAGACGACGACGCCGTTGGCAATCTTGCGCGATGCCGTGCCCAGCCCGCCCTTGCTGGCGCGTCCAAAGCCCATCACCTTGCCCACGGTCGCGCCCGTGCCCGCGCCCACATTTCCCTGGTCGACCGGACCGTCCGTGGCCGCCTCACAGGCGGCATAGCCGGCCGCGACGTCCGGCCGCACGTCGGCACGGCCCATCGCAAGGTCGAAGAGGCAGGCGGCGGGCACAATGGGCACCTTGGCCACGCCCACATCAAAGCCTCGGCCATGCTCCTCCAGCCAGCGCATGACCCCATCGGCGGCCGCCAGTCCGTAGGCGCTGCCCCCGCCGATCAGAATGGCGTGAACCTCCTCGATCATACAGACCGGATCGAGCAGATCGGTCTCTCGGGTGGCGGGCGCCGTGCCGCGTACATCCACGCCGGCGACGGTTCCCGGCGGGCAGAGCACCACGGTACAGCCGGTGGCGGCATCCAGATCAGTCCAGTGGCCGACTTTAAGGCCGGGCACGTCAGTTAGGGTGTTGTTCATGGTCTCCTCTCTAGAATGGCTGCGCGCAACGTGCAACATGCCAACCGTTGATCGTTAACAGCTTGCCTTGAGCGTGCCAAAGGGTTATCAATTCAGCCACAACCGTTCGCTCTGGTCAGCCATTGACAATTGAAAGTTGACAATCGACAATTCTGCCCGTCACGCAGCAGGCCACTACAAACCCATCACCCCGTACCCCGCCAAAATCTCCTTGACCGCCGGCCATTGATAGAACATCATGATCAGCATAAACAGAAACGTAACGGCGACGACGGCGAAATCGATCATGCGGCTTTCGAGTTCGATGAATTTGGTTCGTCCCTCGCCGCTGACGTAACCCCGCGCCTCCATGGCCAGGATCAGGTCTTCGGCCCGGCGAAATGCGCTGATGAAGAGCGGCACCAGCAGCGGCAGGATCGAACGTGCGATCTTGTCCGGCCGCCACATGCGTCGACCGCCGATGTCAGCGCCGCGGCTGGCCTGGGCCTTCATGATGCGCTCCATCTCCTCGGCCAGCGTCGGCACGAAGCGTAGCGTAATCATCAGGATGAGCGCCAATTCGTGTGACGGCACGCCCAAGCGGCGGAACGGCTTGAGAAGGCTTTCGACGCCATGGGTCAGTTCCGTCGTGGTCGAAGTCATGGTCATCAACGACGTCAGGAAGATGAGCGAAACAATGCGCAACAGACTGATGATGATCAGATGCAGGCTGTAGCGCGTCACCCGAAACCAGCCCCACTCAAAATAGACAGCGCCGGGCGGTTCGACTCGCCCCAGAAAAAGAAACTGCATCAAAAAGACAAAGGCCAACACCGGCAGCCCCAACAAGAAGCCCCGCATAATGTAGCTCAAAGGGACACGGGAGAGCAAGGCCAGCCCAAACATCAGCAACAGAAAGAGTAGATTGGCGATAATCGAGACGTTGAATGAGATCGCCAGGGTCAAAAAGATGGCCGACAGAAGTTTTGCCCGCGGGTCCAAGCGGTGAATCACCGAATCGGTGGGAATGTATTGGCCGATGGTGACATTGCGCAGCAGTTCAAAATTCTCCATCTGCCGGCCCTTCCTGCACGTTTTCCGCCTCGACACCTGTGGCGCGAGCCGATACTTTTTCCTCGCAGCCAAACAGTGCCATCGCATCGCTGACAGTGTAGACCGGCGGACAGTCCGGCGAGACCACACCGGCATCGACCAACCGGTTGACGACCGCCGTCACTGCCGGCACGTCCAGGCCAAGAGCGCGCAGTCTGTCCGCCTGAGCAAATATCGTCGACGGACTCCCCTGCATGACGGTGGTTCCGCCGGCAATCACAACCAGGCGGTCGCAGATCTCGGCCTGCTCCTCCATGTTGTGCGAGATCATGGCGAGTGTGATGCCCTGCTCTCGAAAGGCCAGGATCAGATCGAGCAACCGGCGACGTCCCTCCGGATCCAGGCCGGCGGTCGGCTCGTCCAACACGAGCACGCTGGGCTCCAGCGCAAGCACGCCGGCCAGCGCCACCCGGCGCATCTGTCCGCCGCTGAGGCCGAAGGTCATGCGATCCTTGAATTCCTCGAAGCCCAGCCCGACCGATTCCATGGCCTTGCGGACCCGCTCACGCACCTCATCGCGTGAGAGATTGAGGTTGCGCGGGCCAAAGGCGACATCGTCGCCCACATAACGCTCGAACAATTGGGATTCGGGTTCCTGGAAAACTAGGCCGACCTCACGGCGGACGGCCCGCACATCGACATTGCCGTCCTGCACGTTGCGACCATTCACCCGAACCACGCCGCTGAACGGCCGCAGCAGAGCATTGAAGTGCTGCACAACGGTCGATTTGCCCGATCCGGTGTGGCCGATGATGCCAAGAACTTCACCCTGCCGCACATTCAGGCTCACGTCGTGGATCGCTTCCACCTCCAGCGGCGTGTCGCGCATATAGCGGTGTGAGACTTGCTCAAGTTCGATCACGGCATCTGCTGAATCGCCAGCGCCGGCGTCGCGATCATATTTGTTCTCATCGCCGGATTCCGAGGGCGGTGCGTCCACACGGATGCCAGCGTCCAAAATCGCTTCGACCAGTTCGTCCTGGGTCAACACGTCGTTCGGCACCTGTGGGTGTACCCGATGGATCGCTTGGGCAAGCCGGGTGACCTGCGGCACGTCGATATGCAGTGAGCGCAGCGTGTCGGCCTCTTGAAACAGATCCCGCGGGGGACCGTTCAGGACGATTCGCCCTTCGGACATGACGACCAGGCGATCGGCATCGACCGCCTCGCCCATAAAATGGGTGATGGCGACGATGGTTGTGCCCGCCTCTCGATTGAGCCGGCGTGCAATGGCCAGCACCTCCTTGCGCCCCAGCGGATCGAGCATGGCCGTGGCTTCATCGAGCACGAGCACATCGGGGCGCATGGCCAACATGCCGGCAATGCAGACCCGTTGCTTCTGCCCGCCGGAGAGCATGTGCGGGGCCCGATGCCGGTACGGCGTCATATCCACCTGCTCCAGCGACCAGTCGACACGTTCGACGATCTCGTCGTGGGGGACGCCCAGGTTCTCCGGTCCGAAGGCCACGTCTTCCTCGACGATGGTGGCGACAATCTGATTGTCGGGCGTCTGGAAGACCATGCCCACGGTCGAGCGGATGGCCCGCATCGAACGCCGGTCCCGGGTGTTCCACTCCTTCACCCAGACATCGCCGGCGTTGGGCAACAGCAGTCCGTTGAGGTGTTTGGCCAGGGTCGACTTCCCCGACCCATTGTGACCCACGACGGCCAGGTACTCGCCCTGCTCGATCCTCAGGTTGACGCCGTCGAGGGCCTTGACGGACGAGTTCTCGCCCTGAGTATTTTGACCAGCTCCGTAGCTGTAGTGGACATCTTCGAGTCGGATAATTGGAGTCAAGGTCTGCCTGATTCGGGTATGAATGTCAATGATGGGGACAGATCAGTCAATAACCCTGGAGGCATGGGCTAGAGCAAACAATTGTATTGTACCACCAGTGGTTGCTGATGATCGGTAACGTCAATGGGATTTCAACTTCGACAGAAGTATCGGAACCGGCGTCGAACCACGTCGTCGTTTTTTGCCGTTTGCGCCATGGTGAACACGTGCTAGACTGGACCGCAACAATCAAGTTGGGCAGATAAGCGGTTTTGTAGCACGACATTTATGTCGTGGCATCCTCAACCGGTCAAATCAAGCCGCTACGACATAAATGTCGTGCTACAGCACACGGAGGTTTCCAATGCAATTTGACCTACTGATTCAGGGCGGCGACGTCGTCGATCCCGGTGGAGAACAGATGGGCCGGCTGGATGTGGCCATCCAGGGCAATCGCATTGCGGCGGTCGACCGCAACATTCCAGCCGAGTCAGCGGCACGGGTGATCGACGCAACGCGGTCAGATCGTCACGCCCGGTCTGGTCGATCTGCACACCCACGTCTATCACAACGTCACCTACTGGGGCATCCAGGCCGATCCGGTGGCCGCGCGCAGCGGCGTGACGACCTGGCTCGACGTCGGTTCGGCCGGCGGCTACAACCTGCCCGGCTTCCGGGAGTGGATCGCCGAACCATCCGCGGCACGCATCTTCGCACTGCTCAACATCTCGTCCATCGGCCTGACCGCGCCGACCTGGGAACTGACCAATCTCAACTACTGCGATGTCGATCTCTGCACCAAGATGATCGAGGCATACTCCGACCTGGTGCTGGGGATCAAAGTCCGCATCGACCGCAACACGACGGCGGGCACGGGCATCGAGCCGCTGCGCCGCGCCCGAGAGGCGGCGGATCGGGTGCAGCGACCGCTGATGGTTCACATCGGCGGCGGACCGCCCAGCCTCGATGAGGTGCTCGAACTGATGCGCCCCGGCGATGTGCTGACCCACTGCTTCACCGGCCACGACATGCGCATCATCGACGACACGGGCAAGCTGCTCGAAACGGCGCGGCGGGCGTGGGATGCCGGCATCGTTCTCGACATCGGCCACGGCGCCGGCTCGTTCTCGTTTGAGACGGCCCAGGCCATGCTGGCCCAGGGCCTTCCGCCCGACGTGATCTCGTCGGACATCCACCAGTTGAGCATCCATGGCCCGCTCTACGACCTGCCCACCTGCCTGAGCAAGTTCCTGGCGCTGGGCATGAGCCTGGAGGCGGTCATTCGGGCAGCGACGATTCGCCCCGCCGAGGTGATGGGAATGGCCGATCAGGTGGGTACGCTGCGCGTCGGCGCGCTGGCGGACGTGGCGCTCTTCCAGATCGAAGAGGGTGATTTCGCCTTCTACGACGTCCACATGAACAAGCGGATGGGCAAGCAGTTGCTGCGCAACACGCAGACCATCGTCGACGGAATGGTGATGGCTCAAGCGCCGGACGGGCCGACCGCACCGTGGATCGAGCTGAGCGACGAACAACAGGCATTGGTGGACTGGGGCCATACGCCTGGCGCGATGGCAACCGCATAGAGCCGATACGAGGACAGCCCCAAGGTGCCCGGCACTGGCGTTAGCGACTTTTTTCTTCGGGAACAGCCCAGGGGTCGAACGCGCCTTTGGTCAGTCACTGGCAAACCTGTCAGAACCTCGCGTTGCGAAAGTCATGGACGGTATCAGACACTGATCTGGAATGATTGACCTCATGTTGTTCGGCGAACGTACTTGGATGTTCGCACAAAACTTCGAGAAAACAAAGGCTTGACATGGCCATCGAAACTCTGTATGATTGGAATATTCCCTACGCTCTTGCCGCATATCAGCCTAGAGACTTCGCATGCAGCGTGGTTGACTGAAGTGAACAACAAAAAGCTCCAGCGAACAACCATACGAGACGTTGCCGCAGAGGCAAACGTCTCGATCTCTACGGTCTCCCTCTATATCCAGGGCCGCCCAGGTGTGGGGCCCGATACTGGACGGCGGATCGCTGCCGCCATCGAGAAGGTAGGCTATGTACCTCGCACCCGCTCCAAGAACGGCGCCAGAACGAAAATATTTGGCCTGCTTGTCGGCGATCTTCCCGTTCCCGCCTACGCAGATCGATTCTACGACAGAGTGATCCGTGCGATCGAGGCTGAAGCCAGGATCCAGGGCTACGGCATGTTGTTCTCGATCATTGAGCCGGGCCAGTTGCCGCAGATGGTTCTGGACGACCAAGTTCGGGGAATTATGATTCTGGGCGGTTCAGAGGCCAACGACCAGCTTGCCATCCGGTTGGTCGAACATGGCGTCCCCCTGGTTCTAGTCGACAACTACGTTTCCGGCCTACAGGTGAATGCGATTGTACCCGACAATGTGAGAGGCGGCAGCCTGGCCTTTGAGCACCTCAGCGCCCTTGGACATCGACGGATTGCCATCATCGAGGGTCCCCGCAAGTACAAGACTTTGACAGATCGCCTCTATGGGGCCTTGCGTGCATCTGATGAACTTGGCATCGATATCCCCAGTGATTATAGACAAGAATCGCTCTCAGCGGGTCACTCCCGAAAGGGCTACCTGGAGATGAAGCAGTTGCTTGCGCTACCCACGCCCCCAAGTGCAGTCTTTGCCATCAGTGACAAGACGGCGCTCGGTGCGCTGGATGCCGCCAAAGAGATGGGCCTATGCATCCCCGATGATATCTCCATCATGGGTTTTGACAATGTGGCTGACACAGTGCCGCCATTGACAACAATCAATGTCCCCAAACAGGAAATGGGTGTACTGGCCATGAAGCGTCTCGTAGAGACGATAGAGAAAAAAGAGATCCCCCCGGTTCTCTCCTGCATATACACCGATCTAATCGTGCGGCAGACAACGGCGAATTTTCAGTAGCGACCGCGTTGCCGTTGTCAATATCCACGTTATTCCTTTTCATTCGCTCACTGCAAGTCTATGAACAATCTAATCAACAGGAGGAATATAGAACAATGTCAACACAAACGTTCGGATTGAAGAAGCTGACGCGGCGAGAGATGCTGCGCCTATCCGCCATGACGGCAGCTGGTGCATTCGCAGTTGCCTGCGCCCCTGCTGCTGCACCCAGTGGCGAAACCGGTGATGGGGCGGCGCCCTCGGTCGAGAAGGTATCGATCATCGCCACCTCGCAAATGCCTATCGACACCTGGGACAATGCCATGGAACGAGCCACAGAGGCATTGCCCAACATCGACCTGGAAGTAACGAATACACAGATCGGCGGCATCGGTTGGGACGGGTACTCGGACCTGATCGTCACGCAAATCGCTGGTGGTGAGCAATTGGACGTCATCATGATCGCCATTGAAGGCCTGCGTCTGCTGGCGGACAAGGGCATCCTGGTGCCACTGGACGACTTCCTGGACGCCGACCCAGATGCGCAGGCCGTACTGATGGACGATGTCCACATCACCCTACGCGAAATGTTACAGATCGACGGTAAGCAGATCGAGTATCCGTTCTCCTGGAACAACATGGTGACCTACTACAACACCGCCATCTTCGAGGAAGTGGGCATCGACCCGCCCTCGCCGGATTGGAACTGGGAGGAATTCCTAAACACCGCTCTCGAAGTCGCCAATGTGACCGGCGGCGCCGATGATCGCTTCGCCTATTCATTCTGGGGTTCCGGCATGTTCGGCATGGCGGCCTGGTACTTCAACAACGATACCTCGCCGCTGACCGACGACTGGCTGGACTCGAACATGCTCGATCCAAAAGTGGCGGAGACGCTGCAGTTCATGGCCGATCTGATCCTCAAGCATCGCGTTGCACCCAACCCGGCAGGCTGGGATGAACAAGCTCAGTTCCACGCCGGCAACCTGGCAATGCGAACCTGTGGGCGCTGGTGCATCGGCGGCTCGCTGGCTGCCGAGTTCGACACCTACGATCTCCAGTATCAGCCTCATCAAGCCGGTCCGATCAAGACCGTGGCAGGTACGGACGGTTGGGGAGTATCGTCGTCGGCCGAAGCCCCGGATGCAGCATGGGATGTAGTGAAGTTCCTCTCGGACAAGGACGCCTCGCTGGATATGGTTCGGCTTGGCGGCAACATCCCTGCGTTGCGTTCTGTGGCCGAAATGCCCGAATTTGCAGAGTTCGGCCCGCCGAATACGGCCATTTTCTATGAGTCGCTGGAAGCAGCCAAGACGGTCCCGTCACCGACCAACTTCAGCACCATTGAACCGATGCTGAACCGTCACTATGAGACCATTTGGAACGGCGAAAAGACGGTGGAAGAGGCCGTACAAGCCGCCCACGATGAACTGCAGCCTGAAATGGATAAGCTGAAGGACGCATAGCACAGAAGGTTCAACGTCATTTCACGCCCGTGAAATCGGCAAGAACCAGAATCAGCCGCAGAGGCTTGGAGCCTGGAAAAAGCAGTGGAGAAGGTTCTGCGCCTCTGCGGTCATTCTTTGCCTACATGTCCGTCCGGTCACAGTTCAAGGAGAGAACTACGTGGAGACCACGGCTAACTCCGTCGTAAGCGCAAGTATATCCAAGAAGAGCCTTTCGCAACGACTAAACAGTGTACAGACGCGTGAGGTGATTGCCGGATATGCCTTCATCATGCCGGCGTTCTTGGCGCTGTTGATCTTCTTGGTCGGGCCGATCCTGGCATCGATCGTGCTCATCTTCATGGAGTACGACATCTTAACGCCGCCTCAATGGGTCGGAACCCAGAATCTGCAACGGCTGGCCACCGACAAGCGCATGTTCCTCACCTATTGGAACAGCCTAATCTTCGTGCTGGGTGCGACCACGCTGAACAATGTACTGGGACTAATGCTGGCCATGAGCGTCAATCGAGCCATGCACTCGACACTAAAATATCTCTTCCGCACCGCAATCTTCTTCCCTGTATTGACGACGACCGCTTCGCTCGCGCTGGTCTGGTCTTACCTGCTCACCCAGGATCGGGGCGTGGTCAACTACCTGTTGCAATCGATTGGCCTAGAACCGATTGCTTGGCTTAGCAGCAGCCAATGGGCTCTTCGTTCCGTGATTGTGTACGACGTCTGGAAGAGCGTCGGCTTCCTTATGGTGCTCTACCTGGCGGGCCTACAGGGGATCCCTCAAGTGCTATACGAAGTAGCCGAGATCGACGGTGCGAGCCGGTGGCAGCTCACACGTTATGTAACATTGCCCCTTATCACGCCGACGGCTTTCTTTGCCATCGTCATCTCGCTGATCGGAGCCTTCCAGGTCTTCGACAATGCCTGGGTGCTCACGGGCGGCGGACCCGGCGATGCCTCACGGTTGATCGTGCTCTACATCTACGAAGTCGGCTTCAGACGCTTCGAGATGGGCTACGCTGCGACTGTTTCAATCACCCTCTTTTTCGTGCTAATCGCGCTGACGGCGTTCCAATTCTGGATGTCCCGGCGCTGGGTTCACTACGAGTAGGAGAATCTATCCGTGTCAACGACAGTAGACACATCGAGTCGTACCATTAAGACCGGAAGAAAACGACGGCGCCGTTCGGCCTGGTTCTATGTGACGGAAATCCTCCTCTGGGGATTCCTAGTCGGTATAGCCGTGATCGAGATTGCGCCCATCAGTTGGATGTTCTCAACGTCGCTGCGCGACCCGGCGGACTCGTTCAACCTGCCGCCCGATTTCTGGCCGACTGCGTTCCACTGGGAGAACTATTGGGCAGTCATCACCTCGCCGGATATCGATTTCTTCCGATTTTTCTGGAACAGTCTCAAGATCGCCACACTGATCACGGTAGCCCAGTTGTTCACCTGTTCGCTGGCTGGTTTCGCCTTTGCTCGCCTGCGCTTTCCCGGTCGCAACTTTCTTTTCTTCACATTCCTAGGGTCGATGATGATTCCATGGACCGTGATTATGATCCCGACTTTCATCATCATCCGTGCCCTGGATCTGATGAACACGCACTGGGCGCTTATCCTCCCCGCCATCACCAGCGCATTCGGCGTCTTCTTGCTGCGCCAGCAATTCATGACGCTGCCCTCCGAGTTGATGGATGCGGCCAAGATCGATGGAGCCGGCTACTTCCGCATCTATTGGCAGGTGATGCTGCCGCTGATTGGGCCTGGGCTGTCGGCTCTCGGCATCTTCACCTTCCTGGCATCTTGGAACAATTTTCTCGGTCCGCTCCTCTTTCTACGCGATCGGGACAAATATACCTTTCCCATCGCTATCGTGCATCTGGAAGGCTATATGGGCATGGGCAATCGCGCCCACGTGCTGGCCGGCATTATGATTTCGATCCTGCCGGTACTGCTTTTTTTCTTGTTTGCACAGCGCTTCGTCATCCGCGGAATCGCGATGACCGGACTCAAAGGATAGCGCTACCACAAGCGGATCCCCATGCAAGAGCAACCCGAGTTGACCCCGCAGACCTATGTGCGCTGTACGGTGATCTCGATCTGGGAAAACCTGCCCAAGGTAGTACTGGCGGGATTGGTCTTCAGCCTGTTCTGCGGACCTGCCTTCGCCCTCACTGCATTGGGACTGTTTGGGCCGGCCGTCATCGTGGCCGCGCTCACCATCGCCCCTGCATGGTCTGCTCTTCTGTATTTGGAGGGCGAACTCATACAGGAAAGTGGAGCCGGTTTCGGCGACACGCTGCGTGCCGTGCCTGGCTATGCAGGCGACAGCATTCGCCTGGCAATTCTGCTTTGTCCCTTTCTTCTGGGTATCTTCTGGCTGTTGCCCATACTATCGCAGCCTACGGTATCACCACTTTTCTGGGCGACACTGACCCTGTGCATCATTTGCGCTGTCGCGTTGATCACTTTCTATCTCTATGCATTTCCGTTGCTCGTTCAGTATGATCTGGGCGCCCTCACGGCGCTGCGAAACGGCGCTATCCTGGCCAGCCGATATGCGGCCAACAGCGTCGGTCTGCTGAGCATGGGTGTCCTCTGCGCACTAGCGATTCGCTCCTTTAGCCTGGCGCTCCTCTTCTTCCTGCCGGCCATGTTCGGCATGTTTGTGGTCAACAACTGTCGACTTACGGTTGGGCTGGAGACGAAGAAGCGGACTGGATAAAAACGCTGCTGGCCGGTCGTCGTACCTGCTCATCTTCAAACATTGAAAGGATGCATTTCATGTCCGCAATAAAGACATCACCGAAAGAGAACGGCGCTAGCGTCCGTGACGCACTCACCTACGAAGGTAAAGCCCTACGCGCCATTGCCCTGCCTCTCGGCGGCATCGGCGCCGGCACTGTCGCGCTGGCCGGTGACGGCGGTCTGCGCCAATGGCAGATTGTCAACAACGTGAACCATGACGCCCACATCCCCAACAGCTTCTTCGCCATTTGGGCCGGCGGATATCCGCCCATGAAGCGCGCTGCGGTCGTTCTTCAGAACGATGCCCTCTACGACGATGCAGCGTTCCAACCAGCGCCAAGCGTCAGCGATCATCTGACGCCCGGCGGATCTCGCCGCATGATGGCGGAACTGCCCGGCGTGGATGACCTACGCATCACGGCCCAGTATCCGATCGTCGAGATCGAGTATGACTGCGATGCGCTGCCGGTACAGGTCTCGCTGGAGGCATTCAGCCCCTTCATTCCATTGAACAGCGTGGATTCCGGCCTGCCCGCTGTGATCTTCAACTTCACCGTGACCAATCCCAACGACCAAACGGCCCGCGTATCGCTTATGGGCGCACAGCAGAACTTGGTCGGCTGGGACGGCAAGACGACCGTCGACGGCGTGCGCGACATGGGCTACGGCGGCAATGTCAACCGCCTGACCCAACTCGCCGGTGTCGGAGCGCTGGACATGAGCAATACGCGCTTGCGAACCGATCACCCCGCCAATGGTCAGCTTGTGCTCGCCGTGCTGACTGAGGAGGGCGATGAGATCACGTCCATGCTGCAGTGGGAATCATCGGAGCAACTCTGGGATCATTTCAGCCGCTCGTTCGGCAAACTGCCCAACTATGGCAGCAGCGGTGCCAGTCCCGAAGGACAGACCTGGAACGGCGCTCTGGCGGTTCACTTTGACGTCCAAGCCGGTGCAAGCCGCACGGTCTCTATGGTGTTGGCCTGGCATTTCCCCAATCGCTATGTAACATGGGATCAGGAAAATGTGGGCGTGCTGGATCGCAAGAGCCACTTCTGGATCGGCAACCAGTACAGCAACCAGTTCGACAGCGCCCTGGCAGTGGTGCAATACATCCGTCAGGAGTATGCCAGGCTAGTTGACGGGACACGGCTCTACCGGGATCGATTTTTCGAAAGCACGTTGCCCTGGGAACTGCTGGAATCGGTGGCCGGTCCGATTTCGACCATCCGCACCCCCACCTGTATTTGGAACGAAGATGGGCGTTTCCACGGTTTTGAAGGCTGTCACGGGGCCAGCACGTTTCACGGCGACTTCGAGGGCTGTTGCCCCATGAATTGCACCCATGTCTGGAACTACGAAATGGCGCTGGCCAAGCTCTTCCCCAACTTGGAACAGGGCATGCGCCACACTGACCTGATCGACCAGATCAGCCCACGCGGCGAGATTCCCCATCGGACCCCGTTGCCGCTCTACCTACCAAGACCATGGGATCAGTTCATCGGCGGACCACGCAACCCGGCCATGGACGGTGAGTTCGGCACTGTCTTGAAGGCCTACCGTGAGGTGCGCCACGGTGCCGGCAGGGCCTGGTTCGACGAAATGTGGCCATCGATCAAGCAGCTCATGCAGCACGCCTTGGATGACTATGACACCGAAGGCGACGGTGTCATTCGCGGCGAGCAACCCAACACCTACGACATCTCGATCTATGGGCCCAATACGTTCATGGGCAGCCTCTATTTGGCGGCGTTGCGATCTGCCGAAGAGATGGCGGTTCTGCAGGGTGAGGATGAACTAGCCCAGCAGTATCGTGCGCGGTTTGAACTTGGCCGCGTCAACTATGATCGACTCTGTTGGAACGGCGAATACTACGCTCAGATTGTTGATATGGACGAATATACAGAGCAGCAATTCGGCGACGGCTGCCACATCGATCAACTCCTCGGCCAATGGTGGGCGTTCGCACTGAATCTGGGCTATGTGCTGCCTGAGGAACATGTGCGCACGACCATCGGCAACATCTTCCGCTTCAACCGGCGAACCAGTTTCAACATTGAGGATCAGAAGCCACGCATCTACATGGACCAAAGGGATCGCGGGATCTACATCTGCACCTGGCCCAATGGCGGCAAGCCTGAGATCCCGACCCAGTACAGCGACGAAGTGTGGAGCGGTCTTGAGTATCCGCTGGCTTCCATGCTGCTGCACGAAGGCGACGTCGACGCGGCGCTGACCATCCTCGGCGACATCCGTGAACGTCACAACGGCGCCCGGCGTAGTCCGTGGAACGAGATCGAATGCGGTGACCACTACGTGCGTCCAATGGCCAGTTGGACACTGATGGAAGAGGCAGTGGGCTTGCAGTATGATGCTGTCAAACAGAGACTAAGTTTCGCCCCGAAGTTCGCCCCAGAGGATTTCCGGGCCTTCTATGTCGTCGGCAGCGGATGGGGCGCCTACCGGCAGGATGCGGACCAGGCGCAGGTTTCTGTCGACTATGGCGAGTTGACGCTGAGTGATCTGTCGCTTCAAACCGACCGCATGTTTGGGGAGGCCCTCGTGGACGGATTGTCGCTGAACGTTGACGCGGCAACCGGTGATGGAACCATGGATCTACATTTTGAGCCGACCCTAACACTGGCAGCCGGGAAGACGTTAACCGTCGTCTACACCGACTAATTCGCGCAGGGTGCGCTCCTTGCGGGAACCCGCAAGGAGCGCACCCTGCCGATTACCTCTCAATTGGCCTCGAAGTAGACCTTGAGCCGCGCCAGTCCCTGCTTCAATCTCCGGCACGTCGATGCCCGAATAGGCGAAGCGAATGTAGTTGTTCTCCTTGCCGGGAATCGGGCGGCCAAAGTGCTTGCGCGTGCAGAAGGAGACGTTGGTCTGCTCCAGCGCCTCGGTCATCAGTTCGTTGACGTCGGTCAAGCCCTTGCGCTCCATGATGGTCGACACGTTGGGGAAGAGATAGAAGGTGCTCTGAGGCGCGACAATCGAGATGCCGTCGATGGCGTTGAGGCCGGCCACGGCCGCATCGCGCCGGGCCTGCAGCGTGGCCACAATGGCATCGGGGCCGCTGGTGTCGCCGTCGATGGCACCCACCATGGCCCGCTGGATGAAGTGGGTCGTGCACGATTCGGCGTTGGTGTTGAGCTTGTTGATGACGTCGATGACCGGCTGCGGGCCGATGGCCGCGCCCAGCCGCCAGCCGGTCATGGCGAAACGCTTGGAGCAGGTGTAGAGAATCACCGTGCGCTCCTGCATGCCGGGAATGTTGACGATCGAAATGCCGGAGTCGCCATACTGGATCTCGTGATAGGCGTCATCGCTGAGCACCCAGAGATCGTGGCGCATGGCCAGCTCGGCCACCGCCTCCATCTCCTCACGGGATGACTGCGCGCCGGTGGGATTCTGATAGTTGTTGTAGATCAGCACCCGGGTGCGGTCGGTGATGGAGTCGCGGATCGCATCCATGTCCAGCGCAAAGCCGGACGGCGTTTCCACGAAGCCGTAGGGCACGGCAGACGCCGCCCTGATAGTCGATCTGAGACTCGTAGATGGGATAGCCCGGATTGGGATAGAGCACCTCGTCGCCGGGATTCATGACCGCGGCGAGGAACTTGCCGATGACCGGCTTGCCGCCGGGCTGGACCGAGACTTGTTCGGCGGCGTACTGCACGCTGCCGCTTGCGGCCCACATCATCGGCCAGTACGGCACGCAGTTCCGGAATGCCGGCGCCGGGGCAGTAGCCGGTGTAGCCGTCGGCAATGGCCTTGTAGGTGGCCTCGACGATGTTGTCAGGCGTGGCGATGTTGATGTCGCCCAGGTGGAAGGGATAGACCTTGTGGCCCTTGGCGGCCCAGGCGGCGGCCGCAGCCGAAACGGCAAAGGCGGTTTCCGTGCCCAGTTTGTTCAGTTGATTGGCAAGTTTCATTGCAGGCTCCCGGTAGGTGCAGGCTAGTTTGTGGTTCACTTGTGGGGCGAAGATTGATTCTAGCATTCTTGGCCGCTACTCGCAATCAGATTGCATCCTTTTGGGACGCCATTGCGCCGGTGATATACTCGATCTGGCCAACTACAGCATGTAGGACGGGATGGTATTCCGTCCTGCATGACTTATGTTCTCGTCGCTGTCTTCACGATATCGTTTGGGTGTATTGGCGCTTTGCGCCAGGTACTGATTCGTCGGCGACGGGCACGTGATGGGGCGGGCGAACTCGCCGTTGCAGTTTGTTCTGTTTTCCACCCCATCACATGCCCCTACGCTTCTCAACTTGTACCAAATGCACCCATATCGTTCCTGCCGCGTCTGTGCAGGAATCAAATATAGAGAATCTGAACGAGGCGAAATCTATGAGCAGTTCCGCCAACCATATCGCCAGAGACGACTACCGGCCCTTTCGTGTCGGGCGCAAGTTGATGGTGATTCCAGCGTGGCTCGATCCCGATCTGGAGCCGGATACGCTACCCATACTGCTCGACCCCGGCGCGACCTTCGGCACGGGCGCTCACGCCACCACCAAGCTCTGCCTGATGGCGCTGGAGCGCCATTTGAAGCCGGGCGATTCTGTGCTCGATCTGGGAACCGGCAGCGGTATCCTGGCCATCGCAGCGGCGAGACTGGGGGCAAGTTCGGTTCTGGCGGTGGACATCGATCCGGAGTCGGTGAACGTCGCCACGGAGAACGTGGCGTTGAATGGATTGTCGGAAATCGTGTGCGTGGAAGAAGGATCGTTGGCTGATGTTATCAATCAAGAGCGAGAGGTGCAACAGGTTTCCGTGGTTGTGGCCAACATTCTGTCCAGAGTGATCGTCGATTTTTTCGATCGGGGATTGCTCGACACAATCGACCCCGGCGGCCTATTGATCCTCTCCGGCCTGCTGCGCAGCCAGACGCCGCAGATCAACGCAACACTGCGTCGGCATGGCGTCAAAACCTTGGGGCAGGAGCAGATGGAGGAATGGATCTGCCTCATTGCCGGACGGCCACAAGGGAACTGACAGATCTCGTGGGCATGAAGTGCCGATTTCAACGAACGTAGGGGACATCTACCGTGCGATAGGTGTCGGGCCAGATCACGGACATCTGCTCGGCAGGCTGCAATGGCTCAACGTATTCCAGGAATAGAGTCTGAACATCCGGCCACTGGTGCCACATGTACTTCGGCGTACTTGCATCGGGCGGCGTTCGATCGACATAGGGGAAGTAGTAGAGGCCGGATGCAAACTCGACCTCTGTCGCTTCGAGCGCAGCGATAATGTCTTCCCCTGCCAAGGAATCCGCCCGCCCGATTGCGTCAGCGGCAATCATGAAGGCGTCATAGGCGGAAAATGCATAGCGCTCGGGCCAACGATCGAAATAGCGCATATAGTTGGTTACAAAGAGCGCACCCATCGGCGTGACCGTCGAGGACCACGGTCCAACCTGCTGCACCACGGTCTTCTCGCCATCCGGCAAACGCGTCCAGAAATTCTCATCATCGAGGGCCGGTGAGGTCGTGACGATAATCGTCCCCTTTTCGGGGCCGATCCCGGCGTCAAGCAGTTGTCGCTGTAAATCCAATGCCGAATCATCGTAGATCTTGATGAACAGCGCGTCCGGCGCCATCTCCATTGCGACAATACGCGCAATAATCGGAGAGAAGTCGACGGTCGGCAGATCGGCAATCAGCGTCTTGACCTGGATTCCATATTGGGGCATCAGGTCCTCGGCCTGCTCGGCCTGAAGTTGACCGTGGTTCGAATCCGGCACGACCATGACGGCCAACAATTCTCCATCTTCGTTGTAATCCCCCACCTCAGCCAGCCATTCAGCGTCCATATTGCTGACCATGCTGCCGGTCGGTGCGATTCGAAAGACTTCCGCAGGCTCACCAGCCGTCAAAGGATCGGCCGCCGGTTCGGCGAGGATGAGAGGAACGCCATACTCTTGCGCCACATCACGAACAGCCGACGCTACATTGTTGTGATACAGACCCACGATGGCCACTGCGCAATCCTCGACGATCAGCCGTTCGGCAAACTTGGCCCCTCGCGTTGGGATGCCTGCCGAATCATAGGTGATCAACTGTACACGCCGGTCGCCAATTCCGCCGATGGTGTTGATATCATTGAGGGCGATATTGAGCGCCGTCTGCATCGCAAATCCATTGCGCATGGCGCCCGGGCTGGACAGCGGCAGGATCGCGCCAATCACAATTGTATCAGTGGGTTCGTCACAGAGGTCAACGGTCACGCTCTCAGCGGGGACTGTGATAGTAATGTAGTGGGGCACTTCGATGATAACGGGCGATGGGACTGGAATCGGGGTGGGAGGTGGCGGTTCCGTCGGCGCGCTTGACGCGGCGACGCGCTCAGTGGCGCCCGGCGAGTCACTGGGAACACTAGCCGCGCCATCCTGCCTGCACGCGCCCAGGGCGGAGGCGGCGAGCGCAGCCAAGATCGCCCACAGACAAACACGTAGAATCACAGACAGCCCCCGTACTTGGCCTGCATTTGGCGTGAACGGCGAGAGGAGGAACCCACCCAATAGACCGATATCTTTCACTTGCGATGTCGATTCTGGTGAGAGTTTGGTCAGGCCACAACTATAGACGCGAGTATAGCATCCTGACCTATTGAGGTCAAACAGGCGCCGGTAGACGGGCAGGCGATTGCAGCGCAGATTCCTGAACGATCGCTGTCCGCGGCGCCAACACATCCAGGCAATCGCTCGCAAAATTGGAACGATTCGCCCTACAGACTGGTGCATCTCAGGCTGGCAGCGGCCATCCACAGGCTTCAAATGAAAAAGATATCGGCGACAAAGCAGACTGCCCAGTTTGGCATATCAGACCGATTCTGATAGCATTTTGCATCATGGCGGATCACTGCACGACACGGAACCGAGCATTTTGCATCGTCGCAACCAAGTCTATCGTACTGCTACTTCTGGCAATTCTCCTGCTATTTCCCAGATCGCTTTCGGCCCAGGAGAACGCACCCAACGACGAGACAGCCCAGATCGCAGCGCGTCTACTCGGCGCCATCAATCAGACTCGTCAACAGGCTGGACTGGCGCCAATGCAGGCTCACCCCCTGTTGGCACAGGCAGCCCAATCCCACGCTTCCGATATGGCCTCGCATCGTCTCTTCAGCCACACCGGCAGTGACGGCAGCAGCGTGCATATGCGCACTGCCCGGATCGGCTATACCAGCGGCAAAGGCGTCACTGAAAACTGGGTGACAACCGGCAAGCGCGGACAGCGCTCTGGCATGGTGGATGAACAGTTATGTTCACCGCAACAACATCCTCAACCCCAAATGGACTGAAGCTGGAGTCGGCGTTCATCGCGATCCGGCCAACGGACTGCGAATCTTTGTGCTTGTCTTTGGCGGGGGAAATCAAGCAGGTGGAGATCAAGCGGGTGGAGATCAAGCCGGTGAAGCTGCACAAGCGCCGGTGATTGCAGCCGCGGCAGCGCCTATCGTGCCGCCAACGCCGTCCGGCAAGCCCTATTTGGTTCAGCCCGGCGACACCTTGCTCGCCATATCGCTTCGCTACGGGCTCACTTGGCAAAGCGTTGCAGCCATCAACGGGCTATCGGAACACTCGCTGCTCCAGATCGGCCAGACCATTCGTCTCCCCATCGAGGATGCGCCCATCACAATCAACCCGGCCGCCATCGGCGGTCCCTCCGACGCGGTACAGGGCTACACGGTTCAACCCGGCGACACCCTGGCAGGCATTGCCGGACGCTACGGCATTCCGTGGGAAGATTTGGCCGCCGCCAATGGACTTGCCGCCGATGATTTTCTGAGCATCGGCCAGACATTGCGCATTCCGGTCATTGCAGACGCCGGCCAAGCCACGACCACTGCCGCGACCACTGCTACCGCCTCCAGCGCACCGGCAGAACCCCGGATCTACACGGTAAAAGAGGGCGACACTGTCATCAGTATCGCCCTGCGCTACGATCTCGATTGGAAAGAACTGCTGCGCAAGAACGGCCTGGGTGAACAGACCGTCCTCAACCTCGGCCAGCAGATCCGCCTCGACTGACAGAGCAAGACTGGCATCGCGGCATTCATGCCGCTCAGCCTGGCAGAAGCAATGCTGCGGCATGAATGTCGCGGTACGATTTCCCTAGACACCCGCCGCCCTGAATGCGTCGCCCACGATCTCCTGGGCTTCTTCGATGATCTGATCGAGGTGCGTTTCGCCGCGGAAGCTTTCCGCGTAGATCTTGTAGATCTCCTCGGTACCGGACGGGCGAGCCGCGAACCAACCGTTCTCTGTGACAACCTTCAAGCCGCCGATGGGGGCGTCGTTTCCGGGGGCATTGGTCAATTTCGCCGTGATGGCTTCACTGCCCAATTCAGTGGCGCTGACCTGATCAGGCGACAGGTCGGTGAGCACAGCTTTTTGCTCGCGGCTTGCCGGGGCGTCGATGCGCCGGTAGATCGGCTCGCCGAACTTTTCGGTGAGTGCGGCGTAGTGCTCGCCGGGATCGCGTCCGGTCACCGCCGTGATCTCCGCGCCGAGCAGATCCATGATGATGCCGTCCTTGTCGGTGGTCCAGACCGTGCCGTCTCGACGCAGGAAGGAAGCGCCCGCGCTCTCCTCGCCGCCAAAGCCGTATTGGCCTGAAACGAGGCCCTCCACAAACCATTTGAAGCCGACCGGCACCTCTGCCAGTGTGCGCCCCAGATCCGCAGCCACACGATCGATCATTGAACTGGAGACCAGCGTCTTGCCGACGGCCGCCGTCGAAGGCCAGCCGTTGCGATGCTGGAAGAGGTAGTGGATGGCCACAGCCAGGTAGTGATTCGGGTTCATGAGTCCCACGCTGGGCGTGACGATGCCATGGCGATCATAGTCAGGATCGTTGCCGAAGGCGATGTCGTAGTCGTCTTTGAGGCCGATGAGGCTGGCCATGGCATAGGGCGACGAGCAGTCCATGCGGATCTTGCCGTCTTTGTCCACCGTCATGAACGCAAAGGTCGGATCGACACGCTTGTTGACGACTGTCATATCAAGGCCGTAGGTCTCGGCAATCGGCCCCCAATAGTGGATGCCGGCCCCGCCCATGGGATCGACGCCGATGCGCAGACCGGCATTGGCGATTGCCTCCATGTCGATGACGGATTTCAGATCGTTGACATAGGGAGCCACGAAGTCGAACTCGTGCACGACATCGCTGGCCAGCGCCTTGCTCAGGGAAAGTCGGTTCACCGCGCCGAGTCCGTCGGCCAGAATCTCGTTGGCGCGGGCCTGGATCAGCTTTGTGATCTCTGTGCCGGCCGGTCCGCCCGACGGCGGATTGTACTTGAAGCCGCCGTCCCTTGGCGGATTGTGCGAGGGCGTGATCACAACGCCGTCAGCGTATGTTGATCGATTGGCGCGGTTGAAGCTCAGAATGGCGTGGGAGATCACCGGTGTCGGCGTATAGCCGGTCCCGGCCTGGATGATCGTCTCGACGCCGTTGGCCGCAAACACCTCAATCGCCGAATAGAGCGCCGGCAATGAGAGCGCATGGGTGTCCATGCCCAGGTAGAGCGGTCCGGCAATGCCGACCGACTGTCTGTATTCACAGATGGCCTGAGCGATAGCGAGGATGTGATCCTCGTTGAAGCTGCGATCAAGCGATGAGCCGCGATGGCCCGAAGTGCCGAACGAGACCGCCTGATCCAGATCGGAGACGTCCGGTCTCAGCGAATAGTAGTCGGCAACAAGGCGCGGCACATTTTCGAGAATCTCGATAGGAGCCGGTTTTCCGGCAAGGGGATGCAAAGCCATGGGCAACCTCCGATTTGAATTACGTATTTGAATTGCGTACTTTTGTCTACAGCGACAGAGCGGCGGTGGCCGGCACGCTGCTCGCCAGCACTCGCATGGAGAGATAGCCTAAATCAATTACGGGGAGTGTGCAATTCTTCTGAACGCGCTTCACCTGTGTAGGATCATGGCCTACGTAGTCGAGGACAATGGCTTCAACCGGTTGGTCAAGGCCATTTTGACCCGCCTTTGACCATCTTGCCAGCAAGCTATCCACGCGTCTCAACATCGGAGAGGGCCGCAGTCTGGATGAGGAGATCGAACCCGGCCTCGGACCAGCGCTTGCCGATGGCATGCTCCTGCTCTGCATAGGGGCAGATGATGCCGATGCGATGCAGACCCATTGCAGACAGTGTTGTCTTGGCCAGTTGGAAGGGATTGAAGAGCGGGCGTCGGCCGTGAAGATTGGGAAACGTGCCTGCGCACATCAACAGGGTCGCCAACGCGCCGTCGGTCTCCAGGCGGTCAAGCGCCTGTTGCAGCAACGGCTCCAGAGCGGCACGGTCAACAGCTACCGAAGATCCGTCGCGCATACGCGTGTTCAGGGGATAGTCGCCGACCGGCAGCGCGTTGGCTTCCCCAAGGGTGAGGTGATCCAATGCGCCCGCCTCGATGAATTCCAGATCGGGGCGCATCTCGAGCAGAAGAAATGAGAGATCCGAGCGCGGTGCTTGGCCGATGGTGATCAGGCCAACCTTGGGTTTCATGCGTGGCAACTCCTCTGATCAAATTGCCTGATCAACAATAGACCGCGAATCAGGCGGATACAACTGGATGACTCTACTGCAAAACCACGAATGGCACGAATTTCACGAATGGCACCACTGAGAAAATTCGTGCCATTCGTGAAATTCGTGGTTCTTGCAGTGAACTCACTGGATAAAATCCGAAAAATATCCGGCTCTATCCGCCAAATCAGCCTAATCCGCGGTCTATCTGAGGCAGGTAATACAGCTAAGATATCTCTTCATAAATCAAGCCCAGCTATAACGGAAAAAGCAAGGGAACCAGCAGCAGGCAGAGTACCAATACCACCAGGTTCAGCGGCAGCCCCACCTTGAGGAAGTCGCTGAACTTGTACCCGCCCGGCCCCAACACAAGCGTGTTGACCGGGGAAGCAATTGGTGTCGAGAAAGCGGCAGAGGCGGCAATCGCCGTCACCATTAGGAACGCATGGGGCATCACACCCATGGTGACCGCGGCGGCCGCCGCGATCGGAGCGATCAAGACAGTGGTCGCCGTATTCGAGATGAACTGGCTGAAGAGCGTCGTAATCACGAAGATCCCCGACATAACCGCCAATGCACCGTAGCCGCCCAGGTTGTTGGTCAACAGATCGGCAACATAGGTGACGCCGCCGGTCTTTTCCAACGCGGTCGCCATCGGCAGCATGGCGGCAATCAGCACCAGGGACTCCCAGTTGACGCTGCGATAGACATCGCGTACGGGGAGACAGCCGGTCAGGACCATGGCGACTGCCGCCAGCATGACTGTGGTGACTGTCGGCAGCAGTTGCAACGTCATGACGACCAGCATGATCAGCACGATGACGATGGAGGTCATCGCTTTGGGACGCGTATGGTCCAGCTCGGCCATTTCACGCGGGACATCTGAAACGATAAAATCGGCGCGGTCTTCGGTCAGACTCCGAATCGCGTTCCAGGTGCCCTGGACCAGCAACGTGTCACCAAATTGAAGCGGAATGCTCGCGACGTCTGTGGTGATGATTTCACCGCGCCGGTTGATCCCGAGAACGTTCACATCGTAGGTACTGCGAAAACGCAGGTCAGCCAGCGTCTTGCCGCGCATCTGAGATCGACCGCGAATCAGCACTTCGGCCATCCCCAACTCGGCGGCAGCCGTTCGCTCGCCTGCCCCCTCACGCGGTCGAACGCCAAGGTCGAACTGACGGCAGAAGCGCGAGATATCCTCAGGCGCGCCCTGCGCCAACAGGATGTCGTGGGCGCTAAAGATGGTATCAGCCGTCACCAAGCGCGAGGGAAGCGGCGGCGCCGTGTCGTCGGGCCAGGGTTGGTATTCAACCACATGAACGTGGTACTCGTGGGCGACGTCCATCTCCGCCAAGGTGTGACCGACAAGATCTGAGGATCGGCGCACACGAAGCCGATACATATTGTCGTCGATGTGGTACTCCTCGCGAAGCTGGTCGAGGGTCGAAGCGCCGACGGGCGACGAGCCTTCTCCCCCTGCAGTGCGGAAACGGGGGGCGCCGGGCAACAGATGCCGGCCCATGACCACGACATAGATGACGCCTGCGACCAGAACCACCAGGCCGATGGGTGTGAAGGCGAAGAAACCAAAAGGCTCATAGCCCTGGCGAACCAACTCTTCACTGACGACCATATTGGGCGGCGTACCGATCAATGTCAGCATGCCGCCGATCAGCGAACCCATGGCCAAGGGAATCAGGAGTTTGGTCGGCGACGTTTTTGCATCATGGGCCAGGCTGACGGCCACAGGGAGCAACACGGCCACAGCGCCTGTCGAACTCATGAAGGCCGAGAGCACTGCCACAATCAACATGAGCAGGATCATGATACGAACTTCGCTGGTTCCGGCTGTGGACCCGAGCCACTGACCGACCCTTGAAGCGACACCCGTATTGAAGAGCGCCGTTCCGACGATGAAGAGGGCGGCGATGATCATAACGAGGGAGTTTGAGAAACCGGCCAGCGCCTCGGGGACAGTGAGAATACCGGTCAACATCAGAGCAAGCAACGAGATGACGGCAACCAGATCAAGCCGTAATCTGTCGCTGATAAACAGTACGATCGTGACCGCCAAGATGGCGAACACCAGCATCATTTCATACATGAGCAATTACACCAATCAATAATTATGTTTGACCATAAAAGCCTGTGATGGAACCGATAAATTGAGCGACAGCGGCAACTATGGCGCTGCCCGTTTCCAGCGTACAGTTCATGCGCTGGTTTGTGGCGCCTGTCCGTGGCTGTTAAACTCGGTACATATGCCGAAAGCCAGCACCGATCATACCGCAGGAACGGGCATAGGTGAAATATTGCACAATCGAATTTTCCTATGATTTGCAATCCATATCTATCGAGAATCCCAATGGCATCAGCGCAATCTCAAGGGCGAAGCATCAGTAGCGTTGCGCTGTTTGCCATGCTTCTGCTTGTCGACAGTCTCCATTTTATCTTCGCACGTGCTCTTCTTCCCCACATCTCGCCTTGGGTTTCGGCCATGTACGTTCTGGCCATCGGCACACTGGAAGTCGGCATTTTCGGGCTAATCACGGGACGGCTACGTATTCGTGTCGCAAAACAACATCTGCTCTTTTTCACGGTCGTCGGCCTGCTTGTCGCCGTCAGCACGGCCATCAACTACGCGGCGGTAGGCTTCATCGACGCCGGCACGGCCTCTATGCTGGGGAAGATGACCACGGTCTATTCCATCGGCTTCGGCGTCTTCTGGCTGCACGACAAATTGACCCCGCGCCAGGTGATCGGCGCGATCGTCGCCGTGATCGGCGTCTTCGTGATCACCTTTCAGCCGGCCGAGTATCTGCGCGTCGGATCGCTGATGATCGTGTTCTCGACCTTTCTCTATGCGCTGCATGCGGCCATCGTCAAACGTTATGGCGGCGACATCGATTTTCTCAACTTTTTCTTCTTCCGTCTGCTCTTTACGACAGGCTTCCTCTTCCTGATCGCGGTCGGCCGCAACGCGCTGGCCTGGCCCTCTGGATCCGCTACGTGGGCGCTACTGACAGTTGCCGCCACAGTCGATGTCGTGATCAGCCGCAGTCTCTACTATTTGGCGCTGCGTCGCCTCCCCATCAGCCTCTTCGCGGTGATCCTCACGCTCAGCCCGGTGATCGCTATCGGCTGGGCACTTGCTCCTCTTCGACACGTTCCCATCGCCGCAACAGCTTGTCGGCGGCGCTTTGGTTCTGGCAGGCGTTCTGTTGGCCACACTTCGCTATGGAAAGTAGTCGCACTGCTGATATAATCAGACAATTGGACAGAAAACGAAAGCACGGAAAAGAGGGAACGCAAGACTATGCAGAAGCATTGGTTATCAACCCGCATGTTGGGTACACTGGCCGCTCTAGCGCTGCTGGCGGGCTGTGTTTCGCCGGTTGCAGCGCCGTCAGAGAGCGCCGGCAGCGCTGGGAACATGAATGGAGAATTGTCGCCCCTTAGCGTAGCTGTTCTCCCCATCACCGATGTCGTCCCGTTCTACGTCGCCGCCCAGGAGGGCTACTTCGCCGACGCCGGCATCGAGATCGACCTGATCCCGGTGAGCAGCGCGGCGGAACGCGACACGGTGGTTCAGACGGGCGCAGCCGAGTGCGCGCTGACCGACATCAATGGTGTGGTGTTGACCAACGCGGGCGAAGCCAATCCACTCAAGATGATCAGCACGGCACGCCAGGCGTCGGCAGAGCAGCCGGTCTTCTATCTGCTGGCCTCACCGCAGAGCGGCATCACGTCGCCCGAGCAGTTGGCCGGCGCCACCATTGCCATCTCAGAAAACACCATCATCGACTACTGGAACGACCGCATGCTGGCCTCCGCCGGTCTGGATCCGGCTGACGTCGAAAAGACCAACGTGCCGGCGATCCCGGTGCGGCTGGAACTGATGCTCAGCGGCCAGGTCGACGCCGCCATTCTGCCCGATCCGCTGGCTTCCCTGGCGCAGTTGCAGGGAGCGCCGATTGTGATGGACGACAGCTCCAATCCGGAGATCGCGGTCAGCGTGATCGTCTGTCGCCAGGACGCCATCGACGCCAACCCCGCCTCGGTGTCCGCCCTCATCGCCGGATGGGATCGTGCGGTCGAGTCGATCAACGCCGACCCGGCAGCCTATCGCAACGTGCTGATTGAAAACACACGTGTGCCTGAGCCGCTGCAGGACAAATACACGCTGCCCCAGTTTGCGGTCAAGGCGATTCCGTCTGAGGCCCAGGTCCAGGATGTGGTCGATTGGGCGGTGGACAAGGGGATTGTCGATGGGGCGTTGGCGTACGATGAGGTGGTTGATCCATCGTTGCGGAAGTGAAGAATGAGGCAGCGAGACAAAAGAAATGGTTAATGGTGAATTGATAATGCTCAATGGTTAATGCTTGGTGTCGAGCGAGCCGCCCCATTATCAATTCACCATTAACCGTTCACCATTAACCATTGTTGTGGGTTCTGGATGGACGGCATTACTCCAAAATCGACCGGCCGACCGATTGTCTCAATCGAAGGATTGGTCTTTACCTACGCAGAAGAAACACCCGTCTTCGACGGATTCGATCTGGTCAATACACCGGGGCGAGATGTGGGCGATCCTGGGGCCGTCGGGCTGCGGCAAGACGACGCTGCTCTATCTGCTGGCCGGTCTGCAACAGGCGACTTCCGGGCGGATCCTGGTCAACGACCTGCCGACGATGCGGCCACGGGCCAGCACCGGCCTGATCTTGCAGGATCACGGCCTGTTGCCGTGGTCGACTGTGCGGGCCAACGCAACGCTGGGACTGCGCATCGGCAAGCTCTATCGCAACAAAGAGGGCGTCGAGGGGCAGGCGCGACCCTATCCGCCCAATCTGCCGCTTGACGAAGCCGACGCCTGGCTGGAGCGGCTCGGCATCAAGCAGTACGCCGACAAGTACCCGGCCCAGTTGAGCGGCGGCCAACGGCAGCGCGTGGCCATTGCGCGTACGCTCTCGCTGCGCCCTGACCTGCTGCTCATGGACGAGCCCTTCTCGGCGCTGGACATCGTGATTCGCGAGGATCTTCAGAACCTGGTGGTCGACATCCAGGCTGAACTGGGCGTCACGACCATCATCGTGACCCACAGTGTGGATGAGGCCGCCTATCTCGGACGCAAGATTCTGATGCTGGGCAGGCCGCCCAACCGGCAGGCGACGGTGATCGACAATCCGGGCGCAGGTCAGCGCGGCTATCGCGAGACTGAAGCCTACAGCCGGACAACAAGCCAGTTGCGTCGGTTTCTTGATGACGAACGACGCACTCAAACCAATGGCGGGTTCTAAAAACCATGCAGTGGCGACAACTAGCGCTCGGCATCCTGTCAACGCTTATCATTTGGCAGGTGGCGGCGTGGATCATCGACAATCCCATATTTCCGCCGCCCGCCATTGTCCTGGCGACATTTTCCGAGGAACTGCGGTATGGCGATCTGGCAGTACACTTTGTGGTGAGCGCCTGGCGAGTAATAGCCAGCATGGTGATTGCGCTGGTGCTGGCCGTGCCGGCCGGGCTGATTCTGGGTCAGAGCCCGCGGCTGAACCGGCTCTTTGCACCGCTGATCTACATCGCCTATCCGATTCCCAAGGTGGTGTTGCTGCCCGTCTTTCTGCTGGTGCTCGGCATCGGCAACCTCAGCAAGATCGCGCTGATCTCGGTGATTCTCTTCTTCCAGATTCTGGTCGTCGTGCGCGATGAAGCGAGCAGCATCCGGCCGGAACTGATCAGCAGCGTACGCTCGCTGGGCGCTGGACGCATCGCCCTCTTCCGCTTCGTCTACGTGCCTGCATCCATCCCGGCCGTGCTCACCGCCCTGCGGTTGAGCGTGGGCACCGCCATCGCCGTGCTTTTCTTCACGGAAAGTTTCGCCACCACCTCCGGTCTGGGCTACTATATATTGATTCAGAGTTGGGGGCGGGTGGCCTACCCTGAGATGTACGCCGGAGTGGTTGCCATGAGTATTCTCGGACTGACCCTCTACTATTTCGCAGATTGGTTGGAACAGATTGCAGCCCCTTGGAAGTTTATAGGACAGGAAGGGTAAGGCGGATGGCTTGGAAACCACAGCATCCGGCATTTCAGGCGCTGATCGAGGCCATGCTGGAGGAGACATCGCCCATCTTCATCGTGGGCGGCGTCGTGCGCGATTCCTTGATGGGTCTGAACGAAAAGATCACCGATCTGGATCTGGCCGTACACGAGGACGCCATTCGCATCGGTCGGCGCGTGGCCGACCGCCTGGGATGGGCGTTCTATGCCATGGACGACGTACACGATGTCGGGCGGCTGATCTTTTTGGCGGCCGGCGGCGATCCGCTGGTCTGCGACGTAGCCAGTATGCGCGGGCTGAGCCTCGAGGGCGACCTGCGCGCGCGCGACTTCACCATCAACGCCATGGCCTTTGAAGTGGGCATGGTTGCGCATTCGAAAATGGATGTCCGGCTGATTGACATAGTCGGCGGCGAGGCCGATCTGGAGGCCGGCCTGGTGAGACGGGTCAGCCATACGGGGTTGGCCGAAGATCCCATCCGCATGTTGCGCGCCGTACGTTTTTCCAACGCGCTCAACATGACCATCGAGCACGATACGCATGAACAGATCGAGCGTATCGCCGACACGATTCAGCTCGCCAGTCCGGAACGAGTGCGCGATGAGCTTTGGAAAACGCTCTGCACGCCCCAGCCCGACAAAGCTATCCGCGAATCCGAACAGCTGGGTCTGCTCAGAACCATCATGCCGGAAGTGACCGCCTTGATGGGCGTGGCCCAGTCGGCGCCCCATTGCCTGGATGTCTACGAACACACGCTGGCAACCATGCGGTATGCCGTGGAGATTCGCCAATGGCTGCGCTCGGACCAGGTCAACCGGGAGCCGGAGACCGATTGGCAGGCAGTTCTCCGGCCCTGGCGGGCGCCGCTCCACCGCCACTTCATGCAGACGTTGGCCGGCGGACGTCTACGCGTCGATTGGCTCGTCTGGCATGCGATGCTGCATGATGTCGGCAAGCCGGTGACGCAGTCGGAAGAAGTGGACGCTGAGGGGGCCGTCCGTCTGCGCTTTTTTGAACACGAGTCGGTAGGCGCTACAATGGCGGCAGATCGACTGACGTTTCTCTGCTTCAGCCGCCAAGAGATAGCCCTTTCCAAGGCCGTCATCGGAGCCCACATGCGACCGCACCATCTGCATGCCAGCTTCGAGGAAAGTCCGATCAGCAAACGTGCGCTCTATCGCTACGTGCGCGACATCGGCGGCCGCCAGGATGAAGGAGCCGCCATCGATACGGCCATGCTGGCGCTGGCCGATATCCAGGCGACAGGCTCGGAATTGCCGGCAAGTTGGCCCCAGTATCTTGATCACATCGCCCAGATTGTCGGCTATGTTTTCGACGATCAAGGCCGGCAAGATGTGCGCAGAAGGCCGCTGGTCGATGGGCACACGCTGATGGCCCATCTCGACATGGGGCCGGGGCGGGACGTGGGCGAGTTGATGGAAAAACTGATGGAAGCGCAGGCTGCCGGCGATATTGAAACAGTCGATGAAGCGCTGGGGCTGGCCTCCGAACTCCGGCAAGAAATGGAAACCTAGACCCATATGGGTACATCTGTCTGTCCTCACCTGGGTACGCTGGACGCAAGATCGGTTCGCGGCCCCAATGTCGAATATCCAAGCTTCGAGAATCGATGCCTGGCTATCGACGAGCGCGGTGAGGGCGACGTCGGCACGGTGATGCTCACGGACCAGGCGACGTTCTGCCTGGCCAGCGGCCACAAATATTGCCCGCGCTATCGTGCGGCACTGGCGGCCGGCGACGACTGGGCGACGGCCAAGACCGAAGACAAATCGCCGACCGAACCGCTGGCGTCCGACTGGCTCAGCGCCAACCTTGACCAGTTGGACCAGGGGATCGCCGACATTGTCGAAGATTCAGCCGCCGACCAGCGGATGTGGGGATGGATCGGCGCAGGGCTGATCTTCATGATGGTCTTCCTCTGCGGCAGTTCCTTTGCCGTCTATCTCGGCTGGCAGACAGTCAGCAGCACGCTGCGCGCTTCGCAGGCCGGCGAAATAGCCTCGCAGCCCGCAATTGGCGACCAGCCGCCCGAAGCCGCCGTTCTGCTGCTGGTCACGGCGACGCCCGACCGGCGAGACTATCAGCACCGCGCCGCCGGGCGCCGTGTTGATCGCACCGCCGACCCCCACGTATGACTTCCCGCAAGCCGTGACGGCAACGCCGGCCCTGGTTGCACAGACCGGCCCCGCCGTCGGTTCGTCGACCGGCGGCACGGGGCCACAGGCCGTCGTGGGTCAGCCGCCGACGCCGGTTGTCGTCGTACCGCCCACCGAAGCGCCGCTCATCGATGTCAATGTCCCGGTGCCTGAGGCGCCGACCCGCCGTCCGACGCCAACCTTTGACCTTGCCGCTGTCGAAAACCAGGAGACGCCCACGGTCACGCCGACTGTGACGCCGACCTATGGGCCGCCCATCATCATTTTCAAGGCAAAAGAACCGTTCATCAAGCCGGGCAAATGTACGGAGGTCTTCTGGAACGTTCGCAACGTCCTGGAGGTCTACTATGAGGGTCTGGGCGTGCCGGGCGAGGGCAGCAAGGAAGAGTGTATCGATGATGACGGCGACGTGCTGTCGCTGCTCGTCGTGTTGCCCAGCGGCGTGACCGAAGAGTACACGACGACCATCACCGCCCTACTGCCGACAGCCACATTCACGCCGCCGCCAACCTTCACACCGGTTCCGGTCTTCACGCCGACCTGGACGCCCCAGGCTCCACCCACCACACCGACGCCTGTGGTCACCTATGGCGTTGAACTGGGCGTTGTCGGCGGCAGTCGTCAACAGTGCGCCATCGGATCGACCTGCACGATTGGACTGACTATGACCAATCTGGGCAATCAGCCCGATGATCTCGCCGTCGAAACTGTCGAAGCAGGTCCGTGGTCTTCGCAGATCTGCCGGACTGACGGCGTCTGTTCGGCCGGGACCATCACCCTCTACAATGTCGGGCCGGGCAACAGCGGCACCGTCAACCTGACACTCTCGATTCCCGGAGACATCGAGGGGCAGACGGCTACCTATAGCGTGCGTGCCTCCAGCGGCAAGACAGGCCATGCCGTCCGCTCCGATCTGATCCTGATCGAAATCCAGGCCCAATAGCTCAAATGTCCATTCTGATCACGTTCGCCGTTCTGACACTGCTGATTGCCATCAACGCACTCTACGTGGCTGCCGAGTTTTCGACGGTCAGCGCCAGACGCGCGCGCTTGGCGCAGATGGAAAACGACGGCGACCGGCTTGCCGGCTTCATGCTCTCTGTCGTCGAAGATCCGCGTAGCCTGGACACCTACGTGGCCGCCTGCCAGATCGGCATCACCGTCTCAAGCCTGGTGGTCGGCTACTACGGGCAGGCCCAACTGCTGGCCTTTGCCCAGCCGTGGATCGACCAGTTGGGGCCGAGCACGCGGTTGTTGATCCAGTCCGTCTCCGCCATTGCCATACTGATCTTTTTGACCACGCTCCAGGTCGTACTGGGCGAGTTGGTGCCGAAGAACGTCGGCCTCCAATACCCTGAGAAGTTGGCGACCTTGACGGCTCTGCCCATGAAGTGGTCTGTGACACTCTTCCGTCCGCTGATCTGGTTGTTCAACGGCAGTGCACGCGTGCGTTCTGCGCCTGATGGGAGCCGAAGCGGTGGCCGAACATGCCCACATCCACTCGCCCGAAGAGATCGTGATGTTGGTCGAGGAGAGCTCCGCCGGCGGTCGCCTCGATGACGAGGAAAGACGGTTGCTGGTCAACACGCTGCATCTGCGTGAGTTGACGGCAGGCATGGTGATGATTCCGCGCAACCGTATGTTGATCGGCGATCTCGACCAGTCATGCAGCGACCTGTTTGCGATGCTCGCCCAATCGCCCTACTCCCGACTGCCCGTTTACGAAGGGACGGTCGACAACATCGTGGGCATCCTTCACCTCAAAGATCTGATGAGCGCGAGCTACCAACTGACAAGCGACGAGACATCCGTTGGACCAACGGAGGAAGACAGTTCGGCGAATGGCCAGGCCGGATGTACGCGCCCTCATGCATCCGGCGCTCCATGTCCCCGACTCGGTCGAGATCGGCGAGGTCATGACGCTCATGCAGCGGGCCCATCACCATCTGGTCATTGTCGTAGACGAGTTCGGCGGAACCGCGGGCATGATCACCTTCGAAGACCTGATCGAGGAGATCATCGGCGAGTTTGAAGACGAATTTGACGCGACAAATCCGCCGCTTCGGGTACGCGGCCAACGACTCTTCGTGCGTGGCGATGTGCTCGTCAGCGACCTCAATGAAATGTTGGATCTGCTTCTGCCCACCGACGAAGTCAATACCGTCGGCGGTTTGGTCCTGCAGGCGTTCGGCTCCACGCCCGTGGCCGGCGACACGATCGAGATTGGTTCCGAAGAGAACAGCATGACCGTTCGAGTCGAATCAGTCTATCAGCACGGCATCGCTGCGGTCAGTTTTGCCGCCACGCCGGAGCAGGCCGAGCGCGTCAGGCAGTCCGGTAGCGTCTCCGGCCACACGTAACCTGTCATCAGCAGTAGTTCACGATTCGTCATTCTGAGTGGGTATTTTCTGGGTCTAGCATTTTCTGTGGTTTGAGCAAAAGCCACGATACTACAACGGATTCAGGCAGGAACGGATTAGATTCGTCGTAGAGAACGAGACGGATTTCACCAGAAAACTGACCTCAATGCAGATCGATAATCCGTGCCACTCGTAATCTGTCATAGCGTTTATTATCGTGAACGACTGAATAGTGTGAGAGAGCATACCACCTTGCTAGTACCGATCCTGATCATCATCGTATTGATCGTCATCAACGGATTTTTCGTGGCCGCCGAGTTCGCCATCGCGGCCACGCCGCGCACCCGCGCCGCGCAGTTGGCTGAATCCGGCTCGACCTCGGCCCAGCATGTGGTCGAGATCCTGCGCGACCCGAGGCAGATGAACCGCTACATCTCGACGGCGCAAGTCGGCATCACCATCGCCAGCCTGGGCCTGGGCATGTACGGCGAGCGCGTCATCGCCGAGTGGTTGCTGCATCCTCTGGAGAGTCTACACTGGTTCGGCACGGCCATGGCCCACACCATCGCCACCATCATCGCCGTCTCCGTTCTTACCTATCTCCATGTTGTTTTTGGCGAAATGGCCCCCAAGTCGTTGGCGCTTCAATCGGCGGCGGGCACGGCCGTTCGCCTCTCCAGGGCCATGTCGATAGCAGAGCGGCTCTTTCGCCCGTTGACGGCGATGCTCAACCTGCTGGGCGACCTGATCCTGCGGCTGGTCGGCGTGCCGCCTGTCGATCCGGAGAGCAAACTCATTTCCTCAGAGGAACTTGCCTACATCGTCGAAGAAAGCTCCGAGGGCGGGCTGCTCGACGCCGACGAACAGATCTATCTTGAGAATGTGCTCGACTTCCAGCAACGGGTTGTCGGACAGGTGATGACCCCACGCACACGGATGGTGGGCGTGCCGGTCGATGCCGACTTTGCCGCGACGATGGCGATCACGACGGACCAGCCGCACTCACGCTATCCGGTCTTGGACCAAGATCTCGATCATGTGGTCGGCACGCTGCACACCAAAGATCTGGCTCGCCACATGGTGAACGGCGATTCCGCATTCGATCTGCGCTCGCTGATGCGCGAGGCGGTCTTTGTGCCCGAGACACTGCCGCTGGACGAACTGCTGCTTCGCTTCCGCCACGAGCATTTCCAGATCGCCTATGCCGTTGACGAGTATGGCGGCATGGCCGGCATGGTGACGCTGGAAGATCTGGCCGAAGAACTGGTCGGCGAGATCCAGGACGAATTTGACAGCGAGTTGGCGCCCATGGAAAGGCTCGACGCCAACAGCGTGCGCGTACGAGGCGACCTGCTGCTCGACGAATTGACCCAGCACTACGACGTCGAGTTTCCCGACGTTGAAGCGGAGACCGTCGGCGGTCTGATCATGGAAGTGCTCGGGCGACGTGGCCGAGGCCGGCGATACCGTCGAGTGTAACGGCGTGCAGTTCACCGTCGAGACAACGGACGGAATGGCCGTCGGCACGGTGATTGTTCGTTTGCGGGCATAATACGGAAACACAAGATAAAGAACGAGAAGCGGCAGATAGAGCGCCGGTCTTCGATCCAAAGGCACCAACTCAGCGTTGAGTTGGGTACGACGGCCATCGGCGTGTACAGGCGCAGGCCTGCAGCAATGGACAGAGCAAAATTCCAGACCGGGGGTCAAGATGGATCCGGCACCGAATCGTACTTTACCCTGTTCTCCAGTCTCTCCACAAAATCGATCACTCGATCCGCCAATCGCTCGCCCGCATACTCGCTGGCCTCCTGGATCCCCGTGGGCGAAGTGACGTTGACCTCGACCAGCGTGTCGCCGATGATGTCGATGCCCACGAAGTAGAGACCCAGGCGCTGCAGCTCAGGCTTGAGCGTGGCCATGATCTCCCGCTTCGCGTGGCGTGATCACGGCCTCCTCCGCATGGCCGCCGGAGAAGAAGTTGTTGCGATGGTCGTCGTCGCCATGCACACGCAGCACCGCGCCCAGATAGTCGCCGTCCAGCAGCAGAATGCGCTTGTCGCCCTCGGCGGCGGCAGGCAGATACTCCTGCACGACGACCTCCTGCCGGCCCATGTTGGTCAGCGTCTCGAAGACGACGTTGGCGTTGAGGTCGCCCCGCTGCACACGAAAGACCGACTTGCCGCCGTGGCCGTTGGTCGGCTTGACGATGATGTCGCCCACGGGCGTTGAGGAATTCGTGATAGTCCTGCATGTCGCGGGTGATCACGGTCCTGGGCAGTAGGTCGACGAACTGGGTCGCCCAGACCTTCTCGTTGACCGTGCGCACGCCCGACGGGTTGTTGATGACCAACGTCTGCTTGGTCGCATGGTCGAGCAGCCACGTGTTCATGAGGTATTCTTCGTCGAAGGGCGGATCAGGGCGGATGAAGACGGCATCGACCTCGGCCGCGGAGAGGCGCGACGTCTCGCCGACGATGAAAGGCTGGTCGGCTACGCGCTGCGGCTGAACCTGCGTGGCCCTGAAGATCGCCTCGCCTTCGATCAGCGATATGCCGCCCTTGGGCACGTAGTAGACCTCGTCACCCCGTTCATAGGCAGCTTCCATAAACGCAAAGCTGGTGTCTTTCTTGATGTTGACTGTCTCCAGGGGATCCATGAGAAACAGATAGCGCATGCCACAATCCTTTCGATGATTTAGCCGCAAATGGATTCGCTGCAAAAACTCGAATTGAGCCGCAGATGGTTTCGGATACGTACAGCAATTGTACTCTGCCGCCTGACAGAAGCCCCGAATACAGGGGCTATGTCTTGGTTCACAAAACCCACTGCCAATCCTCTTTGCGCAAACCACGCCCATCTGTCACAATGGCTCAGGAAACGACGGCTACCAGCCGTTCACAATTCTGGATAGAGTGAGAGCCTTCGCGATGAGCTACAATTACCATATTCAGAGCTTGAAAACCTCAATCGCCAAGCTGCGTTTCGGCCAGAAACGGGTGACAGAACCTGTAGAAGAGGTCGAAGTTGACGCGCGAGAATCGGTGCGTCAGTTGTCGCGCAGGCGTGTCGCCGCCATGTTGCAACAACTGAGAGCCGTGCATGGCTTCAGCTATGCGCAGATCCAGGAGGAGACCGGCCTCTCGCAGCAACTGCTCTTTGACGTTGAATACAAGGAGCAGCGCCTCACGCTGGACGAACTGCGCTCCCTGGCCAACCTCTACCAGATCAGCCCAGGCGATATTCTCGGTATCGAACTCGACTGAATTTTCGCCAATGTTCAAAAAGCGATCCACGAAGGCTTGGATTGCTTCGTGAACCTTCGTGCTCCTTCGTGGATCATCTGTTGGGAGCGCCTCAATGAAAGGATCGCCATGATCCAAAAGGAAGAACGCCTGCTGCGCATCGGCGTGCTGGGTTGCGGACCCATCGCCCAGTTCGCCCACTTTGACGCCTGCCGCAAGGCGCGCAACGCCGAACTGTACGCCATCTGCGACGTGGCCGACGATCTGGTTGCCCGGATGGCCGCGATCCATGAGCCGCAGACGATCTATCACGACTTCGACGCCATGCTCGCCGACCCGAACGTCGAGGCGGTGATCATCGCCACGGCCGACCAATACCACGTCGCCTTATGTCAACAAGCAATTGCGGCGGGCAAGCACGTGCTGGTAGAGAAACCCCTGGGCGTGACCATCGAAGAGTGCGAGCGTCTGGCCGATCAGGTCCATGCCGGCGACCGCATCCTTCAGGTCGGCAACAACCGTCGCTTCGATCCCGGCGTCGCCTATGCACGTGATTTCGTGCGCGACGAAATCGGTGAATTGATGGCGATCAAGGCCTGGTACAACGACTCGATCCACCGCTATACCATGACCGACAACCTGCAGCCGATCCCCATCACCAGCGGCACGATGCGCCGCCCCGAGCGGCGACCCCAAGGCCGACAAGCGACGCTACTTCATGCTGACCCACGGCAGCCACATGGTCGACATGGCCCGTCTGCTCGGCGGTGAGATGGTGGCGGTCCAGGCCAGGCTGGTCGAAAAATTCGGGGCCTACTGCTGGTTTGCGTCGGTCGATTTCGCCAACGGCGCGGTCGGCCACCTGGATCTGACGATTACGGTACGCGGCGATTTTGAAGAGGGCTTCCGCATCTACGGCGAGTACGGCAGCGTCAACGGACGCATCCATCTGCCCTGGTTCCACAAGTCCAGCGAAGTCGAATGTTTCTCCGTCAAAGACGATCTCTACCGCCGTCCGCTGGGCCAGGATGCCTTCACCTACAAGCTCCAGGTCGAGGGCTTTGCCGACACAATCTTGCACGGCAAGCCCCAGATCGGCGCCACGGTCGACGACGGCGTGGCCGCCATGCGAGCCATGGTGGCGCTGTCGAGATCGGCGGCAAGCGGCCAACGAGTCATGCTATCGGAAACCACAGGAGGAGTTTGATGCGCATCGGCATTTTCGCACGCACGTTCCAGCGTCCCACGGTGGAGGAAGTCCTCGACGCTGTGGTGGAACAAGGAATCAGTGACATCCAGTTCAACATGATCAGCGCGGGCCTGCCATCCATGCCCGACGCGGTTGACCCGGCGACCGTGGCACGCATTCGAGCCGCCATGGATCGAGCGCAAGCTGCGTATGGCCTCGCTCTCCGGCACATTCAACATGATCCACCCGGACCCGGCCGTACGCGAGGCGGGCTTGACCAGCCTGCGCGTGCTGGCCGAGGTCGCCGGATCCGCTGGGCGCAAACGTGCTCACGCTCTGCACCGGCACTCGCGATGCGGACTACATGTGGCGCAACCATCCGGACAACGCCACGCCCGAGGCATGGGCCGATCTGCTGGCGACCATGGAGCAAGCCGTTCAGATCGCCGCCGACAGCGGGATCGTGCTGGGCGTCGAACCTGAAGTCTCCAACGTGGTCAGCTCGCCGCAAAAGGCGCGCCAACTGCTCGACAGCATGGCATCGCCCAATCTCAAGATCATCATGGACGGGGCCAACGTCTTCCCCAGCGGCACGTTGGACCGCCAACACGAGATCCTGGACGCGGCCTTCGACCTGCTGGGCGACGACATCGTCCTGGCCCACGCCAAGGACATCAGCCGCGACGGCGAGGCCGGCCACGAGGCCGCGGGCACGGGCCTGCTCGATTACAGCTACTACATCAAGTTGCTTGAGCAGAGTTCATATGACGGGCCATTGGTCTTACATAGTCTGAGTGAAAAACAGGTACCGGCATGTGTGGCGTTCCTACAAGCGAAATTGACTCAGGGGTAGCGTCGTATAAGTGGGGCATCCAGACCATTCGGCATTCTATTATCGCTAAGCCTACTGCACTAAAGTGATGCTATAGTGAAAAACCGGGTTTCTGATATCAGAAACCCGGCTGTATTGCAGGCGAGAAACCCAGTTTCAGTAGTTCACGATTTGTCATTCTGAGCGGGTATTTTCGAACACTTCACCCTGGCAGATGACCAGCGAAGAATCTCGCTTTTCACCAAATCGTGAACTACTGAGTTTTTGAATCGCTCACCACTTTAGAACTGAAAAGCGGCGTCGGCTTTCGCCGACACCGCTCTATCGCCTACGGGCAATCCACAGAACAGGCCCAACTTCAAAGAGTCGGTCTGGCCAAGCGAGCACCTAGCAGCTTGTCGGAGTGAGATGAAATAGAACGCGGATGACGCTGAAAAGGCCGATAAACACGGATTTCTTCTTCTTTTATCCGCGGAAATCCGCCCAATCCGCAGAATCAGCGTTCTATCTGCTGTCTCTCCGACAGCCTGCTAGCCAGCGATCTACGCAGCAGCCTGTCGGCGTGTGAAGAAGGCGTAAGCGCCTGCTAAGAGCGCTGCTAGACCCAACACAAATAAGGTAGTCGCCGTATTGTTACCGCCTCCGGTGACCGGCAGTTCATCTGGCTCAGGAAGCGGCTCTTCAGTCGGCGCAGCCGTGGGTTCTTCCATGGGCTCCTCAGTCGGCGCAGCCGTGGGTTCTTCCATGGGCTCCTCGGTCGGCGCAGCCGTGGGTTCTTCCATGGGCTCCTCGGTCGGCGCAGCCGTGGTTCTTCCATGGGTTCCTCAGTCGGCACAGCCGTGGGTTCTTCCATGGGTTCCTCAGTCGGCACAGCCGTGGGCTCCTCCATAGGCTCCTCGGTCGGCAAAGCTGTGGGTTCTTCCATCGGTTCCTCGGTCGGCGCGGGCGTCGCATCTTGTGCCGAGACGGGGCTGCCAAACGACATGCCAACCAGAACCAGCCCAATCACCACCAACACCATCCAAAGCCGTCGATCGAATGCTTGCATCATTGTCTCCTAGTACAGAGTAGAAATACGCTTAAAAAAGTTGAATTGCTTTACTGTCATAGTTGAACACATACTCGGAAAATGTCATACGTCTATCTGGACAATCCTGTTCTGGCATCATCCCTCAATAGGACACCGCAGGCCACGAACGATAATTCGCAATGGTCGTACTGAAGCACGTGTGGACACGCAAGCCAGACCATAACGACCGACAATCCTTTTGGCGTTAGTTAGTGTGGAGGGTGCGCTGCAACCATCCTGGAGAAGTCATACTTGACATCAAGCAGTTTAGTGAACAGGTCGCAAGTTGTCAAGTGTGCGACAGCCTGGGTGTATTTCACGCTGGAGGCAGGATCTCACGTGCCGGGGACGGTCCGATCTAATTGGGTCATGCCAACATCTACTGGACCGTCCCCGGCACGTTGTCGCCCCGAATCTGAAATGCACCCCGACAATCTGACGTGACCAAAGTCTAGCTGAAGAGTACACGAGAGAAACCCACATGCGTCGTCTCCACCGACGTTGGAGTCGACGTTGGAGTTGACCACTGCCTCAAATCTGAATGGATAGGAATCGAAAAATCTGAAAATGCTTGACATCGCCCAGGCCCCATGATATTCTCGAGGCCACATTCATCAACGAAAAGCGATGAGAGGGACAGATTGTCGAGTTCGATCGGTTGGAACGATCGACGTGATGGCGAGTGCACAGAGAGCCGTTCGAGTGCTGAAAGAACGGACACCGCATTTCGACAATGACACCCTTGAGCCGACCAGGGAAAGCCCGGTGAAAAACACGGGCAAGTAGTTGGTTTCCGGGCACGCCCGTTACAGCGTAGCGGTTTAATCTTGACGGCACTGTCGCCGAGAGACATTGCAAGACGAACCGGCTGAGGCCCTGCCGGCGACGGCGTGGCAAAAGGTTGTGGCATCACGAGTGGAACTCCCCTCGTCCTCCTGAAGGACGGGGGTTTTTGTATTGGCGAAATAGCTTCGAGGAGGTGATGGTCTGTGGACGATGATGATAATGGTGACAACGATTTGAAGGATGATGGATAGGGATGTGCCGATGTCCTTGGGTCTCGTCGGCGCATTCCCCCACGACGATTGCGCACATTTATCGGCAGATGGGTGACATGCGATCCATCCGCTTGACCGATTTGACCCAGACAGGTGACTTGAGACAAAAGGACACATCACTATGAAAGTTTCTGCGAAACCGTCACGTATTCGCACCATCGAAATTGGCCGGCATGAAGGAGGACAGGTTCGCCTTCACGGCTGGGTTCAAACCGTCCGCCAACTGGGCGGCATCAGTTTCATCGTATTGCGAGACGGCTGGGGCACGGCACAGGCTGTCACTGAGAACGAGGCTGATCTCGCCCCGCTCACAGAGCGGAACCTGCAACCGGAGACGGTGATCTCGCTGCAGGGGACCGTGGTGGCTTCCGCTCAGGCGCCGGGCGGCTACGAACTGCACAACCCGCAGATCGAAGTGATCACGCCGGTCGAGGAGCCGCTGCCGGTCATCATCAGCAAGCGGGAGATCAAGGCCGGCATCCACAGCCAACTCGACCACGCCGTCGTGGTCAACCGCCATCCGCAACGCCGGGCCGTCTTCCGCCTGGCCGCCGGCGTGATGGCCGCCTTCCGCGAGCATCTGGCCGAGCAGGGCTTCACCGAGGTGCAGACGCCGAAGATCGTGGCGTCGGCCACCGAGAGCGGGGCCAATGTCTTCACCATCGACTATTTCGGTCAGCCGGCCTATCTGGCCCAGAGTCCCCAGTTCTACAAACAGATCATGGTCGGCGTCTTCGAGCGCGTCTACGAAGTCGGACCCGTCTTCCGGGCGGAACCCCACGACACCGCCCGCCATGTCAACGAGTATGTCAGTCTGGATGTCGAGTTCGGCTTCATCGAGGATCACTTCACGGTGATGGCGCTGCTGCGCGATCTGTTGGCCCATGTCTTTGAGCGGCTGGGTGAACGATACGCGGCGGAAATCGGGCTGCACAAGGCCGAGTTGCCTGCGGTGCCGGAGACCATCCCGCACATCCAGTTCGCCGACGCGCAGGAGTTGATTCTGGAACGACATGGCGTGGATGTGCGCGGCGAACCCGACCTATCAGCCCAGGACGAGCGCTGGCTGGGCGAGTGGGCGCAGGAAGAATATCGGCAGCGACTTTCTGTTCGTCACCGGCTATCCCATGGCCAAGCGGCCATTCTACACCCATGCCGATCCGACAAGACCGGGCTATTCAAACTCGTTTGACCTGCTCTTCCGCGGCACAGAGTTGGTCACCGGCGGCCAGCGGCTGCATCTGTACGAGGACTATCTGGCGGCCATGGCCGCGGCCAACCTGCCGGTCGAGCCGTTCGGCAGCTATCTGGAGGCGTTTCGCTTCGGCATGCCGCCCCACGGCGGCTTCGCCATCGGACTGGAGCGGTTGCTGATGCAGTTGCTGGGCCTGCAAAATCTGAAGCTGGCCACGCTCTTCCCGCGCGATATGGTGCGGTTGACACCGTAGAGTGGCCGGTCTGTACCGCGGCATGAATGCCGCCCGGCTCCGATTTTGACAGAGAGGACGACATGAATGCCGCGGTACGCTTTGACCAACGGCCAATTTCCCTGATAATGATCGCAACGACAGACACAATCCGTCAACCGTTCACACAGAACCTAGGACTTGAACCATGACCGATTCCGTTATCTTCGAAGACATTGTCCGTGCTCAGCTTCGCCTGCGCGATCACGCCCATGAGACGCCCATCATGACCTCACGCACGCTGGACGAGCTCGTGGGCGCAGAGGTCTTTCTCAAATGCGAGAACTTTCAACGCATCGGCGCTTTCAAATTTCGCGGCGCCTTCAACGCCATCTCGCAACTCTCGGACGAAGAGAAGGCGCGTGGCGTGCTCACCTACTCGTCGGGCAACCACGCGCAGGGCGTGGCGCTGGCCTGCAAGCTGCTCGGGATCAAGGCGGTCATCGTCATGCCGGACAATGCGCCGGCCACCAAGCGCGCGGCCACCGAAGGCTACGGCGCGACCGTGGTCGAATACGATCCGGCGGAAACCGTGCGCGAAGAGCTTGCTCGCAGCATCGCGGTCGACCAGGGCTACACGGTGATTCCGCCCTACGATCACCCTCACGTCATTGCCGGACAGGGCACAGCGGCCTTCGAGTTGTTCAAGGAGATCGGCCCGCTGGAGATGCTGCTGTCGCCGTGCGGCGGCGGCGGGCTGTTGAGCGGCATCGCGGTGGCGGCCAAGGCCATGGACCCCGGCTGTCGTGTTGTGGGCATCGAGCCGGAAGTGGCCGACGACGCCACGCGCAGCTTCCGCACCGGCACGCTGCAAACGGTCACCAACCCGCCGACCATCGCCGACGGCGTGCGCACGCCCTACCTGGGCAAGTACACCTTTCCCCTGGTGATGAACAACGTCGACGACATGCAGACGGTCACGGAGGAGGCCATCATCGATGCCGTGCGCTTTCTCTTCTATCGCATGAAGCTGGTGGTCGAACCGTCCGGAGCGCTGGGCGTGGCCGCGCTGCTCAGCGGCGTGGTCAAGCCGACGGGACGTGTCGGCGTCATCATCAGCGGCGGCAATGTGGATGGGCCGACCATGATCCAGATCCTGAGCCAAGGGTAGCCATTCAGGGCGCTATGCCGATCGACCGCGGATGAGGCTGATTCGACCGGATTAAATCCAAAAAAATCCGGTTTCGTCCGCCAAATCAACGGTCTATCAGCCTGTCACTGTATAGTTACTCCACGGATCAAAAAAGGGGTGGGAGATTGTCTCCCACCCCTTCTGTTTTCCAACCGGGCTATCGCCGGCGGAAACGATCAAAACGCTAACGCATTCTGAATGCAGCCACAATGGCGAAGATACCGCCGATGATGGCGAACATCGCGATCACCCACGGAAGCACCAGCGCCGCGGCCCACATGTTACCAAGCAACAGGAAGCCGATGAAGATGGAGACGACGCCCAGGATACCGGCGCCCCAACCACCGCCCTGGAAGGCGGCAATCAGACCCATGATACCCATGATGATACCCTGGATAGCCAACACCAGGACGACAGCGAAGCCCATGGAGGCCACACGCTCAATGGCGCCGGCATCGATCAGGAACCAGCCGGCAAAGATACCGATGATACCGCCGAAGAGCTTCCAGCCCCACTGGCGGCGATCCCAGATCAAACTCACCAGATAGATGATACCAGTGATGAGCCAGTAGAGACCAATGGCCCAGACCAGTACGTTGGCAACCCTGAACGGATTGTTCCAAAGCATGATGCCGATGATGATGGCGGCGATACCGCCAATCAACACTAGCCACCACGGTGAGTCATTTTTTTGTGTTTGGACTGCAGTTGTCATGTTCTCGTTCCCCTTGTTCTTATTGATTGCACTATAGACAAATGTTTGCGCCCTTAGCCACGAAGCCAAAGCCGATGCTGTACCCATAGCATAGCACAAATATAGCACAAATGTTATGATTTTTGTAAGTAGCGATGTCCTCGTGTGAATTCTCCCACAATTTCGCGTATTCATCGCATTCATAACACGCCTGCAACCGTACACGAGTGAGGTTCAATGACCAACTTGACATCCTGCACGGTCCGCTGGCCCCATCTATGCTATACTCCATGTCTGAAAAAGATTGGGCAGCCGACGGCTGCCACTCGATAACCGCGCATGATTCAAGGAGCAACCATGCCAATTAGCACATCTTCGTTCGGCGATGAACGTGACAATCGCTACGGCGAATACGATAGCGATGAACTATATGATGAGGAGAGCCTGACCTTTCCCGGCCTCACCGCGGACCAGGCCCTGATCTATCTTAAACGCCTCGGCGGCGGCGTCGATGAGAATCCCGATCGTGTCGAGGGGATCGGCTGGTTCGCCGACATCGAACCCATCGACAGCGGTGTGACCATCAACTTCAAGGCCCATGACGAGTTGCTCGACGATCTCATTCGCCGCTTCGAAGAATGGGTGGAGCGGGCCGCATGACACCGATCAATCCTGCCGCCGGCAAGACCACCGTCGACAAGACGACCATCCGGGTGGGCAGCAACATCGCCTTCATCAAATATTGGGGCGTCATCGACGAGAGCCATCAACATTCCGCTGAGCAACTCGATCAGCATGACGCTGGCCGACGCCCACACCACCACGACCGTCGAGTGGGATCGCAACGGGGACCTGGAACAGGACGTCATCAGCCTTGACGGCAGTACGTTGGGTGACCGAGCGGCGCTGCGCTTGGTCCGCCATCTGGATCGCCTGAGGGCGCTGGCGGGCGTGGACTGGCGGGCACGCGTCGCCAGCGAGAACAACTTCCCCATGGCGTCCGGCATTGCCAGTTCGGCCAGCGGCTTTGCCGCGCTGACCGTTGCCGGCTGCGCGGCCCTGGGCCTGGACTACGACAACACGCGCCTGTCGGCCATCGCCCGGCGCGGCAGCGGCTCGGCCAGCCGCAGTCTCTTCGGCGGCTTCGTCGAGTGGGACCAGGGATCGGACGACGCAACCAGCGTCGCCCGCCAGCTCTACCCGCCGGACCACTGGGCGCTGTGCGACGTTGTGGCCGTGGTGAGTTCGGCCGAGAAGCGGGTCAGCAGCGAAAACGGGCACAAGTTGGCCGCCACCAGTCCGCTGAATGCAGGCCGCGTTGCCGGCCTGGATGCTGCGCTGGCAGAGGTGCGACAGGCCATCGAAAAAAAGCGACATCGCCCAGCTTGGCCCGGTCATCGAGCAGGATACATTGGCCATGCACGGCGTGATGATGACGGGCACACCCAGTCTGCTCTACTGGGAGCCGGCCACGATCAAGCTGATGAAGGACGTGCGTGCCTGGCGCGAGGACGACGGCATTCAGGTCTACTTCACCATCGATGCCGGTCCCAACATCCACCTGATCTGCGAGCAAGAGAGCGTCGACCAGGTGAACGAGCGGCTGGAATCCATGCCGGAAGTGGAGCGGATCATTGTCAGCCGGCCTGGGCCGGGCCCTGTGTTTTTGGACGACGATCTGTTTTAGGGCGAATCATACGCTGTAGCACGACATTTATGTCGTAGCAGTTTGACTTGACTGGCATACAAATGCTACGAAATCATGTCGTGCTACAAGAGTAGCGTGACCTGATTTTGCCGTACAGCGGGAGACAAGACATGTCGAGCCAGAAATATCTATTAGAGATCAGCGCCGGCTCGGTCGATGACTGTATCACAGCCGAAGCGGGCGGCGCCGACCGGGTTGAACTGAACAGTGCGCTGGCCGTCGGCGGTCTGACGCCCTCCCTGGGCGCGCTGATCGAGGTCAAGGCGCGGACGGCGTTGCCGGTCATGGCCATGGCTCGGCCACGGCCCGGCGGCTTCTGCTACGGTGACGTCGAGTTCGCCACCATGCAGCGCGACATCGATCTGCTGCTGGCCCACGGCGCCGACGGCATCGTCTTCGGCGTCCTGCATGCAGACGGCTCAATCGACGTGGAACGCAACCGGATCCTGGTCGAACAAGTACGCAGTGGAGCCAGGAATCTGAAACGCCCGTGCCAGCTTGTTTTCCACCGCGCATTCGACGTTGTGCCCGATTCGCTACGCGCAATGGAGCAATTGATCGATCTGGGCATCGACCGCATCATGTCATCCGGGCAGGAAGCCAACGCCTACAATGGAGTGACAACCCTCTCCTTGCTACACGAAACGGCTTCCGGGCGCATCGAAATTCTGCCGGCCGGCGGCGTCAATCGCTTCACCGTACACGATATCCTGAAGCGGTCGGGCTGTCGTCAGATCCACGCATCGCTCAGCGGGCTGAAGGTCGATGCATCGACCGCATCCCGACCGCAGATTCGCTTCGGTGCGTCAAGCTTGCCGCCCGAAGATCGATACAGCGCCACCGATCTCAACTCGGTTGTGACCATGCGCCAGACGCTCAATTCCCTAGCCCAGCCCTTGGCTTGATCCGGTATCAATTGCTATGCAGTCGCAGGAACGAAGTCGCCAGAATCTAGTTGCCATCCTCTTTCTCGTCGCAGCCGTCGCGGTCATTCTGCTCTTCGCGTCCGGGCTTTCAACAGTCAACCTACGCCCTGGCGGATCGCTGAATGTTTTCGCAGCGCTCACCGATTTGATGAGTCCCGCCGAGGTCGAGACACCTTTGGCGACGGAACTGGATGTCCAGGACGAGGGGTTGTTGCCCGTTCTGGGGTTTGCCCGCGTCCTCTTCTGGATCCTCCTGTTCCTGGCGCTGGTCTATGCGTTCGTCTCACCCCAGTTTCGTAAGCAGGTAATACGTACGGCAATCTTCGTGGCCGTGATGATCTTTGCGCTCAATCGTCTGCGTGAGACGCTGACGCCCAAGGAGCCGGAAGAGACGCCGGTCGGTCTTGCCGAACAGCCGCCGCCGGGCGCCTACGCCAATGCGCTTCCCGATCCACCGTCCATTGTGACCTCGACGCCGGACTGGATCGTATGGACCATCACCATTCTGTTCGCCCTTCTTCTGGTTGTTTTGGTCTGGTTTCTGTGGCGCAGACTTCGTCCACGCGCCGAAGAAGAAGATGGGCAGGCCCAGGTCGCCCAGCGGGCCGGGGCTGCGCTCTCTGAGTTGGAACGGGGCGGCGATCTCAGAGAGGTGATCCTGCGCTGCTATGCCCAAATGAGCAATGTGCTACACGAAAACAGCAATGTGAAGCGCCACAGCGCCATGACCCCGCGTGATTTTGAAGAACATCTCACGCAATTGGGTATCGGCGACCAACATATCGGTCGCTTGACGCGGCTTTTCGAAGCGGCACGCTACAGCACCGGCGTTCCCGGCCCGGCAGCCGAGGCCGAGGCCATGGATTGTCTGAGCGCCATTGTGCAGGAATACGGGCGCGACGCTCGGCCCCCGCGCCATCACGTGGTACGTGAAGGCATAGCTACCACGACGGAAATATGATGGTCTACCGAAGGTACAGAATCTTGAGACAGTTCCGTCGGGATTTACTGACGAGCGAGCGCCGGGGTCCCGGCGGAGAGGCGGTTGGGCAACTGCCATGATCAGACGATTTCTTCCGCTCGCTTTGCTTGCCGCCACAACACTTGTCCTGGCCTTCCTGATGGAGGACTTCGTCCGTGAGGTGGTCGTTGTGCCGGTACTCTACGTAGGATGGTTCTCCTGGCTGACCCTGATCAATCTGCCCCAGTGGACCTTCTGGGTCTTGCTGACAGTGGTGGCCGCAACGCTGGCGATCCGGAGCCTGTCCGGCGAGAAACGGCAAGCGGTCAAACGGCCCGACCCGCCGCCGTCCGCCCACGGGCCCGTGAACTCATGGACCCAGCGGCTGACGCTGGCCTCGGATCAACCGTCCAACAAATGGCGGATATCACGCGATCTGGGGCGTTTCTTCTGGGAGACCCACTTCCCCGAAGAACCTTTCCATGTGCAGCAATATGTGGCCCGGCTTTCCGCGCCTGACACGAAGATTCCGGTCGAGATTCGCGACTATTTTCTGGCAGGCGCCGAACGCCCACAGGCCGTCCATTCATTCTGGTTTTTTCGTCGGCCACCGCCCTCGCCGCAGGCCCTTGACCTGGATCCCGAGATTGTTATCGAGTTCCTGGAAAATCAACTCAGCCCCGAGCATGAACAGGCTGAGATCAGCAGAGTCGATGTATAGAAAGTGAATTGTCATGTCTGAATCATTGAAAAACGTATCCCAACGAACCGCCGACGTGATCGCGGAGGTCGAACAGGTGATCGTCGGCAAGCAAGCGCTGCTGAGCGAGATCATGACCACCATTTTGGCCGACGGCCATATTCTGCTGGAAGATTTTCCCGGCCTGGCCAAGACGCTTGACGGCCCAGAGTTTTGCCGTGGCGTTGGGGCTGAACTTCAAACGCATCCAGTTCACGCCCGATCTGCTGCCCGGCGATATCACCGGCAGCTATGTCTACGATCGCAACAGCGGCAGTTTCGAGCTGCGCCGCGGTCCCATCTTCGCCAACATCGTCCTGGCCGATGAGATCAACCGCGCCTCGCCCAAGACCCAGTCGGCGCTGCTGGAGGCCATGTCCCAGCGCCAGGTCACGCTGGAGGGCGAGACCATGCCGCTGCCGTCGCCCTTCATCGTCATCGCCACCCAGAATCCCATCGAATACGAGGGCACCTTCCCCCTGCCCGAGGCGCAGCTCGACCGCTTCCTGGTCAAGCTGGCCGTGGGCTATCCGACGGTGGACGAGGAACAGGAGATCTTGAAGCGCCGGCAGCGGCGGCGCAGCGACGAAATGACGGTGCGCCCCATCATCGACGGCCGCGCAACTGCTCGAAATGCGCGCAGCGATCGAAGATGTCTACATCGATCCGGATCTGGAACGCTACATCGTCCAACTGGTCCACCAGACGCGCACGGACAGCCGTGTGGCCGTGGGCGCCAGCCCGCGTGGCTCGCTGGCGCTGCTCAAGCTGGCCCGGGCCCACGCTGCGGTCAATGGCCGCGACTACGTGCTGCCCGACGACGTCAAGCGCTTTGCCAAGCCGGCCCTGCTCCATCGCCTGATCCTGAACCCGGAACTGTGGCTGCGACGCAACGCGCCGGACCAGGTGCTGAGCGCCATCATCAACAACGTGCCGGTTCCGGTGATCAGCGGAATCATGAAAGGAAGCCAGAGTCTATCTTGTGAGCCGCACCTTGTTGTTGGGCGGGCTGATCTATCTGCTCGTCTTCGCAGCCATCGTGACGATACAGGGGGAATTGCTCCTGCTCGCACTGCCGTTGATGCTCTACCTGGGCGTCAGTCTGGTCACGCGGCCGGAACCATTGGACCTGACCGTTGAGCGCGTCGTTGAGCGTTGCACGCGCCAACCAGGGCGAGCCGGTAACGGTCGAGCTTGTCGTCACCAACAACGGCGGGCGCATCGATTCGCTGCACCTCGTCGATCAGGTTCCGGCAGGACTCGCCGTGGTTGATGGCCATGCAGAGATCCTGACATCCATGGCGTCCGGCGAATCACTCACGATTGTCCTACACGATCGCCGGGAAGCGAGGCACCTACGTGCTTCCCGGCGTGCAGGCGACGGCCACGGATCGCTTCGGCCTGGCCATACGCTCGGCCATGGTCCAGTCCGATGAAGCAGACAAGCCGTCTGTTTGTGCTGCCGGACGTGCAGAAGCTGCCCGCGCATCGGCATCCGCCCGCCGCGCACGCGCGTCTTCGCCGGAACGGTCCCCGCGCGCAAGGGCGGGCCGGGCACCGAGTTCTTCGGCGTGCGCCCCTACCAGCCCGGCGATTCGCTGCACTGGATCAACCACCGGGCCAGCGCGCGCTACGATGACGAGTTCTTCGTCAACGAGTTCGAGCAGGAACGCGCCGCCGACATCGGCCTGATCCTGGATGTGCGCCGCGAGACCAATCTCTTTCCCGGCAACCGCTCGCTGCTTGAGCACAGCGTCATGGCTGCGGCCACCCTGGCCGACGCCTTTTTGGATTCGGGCAACCGGGTCGGCCTCTTCGCCTATGGCGGCGGCATCGACTGGACGCTGCCCGGCTACGGCAAACGACAGCGAGAACGCATTCTGCAGGCGCTGGCCCGTGTCCGCTTGGAGGAACACCAGGTCTTCAAACATATCGGCCACCTGCCCACCCGCCTCTTTCCCATCCGATCCCAGTTGGTGCTGGTCAGCCCGCTGCGCCTGGCCGACGGCGACGATCTGGTGGCGCTGCGGGCACGCGGCTACCAGTTGTTGACGGTCATCCCCGATCCCGATCGACTTCGAGCGTTTGGCGTTGCCGAACAGCCCGCAGGCGGACCTGGCCGCGCGCATCGTCCAGTTGCAGCGCAATCAGCTACTGCAGCGGCTGCATCAGGCCGGCGTGCAGACATTCGAATGGAAGGTCGAGACGCCTTTCGCCAGCGCGGCCCAGGGGCGGCTCGATCGTGCGCCCCGCTGGAGCCGCGGGATTGGAGGCATCTGATGCGTTGGATGGTTTCGACGGCCGTAGGACTGGCGACGCTGTGCATAACGCTGCCCTTGGTTTTGAATGCCGATTGGCTCTCGGTCGTTGTCGCCCTGATCCTGGCCGGCCTCTGGATCGGCGTCCCGCCTCACGGCTACGACTGGACCGCGGCCCTTGGCCTGATCGGGTTTACGCTGCTGGCCGCGGTGGGCACAGTGCGCTATGACGCGCTCATGTGGATGCTGCCCGGCATCATCGCCGCGGTGGCCGCCTGGGATCTCAGCCAACTGACGCAACGACTGACCATCGACGGCGAAGTCCGCCATCACTCCGACCTGTTGCGCGCCCACTTCCGGCAGCTCGGGCTGACCTTGGCCGCGTCCTGGTTGCTCGCCCTGCTCGCCACCCGCATCCAGATCCAGTTGACTTTCCTCTGGGCGCTTGTCATCATCAGCATTTTGGTGCTAAGCTTGCGACAGGTGGTGAAGATGGCGCGGGGGACGGAGAGGGAATGACGAGTGCTGCGCTTGCCCTGAGCTTGTCGAAGGGTGCTGCGTGAGGCTTGCTGCGTGCTGCGTGACGATTGATGACGGCTTGCTGCTCTCGCGAATGGGCACTCGTTGATTTGGGTGTGTTCAAGTCGAGAAAAAGTCCCCGGCACTTTCGTCTCAAAGGCCAAGCATCATCTATTTAGGTCGAAGTGCCGGGGACTTTTGCAGCCAACCTATTTCGAACACACCCGATTGATTTGCAGCAAATGACACGAGTCGGCATCTCAGAAACTCACCGACGACCTCACGGAGCAAGCAGCACGTAGCAACTCACAGGAGACCACACCCACATGCCCAATCCACTCCTCCAACAACAGATCGCCTACTACCGTGCCCGCGCGTCCGAGTATGACGAATGGTTTCTGCGCCAGGGACGCTATGACCACGGCGAGGAGCATCGACGGCTGTGGTGGGACGAGGTGGCGCAGGTGCAGGCGGCGCTGGAGCGATTTGCGCCACAGGGCGATGTGCTGGAGCTGGCGTCCGGCACGGGCTGGTGGACCGAGCAGCTTGTGAAGCGCGCCGACCGGATCACGGCGGTCGATGCCGCGGCAGAGACCATCGCCCTCAATCGAGCACGGGTCGGCGCGGATGCGGCCAACGCGGACAAAGTCACCTATGTGCAGACCGACATCTTCACCTGGGAGCCGACGCAGATCTTCGACGTCGCCTTCTTCAGTTTCTGGCTCTCGCATGTGCCGCCGGAGCAGTTCGACGACTTCTGGGTCTTGGTCCAGCGGGCGGTGGGAGCGGACGGACGGGTCTTCTTCATCGACTCCCGCTACAACCCGGGCGCCATTGCCGCCGGCAACCGGCTGGGCACGCCGCAGGACACGTCCGTCACCCGGCAGCTCAATGACGGTCGATCGTTCGAGATCGTCAAGATCTTCTACGATCCCGACGACCTGACCCGCCGGCTGCAGCGTCTCGGCTGGGCCGCCGAAGTGCGCACGACCGATCAGTTCTTCCTCTATGGATGGGCGGAATGGAGAAGAGAATAATGGTGAATTGTGAACTGATGAATTGTGAATTGTGAACGGCGGCGCATTACGCATTACGCAGCACAAGTCTAGTTCCCAAGGAGGACCACGATGCAATACGATATCGTCATGGAGGGCGGCGGGGCCAAGGGCATCGTCTTTGTCGGCGCGCTGGCCGAGCTTGAGCAGCGTGGCCACAGCTTTGACCGCCTGCTCGGCACGTCTGCGGGCGCGATCTCGGCGACACTGCTGGCGGCCGGCTACTCGTCGGACGAAATGGTGGCTGCGCTGCAAGAAGAGGTGGACGGGGCGCCGGTCTTCAGCTCGTTCATGAGCACGCCGGACGAGTTCGGCGACAAAGAGAAGCAGGAGAGCGCGGTCGCCGACTATTTGCGCCGGATCGATATTCCCTTCATGCCGGAAAACTGGGAGGAAAGCTTTGACGCTTGGCTCGTCGACAGATTGTTGAGCATTGGCGCGTTCCGCCATCTTTTCGCATTCGTAGAGCGCGGCGGCTGGTATTCGGCGCAGAACTTTATGGGCTGGATGCGCGATAAGCTCAACAGCGGCGAATACAAGGGCCAACCCCGTCGCTTCGGCGATATGACCCTCTCTGAATTCTACGCAGCCACAGGGACCGAATTGACGTTGATTGCCGCCGACACCACCGGGCAACGTATGCTGGTATTGAACCACATCACAGCGCCCGATTGCCCGGTGGTCAGCGCCACGCGCATGTCCATGAGCATCCCGCTGCTCTGGGAAGAAGTGACCTGGGATGAAGCTTGGGGCCTCTATCGCGGCAAGCCCATCGCCGGCAGCAAGATCGTCGACGGCGGCGTGCTCTCCAACTTCCCCATCGAACTCTTCATCTCCAACCTGGCCCATGTGACAGCCGTGATGGGCCCCAAACGCAGCGAGAACATCCTGGGCCTGCTGATTGACGAGACGCTGGCCGTCAAGGATGCACCGCCGCCGGTCACCGAGCAACGTGGACTAACCGACGTCGGCAACACGCGCACGATCTGGACGCCTCAACGGATTGCTCGATACCATCACCAAGGCCCACGACAAGATGGTGCTGGAATCGTTCGAAAACCTGGTGATCCGGCTGCCGGCCAAAGGCTACGGCACCGTCGAGTTCGACATGAGCGATGATCGTCGCAAAGCGCTGGTCGACGCGGGCCGTGAGGCCACGCGCATCCATTTTGATGTCCGGCCCGCTGCCGTGCCGGCCGTCGATCCGCGCGAGCGCAACCGTGCCATGCAGTCGGCGGACAGCATCGCCGCTCGACTGCTGGATGAGTAGGCCGAGAGATCACATGCCCAAACCGCCGATTCGGATCGCCATGTGGTCCGGGCCACGCAACATCTCGACGGCCATGATGCGAGCGTGGGAAAACCGGGCCGACACAACGGTCGTCGACGAGCCGCTCTACGCCGCCTATCTCGACCACACCGGCCTGGATCACCCCGGCGCGACCGAAATCATCAACGCCTACGACACAGACTGGCGCGATGTGGCCGATATGCTGCTGGGCCCGATTCCGGGCGACAAGCCGATCTGGTACCAGAAGCAGATGGCCCACCACCTGCTGCCCGATATGCAGATCGACTGGGTCGACGGGCTGACCAACTGCTTTCTGATTCGGTCGCCGCGCGAGGTGATCACCTCCTACATCAAGATACGCCCGGATCCGACCCAGGCCGACCTGGGTTTCGTGCAACAGCTTGACATCTTCGAGCAGGTGCAAGCAGCGAACAGGCAGCATTCCGCCCGTTCTGGACGCCCGCGATGTGCTGGAAGATCCACGCAGGCTGCTGACGTTGTTGTGCGAAGCCGTGGGCGTGCCCTTCAGCGAGGCCATGCTGCGTTGGCCGGCCGGCAAGCGCGAGACCGACGGCGTCTGGGCGCCTCACTGGTACGACGCCGTCGAACGGTCGACCAGGTTCCAAGCCGTACGTGGCCAAGGACGACCCGCTGCCGGAGCATCTGCGTCCGTTGCTGGATCAATGCCAGGGCATCTATGATGTGCTGTACGCGCATCGGCTGGGGCGTCGTTGAGGAGTAGATTTACGAGATCGGCAGGTTGAGCACATGTCTGAAGCATCATGAGCGTGTTGGCAAAGCGCTTGCTGCCCATCAGATCGAGGTGACAATCCGTAGGGGCATGATCGGGCGGGAATGGTGCTCTGCTCTTTCGAATTGTCATCGCCCCATCGGCATTCGCGGCAGGTGGAGATTCGTCAGCCGATCCGGCACGTGATGGAGCGGCGAACTTTCGTGTGGTTGGACTGTTTTCCGCCCCAACACTGCCCCTACTGTCTAACTCGAAACCTACCCAATTCATTTTCACCGGAAAATACAACATGCTGCAACCATTCTACGAAAAAAACCGAAACCTTCTGGTCAACATCAACGGCGAGCTGATCCACCGCGATCAGGCCGGCGTCAGCCCGTTCGACTCGTCGGTGCAGAACGGCGACGCCGTCTGGGAAGGGCTGCGTCTCTACAACGGGCGCATCTTCAAGCTGATCGAGCACCTGGATCGGCTCAACGACTCGGCCAAGGCGTTGGCCTACGCCGAGATCCCGCCCCACGAGACGATCATCGAGGAACTGCGGCGCACGCTGGCCGCCAACGAGATGACCGACAACGTCCACATCCGCCTGACGCTGACGCGCGGCGTCAAGTACACCAGCGGCATGGACCCGCGCATCAACACGGCCGGGCCGACGCTGATCATCCTGGCCGAACACAAGCCGCCGGTCTACGACAAGACGGGACTGCGCCTGATCACCTCGTCGGTGCGCCGCATCCCGCCCGACTGCCTGGACCAGAACATCCACTCGTGCAACATGCTCAACTCGATCCTGGCCAAGCTCCAGGCCAACCAGGCCGGCGTTGACGACGCGGTCATGCTCGACGTCAGCGGCTTCGTGGCCGAGACCAATGCCACCCACCTCTTCATCGTCCACGACGGCGTCGTGATGACGTCCCACGCCCACGCCTGCCCGGAAGGCATCACCCGGGCCACCGTGCTGGAGATCTGCCGGGCCAACGATATTCCGTTTGCGGTGACGAACATCTCGATGACCGAAGTCTATCGGGCCGACGAAGTCTTCTGCACCGGCACCATGGGCGAATTGGCGACCGTGAGCGAGATCGACGGTCGCACCATCGGCGACGGTGGAACCGGTGAGATGACCCGGCGCCTGAGCGGACTCTACGGCGAGCGGACAGCCAACGAGGGCTATGCCATCGTGTAGCGGCAGGCAGGTCGATCTGGAACAAGAGCGGATTGCGCTTCGTCCAATACGTGGGTGCTGTGTGAACACAATGGTGTGAAATGGTTAATGGTGAATTGATAATTGTGAATGGCGAATGAAGTCTCAAGCGACCCACAAACCCATTTACAATTAACCGTTATCAATTCACCATTAACCATTTCCCCGATCTTTCCCGAACGAGCTACCCGTCAACGTGCCCCAATTCATCTGCCAAGAAACGGATGTGACCATGTGCGCCGATCTCTCCAACGAAGAACCCACATTGCAGATCATCGAGTTCGGTCCCTTCAGCCACCAGGATCTGATCAACGCCTTTGCCTTTGCCGCGGCGGCCCAGGATCTCGATGACCCCTGGGCGTTGATGACCAAGGCCGGCCTCTCGGTGGCCGATCTGGCTGAGGACAGGCTCGCGCCCTACCAGGGCACGCCGCTGCCCGAACTGACCGATCTGAGCATCGACGAGCGCAATCTGCTCATGCGCCAACTCGATCGAGTCCTGCAAGACCATGGCCACGCCGCCCAGACCGGCCCCCGTCGATCCGACGATTGAGTCGGACGATCTGGCTCCGTCGCCGGACGAGCAACTGGTTGCGCCTGTCGGCGGCACCTGGCAGACCGCGACGATCGGTCAGCACATGGAACAAGGTCGGCGGTTTTCTGATCGAGAAGGCCAGACGAGCTGGGCATCGCGCCGTCGGTCGCGCTGGCCATTCTGCTCACCGAGTCGGGCGGAGACGCCTTCGGCGACGATGGCCGGCTGATCATCCGCTTTGAGCCGCACATCTTCTACGATCGCTGGGGCCGCAGCCATCACGAACTCTTCCGCCGCAATTTTCGCTACGATCCCGGCCAGCGCTGGGACGGGCCGGGTCAGCAGGAATGGCGACCGGATCCCGGCCAGCCGTGGCGGCCCATCCACCAAGATCAGAACGAAGAGTGGCGGGTCTTCGAGACCGCCCGCCGTCTGGACGAAGAGCAGGCGCTCTCGTCGATCAGCATGGGCGCGCCCCAGGTCATGGGCTTCAACCATCAACGCATCGGCTACGGCTCTCCATGGAAATGTTCCAGTCGTTCTCGACCAGCGAGCGTGAGCAACTGGAGAGCCTGTTCCGTTTCATCCGCGTCCAACAATCTCCAGGACGCCATCCGCAACGACGATTTCGTGCGGCTGGCTTCGGTCTACAACGGGCCCGACCCATGCCCAGAGTCTACGCCAACCTGCATCCAGGGATGGGTCGGCGTCTACAACCAGGTCACGGCTGACGCCACAGGGCATTCCGGCCAGCCCAGCCGCCCTGCCCCTGCCCATCAGCCCGCCTGGATCCAGCCCGGCCAGAAGCGGCGGCAAACCCGAGTGCAAGTCCCTGCGCGAGACCGATCCCGAACTCTACGCCGCCTGGCGCGAGCATATTCAGCAGGGCTATCGCAACAACGAGATCATGTTCAACCGCATCCTCGAAGGGTTCATGAACCCCTACCACACGACCATCTGGATGTATCGCATCATGTTCGGCGTGGGCATTGCCTCGTTTGTGGCCGCGGTGGTCATCGCGCTGGTCTCGGACGATGCGGCCACGGCAGTCGGCGGTGCGCTGGTCTTCGGCGGACTCAGCGTCGTGGTCTTCCTCACCTACTTCCTCAACCGCCCGCTTCAGGCGCTGGAGGAGAATCTCCAATTCATCACCTGGCTGGGCATCGTCTACAATACCTACTGGACACGGCTGGCCTATGCGCTCGACATGGAGACCTTCCATGAGGAGATCGAGGACGCGACCGATGACGCGGTGTCCAAGATCAAGGAGATGTTGGATGAGCATGGGAAGCGGAGTGGGAACAGGCCGGGGTTGCGGTAGGGAAAGGCAATTGTCAATTGACAATTGTCGACGTTCAATTGTCAATGTGGCGCCACGTGTAGGGCAAGTTTGTAGCACGACATTTATGTCGTAGCACTCCTGCACTCGATCGAGCCAAACTGCTACGACATAAATGTCGTGCTACAATTATTGCCCTTGATCGACCACAAAACGCGAGATCCGCTTTGACACTGCACTTGGCAACCTATTCACCGGCGCCTGGCATTTCCTACGCCGTACCGGCCTCTATGTTCCGCTGACCTTCCTGGCCGTGATGGCGTGGCGCGCGCCCTACGCCGACCCGCGTGATTGGGACTACGACGAGGGCATCAACCTGATGAAGGTGCTGCTCGTCGACCGGGGCTATGCGCTCTACACCGACATCTGGAGCGATCAGCCGCCGCTGCTGACCGCCATGCTCTCCTGGTGGTTCAAGCCCTTTGGCAGCCAGCGCGGCATCGGCCCGCGTGCTGATCCTGCTCTTCTCAGCGCTGATCCTGTGGAGCCTCTATCTGGCTACACGAAAATCGGTCTCCGAGTTTGCCGCCGCTGCTGCCATGCTGCTGCTGGTGCTCAGCGAATACTACATCCGCCTCAGCGGCGCGGTGATGGTCGGTCTGCCGGCCCTGGCGCTGGCCTCGCTGGCCGCAGCCATCCTGGTGACGGGTCAACGTCAGTGGTGGCGCATCGTGCTCTCCGCCATGATCATGGCGCTGGCCTTGCAGACCAAGCTCTTTGTCGTCGCCATGGGACCGGCTGTCGGCGTCTTTCTGCTCTTCGACAGCCGCGCCGGCGAGGCACGGCTGGGCTGGGGCAAGCGGCTGATGCAGATTGTCGGTCTGGGGCGGCGTGATGGCAGCGGTCTTTCTGGCGCTGAGTCTCTACTTCGAGGCGCTGCGCCCGGACATGTTGCTGGCCACCCATTTCGGCGGCCAGACGCAGAACCAGTCGTTCTTCGTGCGCGAAAGCTCCACCTTTCTGCCCAACTTCGTGGTACAACATGCCGCCTACCTGATCGTGGCGACCATCGGCGTGATCTGGGCGATCCGCCGGCGCGATCTCGACATCCTCTTCCCGCTGACCTGGTTCGCCTTCACCTGGCTGGCGCTGATGATCCAGCGTCCGCTCTGGTATCACCATGTGATGCTGCTGACGCTGCCGCTGGCCTGGCTCTGCGCCTTCGGCATCGAAGTCTGGGTGCGCGGATTTCAGCGATCTGGGCGACGACAGTCTGTCGACTCGTTCGGCCTGGCGGCGCGGCGCGTTGCTCGTCGCATCCGCCGTGGCGCTGGTTGTGGCCGTCCTCTTTCTGCCCGTTCCGTTCGAGGAGCGCCTGGCCGAGCAGATGTCGATCAACCGGCCCAACTACATCGAACCGGCCTTCCAGCATCTGCGCGACGATGCCGCCGCTCAGCCCGGCTTCGTCTTCACCGACCATCCCTTCTACGCCTTCGAGGCCGGTCTGCCCGTGCCGCCGCCCATCGCCGTGCTCAGCCGCAAGACCATGGAGACCGGCGTGATCACCGACGAGGCGCTGCTGGATGTGCTGGAGGAGTATGCGCCGCGCTATGTGCTGCTGGAACGATTCCCCAACGAGTACAGCGACGCGTTTATTGCCATTGCTCGATCAGCGCTACGACCTCATCTACGACGAGATCGAGCCGGCGCGGTACTATCGCATCAAATAGACGACGGTAATCTACTCCAATTCTACACCTCTTGCCATAGCACGAAATCCGTGCTACCATGTTGTAATGATTCGGTCATTCAAGGACCAAGGAACTGAAGACATCTTCAATGGCGTGAACAGTCGAATTGCGCGACGCACATGTCCGCAAAGTGCCTGGCGGGTTGCTGCCCGCAAACTGGAACAACTGGATTCCGTCACCGCCCTTGGCGAACTGCGCATTCCGCCCGGCAATCGGCTTGAAGCGCTGACAGGCGACCGATCTGGTCAGCATAGCATTCGGATCAATGATCAGCACCGCATCTGTTTTGTCTGGACCGAATCGGGGCCGGACGACGTCGAAATCGTAGACTATCACTGAGGTAAGCGTATGATTCGTGTACCAACGCATCGAGCACCAACCCACCCTGGCGAAATGTTGCTCGAGGAGTTTCTCAAGCCCATGGGATTGACCCAGCAGCAGCTTGCCGATGGCATCCATGTCCCGTATCAGCGGGTCAACGAGTTGATCAATGGCAAGCGTGGCGTGACGCCAAGCACGGCTCTTCGATTGGCGAGATTCTTTGGCAACTCGGCCGATTTCTGGATGAACTTGCAGATGCGCTGGGATATCTACTTTGCCCAGCAGGCCGAAGCCGGCGAACTGGCGTCGATCGAGCGCTTCGTGTTGGCGTAGGCTATGGCATCAAGTTGACACGCAGAACCGTCTGAGCTCGCTATCTGTCATCATAATCGTGCCGTTGACCAATTCGTAGCGCCTCCCCCGACCAACCGAAGGAAGATTCCTGCCAACCCCACGGCGGCGCGCCTGGTAAGCTGCGCGCCGATTGAAAAACGCCAACGACGGCGATGTCGATTACAATGTCCATCGCAAGGACAGCACCAGCGACACCAGGAAACGCCGATTCATGCATCGATTCGACGGACTACCGCTCAAAACAGAACGCCTGCTGCTACGACCATTCCAGGAATCGGATGCCGCCGCGCTCTTCGCCATATTCTCCGACCCAAGGGTCATGCGCTTTTGGAGCACGCCGCCTTGGACAGACATTGAACCTGCCCATACAATGATTTCGCAGGATCGCAAGTCAACTTCGGCGGAATACCTCCGTCTCGGCATCACGCTCCCTGCCGGAAACGAACTCATCGGGATGTGCACGCTCTTTTCGATCAACCAGACTTGCCGACGGGCCGAGATCGGCTACGCGCTCGGGGCCGCGGCCTGGGGCAAAGGCTACATGAACGAAGCCTTGACCGCGCTGCTGGACTATGGATTCACCCAACTCGACCTCAATCGGGTCGAGGCGGACATCGATCCCCGCAATGAGGCCTCGGCCAAGACCCTCGAACGGCTCGGGTTTTCACAGGAAGGACTGCTGCGTGAGCGCTGGATCGTGGACGGGGAGGTCTCGGACACGGCTTTCTACGGGTTGCTCAAGCGGGAGTGGACGGCACGGACAGTGCCAGGCTAGACCATCGTGCTAGCAAGTCTGTCGGAGTGACCACGAAATAGACCGCGGATGCGGCAGATTAGGCGGAAACAGCCTGATTTTTCTGATTTTATCGGCATTTATCAGCCTAATCCGTCTCAGCGAGGAAACCATGGATGAATTGCGAAGACTGATCATCGATAATGAAGATTGGCTGATGCAGCGGATCCTGCACTATGCCAAAGAGCATGACTACGTCCGCTACACATCGACGCTGGCCCAGGCTTGGCGCATTTCGATTGCCAATCTGTCGAAGACGGTCCTGTTCGCCATCGACGTCTATCCTGAGGGCATCGAACTCAAGCCGGATGACGACTACGCGCTGGATCCCATCGCCTCGTTTGGCATCGATGAAGCGCGCAAGCATCGTGCGCGCGGGCTCACCCTGGGCATGTTCCTGAGCCTGCTCAAATATTACCGCCAATGTTATGTTGACTTGATCCGCCAACAGGACTTCGAGCGTGGCGCGGAAGAAGTCTATCGCTCCGTTGTCGACCGCTGCTTCGACCGTATCGAACTGGGGTTGTGCACTGAATGGTCGGAGGCCACCCACAGCGAGCATCTGGACGAGCTACAGGCCAGCAACCGTTTCCTGGCCAACGACAAGAACAAGTACCTCACCATCTTCGAGAGCCTCCACGATCCGGTCATCCTGCTGGACGGCGAGAATCGGGTCACCAACATGAACCATGCAGCAGCCAAGCTGCTGATCGGCTCGGCGGTCCCCGGCGACAGCTACTACGATCCCCAGCGCTCCGCGCCGTCTTTGCCCTGGCTGGTCGACCCACTGGCCGCATTTGCCCAGAGCGAGGTCAACACGCTCAATTTTGAGCGGACTTTCCAGACCACCAAGGGGCTGCGCTACTTCGATGTGAAGTTGGAGCGAATGCTCGACATCAGCGAGAAGTACAGCGGCGTGGTCGTGCTGCTCAACGATCTCACCGAGCGCAAGCGCGCGGCGGTGATGGAGGAACGGGAGCGACTGGCACGCGAGCTTCACGACTCGGTCACCCAGTCGCTCTACAGCTTGAGCCTCTTCGCCGAATGGTGCGACGGCCTGCTGGCGGCCGGCGAAATCGAGTCGGCACGCGATCGCATGGCCCGCATCGGCGATCTGTCGCAGCAGGCGCTGCGCGAGATGCGCCTGCTGCTCTACGAGCTGCGCCCGTCAGCGCTGGACGAGGACGGCCTGGTCGGCGCACTGCAAAGCCGGCTGGCGGCCGTCGAACAACGCGTCGGCGTTGAAGCCCATCTCCAGGCCGATCTGACCGCCGATCTGCCGCTGCACGTGGAAGAGTGCCTCTACCGCATTGCCCAGGAGGCGCTCAACAACGCGCTCAAACATGCCCAGGCCGACACGGTCACCGTCAATCTGCGCGCCGGCGAGTCCGGCATTCTGCTGGAAGTGGCGGACAACGGCGACGGCTTTGACATTGCATCCGCCAATGGCGATGGACGGCTCGGGCTGGCCAACATGCGCACCCGTGCCGAACGATTGGACGGCACGTTTGAACTGATGAGCGAGATTGGCAAGGGCACCACCGTGCGCGTGGCAATCGCCTCCATGGGCATGGGGCCGGCCCAGCCGCAAGCGACAAGAACGCACGCCACCGTGGTGACAACATGAGCGATCCCATCAACATTCGCGTACTGATCGCCGATGATCATCCCATCGTGCGGGAGGGGCTGCGCGGCTTGCTCTCTATCAAGCCCGGCTTCGAGGTGGTCGGCGAGGCCGAGGACGGCGACGAGGTCGTGCAGCAGGCCCTGCGGCTCAAGCCGGACGTCATCCTCATGGACCTGGTCATGCCGCGCATGGACGGACTGGAGGCTATCAAAGCGATTGGCGAAACCGATCTGAAAGCCAAGATCCTGGTGCTGACCAGCTTCACCGAGGACAAGAAGATCTTCGCTGCGCTGGACGCCGGCGCAATGGGCGTGCTGCTCAAAGACTCCTCGCCCCAGGAATTGATCCGCGCCATTCGCGATGTGCACCAGGGTGAGCTGGCCCTGCACCCGGTCGTGGCCCGCAAGCTGCTGCACGAACAGAAACAGAGCGCCGTCAACGACTCCCCGCTGACCGATCGCGAACTGGAGGTCCTTGCCCTGATGGCGCAAGGACTGGACAACCACGACATTGCCGATCTCCTGGTGATCAGCCTGGCCACCGTCCGCAGCCACGTCACCAACATCCTCACCAAGCTGAACCTCAACAACCGCACGCAGGCCGTGCTCTATGCGCTGCGCGAGGGGATTGCATCGCTGGAAGGGTGAGGGGTTGACAAGGTGACAGGGTGACAAGGTGACAGGGTGACAAGGTGACAGGTTGCACCTGTCACCTTGTCACCGTGCCCCCTCATCACTTCGCCGATTACCCACAAAGATCATCACAATGATGAATGCCACCTTGTCACCTGGCCCCCCTCATCACCTCGCCGACACAGCCCACAAAAGATCATCACAATGATGAGTCCGTCTCCGCTTTTTGAGGATGATTTTGGCGTTCATTTGTGACAAAATTCACACAAGGTCCAAATTATCGAAGTTATCGTCGGAATTTCAGTCACGGATGGCAGCAGATGAACGCAGATAATTCAAAGGGTAATCAAATGACCGATCCTCAGACCGTTGCCCAATTGAAGGGTTTACGAGATTTCTTTAGCGCAACCAATGCCGCCGAACTGGCAAACGCCTACGCCTACCTGGCCGACTGGGTCAGCGAACCTGCGCCGGACGTGGCCGATTGGCAGACCGTTGAGTTTGCCTTCAACCGGCTCTTTGTGGGGCCACGAACGCCGATTGCGCCGCCGTTTGCCTCGATCTATCTGGAGGCCGAGCCTCAGTTGATGGGCCGGAGCACGTTGGACGTGCGTCGCATCTACGAGCTGATCGGGCTTGCAGGCGCCGGCGCAGAACGTCATCCCCGACGACCACATCAGCTACGAGCTGGATGCCGTTCGCCAACTGACCGTGGCGCAGATCTCGGCCCCGTCGGCGGAACTGGATGCCCTGCGACGACTACCTGGTCACGAACCACATGGCCTGCTGGCTGCCCCAGTTTATCCAACAGGTGCGAGCCGCCGATCAATGCCCTGCCGCCGTCAATCGGGTTCGTCATCGACTGTCTGGAAACATGGTTGACGGCGGCAGAGTCGCCCGTCGACTGTTTGGCTGCATGAAGAGAAATCAGTCAATGAGATCTGCAAATACAGTGCCACATCTCGGAGAAGAACAGATGAAACCAAATGAGAATCCGCAAAACGGACGCCAGGTCAAGCAAGCGCTCTCCTGTCCGCTCACACGCCGCACCTTTTTGAAGGCGCTGGTGGCGGCCGGATCGCTGGCCGCACTGCCCGGCGGGATGTTGAGACCCATCAACACAAGCACCCAAGGAATGGCCGAAGCGGTCTTCGGCTCCACGGTCTACCAGGGCAAGGACGCCTACCAGACCTTCCGCAACGCCTGCCCGCGCAACTGCTACGACACCTGTAGCATCGTCAGCTACGTCAAGGACGGCGTGCTGGAGTTCATCGAGGGCGCGCCGGAATCGACCTTCACCGACGGCGGCCTGTGTGTCAAGGGCTACGCCTATCCACGGCGGGTCTACAGCCCAGACCGCATCAAATATCCCATGCGCCAGGTCGGCCGCGGCTCGGGCAACTGGGAGCGCATCTCGTGGGACGAGGCGCTGGACATCATCAGCGACAAGATCCTGGAGATCAAGGAGAAGGACGGCAGCCTGCTGGGCATGGCGCTGACCAAATATTCGGGCAACTTCGGCATCACCCACTACGGCGTGGAAGGCATGATGTCGTCGCTGGGCTACACGACGCGCTTCGTGGGCACGCCCTGCTGGCCGGCGGGCATCGACGCCCAGAACTACGACATGGGCAACATGTGGTGCAACGACCCGGAGGACATGGTCGATTCCAAGTACATCATCATCTGGGGCGCCAACCCGGCCTACTGCTCGGTCCATTCGATGAAGTATGTGACCGAGGCCCAGCGCCGCGGCGCGAAGGTCGTGGTCATCGATCCGGTCTTCACACAGACCGCGGCCAAGGCCGACGAGTACTGGGAGATCAAGACCAGCGGCGACGGCGCGCTGGCCCTGGGCATGGCCCGCTATCTGCTGGAGAATGATCTGGTCGACCGCGACTGGATCGAAGAGAACGGCGTCGGCTTTGACGAATACGAAAAATACATCATGGAGAACGTGACGCTGGAGTGGGCCGCCGAAGAGAGCGGCATTCCGGTGGACGTCTTCACCCAGGTGGCGGACCAGTTTGCCAAGGCCGACCCGGCCACCATCTGGATCGGCTACGGCATGCAGCGCCATGTCAACGGCGGCAACAACGTGCGCGCCATCGATGCCCTGGTCGCCATGACCGGCAACGTGGGCAAGGTGGGCGGCGGCGCCCGCTACGGCCATCTGCACACCTGGGGCTTCAACTACCACGCCATGGTGCAGTCGCCGCCCGAAGGTTCGGTCGGCTTCGTGGGCGAGACCGGCCCCATGGGCGAGTTTGCCGCCGATGCAGAGAAGACGGAGGCCAGCTACACGGACCGCGCCGTCAACATCAACAAGATCGGCCAGGAGATCCTGGACGCCGACGATCCGCCCATCCGCCTGTTGTGGGCGGCCAACAAGAACGTGCTCAGCCAGGACTTCGACCGCAACAAGATCGAGCGGGCTTTTGAAAAACTGGAAATGGTGGTGGTGGTCGATCAGTTCTTCACCCAGACCGCCGAGCTGGCCGACATCGTGCTGCCGACGACAACCCTCTTCGAGGATTGGACGGTCAATGTCTCCTACTGGCACTACTGGCTGGGCATCAACGAGCAGGCCATCCAGCCGCTCTTCGAGGCCAAGTCGGACATCGTGATCGCGTCGGCGCTCTCGGCCGCGCTCAACGCCAAGGTTCCCGGCTCCTGCACCTACGAGGAGAACCTGGACCCCAAGGCGTGGATGGAGGCCGAGTTCAACGACGGCATCTACGAGCTATTCGGCATCAACTCGTGGGAGGATCTGCTGGACGGCCCGGTCAAGGCCAATGCCGGACTGACGCCCTGGGCCGACGGCGCATTCGGCACACCCTCGGGCAAGTACGAGTTCAAGTCCGAGTTGGCGGCCGAACACGGCCACTTCGACGTGCCCAAGTTCAAACCGGGCCGCGAGGCCTATGCGCCCTACCGCTTGCTGACGCCCCACGACAAATTCTCGCTGCACTCCCAGTTCCACAACATCGACTGGATGCACGATTTCCAGGACGAGCCCTTCCTCTATCTGCATCCGACGCTGGCCCAGACCAAGGGCATTGCCGAGGGCGACATGGTGCGGGTCTTCAACCCGGTGGGCGAAGAGCAGTTGCGGGCCAAGCTGACCAACAACGTGCCGGCCGATGCGCTGTTGATGTACGAGAACTGGTTTGGCAAGGGCAGGAAGTTCAACGTCAACAACCTGGTCGATGATACCTCGTCGGACATGGGCAAATACAAGACCGGCTCGCCGGGCGTGGCCATCCACGACCAGTTCGCCGACATCGAGCGAGTTTAGGGGGATTACCATGGCTAAACGACTTGGATTTCTGGTGGACGCCGACCTGCTGTATCGGCTGCGCCACCTGCGGCATGGCCTGCAAGAATCAATATCATCAGGAGCCGGGCGTGGTCTGGCGACAGCTCTACCCGCTGTCGGAAGAGTTCTATCCGCACCGGGAACGGGCCTTCTATTCGCTGGCCTGCAACCACTGCGAAAACCCCTGCTGCCTGGAGGACTGCCCGGTCAGCGCCTTCACCCAGCGCGAGGACGGCATCGTGGTGCACAACGTCGACGCCTGCATCGGCTGCGGCAACTGCGTGCGCTCCTGCCCGTTCGGCGCGCCGCGCTACAACGAGGAGACCAAGAAGGCCGAGAAGTGCAGTCTGTGCCACGAGCGCATCGACGCCGGCTTGCAGCCGGCCTGCGTGCAGGGCTGCCCAACGGGCGCGCTGCAACTGATCGACCTGGCCACCTTCGACGATCCCAGCGCCGTCCAGTTCCCGCCGGGCTTCCCGGAACGCCCCGACATCAACCCGTCCATCCGCTTCAAAGCGCCGAAGCAGCCCACCGTTGTTAGGAGAAATGTCTAATGGCTCTCGAAGAAATTCCGCTGGTTTTCTTTTCCGTTTTCACCCAGATGGCCATCGGTCTGGTGCTGGTCAGCGCCGTGCAGCAATGGTCCACGGCCGGCGGACCGACCGGCAACTCGCTGCGCTTTGAGTGGATTGCGGTGCTGGCGCTGCTGGCCATGGGCGTGACCGCCTCCTTCTTCCATCTCGGCCACCCGCTGGGGGCCTGGCGCATGTTGTCCAACCTGAGCACGGCCTGGCTCAGCCGCGAGATCCTGATGGTCGGCATCTTCGGCGTGCTGGTGGTGTTGACGCTGATCGGCCTCTACATCAACAAAGCGGGCAAATGGCTGATCACGATCACGGCGGTCGCGGGTCTGCTGGCCCTCTTCGCCATGGCCATGACCTATGCGCCGCCCAGCATGCCGGCCATCGACAACTTTCTGCCGCTGGTCTTCTTCGGGCTGACCGCGCTGATCCTGGGCACGGCCATCGCCTCCTACTTCGTGCCCGCGGACAAGCAGCACCTGCTGACCATCATCCTGGGGGCCAGTCTCTTTGCCGGGCTGGTCGTCTACCTGGTGGCGCCCAGCGTCTGGCTCTCCGGCGACAAGGTGTCGGCCATGACCGGCGAGCTGCATCTGACCTCGCCGCTCTACTGGACGCACATCGTCGTCGGGCTGTTGATTCCGCTGATCGCGCTGATCTGGATGAAGCGGATTCCCATGTGGCTGCCGGTGCTGGTGCTGATCGGCGAGTTTGCCGGCAGGATCGCCTTCTTCGCGCTGACGGTTTCGAGTGCGGCGAATCTGGGTGGGATGTATTAGGTCGGGACGTTGAGGTTCGGAATTGGGGATCAAGGGGGCCGGGAAAAGATTTTCCCGGCCCCCTTTTCGCCTTGTGGAGCGAAGCCATGGAGACCGTCGTCGATGCGATGACGACGACCGCCCAGGCATCAATGCCGTGGGCTATTGAGCAGCGCCCCATCAATGGGGCTTGTCGATCGACGAGCAGCCTTGGCCGAAACAGCCCTCTTGAGACAGCGTCGCATAATAGCGGTCGGCGACAAAAAGTCCCGTTCACGGGACGTCGCTCAATAGCCCCACGGCTTTAGCCTGGGGCGGCCTCACATTAATCTGAGACACACCGGGCGGCGGCGGGGCGTTTGCGCATCAAGATGCTTTGGAATATGCTATTCCCATGTCGAGTGGCAGCCGAACGAGCCATGCAGGCGTACGCAGGATCGACATCACGGCGATTGAACGCACCTATAGCGGTGATGCGGAAGGTTAGATACCGCCGACTGGATCTAGCCACACTGCCCTACTGGAAGAGCATAGTCCTCGGGATGCTACTGTCACGAGAACAGGTGTTCGCACTGGTCCATGCAGTGACCGAAAACGTGCCTGACGGGAAAGCGATAGGATTGATTGCACTGAGGCCATCTTCTGTCGGCAAAAGGAGTTGTCCATGAGACGAGAGTCAGCCATATTTAGTGGTTCACGATTATACCGTCAGGCACAAGAAGGAAGCCTGTACCTGTTTGATCGTTTTTCGGAAAACAATAGTCCATTTGAAGCCATGATTGGGATTTTGACCGATGGAAAGGATGTTCTTCGCGTGTCAGGTGTCGAAGATTGTCGCCAAAAACTATCACTTACACAACGGCATGTTATCGAGATGTGCAGCCAGATATCTGCATACATAGCCATTCCAATCCTGATACAAGCAATATCCGACTTCTATTATGGAGCGAACAGACTTGAACCGGCATGGATGGGGACGGCATTGAAAGGAACACTTGCCTACGTATGGAAAGACGTACACAACACAGCAAGCATCACATCAGCTTTGTCACAAATTGGTGATGCAGTTGTCGTGATGTCGATACAGCAGCAACTTGAGATACTACACAATATCAGTGAAATATTCGAAGAAGGTGAAGTATCATATTCGCCAGATGGCTGGTATACGGCTGGCAGACCGATTTCGCGATATCTAAACCAGTATGCCGCCTCGTTTAGGGATCGTGGTATGGCATTCCGAACGGCCAATGACTCAAACCAAGCGATTATCGCTCAACCAGACGCTGCGTTTGCGGCCATAACACGAATTCTCCAAGGAGAATCACCAGACAAGCAAGTTGAGTTTCACGGCACGCTTTTCTCTCAGATTTCAAAATCGGAGTCGTTAGAATTTTGGGCAGAGTTATGGTGTCGACTCCATACACTATTTAGCTCTGCTGCGATTCGAAATACTGTGACACAAGACTACACGGATGGTGTTGTTCTATTTGAGCCATTCGCAATCCCTCTTCCTGCTGGTCTGTCAGGAGCTTACGTGCAACGTATTTACCAAAGATTGTTTTGGAATCGGGATTGGCATCGAGAAAAAATAAGAAATTGGTCGAGCAATATGATAGTTGAACGACCTATACTGCGAATCTCGAATAGTCCAGAGCTCTACGCAACGTCGTTACCATTAATTGGCGATTCATTGAACTGGTTCGTGGAAGCTTCCGTGATGCAATATCGTAATTCCGGTGGCATTGCGCTTTCAAGTTCGTTTTTTGAGAAGTACATCTCAGAAAGCTTTGAGGCTGAAGTAATTGAAATGTTTGAGAAATATCATTTTATCGCTGGTTCGGTAAATGACAATGGCACATGGAAAATAGGTAAGGAGCACATCCACCTGCAGTCGATTGCAGGAACTTCACTGCCTGGCCAAGTTGACGCGTTGGTAATTCATCCAGCTAGTGGCGTCGTTCTCGTCGTGGAATGCAAAGTACTTGCACTTCCCAAACAGAAATCACAACTTCGCAATATTTTCAGTAAGCTTGGAGAACAGGACAGCGAAGGTTTTCATGCGAAACTACATAAGAAGATCGAGTGGTTGAGAAATGCATACATATTTCAATTCATGGCAACCATGGGGTATGAAGTTGGCGACATTCAAGGATTGATCATCCTAAATCGAAAGGTTCCCGGAATGATGGCAGGTCCATTCCCTGTTGTCGATTCGGAAATGTTAGGCGCTTATCTCGAGGAAAATTTCGGTGGAAGCGCCATGGATGAGAATCTGGCGGCGCCAAATGGCACCCTTGGATGTCCATAGAATGAACAACTCATAACTGCTGCAACGTTCCGAATTTCGAGGTCACATGCGTCTAGATCCATGAATCTCAGAAGACTGTAGTATAGCTAGTTTTCGGTGCGAAACGTGTTTTTTTGCCGCTTTGGCCGGTGGATGTGACCTAGCTTCACTCGAGTGATGTTCGCCAATTCTGTGCCGAAATACACAAATCTGGAGAGTTTCGCACCGAAAACTAGTTAGCCCCAATTGCATGATCAACCTGTGCGATAGGAGCACACGTTCGCACGGAAAGGCGTCAGCAAGCGGGAGGGGGGCGAAGTATCAGCATCGACTCCAACTAATTCGAGAAATTGCCCTATCCGGTGTACGAATCCTTGATGCAACGCCCAAAAATGGACGGTTTCTCAAGCGATTCGGTCTGATGCCGAGGCAAAAAGACCGAATCGATGGCCGAATTGGTGAATCGTAATTACAATCTGCGCCAGTTGCGTAGATTTATTAGGCGGCATAAGGCGATTTCTGGCAGCTACCACTTCATTTAGCCAATTAGTTGGCGTCGATGGAAGTATCAGAAACCCCTACCGTCTACATCCTTACTCCAGACGAACTCAGGACAAGCCCCTTCCATGACCAAAACCCTCTACATCCTCATCGGCCCCAAAGGCTCGGGCAAGACGACCATCGGCACGCTGATCGCTCAGCGCACCGACATCGTCTTCCTGCGCGTCGAGCCGATCTGGCTGGGGCTGGAGCCGGGCGAAGACGGCTGGATCAAGGTCGAGGCGGCCATCGATGAGATGTTCTTTATCCACGACAAGCTGATGATCGAGAGCCTGGGCGCGGGGGATGGGTTTGGCCGATTCCATGCTTCGCTGGCGGAGAAATATGATGTCAAGCTGATCCGCGTTGTCGCCGATTCCGATACCTGCTTGGCACACGTCAAGACGCGGAACAATCGTGACCACATCCCCGTCTCAGATAATCAGGTGATAGCCTATAACCTCGTCGCCGCGACCGTGAATCTCGACTGGGATCTGGTGATCGATAACAATGGACCGATTTCAGAAGCCGACCTCCTGACCGCAGTTCGGTCCATCTAAACTGAAGGCGGTGCGTGTGAGAACCTATCTATTGGATCGGCTGCTTGCCCTTTCGGCTGCACTTGCCGCCGTCCTCTTCATGATTTACGTCGCCTCGTGGCTTTTCTGCGCTACACCCTTCTGCGTACGCGAGCCGAATTTTCTATTCCAATGCCTCACGTTCTCATCTGAGTCCGAAGTCCAAGCCTACATGGACTATCTTGCAGGCCCGCCCTACGATTGGTGGTCCGTGGCCATCGTCGTGCCGTTTCTCATCATGATTGGCGAGTTGCGTGCACATCTTGTGCCCAAGCACCACGGCAATCAGTCGAGCGTGGCTGCGATGAGGACGTAAGTGAGGGGAAAGCGTCCGCTGTTGACGACCTGTCGTTGGACGCTGATGGGGTAGCTGATGACGGAGCCGGCGGCGCACGGGATCGTCTCTTCATCCCAGACGAAGTGTCCTTGGCCGGCGAGAATGTAGGTGGTCTCGCTGGTGTCGTGGTGGGTGTGCAGACGAGTGGCTCGGCCCGGCGCGATGGTCAGCACTTCAGCGTTGACCAGTTTCTGCGGCCGCCGCAGCCAGATGTCGCGGATACGCAGATGTTGCCCTTCCTCTTTGGATGGATTGCGGCCTTCGTCGAAGACGTGGGTCACGGCCACGCCCGAGCCTGGCGCCGGTTTCTCGACCGTCGCGCCCCGTTGGCTCACGGCCGACCAGGCCAAGTCTCCATCGGGCGCGATGCCGCCCCTCACCAGAAATTCAATGTAGCGCAGCGGTGAATCGCCGGTGTTGATGATCTCGACCTGGATGGCCGGCGTGAGATAGACCGAGAGATCCTGGCGGACCTCGTAGACATCGCCGTCGGGCGCGGCGTCATAGACGCTGGCGATGCCCCGGCCGTCCAGGAAGTAGATCAGCCGCTCTTCGGCGGTTCCGGCCAGGGGCAGTGTCTCGCCCGCCGGCAGGATCACTTCATTCAGCGCCGTGCGTCCACAGCCGGAGGCTTCGTAGGTCAGCAAGTTGTTTGTCGTCACCATTTGTTGTCCACCCCGATCGTCGAATTTGTTGTCAGCACCGGGTATCATACGGGTGTGTTCAAAACCGGTTGAAACGATCCTCCGGGAGGGTGACGACAGCAAACTGGCAATGCACAATGCTCGCTCCCGGAGGATCTTGAGATGCTCAATTCATTTTGAACACACCGGGTATCATACTTCAGGCGCGTAGAGAGTTCAATCCAACTTCAATGGCGCACCAATTCGCAGATTTCCGGCGTATGATTGGTACAAATGTTCACGATTGCCCCACACCCGAGTGACCATGGAAGAGCGACAAAGGAGATATGCCATGCAAACGCCAACCGGTTATCTGCGGAGGCTCTCACTGGCGATCCTGCTGGCCGGATTGCTTCTTGCCGGCATTGTACTCCCCATTCGCAGTGCGGCCGTAGCCGATCATGAGGACTTCACTTGTTCACACCACGATGGCGATTGGAATGAAACCACGGCAACCTGCACTGTCGATGAACTGGAGATATACGGTTGGGGTCTACAGGTTCCGCCAACGATGACGCTCGTCATCTCTGACACATTCACCAACGAGCCGGACATCATTGGCCCAGGACCAGGCGTCCTCTACATCGAAGATATCATTGTCGATGGACACCTTGTGATCGTCAACGAAGCTGTCAACTACGGACCGGTATGGGTCAATGGTCGCTTGACCATCAGCGGAACATGGATCAACATGGAAGAGAGCCGGTCTGCGTGCAGTCCGGCACACGGCTGCGTTGATAGCTCCGTCGAGGGCTTTGTGACCAATCGCAGCGTGTGGAACAATCATGGAGAGCTTTCCATGCCCTTCGGGGCCGTAAACGAGGGCGACTGGTGGAACGCCGGCACGGTCGATGCCGACGGAACGCTGGTTAATCGCAGCCTCGTCACCAGCACAGGGATCATCGCGACAAACGGCACGACGTGGAATATGGGGCAGATCTACAGTCCGGGCAGGCTTGTGAATCAAGGGACGATCTTCAACCTCGGATCGCTGTCCGGAACGATTGTCAACGACGGCGTCATCTACTCCATGGGCGTTCTTAGCGGCACGCTTGAGGGCGATGGACCGGTCTATCTGCTCCAGGAACCTGTCTATCTGCCGCGAGTCAGCAAGTGAGACTGGAACGATTTTGATCCACGAAGGGTCACGACTGAGTCCACTGCAAGAAGTAAAAACAACCACGAATTTCACAAATTACACGAATTTTTTCACCGAAGTGCAATTCGTGTAATCTGTGAAATCCGTGGCATAGCTAGTTCTTGGAGCAGAGTCCACACGAATGGACACGAATTTTTTCCGCCATTCATGTTTCTTCGTGGATTCGGATCCTTCGTGAATCAAACCTTCACCACGATCGAAAACGACGCCATGAATCGAACCGAGCGAGCGGCCCTTGCTGCAGAGACTTTCCAAATTCTCGCCGACGGCTATTATGTCAACAATCTTGGCGAGAGAATTGAGATCGCCGATCAGGTTGACGAATGCCGTGCCGGGTCGGCATGCTTCGATCCAGAACAACTTGAAGCGCTGGAACGAGCAGTCGTCGATGAGCGATTGACCCGCCGTGCGCCTGCCGTCACTTCCAGCATCGTCGTCGTCAACGAGACGACGCTTGAAGGCGCCAGTTCGCTGATCGGCCAGGGGCGATACCAGCGCATCGGCGTGCTCAACTTCGCCTCGGCCAAGCGACCGGGCGGCGGCTTTCTCAACGGCAGCGCCGCGCAGGAAGAGGTCCTGGCCCGCAGTTCGGCGCTCTACGCCTCGTTGATCCAACATCCCGAGTTCTACGCATATCACCGGCGCATGAAAGACAGCGCCTACTCCGACCGTATGATCTATTCGCCGGGCTGCCCCGTCTTCCGGGACGATTCAGGGCGTCTGCTCGACGCTCCACATCTGGTGGACTTCATCACCAGTCCGGCGCCCAATGCCGGCGCGCTGCGCAAACGCAGAGGTCGCACGGCAGAGCGGATCCCTGCTATACTGAGGCAGCGCGCGGGCAAGATCCTGGCGCTGGCCTGCTCGATGGGTTGCGACGCGCTGGTGCTGGGCGCCTGGGGCTGCGGCGTCTTCCGCAACGACCCCAATGTCGTTGCCGGCGTCTTCGCAGAACTGCTGACAGAGGACGGTCCCTTCCGCAAATGCTTCAAAACAGTCCGGTTCTCGATCTACGATGCGCCGGGCCAGACAGCCAACTTCGTCGCTTTTTCCGATGCGGTGGCAGCGGAAAACGGACGGTCGACGGATCGAGAATTGGGACGCGGATTGGGCGGATAAGGAGTTCTACCCTATGAAAACTGAAAAGTTCACATTTGAGCACGCCGGCGCCCGCCTGGTCGGTGAACGAGCCGGCGCCGGCGAGCCGCTGATCTTCCTGCACGCGGGCGTCGCCGACAGACGCATGTGGGGACCGCAGATCGCGGTGTTCAGCGAGACCCGCCAGGTGATCGCCTACGACCGACGCGGCTTCGGTGAAACGGTCGCCGAGGACGAGGCCTTCTCTGAAGTTGGCGATCTCGAAGCGCTGCTCGACCACTTCGGACTCGACAGGGTTTCGTTGGTGGGTTGCTCGCAAGGGGGACGGATCGCCATCGATTTCGCCCTCGCTAACCGGCAACGGGTCACTGCCTTGGCGCTGCTTGCACCGGCCATCAGCGGCGCGCCGGAGCCGGAGCCGTTCTCCCCCAAGATTCAAGCGCTTTCCAATGCGCTCGACGATGCAGACGAGGCCGGCGATCTGGATGCCGTCAACGAACTTGAAGCCCAATGTTGGCTCGATGGCCCCGACCAGTCGGGCAGGACGCGTCAGCGGCCCGCTGCGCGACCTCTTCCTCGACATGAATGGCATCGCCTTGAGAAAGCCCGAACTGACTCAGGAGATCGAACCGACGCCGGCCTTTTTCCGGCTGTCGGACCTATCGGTCCCCACATTGGTGGCCTGGGGCGATCTCGACTTCCCCTTCGTCAAACAGCGCTGCCGGTACGTGGTTGACGCGATCCCGTCTGCCACCGGGATCGAAATACCGGGCACGGCCCATCTGGCCAACCTGGAACAGCCCGCGTTGGTCAACCGGCTTTTGAGCGATTTCCTGGTAAGCCATCGGTAGGGAACAGTGATAGACCGCGGATGACGCGGATTCGGCTGATTCTCGCGGACAGAAGAAGAAAAATCCGATCCGTTTCCGCCGAATCCGCATCATCCGCGGTCTATTTTAGAAACGCCATACGTGACGACAACCAACAATTCAGCAGACAGGAACGATCATGAAACTGGGTGTATTTGGAGCGCCGGAGGAGGCGCCGATTCTGGCGCAGGCCGGCTTTGACTACGTAGAGATCAACATGGTGCGCGATCTCCAGCCGGAGATGGATCTTGCTGCGGCTGGAGATCGGCTCGCCGACGTTGCAGGCTGCGTGTTGCCGACGCCGGTGGCCTGCATCTTCCTGCCCGGCTCGTTCAAGCTGACCGGTCCCGAGGTCGATGAGGCGGCTCTGGAAACCTACGTGCACACTGCCTTTGCCAGAGCAGAGCAAGCGGGCGTGGAGATCGTCGTCTTCGGGTCAGGCGGCGCGCGCCGCGTCCCCGACGGCTTCGACCGCGAGTTGGCCTGGGCACAGCTTGTGCGCTTCGGCCGTTTGATCGGCCCCATGGCCGTCGAGCACGGCGTTACCGTGGCAGTAGAGCCGTTGCGCCACGCCGAGTGCAACGTACTCAACACCGTGGCCGAGAGCGCGCAGTATGTGCGCGAGGTCGATCACCCCGGCGTGCGCCTGCTGGTCGACGCCTATCACTGGGCGCAGAACGGCGAGCCGGTGGCATCGATCATCGAGGCCGGGCCGTTGCTGGTACACGCCCACATCGCCACCTACGAGAACCGGCTGGCCCCCGGCCAGGAGCCGTGTGATTTTCAGCCGTTTTTCGCTGCGCTCAAGGAAGCAGGCTACAGCGGGCGACTCTCTATCGAAGGCCGTTGGGAGATTGACCCTGCTTCCGCTACGCTGGCGCACGCAACCCTGGCCGGCTTGTCAGGGTGAAAAAATGGGGCGCGGATAACACGGATTGGGGCGGATCAAAACGGATTTTTTGTCAGAGAATCCGCGAGCATCCGATAGATCCGTGTCATCCGCGCCCCACCCTTCCCTTCTTCCAACCAGCGCACAACCAAGGAAATAACATGAACTATCAGATCCGACCGTTCGAAGAAACAGATCTCAATGACGTGGTAGCGCTCTCGGTGGCGGCGTGGGAGCCGGTCTTTGTGGCCTGGGAGCAGATCCTCGGGCCCGAACTGTATCCGGTTGCCATCTATCCGGACTGGCGCGTCGGCCAGGCCGATGTTGTCAAGCGGATCTGCAGCGACAAGAAGAACCTGACCTGGGTTAGCGTCGTGGACGGGCAAGTCGTAGGCTTCGTCGTCTACGACCTGAATCATGAGAGCCGGACCGGCGAGGTCCAATTGCTGGCCGTCCACCCGGACGACCAGAACGATGGCATCGGCACGGCGCTCAATGAACTGGCATTGGAGAAGATGGTGGAGGCGGGCATGAATTTGGCCGTGGTCGGCACCGGCGGCGACGCAGGCCATGCGCCCGCCCGGCGATCCTATGAGAAGGCGGGCTATACCGGCCTGCCGCTGGTGCGGTATTACAAAAAGTTGCGGTAGGGATGTAGGGCAGGCGAATCGTTATTCTCTGCATCAACACAGTTGTCTCGTGGAGGGTAGGATTATGTCAAAAACATTGCCGATTTTTACGACGGACGACGGACGGTCGAAATATCTCGACGCCTATGATGCAGTACTCGCTCTTTGGGATGTGCCGCATCAGCCACTTGACGTGCAGACCCGGTATGGCCCGACCCACATCAACACGTGCGGACCCATCGACGCACCGCCGCTAATCCTGTTGCCGGCAGCCGGTCTAAGTTCGACGGCCTGGTTTCTCAATGTGGCTGAGCTGAGCCGTACCTATCGTGTTTACGCAGTTGATGTGATCGGCGACGCCGGCAGAAGTGTCGCTTATCAGGTCATGGAAGATCGCGCTGAATACAGCGAATGGCTCCAGGATGTACTTGACCGGCTAGACATCGACTGCTGCCATGTAGTAGGCCACTCCTACGGCGGTTGGCTGGCCATGAACATGGCGCTTGCCCATCCCGACAGAGTGAATCGCCTCGTCCTACTGGCGCCGGCGGCCTCCATATACCCCTTCGGCACGTTGGCCAAGCTATCCTTGAGGTTGGCCGAACTGAAGGTTCGACCGCGGGCAAGCTTCACGCTCAAGATGCAGGCAGGAAAGGGCATGGTCTTTGACCCGGTTTTCGTCCATCACATGCAAATGGTCTCCGAATACTGTATGCCGGCCACCATGTTTCCAACGGTCTTCACAGATGACGAACTGAGGCGCATCGTACAGCCAACGCTTCTGATGGTTGGAAGCAGCGAGAAGATCTACAACGCGAGCGATGCGGTCGAGCGCGCCCGGAAGCTGATACCGAATCTGAATGCAGAGATCATCCCGGATGTCGGCCATACCTTGAATATGGAACGTCCGGCAGATATCGTTCAGCGAATCCTGAACTTCGTGGATGATAAAACACCTCAAAAAAAGTTGACGCGGAAGCAGAGAGACGGACAGAGCATTGATCGAACCGGAAAACAGACAGTTACAGAAAGCCCGTGACTACTGGAATCGAGAGGCGGCAACCTTTGACGATGAGCCGGATCACGGGCTGCAAGACCCAAAGCTATTCGAAGCCTGGAAACGGCTTCTGTCAACTTCTGCACCGAGCGCGCCCTCCGGAATTCTTGACATCGGCTGCGGGACCAGCTCAATCAGCGAGCTGCTCTCGCGTCTTGGGCACGACGTCACCGGCGCCGATCTGTCGCCGGCCATGGCCGAACTGGCCCAGGCAAAGGCGAGGCGAGCGGCTCAAGCCATCGATTTCCTGGTGATGGATGCTTCGCTCCCAGCCTTTTCCCGCGGCCGGTTCGACGCGATCGTCTGCCGTCACATTCTGTGGGCGTTGCCCGAACCGGCGCAGGTCTTGCAGCGCTGGGCGAAGCTCCTCGCTTCCCCAGACCGTCTCGTGTTGATCGAAGGCTATTGGCATACCGGGGGCGGCCTGCACTCGGATCAGATCGTCGAAGCATTGCCGAGTTCCGCGTGCGACATTCACGTTGAAGATCTGAGCAGGCGGCCAGCGCTGTGGGGCGGCGACGTCTCCGACGAACGCTATCTCATCTCGGCAGACTTCGCCTGATCTCGCCCCTCGCTCCCCGTAGCCGCTTTGTAGCCACTCAACAGCCATGATAGCCATGATATCTGGCGGCGCCCTTCACGTCTGGTCCCAAACACACAACGGGAGAATCCGATGGCGACAGATACCCAACTCAAGAAACAACGGCTGGCCGGCAGATCAGCCATCGTGTGCGGCGGCTCACTGGGCATCGGCAAAGAGACGGCCCGGGAGATCGTCCGCCTGGGCGGCAGCGTCTGTATTGTCGCCCGACGTGCGGATCCACTGGCAGCAACGGCCGTCGAGTTGAGCGCGCTCGTGCAGGGCGATGCCCAGTTCGTCGAAACCATCGCCTGCGACGCCACAGATATGGCCCGGCTAGAGCCGCTCCTGGCCGATTATGTAGTGCGGCGGCGGACGCCGAATCTCTTGATCAACGTGGTCGGTTTCGCCTATCCTCAGTACGTTCAGAAGCTGACACTGGATGATTTCCGAACGTCGATGGAGGTCAACTATTTCGGCCAGTTGATTCCGACGTTGATCATGCTGCCCTATTTTCTCGAAGCGGGAAAGGGACAGCTTGCCTTCGTCTCGTCCATGATGGGGTATTTCGGCATCATGGGCTATGCCGCCTATGCGCCCAGCAAATTCGCCATCGTGGGGCTGGCCGAGACTCTGCGACATGAGCTGAAACCCCACAATATCGGTGTTTCCGTTCTCTATCCGCCCGACACCGAAACGCCAGGCTTTGAGATCGAGAATCAAACGAAGCCGGAAGAATGCGCGCAGATTTCAGAGAGTGGAAAGCTGCTCAACGCACAGGAAGTTGCAGAAGTCTTCGTCGCGGGCATCCTCAAGCGGCAATTTGCGATCCACCCCAGAGAATCCGGCTTGGTCTGGCGCGTCAACCGATTTTCCCCCGCTGCGCTGCGCTGGTTCACGGATCGCAAATACCGGCAGGTCAGGCAATCGACTGGAGCGATATCAAGATTATAAGCTTCGGAGTCGGGAGACAGTCGCCGGCAGGTCGATTCTGTCTCGACACGGCTGCGTTGCGCCGGCGACTGTCTCCCTGAACGAAGGTTTGATCTCGTAGGAAAATCAGTTTAGAATCGTCGCAGATCAGCATAGCAAGATGTCTCCTTTTCCTTGTCCGGCAGCCATCACCCCATCGAAAAGAGCGTCAAGAGAAACACGAGATCGGCCCATGCATTCAACACCATCTCCAGACAACCAACCCGACGTGACCCTGCGGCCGGTCACCAGCGACACTTGGCGGGATGTCGCCAACCTCGAAGTGTCCGACGCCCAGCGATCGTTCGTGGCCGAACCGCTCTACTATCTGGCCCTCTGCACCTACGGCGGCGATTGGCATCCGCTGGCGATCACCCTGGGTGAGCAAGTGATTGGCTTCTTGATGTGGGCCGTCGATCCGACGGACGAGGACTGTTGGTTGGGCGGCATTACGATCGACCGCTCGACGCAAAGGCGTGGCTACGGACGGCAAGCGGTGCAGGCGGCAATCGCCATGCTGACCGAGCAGCAGCCATGCCGGCGCTTTGCACTCTCCTATCGTCCGGCCAATGTCGTGGCCAAGCATCTCTACGCCAGTCTCGGTTTCGTGGAAACGGACGAATGGGAAGACGATGAGATCGTGGCCCGTCTTGAGCTTGTCGAGTAGAGGGGGCTACTTCGTACCTGCGGAACATTTTTTTTTGCAGCGACCTGTAGGCTCGGAAACGACGGCCTGTTTCTAGACGAACCCTAGGGCCAATTAAGTCACGGATATGAGTGTTTGGTGCGCACGCCCTTCGTGCGCACAGGTCTCGCCCAATGGCGGCCAAGCGCGCTCTACGATTTGCACGAAGGGCGTGCGAACTGAACAAGGGCTGCTCTCACAAATCACGGAATTGTTCGATCGCCAGTCCTAAGTCGAGCCAGACGGACGGTATCTGCCGTAGGTCGAACTGGCAATCCAACCGGCCTTGCTCAGCTTGGCCCAGCCAGGCGGAATGACATTCCGCCCCACATGGCGTTTGTATTCAAACCCAACAATTCTGCATAAAGCTCGAAAGGACGAACGCTCTCATGGCCGCAACAATCATCGATCTGACACGCACAATCGAACCGACAGACGCCCAGGCGACGCGCAAGTTTGTCGTCAATATCCACGACGCACTGGAGGAAATCCCTGGCAATGTCCGCCCCGAAGGCGAATGGTACGTGATGTCCGACGTCGAGCTGATGAACCACGTCGGCACCCACATCGAGGTGCCGTACCACTGCCTCAAGGAGGGCGCCGACCTGGCCCAGATCCCCGTCGAGCAACTGATCGGCGAAGCTGTGATCCTGGATCTGAGCCAGGCCGAGGCCGAGGGCGGCGTGACGCTGGCCCAGGTGCAGTCCGCGGCCGAGCGCGCCGGCGGCGTGCGTCAGGGCGACATCGTCTTCGGACGCATGGGGCCGACGCAGTACTTCTCGACAGCCGGGCTGCAGTGGCTGGTCGACCAGGGCATCAAGCTCATGGGCGTCGACTCGGGCGGCGTGGAGCTTTCACACGATGATACCCACGCCAACGTCAATCATCTGGTGCTCTTCCGGGCCGGCATTCCGCTGATCGAAAATCTGACCAATCTCGACCAGGCGCCGCGGTCACGAGCCATGGTCTATGCGCTCCCGGTCCCAGTGACCGGGCTGGATGCCTTCCCGTTGCGGGTCATCGCGATCTTCTAGTGTCAACCATATCTAGTGTCAACCATAGAGGTTCCGTAGAGCAAGGTGGTTGAACCGTTGCACGTCTTTGCCATCTGCACTACACTGCCTTGGCAGCGACGCTGCACTGACTCTGCACGACACGGACAACATGAGCGCATGTCGGCATCCTTTCCCAATCGCCGCCGACTCATTGCGGAACTCGGGCGCCGCCGGCCATGCGCCTCCCTAGACCAGATCGTACATTCATTTCCATTCCGACGGAAAGGAATTCTCTCGTGACCGCGCTACCCGCAAGACAGATCCATCTCGATTTCCACACATCAGAAGCAATCCCCGCCATCGGCGCTCGTTTCGACAAGGACCAGTGGCAGGAGGCCCTGCGCGTCGGCCGCGTCAACTGGATCAACATCTTTGCCAAGTGCCACCACGGCTGGAGCTACTACCCGACCACGGCCGGCGACATGCATCCGCATCTCGACTTCGATCTGCTCGGCGCTCAGCTTGAGGCCTGCCACGAAATGGGCGTGCGCGCGCCCATCTACTACACCGTCGGCTGGAACGTGCATGACGCCGAGACCCATCCCGAATGGTGCGTGCACCGCAAGGACGGCACGATCGACGCCATCAACTGGGACTACGACGCCGCGCCCGAGGATCGTCGACCGGGCACGTCGTGGCAGTATCATGTGCCCCATCCGGCGGCTATCTCGAACTGATGCTGGAGCAGACGACCGAGCTGTGCAAACTGTACGACGTCGACGGCCTCTGGTATGACATCACCAACGGGCCCATCTGCTACTGCGAGACCTGCCGGGCGGGCATGGCCAAAGAGAATATCGACATCGACGATCTGGACGCAGTGATCGGCTACAACACGCGCAAATGGCAAGCACTACATGGCCGAGTGCAACCGCACCGTGCACAGCTATTTTCCCGACGCCACCGTCTACCACAACGGCACGACCGTGCTCTACGCCGACCCGGTTATGCGCGATGTGACCTCGCGCATGTTCGACTGGAACACCCAGCAGGAATTGGAAGATCTGCCCAGCACCTGGGGCGGCTACGACAAGTTGCCGCTCGCGCGCCAAGTTCTTCTACAACACGGGCAAGCCCATGCTGGCCATGAGCGGCAAGTTCCACACCAGTTGGGGCGAGTTCGGCGGCTTCAAACATCCGGACGCGCTGCGCTACGAGGCGGCCTCCATGGTGGCCTGGGGCGCGGCCTGCAACTTCGGCGACCAGCTTCATCCCTCGGGCGAAATGGACATGGCGACCTATCGCAACATCGGCGAGGCCTTCGAGTACGTGGAGCAGATCGAGGACTACGGCGTCGGCGCCGCGCCAGTGGCCAATCTGGGCATCTGGCGCAGCGGCGTCCGAGGCCGACGACGAGGGCGTGGCCGCTCATGTTGCTGGAGACCCAGACCGACTTCAACGTGGTCGATCCGGACCGTGACCTGGACCCATACAGCGCCATCATCCTGACCGGGGCGGCCTGCCTCTCTCCGGACGAGGCCGACAAGCTCAACGCCTACGTCGACGGACGGCGGCAGCCTGCTGGTGCTGGGCAAGAGTGCGCTGGATGCAGGACGAACAGCGCATTCCTGATCGATGTGGGGGCGACCTATGTTGGGCCGGCCAACTACGACACAGACTATCTGGTGGCAGGCGATGCTCTGATCGACGGACTGGTGGCCAGTCCGTTCTTCAACTACGAAGCTGCGGTCCGTGTCGAACCTGACGCAGATGCCGAAGTGCTGGCTACGATCCACGAGCCCTACTTTGACCGCACCTACGCCGACCTGGTGTTCGCACCTGAACACGCCCAATCGGCTGGAAGCGGCTGCCCATCCTGGGGGGCTTCGTAGCGGCAACGTCGTCTTCCTTCCCCATCGCTTGGGCGCAATCTATCACGGGCACGGCGCCCGTCTTCACCGCGACTTCTTCACCAACGCGCTGGCGCTGCATCTACGATGATCCGAATATCGATGTGACGTTGCCCAGTGCCGGCCGTGTCACGCTGCTGCATCAGCCGGAGAAGAAGCGCTATGTTGCCCATCTGCTCTATGGTCCGGCGTTGAAGCGTGGTCGAGTGATGGTGATCGAGGATCTGGTGCCGCTCTACGACATTGATGTCACCGTTCGGCTGCCGGAGGAGATCTCGCGGTGCATACCTTGCGCCTCAGGGAGATCCAATCGAGATAGCTCGCTCGGAGGACAAGGTAAGCGTGACCGTGCCGAAGGTCCAGTGTCATCAGGCTGTGGTCTTCGAGTATTGAAGAGGAGGGTCGTAAACGGCACCCCCAGGTTTCTTTGGGAAACCTGAGGGTGTGAGCGGCATCGCCGGCTCGCAGGAAGCCGGCGATGCCATTGCAGATGGATATTCGGTCGACTTCGTCGCAAGTCGGCCAGCGGGACCAACGCGAAGCCGGGGGAACCTACACCAAAATCGCTAGCGGACTGGTTCATACTCCCTTGCCGTAGAACCGATCCGCGGCTCACAATCATCCTGGATCAGGGTCAGCGCCAGATTGCCGCTGTCGAGCAGTTCCGCCGCATAGACCGCCGGTTCTTCGCCGCACGGCGGTATTTCGAACACCTCCAGTTCCACCATCATCAAGTTCCCCTCGTTGAACCAGTACTCGCCGATGGCCAGTGGCTGTTCATCCAGCATTTCGGGCGAGTCGCCCGCATGGAATATGCCATCATCGTAGAACTTGTGATAGAAGTCGAAGTCCAGGCCCAACACATGCCAGACGCCCAGAATGTCCTGGGCATCGACCTCGGCGCTGAACGGCGATTCAATCCGGTAAAGGACGTTGGCGAGGTCGCCGGTCACGAAGATGGTCCCATCCCGGCCAACGGCGACGCCGTTGTAGAATGCGGTCGGGACGGCCGTCGGCGACACCAACCCCAGTGCCAGATCCGTGGCCAATGCACGCACGGCGCCGCTTTCAAGTTCGATGTACGAGAGGCGTCCGGCCCCTGCTTCAACCACCAGAAGATTCTGATCGTCTATCACAGCCAACCCTTCTGGGCCGGCGAGATCGTGGGCGACTGGGATTGGTTCGGCCAGAATCTCGCCGTCGCGAGCTATCTGCAAAACCTGTCCGGTTGCCGCATCACTCACCCACATGGCGCCGTCGAGCGCGGCAAGCCCGGCAGGCATCACAAGCCCATCCACCAGCGTGATGCGATCCTCAGGCGTCGGGCCATCAAGCTGCACGACGCTGCCTGTGCCCAGTTCGGCGACGACAAGGTCGTCGTTGAAACGAATAGCGTTCAACGGCATCTCCACATTTTTGTACTCTGCCAGCAACGTGTCTGTCTCGGTATCCCATGTCCAGACAACGTTGTCCGGCCAAGAAGTGAGCAGCAGATCCTCGCCGTCGGCCGCCACGGTCGTGGGCATGTACAGATCGGAAACACCTAACACAGCGGGCACCAATTGCTTGAGTTCTCCGGAATCTGCGTCGTACTCGCGCAGGCTAAAGAGATCGGCAATGTAGAGAGAATCGCCGTCCGGTCCGGATAATGTGGTGACGCCGCCCGGCGATATCAAGCCCGGCGGGCTTACGCTACGCGTGGTTCCGTCAGCGAACACATCCACGATGGAGCCATCGGTGAAACTCGACACAAAAAGGCGATCCTCGGCATCAAAGGCCAGGTTGTCCAGACCTGACGACAGCGTGGCGAATACCGCCTTCTCACCGGTCGCTGCATCCACCTTGATTACCTCGCCCGCGCCGGTATCCAGCACAAAGAGTTGCCCTAGGGAATCAAACTTCAGTGCCGCAGGAACGCGGAATCCATCGGCGACGGTCGTGAATTCGCCGCTATCCACATCGACGCGCACGACCTCACCGTTGAACCAACGCGGTCCGTAGAGGAAACCGTCGTTGCCCCAGTCCATGCCGTTCAGACTCAACAGCCCACAGGTCAGGTTGCTGACAGTAATCTGGCCTGTGGGCGTCGAACGGTCGTCCGGCATCGGCGGCCCGCAGAAAGCCGACGATGCGATTGCAGATGGATATTCGGCAGACCTTGCCGCTATTCACCCGGCGGTGACAGCGTAAATCCGAGCGGGACCAACATCCCCAAAACGTCATCGGCTGCGCCCCAACGCTCAACGATCTTGCCGTCCGCCAATCGCAAAAGGGTGAAGTAATCGAAATCGACCTCAGCCCCGCTAGCGGGAATGGCGTCAAACGGCTCGCCATCGTGCACGCCGTGGTAATGGCCGAAGACAAAGACCTGATCGCCGTCGGTCGCCATGGCATGGATCGTGTACGTGCCTGTGGTGAACTGGCGGCGATGTTCAGCAGTAAAGTCCAACATTTCGTCACGCGTAGGCGGCAACGGCGGCGAGTGGTTGACGAAGTCTTCGGAGAGCAACTCAGCCAGCGTGGTCAAGTCAGCCTGCTCCCACGCTTTTTGGTAACGACGTACGATCTCCTTGTTGATTGCGCTCTTCATACCTTTTCCTATTCTGATCTATCAATCATCCTGACGCCGTCCTCGAAGGAACCAGCGCCAGGACGAAGCTATCTGGTCATCGGACAACCAATGCTGCAGAGGCGCAGCGGGTGCAATCACTTGAGGACACTACTCCATCGGATCAAAGGGCGTAAGGTACCACCGATCGCTTAGCTGACCATTTTCGATCTGATAGACAAGGATGTCATCAATGTCGGCATCTGGCGGGAGTTTGTCGAGCGAATCATCTGGCCCAGCATAATGATTGAACATGATCAGCCGGTTGCCGTCGTGGACGGCCTTGTCGACAACAATGGTCATGCCGGGAAAATCGTCGCGCCAACTGAGCACATCCTGCTTGAAGTGTTCGCGGCCCTCGCCGATAGGCCAGGTATGGCTGACGTAATCTTCGGCAACGAGTTCGTCAATCAGATCCACATTGCCTTCACTCCAGATTTCCGTGAGGATGCGTTCGACCAGGGCCTCGTCGGCCTGCTGAGCCATGGCTGCGTCCATCTCAGCCATGAACTCGGGCGTGAAGACCCAGCTCACTGCCTTCCACATGCCATCCTGGACAACAGCAGCGCCATCGAACTCAGCCGGGCCGCCGACGACATTGTCGAAGTGGTCACTGTAGAATGCCAACTTCATGGTAGCGGTGTTGCCGTCCGCCTTGACGTCGCTGAACTCAAAACGTCCGCTTTCGGCGGCAAGGTTCTCAAACCAGGCACCGACCTCCTCCTTGCCAACGAAGGTACCGTCCATCCCTCCAGGTGCTGGAACCAGCGTGAGGACCGCATCCTCAGCCAACATCTCCTTGGCGGCTTCAATGTCGCCTGCTTCCACTGCTGCATAGACCGCCTCGACGACGGCGGCCGCATCCATCTCGCTCTCCTGGGCTGCAACGGCGCTGGATCCTGCCAGCACCGTCAGCACGACCGTAAAGGCGAGAACAACTGCAATCAACTGTTTCATCTTCTCCTCCTTGAACCTGATACCTGAAATGTACTGCACGTTAGGTACACGGACTGCTTTTCTGCCAGCATGGCAAATCTCCGCCGGCTACGGACATGCACCGGGCGCGCCCACGTCGTTGCTAACAGCCGCCGCTATCATGCGGTAGGCATCCGCCGGCAGCAGGAAACCCTCATCGACCAGCCTTGCTGCCTCCTGAACAAAGCGGGTCATATACGTTCCATGGTCTGGAAAACGAACAGCGCCATCCGGCAGGGGTTCACATGCCAGATCGATCGAGGTTCCGATCAAGGGGAACTCATCGAAGTCGACGGCGATGTACTGGCTGCGTCCAAGAGCCAGATCCGGCAGGCGAACACCGCCGACAGCGTTCAGATCGTCGTCGCGGGCTATGCCGGTCGGCATCCCATAGACAGGATCGATTGCGTCCATCGGCACTTCTTCGACAAAGACGCTCTCAGGCGGCTCAACTCCGCCGGTGACCCAGCGGTCGCCGGCCATGAAGATCCCACGGATTACAGGCAGAAACTCCAGCCCTGCATCCGGGAAGGGCCACGCCTGGATATGCTGAGCCCCTGCCACCTCGTAGGAGCGATAGTTGGGATTGTTGCCGTCATCGCGCAGTAGGGCGCCGTTGGACCAGATCAGGTCCGCCTCGCTCTGCAACAGCAAGACGCGTCCGTTGTTTTCGTCAGGAATAAGTGTTTCGGGCATTAGCTCTGGCGGCGGAGCAAACGGTTCGAGCGGCAGCGGCCAACCTGTTGTTATCAAGATCGACAGATCAAACAGGCCTTGGCCCGAAGGTTCGAGCAAAAGACGCTGTAACGGTTCTACCGAATTGGAAAAGCCGATGCTGTAGAGGTAGTCGAGCTTGCCAACCATGTCAGCCGCATCACCGCGTCGAAGTGACACGACAAAGTCTGAGAGAATCTGTGACTCAGCCTCTGCCCCGCCCTCGAAGCCGCCACAGGGATGCTCTTCGGCAACGTCGGGCAGTGGCGGCTGCCAACAGACGGAAGCATGTGAGAAGCCCCTTTCGAACAGAAAGTCGGGGGTAAGGAAGGCGTTGCGCGCGCCGGCGCCTTCGGTGTAATGATACGGCTCGATCAGCAAGCGCCCGTTGCCTCGGCCGGGTTCGGCAGGCGCCACGATTTCAAAAGGTGCTCCCCCATCGGCATCGCCGATCAGGCGACCCACGTAGCGCAGATAGTCGATACCGTTGAATTGACCATATGACTCGACGCTGGTGATTTCGAGCGCGCCTGTCTGATCGACCGCCGTTGATTGTTCAACCTCATTCATTGAGGCCGTGGTCAGTGGTTGGCAGGCAACCACGATCAGTGCTGTTGTCAACAGTTGAAGTGTTAAGAAACTCAGACGGGAAAATATGTTCATCTGTACGCCCCCTTATGAGCCACGCGCTCTTCGAAATGCAGACGTTTCTGTCTGTTCACGCAAGAATCGAAACAGGTCATCGATCGTGCCAAAGCTGCGCCGTTCACCCGACTGCACGCTCTCCAACGATGCTCGCCACACGGTTTTTTCGCCTCGTTCCTCGCGCCAGAGACGCAACAGGTAGGATAGATAGGTGCGTTGCGTCCTCTCCATCGCCGTATCTCCAATAATCGCCCGCGTAAACCTGATTTCTATGATAGGATAGAAGCGTAGAAGAAACGTTAAATTTGACACAGACCAACCATGGCCCATCTCGCAATTCGATTGTTGGGCGGCTTTCAAGTCAAGTTGAACGACGCCCCGATCGATGGCTTTCGCACCCAAAAAGCACGTGCCCTGCTGGCCTATCTTGCCGTTGAAGCCGGCCGTGTCCATACGCGTGCTTTTCTGAGCGGGTTGCTCTGGCCCGACCAATGCGATGCAACGGCACGCGCCTATCTTCGCGGCGCTCTGGCGGATCTGCGCGCTGTGCTCGGTGATCGACGCAGGACCACCCCGCATCTGCTGGCCACAGCGCAGACCCTTCAGCTCAACCCGGCGGCCGATCACTGGATCGACGTGGCCGCGCTGCGAACAGGGCTGAAACATGATGCCGCCGCCGATCCTGCCCAGACGATTGGCTCTGTCACCAAGGCCGTCGAACTCTACCAGGGCCGTTTCCTGGAGGGTTTCTTCCTCAAAGGAAACACGGCCTTCGAAGAGTGGCAGTTGATGACCGCGGAATCGCTCCAGCGCCAGGTAGTCGGGGCGCTCGCCTGGCTGGCAGCGGAAAACGAGCGTGTAGGCGATACACCCTCGGCGCTGGGCTACGCGTGGCGGCGCGCCGAGCTTGATCCCCTATCGGACGACGCCAATCGCGACGTCATACGCCTGCTGACCGCAACGGGCAACCCCAATGCAGCGCTGGCCCACTATGACCGCTTCTCCATCCTTCTCACCGATGACCTGGAAACGACCCCGGCGCCGGAAACGATCTGGCTCGCCGATCAGATCAGGGCCGGCCAAACGCTGTACGCGCACGACGACTCACACGACGACACAGGCGGATGCGCAGAGGGTTTGCCGCCCTTCTTGCCCGAAATCACCCAAGGCGTCGCGCCGAACCCCTTCGTGGCGCGAGCAGCCGAACTGGCCTCGTTGCATGACCACCTAACAATGAGTATGACAGGAGAGGGGCGGGTCGTCTTCGTGGCCGGCGATGCCGGCCAGGGCAAGACCTCGCTGCTGCGAGAGTTTGCCAGACAGGCCGTGGCCAATCAGAGCGACCTGATCGCTGTCGGCGGGCGTTGCAGCAATTTCCGCGGTATCGGCGATCCTTACCTGCCCTTTCGCGAGATACTGGCGCAACTGAGCGGTGATTTTGCAGCCCAGTGGGAGGCCGGCGACATCGATCGCCAGAATGCGCTGCGGCTCTGGCGTCTTGCACCCGCGGCCGTCAGTGGCCTGTTGGCCCAGGCGCCCGACCTGATCGACACGTTCGTGCCTGCCGCGGGCCTGCTCGAACGGCTGGTCGCCATGCCCCACGGCGCCGACCACAGAGCAGAGATCGAGAGGCTACTGGCCCGACGTACAACGCACCGCCAGCCCGGCGCGCAGCAACAAGCGTTCTTCGACCAGTGCACGCACCTAGTGCAAGCTCTTGCTCGACAGCAACCCTTGCTGCTTACGCTGGAGGATCTTCACTGGGGCGATCTAGGGTCAATGGCCTTGCTCTTCCACCTTGGCCAGCGCTTGGCCGGCTGCCGGCTGTTGATGGTGGGATCCTATCGGCCGGAAGAAATATCGGCGGCAGAGCGCCATCCTCTGACGCCGCTCGTTGCCGAGTTTCAGCAGCGCTACGGCCCCATCGTGATCGACCTCAACAACGCGGCAGATCGTGACTTTGTCGAGGCCTATGTTGACCTAGAACCCAACCGTCTGGGACAAGCGTTCCGCGACACGTTGCTCGAAGTGAGCGGCGGACACCCGCTCTACACCGTCGAACTGCTGCGCGATATGCGTGCCAACGGTACGCTCTATCAAGACGACAGGGGCTTCTGGCGTCATGCACCCAGGCTGAACTGGCATCTGTTACCGGCGCGGGTGGAAGCCACCATCGGCCGACGCATCGAACGTCTGCCCGCTGAACTGCGCGCGTTGCTGGATGCAGGCGCGATCCAGGGCAGCGAGTTCAGCCTTGATGTCGCAGCCGCCGTGGTCGGTGAATCCAGCACGGATGCCGTCCGGCTCTTTAGGGAGCTGGATCAGCGCCACCGCCTGGTCACGTCGCATGGCAGCCGACGCGTTGGCCGGCAACGTATGGTCTATCTGCGCTTTGCCCACATCCTCTTCCGCGAATACTTGCTGGCGCAGATGGACGAGGCAACCAACGTGGCGCTCAACGAAGCCGTGGCCGCTGCGCTGGAAACGATCATTGCGGACATTCCTGAGGAACGTTCGGCTGCAGCCGGCCGACTGGCCTGGCACTATCAACAGGCCAAACGCCCGGCCAAGGCCGCGGCCTACTGCGTGGAGGCCGGCAACGCAGCGCTCCGCCTGTATGCCTATGATGAGGCAAAGGATCACTTCGAAACGGGGATGAATCTGATAGAAGGGCTGCCGGAAGACGATCTTCGTCGCTCCCTGGAACTCAAGCTGTTGATCGGCGTGGGTACGGTCAAAATTGTGACTGACAGCGCGGGCGCGTCCGGCCTGGCACAGCACTGGCGCCGTGCCCGCCGGCTCGCCGAAAAGGTCGGTACTGCGCAGCAACGCTTCCGGGTCCTTTGGTACGAGTGGGAGATGCATTTCCAACGGGGAGAGATGCGCACCGCCTTGACGGAGGCCGAGGCCTGTCTGCATATCGCACGTGAGACAGGATCCCACCTGCTGCAAAGCTACTCGGCTGTCGGCCCGACACTCTACCGCCTGGGTGAGATAGAACGCGCCTACAACATCTATCAGGAGGCGCTGGCGCTCTGCACCGATAGACCTGAAGCGCATCGTTCCCAATTGGCTGTCGCCAATCCGATGATCAACATCAGAGTCAATGGCTCCATCGTGCTCTGGTACGCCGGCTATCCAGATCTCGCCCGCATTGAAAACGCTGCCGGGCTTGCCGCGGCACGTACCCTGGACAACGCGTACACCCTAGCCTTTGCCCTGATCTTTGCCGCCGCGCTCTATCAGCGTGCATCCATGCCGGCCGAAACCGAACGACACGCTCGTGAGGCCATTGAGTTCAGTCGCGAACAGGGTTTCGCGCTCTGGTTGGGCGTCGCCAATCTCTACTGCGGCTGGGCACGGGTCGCGCAGGGCGAACTGGCATCAGGTCTCCGGCAGACCCAGGATGGCCTGGACGCCATCCGCGCGGCCGGCATGGAGCACATCCGTTTCGCCGCGGTACTGGCGGATGCCTGTCTGCGCTGCGGCGAGATCCAGGCAGCGATGGTGATCGTGGAAGACCTTCTCGCTGTCGTGGCCCGGACGGACGAACGTGAATGGGAGGCGGAACTGCATCGACTCAAGGGAGAACTGTTGCTGGCGCAGGGCGCTGACAGCGCCGCCATTGAGGCATGTTTCGAGGAAGCCGTGGAAGTGGCCGCAGCCCAGCGTAGTCTTTCGCTCCAGTTGCGTGCGACAGTCAGCCTCGCCCGTCTGCTGAAGGCACAGGGCCGCTTGTACGAAGCCACTACACACCTTGAGGCAATCTACACTTGGTTCACCGAAGGGCACGACACGCCCGATCTATTGGCGGCAGAAGAACTGCTTATCGAGTTGGCAGAATCACCCAATCGTGAGCGGTAGCATAGCCCGGCAAACGGAGTACAACATGGGGCGACAGCGACATCCGTAGGCTTAGCGGTGGCCAATCCTTGGCTGTCGCCATTCCAAGCGGCGACGATGTCGAGGTTGTGCGCCGTTCCTACTTTTCCACTCGCCCGATCGTCGCTACGCAGGCAAATCCGCTATTGTCGAAAAATCCTGGCTTCAAGTAAAATGACGCTCCGCGAAAATGTCGAATCGTGAACCAAGGAGATCAACCCATGTCCGCTACTGCTACCTTGCTTGATCCACAGCTCAAGGCCCTGCAAAATGGAGGGCCAAACTTCATCACCGAAACGACGCGCAGCGCCAACGGCAGCCGGGCCGAGTTCTACGCGGAGAACGGCTACCTAGTCGTGCCGGACGCCCTCTCGCCGGACGAATTGCAGGAACTGCGCGCTGAAGCGTTGCGCATCTGCAAGGGCGAGGCCGGCGAGGTGCGCGGCTTCGAGCCCAACGTACCCGGCGAAAGCGACGACGATGTGCTGCGTCGCTATCTCTGCATCCACTTCCCCCACAAGATTTCGGACGTGATGCTCAAATACCTGGCCACGCCGAGCATGGTCGACGTCCTCACCGAGATCATCGGGCCGGATGTCAAGTGCATGCAGTCGATGCTCTTCATCAAGTCGACGGGCAAGCCGGGCCAGGCCTGGCATCAGGACGAGGACTTCATCCCCACGCGCGATCGCTCGCTGGCCGGCGGCTGGATCGCCATGGACGACGCCACGATCGAAAACGGCTGTCTCTGGGTAATTCCCGGCTCGCACAAGCCGGGTCTGCTCTGGCCGCTGGAGGTTCAGGAAGACACCCGCTTCGACTGCACCGACGAGGCCGCCGGCTTCCCCTACACAGACGAGGACGCCATCCCGGTGGAGGTCAAGGCGGGCAGTATCGTCTTCTTCAACGGCTATCTGCTTCACCGCTCCTTCCCCAACCGGGCCCAGAGCGGCTATCGCCGAGTGCTGGTCAACCACTACATGAGCGCATCGTCGCTGCTGCCCTGGCGTCCGCCCAAGGAAGGCGAACACATGGCCATTGCCGATTACCGCGACATCGTCATGGTTGCGGGGAACGACCCGTACAGTTGGAAGGGGACGCTTGATATCGCCACGCCAATGGTCCGCCCCAGCGGCGAGGGCGGTTGTGAGAATTGGGGTTCGAAGAAGAAGCCAGAGGGGATGATGGCGTAGGTCGGAATGACAAACTTCTGGTTTGCAGAGCACTAGCAGGCTGTCGGAGTGACGAAAAAATGGGACGCGGATGACACGGATATGACGGATTCTCGCTGATTTTTCCGATTGAATCCGTGAATATCAGCAAAATCAGCGTCATCCGTGTCCTATCAGTTCTCTCTTCGACAAGCGTCTAGCTGGTGATGTAGTTCTCCAGTTGCTCGATCATAAACTGCTGATGGTCGATGATCGACTTGACCAGATCACCGATAGAGATGATGCCGATCAGTTTGCCGTCGTCCATCACGGGCAGATGTCGAATGCGCTTTTCGGAGATGATGGCCATGCACTCCTCGGCCGACCTCTTCAAATTTGTGCCGATGACATGGGTGGACATGATGTCGGCGACCGGCGTCTGGCGTGAAGATCGCCCGCGGAGGATGACGTTGCGCATGTAGTCACGCTCGGATACGATACCGACGACCTTATCGTCCTTGACGACGACCAGCGCGCCGATCCCTTTATCGACCATCAGCGATATGGCCTCGAAGACGGTCTGCTCCGGTTCGATGGTCCAGACCTCATAGCCCTTTCTGTCCAGCATCTGTTTGACTGTTGTCATCTCGCTATCCTTCCGCGCGAACGCGCCGCAACTCCGCCGTCTCCTTCACAGTGATCTCTTTTCCGACTGTGGTTTGGGGGTTCCTATTGTGAGGCAGAAGTGAAGGGTTGTCAATCGCCGAAATTGGAACTCGTCTCTTTGAGCAAGAGAATTCGGGGACAAACATGGCCGGGGTAAGCGTACGACACGCTTGTCGAAACGATTACGTCAGTTGTTCGCCAACAAACCGATTGAGTCGCTCGAACCCCGCACACAGATAGGCCGGCGGCAAGGCATACTGTATGCGCAGATGTTTGTCCAGACCAAAGGCGTCGCCGGGCACAACGAGCACGCTCTGACTGCGCCGCAACTCGTCAGCGAACTGGGTCGAACCCATGGGCAGATCGTAGCGCACGAACGAGAGCGCTGAGGCTTGCGGCGGCACGACAGAAAAGACGCCTTCATGTTCTCCCAGCGATTCGGCCAGCAGATCATAGCCCTGCCGGATCAGGCCGCGCGTGCGGGCCAGCAACTGGGGACGCACTGCCGGCGAGAGCGCAAGCGTCGCCAGTTTGTTGCTCAACATGGTCGTGCTCACCACAGCGTACTCGTGGCGACGCCAAAGATCCTCGATCGTGTCCGCAGGCGCTACGATCCAGCCGATGCGCAGGCCGGGCAGGCCGTAGGCTTTGCTCAGGCTGTTCACGGCCAGCACCTTCTCGTAGCGACCGTAGAACGTAGGCGTGACAGCTTCGCTCTCCCGCTCGGCCCCGGCATAGACCTCATCGGCCAGCAGCCAGGCATCGGCCCGCCGGGCCGCCTCCACGACTGCGTCCATCTCCTCCTCAGTCAGGATCTGGCCGGTCGGGTTGTTGGGGTTGACCACGGCGATCACACGTGTCCGCTCGGTGACGGCCTTGGCCAGCGCCTCAAGGTCCAGCGCCCAGCCATCCTCTTCCACCAGATCGACCATGCGCACAGTCACGCCCATGTTGCGGGCAATGCCGCCAAATTGCAGGTAGGTCGGCCGCGTGGTCACGATCTCGTCGCCCGGCTGAAGCAACGTGGTCGCAGCCAGCAGATTGGCCTCAGACGCACCCACGGTGACCAGCACATTGGCCGCAGTGGCGCCCGGATAGAGCGATGCGATGCGCTCGCGCAGATCGGGTTCGCCGTTGACGTGTGGATAGTTGAGCGACGTATCCAACAACAGATCAGCGTCAGCACCGGCAAAGGTCAGTAGCTCCGACAATGTCACCGGGTGGACCCCGCTCTCAGTGAAATTATACTCGACCGTCTGCTCGTAGAGCGACAGGAATTTTTCCAGTTCAAAGGGGTAGAAGGGCATTGGTGGTCTCCTGGAGGTGAATAGAGGGGGTGAGTGGGTGACGAGGTGGACAGCAATTCGTCCCTGTCACCCACTCACTTCTACGAAACAAGCCCAATTACGGCAAGAGGTATTCTGTCACCCTGAGTGGGTTTACGTGGACTGATTGATGCACCCAAATGACCAACGAAGGGTCTCGAGGTCGCAACAACAGATTCTTCGCTGGTCTGTCAGTGTGTTCGGTCGGTTGAAACGGACACGCTCAGAATGACAGATCGTGAACTACTGTATTTATACGAAGCCCCACTTCGTCGGCCCATCTCCGTTTCAACACGTCACATCCTTCCCCTCCTCGCCGAAGACGGCGAGCCGTTCTTCCTCCGACGTCTTGGGCGCGCTGACGGGGCGATAGTGGAACTGGACGGCGCGGCGGCGCTGATCCGAGTTGTTGGTGGGCGTGCCGTGGTGGATCAGGCTGTGGAAGAGCAGGCAACCGCCGGGCTTGAGCGGCACGGCCAGTGCGCCGTGGTTGTTGACGTCGGTGTCGCAGATCTGCCAGTCGCGGCGCTTGAAGTGGATCACCGGGCCTTCGTTCTGGCTGCCGGGGATGACGATCATGCAGCCGTTATCAACGGTGGCCGCGTCCAGCGCGATCCAGGCGCCGACGACCGTCGTTTCCAACGGCAGATTGAAGTAGGCATGATCCTGGTGCCAGGGCTTCTCCCGGCCGAATTTGGGCGGCTTGAGCAGCGCCATGTCCTGGAACAATACCGGTTCCTCACCCATCAGATTTGTGACGGCAGTGATCAGTTTCGGATGATTCGACATCGCCTTGAGCCGTTCGTCATACTCGACAAACCACATGAACTTGCGTACGTAATCCTGCTTTTCCTCGGCCGACATGGCCTCAATGGGCGCACCCGCAGCCGCCTGTTCGAACATGACGCCTGTGAAGTCGGGGTTCTGGCCGGAAATCAGATAGCGCAGTCCCTCCAGCGCCGATCCAACCTCCTGCGGCGTGAAAGCGTTGTCGATGGCCAGATAGCCGTCACGTCGAAAGCGCTCGACTTCGGCCTCGCCGATGGCGTCGAAGCCGTCGATGCACTCGGCAATGCCGTCAAAATGGTAGAGATCGGGGGCGTAGACGGCAGCGCTGCCGTAGTCGAAAATCGGTTCAGCCGGTTTGGTTGTCATTGGAATACCTCTATACAAGAACGTTCAAGATGATCGGAACTGCACCGATAGACCGCGGATGGGGCGGATTAGGCGGATTTTCGCGGATAGGTTTCGGATTTTATTTGCGGAAATCCGCCCCATCTGCCTAATCCGCGGTCTATCCATTTTTACAATTTGGCCGCTTCCCTATCGAGAATTTCCCACGCTTTGTCGATGTAGAAACGGTAGTTCTCCAGCGGCGTCCCATTGGGAATGCGATGGTCCAGGGCCAGGATGCAGCCGCCGCTGTGGACCATGGGCGGGATCTTGTATTCAAGCTCGGCGACGATCTCCTCTTTGCTGCGCCGGATGACATGCTTGTCGATGCCGCCCATGTAGGCCATTTGCGTACCGTAGGTCTCACGCAGTTCGACAAGGTCCATGCCGGCCGCAGGTTCAACAGGATACATCATATTCAGCCCTGTATCAATAAAGGCTTGAAAAACCGGCCGCATATCGCCGTCCGAATCCTGCCGGAAGACACGGGCCCCGCGCGATTCGAGCATGTCCCAAATGCGACGGTAGTAGGGTTTGATGAACTCGGTGACCTGGCGTGGACCGATCAGCGGGCCGTTGTTGCCGGCCATATCTTCATGCACATTTAGTTCGTCGATCAGCACGGTCGAAGAGACCCGGTCCAGCACGCGGAATGCGGTCTCGCCGATGGTCTCCAGGATGTCATGGATCAACTCCGGCTGGTCGTAGTAGGCCATGAGCAGACCTTCGTCGCCCATGAGTTGGCGAGGTTCATCGTAGCCGCCAGGGATGCTGACGGAGACCACGTAGCCGTCTTTCTGCAACTGTCGTGTCCGTGCCTCCCACTCCGGGCCAAAACGTTCCTCGGAAAACTCGTAGTGGTGCTTGATGGCCAGCCAGTCATCCATGTTGCGCACGGGATTGTCCATGGGCAGCGGCAAGGTGGCAGCCTTCTTGGAGAGCTGAGCCCGCCGTCCCATGAAGTCTCGCACGACCAACACATCCTCGTTCTCCTCCAGGATCACTGTCTCCAGATCGCCGATCCAGCCGGTCTGCACGGGCACGCCGCCCCAGAGCGGACGGCGATAGCGAAAGACCGACATGTCCAACTCGGCCGGCGTGGCGCCCTGGGCGGCCCACTCTTCCTTCAGCCCAAGCAGCGGTCCGAAGATCTCCGTGAAGAGCGGACGCTCGTTGGACTGGAACGTGATGTAGTCCAGATATTCCTCACGGCGCACATCCATGGTTTTGGTGATAACCAATTGATCGTGAAATGACTTGAGATACTCGGCTGCGTTCATATTGACTTTGCCTCGCTTATGCTGCTGTCGATTGGTTTGGACTGTCTGTCGATCTCATTGCGATCACTTTGAATCACGGCGATGGCCCCGGCCAAGCCAAGACAGGCGCCGACGACCATCATGGGACCTACATTTTCGTGCAGGAGAAGGTAGGACCAGACGAGCGTAAAAAAGACGCCGGTATTCAGGATCACCATGCCGGATGAGGAGTCGCAACGTTTGTAGCCTTCCCCGATGAAGATGAAGGCCACACCGGTCAGCACGATGCCCAGAAAGAGCAGGAGCGCCCAGGTGCGGACATCGTAGCCATGGCTGAATCCGCCGGATGACCAGGCGAAGGGGACTGTAATCACGGTGGCCAGCGCGAAGATCGGCAATAGGATTTCCGAACCGGAATAGCGGTTCGAGAGTTTCTTCTGCGATGTGAACTGCACGGCACTGGCAAGCGCGGCCAGTACGAGCAAGGAGTAGCCCCACGCGTAGTCTGGGGCCAGCAACGCGGACAATGGCTGGCCGTTCCACCAGATCAGCAACAAGCCGAGGAGTGACAGCGTCATCCCCAGCCACTTGGACGCAATCCGCTCATTCAGAAACCAGCCGGCCAAGATCACGACACCGATCTGCTGAACCGGCGCCAGGATTGTGGCCGCGCTCGAGGGCGTGTGGACCAGTCCGGCGTTGTAGAAGAGGTAGTTTCCGGCCCGGCCCAGCGCGCCGATCACGATGAGGGGCGCAAACCATGCCAGTCGTCGCCAATCGCCCTTCTGCTTGACGAAGAGCGCCACAAAGACCAGGGTCGCCAGAAAGACCCGGAAAAACGAAATCGTATTGGGATCAACGGTCGCAGTCAATTGTTTCACCACGACTGCGATAAAGCTCCAACAGGCCGCTGCCAAAAACAGATAGACGACACCGATTGTATTCTCGCGCTTCGATGACAACGCCGTTCCTTCCCAGCACTATGATCCACGCTGCACAGTCCATGCATTTACATCGAACGCCCACAGAGTCGGGCCGCATCCTCAAGAACAGGCGCAAGGAGATAAGGAGATATTGCATATTGACACGCCACACTGTTTGCGATATAGTAGGGCCGTTAGCGTTAACAGATGGATATCGACTCGCTAATCATAAACGGGGAGTCGCTCAAATACAAGCTTCCTGTTTGCGGATATCCGACTGTCTTTCCCTCGCTAATAGAAGTAACAGATCAACACCGGGTTTTGACCGTGGATGTCGTTGACAGAATAGATGCTATCGGCTAAGATGTTGTCGCTTAGCACTATGCCTGTTGTTACTGTACCTGTTTGCTGCTGAGCCTTCACACATTTCTTTTTTGATCGAAACAACCGAATTTTCTCAAACCGCCGACGCACGGATTCTGCATCCCGATATTTGCGACCACCGCATAATCGATCCGGCGTCGTTCAGAAGCTCAGGCAAGCACGCTCCCTCGATCTTGCGTTGTCGCTTCCGTCACCTGTGTCCACTTTGCACTGGTGTAGCCAAGTTCAGTGAACCCGGCTCCTCTGTTGGGCAAATATCTGCATTCGAAGGATAAGCACGTATGACCGTGCATTCTCAAACCAAGCTACCTCGGCAGTTTCTACTGTTCAATTCTGTTCACCCAACCAACAATATCATCATGAAAGGGAGTTAGTTCCATGCAACCACGACGATTGCAAGGTAAGTATCTGGCCTTCCTGGTCCTGGCCATTCTATTGGCCGGTGTCCTGGCGGCCTGCGGCGGCGCAGCCCCGGCGGCAGCGCCCGCTGAAGAGGCCGCCCCGGCCGCCGACGCCGGTGGCGAAGAAGCTGCCGCAGGCGACGAGGCCATGAGCGACAGCCATGAAGCCCCGGCCCTGGCCGCCATGGTCGCCGACGGCACATTGCCGCCGTTGGAAGAACGTCTGCCCGTCAACCCCATGGTCGTTGAGCCGGAGGAGAGCATCGGCCAATACGGCGGTACCTGGCATGCCGGTCTGCGCGGCGGCAGCGACAATGCCTGGATCTTCCGCACCATCGCCTACGAACCGCTGGTGCGCTGGACCCGCGACTGGACCGGCATCCAGCCCAACGTAGCCGAGTCCTGGGAAGTCAATGAGGATGCCACCGAGTTCACCTTCAAGCTGCGCGAGGGCATGAAGTGGTCGGACGGCGAGACCTTCACCGCCGACGACATTGTCTTCTGGTATGAAGATGTCTTAATGAACGAAGAGCTGACACCGACGCCCAACGACTGGTTCTTGGCCGGCGGCGAGCCGGGCGTGGTCGAGAAGATCGACGACTACACCGTTAAGTTTAGCTTTGCCGCACCATACGGCGCGTTCCTGCTGAAACTGGCCTCGGCCGACATGATCGAGATCACCAGCACGCCTCGCCACTACATGGAGCAGTTCCACGCCGACTACAATCCTGAAGCGGTCGCACAGGCCGAAGAAGCAGGTTTTGACAGTTGGGTCTCCTATTTCGAGAACATCAATGAAGGCGGCTGCTGCGGCTACTACAATGACGCCGATCTGCCGGTCCTTTGGCCGTGGGACCTCACGGTCGGCTACGGCGAGAACACCACGCAGATTACTGCAGAACGCAACCCCTACTACTGGAAAGTCGACACGGAAGGCAACCAGTTGCCCTACATCGACTCTGTCGTCTATGACGTCGGCAATGACGTCGAAGTGCTGGTGCTGAAGGCCATGAACGGCGAGATCGACTACCAGGATCGCCACATCAACGCCTTCAACAACAAGGCTGTCTTCGTCGACAACATGGAGCAGGGCGGCTACGTACTCACCAATCAGGTTCCCGCCGACAGCAATGTGATGGAGATCTCGCTCAACCTGGTTCATCCGGACCCGGTCAAACGAGAGATCTTCACCAACAAGGATTTCCGCATCGGCCTCTCCCACGCCATCAACCGCCAGGAGATCATCGATCTGATCTTTGTTGGTCAAGGCGAACCGTGGCAGGCTGCGCCCTTGCCCGAATCACCCTACTACAATGAGCGTCTCGGTACGCAGTATCTGGAATATGATGTCGATCTGGCCAATGAGTATCTGGACAAGGCCGGCTACACAGAACGCGATGCAGACGGCTTCCGCCTCGGACCGGACGGCAATCGCATCAGCTTCCTGATCGATGTCCCGACAGTCAATGTCCAGATGATCGACATTCTGGAACTGGTCGAAGGCTACTGGGCCGAAGTCGGCGTCGAGATGAAAGCCAATGTCATTGATCGTGCACTGGGTCAGCAGCGATTGGACATCAACGAACATGATGCCAACGTCTGGCAGGCCCCCGGCGGCATCGGCTACGGCACGCTGCTCGATCCGCGCAACTTCGTGCCGGTACACGGACACTCTCGCTATGCCATTCCTTGGTGGCAGTATTACATCAACCCGGAAGGCGAGATGGCTCAAGAGCCGCCGCAAGAAGTGCTCGACCAATTCGAGATCTACCGAGCCGCATTGGGCACCGCCGATCCGGAAGAGCAGACTCAGCTCATGCAGCAGTTGATGGAAATGGCAGCCGACCAGTTCTACATGATCGGCATCTCCAAGCCGGCCATGGGCTATGCGGTCGCCAACGAGAAGCTTAAGAACATCATGGACATGATGCCCGGCGCCTGGCAGTACCCGACGCCGGCCCCGAGCGAACCCTATCAGTGGTACTTTGAACAGTAGAAGTCGCTGATATAACCGCCAGTGACAGTCACTGCCTCAAGATTCTCAGTCGAGTTGTCGGCTCAAGGCAGTGACTGTCACATTGGCACCAATAGGAGTTGCCAATGCTCCAGTTTATCCTGCGCCGGACCCTGCTCATGGTTCCGACAATTTTCGTCATCTCAATTATTGCGTTCGCAATCATCCAGTTGCCGCCTGGCGACTACCTAACCACCTATGTGGCTGAACTGCAGGCCACCGGCGAAACTGTGGATCAGGCCACGTTGGAACAGCTCAAACAGCGCTATGGCCTTGGGCTGCCCTTCCACCAGCAGTATTTTCGCTGGATCAGCAACATTGTTCTGCGTGGCGATTTCGGCCAATCATTTACCTGGAATCAGCCGGTCAATTCGTTGATCTGGGAGCGCCTCGGCTTCACCATGCTGATCACCTTTCTGACAGTGATCTTCATCTGGATTGTGGCTCTGCCCATCGGTATCTACTCTGCTGTCAAACAATACTCGGTCGGCGACTATGTCGCTACCTTCTTCGGTTTTCTGGGGTTGGCCACGCCCGACTTTTTATTGGCGTTGGTGCTGATGTATGTCTCCTTCAAATACTTCGGCCAGAGCGTTGGCGGGCTCTTCTCACCGGATTTTGTCGACGCGCCCTGGACCATGGCCAGAGTCTGGGATCTAATGACCCATATGTGGATCCCGATCATCATTCTGGGCACGGCCGGCACGGCCGGTCTCATCCGCATCATGCGCGCCAACCTGTTGGACGAGTTGCACAAGCCCTATGTGATCACAGCACGCGCCAAGGGCATGCCGGAGCGACGGCTGATCTGGCGCTATCCCGTGCGAGTGGCCCTCAACCCGTTTATCAGCACCATCGGCTGGACGCTGCCGGCCCTGGTTTCCGGCTCGATCATCGTGTCAGTCGTGCTCAACTTGCCGACCACCGGTCCGTTGCTGCTGCAAGCGCTGATGCAACAGGACATGTATCTGGCCGGCAGCTTCATCCTGCTCGTCAGTTGTCTGACCGTCATCGGCACGCTGATCTCCGACATTCTGTTGGCCTGGCTCGATCCGAGAATTCGATATCAATAGTTAGTATGTAGGAGAGTCTTTATGGCTGTCGACGCAACTGCCCCGGCCGGCGCTACGAGCCAGGAGTTCGAGCCGCAAGGGCCGATACAGGAGGACGATGCCCAGATCTTCGTTGCCTCCCAATGGCAACTGATCTGGTGGCGTTTCCGCAAACACAAGGTGGCCATGGTTTCGGCGATCGTCGTGATCCTCATCTATCTTGTTGCCATCTTTGCTGAATTTCTGGCCCCATTTCCAAAGTCCGCCTATGAGGCGACCTATACCTTTGCGCCGCCCCAGCGTCTGCACCTTTTCCTGCGAGACGACGACGGTCTTTCGTTCCGCCCCCATGTCAACGGCTACTCCGTCGAGATCGATCCGGTGGCGCTGCGGCGAACGTTCGTCGTGGATCCGGAAATTGTCATCCCGGTCTCCTTCTTTGTCAGGGGCGCACCCTACAAGATGTGGGGACTGATCGAATCGGACCTGCACTTGCTGGGTCCCGTCAACGACGGCGATCCCATGTATCTCTTCGGCGCCGACCGACTGGGCCGCGATCAGTTCAGCCGCATCATCTTCGGCACGCGCGTATCGATGTCGATTGGACTCGTCGGTGTGACGCTCAGTCTGATTCTGGGTGTCCTGCTGGGCGGCATATCCGGCTATTACGGCGGCATCGTCGACAACATTATCCAACGCATCATCGAATTTCTGCGCTCGATTCCAGCCATCCCGCTCTGGCTCGGCCTTGCCGCGGCCTTGCCGCCGACCTGGTCGCCGCTCAAGACCTATTTCGCCATCACCGTTCTGCTCTCCATCATCGCCTGGACAGGGCTGGCACGCGTGGTACGCGGCAAGTTCCTCTCATTGCGCGAAGAGGACTTCGTGATGGCCGCCAAGCTCGACGGAGCCAGTGAACGCAGCATCATCTTCCGCTACATGCTGCCCTCATTCAACAGCCACATCATCGCATCCATCACGCTGGCGATTCCGGCCATGATCCTGGCCGAGACCGCGTTGAGTTTTCTGGGTCTGGGCCTGCGACCGCCTGTGGTCAGTTGGGGCGTGCTGCTGCAAGAGGCGCAAAACATACGCGCGGTGGCCACTGCACCCTGGCTACTGCTGGCGGCCGTGCCCGTGGTCATCGCAGTGCTGGCGCTCAATTTCTTCGGCGATGGTCTGCGCGACGCGTCGGATCCATATTCACGATGATAGACCGCGGATGCGGCGGATTAGGCGGATGAAACGGATTTAGAGAAAAATCCGAAATATCCGCCTAATCCGCCGCATCCGCGGTCCATTGTTTGATATTCTGAACCAACAAGGACTAATTGATGTCTGACGACATTTTGCTTGAAGTCAAGGGGTTGAAGACCTACTTCTTCCTCGATGAAGGAATTGTCAAGGCAGTAGATGGCGTCGACTTCGATGTCAAACGCGGCTCAACCATCGGCGTTGTCGGCGAAAGCGGCTGCGGCAAGAGCGTAACAGCCTACTCGATCCTGCAACTGGTCTCACCGCCGGGCAAGATCGCCGAAGGTCAACTGCTGCTTCATAAGCGTTCCTCCAACGGGGACGGCGCTTCGGAGACGACGGAGATCATCGACATCGCTGCGCTCCCGCCCAACAGCGAGAAACTGCGGCAAATCCGTGGCAGCGAGATCGCCATGATCTTCCAGGAGCCGATGACATCGTTGAGCATGATGTACACCATCGGCGTACAGATCATCGAGGCCATTCAACTCCATTTTGACATGACCGACGACCAGGCGCGCAAGCGGGCCATAGAAATGCTGGGCAAGGTCGGTATCCCTAACCCCGAAGTGCGTGTCGATGCCTTCCCATTCCAGCTCAGCGGCGGCATGCGCCAGCGCGCCATGATCGCCATGGCGCTCTCGTGCAGTCCAAGCCTGCTCATTGCCGACGAACCGACCACGGCGCTGGACGTCACCACCCAGGCCCAGATCCTTGAGCTGATGCTCGAGTTGCAGCGCGATCTTGGCATGGCCGTCATGATAATCACCCACGATCTGGGCGTGGTGGCCGAGATCTGCGACGACGTCGTGGTTATGTACCTGGGCGAGATCATGGAGCAGGCCGATGTCGACTCGACTCTTCCATGACCCGTTGCATCCATACACGCGTGCGCTGCTCAAGTCGATTCCGATCCTGGGCAAGAGCAAGGAAGGCCGGCTCAAGCCCATTGAAGGCACGGTACCCGATCCCTACAATCGGCCGTCGGGGTGCCCGTTTCACACGCGCTGCACAGAGATCATTCGTGGCAAGTGCGACAAAATTCATCCGGAACTCGTTCGCCTCCCCGATGGGCGCGCCGTCCGCTGTCTGCTCTACGAAGAAAATGCGGAATGATATATGGTGCGAATAGACCGCGGATTAGGCGGATGAGGCGAATCTCCGCAGATAAAATCCGAAAAAATCCGGTTTTGTCCGCCTCATCCGCCTAATCCGCGGTCTATCGGGGTGCGGCTGAACAGTTACTGAAAATGCATAGAAAGACAGACCGAACATGAATCAGAACGGCAAAACATTGCTTGAAGTAACCGATCTGAAGATGCATTTCCCCATCAAGGCGGGGTTTTTGCAACGCCAAGTAGGCGCCGTGAAGGCCGTCGACGGCGTGAACTTCACTGTCTATCCAGGAGAGACTTTGGCATTGGTCGGCGAGAGCGGCTGCGGCAAAACCACCGTCGGACGTTGTCTAATGCGCGCCTATGAGCCGACCGGCGGCGAGGTGCTCTATGTCGACCGTGAAGGGAAAAAGGTTGACCTGACAACGCTCTCCAACAAACAGCTCAAGCCTTATTGGCGTGAACTGCGCATGATCTTCCAGGATCCCCACTCATCGCTGAACCCACGCATGACGGTCATGGAGATCGTCGGCGCACCCATGCGCATCCACAAGATCGCATCCGGCACAGAACTTGAGGAACGCGTCGCCGCCCTGCTGACGAAAGTGGGACTGCGCCCGGAGTACATGCGTCGCTATCCCCATGCCTTCAGCGGCGGACAGCGACAGCGCATCGGCGTGGCCCGTGCCCTCGCGCTGGATCCGCGGCTGGTCGTCGCCGACGAAGCCGTCTCAGCGCTGGATGTCTCGGTCCAGGCCCAGATCCTGAATCTACTTCAGGACTTACAGGGCGAGATGGAATTGACCTACATCTTCATCTCCCACGATCTGAGCGTGGTCGAGTATATCGCCGACCGTGTGGCGGTGATGTATGTGGGCAAGCTGGTGGAGCTGGCCGAGACCCAAGAACTCTACAGCAGCCCCAAGCATCCATACACGGAGGCCCTGCTTTCCGCCGTGCCCAAGCCGGACCCGCGCCTGCGCTCCCAGCGGATCATCCTCGAAGGTGATGTGCCCGATCCATCCTTCCCCCCACCGGTTGCTACTTTCACCCACGGTGTAAGTACGCCAAAGATATCTGCAGCCAGGAGGAACCGGAACTGAAACCCTCCGGCAGCAACGGCGACGTCAGCAATGGCGCTGGTCACATGGTGGCCTGCCACTTCGCAGATGAACTCAGCCTACGCGGCATCGAGGATCTTGCATAATGTCTCCACAACCCAACATCCTCTTTCTGATGAGCGATGAGCACCGGGCCGACGTCACCGGCTACGAGGGCAACTCGGTCGTGCGTACGCCTGTGCTCGATGAATTGGCCGCGAGCGGAGCCGTCTTCAACAATGCCTACGCGCCGTCACCGATCTGCATCCCTGGCCGTCAGTGTATGATGTCTGGCCAGTTGCCGTTGACTGCCGGCTGTCTCCAATTTGGCCAGGATCTGCCGCCCAACAGCATGACCTTTGCACGCCGATTGGCCCAGGCCGGCTATGCCACCGTGGCCGCGGGCAAGCTCCACCACATGGGCACGGACCAGATGCAGGGCTGGACCCAGCGCATCGGCTCGGAGATGCATGTCAGTCCCTGGTTCATCCCAGATCAGGACAAGCCGCTCGACCGTGGCGCCATGGCCAAGTTTATGCAGTTCAAGTGGTCTGACGCCAAGGAGGTCAAACGCGCCGGCATCGGACGCGGACCCTGCATCGCCCACGATGAGTACGCGTTGACCGGCGCACTCGACTTCATCGACGCCTACTTCAACAGCCCCTACTACGATCGGCCCAGAGCAGCCCAGCCGCTGCTGCTCAAAGTCAGTTTTCTGCAGCCCCACTACCCCTACTTCACCGACGAGGAACGCTTCAACTATTACCTGAACCGGGTGGATCCCTACCTGGATCAAGAGGTCTCCGATCACCCCTTCCTGAGCCAACACCAGGTCCGACCCGGCGAGGACGCCAGCGAACGCGAACTGCGCCGGGCCACGGCGGCCTACTACGGCATGGTCGAGACCATTGACGGCTACTACGGTCAGGTGCTGGATCGGCTGCGCCATGTTGGCCAGGATCTGGACGACTGGATCATCATCTACACATCCGATCACGGCGAGATGTTGGGCCAACACGGCATCTGGGAGAAACAGAAATTCTACGAAGCCAGTGCCCGCGTACCGCTGATCATCCGCTGGCCAAAGAGCTTTGGCGAAGGAAAGCAGATCGAGGAGAACGTCAATCTCTGCGATCTCTTTGCCACGCTCTGCGATCTGTGCGAGATATCGACGCCGGACGGACTGGACAGTCGCAGTCTTGAATCGCTGCTCCGAGGAGACAATTCGAAGTGGGACAACGAGACGGTTTCCCAGTTCGGCCAGACCAATCTGATGATCAAACGCGACGCTCTTGAAGTATCAGTACTACGGCTCGGACATGCCCGAGGTTCTCTTCGATCTGGAACGCGATCCGGATGAACTCGTCAATTTTATCGATGACCCGCGCTACGTGTCCGCTCTGACTGACCTTCGCAGACGCCGTGCGCAGCTAGGCCATGGCCCGGACGCAGTGAGCGACTACGTCAATGCCGGGTATGCACCCCGGCCGACCACATAGCCCCATGAGCAACAACAACGATCAGGACACCTTTGCTCTCCTGGCTCGATACTTTGCTTGCTACGGGATGCTCGCAGTTTTCGTGGTGATCATGACCTTGCTGATGCTGCAACTGCGCATCGTTATTGTCGAGCTTGGCCTTGCGCTGGGACTGAACAACTGGGCTATGACTGTCCTCGACCAGTTTGGCTTCATCCTTCTGGGCCTTCTCTGGTTGATCACACTCTTCATCATTGAGGCCTATCTTCGCAACGGTGTCCCAACCAACCAACTATGGCGGCGAGCTGGCAAGATTGCCATGTGGGAATTTGTCCTCGTCATTCTTGTCTTTGCCGCCCTACAGATATTGATATAGGCAGTACACGATGGCGTATATCGCTATACAGGTCGCTGCGCCCGTTTTTCGGCTCCCCGCATCTTTTTTCTGTAACGGAATCAATAAGGTCGCTGCGTCCAAGTCATGCTCACGAACCACAAAAAGGAACGATTCATGCGCAAAGGCGATACCTGGAACGAGTCAACCATCTATAAGGATCCATTGACGCTGCGCAATGTACGCAAGATCACCCAGACCGGTCTCTACAACCAGACGCCGACCTACCACACCAACACGGCTTTTTCGGCCGACGGCGAGTTCTCCATCTTTGCCTCGGCCCGCAATGGCGGCAGCGCGCTCTTCCGCTGTCACCTGCCCACCGGCGACATCACCCAGTTGACCGAACTGATCCCTGGCGTCGGCACCCGCGACGAACTGCACAAGGGCGCGGGCACATGCACCGGCAACGGCATGGGCGTCACCATGCTGACCTGTATCGCACCCAAGAGCGGTTGGGTTGTCTATGTGGTTGGCCGCTCCTTCAAGGCCGTGCACATGGAGACCTTCGAGGAACGCACCCTCATCGACGACATCGGCGTCGACTGGATCGCGGGCATGCCCAGCGTCGATCCCGAGCGAGACCCACGCGCTGCTGCCGGTCATGTCGGCCCACCCGGAGATCGCTGCGGGCAAGCGACCTACCAAGGGGTACATGGCTCACTTTGAAAACCCAGGCCCCAAGCTGCGCCTGTTGCAGGTCCCGCTCATCGGCGGCGACGTGACGACAGCCTACGCCGAAGACGGCATCGGTTGCGCCCACTGTCCTCACAATCCCCAGGACAGCGATCTGATCCTGCTGGATCGAGACTTTCCGCCACGGCTGTGGGGCGGCAGTGACGGAAAAACCAATCGCATTTGGGCGCTCAGGCTCTCAACCCAGGAAGCTGACCGAGTTGCCGCCTGTTGACGCAGCCCGCTTCCAGGTCCACTGCGCCTGGACGTGGGATGGGACTGGCGTGCTCTACCACGGTCGCAGCGCGGAGAGCGGCCATTTCATCGGCGTCACAACCCCAGAGGGCGAAACCATTCGCGAATACCTCTTCCGGGATGCCGACGCCTACGGCCACGTCTCGGCCATGGCCGGCCGCCCGGCCATCATCCTGGACGGCAACCTGAGCACCGATCAACTGCTCTGGCTCTACTACGATCACGAGCAGCCGCGGGTCGAGATCATTGCCCGGCACGGGACCGACTGGGGCGCGCTGCCCTGGCAATATTCCCATCCGCACCCGCTCTCAGATCCGACAGGCCGCTGGATCACGTTCAACGCCGCTGCCCGTGGGCGCAGCGATATTTTTGTTGTCGAAGTTTGACCTTTTCGCCACAGATGGACACAGGTGATTTCACTGCAAGAACCACGAATTTCACAGATTGCACGAATCTTCTCAGTGGGGCACTTCGTGGTACGACCCCACTTCGTGTCATTCGTGAAATTCGTGTTTTTTTTCAGCAGCGTCATCTGTGCCCATCTGTGGCCAATGTTTTGAGGAGCAGAACCGATGGCCATTGGCGATATCAGTCCGGCGGAATGGGCGACATGCGTTGACAGTTCGACCGGACGGACGATCAAGCAGCTTACCTCGGCGGCAGCCAACAGCTATCCGCTCTACTACTTCATCCCGACCATCACGCCGGACAACCGCTACCTGATCTTCCACAGCGAACGCTCGGGCTGGGTGCAGCTCTATCGGCTCGATCTGACCAGCGGCGAGATCGGCCAGCTCACTGATGGACGCACGCGTGACGCAGGCTGGGCCATCTGGTGCGAACCGCGGCTGCGCGGCATCTACAACCACCTCAGTTCGCTCAACGTCGTCCGCCGTGAGGTCTACTACTTCCAGGACGAGGAGATCCGCTCTACCCAGGTCGACACGTTTGAAAATCGACTGGTGGCGACGATTCCAGGCCGCGTCTCCATCGGTCAGACCGGCTTCTCGCCTGACGGCAAGTCGTTCGCCTTCATCCATGCCGACAGAGCGCTTTTCGAGCGCGCCATCGCCGACCGCGAGTCGACGCTCAACATGGGCCAGCCCTTCAGCCACGAAGATTGGCGAAACAATGTTCCCTGCACCATCGGCCTCATCGACACGGAAACCGGGGCCTATCGCGATGTGATCCAGCTCGACTATCATGTCCACCACGTCTTCTTTCTGGACAACGAACGTCTGATCGTCAACCACGTGCGCAACCACAACGGCATGTGGACCGTGAAGATCGACGGCAGCGACGCTCGACAACTGAACGGCGATCCGGATCACGGCAACATCTGCCACCAGATTGCGACCGAACGCGGCATCCTCTACGAGTCCAACGTTTGGGAAGATGGCGAGCGCACCGTCTATTTCGGCCGCTATGACCTGGCATCGGACACCTTTGAGGACGTGCGCATTCCCGGTGTCGGCTACGTGCACACCGGCAACGATCCGGCCGGCAAGTTCCTCTTCGTGGAAAACCAGGAGACCGGCGATCCCAACGGCAAACACGAGATTCTATCGATCCACCATCCACACGATCCGGAACGATTCGAGATGCGGGTGCTGCGCTCGCTGCAGCCGATCGTCCGCGGCCAGCGCTATCACGCACACCCATTGTTGGGGCCGGATCGTCGCTGGCTCTACTTCACCGAGGTGGTCGATGGGTTCTCGCAGATCAAAGCGCTGGATGTGAGCGATCTGGTCGATCTGGACGAATACTGGGGCTAACAGCCTGTTGGAGTGACAGAAAATGGGACGCGGATAACGCGGATCTTGGCGGATAAAGGCGGATTTCTCTCGATATATCCGCGGAAATCAGTCAGATCAGCGTCATCCGTGTCCTATCGGCTGGCAGCGTTGTCACACTGCAAGTGTGACCGAAAACATGGAGATATATTCCTATGCTCAATCAATACAACGCCATCATCGTCGAACGCGCGCTGCGTGCCGCAGAGCCGGCCCCTCACTTCCCGCCGATCGATGACCGAGAGGCCTGGCGGACCCTGCGCGGCGATCTCGGCGAAGAGACCGTCACCGCCTTGATCACCAAGGCCGAAGAAGCAGCCGAGGAGCCGATCCCTTCGTTGCCGGCAACGCTCTATCTGGAAGTCAAGCGCACCGGTCAACGGGAGGGATATCAGCATCCAATGGGCCTGCGGCGTCAGATGCTGGCCGATCTATGTATCGCCGAATGCCTTGAAGCCGAAGGACGATTCCTCGATGCGATCCTGAACGTCGCCTGGGCCATCTGCGAGGAGAGCAGTTGGGCCTATCCCGCCCACCAGTTCGAGCTGACCGACATCCACTACCCATATATCGATCTCGGCGCGGCCATGACCGCGCTCGATCTCGCTGAGGCCAACGCGCTGGTCGGCACAGCATTGGACCCGGCACTGGCCAAACGCATCCACGACGAGCTGGAGCGCCGTGTCTTCACGCCCTACCTGACCCGCCACGACCACTGGTGGCTCTATCAGGACGCAGGCCGGGCCGCCAACTGGACGGCGGTCTGCAATGCGGGCGTGGTGGGCGCGGCGATCCTGTCGATCGATGACCCGGCGCGCCTGGCCGATATCATCGCCCGCGGCGCGCACTCGCTGGACGGCTACCTGGACAGCTTCGACGCCGACGGCGGTTGCAGCGAAGGGCCGGGCTACTGGGAGTACGGCTTCGGCTACTACACGATCCTGGCCGATCTCGTGGACTGGCGTACCGATGGCGCGGTCGACTTCCTGGCCGGCGAGCGCATGGCCAAGATCGCCAGCTACCCGCTGCGCACGCTGCTCAGCGGCGATGTCTGCGTCAACTTCTCGGACTGCGACGCCAACTGTGCGCTACTCACGCTCGCAGCTTGCCTATCTGGCCCGCCGGCTCGACATTCCCGCGCTGGCCGGGCTGGCCTTGCAGCAGCCGCAGTTCTCAAGACGGTCCAATCTGGGCCATGCCCTGCGCGAGCTCTTCTGGACCGTGCCTGCGGATGCCGAACCGGGCGTACAACTTGTCGCGCCACGACTGGTTCAGCGGCATGATGTGGATGGTCGCTCGCGTCGATCCTGGCGACCCGGACGCGCTGGTGCTGGCGGCCAAGGGCGGCAACAACCAGGAGATGCACAACCAGAACGACGTGGGCAATTTTATTGTCCACATCAACGGCGAGTCGATCATTCCCGACATCGGCGAGGTCGCTATACGAAGCAATATTTCGGGCCGGAACGCTACGACCATCTAGTCAACTCGTCGCTGGGCCACTCTGTACCGGTCCCCAACGGCCAACTGCAGGAACACGGTCCGCAGTTTGCCGCGCAACTGCTTGCCCATGAAGCCACCGACAGCGAAGACACGCTGGAGATCGAGATGAAGGACGCCTATCCGGCCGAAAGCGGGCTGGCGTCCCTGGTGCGGCGGATCACGCTGCACCGGGAGCCTCCGTTCGGCTGGGTGGAACTGGTCGATACTGTGGCCTTTGCCGATGGACCCGGCTCTTTCGAAAGCGCCGTCACCACCTTCGGCCATGTGGATCTGGGCGAAGGCGGCGTGGTCATCCGCGGCGACCGCAGCGAAGTGCGCATCACCTACGACGACACGACTGTGGAAGCGCGACTCGACGTCTTCGAGGATGTCGACCTGGCGCTCTACCCGGCGACGGTGAACCGGGTCGTCTTCTCGTGGATCGAGCCGGCGCAATCAGGCCAGATCCGGCTGGAGATCGTGCCGGTCGAGCGGATGTAGGGACGCAACCCTGTACCACGACATTTATGTCGTAGAATCGACCTACGACATAAATGTCGTGGTACAAGCAAACGCACCTACATTCTTTCCGGATTATTTCATTCACCATCAATGAAAAATCGGACATCGTCAGACATGGCAGGATACGAACATGAACGATAGGAACGGCGAAGGGATGCCGAAGCAGATCTTCACGCCCAGCACGAGATTTCGGCTGTTTCAGCGTTTTTGGCAGCTAGTCGGCCTTTTCATACTTCTGTTCGTCGCCATCTTGGTACTCCTCGCAACCCTTTCAATGGCCTCCAATGCCGGCGGAGCCATTGTGTCACTGCTATGGCTTCTTTTTGGTGCGCTTTGCTTGGCCTATGTTCTCTACTCCTTGCGCCAGGATCTACTCATGATCTGTGAGATCGGATTTGACGATCATCATATCTACTTCAGGCACCTTCGCGGCTGGCGTTCGCTTGCCGTTGACGACATCCAAGCAGTGGTGCCATACCGATTTCTGTTCGTTGAGTCCGGTTCCGCGCTTGTCTCCGACAAGCTCCCCGCACGGTATTGGTCTCCGGCCAACGGACGGCTGAAGACAGGTCGGTCACTGGCCGTCCCGCACAACATCATTCCACATGAACAGTCTGCTCAAAATGATCCAAGATCGCCAAAGCAAGATCACGATAGACAACACCCTGGAGAACAACAATGCTGGCTGAACGATACACCGATCACCTTGCCGACACACTGGCGCCATACGGTTCGTGGCGTCCCCACCCGACCATCGAGGATCGAGCCGCCTGGGAGGGTCTATTGCCCGCCCTACGAACCGGCCATATGGAACGAGGCGAAGCGTTGCTCGGCTACGACTGGCCGGCACTGCCCGCGACCCTCTTCCTGCAGTACACACGCATTGGCAATCGCTCCAACTACGAAAAATCTTCATTTCGAGCGTCGCAGCGCGCTGGCCTCGCTGACCCTGGCCGAGTGCACCGAAGGCGAGGGTCGCTTTCTGGACGACATCGTCAACGGCATCTGGGCCATCTGCGAGGAATCGTACTGGGGCGTGCCCGCGCATATCTGGTTCCAATCGGCAGACAACACGCTGCCCGACACAAGCGAGCCGACGGTCGATCTCTTCGCCGCCGAGACCGGCAGCCTGCTCTCCTGGGTCAGCTATCTGCTCGGCGAGCGGCTCGACACAGTCTCCACACTGGTGCGGCCACGCATCCATCGCGAGGTCCAGCGTCGTGTCATCGAGGTCTGTCTGACCCGCGAAGACTTCGTTTGGATGGGTTTCATTGACCGCGGTCGCCCAGTCAACAACTGGAATCCCTGGGTCAGCTCCAACTGGTTGACTGCCGTGCTGTTGGAAGAGCCGGACCCACAGCGTCGATTGGCCTCGATCTCCAAAATCCTACGTGCACTCGACTATTTCATCGAACCCTACCCGCGTGACGGCGGCTGCGACGAAGGGCCGAGCTACTGGGGACGGGCGGGCGCGTCGCTCTTCGATTGCCTCGAAATCCTGCGCAGCGCCACCGACGGGGCCATCGATCTCTATGACGAACCGCTGATCCGCAAGATCGGCCAATTCATCTACCGCGTCCAGATCGACGAAAACTACTACATCAACTTCGCCGACGCATCGGCCATGGTCGAGCCGGACGCCATGCTCGTCTATCGCTATGGCCAGCGCATCGGCGACCCCGACATGATGGCCCTTGGGCGATGGCTGATCGAAGACCAGAAGTTGGATCGAACCGGCGTTATCTATGGCACCGGCAGAGTTGTGGCGCCCAGCCTGGGCCGCGTGTTGCCAGCCATCTTCAACATGACCGACGCGCTCGAGATCGAGAGCCGCAAGCCGTTGCCGCGCGATGTCTGGCTGGATGGTATCCAGGTCTTTGCCGCACGTGATATCGATGGTTCGCCGGAGGGACTCTATGTGGCGGCCAAAGGCGGCCACAATGAAGAGAGCCACAACCACAACGACATCGGCAGTTTCATTGTCTACAAAGAGGGGCTGCCGCTGCTGGTCGACGCCGGAGTTGAATCCTACACGTCCAAGACCTTCAGCGACCGCCGCTACGAGATCTGGACCATGCAGTCGGGCTACCATAGCCTGCTGCCGACCATCGACGGTCCATGCAGGAGGCCGGACGCCAGTTCGCGGCCAAGGACGTGAGCTACGTCATGGACGACGACTCGGCCAGCCTGACACTCGACATTGCCGATGCCTATCCAGCGTCGTCGACCATTGAGCATTGGCAGCGCACGGTCACCCTGAATCGCGGCCAGGATGTCATCATCACCGACGCCTTCGAGCTTTCACAGTCGCCCGGCGAAATCGTGCTGAGTCTGATCACACCCTGCGCCGTAGACCTGAGCCGGCCGGGCGAGATCGTCCTCAGCGAGGCCGAGTTCAACGGCGGCTATCGCACCGGATCGGGCAAGTTCTACTACGACGCCAACGTCTTCTCAGCTTCATCCGAGATCATTCCCATCACTGACGAGCGTATGGGCGGCATCTGGGGCGAATCGCTGGTGCGTATCGTGCTGGAGGCATTGACGCCGCCGACCCAAGGCGAGTGGCAGTTCCGTGTGACAGGCAACAATTAGAGATCAGCCACAGATGAACACAGATGTACACAGATAGGATCGGATAACCACAGATAGGGCCTGGCAAAATAGGGAGCAGCACAAATATCATCTGTGAATATCAGTCTTTTATCCGCGCTCATCTGTGGCAAATCTTTTGTTCCACCAACAAATCCATCCATGAAACGAGGAATCAAGTGAGCGACAACGTACAACACCCCAAAGTCGTGGTCATCGGCGCCGGCAGCCTCTTTTTCGGACGGCAGGCGGTCTGGCAGATGGTCCATTCGCCCATTCTCAACCAGGGCACGCTGGCCCTGGTCGACACCGACGCCGAACGGCTCGACGCCATGTCGACGCTGGCCGAGAAGGTCATCGCCTACAACGATGTGCCGCTGAAACTGGAGACGGCCAGCGACTGGAAGGATGTGCTGCCCGGCGCGGACTTCGTGGTGCTCAGCTTTGCCGAGGACACAGTCCGCTATCGCGGCATCGACTGCATCCTCTCGGAAAAGTACGGCATCCGCATGTGTTCCGGCGACACCATCGGGCCCGGCGGCATCTTCCGCGCCATGCGCGAGTTCCCGGTCATCCTCGACGCGGTCAAGGACATCGAGCGCCTCTGCCCCGATGCCTGGACCATCAACTACATCAATCCGTCGACGGTCCACGGCATCGGCCTGATGCGCTATGCGCCGCAACTCAAGAGCTTTGCGCTCTGCGACAGCCTGCACATGCCCTGGGTCAAGATGCGCAACGCCGGACGTGCCGGCATCATCAAGAGCAAGGAAGAGTACACGCGAGCAAATCGACGCCGACTTCGACATGCGCATCGCCGGCGTCAACCACTTCACCTTCATGCTCAAGGCCGAGTATCAGGGCAAGGACGTGATGCCCGACATCGCCGAGTCCATCCGCAAGGTGGCGGCCACCGAGGCCGACGGCGGCGACACCGGGGCCAAGGCGCTGCTCAACAACACCATCGGCCATCTGCTCTATGAGGCCTTTGGCGCCGTGCCGGTCTGCGTCGGCCCACACCAAGGAATACGTGCCCTACTTCCAAGGCATCACCAAGGGAATCGCCGGCATCAAAGAACCCGTACCGGCGCTGTCGATCTGGGAGACCGAGGATCGCTACGAGCGCCACGAGGCCATGTGGAATCAGGTCGAGGCCTTCAACACCGGCGCCATTCCCATCGCCGACTACACCACCATGCTGGGGCCGGACCACGCCACCGACATCATCGAGAACATGGTCGGCGGGCTGGGCAAGCCCTTCTACGTCAACACGACCAACCGCGGCGCGGTCACCAACATGGCCGACGACGCCTTCCTGGAACTGCTCTGCGACATCGACATGAACGGCCCCGTGCCACGTCCCGTGGGCGAAATGCCCCGCGGTCTGCGCGGCATGCAGGAGGTCGTCCTCGACACCCACGAGCTGACCGCCGAAGCAGTGGCCAAATGTGACATGTCGCTGCTACGTCGCGCCATGCTCACCGATCCGCTGGTCAACTCGATTGGGGTGGCCGACAAGCTGATCGCGGAGCTGCTGGACGCCGAGCGGGACATGATTCCGGATTGTTGGTACTAAACCGACATCTCTATGAGATCACGTGTTGCGTAGGTCCGGCTACTGGATGGACAGTTTCCGTCTGGTATGCGTACCTTGTCACGCTGCAAGCGTGACCTACAAAACTCATGATCCCGTTGCGCTTTTGGTTTAGTTCAAGCGATCATGAGTTCATTCAGGGTGACAGTCACTGGCGCAACGTAGCCATGTCGAGGCAATATCGATCTGCCGGTGGCTGTCACCCGATGCGGCGCAAAGACAACAGGAGAACCGATGACAGATCAGAACGATCGACAGAGTTGGCTGAACGTGATGGAACGGATCGCCCGGCCTGTGCTGGAGGCCGGCGCGGCGGGCGAACTACGCGCACGCCTGCCCGTCAAAGCCGTGCCGCCGGGCGTGGACGACCGCGCCCAGTTTGCTTGCCTGGAAGCCGTGGGGCGGCTTTTGTGCGGCATCGCGCCGTGGCTGGAATTGGATGATCTGAGCCGGCGACGAGGAGGATCTGCGCGCCGAATTGGCTAATCTGGCCCGCCGCGCCATCGCCAATGGCGTCGATCCGGATTCAGATGATTACTTCAACTTTGAGGACGATTTCCAACCCATTGTTGACGGCGCGTTTCTGGCCCAATCTATGCTACGCGCGCCGACTGCGTTGTGGGCGGAGTTGGACCAGGACGTTCGCGGCAATGTGTGCCGAGCCATGGCGCTGACCCGCACACGCAAACCCGGCTTCAACAACTGGTTGCTGTTCGGCGCGATGATCGAGGCGTTGCTGCACAAAGCCGGCGTCTACTGGGATCCCATGCGCGTCGACTATGCGCTGCGCCAACATATGCAGTGGTATCTCGGCGACGGCGTCTACGGGGACGGCCCCGATTTTCATATGGACTACTACAACAGCTTCGTCATCCAACCCATGTTGATCGACGTGCTGGCAGAAGTGAGCGGTGAGTATCCGGAGTGGGCGACCATGGCCTTGCCGGTGATGGTCCGCTCCCAGCGATATGCGGCGATTCAAGAGCGCCTAATCTCACCGGAGGGTACATTCCCGCCGATTGGACGTTCACTAGCCTATCGCTTTGGCGCCTTCCAGACCCTGGGCCAGATGGCCCTCTTCGAGCAGCTCCCCGCCGAGATTTCGCCCGCCCAGGTTCGCTGCGCACTGACGACCGTCATCGCGCGCATGGCCAACGCGCCGGGCACCTTCGACGAAAACGGCTGGCTGCGCATCGGCTTCTGCGGCGACCAGCCGGACATCGGCGAAACCTACATCTCCATGGGCAGCATCTACCTCTGTGCTGCCGGCTTGCTGCCGCTGGGTCTGCCGCCTTCGGCATCCTTCTGGGCCGATCCGCCCCAGCCCTGGACTGCGCAACGCACCTGGTCCGGCGAGAATATGCCGTGTGACCATCGGCTCGCCGAGGGATGAAACGGCGAGAGAGGGTGGCATTGAGGCTTTCTGCACAACACAAACATGTTGTCCGGTAACGACGGCGGGTTGAGGGATCGTCGCCCGTCAAAGTGTGCATTTCAGATGGGTGTGTTCAAAATGGGTGTGTTCAAAATGAGTTGGGCCAGCATTCCGGGATTGCGACAGCACAATTCTCGGTCACCGAAGAGGCTGCGTCGCAATCCGGAGTGCTTCGACACTCTCAACTGGTTTTAAACACACGCATTTCAGATTCGGAGCAAAACGCGCCGGGGACGATCCACGGGCGCTTCGCATGACCGAATTGGACCGGATCGTCCGTGGCACGTGGATCCCTGCCCCGTCAAACACATTGACACGCATCGAGAACCGTGATATTGTCGCAGAGTAAGCTGCCAGAATGTAATCAAATCGTAAGGTTTCACTCCGTTTGGCGGCAGTTGTCTTTCCTTTCAGGTGTTCGAGTTTCCCACCTTCGTCCCAACCACATCTATTTCACAAGGAGACCTTCCTAAATGCGCAGATTCTTCATTGGTATTCTTACCGCATTTCTATTGCTACAGGGCAGCCTACCTGCTGCCGTCGCCCAGGATATAAATCCGACCGATGGCGGAAACGATCTGTACATCCCCGCCATTCCTGCTGAGTCCTATTCTCCGACGTTTTCTGTTCAAGCGCGCAAGATCGGACACAACGATCAAGATTTCGGCATGGAGCCCGTTGCCGTCACCCAAGACGGCAAGAGTTCTTATATCGTGCTAATGTCCGCCGAACCGCTGATCGCCTATAACGGGGATATCGCCGGCTACAGCGCGACCAAGCCGCAGGCCGGCCAACGGCTCGATGCCGCAAGCGCCGCTGCGCAGGAGTACAGCCAGTTGCTCAAGCAGCAACACACGGCCACGGTGACGGCAGCATCAGTTTCCGGCGGTCAACAGATAGAACTCGTGCACCACTACACCACTGCGCTCAACGGCTTCTCTGCAATCATGACCGCCGAAGCGGCCGACGAAGTGGCCAGGCAGGAAGGCGTCGTGAGCGTGATGCATGACACCATGCGCTACAAGACGACCAACAGCAGCCCAGGATACCTCGGCCTCACCAAAAAAGGCGAGGCATGGGAGAGCGGCCTGACCGGCGAGGGAGTCATCGTCGGCGTCATCGACAGCGGGATCTGGCCGGAGCACCCCAGTTTCGCCGATGACGGGTCCTACCCCGACCTTGGCATCGTGCTCGATAACAGCCGCCCGACGTGCGAGTTCGGCAACACCGCACACAACCCTGACGATGTACCGTTCACATGTAACGACAAGCTGCTCGGCGCCCGTCAGATGCTCGATACATATCGGGCCTTGATTGGTGCTGACCCCATCGAGTACGACTCCGCCCGCGACGACGACGGCCACGGCACGCACACCGCGTCGACATCGGCCGGCAACGCAGAAGTTACCGCCAGCATGTACGGCTCGGACCTTGGCGAGGTCTCCGGCATCGCGCCCCGCGCTCGGGTCATCGCCTACAAGGGCCTCGGCTCATTGGGCGGATTCGGTTCCGACCTGGCGGCTGCCATCGACCAGGCCGTGTTCGATGGCGTCGACGTCATCAACTACTCTGTCGGCGGCGGCTCCAGCGTCCCCACCGGCCCTGACGACATCGCCTTCCTCTTCGCTGCCGATGCCGGCGTGTTCGTGGCGACATCGGCCGGCAACAGCGGCCCAGGCGCCGACACCGTCGGTTCCCCGGGCAATGCCCCTTGGCTGACGACAGTCGGCGCCAATACCCAGCCCCGCTTCTACGAGGGTGAGGTCAAGACCAAGGGCGGCCCGATGGTCAAGGGCGCATCGCTGACCCCCAGACTAGGCAGAAGCCCGTTCGTTGATGCTGAGGACTTTGGCAACCCGCTGTGCTTGCCTGATACATTCACCCCCGGAAGCCTTACCGGCACGGTCGTTCTATGCCAGCGCGGAGCCATCGGACGCGCCGCCAAGGGAGAGGCTGCGGCAGCGGCCGGCGCTATCGGCATGGTGCTCTTCAACTTCGACGACGATGACAACCTGTTCACCGACACCCACGTCGTGCCGACGGTGCACATCAACTACACTGACGGTCTGAAACTGAAGGCATACATTGACAAGCAGGCTGCCAAGGGCAAAGCTGCCGAGGTCGAGATCCGCAAGACAGGCAAGGAGACCAAGGCCAAGGGTGCGCCCTCCATGGCCTACTTCTCCTCACGCGGCCCCAACGGTCCTGTGCCCGACATCATCAAGCCGGACATCACGGCGCCCGGCCACCAGATCCTCGCCGGCGACTCGCCCGGCGTGAACGCCTTCGGCGATTCGTTCATGGCGATCTCAGGCACGTCGATGTCGAGTCCCCATGTCGCCGGTCTGTTCGCCCTGATCAAGCAGGCGCACCCAGACTGGAGCGCAGCCATGGCGCGGTCGGCGATTATGACGACCGCCGACACCAAGGTCGCCAATGAGGACCGCAGTACCCAGGCCACACCCTTCGAGATGGGTGCGGGCGAGATCAACCCGGGCAAGGTCGACAAGGCCGGCTCGGCGTTCAACCCCGGTCTCGTCTACGACGCCGGTCTGTTCGAGTACGCTGCGTTCACATGTGGCGCGGATCTCGGCGATCTTCACCGCAGGCTCCTGCGCCTTCCTCGAAGGCCTCGGCATCCCGTCGGACGCCAGCGACCTCAATCTCCCATCGATCGGCGTCGCCGAGCTCGCCGGATCGCAGACTGTGGTGCGCACAGTGACCAGTGTCGCCAACGAAACCGTCAAGTACAAGGCGAAGGTGAATGCGCCGGCCGGCTACCGCATCGACGTCTCGCCGAGCGAGTTCACCATCGCCCCCGGCGAGTCGGTCACGCTGGAGATCTCGATCAACAACGCCAGCGCACCCGCCGGCGAGTGGCGCTTTGGCTCGATGGAGTTGAAGGGCAAGGATTACAAAGTAACGAGCCCGATCGCGGTAAACGGCGCTCTGTTCGATGCGCCCGCCGAAGTGGCCGGCACGGGCAGCGACGGTAGCGCCAGCTTCGACGTGCTCTTCGGCTACGCGGGCAGCTATACGGCGGCTCCGCATGGTCTCGTACCCTCGACCGTGCTCGCCGGCTCCATCGGCCAGGATCCCGACCAGAACTATCCGAGCGGCGACGACGCCCCCGGCCCTGCCGGCGGTGTGGATACCTACGCGGTCCCGGTGGCCGATTCGGCGTTCCTCCGGATCTCGCTCGTGATTCCCGGCCCGGATGACATCGACCTCTACCTGGAGGATTCCAGCGGCGACTATCGTCGCCTGCCAGCACCAATGGCGGCACGGACGAGTTGATCGAGCTTGTGCTGCCGGCCGACGACACGTACACGCTGGTAGTCCACGGCTGGTCGGTCCCGAGCGCACCGTTGGCGTACACGATCGACGCATGGTCGGTACCGTTGACGCCGGGTGGTGGTTCAGCTGAGCATTGCCAGCGCCCCGTCCTCGGCAACATTGGGGACCACGGGCACAGTCGATGTGAGTTGGAGCGGGTTGGCGACAGGGTCGTACCTGGGTGCAGTGTCGCACACCAGCGATGCCGGCCTGCTGGGCCTGACGCTGGTCAATGTCGATGCCCCGTAGTTTGTAAGTTGAACAACCCGATCAGCCAAGTTAGTTTTGGTTGATTTCAGTTCGTAGAAAAAAGTCGCCCGCAGTCTTGAGACTGCGGGCGACTTTTTTCTACGAGACGACGACGCGCTCAATCGTCCTCTGAGCCGGTGTCGGGCACAAAATCATCCAGATCCAAAGGGAGCGTCTTCGACTTCTGCCTCTGTATCACCGGTTCACAAAGGAACGGCGCCCGGTTGCCGCCGCTGTGATACGCGTACTCGCGGCCGTCGACCTCAAGCCGAATCAGTGACCCGTCCTGGGGCACCTGCTTGTAGGCCATGCCAGGCTGTGGACAGCCCATGCCCGGGTTGGGCCAAACCACGGCCTTGGCTTCCAATACCTCAATCGCGGCTACGTCGATGGCGAGTCGCTGGGCCAGATCAGCCACGGCCAGGTTCACCAACGGTTCCATGCCGGGTTCAATCCCAGGTTCAATCAATGCCGTCGAATCGGTCGGTGCTGACATCGTGTCTCCCTCACAGAGTACGGCCTGTTCACTCTCATCGGTATGGTAAGTATACTCAGGCCATCAACGGTCAACAGCACCAGATATCCCGATGTGGGCGTCTCTTCATAGATGCTGTTCGGCTGTGGGCATCCAAGGCTGGTATCGGACCATGTGACCTCTTCAACGGCCGTGCACGACAATATCGGCGACAGATGATGCCAAGTCGTTCAGAAAGATCGGATAGGGCAGGCTGGACGTAGGGGGCTTTCCGATCGGGCAGCCCCTGGTTTGGCGCCACCGTAGCGATGCCTTGCGCAGGGACATCCGTTTGAGCGCCCGCTGCTGAAGACGAAGTGGACATCATATCGGCATGGGGATCGACAGTACATGCCGTCAACGACATGAAGCAAAGGGCGAGAAGTATGAAACGTCGCAAGTGGTTTTCCATAATATCTCGAAGACGCCAAAGCGCACGTGAATGTTCCTTGTCACGTTCCTCCCTGACCAATGGTTGCCAGACTACGGAGCCTCGCTTACACAAAGGATAGAATGATTAAAGGAGTGGATGATCCAGGTGCTTTTCGCCTACCCGGTCAATACAGCCCCGTTCCTATGGCGCATTTATTCATCTGCTCCGATCCGTCTATCTCCGAACTCCGCATGACCAAAGGAAACGAATATGACGACTGCAATCGCTCTGCTGCGCGCGCAATACACCCAGAGTTTCGGCTGGCTCGAAGGCACCATGGATGGCGTCACCGAAGAGGTGGCGAACTTCAATCCGCCCGGCTCCCCGCTGCCCATCGCCGGCCAGGTGGCCCACATTGTCACCGGTGTCGACTTCTTCGTGCTGCATTTTGCCAAGGGCGGCGCCCCGCTGTTGTTGAGCAGCCATGCCGAAAACTCCGGGGTCAGCGAGCCGCCGCCGCAGGGTGCCTGGGATGAATGGGGAGCCCGGGTCAAGGTCGATCTGCCGGTCTTTCACGAGTACGCCAAGGCCGTCTTCGCCGCCGTCGATGACTATCTCTCGACCCTGAATGACGATGATCTCAGCAGGGAGATCGACCTTGGTCCCTTCGGCACGCAGACGCTCGAATGGGTCTTCAACATCATGCTGATGAACACGTTCATCCACACCGGCGAGATCGCCTGCATCAAGGGCCTTCAGGGGCTCAAGGGCTACCCGATGTAGATTCTGGGAATGCCACACCATGAACAGATCCCACCGACCTACACTATCACACGCTGACAGAGGTCGCGGAACTTCTACGCACACGGCAGATCTCGTCGCTGAACTGACCACAAACGATCCTGGATCGAATCGACGCGCTGGACGGCAGGTTGAAGAGCTATACCACCGTGACGGCAGCCCAAGCGCTGGCCGCGGCCGCTCAGGCCGATGCGGAAATCGCGGCCGGGCGCTATCGCGGGCCACTGCACGGCATCCCCATCGCGGTCAAGGATCTCTGCTTCACCCGTGGCGTAGCGCACCATGGGCGGCACAGCGGTGTTAGCCGATCACGTGCCGGATTTCGACGCCACGGTGGTCACCAGACTGGAAGCAGCGGGCGCGGTGCTGCTGGGCAAGCTCAATCTGACCGAAGGCGCCATGGGCCGCTACCACCCAGCGCTTGGTATTCCGCTGAACCCGTGGAACACCGGCGTCTCGGCCGGCTCGTCGTCCAGCGGATCGGGCGTGGCGACTGCGGCTGGACTGGCCTTCGCCACGCTGGGCAGCGACACCGGCGGCTCGATTCGTTTTCCGGCCGCGGCCTGCGGCGTCGTCGGGCTCAAGCCGACGTGGGGTCGGGTGAGCCGCTACGGCGTGCTGCCCCTGGCCGAGTCGCTGGATCATGTCGGGCCGATGACACGTTGCTCAGCCGATGCCGCCGTGATGTTGCAGGCGATTGCCGGCCACGATCCCAACGATCCCACATCACTGCGCGCAGCCGTGCCCGACATACTCAGCGAGATCGATGATGGCGTGAAAGGCATCCGTTTTGGATACGACCAGACATACATCGAGCGCAATGCAGAGCCGGCCCTGGCAGCCGCTGTGACGGATGGCGTCCGGTCCTGGAAGTCGTCTGGGCGCCGAAATTGTCGAGGTGCAGCTTCCTGATTTGGACGAGTTCACGCCGGCCTGGATCACGCTCTGCTCAGCCGAGGCCGTGCTGGCCCATGAAGCGACCTATCCATCACGTCGTGACGACTACGGCCCCGGCTTCAGAGATTGGCTCGATAGGGGCGCATCGGTCACCGGTGCGGACTATGCCCGTGCCAACAATCATGCGTGCGGCCTGCAATGGGCTGCTACAGCGGGGTCATGGAGGATATCGACCTTCTGGTCTGTCCATCCACCATCGAAGCGCCGGGACCGGTGAACCCGGAAATGCTCTACGGTCCCAGACCGACATTTGATCCGACGCCGCAACGCTTCACCGTACCCTTTGACTTCAACGGCGCGCCCACGCTCTCGCTCCCCTGCGGGTTCACCGAGAACAACCTGCCCCTGTCGATCCAGTTCGTAGGTCATCACCTGGACGAACCGCTGCTCTGCCGGGTCGGCCACGCCTACGAAGGCGCCACCGATTGGCATCGGCGACGACCGCTGTAACTCGGCATTTATGTCGTAACTTATGTCGTAGAACCATGCCTCGGGTGGAGCAGAGAGGGCGACATAAATGCGCGGTACATGCGAAGCGCAGAACGGGCGGATTTCGGTCACAAGTACCGCTGATATTGGCACGACATTAAGGTGACGTTACCATGCGAACAACATTCATGATGACAGCTCGGCACACAACAAAAACGATCACCAAGGTATCTGAAGGCAGCTTGCTGCTTATCCTCTCATTGCTGTTGCTGTCCGGCTGCACAACAGCTTCAGCACCGCCATCGCCCACTTCGCCGCCGGCAACAGCTGCTGAGATTCCGGCGGCTCCCACCAACCTAGCGACGGCGATTATTCTGCCAACCGTGACCGCACTGGCCGCGCCCATCGTATCTGAAAAGGATCGGAGAGAGATGACCGAACAGCTTCTTCTCGCCGCCGAAGCCGGCGACACCGCTGCTGTCAAGCAGTACATGCAGGAAGGCGCCGATATCAATGGCCGCGACCAATTAGGCCGCACGCCGGCCATGGCCGCCACCCACGGCATCCACGCCGAAACAGTGGCGGCGCTGATCCAGGCTGGGGCCGACATCGACCTGCGCGACAATCGCCTGGACAATCCCTTCCTCTATGCCGGGGCCGAGGCACTGATGGAGATACTGCGGCTCGCCATCGATGCCGGAGCGGACACGACACTCACCAATCGTTTCGGCGGCACGGCCCTGATCCCGGCGGCAGAGCGCGGCCATGTCGCCATCGTCGAACGAGTTGCTGACGCGCACCGATGTGGACATCGATCACGTGAACGACCTGGGTTGGACCGCGTTGCTGGAAGCGATTGTGCTCAGCGATGGCGGCGAAGCACATCAGCAGATCGTGCAGTTGCTCGTGGACCACGGAGCCGACATCAACATCGCCGACCACGAGGAGCGTCACGCCGCTGGCCCACGCCCAGGCGCGTGGCTTCGGTGAGATCGAAGCGCATCCTGAACTGCGGCGCCATGAACGGGATCGAACGGCTGATCTCGGCTGCCCGAACCGGTGACAGCTCGAAATCGTCCAGCAGTTGCTGGCCCAGGGCGCCAGCGTCCACGCACCGATGAAAACGGCGTCACCGCCCTGATTGCCGCGGCCTACGCCAACCATGTCGACGTGGCCAAGCTGCTCATCGATGCCGGCGCCGATGTCAACGTACAGGATCGCACGCAGCAAAGCGCCTATCTGATCAGCACGTCCGACGGCTACCTGGATCTGCTGCAACTGACGCTGGCCAACGGCGCCGACGTACACAGCCTGGACAGCTACAACGGAACCGGACTGATCCGCGCTGCCGACCGCGGGCATGTCGAGATTATCGCCGAACTGCTCAAGACAGACATCGACATCGATCACGTCAACCGGCTCGATCTGGACCGCCCTGCTGGAAGCAATCATTCTCGGTGACGGCGGACCGCGCCACACCGAGGTCGTCCGTCTACTGGTCGAAGCCGGCGCAGACGTCCATCTGGGCGACGGCAACGGCGTCACGCCGCTCGAACATGCACGCGGGCGCGGCTACCAAGAGATGGCGGCGATTCTGGAGACGGCACGCTGAACTTGATCCAGCGCAACGTTACCGGTAACCGAAAGCGCTATCATGGAACCATCAATCGCCCAAGGCATCGCTCGCCCAAGAACTCATCAACGGAGAAGTTCGCCCAAGCGATATGTCGTTCCAACCGTTTGAGTGGCAGGACCGGACAGAGGGAATCACCTTCAGGCCCATCGGCCATGTAGAGAACAGCATTGATGAACCGTGCGTGCCGGCCGACATTCGGGCGGTTGACTCGCGCATTGTAATTGACCCGGCCCTGATCGATGGTCTGCAGGGTCTGAACCCCGGCCAACAAGTCGTCGTCATCTTCCATTTTGATCGTTCAATCGATTTTGATTTATGTCAACACCCTCAAGGGAACGCGGAGCGTCCCAAGCGGGGTGTTTTTGCGTTGCGTAGCCCGCGCCGCCCCAATCCCATCGGCATCACGGTGGTGACGCTGACGGCCATCGACGGCAATGTGTTGCACGTGCGCGGGCTGGACGCCATCAACAAGACGCCGGTGCTCGATCTGAAACCGGCTTGACCCCATGTGAGGCGCCACCATGCTGCTGACCCTGGTTTTGGTATTGGCCATGGCTGTCTGCGCGCTCGCTGCAATCCGTGCACGGCAACTTCTCTCGTCGGTGCTCTGGCTGGCCGCGGTCAGTGTGCTGGTCTCCGTCCTGCTCTATGTCTTGGCCGCACCCGAGATTGCCGTCATCGAGTTGAGCGTGGGCGCGGGCCTGGTCACCGTCCTCTTCGTCTTCGCCATCGGCATCGCCGGTGAGATCACACGCGACCTACGCACCCTGGTACCTCGCTGGCTCGCATTGGCGCTGAGCATCGCCGCCATGCTGCTGCTCGGCCGTCTGATCTGGCCCGGCAGCCAGATCGCCATGGTTCCTGCGACTGCCGGCGCGCCTGGGACCAGCTATGCGGCAACACTCTGGGAGGCAAGGTCCGTCGACATGGTGGTCGCGATCGCGCTGGTCTTTGCGGGTGTGTTGGGCATGTTAAATCTGCTGTTGCCCATTGGCGAATCCACCCACGAATCGGGCCTTCCAGCGGACGCGGCCGATGGTCTGCACTGGGATTCCCTTCCGGCGCAGGTCGAACCGCCAACCAATGGCCACCGGCCGGAGCCGACAACGCCGCTGCGCGAGGTACAGCCATGAACCTGTCCAACGAACAGATCGTGATGCTCGGCATCCTGCTGCTGCTGGCCATCGGCCTCTACGGGCTGCTGGTCACGCGCAACCTGATCAAAATGGTGATCATGCTGCAAATACTGACCAAGGCCGCCATCCTGGCCCTGGTGCTGGCAGGCAGGGTCAACGGCCAGATCAACCTGGGCCAAAGCCTGGCGACCACCGTGATCGTCGTCGACACGGTCGTCGCGGTCATAGCCCTGGCGCTGGCCGTCCAGGTCCAGCAACGCTGTGGCACGCTGGATCTCAAGAAGCTTTCGACGCTACGGAGGTAGAAAAAGCCGTGATCCACGAATTTTCACGAAGAGGCACGAAGAAAATAGCCCTTCGTGTTTCTTCGTGAAAATTCGTGTTCCTTCGTGGATCACCATCTCTTTGACAGACACGGAGTTGGATAATGGACGCTTGGCTCATCGTATTGGTCATCGGGCTGCCCTGGATCGGCGGGCTGGCTGTGTTGTTGGCGGGCGATGATCGCGCCGCTCTCCAACATGGCTTGTCAATTGGGTTTGCCCTGGCCGCTGCCTTGGCAACCTTCCTGCTGCTGCCCTGGTCGACCAGCGAAGCCGTGATCCGCATTCCCATGGGCAGCGTCTTCGGCGACCTGACCTTCGTGCCCGACGGCCTGGGTCTCTTCCTGGCCAGCGTAGCCACCGGCATCGGCAGCCTGACCGTGATCTTCTCGGCCGGATACATGTCCGGCGAGGCCCAGTTGGGTCGCTACTACGCGCTGATGCTCTACTTCATCGGGGCCATGGCCGCGCTGGCGTTGTCGGGCAGCCTGCTCTTCCTCTTCTTCTTCTGGGAGATCACGGCCTTCTGTTCCTACGCGCTGATCTCTTTCCACAACGACGATCCCAAGGCCGTGGCCGGCGGCATCAAGGCGCTGATCGTCACCCAACTGGGCGGCGTCGGCCTGCTGCTGCTTGCGCTGACCGCCTATGCCTGGGTCGGCGACTATCAGATCGACTCATTCCTGGCTGCCGCCTCCGATCTGCCCGGCCCTGTTCTGGGCGCCATGGCCTTCGGCTGCCTGATCGCTGCGGCGGCCAAGTCGGCCCAGGTTCCGTTCCAGACCTGGCTGCCCGATGCCATGGAGGCGCCCACGCCCATCAGTGCATTGATCCACGCGGCCACCATGGTCAACGCCGGCGTCTATCTGCTGGCGCGGCTCTATCCGGCCTTTGCGCCTGTGCCCGGCTGGTCAGCAGCCGTCATGGCCGTGGGCCTGCTCTCGATCCTGCTGGCCGGGCTGATGGCGTCGGTGACACTCGATCTCAAACGTGTCCTCGCCTATTCGACCATCAGCCAGTTGGGCTACATGGTCTATGCCGTGGGCATCGGGGCCATCACTGCCAGCCAGTTTCACCTGCTCAGCCACGCCTTCTTCAAGTCGCTGCTCTTTCTGAGCGCCGGCGCGGTCATCCATGTCGTGGGCACGCGCGACATGCGTCGCATGGGCGGGCTGGGCAAGCAGATGCCTTTCGTGCGCGCCGTCTTTGTGATCGGCGCGCTGGCGCTGATGGGTTTGCCGCCGCTCAATGGCTTCTGGAGCAAGGAGTTGATCCTGGAGGCCGGCAGCGTATCTGGCCCGTTTTGGGTCTACCTCTTGCTGCTGGCCGGCGCAGGGATCACGGCCTACTACAGCGCACGCTGTCTGTGGATGGTCTGGTTTGCGCCGCCAGCCGAAACACGTCAAGCCCATGCGCTCTCGCGAGCCATGTCCATCCCACTGGGCCTGTTGGCCGCGGGCACATTGACGACATGGCTCCTGGCCGGTCCATTCAGTCAGTTTCTGGCCGCCACATCGCCCTTCCAGACTCTGCACGTCGTCACAACCGCGGAGATGGTCGTCGAGATCGTGACGCTGCCGGCCACCTACGTCGCGATCCTGGTCGTGCTGGCGGGCATCGGGGCATGGCGCTGGCGGACCGCGCTGACGCCGATCTTCGGACGGTTCGGCTGGCTTTCAAGCGCTGCGGCAAACGACTTTGGCTTCGAATGGGTGAACAGCGAGATCGTCAAATTGACGCGAAGTTCAGCCGACACTCGTGCGCCGCACCCAGACCGGCCAGTTGAATTGGAACCTTGTCGGCATCGTCGGCGGACTTGTGCTGGTGCTGACCATTCTGATCGGAATCCGTTGAGATGAACGCGCTGCTTTGGCTCATCATACTTCCATTGATCGCCGCACCCGCCATCTACTTCATCGGCCGCATCGCCGACAAAGTCAGGCCCAGCGCGCTGGCGGCGACGGTCAACTGGGCCGGCATGGCTGCGATGATCGCGCTGTGGCCGCCTTTCATTGCGGCATCGGCCCAATTGCTCAGGACCGGGCCGATCACGATCTCGCATCGGCATGGTCACGCTACGCTACGACGGGTTGAGCATGCTGCTGACAGCCGTCGTGCTGACGCTGGGCACGGTGGTCGTCCTCTATTCCGGCCCCCACATGGCCGGCAAGTTGGGCGATGAAAAATACTACGCCTCGCTGATCGCCATGATCGGCATGATCATCGGGCTGGGCTGCGCCAACGATCTCTTCAATCTGTGGGTCTGGTTCGAGGGGATGACCATCTCGTCCTACCTGCTGGTCGTTTTCTATCGAGATCGGGCCACCTCGCTGGAGGCGGGCGTCAAGTATCTGGTCCAGAGCGCGACAGGCTCCGTCCTGATTCTGATGGCCATCGCGCTGGTCTTTGCCCAGAGCGGAGAACTTGATCTGGAGACGATCCATGCCATCGCCATGCAACCGTCGGTCGTGCTGGCTGCCGGGGCGCTCTTCGTCATCGGCTTCGGCGTGAAGATGGCCATCGTGCCGTTGCACACCTGGCTGCCCGACGCCCATTCGCAGGCGCCCAGCGGCGTCAGCGCCATGCTTTCGGGCGTGGTCATCGAGGCGGGGCTGGTGGCGCTGCTGCGCGTGTTGATGGCACTGTCCGGCGCCACGCTCTCCTGGGCGATCCTCTTCCTGGCCTTCGGCGCGCTGAACATGCTGGCGGGCAATCTGCTCGCCCTGCGCCAGACCCAGGTCAAGCGCATGCTCGCCTACTCAAGCCTGAGCCACATGGGCTACATCCTCGTCGGGCTGGGCATCGGTCTCTATGCCGGCGAGGCGGCCGGCGCCAGCGGCGGACTCTTCCACTTTCTCAACCACGGGTTGATGAAGGGGCTGGCCTTTCTGGCCGCCGGCGCGCTGATCTACGTGCTGAGCGACGCAGGTCCAACGTCCGGACAGGAGTCGAATCAAGATCATGGGCTGGCCATTGCCGATCTGGCCGGATCGGCGCGGCGCTATCCGCTGACCGCGGCCGCGCTTAGCCTGGCGCTGCTCGGGCTGGGCGGCATTCCGCCGCTGGCCGGCTTCATGTCCGAATGGCAGATCTTCGTGGCCGGATTCGCCACCCGCAGCCTGCTGATCAGCGGCGTGGTGATCTTTGCGGCGCTCAACAGCTTGCTCTCGCTGGCCTACTACATTCCCATCGTCAACGTGGCCTACCGGCGTGAGCCGTCCGACGCCGTCGCGCATGGACAGTCCATGCCGATGGCCGTGCGTGTGCCCATGGTTGTGCTGGCGATCGGCGTCGTCGCCATCGGCATCTGGCCGCAATCGGTCGCCTGGCTGATCGAGCCGGCTGGCCGGGCGGTGATGGCCGGGTTTGGATTGTGACTAATTTGTAGCACGACTTGTATCACGACATTTATGTCGTAGCCGCCTTCGCCAGCCAAGCCAGATTGCTACAACATAAATGTCGTGCTACAGAAAAACGAGGAGCCAGAATGGACGACAGTTTCATGAACAGCATCGCCGTGAGGGACATCCTTTTCAGTCCGCCGGTGGCCTTTGCGATCAACGTCGTTCTGGTCGCGGTGCTCAGCCTGCTGGGCCGATCCCGCGCCTACCGGGGCACTCAATCGCCGGCCAAGTCGAGTTCCTACACCGGCGGCGAGACTGCGCCGCCGCTGTGGAGCGCGCCCGGCTATCGCCCCTTCTTCGCCGTCGCCCTCTTCTTTGCGATCCTGCATCTGGGCGTGTTGATCGTGGGCAGCGCACCGTTGGCGCCGGCAGGGATCGTCTTTTTGATCGGGCTGATTTTGGCGCTCTGGGCGTTGATCCTGGGGTAATCCCGTTCTCGTTCTCGAACCGTTCGAGTTCTTCGAGAACGAGAACGAGAACGAGAACGAGAACGAGAACGAGAACGAGAACGAGAACGAGTAAGTGTACGAAGACTTGAGGGAAATCGGAAATGGAAACAAAAGACCGACCGACCCAATCTGATGGAGCAGATCGCGACCTGGGCGCGCATCAACTCGCCCTGGGCGATCCACTACAACAGCGGATCGTGCAACGGCTGCGACATCGAGATCCTGGCGACGCTGACGCCGCGCTACGATGTGGAGCGCTTCGGCATCAAACTGGAGGGCAGCCCGCGCCACGCAGACGTGCTGATCGCGACAGGGCCGGTCACATTGCAGTCCAGGGATCGGCTGCGACGTATCTACGAACAGATGCCGGAGCCAAAGTTCGTGATGGCGGTCGGCTCGTGCGCGCTGTCGGGCGGCGTCTTTCAGGACTCGTACAACTGTTTGGGCGGAATCGACAAGGTCATTCCGGTCGATGTCTATGTGCCCGGCTGCCCGCCGCGCCCCGAGGCCATCATCGACGGGGTTGTGAAGTTGCTGGCGAGTCTAGAGGCGAATTGAGGGGAAGAGATGGACATCGTAACGACCATTTTGGAAAACGGCAAAGCGCTGCTATCCCCTTGGATCACGGCCGAGTCGACGCCCGAAGAAGATCGTCTGGACGTCACCATCGCGGCTGCGGATCTGACGCACGCGGTCGGAGCGCTGCGGCGTGAACGATGGGGCTATCTTTCGGCCATCACCGGGCTGGACCACGGGAATACCGACGACGGCATGGAGGCGCTCTATCATTTCTGCAGCGGGCCGTCGGTGCTGACGTTGCGGGTGCCGCTGCCGGCCGAGGCCGCTGCGGTGCCGACCATCACCGGCGTGATCCCGTCGGCGACCATCCACGAACGCGAACTGATGGAGATGTTCGGCGTCACCGTCGAGAACATCCCGGATCCCAAGCACCTGTTGCTGCCCGACGGCTGGCCCCAGGCAAGCTATCCGCTGCGCAAGAGCTTCGACATGACGACCACGCCGGTCGACTTGCAGCCGCAGCCGGTCGAGTCAGCCAACGGCGACGGCGACACGTTCGTCATTCCCATCGGGCCTCAGCATCCGGCGCTCAAGGAGCCGGGCCATTTTGAGTTCACGGTGGACGGCGAGACCGTCACCGCGGCCAGCGTGCGCCTGGGCTATGCCCATCGTGGCATGGAGAAGGCCACCGAAGCGCGCAACTGGGTGCAGAATCTCTACCTGCTGGAACGGGTCTGCGGCATCTGCTCGCACATTCACGCCACGGCCTACTGCCTGGGCGTGGAGAAATTGGCCGGTGTTGAAGCGCCGCCGCGGGCGCAGGCCATTCGCGAGGTGGTGGCCGGGCTGGAGCGCATCCACAGCCATCTGCTCTGGTTCGGCGTGGCCGCGCACGAGGCCGGCTTTGACACGCTCTTCATGTACTCGTGGCGGGACCGCGAGGCGGTGATGGATCTGCTGGAGGAGATCACGGGCAATCGAGTCAACTACTCGGCCAACATCCTGGGCGGCGTCAAATGCGACATCGACCCGGAGCAGGCTGGCCGCATTCGCAAAGCGCTCGACTTCATCGACGAGCGGCTGGCCCACTATCTCGATGTCGTCACCACGGACGCCATCTTCCTCCAGCGCACACGCGGCGTCGGCACGATGACCAGGGAGCAGGCCGAAACGCTGGGCACGCTGGGGCCGACCGCGCGTGCATCCGGCGCCACGCGTGACATCCGTGTGGAAGCGCCCTATGGGGCCTACAGGAATTTCCCGATCCAGCCGGTGATCGAAACCAGCCGGCGACCTGGAAGCCCGCTTCATCGTGCGGCTCAAGGAACTGTATGTGACCAATCGCACGATCCGCCAGATCCTGGACGACATGCCGGACGGTGACCTGGCCGCGCGCATGCCGCGCCGCATCAAGGCGGGCGAGACGATTAGCCGGGTCGAAGCGCCCCGCGGCGAGCTACTCTACTTCATCGCCAGCAACGGCAGCGACAAGCCCGAGCGCATCAAGGTGCGCACGCCGACGCTCTGCAACATGGGATCTGTGATCGTGCTGGCCGTCGGCCATCAACTGGCCGACGTGCCCATGATCCTGGCCGGCGTCGATCCCTGCTTCTCGTGCAACGACCGCTGCGCCGTGATAGCGCGTCCGGGTGGTAGACGAGACCAGTGGACATGGGAGAGAGCTGCGACAACACGGCATCGACCATTATGTCAACAAGGGGCGAGGACGATGAGCGCCATCCTGAGTCTAACCGCCATTCTGCTCTTTCCGGCCGGGCTGTTCGTCCTGGCCAACGGCCTGGCCTACGAATGGGTCGACCGCAAGCTGCTGGCGCGTCTGCAAAACCGCATGGGGCCGCGCTGGTTCCAGCCGCTGGCCGACACGATCAAGCTGCTGGTCAAAGAGGAGATTGTGCCGGACCAGGTCAACCGCACGCTCTTCCTGCTGCTGCCCATTCTGGCCCTGGCCGGGCCGCTGACGGCCACGCTCTACCTGCCGGTCGGCGGCGTGGGGCCGGTGGCCGGCTTCTCCGGCGATCTGATCGTCACGCTCTATCTGCTCAGCCTGCTGACGCTGGCCACCGGGCTGGCCGGGGCCAACACCCACAACCGCTTCTCGTTGATCGGCGCCACACGAACCATGACCCAGCTCTTTTCCTACGAAGCCCCCTTCCTGCTGGCCATGCTGGGGCCGGCCATCGCCGCGCAGAGCTGGCAGATCAGCGAGATCCTGGCCTACACGGAAAGCCATTGGCTGTTGCTGATCACCCAGCCCATCGGCTTTGCGGTGGCCATGATCGGGCTGCTGGGCAAGCTGGAACTGCCGCCCTTTGACGCGCCGGAAGCCGAGACCGAGATCGTGGCCGGTGCACTGACCGAATACAGCGGCCGCGGCCTGGCCCTCTTTCATCTGGGCCGCAGCACCGAATTGGTGCTCGGTCTGACGATGGTCGCCGCCTTTTACCTGGGCGGCATTTCTACGCCCCTGGCCTACTTCGGCAAGACCGTTGTGCTGTTGCTCGGCCTGGCCGGCTTCCAGGCGTTGATGACGCGGCTGCGCATCGACCAGACGGTGGGACTCTGGTGGCGCTATGGTTCGCTGCTGGTGATGGTGCAGTGGCTGATTCTGGTGGCGATCAACCTGCTTAGCGAAGGGACGCTGCAATGAAAATGGGAACGATGTTTTCCGATGTGGCCCGTTCACTCTTCCGCACACCGGCCACAGAATCGTATCCACTGGGCGGCCACGATGTGCCGGCCCAGGCGCGCGGACGGCTGACCTGGGATCCGACAAAATGTACGGGCTGCGGCCTCTGCGCCAAAGATTGCCCGGCCTTCGCGCTTGAGGTGATCGTGCTGGACCGCAAGGCCAAGCGCTTTGTGATGAACTACGATCTGGACCGCTGCGCCTACTGCGGCCAATGTGTCGAGACCTGCCGCTTCGGCTGTCTGTCGATGGCGGAGAGCGAGTGGGAATTGGCGACCACCGATCCGACAACCTTCACACAGACTTTGGGAAACTCTGATGACGTCCGAGAAGCCCTGGCAATGCAGTCTGGATGAGGCACTTCAACGCATCTGCAGCACAAAAATTCAGACGACCCGCCACGGATCTCCATCCTTGGAATCGGCAACGAGCTGCGCGGCGACGACAACGCCGGCGTCGCTGTCGCTCGTTCGTTGGCAGCGTTGGCTTCTGAGTCGCTTCAAGTGATCGAAGGCGCACATGCGCCGGAGAATCAATTGGGCATCATCTGCCGGTTCGCCCCTGATCTGGTTCTGATGATCGACGCCGTTGACATGGACCAGTCGCCGGGACAGGTCGCGTGGATCGAATGGCGCGCAACCGCCGGCATCAGCGCCTCCACTCATACGATGCCGCTCTACATGATCGGCAAATATCTTCAATCCATGACGGGCTGCAAGCTAGCCTTGATCGGCATTCAACCGACGTCAATAGATCTACGGACCAGAGATCTACAGGCCAGGATGAACAGTGGGATGAGCGCCGAAGTGGAGGCCGCTGTCGCCGAGGTCAGCCAGATGGTGAGGGCCTCGCTCGTCGGCCTTGCTGCCTCTCCCAATCCCGGCTTAGCTTAACCCACAAGTCGGAGAGGCGATGTGAAGGAGACCGTCGCCAGGGTATTGATGCTCCGGCGGTCGCGCTACCCAATATTCCAGGATTGTCGATTTTCGCCCCATCAACAAGATGTGGGCAGAGGTAAGCCAATTCCGATCAGGTAGCAAAGACATGCAGTTCATGGCATAATATCGGTACTGAGAACGCAATCTGATCTTCTCATATCGGGCGATGCCACGCATGTCTAGCAACGAGTTAGTCCAGTTGATGAGCTGGAGCCCGGTCTTCGATGGACTGGATGAGGCGATCCTCGCTGACGTCTTCGAGCGCGCGAACCTGCGTACCTTGGAAGCAGGCGGCGCCTTCTTCCACCAGGGCGATCCGGCCATTGCCTTCTACATCCTGACCGCGGGACATGTGAAGTTGGTGCGTGTCACGCCCGACGGTCACCAGATCCTCAGCCGATTTGTCGGGTCCGGCCAGGAATTCGGCATCACCTCCGCGCTCAGCGGTTTCGCGCACTCTATGTCTGCCCAGGCAATCGAAAACTGCCAGGCATTGGTGTGGGCTGGTGAGGTGCTGGCGCAGATGATGGAGGAGCAGACAGGCATCACATTGAACGTCGTGCGAATTCTGACCATGCGCAACTTGCAGTTGCAGCATCGCTATCAGGAGTTGCTGACAGAGAGTGTCGAGCAGCGGCTGGCCCAAGCGCTACTGAATCTGTTGTCGACCATGGGCCGCGATATCGACAACGGCACATTGATCGACATGCCGCTAACCGAAGAAGATCTGGCAGCGCTGACCGGCACAACCATGTACACGGTGAGCCGGATGCTCAACAAATGGCAACGGGCCGGCCTCGTCGAAGCCACACGCAGGCGAATCGTCGTCTGCTGCCCCGATGCGCTCAAGCGCGTCGCTACGCATTCGGCAGCCGCTTTGTGATGATCATCCGATCATCGTGAACTGGTTTTGAAGGAATGTCCGGGCAATATCAGTGCTACCCGTTGTCTCTTTCGACGTGCTCGGAGAGACGGACGAAGCGCTCGAAACCCACTTGTGGTATAATGGGTGTACTGTTTATTGGTGTTCTGCCTGAGGGACGCTGTCGCCCTCATCTGCAGCAACCTGAATTGGCTCTATTGTGAAAGGAGTAAACATGCAGTACGAAGTTGGCGAGATTGTTGTTCATCCGGCGCATGGTACAGGCGAGATCGTTGCGCTCGAAGAACAGGAGGTCGTTGAAGGCTATACGAAGTACTGTGTGATCTTTTTCCCCGAAAACAAACTGAAGATCCGCATCCCAATGCTCAGAATTGAGGATGTGGGCCTGCGAGATGTCATGTCCTCGTCGACCTATAGCCAGATCCTCGACACGTTGGCCCGGGAGCCTCAGCAACTCCCCCAGGATTTCAAAGAGCGGCGGGAGATGCTCCAGGAGATCGTAAGCAGCGGCTATCCGGTCAAAGTCGCCAAGGCCATCCGCGAATTGACCTGGCGCAGCTACAGCAAACCGCTGAACCGCTCTGATGCAGAGATGCTGAGCGAAGCCCGGCATCGCCTTATTCAGGAGATGGCGCTGGCAACCGGCCAAGCAGACAAGGAGATCAACGCTGTCGTCGATCATGCATTGAAGGCCAGCGATGAAGAGAAGAAGCAGTTCATCGCGGACATGTAGCGAATCAACCGATTTTTAGATACACACATACCTTACCCCGCTGACGGTAGCGCCCGCAGCGGGGTTCTTTGCGTGAACGGCCTGCGCAGGTTCACGGGTAGCAGACGCAGAAGCCAGACAAGTAGATGCCTGACTTCTGCATGAAGTCAGGCATCTGCCCTTCACGCGTGTTCGACATGGCCGCCCGCCTCAGCCTGGGCCAAGACCGACTGGATTGTCTCAACCAAGGCCAGCGCGGCTTCTGCGCTCAACTCTACGGCGACTCTGGCGCCCGGACCCATCTCTTGGTTGACGAAGTCGATGTTCAGCGCATGCTCTTGCGCGAAGTCGAACGGATGGTCGTAGGAAACATTGGCCTGACTCAAGTTGAACCAGCTTCCGCCGGCCTTGCCGCTGCCTTCAATGTCGATCTGCTTCACAATCATGGTGCACATCGCGATCTCCTATCCGAGGTGGGTCTCAAAAAAGGCGAACATCTTCTGCCAGCCGTCCACTGCCTGTGCCTGACGATAGTTGGGCCGGTGGTAGTAGAAGAAACCGTGGCCGGCGTCGGGATACATGTGGAACTCGAACTCCTTGCCGTGCTCGACCAGCGCCGCCTCTTGGATCGCCACCTGCTCCGGCGTGGGACTGTGGTCGTCCTGGCCAAAGATGCCCAGCAGCGGGCATGAGAGGCCGGCAGTGTAGTCGAGCGGCGCAACCGGACGGTTCGGCGTCAGATCGTCTTCGCCCATGACCACCCCGCCACCCCAGCAGTCGATGACGGCGTCGAAGCCCTGCAACCGACAGGCGGCCAGGTAGGCGTGGCGACCGCCGGAACAGGTGCCCCAGACACCCACTTTGCCGTTGCTGTAGGGTTGCGAACGCAGGAAACGCATGGCCCCCTCGATGTCGCCCACGGCTTGGTCGTCGGGCACGCCGCCGGCGGCGCGGACCGCGGCGGCCACATCTTCGGGCGTGCCATGGCCGGAGCGAAAGTAGAGATTGGGCGAAAGCGTTGCGTAGCCGTGGTGGGCCAACTTGCGCGTCGCCTCGCGATACCACTCATCCCAGCCGGGCATGTGGTGGATGGCCACGATGCCTGGGAATGGGCCCGGCCCCAGCGGTCGGGCATAGTAGGCGTTGATGGTGTCGCCGTTGGCCCCCTGCATGGTGACCGTTTCAGCGATCATGCCTTCGTACATGTCTGTTTGGTACATGGTTCGGTTCCTCCTGACGCTCGTAGAATGTAAAGTTCGCACTGAATTATGCCACGGATGGCTTCAGATGAATACAGGTAGCTACACCACCACTTCTCACGAATATGTTCAAATTTCTTAAATCGATTGATCGTGCGAATACGAAATCCTCAGTGCATCATTTACATAGACACGTTCGCCTGCAATTGACAAACGTCGTTAGACGGTTTACATTCTGATTTTCAAGAGCAGTTCATTCGGTCCATGCACATCCGTACTGAACTGGATAACGACGTGTCCGTATGTTGCTGAGTTAAGGGCAATGTACCATGACGAAGCTGGAGATTCCCCAAAGAGAAATTGCTGCGTTCTGCCATCGTCATCATGTCCGCAGACTGGCGTTCTTCGGCTCAATGTTACGCGAAGACTTCACGCCTGTAAGTGATGTTGACGTGTTGGTTGAGTTTGAACCGGGCGCACGTATTGGTCTGATCAAATTCGCCGAAATGGAGAACGAACTGAGCCATCTGATTGGACGAAAGACAGACTTGAATACGCTGGGATCCCTCAGCCCCTATTTTCGCGACCAGGTTCTCGGCGAGATGGAAATTGCCTATGACCAGGCATAACGACAAGGTCAGCATGCGACAAATGCTCGACCAAGCCCGCCGAGCACAAGAGATGGCGCATGGTCGAAAACGGGCTGATTTGGAATCGCACGATATGCTCGAATTGGCCCTTACTCGCTTAGTGGAGATTATCGGCGAAGCTGCGGCACGGGTCTCCCCATCGACTCGGGAAAAGTGTAGCGAGATCCCGTGGCTAGCTATTGTGGGCATGCGCAATCGACTGATTCACGGTTATGATGCTATAGATCTCAACATGCTGTGGGATACCGTTGAGGTCGACCTTCCGCCACTGGTGGCAGCCTTGGAAAAAATTCTAGAAGAGTAACCAAGGCCACCATCAACGACGATAGGCTTCATATATACCGATAGACCGTACACTTCGAAATGCCTGTCGCCAATTCATTTGTGAAGGCGCGGCCGTCGTCGGCCTGATAGTCATAGAAGCGCCACCAATTTCCCCGACCGGTCTCGTCGCCGTTGAGTCGGCGGCCGGCGACCCATTTGCCCTTCTTGAAACGACCCTCATCAACGGCCACGATGCCGGCAAGGCTGGGCGTAGGCGCTACGCCCTTGAATCGCACCCGAAAGCCGAAGCCGCCACCCAGGAATTCATCCGGGCCGATGGCGATGATCAGGCCGGCCCCGCGCTTGGCCGCCTGGCCAAAGCCCTCATCCAGCGTAATCTCCAATTCATAGCCGCCCAGCTCCCGCACAATGGTCGGCTGCTCTTCACTGAGCATGAAGCCGATCATCATTTGCTGCCCCTGGTGATCGAGGATTGCCGGCGCCAGTTGGCGCAGCACATCGTAGCTGCGTTGAATGGGGAGGTCGGCTTGCGGATCGAGCGAGTCGATGGCAAAGGGCGAAACGCCCATGGCGTCATGCTCGCCCAGCGCGTAGAAGACCTGGCGCGCGCCTTCCTCGTTGCCGCGCATTTCGGGAATGAAGAGCGGATTGCCGCGGCGGACGTACTGCCTGCACCAGGCTTCGAACTCGGGCTGGTAGATATCCGGGGCAAGAAAGTCGATATTGGGCGCGCCGGCCAGCCAGATGTCCATGGTCTGGGGCAATGGGCCGCCGCTGGGCCATTCACCGGGCTTCTGTCCGCCGCTTGCCCAGCCGCCGGGCGTTGAACCAAGGCTGCTCAGCCAGGCGTTGACGAACATGGGCAGCGGATAGGCAGCCTTGCCCGCGGCGGCGATCACATCGACATAGCGGGCGTAGTGCCAGGCCATGAACAGTTCGTCGGTCTCCGGTCCGCTGCCAAAGACCTCCTCCCACGTTCCGCCTGCCTTGAACCCATTGTCTTTCCAACGTCGGAGCAGACCTTCGCCCAGTTCAGACTGATGTTCGGCCAATTGCGCCATCAATTCCGAAGGCACGGCTCCGTCAAAAGCCAGATTGGCCGCATCCGAACGATCGCGTGAATCGCCCAGCACACCGACCTCGTTCTGCACCTGGACCATAATCACCGTGTTCTTGTCGCTGTCGATCTCACGGACGTGTTCCATCAATTTTGCGAAGGCATTGGCATCGGCGTTCCGGGTCTCATCGCCGAAGGTCGAGAGGATTTCGATGGTCTGGCCGTCGTCGATCTTGACGCGTGGAAAACGCTCGTAGTCCCGTTTGACCCAAGATGGCGCGTAGCTGGACATGCCGTTCTTCCAACTGCCGAACCAGAGCAACACCAGACGCAGATCGTTGCGTCTGGCCTCGCGGATCAGCCCGTCGACCAGCGCAAAGTCAAACGTTCCCTCCTGCGGCTCGACCAGTTCCCAGGCGACCACGGCCAGCACCGTGTTCAGATGCAACGCCTTCAGTCGCGCCCAGATCGGCTTCATGTACTCCAAGATTGGACGAACTGGAGTTGTGCAGTTCGCCCCCGATGATCAGATAGGGATCTCCATCGACCACAAGCTGGACGGCGTTTTCCTGTTTGCGTAGATGCGGAATCGAGTCGGCGTCATCGTCGTGCTGTTTGCGAAAAATCATTGGTTTTCTCCTCTTGATCTATCTGAGCAATTCATCGCCAAGAGACCGCGGATTTGGGCGAATAGATTTGGGTGTGTTCAAAATGAGTTGAGCACACCCAATAGATTTCAGAAAAAATCCGCGGGCATCCGCCTAATCCGCCCCATCCGCGGTCTATCTTATTGGTAAAATATGAGCCATCCCGTCACCGTGAAGGCGCTGAGCAGCGTGGTCCAGAAGATCATCTGTGAAGCCAGATTCGGGTTGCGCCCATATTCAATCGAGAGCACGTAGACAGTGACGGCAACCGGCACGGCGGCGACCACCACCAGGACCGGCGCGTAGACCAGAATTGCGGGCGAGATGAACAGTACCCAGACGGCCACAAGCGCAACCGCCAACAGCGGCGACACGATCAAGCGAGCAAAGGAAACGGCGGCCACATCGCCAAAATGGCCGGTGACCTTGCCGCGCGATAGCTGCACGCCCAGCATCAGCAACGCCATGGGAATCAGCGCATTGGCCAGGTGTTCGACCGGCACGGCCAGCGGCTGAGGCAGTTGCAGATTGAAGGCGCTGAACAACAGCGCCGCCGCAATCGTGTAGAGCGACGGAACAGCCAGAAACTGCCGAACCAGATTGCGCAAGGTCTGGTCATCATCGCCCATCAGCCACAGACCCAGCATGAAGCCGAAGAGGTTCTGGGTCATGAGCACGATGGCAGCCACGCTCAGTGCTTCCGGGCCAAAGGCCAGCCCCACCAGCGGCAGGCCATAGTTGCCGGCATTGTAGTACATGGAGCCAAGCACAAGCACGGGACGACGCTGTCGGTAGCGAGCAATGCTGAAAAATCCCCATCCCAATGCCAACATCCCGATGTGATGGAGAACGGTGAAGCCGACGATGGCGCCGAACATGGCCGGATTTAGGTTCGACCTAAGGATGGCGACAAAGAGGAGCGCCGGCAGCAGCAGGTAAAAATTGAACTTGGACAGGGTCTGCACGTCGATGGCGAACAGGCGATCCATAAGAACGCCGAAGCCGATGAGCACAAAGACCGGAAATACGACGGTGAAAAACACTTCGAAGAAAAGGGTCACAAATCGCCTGGTGTGGTGCGTCTGTATGTAGTTGATGATGCGCTTATGCAGAAAAGTCATTTGGGTGCGTAGGCGCTATGCGCCACGCACCCAAATGACTTTTCCGGCCTTTTTCAATCAGTCCAGCACCCGCCGTAGCGCGTCGAGGAATCGCTCGACGTTCTCGGGACGGGCGGTGTGACCCATGAGTCCAACGCGCCAGATCTGACCGGCCAGCGGACCGAGGCCGGCGCCGATCTCGATCTTGTGATCGGCACGCAGGGCGCTGCGCACGGCGGCCTCGTCAACGCCGTCGGGCACGACCACGGCGTTGAGCATGGGCAGCCGATAGGCCGGATCGACCAGCATGCTCAGACCCATCTCGTCCAGACCGGAGACGAGCAGTTCATGATTGGCGGTGTGGCGGGCATAGGCGTTCTCCTTGCCCTCTTCGAGCAGCAGATAGAGCGACTCGTACAGGCCGTAGAGCATGTTGATGGGCGCTGTATGGTGATAGGCGCGCTTCTGGCCCTCCCAGTAGTTGACGATCATAGAGAGATCGAGGTACCAGTTGGGCACCTTGGTCTGGCGAGCCTGGAGTGCGGCCACGGCCTTCTCGGAGAACGAGACCGGCGCCAAGCCGGGCGGGCAACTGAGACACTTCTGGGTGCCGCTGTAGATGGCGTCGATGCCCCACTCGTCGACCAGCACAGGCATGCCGCCGAAACTGGTCACAGCGTCCACCAGATAGATGGTGTCGGAGCCTCTGAGCAGTTCGCCGATCTCGGCCACCGGATTGCCGACGCCGGTTGATGTTTCGGCATGGACAATGGCCACGATCTTATAGGATTTCTCGGCCAGCTTAGCCTTCACGTCTTCAACGAGAACCGGCGTGCCCCAGTCGAAATTCATCGTGTCGACATCGGCGCCCAGCCGTGAAGCAACGTCCGCCATGCGCACGCCGAAGACGCCGTTGATCAAGCACCAGCACCGAATCGCCCGGTTCGACGAGGTTGACGAAGCAGGTCTCCATGCCCGCCGAACCGGTGCCGGACATGGGCACGGTCAGGGCGTTCTTGGTGCTCAGGGCCGACTGAAGCTGCTCCTTGATCGCGTCCATGATGCGGATGAAGTAGGGGTCAAGATGGCCCAATGTCTTCTTGCTCAGCGCATCGTAGACCGAGTCGGATACGCAGGAGGGGCCGGGGCCCATCAATAGGATTTCTTCAATTCCGTCCAGTAGGTTTGTCATTGTCTATTCTCCCTTTATGGAATTTGATTGCATGAACAATGTTATCCTGAATTGTAGACCAAGCCGGCAAATGCGACCAACAGAGCATTCATCCCATTTGCAGTTTCGCTGATTCACAGTTCCAGCGTCTGAAAATGGAAAACTTGTCGAATTTTTTGCCCAGAAACGATGTATAATACAGGAGACATAGCCTTCAATGGATTGTATGTCAAAGCAGGTTAGTGCTTGCCGTGTAGGACAAACCTTGAGGAGAATTTGCAATGGGAATTCTGAATCGATTCACGCGCACGAAGTACAACGATCAGGAGATCGTCCACCGAATTGAAACAGCCATCGTTGAGGATCCGATGATCGTCGATCATGGCAACGTGGACATTGAGAGCAGCAAAGGCGTGGTGACGCTCAGTGGATTTGTACGCAAGAGTTCGCAGAAAGACCGCATCGAGGGCTTGGCGCGCAGCACGCTACGAGACGCCGGCCTGAAATTCGAAAGCATTGACAACAAGATTGAGGTGCATGCATAACAGCCTGTCGGAGAGAGAAAGAACAAGACGCGGGTTACCAATCAGCCGACCGTTCGATAGAACGCGGATCGGGCGGATCTTGCGGATACCCGCGGATTTTCTCAGAAAAGATCCGCCCAGCAGTTTGTCGGAGTGGCAGAACATGGGACGCGGATTGCACGGATCTGGGCGGATCAGGCCGGATTTTTCTTGATTTATCCGTGAGAATCAGTGACTCCACTGCAAAAAGGTCTGCATCAGAACCTGCGGAGATAATCGTGAAAAATCGTCCCACTTCGCACCTGATATCGCCAAAATCTAGGATGATGACTCAGATATCAGGCGACATTCATGCGATTCGTCCCACGGTTTTCAATTCGCAGTCATAAAAACAGTTTTGTCACCCTTTTTGCAGTGGAGTCATCAGTCAAATCAGCGTCATCCGCATCCCATCGGTTTTCTCTGCGACAGCCGCCTAGACCCGCCAAATCCGCGTCATCCGCGTTTATCGGACGCCACTCCGACAACCTCCTATGCGCCGGTGATCTCATCCACGCTGCGCTTCACATTGTCAATATCGAAGACGTTCTCCTTCCAATCGGGCAGGAAGATGCGATCCTTGGCCTTTTCGATGGCGAGGATGGCGCCGTCGCTGAAGGGGAAGCCGGCCTCGCCGAAGACGATGGCCAGTTCGGTGCGGATGTGGCCCATAAGGAAGTCACGCGTGGCCGCTTCCGGCACGCCCATCTCGATGATCTGCTCCATGCCCTCACGGATCACGGTGACGCAGGTGGCCGCCAGCGTCTCGACCAGCGCCGGCTCCAGCAGCGCCATCTGCTCGGTGGTGACCCGATGCGAGCGAATGACGGGGCCGTACATGGCCACGGCGATGGCCTCGCCCACGGCATAGTGCTCCTCGGGTCCCTGGTGCAGCGCGCTGACGATGCTCTGCTTGGCATGCACGCCGCCGAACCAATCGGTCCGGGCCAGCGGATCGACCTCGTCGTTGAAGACCGGCGGATGGCAGGGATGGGTAATGAAGTAGGTGATGTCGTCCCGTTTGGGCATGACCTGCGCATAGCCCGCAGCCGGGTCCAGCCCGATGACCATGGTCCCGCTGTCCAGCTTGGGCACGATCTGCGCGCTGATGCGCGCGATCAACCGATCCGGCACGGCCAGGATCACCGCGTCCGCGCCGGCCAATGCCTCGTCCTCAGGCGTCACGTTGAGGCCCAGCGCCGCCAACGCGGCGATGCCGGCCGGGCTCACCTCGACGTAGCGCACCTCGTATTCCGGCCGATCCTTCAAGTTGTTGGTGATGCGCTGGCCCATCTTGCCGCCCGCGCCCAGTAGTGCAATCTTGGTCGTCATTTGATTCTCCTGTAAGTTTTGTGGTTGAGATAGATACGCGGATGGGGCGGATTAGGCGGATGTGCGCGGATTCATTTTGAAAATATCCGCGCAATCCGCCCCATCCGCCTAATCCGCGTATCTATCCTTCTGTTTCACCCATGCGTATCGATTCGAAATATCCGATCGTGCCCATTTTGTCCGCCCTTGAGCGCGATCTGTAGACCATCCAGCGCCGGCGTCGACGTGGTCGCCCGGCAGAGCGGCGCGCCGGGCGCGATGGGCGCGACCACCTCCAGCGCCACGATGCCGAGCGCACGCGCGGCATGGCCGGACGAGTCGCCGCCGGTGACGCAGGCGCGACGCAGGCCGGTCTCCTCCAACAGCCGACGCAGCATCGCCCCTTGAAGCCTGAGCCAACGTGCGTCCGGCGGCTGGCCGCATCCAGGCCCTGACGCTCAGCCACGGCACGTGTGGCGGCGATGGCCGGATCGTCCGGCCCGTGGGCGGCGTAGAGCACGAGGCTGCGTCCGCTTGCCAGCGTGGCCAATGCCTGGCGCATGCGTCGCCTCCATGGTCGCCGCTTGCGTCGCCGGATCGAGCAACCTGGCCGTATCCAGCCGCTGCCCGGCATAGCCCTGAGCGATCGCCCAGTCGATCTGGGCAGCGGTGACGGGCGCGGCGCTGCCGGACATGACGATCAGTTGGTTGACAGCGGGGGGCGAGGGGCGGGGGGCGGGTTTTTCGATCTCGCCGATCTGTTGCCACCAGGCCGTCAGTGCGTACTCGACGCCCGACGAGCCGACCACGAAGATCGGCTGCTTGCCGGTCTGGTTCCAGATCAGTCGACCGATCCGGGTCAGATGTTCTTCGCTCATGGTATCGAAGAGGATTATCTCGAAGCCATCGGCCTGAAGCGCCGACAGCCGGGCATCGAGCGCAGCGTCGTCCTCGGCCAGATGCAGCACATCGATCAGCCCGACGCGCTTGTCGGTCTGGCGCGCCAGATGCAGACGCAGGTCGGCCTCGTCCATGGGCGTCATGGGATGGCGGCTCATGGTCGGGTGGCGATCCAGCCGGTAGGTCTCGTCGCCGACGGTGGCGAAGAGATTGCCGAAGGCCATATGCCGGCCCAGCGAAGGCGCGGCCACCAGCATGGGCGTGAAGTCGTTGCCGAAGACGGCCTGGCCGATCTCCGTGGCATGGCCGATGCTGCCCACGGTCGGCGACGAGTCGAAGGTGGAGCAGACTTTGTAGTGGCAGAGCGGCGCGCCCAGCTCGCGCAGCGCCGTGAAGGCCGGAACCAGTTCGGCGTCCATCTGCGCCGGATTCATGGTGCGGCTGACGCCGGCCACGCCCACGGCGCGCAGATTCGCGAAACGTCCGCTCAATTGCTCCGGCGTCGGCGGTTCCAGAAAGAGCGCCGTGGGCACGCCGTTGAGGGTCAGCCCCTCCATGGCGTCGGTAGAGCCGGTGAGATCGTCGCCGTAGAAGGTCATCAGTAGATTGTTCATGATAAGCACCATATTTTTCGAGCGCTTGCTGTAATTCGTCATGTGAACGCGCATAGTCAGCGAGATCGATGCCCTGCACCGCCGCCTCCCAGGCCTGGCGCAGGCTGAGCGCGCCGGCTGCCGGTCCGCCGGGGTGGCCGATGATGCCGCCGCCGGCCAGGTACATGAGATCGACGCTGCCCAGGGCCGCGTAGGTGTCCGGCGCCTGGCCCGCCCACTGGCCCGACGAGAAGACGGGCATCACCGTGTAGCCGCCGGGCGTTCTACACCTGCATGGGCGTCAGACAGGCACGTGCCGCCTCGATGACCGAGTCGTCGGCCTCGCAGAACTTGTTGCGCAGCCCGTTGACGTGCATGTGATCGACGCCGGCCAGCCGCCAGAACTTCTGCCAGGCCACGTAGGAGAAGCCGAGCAGCGGATGGCGCGAGAGCGCGCCCCAGCCGTTGCGATGGGCGTGGATGGGCAACTGGCTGTGTTTGCGCAGCTCGATCAGGCCGGCCAGCCCAATGCTGTTGAGGCTGACCATGACGCAGGTGCCGCCGGCGGCCAGCACCGTGTCGTGGTGGCGCTTCATCTCGTCCAGATCGCCGGTGATGTTGAAGGCGTACATGAGCTTGCGGCCGGTGCGCTCGGCGTGGCGGTCGATGACCGGCATCACCGCCGCGGTGCGAGCTTCGATGGTCGAGTAGGCGGGACTGGCGATCAGCTCGTCATCCTTGACAAAGTCCAGCCCGGCCGCGGCCAACGTGTCGACCAGGTCGGCCGTCTCGTCCGGCGTCAGCCCCACGCTCGGCTTGATGATGGTGCCGATCAGCGGCCGGTCATAGACGCCGGTCAGCCGGCGCGTGCCGTCGATGCCGAACTGGGGGCCGGGATAGGCGTCGGCAAAAGGCTGGGGCAGTTCCATGTCCATCAGACGCAGGCCGGAAAAGTGGCCCAGTTCGAAGAGATTGCCGGCGACCATGGTCATCAGATTGGGCAGCGACGGGCCAATATTTTCGAAGGGAAAGGAGACCACGACCTCGGCCCGCTGATAGTCGACCGGCTCCGAGATCCCCTTGGGCGGGCGCGAGCCGGGCAAGCTCGGCGTTCTGACCGTGTCCAGCGGCGTGATGCGCACGACCTCGGCGCCGTGGCGGGCGCGCAGTTCGTCGGTCTCGCCGGGCAACGCCACGAAGGTGCCGGACGATTGCTCGCCGGCCATGGCCGCGGCCGCCTTCTCCAGCGGATGGGCCGTTTCGATCTGATAGGTGGCAAGGATGCGATGGTTCATGGTTGAATCTTTCCTTCGGTGTTTGGCAACGAGAGAGCACTTTTCGTCCACGGGCCTAATGTGACACGAATGACATTGATCCGCGGTCACATAACCTCAAACACTTCGGCCATCTGCTGCCAGGCGATGGGCAGTTGTCCATTGAAGGGCGACCATTCTTGATCCGAAATGCGGCCACGCTCGTCGAGTCAATCGACCACGCGGGGCACGCCCGTCTTGGGTAGATTTCTTCCTATCGCAGCTCAACGCTGCTGTCGATGCGAGCCACGCAATAGGGCGACAGATCCAGCAAAAAGCGACCATCGTCTGTCGAGATCGTGTTTGTTTGGCTGCGGAATCTGTCTGGTTTGGAGGTGGCGATGTCAAAGGTCTGGGCGTCCAAAAGACGGATTCGAGCCCGCGAGTTTGGCCCATTGATCTGGACCTGCTGAGCGTGTGGACTCAAGTTGGCGACCAGCATGGTGAGGTCATCGCTATGACGTAACGCGAGGCAGTCGACCCTCAGTGGATCTGATGATGCGACGTGCAGCAGGTCGCCCCCCCGACCCCCAATCCTGGGGGAAGCAGGGCTTTGCTCTGCTGCGCTTTGGCCAAGCGTTCCCCCCAAGTTTGGGGGGCCGCCGGCAAACTCGCCCACATCGGCCAGCACATGGTAGAGCGGAAAGACCATGCCCGGCGTCGAATGAAACTGCTCCGGCAGCGGACAGCCCGCCTCCTGCTCCATCACGCCGCGCCAGCCGGTCGTCTCGTAGTAGGTGACGGCCTCCAAGCCGCTGCCCAGCAGATATTTGAGACTGCCCACGGTCCAGGCAGCGCCGAAGAGCGACATCTGGCGCACATCGACCTGGGGCGGCAATTGGCCGGGCGCCGGCTGCGGCTCGGGACCGGTGGCGTTGGGATTGAAGCGCGGCAGTCAGTGTCACCGGGCTGACCACGATGGCCTTGCCGCCGGCGAAGCTGCGGGCGCTGTCGACGGTGGCGGCCTGGGCCTCGACCGTCTCGACCAGCGAGGCGTTGTCAAAGGCATGGACCTGCGGGTTGAGCGAGTAGGTCAGGAAGTCGACGTTCTGCGTGTCGGGATGCCGGCGATTGATGTCGGTGAAGTAGGCATTGCTGCCGGCGCCGAAGCGTGCAGCAGGGGCGTAGCTTTCAAGATGCCGGCGTGCCAGATCGACCAGACCGGTCGGCGTGACGGGCTGATCCCGATGAAAGACCAGCCAGCGACAGACAGGCGGATCCAGAGTGTCGAGTCGCTCACGCAGATCCGCAAGTTCGCCGGCAGCATCGTCGCCCACGAAGAGGGCGATCTCCAGCATCGACGCCCAACGCCCTTGCCTGCGCAGTCGCCTGTTCAAGGCGCTCACCCCAATCCGGATCCGCCGTTGACAGGTCGACGCGCAGATGGCTCAGGTTGAGCGCACGCAAGCGTTCGATCTCTCGCTCGGTCAACGGCTGGCCGTGGTCGGCAACGCCCAGTCCGATGGCCGGCAGCGGCGTCGTGTTGTTACGGTCGACGACAATCGTGACAACATCGCCGTCCGCCCGATCTTCGATCTTTCGTTCTTCGATTTTCGCGCCTTCCAGCGTCAAAGTCACCGTCTGCGCGACCTTCGTCCCCGCCGCCACCTCAACCGGAAAGGGCAGTTCCAGCGGCGTGCCGTAGGTCTTGTAGGAGGCGTCGGTCCAGTTGCGCTGATCTTCCATCTCGAAGATCTCGCCGGTGAAGGTCACCTTGGCCGTGAGATCGGGCGTGGCTACGTGGGCAAGGGAGCGCATGTTGGCGAAGGGATAGACCGGCCGAATCGTGCCGTCGATCATCAACTGCGGGGCGATCTGGCCGGGAAACCGGCTTTCCTCAAGCGAGCCGTCAACGTGCTCGATGAGCGCGCGATCGCCGGCATTGGCCATGGGATGCAGCACGCAGAAGCCGATGCGGTTGCGCCGGAAGGTGCGTCAGCGCCTCGCCATCCATGCTGAACTCGATGGTTCCGTCGGCAGCGCCGCTGATACGAGCGTTCCAGACAAAGTCGACCTCGCCCTGCTGGTGGCGAGCCGTGTAGGTGATGTCGAACCGGTCTTCGCCGACATCCATCTCTACGGCGGAGTGAACCGGGTGAATCGTGTCCCAGTTATGGTCACGCACGGCGACATAGACCCGGCGCAGAAGTTCTCGCTCGCCCAGTTTGATGTAGCGAAGGTCGCCGTTCTCGTAGATCAGCGACAACGGCCCGGCGCGCAGCGGGATCTGCTCGGGCAATGGCTGGTCGGAGCCGTACAATGCGATACTTGGAGAGGGCATGGGTATCCAATCCTCCGATCTGTCTTTGTACCACGACATTGATGTCGTAGGTGTCCGGCGGGGCTGATGTAGATGCCTACGAAATGGCTGTCTCGGTACAAGGTTTCGGCAAAGGACACCAGGCTGCGACCGGCCAAAATCCGCGGTAATTCGCCTAATCCGGGCCATCCGCGGTCTACCCTTGCAGAAATCTTTCTCTGCAAAAGATGGTTGACATGCGACTGAGATTTCAACTACACTCTGTGTGGATTATACGTGTCCAGCGCAGCCCTTGCAACCAGCGTTTTCTGGAGATCCCTGATGGACAACCTACGATTTGCCATATTCGGCACCGGCTTCTGGGCCCAGTTCCAATTGGCCGGCTGGCTGGAAGTCGGCGGCGTCGAGTGCGTCGCCTGCTACAACCGCACGGTGAGCAAAGCCGAAGCCTTGGCCGAGCGCTTCGGCGTGCCCGCGGTCTACGGCGACGCCGAGGAACTGCTGCGCAACGAAGAGGTCGACTTCATCGACATCATCACCGACGTCGACACCCACGCGCCCTTCGTCGAACTGGCGGCCAAGTACGGCAAGCCGGTCATCTGCCAGAAGCCCATGGCCCCGGATCTGACCACGGCGCGACGTATGGTCGCGATCTGCCGGGAGGCCGGCGTGCCGCTGATGATCCACGAGAACTGGCGCTGGCAGTACCCGATCCGCCAGTTTGGAGAGATTTTGCACAGCGGCGTGGCCGGCAAGCCCTTCCGCGCCCACGTTGTCTATGCGAACTCGTTTCCCGTCTTCGACAACCAGCCCTTTCTCAAGGAGTTGGAGCAGTTCATCCTCACCGACATCGGCAGCCACATTCTGGACGCCTCGCGCTTCCTCTTCGGCGACGCGCGACGGCTCTATTGCCAGACCACGCGCGTCACGCCCGACATCGCCGGCGAGGACGTGGCCACGGTGATGATGGAGACCGTCAATGACGTGACCGTCACCTGCTCCATGAGCTACGCCTCCCGCACCGAGACCGAACGCTTCCCGGAGACCTACATCCACGTCGAATGCAGCGAAGGCTCAGTCGAACTGGGGCCGGACTTCTGGATCCGCGTCACCACGGCCGACGGCACGCTCTCCAAACGCTACGCACCGCCCCGCTATGCCTGGGCCGATCCGGCCTACGACATCGTGCACGCCAGCATCGTGGATTGCAATGCCGATCTGCTGCGTTCACTGCGCAGCGGCCAGCCGGCCGAGACGTCGGGCGACGAGAACCTCAAGACCATGGAGTTGGTCTTCGGGGCCTACGAGTCGGCGGCGACGGGGAGCGCCTTGGCCTTTGCCGGCTAGCGGTCTGTCGGCGTGGCAGTGAATGGGACGCAGATGACGCGGATCCCGGCGGATAAGGACGGATTCCTTTCGATCTGGGTGTGTCGGCGCGTTGCGCCGACACACCCTTTCGATTTATCCGCGAAGATCAATGACTCTGCTGCAAGAACCAGCTTTGCCACGGATTTCACAGATTACACGGATTTCCTCCAGTGAAAAATCCGTGTAATTCGGGTAATCCGTGGTTGTTTATCCTTGAGACCGACCCTGCCTTCAGCGGGTTTTCCGTATCAAACGCCGAATACATTCGGTGGCCGACCACACAAAACCTCAGAGAACCGAATTGTGTAGCCGGATTGGCGGCATTTTGTAGTCCTCATGTCGCCCTCGTGTAGCCCCAGCCATGGGAAACTAGGTTGATCATCGTCGCTCAGGCGCTTCAAGCGTCCTGACTGAACAGGTCAACGAAAAAAGCGTGAGAGGACCGAGATCCCACCATCGGAGGAAACAAAATGGATACCACGACAAGCAGAGTATTGCGTCTGATTTCGTACTGTCTCGTTCTGGCCCTGATGCTGTTGATTGTCACACCCCAATTGGCTGCTGCAAGCGGACTGTCAGCTTCACCCTCAACAGCCTTGTATGGCGATTCCGATGACGACGACTCAGATGATGAAGATTCAAGCCACAGGCCCAAAGGCCGCATCGTGCTCCACACGCAGCCCGGCGCCTGGACCATCGTCCAATGGCAAGGCGGCACGGGTCAGTGGCACGATGTGGAAGGGTGGCGCGGCCAGGCCCAGGGCGGAACGATAGCATGGGCAGTAGAAGAAAAGGACTTTGGCAGCGGGCCGTTTCGCTGGGTGGTCTACCATCCTCAGGCCCGAAGGATCATCGGCGCAAGCTATCCATTCTATCTACCCCACGCCAACCAAACCATCAACATCACGGTCTATAACGGTTGGCAGCCGGCGCCCGAACCATGGCGGCAGCCGCGGCAAGCGCCTCAGCCTTGGCAACAGCCACAGCGTCCACCACCAGGCAGATGGCAACCCCGACGATAACGTACGCGTACCGCGAGCAACGCATCAATAACCGGCTTCGGCCGGTTTCCCATAGCAGGCGGCGGTTTCAACCGCTGCTTGCTTTGCCCTGCGAAGCCCGCCGCCGAATCAATTCGGCGGCTGATACGGAAAACCGGCTGAAGCCGGTCGACGTCTACTCGAAATGACGACCGCTCCGCCATAAATGGACGGAGCTACCAGGCGACGCCCCTTGAAAGGGGCTTGGTAGCTTGAGCCCCTTTCAAGGGGCGTCGCTCAATAGCCCGGCGGCTTCAGCCCCGAGCGGTCGCCGCAAGCGCAGAAAATGCCAGAACCTCAAAAACACGTCTTGACCCCCGCCCGCCAATCCTCTACACTGAACCCAAACCAAACCCTCAGCCCACGTGAACCGCCATGACCGCTTTTCCACCCACCGGCCACGAAATCTCCCAAATCATGCAAGCCCTGTTTGACGCCTTCACCCTGGACGGGCTGCGCCAAATGCTGCGAACGCAGCTTGACGTCAACCTGGAGAATCTTGTGCCGACCCTCGGTCAGAACGGCGATCAGATCGCTCACAACCTGGTACGCGTATATGCTGCTGAGCCAGGCGGACTGGCGTTACTGTTGCGGGCAGCGCTAGCGGAAAATCCGGGAAATCCGATGTTGCAAAACATTGCAGCGGAATTTGCCGAGAAAGATTTCGCCGTCCTGCCCTTGCCAAATGACTCGGGCAATCGGCCACTCTACGTCAATGTGCCCGCCCTGCCCCCGCACTTCCTGGGCCGCGAGGCCCTGCTCAGCGATCTGGCCAGGCGCCTCTGCGCGGGACAAACGCCCGCGCTCTCGGCTGACGGCCTGCCCGGCGTGGGCAAGACAACGCTGGCCATCGCCTGTTATGGGAAATTCGCTGAATCCGCTCCATCCACGGGCTGTCTATCCGACAGACCCAGGCATTGTCCTGGTCCTCAGTAACCCCAGGCCATCGAGCCGTCCGTCAATCGCCCACGCACGTCATCCCAATCGGAGGCGACGGTCTGTGCCACCCTTTGGGGCCGGATCGGGCAGCGTGCGCAGGGCGGATAGCCGTCGCTGCCGGTCTCCAGGATTTCGGCCACGACCTCATAACAATCGCGCAGCCGGAAGAAGATCGCCCGGCAGCCGCCGATCTGAGTCACTGCATGCAGTCCGCGTTCTTCCATCACGGCGCCGTATCGATAGCCGTCGGTCAGCGGACAGGACGAGGCGCGCCAGCCCCAGGTGCGACCTTCGACCGCGCGCCCATCCGCCAACTGCACCGCATAGGCTTCCGTGCGCCGGCCCAGGCAGGGCGCGCCGGTCGACATCTCCACCACATGGTGAAAGGTATTGGACCGATAGTCGACGCCCAGCAGCAGGCCGTAGCCGTCGTCCTGGAGCAGCAGGCCCAGGGGCGACTCCGGCCCCATGGTCAGCGTGCGATGGTGGAAATCGGTGTAGCGGCGTGCCTGCTTGCCCCAGGCCGCGAAGGCATGGGTGGGGTTAAGGCTGCGGTAGACGTCCGGTCTGCGCCAGAAACGATCCGGAATGGCCCCGTTCGTTGTGGGCGTGGTTTGCGGATCGTAGACGCCGGGGCCGGATTCCCCGAACGGTTCGCCGTGGTTGAAGCTCGGCATCATCAGCGTCCCGGCGGGCGTGATGACCTCCATCAGCGCATCGACCACGGTCTCTGCGCCGCCGCTCACCCGGCCGAAGCTGCTGAGCGAGGAATGGACCATCACGCCGGCACCAGGCTGAACGCCGAGGGATCGCAGACCGTCGACAATCTGTAGCCGGTTCGATTCTGATATTGGTTGGATCATACCGTTCCTGATCGCTTTCTTGAGTGAGTTGATGGGAGGGGATCTGTAGCACGACATTTATGTCGTAGCCGGACGGCTCGGCTGAAAGTGCGGGCTACGACATAAATGCCGTGGTACAAGGGCTAATACGGCGCATATTTGCGGATGGCCTCGATCATGGCGTGGACGTTCTCGATCTTGCAGTAGCTCGTGATTGAGTTGGCGCTGCTGATCATGTAGCCGCCGCCCACGCCGATGGTCTCGATGCGCTGCTTGACCTCGGCGTCAACCTCCTCGGGCGTGCCCAACGTCAGCGTGTAGTGCAGGTCGATGTTGCCCACCAGGCAGAGCCGGTCGCCATAGTCCCGCTTGACCGCGTCGATGTCCATGGGGCCCGGCTCCAGCGGGTGCAGGGCGTCGAAGCCCAGGGTCAGCAGGTCGTCGAGCAGCAACATCAGGTCGCCGTCGGAGTGGAAGATCCAGGGCAGGCCGGTCTCTTTGATGGCGTCGGCCACGCGTCGCATGTGGGGCATCAGCACCCGATTCAGCACCCTTGGCGAGAACATGGGGCCGGTCTTGTAGGCCATGTCGTCGAAGGTCCAGACGTAGTCGACGCCCAGGTCGTTGAGGTGGCGGACAACGGCAATGCTCCAATCGGCATAGCGCCCGAGAACGGTGTCGATCAGTCCGGGGTCGTCGGCCAGGGCGTAGGAGAAGCCGTCCAGGCCCAGGCTCATCAGCATGGGCGAGACGCCCAGACGCATCTTGGCGGCGACCGCGTAGTTGCCGCGATTGCGCGCAATCAGCGCTTCGCCCGGCGCGTAGAGCGCCGGATCGTCGGGATCGGGAAAGGACATGATGGACAGATCGTCGCGCCCGTGGATCAGCGGACGGGCCACAAAGTCGATGCCGTCGTGCTCCTCGTACTCGCCGAAGATGGGCGGCGACAGGTCGACGATGAGGTTGTCCAGCCCCATCACCTGATTGACTTCCTCCTGCAAGAAGGTTTCCTTGCCGACCATCGCGCGCTGGATCGGCGGATCGACCTGGCCCTCGACAAAGGGGACGCGATCCGGCTGTTCGCGCCGCAATGCGGTCAAGACTCGCTCTCGGGAGTTCATGGTTGTTCCTCCTGTGAGTTCAAAAGGGTGGATTGAAGACAGGCGGTTCACCACGTCCGGCTCTTCAACAACTCCTGGATCGCCTCTCTGGGCACGGACAGCTCGTCGATGTGATCCTCCAGCCAGGCCGAGAAATCCTGCTCGATCTCGTCGATCCAGCGGGTGTCGATCTGACCGGGCGTGTACTTGCCCTCGGCGAGCCGTTGCTTGCCGAACTGGTCGCGCAACTGGACCAGTTCAGACGTCTCCACCACCTTCTCGGCCAGATGGGCCGGCACAAAGATGACGCCGTCCTTGCGCCCCAGCACCACGTCGCCCGGCATGACGGTGGCCAAGCCGATGCGGATGGGGCAGTTGACGCCCAGCAGCATGATGGTCGGCGAGGCGTAGGAGGGATGCCAGCCCCGGAAGAAGCTGGCAAAGCCGGGCAACTCCTCGACGCCGTCCAGATCGCGCAGGGCCGCGTCATGCACCACGCCGTTGCCCGAGTTGGCCAGAATCGACGTGGCCAGGTTGTCGCCCATGACCGCGCCCTCTTCGATCTTGCCGTAGACGTCGGCCACGTAGACATCGCCCTGCACCAGCATGTCGATGGGCCACGAGATCTGGTCGCCCACGCAGCCCAGCCGCTCGCCCTTGGCCTCCATGAGGGTTCGCATATCAGGACGGCGCGGCATGTACATGGCGGTCAGCGCACGGCCGACCAGCACCTCGCCCGGATGGGTGGCCACAAAATCGCCCTCGAATTGATGATGATAGCCTTCCCCGCGCAGCACGCCCCAGGCCTGGGTGATGGTGACATTGCGCATGCGCTCGATGATGGCGTCCGGCACTTTGGGCCGGCCGTCGTCGAAGCGGTCGCCGGTCCACTCGGGCGTGTAGTCGATGAGTTCGTCGGGCGTCAGGTTCAGGGGTGCAAACTTTTCCATGGGTGCTCCTCGCTGTCGTTCTGGTTGATTAGGGTTGGGTGTGTTCACTTATCGTCTGTCTACATCCATCTGGTGCTTTGCAGACCGATTCCGCTACGAAGACGACGAGTCATCCGGCAGTTGGGCCACCAGCCACGAGAGGAACGAGTCCTGGCTGCGGCTCTGGAGCGTGAGGTTGCCCGGTCCGGTCAGTTCGACCACCAAGCCTTCGCCGCTGAAAAGCGTGCTCTTCCAGCCGGCGACCTTCTTCACCCTGAAGTCCATATTCTCGTCAAACGTGACCAGATGGCCTGTGTCGACGACATAGCTCTGGCCGGCGGCCAACTCGATGGGGTGGATGGCCCCGTAGCTGGAGACGATCAGCGTGCCGTTGCCGCGGATGCGCAGCATGATCAGCCCCTCGCTGCCGAAAAAGGTCTTGGCCCCAGACCACTTGGTATCCACCGTGACGCCTTCGGACGACCCCAGGTAAGCGCCCGATTGCACCAGCAGCGTCTGGCCGGTCATCTCGATGACGGAGATATCGCCGGGCAGCGGCGGCGCCAGGGCCACCGAGTCGCCATCCTTGGACGCCGTATAGGTGTTGAGGAAGAAGCTCTCGCCGCCGAAGACCGAGCGGCTAAACGATTTGAAGAGACCGCCTCGTGGCTTCGGTCTTCAGTTCCAGGTCGGGTGACATGCCCACCATGCTCCCGCCCTCCACTTGAATCGACTCGCCTACGTCCAGCGTGACCATGGCCAGGGCATAGGCCGGACGATAGCGAACATCTACGTTCATGCGTTGAATTCCTTTCTATCCGATCATCGACGTTCCAAGATCGATTGGAAACGTGCATCTGGCAGATTGCCTGTTAGAAGTCTAGTACAAGGTTTGCTCAACAGCAACCGAGCAATTTCAACCCAAGGCGCCATGAGATCAGAAAACAGAAGGTCTGGACCCGCGGGTCCAGACCTTCTGTTTTCACACGATTCTGTTATCTACAACCAATCACGTCTACTGACCGGAAGTGACAAACGGCAGGAAAATGCTACGATCCATAGTCAGATTGGCCGGATCCAGATTGAAGCCGGTGGTGCTGGCGGCCTGAAGCGGGAAGTCAACGTCATCCGGCAGCAGACCAATGGCGAAGACATCGACGATGTCGCCATCGTTCAGTTCTCAGCGCCGGCAGATCTAGCGCCACGCCTGCACAGTCGGTGCCGGCCAGCGCAATCAGCAGGTCATAGCGTGCCGGCATCCAGGGACAGGTAGTCGGTCACCTGCGGGTACTCGACACCCTCAAGGATGGCTGTGCCATCGTCGGTGCAGATGTTGACGGCCGTGCTACCGGGCGTGTTGGCGTCGGCGAAGGGAGCCAGGTGGCCGATGCGCACCAGCGCGCCGCTGTCAGACGGCATGGTCTCATCGACCAGCGGCAGCAACGCCAGCTCCCAGTTGTTGGCTCCGCCGATGGCGGCGACCGTGTAGGCGCCGGCCGGGTCCAACGTCGCCTTGCCTTCGATGGCGACCACGTCAGTACCCGTGGGGATGACCTGGATGGTCAGTTCGACACCCGACGGCAGCTCGACATTCTTGGCGATGTCGCCAAACTTCACGTTCTCCAACATGGCGTCCACACCCTCGCCGGTCACCTTGATGGTGACGCTGGTGGCGTCGACGTCCGCACCGAACGGAGCAAAGTGGGCCACGTTGACGGTGGCCGGGGCCAGGTCGAAGCCGGTGGTGCTGGCGGCTTGCAGCGGGAAGTTGGCGTCATCCGGCAGCAGACCAATGGCGAAGACATCGACGATGTCGCCATCGTTCAGTTCTAGCGCCGGCAGATCCAGCGCCACGCCTGCGCAGTCGGTGCCGGCCAGCGCAATCAGCAGGTCATAGGTGCCGGCATCCAGGGACAGGTAGTCGGTCACCTGCGGGTATTCGACACCCTCAAGGATGGCTGTGCCATCGTCGGTGCAGATGTCGACGGCCGTGCTACCGGGCGTGTTGGCGTCGGCGAAGGGAGCCAGATGGCCGATGCGCACCAGCGCGCCGCTGTCAGACGGCATGGTCTCATCGACCAGCGGCAGCAACGCCAGCTCCCAGTTGTTGGCTCCGCCGATGGCGGCGACCGTGTAGGCGCCGGCCGGGTCCAACGTCGCCTTGCCTTCGATGGCGACCACGTCAGTGCCGGTGGGGATGACCTGGATGGTCAGTTCAACACCCGACGGCAGCTCGACATTCTTGGCGATGTCGCCAAACTTCACGTTCTCCAACATGGCGTCCACACCCTCGCCGGTCACCTTGATGGTGACGCTGGTGGCGTCGACGTCCGCTCCGAACGGAGCAAAGTGGGCCACGTTGACGCGTGGCCGGGGCCAGGTCGAAGCCGGTGGTGCTGGCGGCTTGCAGCGGGAAGTTGGCGTCATCCGGCAGCAGACCAATGGCGAAGACATCGACGATGTCGCCATCGTTCAGTTCCAGCGCCGGCAGATCTAGCGCCACGCCTGCGCAGTCGGTGCCGGCCAGCGCAATCAGCAGGTCATAGGTGCCGGCATCCAGGGACAGGTAGTCGGTCACCTGCGGGTACTCGACACCCTCAAGGATGGCTGTGCCATCGTCGGTGCAGATGTCGACGGCCGTGCTACCGGGCGTGTTGGCGTCGGCGAAGGGAGCCAGATGGCCGATGCGCACCAGCGCGCCGCTGTCAGACGGCATGGTCTCATCGACCAGCGGCAGCAACGCCAGCTCCCAGTTGTTGGCTCCGCCGATGGCGGCGACCGTGTAGGCGCCGGCCGGGTCCAACGTCGCCTTGCCTTCGATGGCGACCACGTCAGTGCCGGTGGGGATGACCTGGATGGTCAGTTCAACACCCGACGGCAGTTCGAACATTCTTGGCGATGTCGCCAAACTTCACGTTCTCCAACATGGCGTCCACACCCTCGCCGGTCACCTTGATGGTGACGCTGGTGGCGTCGACGTCCGCTCCGAACGGAGCGAAGTGGGCCACATTGACCGTCGCCGGGGCCGAAACGGCGGCATCACGGACGATAGCATCCACGGTAGCCGGGTTGTCGTCAAAATCCGGTCCGTTGGTGTTCACAAAGACGACACCCGGTTGATCATAGGGCGTCGCCGAGCTGGCATCGACAGAATGGGTCACGAAGCCCAGGTGATCGCCACAGACCTCCATGCCCTCTGTCACTTGGCCAAAGAGCGAATCGCTCATGCCGGCACAATACTCACCGTCAGCATCGTCAGTGCCGTCGTCAACCGGAAAAACACAGACCCGATTCGATCGTTCGCCGACGTTCAAGGACGTTCCAGTTGGCCTGGTCCAGTGTCACACTCTCTTTGTCAACCGTGACCTGTGCGTCACCTTCCACATTGATCACGACCGGGCCATCCGGTTTGGTATTTAGCGTGACCCAGTAGCAGGCGAAAGGATTGGGATCACCGTCCTCGTCCACATCCGTCACCGCAAAGGACTCAGTGATCTGCACATTGGCAGCCGGAGCAAGGTTGAAACCGGTGGTGCTGGCGGCTTGCAGCGGGAAGTTGGCGTCATCCGGCAGCAGACCAATGGCGAAGACATCGACGATGTCGCCATCGTTCAGTTCCAGCGCCGGCAGATCCAGCGCCACGCCTGCGCAGTCGGTGCCGGCCAGCGCAATCAGCAGGTCATAGGTGCCGGCATCCAGGGACAGGTAGTCGGTCACCTGCGGGTACTCGACACCCTCAAGGATGGCTGTGCCATCGTCGGTGCAGATGTCGACGGCCGTGCTGCCGGGCGTGTTGGCGTCGGCGAAGGGAGCCAGGTGGCCGATGCGCACCAGCGCGCCGCTGTCAGACGGCATGGTCTCATCGACCAGCGGCAGCAACGCCAGTTCCCAGTTGTTGGCTCCGCCGATGGCGGCGACCGTGTAGGCGCCGGCCGGGTCCAACGTCGCCTTGCCTTCGATGGCGACCACGTCAGTACCCGTGGGGATGACCTGGATGGTCAGTTCGACACCCGACGGCAGCTCGACATTCTTGGCGATGTCGCCAAACTTCACGTTCTCCAACATGGCGTCCACACCCTCGCCGGTCACCTTGATGGTGACGCTGGTGGCGTCGACATCCGCTCCGAACGGAGCGAAGTGGGCCACGTTGACGGTGGCCGGAGGGTGATCTCCACCCTGGGCCAGAGCGGCGCCGCTCAACAGCATGAGGGCGACTAGGGCAAGTAGCAAACTTTTCAAATACGTCAAACGGGGTTTTGATCGGACAAACTGTGTCATGGAATCTCCTTCGCACCTTAGTAGAGTAAGATGCACTAACAAACAGTGGTCGTGAGAAACATTAAGTCGCACAGTCTAATGCTAGAGCAGATTACGGCTTCATAAAGTAGGCTATCACGCAATTACCTGTGCAAAATTTACAAAAAAGCTCTACAAAAACCATCCGAAAGGCCTACGAATAGCGTACGGCCAGACAATGCCCACAACCAAAACCCAACACAGGTGACCCGATCACCTGCCTACCGATCACCTGACTGAGGATCCAATGCAGGCCATTCCGGTGCGCGCACACCACCCATCACGAAACGAACGAGCGCCCGACTCAATGCCGGAAGCGGCCGACTCTGTTCACGCAGTTGATAGCGAATCAATCGTGGATTGAGCGGCGCCAGCACTGCGTCGGCCAGATAGTCGAGGTCGGCGTCGCCGTCAATTTCCCCAGCTGCCGCGGCCCGGCGCAGCAAGAGAAAGACGGTCATTCTGAACCATTCATGTAGCGATGTCTGATCGATCTCAGGACGCTCGCGCAACACGCCGTGATCCTCGGCCTCGCACATCAACGCAGCGTGGCCTGCCAGAAAGCGAACCAGGCTCTCCAAAAAAGCGGCCAGCCGTGCCAGCGGCAATGCCTCGCTCTGCTCCGCCAGCAATGCCAGCGCTCGCTCTTGAAAGGCCCGCAGATCCTCATCCATGAGGGCAAGGCAGAGTTCACCCTTGTTGGCGAAGGCCCGATAGAGCGTCCCCTTGCCGATGCCCGCGTCGACGGCGATGGCCGACATAGTCACCGCCTCGACGCCCTCCTCTTCAAAGAGCCTTTGCGCGCTCGCCAGGATCAGTTGTTCGTTGGCCAAGGCATCGGCGCGCCGTGTGCGCGGCGGCGCTGTAGTTCCAGACTGCCAAAGTGGGATCTCGCTCACAGAAAACGCCTCCTGTTCCGACTATCATTGCAGACAAACGGACCACAGTCCGCTTATGATTATATCAGACCGACGACCAATGTCAAGCGAAAATTGCAAGCGAACGAGTTAACCGCGATAGGAGCAGAACATGCAACCGATTCAAGGCATCCACCACATCACGGTGATGGCCAGTGATCCGCAGCGCAACATCGATTTCTACACCCGCATCCTGGGTCAACGGTTCATCAAGCGCACGATCAACTTCGACGATCCGGGCACGTACCATCTCTACTACGGCGATTTCGTGGGCAGCCCCGGCACCATCATGACTTACTTTCCCTGGCCGGGGGCGCAGCGCGGACGCGTCGGCAACGGCGAGGTGGCGGCCAGCGCCTACAACATTCTGCCGTCGTCCGTCGACTATTGGCGGACACGGCTGCAAGCCCACGGCGTCGCCGGGCTGACCAGAGCGAAGCGCTTCGGCGCCGATGTGCTGGCCTTTGAAGACCCGGATGGCATGATCGTCGAGCTGATCGCCCACGAAGGGCGACCCGCTCCCACGTTTTGGAGAGACGGCCCCATCCCGGAGGAACATGCATTGCGTGCCTTTCACGGCGTCACCATTTGGGTGGAGAATGCCGACCGAACCGCCCAACTATTGACCGAGCAGATGGGCTACACATTGGTCGGCGAGGAGAATGGCGGCAAGGGTCGGCGACTGCGCTTCCAGGGCGCGTCCGACGACTACGGCATGGTCGTCGATCTGCTGGAGCGACCCGGCCAGCCGCGCGGCCAGATGGGCGCAGGTACGGTCCACCATGTCGCCTTCCGCTCAGCCAACGACGCAGAACAGGCCCAAGTCCAGGAAAACCTCTTGGCCGTCGGTGTGCCGGTGACCGAAGTGAAGGATCGTTGCTACTTCCGCTCCATCTACTTCCGCGAGCCGAGCGGCACGCTCTTCGAGATCGCCACCGACGATCCCGGCTTTGCCGTGGACGAGCCGGTCGACGAGCTTGGCAAGAGTTTGAAGCTGCCGCCCTGGCTGGAAGCGCAGCGAGCATCCATCGAAGCACGGCTGCCCGAGATCGACGTGGCGGAGTATGCAAATGCATGAGCAAGCTGATCGTGCAATCGTACCGCCGCCCCATGGAGACCAGCCGACGGTCACCTCCGGACTGCCGCTCGACCAAGCGACCGCAGCAATGATACTGGTGCATGGCCGCGGCGACAGCGCTCAAGGGATCATGATGTTAGCCAATGTCTTGGCCACGCCGGGCTATGCCTATCTGGCGCCACAAGCAGCCGGCAACACCTGGTATCCCAATAGCTTTCTGGCGCCGATTGCGAGCAACGAACCAGGCATCACTTCCGGGCTGGCGGTCATCGCCGAGCTGGCGGCAAAGATCGAAGCCGCCGGCATCGCAGCCGAACAGATCGTGATTGGCGGCTTCTCGCAGGGAGCGTGTCTGGCCGCCGAGTATGCGGCGCGCAATGCTCGGCGCTACGGCGGGTTGCTGATCTTCAGCGGCGGGCTTATCGGTCCGCCGGGCACACCTCGAACATACGCCGGCTCGCTGGACGGCACGCCGATTTTCATCGGATGCAGCGATGTCGATTTTCACATCCCCCTTGAACGGGTGGAGGAGACCGCAGAAATGCTGGCGCGGCTGGGCGGAAACGTCGACAAACGTATCTACCCCGGCATGGGACACACGATCGTTCAGGACGAGATCGACGCGGCCATGGAGATCATGGGCGCGCTCGCCGAGCAGAAAACAGACAAGACCAGGTCTGGGAACGCCGAACTCTAGCTCCGCCAAGGTCTTGCCGGCCAGGCTGGGGCCTGGCGTTCCCGACAAAAAATCGCACTTTCTTCATTCGTCAATCTGGGTTACTCTGAGGGCGAAAATAACCGCCCTGTCTTCGCTTCCGCTATCCGAGAGGCCATTGACATTTTGGCGGCGGTACAGATCGATCGTTCGACCAATAGCGAGGAGAACAACGATGAAGATTGTCGATATCAAGGCCATGCGCCTGACGCTGCCGGAAGACGGCATCGACCGCAGCGGCCGGCGACCATCCTGGTGGGAGACGGCAGAGGTCGCCAACCCCATGTCGCGCTATCCGCATGTCAAGCGAATGCGCAACATGTGGATGCCCAAATGGGACGAAGTCTGGTGCATGGTGACGGCGGAGGATGGAACGTGGGGCGCAGGCTCAACCGGCTATGGCACGCCGGTGGCCGCGGTCATCAACGACCATCTGGCGCCCCAATTGATCGGCCAGGAGTGCCTGGCCACCGAGAAGATCGCCGACATGATGTTCCGCCTGACCAAACCCTACGGCACCCAGGGGCTGGCCTCCTACGCCATCAGCGCCGTAGACTTGGCGCTCTGGGATCTCAAGGGCAAGCTGCTGGACCAGCCGGTCTACTCTCTGCTCGGCGGCCCGGCGCGCGACAAGATGACCTGCTACGTCACCGGCAACGATGTGGACTGGTATCAGGAGCTTGGATTCAGCGCCTTCAAGCTGGCCTGCCCCTACGGTCCCGCCGACGGCCTGGACGGGCTGGATCGCAACGAGGCCTTTGTGGCCGGCGTGCGCGATCAGATCGGCGATCAGTGCGAACTGATGCTCGACTGCTGGATGGCCTTCGATGTCGACTATGCCGTGCGATTGGCCGAGCGGCTGCGTCCCTATCGACTCAAATGGCTGGAAGAGTGCCTCATCCCCGAAGACTTCACGGCCCATCAGGAGTTGCGACGCCGTCTGCCCTGGCAAACCCTGTCGACGGGCGAGCATTGGTACAGCAGCGTGCCCTTCCAGTGGGCCATCGAAAACCGGGTGGCCGACATCCTCCAGCCCGACATCAACTGGTGCGGCGGCCTGACTGTCTGCCAGAAGATCGTGGCCATGGCCGAGGCCGCGGGCATCAGCGTGATGTTGCATGGCGGAGCGCGCAACCCGTTCGGCCAGCATTTCTCCTATGCCTACGCCGGTGTTCCCTGGCTCGAATATTTCATCGGCTCGCGTCCGGGCGTGGCCCTGGCCGACGCACCGCGCCTGCCCGGTCAAGCCGTGGCCGAGGACGGCTATTTGACGCCGAGTGATGCGCCCGGTTTTGGGCTGGGCGTTGAGCTTGAGTGGTTTTCGCCGTTTTAGAAGACAAAGTGAGGGAGGTGACAGGATGACAAGGTGACGGGCCGACGCGCCTCCATGTCACCCTGTCATTCAGTCACGAATCGGATGGCCTTGAGTCAATCGGACTACAGTAGGGAGGAAACTTCGATGCAGGCATTGGTGTGGGAAGCGCCGAGTCGGATGGTTTTGCGGGAAGAAGAAAGACCTGCCCCGGCAGCAGGCGAAGTTGTGATCCAAGTGGCATTCGTTGGAATCTGCGGCTCTGAATTGAGCGGCTATCTCGGCCACAGCACATTGCGTGTGCCGCCGCTGGTGATGGGCCATGAGTTTTCCGGCAAGATCGTTGAACTGGGACCGGACGTGGATCGCCAGGCGACCGGGCTGCGCGTCGGCCAGTCGGTGACGGTCAACCCGTTGAGCCATTGCGGCCAATGCGAGTACTGCCGGGCTGGTGTCAACCAACTCTGCGCAAAACGGGTACTGCTGGGTGCACACCGACCCGGCGCCTATGCCGAATTTGTGGCCACGCCTGTGCAAACCGTTACGCCGCTGCCCATTGGCATGTCGCTGCGTACCGGCGCCTTGACCGAGCCGGTCGCCTGCGCCGTACGCATCGGCGAGATGGCCGGCGATGTTGCCGGCCAGGACTGCCTGGTCATCGGCGCCGGACCCATCGGCCTGCTGGCCATGCAGGTGCTCTTCTTCAACGGCGCACGGCGCGTCTTCATCGCCGACCTGAGCCCGGAGCGGCTGGCCATGGCCGACGATCTGAACGGCATCGTCATCGATTCGCGGGAGGCCGATGTCGTGGAGACCGTCCGCAATGGGACTAAGGGCCGCGGCGTCGCCGTCTCGGTCGATGCGGTCGGGCTTGCTATCACACGGACCCAATGCATCTCCGCAACGCGTGCCGGCGGCACGATGATCCTGAGCGGCCTGCATCAGGAGGTCAGCGAAATGCCCGCAGCCGACATCATCCGTCGCGAGATCGTGGTGCGCGGCTCGTTCGCCTATGCGCCGTCCAACTTTGCGCGTGCCGTGGAGTTGCTTGACCAAGGCGTGGTGGACCTGGACCCGTGGATCGTCGAAGCGCCGCTGCGCGACGGCGGGCGCTGGTTTGATCGGCTGATCGACGATCCAGGCGATGTATCGAAGGTGTTGTTGACACCGGGGTAGAATGGCAAAGCTTGAATTGGGTATGCCGCCATGCTGAAGGTAGCCTCAAGCGCAAGCAACTGGATCAACGGGAACCGAACCTGTTGAAATAGCCCGCTGAAATATCGCGATGCAGCCTATGCCGACATCTCTATCAACTCAGCAAAGAAGACGTCTTCACGACGCGCTGCTCGACACGTTCAAGGACATCGGTGATCTTGAGCAACTGGCGACATATGGCCTTGACGCCAACCTCAGCGCCATTGTGGTCGTTCACGGACGCAACCTGACAAAGATAGTCGCCGGCCTGATCCGCTGGTCCGAAAGCGAGCCGGGCGGAATTCATCGCCTGATCGCTGCTGCGCTGGATCGTGTTCCCGAAAGCCATGAACTCAGGACTATCGCCGATGAATGGGCCGAAATCGAGTTTCGTGTTCGCCCAACGAGAGAGACGGAACAGACCAGAAGGATCTTCGCCTGGATAATTGGCGGGACAGTCGCGGCGATCGTCCTTGGGGTTCTGGTCGTGTTCAATTGGGGCCAGATTCAGAAAACGATTCAAGCCTTGAACCCACCCCGTGTTTCACCGCTCGAATTCGGCATAGCCGTAGCGGATTTCGGCATATTGGAGGAAGACGATTCTGTTCGTTACAGCAATGATTCATCAAAGGCCGCAAGCGAATCTGTTGTCGGGCGCCTCCAGGGTATTTATGATGAGATCGCAGATCAAACGAATTACGCCGTGCCTGCTGATATTCGGTACAATCACGGTGACGACCCGAAACCCTTTCGTCCCAGTTTTTTCCGAGGCCAGACCAAAGAGGAACGCGAGGGGAAGGCTCATCGCCTCTCCAAAAACCTAAATGTCCGGCTGGTCATCTACGGCGAACTCGAAGAGAGTGAGCCGGTGGACATGGCCTCGTTTCGTTTCTTCATGTCGGATAAGTTGTTGGTCACCGGCACGTTCGACTATCTCCAACACTTTACAGGGAGCCACGGTCTGGGAAAGCCGTTCGCCTATGAATTTGAGACATCCCTAGACGAGACTAATAAACAGATCGATTTGCGACTGAGGACGCTTCTCTGGCTGACCAGGGCCATTCAGGTCTACGCAACGGATTCGACAGATGCTTTGAATCTCCTCGATCAAGCTGAGAAAAACATACTGGAGAACTACGGAGAGCGTGGTGAAGAGCCTCTGGAGTTGATCTACTTGTTGCGCGGCTTCATCCAAATTGAACTGAAGGATCCTGATGCCGCGGCAGAGTCATTCAAAACGGCTCTCGAGATCCGACCGGACATGCACCGCGCGCGAATCGGTATGGGCAGCGTCCATTTTCTCAACACCTTCGATTTCAGCCAGTCCGAAGAAGATAAATTGAAGGAAATCGACAGGGCAATCGAATATTACGAGGGAGCGTTGGAAGATATTTCGCCGGACAACAGGGAGGAGCACACCTATGCACAACTGGCGCTTGGAATTGGCTTGACGTGGCGAGCGTCATATTCGCTACACTTTACAGTGGCCTTCGGAAGATATTGACCCAGATATAGGGGTAAGCGATGCCTTGCTCACGCCAATTGTAGAGCAGCCTGATCAGATATCGTCCGGCTTGATTGCCTATGCGTACAACGCTCTCGGTGTGAACGAAGAGATCCGAATTGGGCTTCTTCAACAACAGAATCTAGAACCTAGCCTCGAAGATGCCCGGAATTACTACAGGAAGTGTCTGGACTCTGTTGATGAGACAAAGCATAATACTCAGGGCGTCGCCGGTACCCGAGAGAACTGCGAAAATAGGCTGAAGGAATTGGAGAAAGCTAGGAATCTATCGGAGGAGACACCGTGAAACCTCGAACCGCCATCCAATTGTCTTTGCTACTAACGATTGCCATTCTCCTCACAGCATGTCGTCCTATATCGGTGCAACCCGAACCCACAGCTACCGCGGCAGAAGCGGGATCCGAGACCGACCAATCCGAGGTCAGTCTTCAACCAACAGCCAGCGCAACAATCACGGTAGTGCAACCGCCCGAATCTTCTACCATTGTGCCGACAGCCACCCGCCAAAGATTGCAGGCACACGTCTATCCCGTCGGCGGCAACGACGGCAACATCAATTTACGCGGGATCGAGACGCTCAATGAGGGACGAGTCATCATTCTCCCCCCGAACATCCCAATACAGGAAAGCGATCCTGATGCGGCTGTCAACTATCACTTCGATTCGGGACGCATCGCTCTCCGCGTCGAGATTCGCGACGTTGAAGCCGGTGACGAGGACGGCGACGGCATTGATGCAGTAATATTTCGGATATTCGACAACCTGGAGCGTGGTCAGGGCAACGTGGTCTACGTACGGAGCGACAACCTGCCACCCTATTGTATGTTGCCGGACATCGACCAATGCCAGAAAGACGACAAGGATCTCTGTTGCACGCCCCTGTTTTTCGGCCTGGACAAACAGTGGCCTAACGACGAAGACGTAGTAGACGGAGACTATCGGTTGGAAATCGAAATCCTACCCGAAACAGGTCTGCCGGCCACATGGCAATGGCGATTTAGCATTGGGGGAGCCACCTCCCCCACACCAACGCCGACTTCCACACCAACGCCGACTCCGACTCCGACCAGCAAACGCCAAGCAGAACCAAGTAATGGAGATAAGCCACCAAGCGATCAGCCGCCCACAGACGAGCCGGATAGTCGCTACTGATCGAAGCCCAGCCTTGGTCGCTGATCCGGGCATGCAATCAGAAACGACAGTATCCCCTCGGAGCAAATAACCTCTGGGAGGTTATTTGCGAACTTCACTCAATCCCAACCGCCGTACTGTTCGGGAGACTTGCCTACGCTTTGATCGATGCGATATCCGTCCACGCTCGGATCAGACGGATCGATACGCTCCAGCACGACATTGAAGTGCCAATTGTCGCCAAAATCGTAGTTGTAGAGCATGGAAAACCCTGGCTGCGCCGGCAGGTCTCCGATTCGAACGTCGTCGGAGAAAGGTCCTTCATCCATGTACGGGTGGTTGACCTCTGCCGACATCCCAAATCGCGTTGGGTAGCGGAAAAGGTAGAGGTGATCGTGGTCAAATTGATAGGCCCGCAAAATCGCGTTGCTGAGGTCTGCCAGCGTGCTCTCGGCTGGGATCGCAATCTGACGCCAGACCTTCTTGGTCAGCGAGACCTTGAAGATGAACAGCCCGTCCTGATAGATCGCGTCCGGCCACGAGAGTGTCTGTTGCCAATCCGGGCGATACGGTTGGATGATCGGTTGTAGCTCACCAGGTTTCTGCTCCTGCGGGTACTCGAGTATTCTCCAGAAATCCCAGTCTGTCAGAATCGCTCTCCTCCAAGCAAAGAGAGCAACGCCTCACCCCACTCCGTGCGGCGGACATCCGCAATGCGCCACCCCTTCTTGGTCTCCACAGGCCCATCGACCACAGTGATCAAACCAAACAATTCCATCAGCGCCAAATTGTACAGTTGCGGTAGTGTATCGTGCTAAGCTCTACCCAGTCGTCATAGCGGCTCAATTCCTGATCAAAGTTTTCGAAAAACTCAGACCATAGCCGCAGCGGATGGCTGAAAACGAACCGTCCGGAACGCTCACCGACAATCTCGCTGTCGCCCCGCAACAGCCAGCTCTCCAGCAACGCGAAGTAGCGTTCTTCGGCATTCAGGCCGCGCCACGACTCGACGGCCAACGGATCGATTTCAAGCACCGGCGAGCGGCCTGTTGCATCCACGCGGGTCAGCCCAGATGCACGCAGCAGCAAGAACAGGCCATTGATATGGGGAAACGACTTCTGTTGGGGCCGAGAAAGACCGTGTTCGATGCGGCGAGACAGTCGTTCATTGAGGGGTCCCAGCGCCTTCAAGGAGAGTATATGCTTCTTCGTCAGAGCGGGCCTTGTTTCGGCTACGAAGTCCAGCGCAACTTGAAAATCATGCAAGATCGGGCCCGGACTCGTGTCTGTGATTGCGGTTGTGCGCAGCACCTCTTTCTGCGCTGAAGTCAATTTATATTTCTTCATACAGAGTCTCCCTTTCTGTAGACATGAATGACTCTGCTGCAAAAAGCGATTTTAGCCACAGATGAACGCAGATGTCCACAGATGGGACACAGATGTACTCTGGTTGCACAGAAGTCTTCCAGAGCATATCCGTGCGTATCATGAGACCAAATCTGCGTTCATCTGTGGTTGATCTTTTGTGCTTGCAGTAGAGTCATGAACTATCCAAAAAAACGTCAACCGAGCTCCAATAGTAGATCCGCCAATCGGGTCTGTCAATTGAGTTTGTCGGGGCAATGGCCTATGCTATGGACGACGCCCACAATGACATGAAATCACACGACAAAGGAGAACGCAATGGAAACCGAGAAAAAAGTCGCCATCATCACCGGCGGCGGCACGGGGATCGGCAAGCGGACGGCGCTGGCGCTGCTGAGCGAGGGCTATGCGGTTGTCCTGGCCGGGAGACGGGCTGAACCGTTGGAGGCAACGGCAGCCGAATCGGGCGCAGGCTCAGACGTGCTCGCCGTCCCCACCGACGTGGCCGATCCGGCTTCGGTGCGGGCGCTGTTCGCGCGCACGGTGGAGACGTTCGGCCGCGTCGATCTGCTGTTCAACAATGCCGGCGTCGGCGCGCCTGCCGTGCCGCTTGAAGATCTCTCCCTCGAACAGTGGCAACGTGTCGTCGACATCAACCTGACCGGCGCCTTTCTCTGCACACAGGAAGCGTTCCGGGTCATGAAGGCGCAGCAGCCCAGAGGCGGACGCATCATCAACAACGGGTCGATCTCTGCACACGTGCCACGGCCCAACTCGGCCCCCTACACCGCGACCAAGCACGCCATCACCGGACTCACCAAGGTCGACGCGCGCTCGACGGACGCGCCTTCGACATCGCCTGCGGCCAGATCGACATCGGCAACGCGCTGACCGAGATGTCCCAACGTCTTGAGACGGGCGCTCTGCAGGCCAACGGCGAAATTCTGGCCGAAGCGATGATGGACGCCGACCATGTGGCGCGGGCCGTCGTCTACATGGCCAGTCTGCCGTTGGATGCCAATGTGCCGTTTTTGACCGTGATGGCAACCAAGATGCCCTATATTGGGCGCGGCTAGCAGTTTGTCGGAGTGACCAAGAAATAGACCGCGGATGCAGCGGATTAGGCGGAAACAGCCTGATTTTTCTGATTTTATCGGCATTTATCAGCCAAATCCGCCTAATCCGCGGTCGATTGGCCTTCTCTCCGACAGCCTCCTAGGCCAATACAAAACAATAGTGATCCACGAAGTCACACGAAGTTCGCTGCTCTTCGTGTGACTTCGTGTCCCTTCGTGGATCATCATTTTTGGCGGTATCTTGGAACCTCATCCGGTGTCGCCCATGCGCAGGGTGTCGAAGATGCGCCGGCGCAGGCTGCGACCGACCAACAACGATTCGATCAGGATCATGCCGGCGGCGAAGGCCAGGGAGAGCAGGAAGATCTCATTCCAGGCAATTTCGGGAATCAGCGGCGGCAAGGGCAGCGGCGCCTGGCCGGTGATGCGGAAGAAGGGCGTGAAGAGCACGGCCGCGGCGATGCCGATCAGCGTGCCGGCGGCCGTGCCGTAGAGGGTCAGGACCGCGTACTCCAGCCCGATCTGAACGAGGAGACGGCGCTGCCCCAGCCCCAGCGCACGCAACACGCCGAACTGGTATCCGCGTTGATCCAGCGAGGCCGCGCCGTACATGACCAGGGCGAGCACGGCCATGATCGCGGCCGCGCCGAAGCCCACGGAGAGCGTGCCGAAAAGCCCCACCCGCTCCAGTTGCGCCTGTTCCACGGCCAAGATGTCCGGGGCGCTGCGCCAGAAGTTGGCCAGATAGCCTTTCTCCACGATCCGTTTGCGCACAGCCTCGCCCAACGCACCCGGCTGCAGATGCAGCCAGAAATGATGGGGAAAGTCGCCTCCAGCCTCCATGAAGAGCGCGTCCAGGTTGCCGATCACCACGGTCTCTTCGTCGTTCACCGTCGGGAAATGGGTGTAGATGCCGGCGATGGTGAAAGGGCCCGGCGCCCAGACCCCCGGTTCCAGCGAAACCTGCATGTTCAACTGATCGCCGATGCGCAGGCTGCGTCTCCTGCAAAAATTCCTCGGAGACCAGATCGGCATCGGGGGACTGGGCCAGCCGGTTCATCAGCGCGCCCAGCGATTCCGGCGCCAGATCGGGCCGGAACCAGGCGACCTGCGGAAAGGTCAGCCGGTCGATGCCCAAGAAGCGGCCGTTGACCGTGCCCTCGGCCAGTTTCAGATAGATGGGATAGTCGCCTACCCGAGCCGAGGCAGTCACGCCGGGCAGATCGTCGAAGGTGTCCGGCGGCACGACCACAGCTTCGCCGCCGTCCTCGGTGCGGCGCAGCGGATAGAAGCGGGCATCGGCCCCGGTCTGGTAGTAGACGCGGTCGACCAGCCACTGATCCAGGCTGGCGGCCATGGTCACCGTGTAGATGCCCAGCGCCAGCAGCACGATCACCAGCAGCAGCGGCGGCGTGTAGTCGGCGCTGTGGCGGCCGAGATGGCGCAGCACCATGTGGGGCGTGAGCCAGGGCGTACGCGCCGCCAGCCAATCCAGAAAGATCATGGCCAGCGGGAAGAAGCGCATGAGCAGCAGGGTCGTGGTGATGATGAAGAGCGCCGGCGCCAGCACCAGCAGCGGATCGGTGAAGAGCGCATCGGTTCCAACCTGGTCAGGATCGACAAATGTGCCCTGAAGCAGTAGCTGCCGGTAGACATAGACAGTGGGAAACACGAGCAGCAGATCCAGATACATGCGCTGCCACAGCGGGCGATTGACCGGTCGGGCCTGGGCCCGCTCCTGCTCGACTACGCTCAACGATGCGCTCTGGAGCACAGGGGCCAGGCGAGCCAGCAACGCCAGGCCCAGCGCAGCCAACACCAGCCACGGGTTCAGCCCTTGCAGCGAGACAATCAGCGGTTCACGCGGCGTAAATCTCAGAAAACTCTGGGTGTAGCCCATCAGTCTGGCCAGCAGCAGGCCGGTGGCCAATCCCAGCGGCACGGCCAGCACAAAGAGCAACCCTTGTTCGACCAGCGTCATCTTCACCAGCATCCAGCGCGTCATGCCCCGGCTGACCAGGATGCTGATCTCGCGCTCCTGACGTCGGACGACGATCTGGGCCACCAGGAAGAGAAAGTAGAGCAGGAAGATCAGCGCCGGCAGGTTGAAGGCCAACAGTTGCGTGGCCAGCAGCGACTGCCGACCGGTGAAATCCTGCAGCGGCCCCAGCGGCGAGACATCCAGTTGCGCGTCAGGCAGATAGCGGTCGATGATGACCATGGCCTGGTCGAAACCGGCCACGTAGGCAGACGGCGTGGGTCGGATTCAAGGCCCTGTCGTCCAGAATGATGTGCCAGGCGGCATAGCGTGACTTGGCCGGCAACACCGGTTCAATCACGCGCTGATAGTCGGCTTTGGAGACGATCAGCGCGCTGGACAGTGCCTGATCGGGATCGCTGAACCAGAACGGGTCCTCGGGATCGCGGGCCCGCCACGTGCCGGCAATGCGGATCGGCCCGATGGGTTGGCGAATGTTGAGGCCCAGTTGAAACGTCTCGCCCGGCTCGATGCCCATCTCTGCCGCCAGATCCGCATGCATCCACACATCCAGCAGCGCCGGATCCCGGGACTGTTCGGCCAACGGCTCGCCGGCGACGATCTCCATCTGCTCCGCCACCTGGTCGATGTAGACGACCTCCACCGATTGAAGATAGCCGCCGTCACTGGCGTAGCGCTCATCGTCGGCATCGGGCAGGAGCATGACGCTGCCGCTCTCGACGTGGGTGCCGAGATGGCGCAACGGCAGCCCGATCTCGCTGGAAAGGGTGTCGGCCAGGTTGTCGGCCACCTTCTCGGCGGCGGCCAGAGAGAGCGGTTTGCGTGAAGAGGGGAAGAGGTAGACGCGCAGGGAAAACGGGTTGCGACCGGTCTGCTCGCTGAAGACGTCCAGTTCCTGTTGCAGAACGGCCCGATCCACGGCGTGGGCGAAGAAGCCGGCATTGCTCAGCAGCGCCACTGCCATCACCACGCCGATCAGATTGAGCAGCGTCACCGGCCAGCGGCTGGCCATGCTGCGCAGCGCCAGTCGGATGAAGTCCACGGTGATGAGTAGTCGATGTTGAATTGCACTACCGATTCGGTTCAGCGTTGCTCGCATAACTATGACATCGGTCTTGGTTCATGGCGTCTTGGTTGGACTGCGCGATGGCCTGCGAGTAGTACAGCGCATTGTACACCCAAGAGAGCATTCGTGACAGTGGTCGAACGTCATGACAAACGCGATTGACACATGGCTTGAATTCAGGCACACTTTTGGTAAGGCTGTCATCCGAACTGCCTCATGCGCCTGACAATTGTCCATTCACGTCGGTCCCCAACGTAGTAGCCAAAGCTGTTCCACCCAACCAACTCAAGGAGATGTACCGATGAAAAAACAGTTTCTGATCCTGACCGTACTCCTGATTGTGCTCGCACTTCTGGCCGCGTGCGCAGGCGCACCGGCAGCGCCGACGGCCGGCGACGCCGCTGCCGAAGACGCCGTCCAACTGCGCATCTGGACGCATCAGAACGACGCCTTCAACACCGGCCTTGAGGTTCTGGCCGATTCGTACATGGCCGAGAATCCAGACGTCGCCATCTCGTTCGAGACCTTCGACTACGACACCTACATCCAGACCTTGCAGACGGCCCTGCCGGCCGGCACAGAGGCCGACATCCTGCAGATGTTCGGCTCCTGGGTCTGTAGCTATGCCGACGGCGGCAATCTGGCCGCCACGCCCGAGGACGTGCTGAGCGTGGCCGGGGCCGAGGACGCCATCTTCGCGGCGCAACTGGCCGGCTACGTCTGTGACGGCACGCTCTACGGCGTGCCCCAGGAGTTCAACATCGAATATGGCGCAGCGCTGGTCAACACGGCCATCGCCGAAGAGGCCGGGCTGACCGACATCGCCGCCGGCTGGGACAGTTGGGACGACTTCATCGCCGACGCCAAGGAGATGACGGCCACCCAGGACGGCGTCATGACCCGCGCCGGCTACCACTTCACGGCCTCCGACGCCATTCCGGCCACCTTCTACTCGCTGATCTTGCAGAACGGCGGCCAATACCTGAGCGAAGAGGGCTACGACGTCAACACGCCGGAAGCCATGGACGCGCTGACGCTGATGAAGCGTCTGGTCGATGAGGGCATTGTGGATCCCGTGCTCTTCAACGACGAGGAAAACTGGGTCGGCGACTGCTACTTCGACGAGTTCTGCGCCACCGGCCTGGTCGGCCCGTGGATCATCGGCGAGTATGTCGGCGACTACCCGGATGTGGTCGAAAATACCCAGTACGTGGCGCTGCCCTATTTGGGCGACGAACCGGCGTTGGTCGCTGCCTCGGGCTGGGGCCTCTCCGTCTCGGAGAACAGCCCGGCCCAGGACGCTGCCTGGGATTTCATCAAGTATGTGGCGCTGGATCCCGCCAATGCCGTGCAGTGGAACCTGGGGTCGGCCACGCTGCCCGCGCTCAAGGCCAATGCCACCGGTGACGCAGCCGACCAGTTGATTGCAGACTTCCCCCACTTCGGCCCGTTCCTGGAATTGCTGGACTACGCCCAGCCCGAAGGCGCTTTCCCGGATCGTGATCTGGTCTGGTACGAGATCACCTATCCGCGCATCCTCAACTTCCTGCAGGGCAATGCAACGGCCGAAGAGACGTTGGAGACGTTGACGAGAGAGGTCAACGAGTCGATGCAGTAATAACAAGGGTGACAGTCACTGGCAGATCGGATCTGTCGTTCGACACGGCTACGTTGCGCCAGTGACTGTCACCCGACCAGGCGGACTCTTCGCTCCGCCAGACAGTATGGCACTCTCCGTACGTATCGGTGATCCGACCAGCCTGGCTCAGCTCGCCCAGCAGGCGGAATGCCATTCCGCCCTACATCGGCATCATCCGTAGATCGAAATCCAAACCGGGAACTTGTTTCCCGACAGACCCATATCACGTATCCGGATCCCACCAGCCATGGCCAGAAATAGTCTCTTCGGTCGAAAACAGCACCACGATCAGGCCCAGCGCCGCTTCCTCATGTGGACCGTCATCCCGTTGGTCCTCTACATGGCGTTCTGGACCCTCTTCCCATTGATCTGGGGCTTCACGCTGGCCTTCTTCGACTACAGTTCACGCCGGGCCGGCGGGCCGTTCCTGGGGCTTGGGCGGCGACAACCCGTTCATCGGCCTGCAGAATTTCACGGCCATGTTGGATTTCTCGGACGACGCGCCACTGCTCGTGCGCCAGTTCCACAACAGCCTGAAAACGACGGTGCTCTTCGCCTTTCTGGTCGTGCCGCTCAATCTGGCCATCACGCTGCCGCTGGCCGTGCTGATCGAGAGCGTCTACGCTCGACTGAAAGCGCTCTTTCGCACCGTCTTCTTTCTGCCCGTGCTGGCGCCGGCCGTGGGTGTGGCCATCATGTGGGGCTATGTCTTTCATCCGCAGCGCGGGCTGGTCAACGGCATCCTAACCGGGCATCTTCGGCCGGCTGATCGCCATCAACTGGACCGGCGACCAGAGCCTGGTGATCGCCGGCGTTCCGGTTGCGCTGATCGCCGTCATCATCGCCTACCTCTGGCAGGACCTGGGCTACAACCTGGTCATCTTCATCGCCGGCCTGCAGGGCATCCCGGAGAGCATCAAAGAGGCGGCGCGCATCGACGGCGTCAACGGCTGGCAGATGTTCCGCCACATCACGCTGCCGCTGCTGCGTCCCACCATTCTGCTGGCCGCCATCCTCACCATGATCTCGGCCTTCCAGGTCTTCGACATCATCCAGGTGATGACCGACGGCGGCCCCAACGGCCAGACGCGCGTGCTCGTCATCGACATCTACGACAACGCCTTCCGCTTCCAACAGATGGGCTGGGCCTCCGCGGTCGCGCTGGTGCTCTTTGTGCTGGTGTTGATCATTTCGCTGGTGCAGAGTCGCATGCTTGAATCCGAGTGGGAGTACTAGGACATGACCACTCGTCACTCGGTCTCGCCAAGTTTCAGCAGCCAGCGAATGCAGCGATTCGCTTCATTCTTGCTGTTGGTTCTGCTGGGGATGATTGCGCTGCTGCCGTTCGTGTGGATGATCTTCGGCTCGTTCAAGACCGGGCGCGAACTGCGCCAGATGCCGCCGACCTTCTTCCCGGAAACCTTCACGTTCGACAACTACATCAAGATCTTCCAGGACGAAGATCTGCCGCTGACGCTCTACTATCGCAACTCGGCCACCATCGCCATCGCCAACGTGATCCAGGTGCTCTTCACCAGTTCGCTCTTCGGCTACATCTTCGCCAAGTATCGTTTTCGGGGCAAGAACGTCATCTTCTGGTTCATCCTGGCCACCATGATGATTCCGGCCCAGGTGACGATGATTCCCGGCTATCTGATTCTGGCCAAGCTGGGCCTGCTCAACAAGCTGCTGGCCCTGATCATCCCGGCCTCCATCGACGCCTTCGGCATCTTCCTCTTTCGCCAGTTCGCCAAGTCGATCCCCGACGATCTGATCGACGCCGCGCGGGTGGATGGCGCATCCGAGTTCCGCATCTACTGGTCGATCGTGCTGCCGCAACTGGGGCCGGCGTTGGCCACCTTCGGCATGCTCACCTTCATGTTCAACTGGAACGCCTACCTCTGGCCGCTGATCGTCCTGACCGAAAACCGGGTGCGCACGCTGCCCATCATCCTCACCTGGTATTCCAACCAGCACGCCAACCAGATCCACCTGACCATGGCCGCCTCTGTGCTGGTGATCCTGCCCGTCCTCTTTGTCTTCATCCTGGTCCAGCGCTGGATCGTGCGCGGTATTACGTTGACCGGCGTGAAGTAGATGGCGTCAGATCAGATAGACGCGGATGACGCGGTATCGGCAGATACTCGCGGATAATTCCCGAAAGAAAATCCGTATCTGATCCGCCCAATCCGCGTCCATCCGCGTTCTATTTTCATTCCGCTTCTTCTGGCCGATGCAGCGTCGCGCCCAGATGGGCCGGGTCCAGCGCCAGGACGGCCTCGAATTCCGCCTCGGCTTTTTCCTGCTCGCCCAACCCCAGATAGCCGAGCGCGGCCATGAAGTGGCAATGGACGCGATTGCGCGCAGCCAGATCGCCGTCGAAGACCAGGAAGTCGGGGAGCGAGACCGCGAAGTAGTCCATCTTCACGTCGTCGTCCATGTGCTGGTCCGCGTAGTCGATGAGGCGGGCGAAGATGGCCTGGGCCTCGTCCTCCTGTCCAAGTCGTCGTTTGGCCAATGCCTGGTAGTAGATCAGTTCCGGCGGCTGGTCGTTGTAGTAGAGCGCGGCCGTCGGCTCGGAACTGCCTTGCGCTGCCTCGGTGAAACAGGCGCGGGCTGCGTTCCGTTCAGCCATCTCAGCATAGGCCGTGCCCAGCCAGTAGAGGATGTGGTTCTCCTGGGCGGTCGGCAGCTTGCCTTCGCCCAGGTTGTCCGGGTAGACCTGGGCGTGCTGCAACAGGTTTACCGCTTCGGCCGGGTTGTCAAAGATGATGGCCTGGACGGCCATTTCAACCAGCGCGGTCACATACTGCTCCGACACCTTGCCCTCGCCGCCCTCCCAGGGGTGGAAGGTGTGGTCCAGCAGTTGGTCCAGCGCCTCGGCATGGCGGCCAAACAGGTTGAGCAGCGTGACATATTCGATGAGCAGATCGTCGCGTTGCTCGACCAGATCGAGACGCGCCTCAAGGGCATCGAGACGCTCGGCCGGGGCATCGCCCAGCCGCTTGCGCAGTTGATCGAGTTCGAAGAAGATGCGCGCATCGGACGGATGCGAGCGCAAAGGCTCGCTCGTAGGCCGAAGCGGGCGCGCTCGGCGTCGTTGCGTTTGTTCATGTAGGCCAGGCCCAGATTGCGGAAGACGATGGGGAAGTCGGCATCAAGTGCCGCGGCCGATTCCCAGCAGGCGATGGCCTCTTCGTGGCAACGGCGGGCATACCAGAAGTTGCCCAGATAGTAGGGCGCACGGGCGTCATCAGGGCGGCAAGCGATGGCCGATTGCAGGGCCGGCACACACTCGATGCGGTTGGGGAAGCAGTAGTCGGGCGACGCCAGCGCCGCTTGCTCGAAGGCATCGCGAGCAGCGTCTTCATCCCCAGCCCTGATGCAGAATCCAGCCCCGGTAGTAGCCGACCATGGGATCGCCCTGCGGCGCTTCCGCCAGCAGCGCCACGGCCTCGTCGGCCAGACCGGCATGGGCATAGTCGAGCGCCAGTTCGATGAAGGCGTGGACGTTGTCGCGCATCAGCGTGCGATAGGCGGTATCTCCCTCGAGCAGGTAGCGCTCGTAGAGCAGACCGGCGTTCATGCCGTCCAGTTCCAGACTTTCGACAATGTGCTCCATGGCTTCATCGGTCGCGCCCAAGCCGTCGCAGCAGCGCCGCCTTCAGATGACGCGCGCCGTGATGACGCCAGTTGCGTCCCATGGCCGAGTCGCTCAGTTCCAATGCAGTGGTGAAGTCGCCGCGCTTGGCGGCCAGACGCGCCAGTTCGAAGTAGGCGGCGTCCTGCCAGGCTGCGTTCCAGGTCGCCTTGAAGAAGGCGTCGTAGGCCTCGCTGATCGCGTCCTTGAAAGCGGAGCGCCTGGCCGAGATTGTAGGTCGCCTCGCCGTCGTAGGGATTGGGATTGCGCTCGGTCAATCGCTCCACGGCGCGGCGGAAATAGGTCTCGGCCTCGGCAAACTTGCCGCGGCGCAGCAGCAGCAGGCCCATGGCGTTGTTGCAGCGGCTGTCGCCCGGATCGCGGCGCAGCGCTTCCAGATAGTACGGCTCCGGCTCATAGGTGGCGTGCCGGTACTGCTCCAGATGCAGCCCGGTGAGGAAGAGCGCTTCGTTGGACTCGATCTCGGACGGTGGCTGGGCGGGCGTCGCCGGGGCCGGCGGATTGGGCTGCTCCTCCGGCAGCGGAGAATAGGCGAGCAGCTCACGCTCGCCGTCGAACAGACGGACGGTCAGTTGCTCGGGCGACAGACCGTCGGGCAGGTCGATGACGGTCTGCCATGCCTGGGCTGCCTCAAGCGGCTGCTCAACCGCATAGATGATCTCGTCGCCGGCGGCACAGCTCAATTTGCAGTGAAAACGCGCGGCTGCAATAGACGGCCAGCGAGGCCTGCCGTCCTCCACCGTCAGATTCAGCGCCACATCCTGATTGGCGTTGGTGGGCGGACCGATCTCCTTGTAGGGCATGAAGATCTGGGTGAAGCGCTTCTCCTCGCCCGGCTGCAGCCAGGAGAAATCGGGCTGGTTGTCGGTGAAGGCGCCGCACATCAGCTCGATGTAGGGGCCGTCCTCATCGGTCAGTTGCCGATCCCAGACACGCCCGAAATCGCCGTGGCCCCACGTCCACTGCTTTTTGCCGGGCACGAGATGGTGGTTGGCCACATGCAACATGCCCGCCTGCTTGCCGTGGTCGTAGCAGCCCAGAAAGTCGAAGTCGGAATGATAGGCCATGTAGGAGGTCGGCACCGGGATGTTGCTGTAGCGCGAGATGTCGGTGCCCGGCGCGTAGTCGACCTTGTAGTATTCGCCGGTGGCGATGGGAAAGGTCGAGACGTCGCGCTTGCCGTGATCCATGACGGCGTAGACATCGGGCGGGAAGACGGACTGGTAGTCGTCGTTGACATGCACGGCCGGATTGGCCCACCAGAGAAAGGTCTGGGGAAAGGGCGTGCGGTTGTAGAGCCGAACATCCAATCTCCAGATAGGCGCGGTCCGGATAGAGCGGAAGCCGACCATGCCCTTGGTGCGAAACATGCGCTCGACCTCGCCCAGCCAGGCCGTCTTGCTGCCGTCGGCGTGCTCTTCCATGATAGTAGTCGACCGGGTCGTAGGTGCTGGGCCGATGATGCTGGGGCCAGTTGAACTCGATGCCGCCGGAGATCCACGGACCGGTCAGACCGACCAGCGCCGGCTTGATGACCTGGTTGAAGTAGGTGAAGTGGTAGCCGTTGGTCTTGTCCAGCGTCATGTAGACGCGGCCGCCCAGTTCCGGCAGCAGGATGATGCGCAGGTAGGCGTTCTCCAGCCGGATGGCCGTGTAGGTCTTGTCCGCCTTCTCGTCCGAGACATGTTCGATGACGGGATAGGGATAGACGGCGCCGCTGCTGCCCTGGTAGACACGTTTTTCCAGGAACATCGGGCATTTTTCAGGCGTGCCCACGGCATAGGTGGGGATGGTGATCGGCTCGATCGAGGCGATGACCGGGTCTGAGGTTGAGTCCATTGTAGAGTGCTCCATAGAATTTCAAGGGAGTCGTTGGCAATGTTGCACGACATTTATGTCGTAGCAGCTTCGCCGGCTTTTTGCCGAGCGAGCAGTGCTACGACATAAATGTCGTGCTACAACGTCGGATTGGCCTCAAAGCTATCACGAATCAGCCGCAATGACAATAGAGCAATTTATGATATACTGCACTATATTGCTATCTTTCTTCCTCATTGACTCGACTGGAATCATCGACAATGGGTGACGATTCTACTTTTCCCATTCGCCTGCGTGAAGGCTTCCGAGATCAGATCCTCTACGTGATTCCTCGCCCGGTCCTGGAGCGCAATGCCGGGCATCCGCTGCTGCACTCGCTGATGCTGACCGATATTGGTTGGTATCCGAGCGCCCGCTACCACTACTGTGAACGTGCACGAAGGCGCTGCCGAACATATCCTGATTCTGTGTATCGCCGGCAGTGGTTGGTATGAGACAGGTTCAGGTCGGCAAACGCTGCAAGCCGGCCAAGCGCTGGTAATTCCCGCGCATACGCCCCATATCTACGGAGCCGACGAGTCAGGATCCCTGGTCAATTCACTGGGCTCACTTCACCGGTCTCGAAGGCGATTATTTCGCCCGCCTCTCCCCCGAAGAATTTTTCCGTCTGGATGTCGACCCGGATTGTAGCGAAATCATGGAGCAACTCTTCATCCGCTGTACCAGTTCACTGCGAGATGGCTTTGTGCTCCAGCGGCTGATCTTCAGCGCCAAGACCTTGCATCATCTGCTGGCCGAGCTCTTCTTCAACAATATCGCCTTTTCGCCGACGACGCGCACCAGCCAGTTCAGAAGTCTGGCGCCGACGCTCTCATTCCTCTACGAAAATCTGCATCGCTCCATCTCACTCACCCAAATGGCTGAGCCCATGCTGAACTCTCCGAGTCGCATTTCTCACGCCTTTTCAAAGAACAGACCGGCCATTCACCGGTCGACTACTTCATCTATTTGAAAATGCAACATGCCTGTTCGATGCTGACGCTGACTCGGTCAACGGTGAGAGAGATCAGCGATGCCATGGGCTACAACGACGCCTACTACTTCTCGCGTCTCTTCAAAAAGGTTATCGGCGTCTCCCCGCGAGAGTATCGCAGCACGCCTCGGGGTTAATCCCCTTGTAAAAATCGGCCGCGGATGGACGCAGGTGATCATTGCACGTTCTTCATCACGGGATTGTCCATACTTTCATATTTTTGTCTATTGCCAGTATCGTGAACACGTGGTTAACTTATATTGGTGGACGACAGATTCCCAATCCAGACTTCTACTGACGATTCGCGAATCATTGATCAATGTGCGCTGCTCTCAACGCATAGATGCCACCTGTTGTCGCGACCCGCTCAATCCGCAACAGGTTTCCAACAGCGGCACAACGCATTGCTGATAGTTTGAACCTATTGCCTGCCCCCGATCCATCCAGTCAAGCTCGGCTTGCTTCCGGGAGAAAATGGATTCATGGAAAACCCGCACATTCGCCATCTGGTTTCAGAGGATGGGCGCGAACTGTGGATTTTGCTGACTGAGCACACGGCCTATGCTTTTGGCCTGGACGAACACGGATACTTGCAACATCGCTATTGGGGAAAGCGACTTTGCCTGGACAGCGATTACGGCTGGCCCTCGCCCCATGGCCAATGGGCGTTCGAACGTGCGGAGGGCATTTCGCAGGAGGAATATCCTGCCTGGGGCGACGTCAACTACAACGAACCATGCATCAAAGCGACCTTCGACGATGGCGTGCGCAATGTCGTGCTGCGCTACGATTCGTTCTGCCATTTCGGTCGGACAACGGGCGGCCAACCCTCACGATTTCCTTGACCGATGCCCACTATCCCTTGCTGTCCATCTGAAATACCGGATTATTCCCGAGTACGATCTGATCGAACGATCTGCCGTGATCGAAAACCGGGGCGATTCTGCCATTGACCTGGAACAAGCCATGTCGGCCGCCTGGCACTTCCCGCAGCATGACATCTACCGGCTCAGAACGTTGGTCGGCAAATGGGGTGCGGAGACCCAGGTACAGGAGTCGCCCATCGTCGTCGGCAAACAGATCGTGGAAAGCCGGCGCGGCAACACGAGCCACCAGGCCAATCCGTGGTTCGCCATCGATGCCGGCGGCACAGCCGATGAGATCCAGGGCGAGGTCTGGTTCGGAGCGCTTGCTTTCAGCGGCAACTGGAAGTTTGTGGTCGAACGCAACGACTACGGCCAGGTGATGCTGACCGGCGGCATCAACGATTTTGACTTCCGTTGGCGTTTGGATGCAGGCGAATCGCTAACGCCTTCCGACATTTGTGGGTGGATACTCTGACGCCGGCTTTGGTCACGCCAGTCGCCGGCTGCACCAATATCAGATCAACGACATCCTGCCGCCCGCATTTGCCCGCACCGTGCGCCCCGTTCTCTACAACTCCTGGTACGTGACCCTCTTCGATGTCGAGACCGAGCACCAGATGGCCACGGCCAAAATCGCGGCGGAACTGGGCGCTGAACTCTTTGTCGTGGATGACGGTTGGTTTATCGGGCGCAAGGATGACACCGCGGGTCTGGGCGATTGGATCGTCGACAACGACAAATTTCCCAACGGTCTCTCCGAATTGATCGATCAGGTCAACGAGCTGGGCATGGATTTCGGCCTCTGGGTCGAGCCGGAGATGGTCAATCCGGACAGCGACCTCTACCGCGCCCATCCGGACTGGGTCTACCACTTCCCCAATCGCGAGCGCACGACTGTGCGCCATCAACTGGTGCTCAACTTCGCACGCCAGGACGTGCGCGACACCATCTTCGCGGCGCTGGATGCAGTTCTGGACGCCCACAACATCACCTTCGTCAAGTGGGACATGAACCGCCACTTCAGCGAACCCGGCTGGCCGGATGCGCCGCCGGGGCGTGAACGCGAGTTCTGGGTGCGCCACGCGCTCGGCGTCTACGACGTGGTCGAGCGCCTGCGCGAGCGCCATCCGCAGGTGCTCTTCGAGTCCTGTTCCGGCGGCGGCGGGCGTGTCGATCTGGGCATTCTCCATTGGATGGACCAGGTCTGGACCAGCGACAACACGGATCCACTCGACTATCTGTTCATGGCCGAGGGCAACTCCATGGCCTATGCGCCCAAAACGCGCATGATGTGGGTCACCGATGCCAAGGAAATGAACGATCGGCTGCCCAACCTCCAATTTCGCTTTCACGCCGCCATGACCGGCGCGCTGGGCATCGGCGCCAACCTGCTCAACTGGAGCGAAGCGGACCGTACGCAAGCCCGGACGTTGATCGCCGAGTACAAGGAAATCCGGGAAACGATCCAGCATGGGCTGCTCTATCGGCTGCGGTCGCCCAGAGAGAGCCAGCTTACGGTCGTTCAGTATGTGGGAGAGGGCGGCAATGAGATCGTCGTCTTTGTCTTTCTACACAGTTCGCGTTTTGGTCCGGTCAATACAACAATCAGGCTGCAAGGTTTGCAGGCGGACGCACGCTACACAATGAATGATGACGCCCACAGCCTTAGCGGCTCAGCGTTGATGCATCGCGGCATTCCGCTGAGCATGCGCGGTGACTATGTGAGTCAGTTGATCCGCATTCGTCGGGTGTTGTAGCGGCCTGACAACTCGTTCTCATCCTCGATGCTCGTTTCCCTGCTCGAATTTTCATCGAGTACGAGGACGAGCACGAGAACCAAAATCGAGACCCATTTATTCATCAGTCAGAAAAGGAGGTGAATCGACCCACGACTGATTCAAGCTGCACACACGATTGACACCTTATGGTAAGTCAAAGAAGACCCGGAGGAGTAAAGATGCAACTACGTAGATTTTTCCTGCCCATTCTAATCGTGATTGTCGCCCTGGGCCTTGTCGCCTGCGGCGGCCAGCCCGCAGCAGAACCGCCCCCCGCAGACGACGCAGCCGCACCCGCGGCCGAAGAGGCCGCACCGGCTCCCGGTCGACACCAATGCCAAGGAAGCCCCCATGTTGGCGGCCATGGTGGAGGCCGGCGAATTGCCCCCGCTTGAGGAACGCCTGCCTGCCGATCCATTGGTCGTCGATCCGGTCGAGGAACTGGGCGAATACGGCGGCACCTGGCATCTGGTGGACGGCAATGACCAGCTTGGTTGGACCCGCCAGACCATGATGGTTGAGCCTTTCCTGAAGTGGAAACGCGACACATCGGGTTCACGCCCCAATCTTCTGGAAAGCTGGGAGTGGAACGACGACGCCACCGAGTTGGTCGTCAACTTCCGCCAAGGCATCAAATGGTCCGACGGCGAACCGTTGACTGTAGACGACTATCTCTTCTGGTGGAACGACATGGTCCTCGACGAAGATATCCCGGTCGGCGCGCCCGGCGGCACGACGGTCGGCGGCGAGCCGATGACGGTCGAGAAGGTGGACGATTTCACCCTGAAGTATACCTTCGCGGCGCCCAATCCACTCTTCCTGGAGAACCACTCACGTGGCCACTACCACTCATCCGCCTTCGTGGTTCCGGCCCACTACATGAAAGAGTTCCACCCCAAGTACAACACAGACGTCGAGTCGTCGGACGAACTTGGTCAACCGTTTCGATGTGGCTAGTCGTCTCCACTACCCCGACATGCCGACGTTTATGCCGTGGAAGCTGGTCGACTTCAAGTCCGGCCAGAGCGCCACGTTCGAGCGCAATCCCTATTACTGGAAGGTTGATCCGGAAGGCCGGCAGCTTCCCTACATTGACAAACTCGAAGTTGACATCGCCGAAGGGGGCGGCGGCACCGAACTGGTGGCGCTCAAGGCCATCGCCGGTGAGCTTGACATGCAGGTGCGCGATCTGAATCTCAAGGATATTCCGCTGGTCATGGAGAACGCGGAAAACGGCGACTACCGCGTGATCATGTGGAACCGCGGCGACTACGCATGGCCATGGCTCATCCTCATGTACGACTATCCCGATGAGGCCATCGTCGATCTGATGTACACGCCCGAGTTCCGCCGTGCGCTTTCCCATGCGATCAACCGTGACCGCATCAATGAAATCGTGGCACTGGGCCTGGCGACACCTCGACAGTTCGCACTCAGCCCGGAAAGTCCCGAATTCCAGACGCCCGAAGGTCAGAAGGTTTATGAGGAGTGGTCGACTTCCTATGCCTCGTACGATCCTGAACTGGCCGGCCAACTGCTCGACGAGATCGGCGTCGTCGATATTGACGGCGACGGCTTCCGAGAACGCCCGGATGGCGAACCGCTCGACATCATCGTCGATATCGTCGTCACCGACCAGGGCACAATGGATGCCATGGATCTGATCAAGGAAGACTGGGATGCAGTGGGGCTCAAGACCACATTGAACGCCATCGACGGCCAGATCCTCGATCAGCGTGCGCAGGCCGGTGAGGTGATGATCCGAGCCTGGGGTAGCGCAGCAGCCTGGGGCCTGGTCTCTGCGGCCACCGTCTGGACGCCGGTCGAAGGCGTGACCTACTCGCTGGGCGGCGTACGCATCGGTCAGCACTATGTGAGCGGCGGCGAAACCGGCGTCGCTCCCCGCCCCGGTTCTGGCCTTGAAAAGTTGCAGAACGCCTACACCGAGCTGATCAGCATCGCTGACCCAGTCGAGCGTGACGCCAAACTGCTTGAGGCCTACCAGATTCACATCGACGACGGTCCGCTGAGCATCGGCACGGTGGGTGAGCACGTCAGCCCGGTGATCGTCAAGAACAACTTCCACAATGTTCCGCCGACCGGCGTGGTGGCCTCCTGGGATATCGGATTCCCAGGCACGGCCGATCCGGAGCAGTTCTTCATTCGTTAGACGACAGGCACAGTGCAGATCTTCCAGGAAGCTGTAAGCTTCCTGGAAGGTTGTAAACTTGTACAATTGACAGTTCGACGTTGACTGTCATTCCGAAGCGCAGCGAGGAATCTATGCGTGGCGCACCTTGAGATTCCTCCCTACGGTCGGAATGACAGTTTGCTATCCCTTTTGGTTCAGTTCCGCCATGGCCCTTCTGGAGAGCCTGTATGACCCGCTATATCATCATGCGTTTGCTCACGATGCTGCCGACGCTCTTCCTGATCTCGGTTGTGGGCTTCATCATTATGGAACTGCCGCCGGGCGACTATGTGGATGTTTACATCCTGCAGCAGGAATCACAGGGCAACACGACGGCGCGCGATCAGGAAGAGGAGCTGCGCGCTCGCTTCGGGCTTGACCAACCGATCCATATTCGGTTTGCCAACTGGATGGGCGACTTCGTAAAAGGCGACTTCGGCGACTCCTTTGTCCAGCGCCGACCGGTCCGCGAGATCATCGCAGAACGCCTGGGACTGACCCTGGCGGTTTCGCTCGTCGCCTTTATTCTTTCGTGGGGCATCGGCATTCCGCTAGGCATCTATTCAGCCACCCATCAATACTCTCGCGGCGATCATGCGTTGACAACCGTGGCCTTTATCGGGCTGGGACTACCCGATTTTTTGCTGGCGCTGGGCTTCCTGGTGCTGGCCTGGGTGCTCAGCGGTGAGGTGCTCACCGGCCTCTTTTCCCAGGAATACATCACCGCTCCATGGTCGATCTATAAATTCATCGATCTATTGAAGCACATTTGGATCGCGGCGCTGGCCGTGGTCGTGACCGGCACGGCATGGGTCATGCGCGTGATGCGCGCCAACCTGCTGAACGTGTTGGGGTCCAACTATATCGTGGCCGCGCGCGCCAAAGGCATCCCGGAACGGGTGGTCATTTGGAAGCACGGCGTACGCAATGCGTTGCATCCGTTGGTCATGTCGCTGGGCACCACGCTGGCCTGGCTCATCAACGGATTCACCATCACCAGCATCGTTCTGGATCTGCCGACCATCCAGACCGTCTATCTGGGCGCAACGCTGCAACAGGACATCTATCTCGGCGGCACCATCCTTATCTTGATTGGCTTTTTGATCCTGATCGGCACCCTGCTGGCCGACATTCTGCTGGCATGGCTCGATCCGCGCATTCGATTTCAGTAAGGCGATTCGAAAGAAATATTGATCCACGAAGCACAAAGAATCACGAAGAAAATCGCCCTTTGTAAAAATTCATGATCCTTCGTGGATATCGTGATTCTGCATTGGCCGAAGGACAAACTGATATGAGCGTTGCAGGGCTTTTGGACGAGCCGCAGGTCACGGCTCCACGGGACAAAGTTGATGTATTGAGCGTACGTCGCGTCATGTGGCTGCGCTTCAAAAAGAGTCGATTGGCGCTCATCGGCGGCAGCGTTCTGATTGTGCTCTATCTGGGCGCGCTCTTTGCGCCGTTCGTGGCGCCTTACGGCAATCGCACGACCCATGACGCCTATGCCAGCGCGCCCCCGCACGGCTTCAAGTTCATCGATTCAGAGGGCAATTTCCATTTTCGACCATTCGTCTATGGTCTTGTGCCGTCGATCAATCCGAAAACGTACAAGAAAGAGTATGCGACCGACACGTCTGTGATGTATCCGATCAAGTTGTTGACTCCAGGAGTCCCTTACAAACTATTCGGCCTTATTCCCATGGATCGGCACATCATCGGCGTGGATGAGCCGGGCAAGCTCTTCCTCCTCGGCACAGACCGGCAGGGAAGAGACCTCTTTTCACGCATCATGTTCGGCTCCCAGGTATCGTTGACGGTGGGCCTCGTAGGCGTCTTCCTGAGCATCATCTTTGGCGCGACCATCGGCGTCGCCATGGGGTTCTACGGCGGCCTTTTTGACAATGTCTTCCAGCGCATCATCGAAGTCATGTTGGCGTTCCCCCAGATCCCGCTCTGGCTCGCCCTGGCGGCGCTGATTCCGCCGACCTGGTCGTCGGTACAGGTCTTTTTTGGCATAACGGTCGTGCTCTCGTTGGTCACCTGGGGCGCGCTTGCCAGACAGGTGCGCGGCATGGTGCTGTCGCTGCGCGAGGAGGACTATGTCACTGCTGCTCGCTACACGAATTGCAGCAACTGGCGCATCATCACCCGCCATCTCATGCCCAATACGACGAGCCATATTCTGGTGATTGCCACCCTGGCCATTCCGGCCATGATCTTGGGTGAAACCGCGCTCAGTTTCCTGGGACTGGGCATCCGTCCGCCGATGACGAGTTGGGGTCTGTTGCTCAACGAGGCGCAACATGTGCGGGTGTTGTTGCAGCAGCCCTGGCTGCTCACCCCGGCCATTTTCGTCGTCATCACGATTATCTCGTTCAATTTCCTGGGAGACGGCATGCGCGACGCGGCCGATCCTTTTAGTAAATAGGGAGGATTCACCGCGGATTACACGAATTCAACGGATTTTCGTAGATTCTTCTTCGCTGAACGATGCCGATGAATATCCGCGAGAATTCGATAAATCCCGGAAAATCCGCGATGAATTGGACAATGCTTGAACAGTCGCCAGATAGGGTTCGATTGAGTATGGATGAACGACAACGGCTTCTGGAAGTAAAAAATCTGCAAACGTATTTCTTCTTGGATGAAGGTATCGTGCGTGCCGTCGATGATGTCAGCTTCGACATCGACCGCGGGCGTACGTTGGGCGTGTTGGGTGAAAGCGGCTGCGGCAAATCCGTGACCGGATTCTCGATACTGCGCCTGGTCCGACCGCCGGGCAAGATCGCCGGCGGAGAGATCCTCTACCATCAAGTCCAGCCCGGCAAAGACGGCCTCAGTCAGCGAACGCAGATCATCGACATCGCGCAGTGTGACCAATACGGCCGACAGATCCGCGACATTCGCGGCGCCGAGATCGCCATGGTCTTTCAGGAGCCGATGACGTCACTCGATCCTGTCTACACCATCGGCGACCAGATCGCTGAAGCGGTGACCCACCATCAGAACGAGAGCAAACAGGCAGCCCGCAAGATGGCCATCGATATGCTGGGTCGGGTGGGACTGCCGCAGCCGGAGCAAGCCGTCGACAAATATCCCCATCAGCTTTCCGGCGGCATGCGCCAGCGCGTGATGATCGCCATGGCCCTGGTCTGTCGCCCCAGCCTGCTGATCGCCGACGAGCCGACCACCGCGCTTGACGTGACCACGGAAGCGCAGATCCTCAAGCTGATGAAGGATCTCCAGGCCGAAATGGGCATGGCGATCATGTTCGTCACCCACGACCTGGGTGTGATCGCTGAGATGGCCGAGGACGTGATCGTGATGTACCTGGGCAAGGTCGTGGAGCGGGCCGACGTGAAGACGCTCTTCGCCGATCCGAAACACCCTTATACCCAGGCGCTTATGCGATCTGTGCCGCGCCTGACCGATGAACGACAGACGCACTTGAGCGTCATCGAAGGCATGGTGCCCAACCCCAGCGACATCCCGTCCGGCTGCCCGTTTCACCCGCGATGTCCGCAGGCCATGCCAGGTGTCTGCAATGTCCACACGCCGACGGAAACCGTGATGGGAGAAGGACACGGCGTTTCGTGTCTCCTGTACGAGGGGTATTCTTAGCGGTTTGTCGAAGAGAAATCATAGAACGAACCAGCGTGGAAGGTTTTTGAGCGGATGACAGTCCAGAACGAGCAACCAATCCTAGAGGTTTCCGAGCTTCGGAAATATTTCCCCATCACCAGAGGGCTGCTGCGCAGGACTGTCGGTTATGTCAAAGCAGTGGATGGCGTGAGTTTCTCAGTGCCCTACGGCAAGACCCTGGGATTGGTCGGCGAGAGTGGTTGCGGCAAGACCACGACCGGCCACTGCATCATGCGCGGCTATGTACCCACAGGCGGTGAGATTCGCTTCAACGATCCTGAGATGGGCATTGTCGATGTCGCCAATGCAGACAAGCAGACGCTCCATCACGTCCGGCGCAACATGCAGATGGTCTTTCAGGATCCCTTCTCGTCGCTAAATCCGCACATGACTGTGCTTGAGATCATCGGCGAACCGTTGGTCGTCAACAAGGTTGTCAGCGGCAAGGAATTGGAAGAACGGGTAGTCTCCCTGCTGGACCTAGTGGGCCTATCGACGAGCTTTCTGCGTCGGTTTCCCCATGCGTTCAGCGGTGGTCAACGCCAACGCATCGTCATCGCACGTGCGCTCTCTCTCAACCCGAGCTTGATCGTGGCCGATGAGCCGGTCTCTGCGCTCGACGTCTCCATTCAAGCGCAGACCCTGAATCTGCTGCGTGACCTGCAGTCGGAACTGGGGCTGACCTATCTCTTCATCGCCCATGACCTGAGCGTGGTTCGGCATATCAGTGATCGCGTGGCGGTCATGTACGTAGGCAAGATCGTAGAATCGGCAGAGACCGATGATGTTTACTTCAACCCGCAACATCCCTACACCGAAGCCCTGCTATCCAATGTGCCCCAGCCTGATCCAACCCTCAAGAAAAATCGGATTGTGCTGGAAGGCGAGGTGCCAAACCCGGCCAATCCGCCCAGCGGCTGCTATTTCCATCCCCGTTGTCGATACGCGGAGCCGATCTGTTCCGCCCAAGAGCCAAAACTGGCCGAGGTGGCCCCTGGCCATTTCGTCGCCTGCCATTTGGCGGACAAGTTGTCGCTGCGCGGCGTTCGAGGATGAAGGCGGGGCTCCGCAAGCTGCTCGCCTGCCGGCTACGGCGAAAGATGGTCGCGCAGACGCTCGGCCATCACAGACATGACTTGCAGCGCAAACATGGGCGTTTCGTGAACGAGGAAGAGAAAGCGACGCTCATCCACGGGCGTCAGCAGACAGTCGGTCTTGGCCACGGCATCGGCGCTGCGCGGCGAGTCGTCGATCAAGGCCATTTCACCGACAAGGCCGCCCTTGCCCACCGTGCGGACACAGTGTGCATCAGCCAGAATATCAACTTCACCCTCGAACACAATGTACATGTAGTCGCCGGGCGCGCCCTGGCGAAAGATGGTCGAACCTGCGGCGTATGCGACGCTGTCGACATCGCCTTGCAGTGATTCAAGAGGATTCAAGGTTCTGTCTCCAGTGTTGTTGGCGAAGCAGGATAGATGAACATCCCATCTGTTGACCGGTCGCCAACCATGGTCGCAGGGAGCAGTCTGAGACCTGTCCCCACGGTGGCTACACGCCGGATCGGAACAACCCCAGTATCCGCGAACCGAACGACTTGGGCGGCGGAGCCGTCAGGTCGATCTCTGCCAACGCCTGGGCGAACTCAGCGCCGGTCTGATAGCGATCATCTGGATCTTTGGCCAGCGACTTGAGAATAACGGCCTCCAGTTCAGGCGTCACACGAGCCGAGTCGGACGGCAGCGGGGGTTCGGCATTCCGGTGGGCAGCCAGCACTTCGTCACGCGAGCCGTAGAAGGGCTTGCGGCCTGCAACCATGAGGTAGAGCATGATACCCAGGGCGTAGAGATCGGCACGACCGTCGACGCGGCCGCCCGATGTCGTCTGCTCCGGGGCAAGAAACGAGGGCGTGCCGTAGAGGCCCTCTTCGTAGGGGGCGCCGTCATCGCTGCGAATGACCGTGCCAAAGTCAAAGAGGATGAAACGCCCCTCTTTGGTCAGCATCAAGTTGGCCGGCTTGATGTCACGATGCACATAGCCGTGGCTGTGCAAGTAGTCGAGCGACTCTGCCAACTGTCGGGCAACGGCATGCGCCTCGGCCTCGCCCAGGCGCTTTCGCGCCAGCAGAACCTTGTCGAAGCTCTCGCCGTCAACCAATTCCATGGCTGTGTACATTCGATCATTGTCCACACCGGCGTTGTAGACGCGCAGGATGCCTGGGTGATTCAGGCGGGAGAGCACTCGGGCTTCAAATTGAAAACAGGCCAGCATGTTGGGTTGTTTGGTCGCAGCAGGCTTAAGCACTTTGAGGGCTACGGTCGCGGGATGATCGTTCCGAACGTCGACGGACGTATCCTCACGCAAATGGGCACGATAGACCATCGCTGCGGCGCCCTCGCCCAGGATCGAGTCGACGAGATAGTCACCGATCTGGTTGGATGGTGGAGGTTGTCCGACGGGTGATGTTGGATTGGACATGGAGCATCCTGACGACAGAAACAGCGCCGGCGCATGGGCTTGGGGTCAGCAGGCGATCCATACGCCGGAAGAATCTAGCACCAGTATTGCAGCCGAAATCGGATCATTCAATAGACGAGCTGCACAAGACGCAGGGATACTGCTTGTGCGCCATGCACAAGTGGGGAGAACACCGAGATTTCATGGGCGGCCACTGGAGACCATGTGGCACGACATTATTTATGTCGCAGCCTCAACTATCGGACTGCTACGACATATATTACGGCATATATGTCGTGCTACGGGGTCTCAGCCGCTCTCCATTTCCGCCCTGTTGCCGACACCGGTGACGAGTGCTACACTAAGTTGGATGAGCATCTCCGAATCCGCAACCTGAGTCAGATGTGTGAGTATTGACCTGCCCGATCTCAAACAGAAGCCAAGCGACGTGCGTATCCTGCGCCGCTGTTTCGGCTATCTACGTCCTTACTGGCCAAGGGTGCTCGGCGCCTATACGGCGCTCCTGATCGGCACCGGTCTCTCTCTGCTGATTCCACAGTTTATCCGCTGGATCATCGACAGCGGCATCGAGGCCGGCAACGTTCGGCTGCTTTTCGGTTCGGTCCTTGCACTGCTGGCGATCACGCTGGGCAAGGGATTCCTCACCTTCGTCATGGGTCGCTGGTCCGAGATCGGATCCCAGGGCGTCGCCTACGATCTGCGCAATGCCGTTCATACCAAGCTGACCGAACTCTCCTTCGGCTACCACGACCGCACCGAGACGGGACAGTTGCTTTCGCGCACAGTGCAAGACGTGGAGCGCATCCGCTTTCTGACCGGGCGGGCCACGTTGGGCATCGCCGGAGCCATCGTGCTGATCCTGGCCACGACCGTCGTGCTCTTCGCCATGAACCCGACGCTGGCGCTGCTGAGCATGGCCATGGTTCCGCTGCTGGCCTACCGCGGCTTTGCCTTCGGCCGTGAGTTCCGACCGCTCTCACTTGTGCTCCAAGAGCAACTGGCGGTGTTGACCACGCTCATCGAGCAGAATCTGCGCGGCGCTCGCGTGGTCAAAGCCTTTGCCCAGGAAGCGTCTGAGATCGACGCCTTCGATGCCGAAAACCAGCGCTGGTTTGATCTCTCCGCCCGCGCGGCCAAGCTGCGCTCGCTCAACATCCCGCTGATGGACCTGATCGCCAACATCGGCACTGTGGTCATCATCTGGTACGGCGGCCGCCTGGTGGTCCAAAATCAGCTCACGCTGGGCGAGTTGGTGGCCTTCACCACCTACCTGGCCCAACTCGTGCCGCCGGTGCGTCGCATGGGCATGATCATTCCCGTCTTCGCCATGGCGCTTTCGGCCGGAGAGCGCATCTTCGAGATCCTCGACACGCCGGCCGACGTCTCCGATGAGGAGGGCGCAACCGAGCTGCCGCCGATCTCGGGCCATGTTCGCTTTGAGAACGTCTCGTTCGGCTATCTTGAGAAACATCGGGTGCTCAACGATGTCTCGCTGGAGGCCAAGCCGGGACAGGTCATCGCTCTGCTCGGGGCGACCGGCTCGGGCAAGTCGTCGATCATCAACCTGGTGCCCCGCTTCTACGACCCGGACAAGGGACGCGTCACCGTCGACGGAACCGATCTGAGCGACGTGACGATCCACTCGCTGCGCAGCCAGATCGGCATGGTGCTTCAGGACACGACACTCTTTGCCGCCACCATCGAGGAGAACATCGCCTTTGGCCGCCCCGACGCCACCCACGCCCAGGTGGAGGAGGCCGCGCGCTCGGCCCAGGCCCACGAGTTCATCCTCGAGATGGAGAACGGCTACGACACCCACATCGGCGAACGGGGCGTCACCCTCTCCGGCGGGCAGAAGCAGCGCATCGCCATTGCCCGCGCCCTGCTCACCGATCCGCGCATCCTCATCCTGGACGACGCCACCTCCAGCGTGGACACGGAGACCGAACGGCTGATTCAACTGGCCATGGAAAAGTTGATGCAGGGGCGCACGTCGTTCATCATCGCCCAGCGGCTGAGCACGGTGCGCCTGGCCGATCAGATTCTGATCCTTGAAGAGGGCCGCGTCACCGCCAACGGCAGCCACGGCGAACTGCTGGAGGAATCGCCGCTCTATGCCGAGATCTATCGGCGCCAGTTGGAGATGGTGCGTTAGCCATGAGCTTTTCAATCGGCAGCAGCGGCGCCGGCATGGGCCCCAGGGGAGCACTGAACCGTTTCGGCAACGAGAAGGAGGGGCGAGCCTTTGATCGTCGCGTGGTGCGGCGCATGCTCGCCTATCTGAAGCCCCATCGCGGCAAGATGCTCCTCGCCCTGCTGTTGGTCGTGATCACGACCGCACTATCGCTTACGATCCCCTATCTGATCGGCGTGGCCATCGACGACTACATCGCTGCCGGCGATCTGCCCGGCCTAACCCGCATCTCGTTGCTGATCGCGGCCATCTATGGGGCGCTCTTTGCCACCACAAGCGGCCAGAGCTATCTGCTCTCCTGGACCGGTCAACGCGTGCTGACCACCATGCGGGGCCAACTTTTCCGCCATTTGCAGGCGCTGCCGGTCGGCTATCACGACACGCATATCATCGGCGTCACGGTTTCACGTGTGATCAACGACGTTGCGGTCATCAACGACCTGTTGTCGCAGGGGCTGATCACCTTGATCGGCGACCTGCTGCTTCTGGTCGGCATCATGATCGTCATGATCAGCATGAGTCCGGAGTTGGCGCTCTACACCTTCTCGGTGCTGCCGCTGATGCTGCTGGCGACCTGGCTCTTTGCGCGCAAGGCCAAGTCCGCCTTCCGGCGCACGCGTTCCAAGATCGCCGCGCTGGTGGGCCGTCTGGCCGAGGACATCTCGGGCATGCGCGTGATCCAGGCCTTCAGCCAGGAGGCCGGCTCGCGGCGGCGCTTCGACGATGTGAATCGGGAGAATCGAGACGCCAATATTGACGCCATGTCCCTCTCGTTCGTCTTCCTGCCCTCGGTCGAGTTCCTGGGCATGCTGGCCACGTCCATCGTGCTGCTGCTCGGTGGGCTAGCCGTCATCGGTGACAGCCTGACCATCGGCGTGATGGTCGCTTTCCTGGCCTACGTCACCCGCTTCTTCCAGCCGATCCAGGAGCTGAGCCAGCTCTACACCACCATGCAGGCGGCCATGGCCGGCGGCGAGCGGGTCATCGAACTGCTCGACACGCAACCCGATGTGGCCGACCCGGCGGACGGCCGCTCGATGCCGCCGATTGTGGGCGAGATCGAACTGGCCGATGTCACCTTCGCCTATCGGGACGGCACGCCGGTGCTGCACAACATCGATCTGCGCATTCAATCGGGCCAGACCATCGCGCTGGTGGGGCCGACAGGCGCGGGCAAGACATCGATCGCCAACCTGATCGGGCGTTTCTACGACGCCAGTGAAGGAGCCGTACTGATCGACGGCATCGACGTTCGTGCGGTCACCCAGCGTTCATTGCACGCGCAGATGGGCTTGGTGCCCCAAGACCCCTTCCTCTTCTCCGGCACCGTGGCCGACAACATCCGCTTTGGCGAACAAGACGCCGACATGGACGCCGTCGAACATGCGGCGCGCCAGGCCAACGCCCACGGCTTCATCCTGGCCCTGCCCGACGGCTACGAGACCGCCATTCTTGAGGGCGGGGCCAATCTCTCGGCCGGGCAGCGGCAACTGATCTGCATCGCCCGCGCCGTGCTTGCCGATCCGCGCATCCTTGTGCTGGACGAGGCCACGGCCAGCGTCGACACCGTGACCGAGGCGCTGATCCAGGATGCGCTCGATCGGCTCCTGGAGGGACGCACGTCCATCGTCATCGCCCATCGGCTGAGTACCATCCGCAACGCCGACCAGATCTGCGTGGTCGAGGCGGGACAGATTGTCGAGCGTGGGACGCATCGGGAGTTGATGGAGATGGACGGCGTCTACGCCACGTTGGTGGCGCGCCAGTTTGTGGAGATGTAGTCGTCAGGCGACGCGAATGAGATCCGCGGCAGGTAATTGGAGTGCATAGCGCACGTTCGCTGGCGATAGTCGGCCGTTAGCAACCCTATTGGCGTGCTGTGCATGACCTCTTGCTGGAAAGGATGTCGCCTGGCCGCGTCCTCGTCGACCTTGACGCCTAGTCCCGGGCAACGCCCGCATCATCCGTTCGGCGTAGTCATATGCGCCGATGACGTTGAGGCTCTCGGTCGGCGGCGTGATCAGCACCGTATCGGCCTCTTGGCGGCGGAGGGTGACGATCCAGCAGGATCTCTTCAGCCCGAATGGCGAGAATAACAGGCCGATTCATTTTTAGGGCATCGACCGTCGCCCGGCCTGTCGAAGAAATGCCGACCACACGAAGACCCTGCCATTGAAAGTGTTCGGCCCAGTCCTGAAGGCGAGGGTTGAAGACAGGAACCTCGACGCCGGTGACCGGATCGATCACGTTCAGGCGAGCAGCCTTGCGGAGGGAGCAAGATACGCAGGCGAGCGCCAAATTTTCTTCTGCGGTTTGGCCGCCCTCCGCCAAAGGAATCACATGATCGACATGGAATGTGGCGGCCTGCCCGGTTTGAGAAAGTCCGCAATACTCGCAGCGGTTATCGGCGCGTTCGAAGACGAATTGGCGAAGCGATGGGGAAATGTAGCGCATCAAGATTGCGGAGATTTGCGCTGGGCTTGCAGGTTCAATAGGGACAAGAATTCGGCGAGTTCAACCAAACCTTCCGCCTCATCGTGCTCTTCATCCGAGAGAGCCTCACCGGAATCCTGGCGGTCAAGCAAGAACTGGAGACGGGCGTGAACCGCTCGGGGCAACTGAAAATGAACTAAATCCCTGGGAATTTCAATGACATCTAGCATAGTTTCTCTCGCCTATCAGTGGGTAGCGAAATGAATCTCAAACATGCCCGAAACTTCTTCCCAAGTATAGCACAAATTTTCTGTTAAATTCAAGCATGGCGGATAGCATGTCGATATTCCAGTTTTTCTGCCTCGACAGACCGCCAGTCGCCTACCAATCCAATATAGCCCCATCGTGCGCCCGCACAGCGGGGCTGTGCATGACCTCCTTGTAGTAGGTCTCGGCCATGGCTGCGATCTTCTTGGCCTCCCACAGTCCGCCGCAGTGGCAGAGGTCGGGCTGGATCATATGGCAGGCCGGCTTTTCAAAGACCTCGCGAAAACTGAAGCAGGTAGTTGGGCCGCGGATGAGGCGGATTTGGCGGACAATGGCCGATAGTGTCTAAAAAATCAGGCAAATTCGGCCGAATCAGCCGCATGCGCAGAAACATCCGCCATCCGCCTGTAATACAGGACGCCGCCTAGCATCGCCACAAAGCCGATGACCACCACGCCTTCAGCGCCCAACGATGTTAGCCACATGGTCTTCGGCTCAAGGATAACGAAGCCGGTCAGCAGCGTATTGGCCAGCGTATTGCCGGACCAGTGCATGAGTACCGCCGGCCAAACCGACCTGGTGCGGATTCGAATCTCGCCGTACAGCACCGAAAAGACCACTGTCCCCAGCACAAAGCGGGGCGCCAGCGTCGCCAGGCCTTCGTCCGTGTGGGCCCACAGTTCGCGCATGTAGGGAAAATGCCACGAGGCCCAGATCACGCCGACAATTGCATGTCCCAACAACCGATCATTGATGCGGTACACGCTGGGCGCCAGATAACCGCGCCAGCCAACCTCTTCGAAAATCGCGAAGATGAAATAGATAACGGCCAACGGCAACATAGCGCCAATGAATTGGGACAGATTGAGGCTATCGCTGAGGACGATAAGGCCGGTCGCCAAACCCATCGCTAGTACGATGACTATGATCGCAGGATGGACAAGCAGGCTGAGAGCATAGAAACGGCCGTTGCCGTGCAAGTTCAATTTCCAGCCCATGTCGACCTTGTCCCGCACTGCGTAGCGCATGATCAGTGCGGAAAGAATGGGCGCCACGCCCCAGATCAGAAATCCTAGTTCCGGCTCCGTGGGGCTGCCGCCTAGAAACGCTCCCAGCCATGCGAAACCATTGACCAGCACCGCAAAGATGAGTATACGCAGACGGATTTGTCGTCGATTCGCAGACATGATTTCTCCTTGTTCTTCGTCTTGCATCACTGTCCGAAGAAGCCCCGCACTGCGGCCAAGCTGGCAGTCGGGTTATCGCCGAACATCTCGTGGCCGGCATCGGGAACAACGACCAATTCCGCCTCTGGGAAGAGTCCCATCTGCGCGCGTTGGAAATCCGCGCCGATAAGAGGGTTGCACTCCGATGCCAGGAAGAGGCTGTCACCGCGGTACTTGCTCGCGTTGGCGGCAATGGACGAGAGATCGGCGCCGGGCCCAAAGAGCGTGTTGTACGCAGTGGCCCCGAAGCGGCTGGGCGGCACGGGGATCGCAGGCTGGCTCGCAACAATGTTTGTTTCCTCGCAGCGGTAGCCGGAAGCGGCCGTGTTCACAAAATCGGCCGACATCTTGCCGAAGATGTAGTCCATGCGGGCATCGGCATCGGGTCCGTCAATGTGGAAAGACTCGACAATCGTGCGCGCCAACAGCCGATAGTAGCTGAACCCCCTGGCCGTCGCCTGATGCTCGATGAAGCGGGCCAGACCGGCGTTGTCCAAGGTGCCCGGTTCGGCCAATACGATCTGTACCACGCTGTCAGGGTGTTGCCCCACGTAGGCCGCCGCCAACATTGCCCCCCAGGAGTGACCAATAAGGCGCACCGGCTCGCCCTGTCCAAAGTGGGAGACAATCCGATGCAGGTCGTCAATGGATGATTGCAGCGTTAGCGCCTCCGCCGCTACGCGTGGGGAAAGTCCCGCACCGCGTTGATCGTAGAACACAACAAAGTAGGCGTCGGCCAATTCGTGCAAGTTGAGCAGGTAGCCATAGTCTCCACCGGGGCCGCCGTGAATCACGACAACCACCGGATTGGCCGGGTCGCCAAAGGTCTCGGCATGAAACGTCACCCCATCTATTTCAACCTGGGGCAGGCTCGGGTCGCCGTCGACGGTGGCGGGGACGGCTTGACTGCCGTCCGTGGCCATGAAGAGACCGGTGAAAGCCAGAACAACCACGCTCAACACCGCCAACAGCGCTAGTCCAACAATCTTGAGTACACGTCCCGTTGATTTCATCTTGTTGTCTCCAGAATCTGTCCACACGAATGGCGCAGCACTTTTGCTGTTTGGTCGGATCAGGCAGTTGCACTCGGTTGCGCGGCGACCGTGTCAATTGTCGTGGACACCTCGCTGGACTTACCACGCAACAGCACAAAACCCAGCCAGCCAAACCAGACGATCTGGCTCAACCCAAAGACCATGCCGCCGATCTCACTCAGAGCGGGCACAATCGTCACCAGACCGGCCGCGCCGACCACAAGCCCGAAATAGCTGAAAGCTCGCGGGAGTCGACCATTGCGCAGTGCGGCCACGCTCAGCAGAACCACCCAGATACCACCGACAACCTCGACACCGCCGCCCAGACCGGTGAAGACTGCTTCAATGGCCAGCCACACGGTCGCCGCCTGGGCCGGATCGCCTGCATGCAGAGAAGCCACGGTTTCCATGCCGACGTTGTAGATCATGCCGCTGGCGATGACCAGACCGGCCCAGATCAGGCCGAAAGCGGTTGCCGTGCGAGCCGTGGCCGACGTGCCGCCGTCCAGCCGTTCGTACAGCGCCAGGGCCAAGACCACCAGCATCGCGCCCCAAATGACGTAGACGATCAGGTGGAGCGATGTTAGTAGCCCCTGGTTTTCAACAATCGCCGTTACCTTTTGCAACGGGTCAGCGATCTCCCCAACATTGACCACCAGCACAAAGCCGACGATGCCGATGATGTAGGCCAGAGCCTCATAGAGTGCAACTGCGCCGCCCCACTTCTGCAACTGTGTCATATCGGCTTTCCCTTCCTGCTTCATGATTTTTCTCCTTGTGAAAATCGTGGATAGAACTTTTCGAATGTCGTTGCTATCAACGCATCTGTTGCCGCGCCCTTGAGCAAGAAGTCGTCAGCTCCGGCTGCAAGAGCGGACTTGCGATGGTCGCGGTACATGGTGAGCACCACGATGCGCATCGTTGGCCAGTGCTGCTTGATGCGGCGCGTTGCGGTGATGCCATCCAGCAGCGGCATCTGCACATCCATCAGGATGACGTCGGGACGCACACTCTCCGCCAACTGGATCGCCTCTTGACCGTTGGCCGCCTCGTAGATGGCAACCGGATGCGGACCCGCTTCTATCAAGGCAACTGTGGCCGCTCGGGTCGCGGCGTTGTCATCGGCGATGAGTAGGCGAAGCAAGGCAGGCGTGGCGTCCATGATGTCTATAGGATAGAGGAAACGGGCGTGCGCCACATCAGCGGCGAAGCGGAACTTCACTCCACAATCCGATCATCTTTTTGGACAGGTTCTCCAACATTTGTTGGAAATGGACCGCAGATTCGAATTGATCGTTGGTGCGCGACGAGGAGAGTTCCCACCGGGAACTGTGATTGGTGTGAGAAAGAGTGTTGTGCGTGGAAGGAAAACCGATGCTGCGCAATCGATCTGAACTGCGTCGGGCAAACGTAGGTACGGTTTGCAACCGCATAAGCTGACCGAGCCCAAAGGTATTTGCGGCTCGTGCGATTGCAAACCGCACCTACATTATGTTTCTGCTATCAGCCACGAACAGCTACAAATCGTCCAGAGAAGCATACCCTTCGCGCAGGGCGTAGAGAGCGGCCTGGGTGCGGCTGGCCAGATGCAGCTTGCTGAGGATGCTGCTCACATGGGATCGGACGGTCGCTTCACCGATGACGAGTTCGTCGGCGATCTCCTGGTTGCCCAGTCCCTGCGCCACAAGTCGCAGAACCTCGATTTCCCGCGGCGTCAGCGGATCGACGGTCGGTGGCTGGCTCGCAGGGCGGGCAAGCTCCTGTATGAGCTTGCGGGCGATCTTGGGATGCAGGGACGATTCGCCGCGCTGCACCTGACGGATCGCCTCCACCAACGCGTCCGGGCCGGAGTCTTTGAGCAGGTAGCCCAGCGCCCCGGCCTTCACCGCTGGGAAGACACGATCGTCGGTGGCAAAGCTGGTGAGCACCAGAATGCGCGCGTCCGGCCATTGCGCCATGATCCGTTCGATGGCGGCGATGCCGTCCATCACCGGCATTTCCAAGTCCATCAGGATCACATCCGGACGCTGCGCGAGAACAGACGCGACCGCCCGCTCTCCATCCGCCGCCTCCCCGATAACTTCCAGATCGTCCACAGTCTCCAGCAGCGCCTGTATGCCGGATCGCACAAGGGCGTGATCGTCTGCAATGAAGATGCGAATCGGCTCAGGCATGAGGCGCCTCAATTTCGATGATCACGCCCTGGCCGGGGGCGCTATCCAGGGTCAACTGCCAGCCCAAGTTCGCGGCGCGCTCCTGCATGGATCGCAGGCCCAGTGTGCCCTTGCTGTGTGAAGCCACGCTTGCAACATCCATACCCACCCCATTGTCTGCAATGCGCAACACCACACGCTCCGGTTCCTGGCGCAGCGTAATCTCGATTCTGTCGGCGCCGGCATGTTTCAGGACATTGTTGAGTGCCTCCTGAGCAATCCAATAGAGGCCGGTCTCGATGTCCGGGGCGAGGCGCAGCTCCAGGGGAGCGTTGACGACCGTTTCCACGCCAGTCCGCGCCTCCACAGCATCCAGCCGCGCCTGGAGCGCAGCGATCAGCCCGGCTTCCTCCAGCGCCGGCGGGCGCAACTCAAAGATGAGCAGTCGCATCTCGCGCAATGCCTGCTGGGCGCTCTCACGCAGCCGATGAAGATGATCGGCGGATCGGTCTAAATTGCCATTGTCCAACTGGCGAATGGCCGCTTCTGCATAGAGCGTCTGGCTGTAGAGCGCCTGGGTCACAGAGTCGTGCAGGTCGCGGGCCAGGCGGTTGCGTTCTTCGGCAACGGCCACTTCTGCCACCATCTGCGTTATCCGCTCCGACTGTTCCCGCACCACACGTTCATGGACTTCCAGCAACTGGTTCAGGCCGGCAGACTGGGATCGAAACCGGGCAATCTCTTGTGCAGGCGTGGCCGCGGGCGGGCTGTCGGCAGCAAAGACCGCAGTGTCGTCGAAGGGCAAGATCGCCATCTTGACATTGAGCGCCAGGGGCCGAAAGTAGTCAGTCATCTCCCGGCCGATCACAACCTTGGCAAAGAGAACTACGCTGAACAGATTGCCGCTGGGCAACATGCCAAAGAATCCCAGCACCGAACGAATGCCGTAGGGTCGCACGAAATACGCCTGATCGGGAATGTAAAAATTGTCGACAGCATCAGGCACATGGAAGATGTTGTAGGTCCGTTGCTCCAAGTCGATGAGCAGACCCGGATCGGGATCAACTGCTTGATCCAACGCGATGCCGAACATCTCTGAAACCTGCCCAAACATGGGGTTGATATCCACGATCTCTTTGCTGAGCGGATGCACCTTGTAGTACCGGGAGTTGTGACGACTGTGCCAGTCCGGGTTATCACCGACGGTGGCCAGCAGCGTCTGGCATTTCAGATCGGGATCGTCCGGAGGGTGGTTCAGGAAACCGTTGACATGCTGCTGGAGGGTTTCATCCAGTTCGTTGTACGGCCTGGTGATAAAGAAACGAACCAGCGCCGTTGCCCGATCGCCGGCCGGATCAACCAACTGATCGTAAAGATAACGCACTGTACGATCAGCCACTTCTTCCATGCTGGTCGCACCTTCGCCCTGCCGGCGCAACGCTGCCCCGCAGGTTGTCATGTCTTTGAGGCTGAAAGCGGTCAGATCATACATAGCGGCGGATACGTAGCTCAGGCGTTGGCGGGTAGAAACCAAATGTCGCGCAAAAATGTCTGCCGCATTATTCCCGCCGGGATGTACTAGCAGGATGGTCCGTCAGGCAATCGCTATTCAGCGGCTGATGCAAGTGTCACCACCACCTTCTTGCCCATGGCTTCGGCATAGCGGACGAGTGTACCGATGGTCGGATTGGCATCCGTGTGATTCTCTAATCTGGAGAGCGTTGAGCGATCGATGTTCGTGCGTTCATTCATATCAGAGAGGCTCAACCCTTGATTCAAGCGTTCTGCCTTGAGCAGCGCTGTGATGTGTCGGATATCGACGCCCTGCTTCAAGGCCTCGGCCAGTTGATCTCTACCACGTTGCTCTAGCTCCGGCAGTTCGGCTTGGATCTGCTCCCGAACCAAAGAATGCCGCGCTCGCTCATCTGGCGTTGCCTGTCGGTAGATACGTTTGCCTACATGTGCTGTCATCATTCGCCTCATATCTCAATCTCGTACGCCGTAATGGGGTAGACCGTCTGTGAATCGAGCGCTTCGTAGACCACGAGAATGTAACGGCAATCCGAGGCGAACAAAGCCTTTTTACTTCAACGTCGCCTGTGGGTGCAAATCGCTAAATCCTTCAGCGCGCCTACCAATCCAGAATCGCCCCGTCATGGGCACGCACAGTCGTGCTGTGCATGACCTCCTGCCGAAAGGGATGCTGCCTGGCCGCGTCCTCGTCGACCTCGACGCCAAGCCCCGGCGCATCCGAGATCAGCCAGTAGCCGTCCTCGGTTTTCAGTGACGATTGCACCACATCCCAGCGCCAGGGGACGTCGGTCAGCATGTCCTCCTGGATGATGAAATTGGGCGTGCTGAGGGCGAAATGCAGGGCGGCGGCGTTTGCCACAGGACCAAGCGGATTGTGGGGGGCAACGCCCATGTAGTAGGTCTCGGCCATAGCCGCGATCTTCTTGGCCTCCCACAGCCCGCCGCAATGGCAGAGATCGGGCTGGATCACATGGCAGGCCTGCTTCTCAAAGACCTCACGGAAACCAAAACGAGTGACCAACCGTTCGCCGGTGGCGATGGGCACGGTGCTGGCTTTGCGCACCTCGGCCATGGCGTCCACGTTCTCCGGCGGCACCGGCTCTTCGATGAAGAAGGGGCGGTACGGGGCCAGCACGCGGCAGAATTCAATGGCGTTGGCCGGGAAGTGGCGACCGTGACAGTCGATCATGATGTCCATCTCGTCGCCGACCGCCTCGCGCAGCGCCCGCATCATGCGTTCGGCGTAGTCATAGGCGCCGATAGCATTGAGGCTCTCGGTCGGCGGCGTGATCAGCACCTTGACCGCGTTGTAGCCCTGCTCGCGCACGGCCAGCGCTCGCTCCACAAAGATCTGCGGATCGTCGCTCTGCTGCGATTCGTAGACGGCCTCCATGTCGCCGCCGCCCAGATGCGTGTACATGCGCACTTTGTCGCGCACGGCCCCGCCCAGCAACTTGTAGACCGGCTGCCCCAACGACTTGCCGCGGATGTCCCAGAGCGCCTGCTCGATGCCGGAGATGGCCGACATGCCGATCACGCCCATGCGCCAGAAGGATTGGCGGTACATCTTCTGGTAGAGAAACTCGATGCGTTCGGGATCCTCGCCCACCAGCATGGGTGCGAAGTCTTCCACCGCGCCGACAACTGCGCGTGTCTTCCACTCCAGCGAGGCCTCGCCCCAGCCGTGGAGACCGGCCACATCGGTCTCCACCTTGACGAAGACCCAGTTACGCATTTGGGCGTTGACGACGACGGTCTTGATTGCGGTAATTTTCATGGGAATATCAACTCTTCATTTTGAAGCTCAACAGCCGCGGCTCTGCTTGTTGAACCTGCGCTTCGATCAGCCCGCGGTTGAGCAATTGTTCGATATGGCCATTGAGCGCAAAGACCAATTCCAGATCAAGTCCACCGTGGGGCCAATCGCCCAATTGGGGGCCCAGCGCCATGCAGGCCTCGCGCAGGGTGTGGGGATCGCGCAGATATTCACGCAACAGCAGATCCGCCTGCGCTACAAACTGGCGTGATTCGGCGCAAAATTCGGCGATCTCGATGCCACGCTTGATCGACCAGTGACAGCCGACATACGTACTGATGGGCAGATGCTCGATCAGTCGAATGGTGGCCAGATATTCGTCCACATGCAGATAGGTGGGCGGCAGCTTCTCGGTGCCGTCGAAGCCGTGATAGACGCGCCCGTGAATGGCGTCGCCACCGTAGAGTGCGGCGTTCCTGCGGTCCAGCAAGCCGATGTGCCCGTGCGAATGGCCGGGCAACGCCACCACTTCCACCGTCCAATCAGGCGCCAGCAATATTCGCTCGCCGCCGACAAAGGTGGCTTCAATGGGCTGGAATTGGCCGCACTGGCCGCGTATCGCCTCTTGCGTCTCATCATCGTAGAAGATCTGATGGTCGGCCCGATAGGCGTCGTAGCGCAGGGCGATGATCTCGTCCGGCCCCGTACACGCAAAACGGTCGGCATCGCCACAGGCAAGGATCGCCTGCGGCGCATGCTGCTTCATCAAGAAATTGCCGCCGATGTGATCCAGGTCAGAATGAGTGATAAGAATCCACTGCAGATCAGCCGGCTCGCCGCCCGGATTGCCGGCCGCTTCTCGCATCTGGGGAATGATGAAGTCTTCGGGATCGTTGGTGCAGCCGGTGTCGAGCAAGATCGAGGACGATTCGCCCTGCAAGTAGATCAGTTGCAGCGGGCGACCGCCGACTTCACCTTCGAGCATAAAAACGCCGTCAAAGAGTTTTTGCATAGGACAATCTCCAATGGAACAAGCTGTTGATCTTGTTTCTATTCAACGGCAACACTTGTCACAAGACGGGAATGACCGTCCGCAACGGCAATGGCCTGCAATTCCAACCGTACCGTGTCGGTCGAAAGTGGCAGTGACGCATCAACGGTCAACGCTTCAAGCGGGCCGGCATTGCCCAGCGAGATCCGTGCGGTTTCGACGCCATCCACATCCTTGCCGACCAGCCAAATTTCAGCCTGATCGAACAGTCCAAAGACACCGCCAACTCGCCCCTCGCCCCTCTCACCTCGCACACTCAGCGCCCTAAAGGTACAACCACCATCCTCCACATCGATCACAAGACCCGGCAACTTGCACGCACCCCACTCGATCAAAAACGAGCGGCGTTGGCCCGGCTCGAAGGTGTAGAGCGGGCTGAGCACCTCGGTCTCCATGTGATAGATGGTGCTGTCCTCGAAGTTGAGGTTGCCGACGATGCCCGTGCCGGTCGTCCAACATTCGACGGTGGCCCCGTCATCCGGGTATTCGGCGGTCGGGTCGAATGTGAAGCGCTCGACAAAGGCGTTGCCTGCGCTCTGATTGGCGAACGCGATCCAGCCGCCGGGCGAGTCGATGCTAACTTTGCCGACCTTGTTGAGGTAACGGCCAACGAACAGGCCATATTCGGTGTTTGCCTGCCATTGAGGGTTGTCTTCGTCGCCAAACATGACAGCGAAACCACGATCGTGACGGCTGTGCGGGTTGAGCGGCGCAGTGACGACACACGACGAATCGGGCTGGAGCGAACCATCCTCGCCGATCTGCTCGGCGCGAACTTGGGTCACATCCCAGATGCTCCAACGCGTGGTCCGATCCGAGACATTGGTGAAAGAGAGGTCCAGGGTCAAACGGCTGCTGCCGCGGTGCAGGGTGAGGCGGCGGGTGATCTGCAAGCCGGTGCGCGGGTCGGGCGGGCTGACCATCTCGATGGTGGCCGTTGTCGTCGGTTGCGCCAAACTCGGCAACCTGATACCGGCCCGAATCGAGCACGGCATCAGGCGGACCGTGCCACTGTTGGTCGTTGTCCCAGCCCTGTGGAGCGGGCCAGGTCTTGGCCCCGCCGTAGTTCTTCCACGCGCCCAGCGATCCGTCGCCCTGATTTTCCTCCGGCGAGAAGAGCTTGCCGGCCAGTTCCGGCTCGACGTAAATATAGGCATAGTCGCCCAGATCGTAGGCCATGATACGCCCGCCGATATCGGGCACCGCGACCACGCGCACGAACTCATTTTCCAGAAAGTACGCGTTCCAGCCGCGGAAATCGCCTTGATAGACTTTGCACGCGTCAGTATCTGACATGCTACTTGCTCCCATGCTGCCGTTCAAGTCACATTCGCTGTACGATCAAGTACTGATTTCAAGTTCCTTCGAGATCATGCTTTCTGTAGGTCCGACTTGCAGTCGGACGAGCCACATCGGCTAAGCAGTTACATCTCATGCCGAACAGATCTCATTGGAAAAGTCGTCACACTGCAAGTGTGACCTACGAAAGCCAGAATGATCGCCCGCGCTACGCTTCCACGGCATAATTGTCGGCCACGCCGGTGGCGTAGGCCATGAGACTCTCCTCGGTGGCCGCGGCCTGATCGAGGATGCCGGTCACGCGGCCTTCGTGCATCACGACAATGCGATGGGCCAACGCCAGCACCTCCGGCAGCTCGGACGAGATGAGGATGATGCCTTGTCCTTCACGCGCCAGGTTACGCACCAGTTCATAGATTTCGGCTTTGGCGCCCACGTCGACGCCATGGGTCGGCTCGTCGAGAATGAGCAGTTTGGGGCCGGTGGCCAGCCAACGCCCGAGCACGGTCTTCTGCTGATTGCCGCCGCTCAGGCTGCTGACCGGTTCGTTGATCGAAGCAAGGCGGATATCCAACTTGTCGACATACGAATCGACCATTCGCTGCTCCGCCCGCTCATTGACGCCAAATTTCTGCATGAAGGGCAGCTCAGCAATCGACATATTTTTGTAGATTTCCAAATTCATGAAGAGGCTGAGCACCTTGCGATCTTCCGGCACCATGGCCAGACCGGCCCGAATGGCCTGCCCCGGCGATTTGAAGCGGACAGACTTGCCGTCGAAGATCACCTCGCCCTTCTCAAAGGGATCGGCGCCAAAGATGGCACGCATAAGTTCGCTGCGGCCCGCGCCAACCAGCCCCGAAAAACCGAGGATCTCGCCCTTGCTTCAAGTCAAAGCTGACATTTTGGAATAGGTTGCCGCTCAGGTTACGCACTTCCAGCAGCGTATCGCCGATGTTCTCGACCGTGCTGCGCACGCTGCGATCCAACTCGCGACCGACCATCATATTGATGACGACCTGCTCATTGGCTTCGGCCCGGTCGATGGTGCCGACGTAGGTCCCGTCACGAAAGACGGTGATGCGATCCGAAATGCGCAGCACCTCATCGATCTTGTGGGAGACGTAGATGATGGCGATGCCACGTTCGGTCAACGATTCGATCACCTCAAAGAGGCGCTCGCTTTCGGTATCGGAGAGAGACGAATTTGGCTCGTCCATGATGATGAGCTTGGCGTCGGTCGACACGGCACGGGCGATCTCGACCATCTGCCGCTGGGAGATGGGCAGGTCACGCACGAGCGGCATAGGGATCGACATCCAGATCGATCATGGCCATGGCGTCGCGGGCCTTGCGCTCCAGTTTCTTCCAACTGATGACGCCCATCTTGCCGCCCATGTCGCCGATGAACATGTTCTCGATCACGGTCAGCGAGGGCATCATGGAGAGTTCCTGGTGGATGATGGCAATGCCGGCATGTTGGGCCTCGATGGGCCGATGGTATTCGACCTCGCGGCCCTCGAAGACGATGGTGCCTTCATTGCGCGGTTCGATCCCGCCGAGCAGCTTGATCAGCGTCGATTTGCCCGCGCCGTTCTCGCCGACCAGGGCATGCACCTCGCCGTAGTTCAGATCAAACTGCACGCCCTCCAGCGCGTGGACACCGCCGTAGCGTTTGGAAATGCCCCGCACCTTGAGAATCTGCTCACCATTCTCTGCCATCATCGCACCATACTTTCATGATTGCGCTGATAGAACGCGGATCGGGCGGATTAGGCGGATCAGACACCGATTGAGTTATCCGTGTAAATCCGCCTGATCCGCTAAATCCGCGGTCTATCATCGCCCGTTAGTTCGAAGGCGTCCAGAATTCGCTGATGTTCTCCTGGGTGACGACCGACGCATCGGTGACCATGCGCGCGCACTCGGGCACGACACCGCCGACGATGTAGTTGAACAGACGCACGGCGGGGTCATGGCCCTGGGCAAACGGGTTCTGGCCGATGGTGGCGTAGATCACGCCCTTCTCGACGTATTCCATGGTCTCGTCCACGAAGTCGAAGGAGATGACCGCAACCTCGCCGGTCTTGCCTGCATCCTCGACGGCAGCAGCAGCGCCGAAGGGGCCGCCGGCGGTGACGTAGATGCCACTGAGATCGGGGTTGGCGGTCATGAAGTCCTGGGCCTGGGTGTAGGCGATGTCGCCCTGGTCGGTGTTCTCGACCTCACCGACGATCTCGATGTCGGGATATTCGGCGGCGAGGTGTCGACGAAACCCGGCGACGCAGTTCATGGGCTTCCACGGCGAAGAAACCGGTGATGATGCCGACCTGGCCGGCATCCGCCGATGGCCTCGGCCATGGCATGGGCAGCCGCCTCGACCCTGCAGATAGAGGTCGGCGCCGACGAAGAAGAGTCGGGCGTTCTCGGCGTCGGTCTCGGAGTTGAAGGTGGCGACCGGGATGCCGGCATCGTCGGCCGCGTTGATGAAGGTGACCAGACCGGCGTCACCGGCGATGGTGGCGATGGCGTCATATTCCTGGGCGATGGCCGCTTCGATGCCGCCGCTGAAGTTGTCGGCCGTGTGGGTCTCGCCGGGGACGATCCAGTCGACGGTGGTGTTGTAGGCAGCCAGTTCATCGGCGGCCGCCTGCGCGCCTTCCTTGACCGGAATCCAGAACGGATTGTTCTCCAGGCCGAGTACGGCGATGCGCAGCGGCTCTTCGCGGCATGATGTCGACCGGTGCTGACAGTGGCTTCGTCGGCCATCTGGCACATGGAGTCGAAGGCCGGCAGTGCAGCCATTTCGCCTTCGCCTTCCGACATGTCGGCCAAGCCGCCGTCGGCGGACCAGTACTCGCTGATGTTGTCCTGGGTCACAACAGCGGCCTCGGTGACGAGACGGCCACACTCGGGCGCAACGCCGCCGACGAGGTAGTTGAACAGACGCACGGCGGGGTCATGGCCCTGGGCGAACGGGTTCTGGCCGATGGTGGCGTAGATCACGCCCTTCTCGACGTATTCCATGGTCTCGTCCACGAAGTCGAAGGAGACGACCGCAACCTCGCCGGTCTTGCCTGCATCTTCCACGGCAGCAGCAGCGCCGAAGGGGCCGCCGGCGGTGACGTAGATACCAGCTCGAGATCGGGGTTGGCGGTCATGAAGTCCTGGGCCTGGGTGTAGGCGATGTCGCCCTGGTCGGTGTTCTCGACCTCGCCGACGATCTCGATGTCGGGATATTCGGCGGCGAGCGTGTCGACGAAACCCTGGCGACGCAGTTCATGGGCTTCCACGGCGAAGAAACCGGTGATGATGCCGACCTGGCCCGATCCGCCGATGGCCTCGGCCATGGCATGGGCAGCCGCCTCGCCCTGGAGATAGAGGTCGGCGCCGACGAAGAAGAGACGGGCGTTCTCGGCGTCGGTCTCGGAGTTGAAGGTGGCGACCGGGATGCCGGCATCGTCGGCCGCGTTGATGTAGGTGACCAGACCGGCGTCGCCGGCGATGGTGGCGATGGCGTCATATTCCTGGGCGATGGCCGCTTCGATGCCGCCGCTGAAGAAGTCGGCCGTGTGGCTCTCGCCGGGGACGATCCAGTCGACGGTGGTGTTGTAGGCAGCCAGTTCATCGGCAGCCGCCTGCGCGCCTTCCTTGACCGGAATCCAGAACGGATTGTTCTCCAGGCCGAGTACGGCGATGCGCAGTGGCTCGGTCCGGCATCATGTCGACCGGGCCGACCGTGCCTTCGTCAGCCGCCTGACACAGGGAGTCGAAGGCTGGGGCCGCCGGTCGCTCGACATCGGCCACGGCGACGGTTTCGGCATCAGAAGCAGCAGCAGGCGCTTCCGCTGCGGGCTCGTCAGCCGCTCTGCCGCCACAGGCGACAAGGCCCAACGCGAGCACAAAGAGCAACAGTGAACAGTGGATCTTTTTTCATGCTGACTTCTCCTCTTGAAAAAATATGGGTTGGTGAGAATTGGGAATAGGTGAATCGGGGCTGGGCGAACGACTTCTCCCAGATCCCAATCCCTATCTCCCCATATTACCGATTCCGATGCCGCAGTTGGTCAGCGGCGACGGCCAGAATGATGACGACGCCGATGGTGATGGTCTGCATGTAGATTGGAAAATGGAGCAGAATGAATGCGTTGCGGAGCACGGCGATGATGGCAGCGCCGATGACGGCTCCGATGATGGTGCCTTCGCCGCCCTGCAAGCTGGCCCCGCCGATGACCACGGCCGCGATGACCGAGAGTTCGATGCCCACGCCGGCGTTGGTGGCCGATGTCGCCAGCAGTCCGGCCGTCATGATGCCGGCCAGTGCACAGAGCGTTCCGGTTACCGAGTAGACGAATATCTTGACCATGGTCACCGGAACGCCGGACAGTCGGGCGGCCTGTTCGTTGCTGCCGACGGCATAGATCTGGCGACCCAGCACGGTGTATTTGAGGAAGAGGCTAAAGGCGATGACCAGTACGATCATCTCGATGACCGGGACGGGTACCGGGCCGACGTAGCCGCCGCCCAGGTAGTTCACAGCCTCGTCGCGCATGGGCACGTTGCTGGCCACGGTGCCCTTCAACCCCGACGCCAACAGGTAGGTGAGGCCGCGGGCAATGCTCAACATGCCCAGCGTTGTGATAAAGGGATTGACCTTGAGTTTGGTGATGATCAGCCCATTGGTGAGCCCCAACAGCGTGCCGAAACCCAGGCCGAGCGCAACCGCGATCCAGGGCGGGACGACTTCCAGAAACATGAGCCGTGCGGTGAGCATGCTGGACGCGGCCAACACCGAACCGACCGACAGATCAATGCCGCCGGTGACGATGATCATCGTCTGGCCGATGGCCATGATGCCGATTGTGGACATGCCGCGCAGCACGTTGAAGATATTGGTCGGCTTCCAGAAATAGGGGCTCAGAAAATACATGGCGATGAGCAGGGCAATTAGCGCAAGCAGCACGCCGATCTCGCGAATCTGCAATACGCGCTTGACCGAGTGTATAAATCCACCGTTGCTTCCGTCCCCCCCTGAAGCGCCATTCGCAACAACGTTACTCTCCGACATCGGTCTCTCCTCTAGGTTCCTGGTTGTCATCCGGCCCCATCTTGGACCAGATCAGCATCACATGCTCCTGGACGGCCAAAGCCGCCGCTTCCTCGTCTCCCTGCTTCAGGGCTTCGACGATCGGATTATGTGATTCGGCAATTTCATGAAGGCTGTTAAAATGGTTTACGTTTGTCTGGACGACGAAACGTTGAACCTGGCTGTAGAGCGGTTCCCATGTGCGCAGAAGTCCGCTGCTGCCTGACCATTCACAGATGTCGCGATGAAAGAGCAGATCGTACTCTGTCAACAGCGCCATGTCCCCGTCATCGGCGGCAGCGTGCATCAGCCCGATCAGGGTATTCAGTTCGGATAGTTGGTCGGCAGTGATTGTCTTGGTTGTGCGTTTGGCGGCAAAACCTTCAATAATGGAGCGGATTGCAAAGATCTCGTAGATCTCATCAATGGAATAGTCAGTGACGTAGGTGTAGCTGCGCCCTTTGCGGGCGACCAGGCCGTCGCGCTCCAAGCGCTGCAGCGCCTCACGAACCGGCGCCTGGCTGGTGCCCATCGCGCCGGCGATCTCAAGTTCGGCAAGCCGCACATCGGCCTCAAGACGCCCGGTGACGATGTCGGCGCGCAGACGCTCGTAGATCTGATCTGTTAGCGACCTGACCTTCTGCATGGACAGCCTTCAGTCTAGGGTGCATTTCGACAGCAGTGATGCAAGGGGCCAATATTCACTATACCAAATTCACTATACCAAATGGTCGACGCAAGAGGAGCGGTATGTATGATGAAATCCGGGCTTTCGTTATCGATTATCGATAATCGATCAGAGGCAGTATAGTACCAACCTAGCCATATTGTCAAGGGAGAAAAACGATGAACCGACTACAAGGAAAAGTTGCCGTTGTGACAGGGGCCGGCCGCGGCATCGGCGCCGGCATTGCTCAACGCTATGCTCGTGAAGGCGCGCGTGTCGGCCTGGTCGACTTGAGTGCTGAGAGTTGTGAAGAAGTCGTCGCCGCCATCATCGCCGCGGGCGGCGATGCGCTGGCGCTGGGCGCGGATGTGGGTGACGAGGCACAGGTCGACGCAGCGATTGCCAAAGTGAACGCTGCTCTTGGGCCAGTGGACGTGCTAGTCAACAACGCCGCAGTCATGCCCTCGGGTCGTCTGCATGAGACATCGCCCGATGCCTTCGACCTCTGCCTGCGCGTCAATCTACGCGGGGCCTACCTGATGAGCCGGGCCGTGATTCCGCAGATGCTGGAGCGCAGGCGCGGGAGCATAATCCACATGGCAAGCGTCACCGGCATTCTCGGCTTGCCCGGCATCGCCGCCTATTCGGCCACCAAGGCCGGGCTGATCGGCCTGGCCCGCGCCATGTCCACCGACTACGCCCGGCTCGGCATCCGCGTCAACACAGTCTCGCCCGGCACCATTGATTCGCCCATGCTGCACAACTTCCTCGCAGAGCAGTCGAACCCCGAGTATTTCCGCCACGCCTTCGATGACATGCACCCGATTGGCCGGGTCGGCACCATCGAAGAGGTGGCCAATGTCTTCGTCTTTCTGGCGTCCGATGAGGCCAGTTTTGTCACCGGCGCCAACTATGAGGTGGACGGCGGCATCGGCGTCAAGGGCGAGCAGCCCCAGGACAATCCGTAGAGTCAACCGTAACTGTACAGGTTGCGACGCAAATGGACCGCGGATTAGGCGGATGCGGCGGATGAAACCGGATCCGTTCGGATTTTATCCGCGAAAATCAGCCTGGTTCGCCTAATCCGCGGTCCATTCCTGGATTGCCAACCACCCGATGGCCGATAGAATGGCCCTCAGTTCAGACCGGCCACCGCGGCAAGCGATTGCTCCCTCGTCGAACGAACGCCAACGGCACGCAGCACGGGCAACACGAAAAGAATGCCCCGATCTTCGCCGTCCAGCGAGCCGGTGATCCTTTCGGTCGCATCGATCAGCCTATCAACCAACTCGTCGCTGTCCACAATTGTGAAAAGCGTGCAGTGCTCGTCCTCGCGGGGCTGCATCAGCCACTCCAAACTCGGCATCAGCGGGAGACCGTCCAGGGCGCTTCGATAATGAAGTGTCCGCCCCAGTCCGCGGCTATCCCAAATCGTGATGCCCGTTACGCCGGCGTTTCGCCAGGCCTCCAGCACGCGGGCAACCTTCGCCAGTTCGTCCATCACCAACACGACCATTTGCGCCATGATCCCCTCCAATCGTTTGCACACAGAGAACGCAGATAATCGGTCTTCGGCTTGTGACAGAGTCGGACTTCACCCCAATCATAGCAGCAGTGTGTCTACAAATTGGCGACAACCCTACCCCCTACCTCATGGACGGCGGCGCATCTTCCGGCTCGCTGCCCCATTGCTCATTCGGTTTTTCACCCAGCACAATCTGCAACGTGCCGCCCGCAGCCAACGCCCGGTGATGGAACCATGGCCGGGTCAGTGCCTTGTCGTTGAGCGTAGCCGATTGGATGTAGCGCGGTCCCGGCCCGTTGTTCTCGGTCTCGATCACAAAGGCGCCGCCGGGATGGTATTGCGGGTTGAGGTGGATGGTGACCTTGTCGAAGATGGGACTGGAGATCTCGTAGAACGGCTCGCGATCGCAGCCGCCGTGAACGTTGAAAAGCCCGATGGCCATCAGTGCGTTCAGGCTGCCCATCTGCCCCTGGTCTTCGTCACCGCCGTAGCCGCCGTAGGGCGTGATGTCGCTCTTGGTCGCCTCCATCACGCGCCGCACCCACTTCTGGGTCAGCCAGGGCGCGCCCGCGTAGTTGAAGAGATGCGCCAGATACATACAGGGCTGGTTGCCGTAGTCCATGACCTCGGTCTCGTGTTCGGCGTGGGGTGCGATGAAGTTGCTGGGTTCGGCCGCAGTGAAGAGGGCGTCGAGTTCATCGACGAAGGCCGTCTCGTCCGCCGAACAGATCGATCAGATCGGCCACGTTGTGGGGCACGAACCAACGGTAGTGATGGCCGTTGCCCTCCACCCAGCCGGCGGGCGACATGGGATCGAAGTCGGGCATGAACTGGCCGTCCATGCCGCGCGGTTGGAAGAAGCGAGATTCGGCATTCCAGAGATTGCGATAATTGCTCGCTCGCCGGGCCAGGGCCGCCTGTTCATCCATCCTGCCCAGCAGACCGGCCAGCTCAGACAGCGCCCAGTCGTGGTAGGCGTATTCGAGGGTCATGGTGGCCGCGGCGTGGACATGAAAAGCATCGGCCTGGATGCCCATGGGCACGTAGCCGCGCTCCAGGTAGAACTCAGCGCCGCCGCCGATGTTGGTGTAGTGCTCATAGCCGGCCTTGGCCATCAGACCGTCCGGCCCGTGGTTCTTGAGCATGCCCTCGTAGGCCGTTTCGATGTCGAACGTGCGGATGCCCATCATCCAGGCCGAGACCAGAAACGTTGTCGATGTCGGGCTGGTCATGACGAAGGTGTAGTTGCCGCCGGAGGGGCCGCGCGGGATCAGGCCGCCGTTGCGGTACATGTCGACCAAAGTGTTGCAGAAGCTGCTGGTGACCTCGGGCCAGGCCAGCGACCAGAGCAGATTGAGACTCCACGCCGCGCCCCAGAAGGCGTCCGAGTTGTGATGGTCGTAGAGCGGGCGACCGTTCTCGTCCAGCGGGATCTGTCGCACGATCGGCAGGTCGCCGGTGTTGTCGATGTACTTTCCGTCGACATCGCTGACCCGGCGTCGCCCTTTGAGCGCATGGAAGAGATCGGTGTAGAACTTGGTCTGCTGCGCGTCGGTCCCGCCTTCGACCTCGATGCGACCCAGCCACTGGTTCCAGGTGTCGCGGGCTTCCTGTCGCACACCCGGTCGAAGTCCCAACCGGGCAGTTCGCTTGTTCGATTGAGCCTAGCCTGCTCGCGCCCGCAATAGGAGATGGCCACCTTGAGCTGGATGACATCGCCCCGCTTGACGGTGAAGCGAACCGCGATGCCGATGCCCGGCCCTGCCATGGCCGTGTTGAACGGCTCAAGCTCGCCGTCTCGCCAGGCGCGGATCTCCTCGATCTCGCGGTCAAAGGCTGCGTCGAAGAAGATCTTGGTCCGTTTGGGTCGCCGGCGCGTACGTTCATTCTCGACGTAGCCGCTCACGTCGCGGCCATCGACCTGCTCCACGAAGCAGTCGGACATGGGCAACATGATGGCCTCGCCCAGCCCAAAGATGATCCAGGCATCGCCGTCACGATCAAAGGTGTAGCGGTGGAAGCCCACGCGGGCAGTCGCCGTCAGCTCCGCTCGGATGCCGTAGTCTTCCAGGGTGACGGCATGGTAGCCGGGTTGAGCAACTTCATCGCTATGCGAAAATCGAGACTTGTAGGCGTCGGACCCGTGATGCCCTTTGAGTTGCCCCATGGTCGGCATCACCGGGATGGCGCAGAGCTGCCAGGCATGGACATGGCTGAACCAGTGGACGAACTCATCGTCGTAGCGATAGCCGCTGCCCCACGCCTCCAGCCCCACGCGCGTGTCCGGACTCAGATTGACCATGCCGAACGGATGGCTGGCCGTGGTCAGGAAGAAAAACCGACGGTTGGCGGAATCGATCAGCGGATCGACCCAGTCTACTGGCTGCTTGTCCATAGCGTTCCCTCTCTCCGTCAAGTAATTGGTTCACGGGATCCCCCGGCACCCCGATACACGGTGCTCTGATACACACGATCGAAAATCAACTATCTGAGGTCTGATCCGGTAAAATGCATTGGACTGCCCGCCGGCAAGCTGCAATAGAGTTGAGACTATCATCCCAACTGGCGTAGCACGAAATTCGCCTCAGCCGTAAAGGAGACGCAATGGCCTGGATCGACGTAATCAACGAGGACGAAGCGACCGGACGATTGGCCGAGTTGTACGCCAAGATGGTCGAGCCTTGGGGCGGCGTGGACAACATCATGAAGATCCACAGCCTCAACGTGCCCTCGCTCAAGGCGCATTTCGAGATCTACAGTACGCTCATGCGCGGGCGCTCCGATCTGACGCGTGCGCAACGCGAGATGATCGCGGTCGTCGTCTCCAAGATCAACCGCTGCCACTACTGACTGAACCATCACGGAGCGGGTCTCCGTCGGCTGACAGAGGACGATCGTCTGGTCGAGCAACTGGCCGACGACTATACAACGGCAATCATCAGCGCAGCAGATCGAGCCATGCTCGACTACGCCGCCAAACTGACACGCGAGCCTTGGGCCATGGCTCAAAGCGATGTCCAGGCCCTGCGAGACGCCGATTTTTCCGACCGTGCCATTCTCGACATCAACCAGGTGACCGGCTACTACGCCTACGTCAATCGCCTGGCCGATGGGCTGGGCGTAGCGCTCGAATCCTATTGGGAAGAGGACTGCACAGCAACACATTGATAGACCGCGGATTCGGCGGATGAGGCTGATTATCGCGGATAAAATCCGAATCAATCCGGTTTCGTCCGCTTAATCCGCCAAATCCGCGGTCCATTGAAGCAGCAACCTAACATCTTTACCTGGAAAGGTGATCCGCAATCATGAGCAAACCGAACATCATCTACATCATGGCCGACGACATGGGCTACGGCGATCTGGGCTGCTACGGCGCGACCAAGATCCCCACGCCCCACATGGATCGCATCGCGGCCGAGGGCGTGCGCTTGACCGACGCCCACTCGTCCTCCGCGGTCTGCACGCCCAGCCGCTACGCCGTGCTGACCGGGCGCTATGCCTGGCGCGGCGGGCTCAAGCGCTGGGTGCTGGGCGGCTACGGCGCGCCGCTGATCGAGCCGGAGCGGCTGACCGTGGCCTCGCTGCTCAAGCAGGCCGGCTATCGCACGGCGGCCGTGGGCAAGTGGCACGTGGGTCTGGACTGGCAGCGGACCGACGGCAGCAACGAGACCGATCATCGACTTCGGCAACCCGGCCTGGAGCCTGGACGGCTTCGACATCGACCACAGCGCGCCCATCGGCAACGGACCGACCGACGCTGGGCTTCGACTCCTACTTCGGCATCGCCGGCTCGCTGGACATGCCGCCCTACTGCTTCATCGAGGACGACCACACCGTGGGCATTCCCGACCGCGAGAAGGAAATCTACTACAACCAGCAGCGCAAGGGCATGCAGACGCCGGACTGGCAGGACGATCAGGTGGACATCACCTTTGCGGCCAAGGCCGTCGACTTGATCGAGTCCGCAGCGCGACGATGAGGCGCCCCTTCTTCCTCTACCTGACCCCGGCCTCGCCCCACCGCCCCTGCGACGTGCGCCCCGACTTCGTGGTCGGCGCCTCGGAGGCCGGCGACCGCGGCGACATGGTCGTGCTCTTCGACTGGGTGGTCGGCCAGGTGCTGGACGCCCTGGACCGGACGGGGCAGGCCGACAACACGCTGATCATGGTCACCAGCGACAACGGCGGTCGCCTCACCTGCGCCGACGGCGAGACCTACGGCCATCCGACCAACGGTTCGCTGCGCGGGCAGAAGGCCGACATCTGGGACGGCGGCCATCGCGAGCCGTTGGTGGCCCGCTGGCCGGGCACGCATCCCGGCCGGAAGCACGTCCAGCGACGATCTGGTCTGCCTCTCCGACATGATGGCCACCTTCGCCGCCATCGCCGGCGTCGATCTGCCCGAGGACGCGGGCGAGGACTCTTACAACATCCTGCCCGCCCTCGCCGGCGAGGCGCACAGCAGCCGATCCGCGAGGCGCTGGTCCATCATTCGGGCGATGGCATGTTCTCGATTCGCCAGGGGCAGTGGAAACTGGTGCTGGGCCTGGGCTCCGGCGGCTTCAGCGAGCCGGTCAGCGTTGAGCCAACAGCCGGGCGGCCCCATCGGCCAGCTCTACAACATGGAGACGGACCCTGCCGAGCAGCACAACCTGTGGAATGAACGACCGGATGTGGTTGTCGAATTGGGCGCACTGTTGGAGCGTCAGCGGCGTGAAGGACGGACTCGGCCGCGCTGATCGAATATGGTTCGTCGCGGGATGATCATGTTTGATTACGCGGACCATTACTCTGTCCGCCGACTCGTTTGTCCATCGCTTCCTGCAACACCGGTTGTCCGAACTCCTACCCTGAGCCAGCCAACGAAGCTCTGTCAAGGTGCGTTTGTCACGCTGGTTTGGCTTCTTCGTCGCCACAACCGGCGGCAATCACACTGGGTTGCATTGCACCCTGTTGCTGCCAGCTCGATCATTGGCTACAATGAGGGCACCTGGGTGCCTGTCTCGGACATCCCGAAACCACGGAAACAGGACTGAATTTCCATAGAGAGTCCGGTCCCACCGGCTTACTTCAACACAGATTATGCCGCGGCGGCAATCGGGCTTGGTGACACCTTGATTCTCTTCACGCCGCATAATCCTCATTCGTTGCTGATGCTAATGAAACGACAAAGAACAGTGAGCATCTTGGCTTGGATCGCACTCATTTCCGGGGTAGTGCTCATTTCTGGAATGTTCTGGGCGGATCTTCTTCACCCATTCATGTTCGACGACACGGGTGAATACCGAACCGACAGTGCTTTTCGAACTCTTGGGCCGTGGCTACTTCAGCTGCAATACTTCTTCGCATCTGGCTGGATCAAGGGATTTCCTCTTATTCTCCTGGGTTTACTTGGGATCATTCTCATCCCTTCCTCGGAAACGGGAAAAACGGGCCGACTTCAAAGGAATAGGATGGGCATTGCAGCGGTCGGCGCTCGTCCTCGCTGCGGTGCTTTACGCCATTCTGGTTCGGCAGCTGCATGATTGCACGTGGCCTCATGGATAATGGGGTTTAGTTTCTCGTCATGAACGGAAGGGCACCAAAACTTGCATGAACCAGCTTCCCTCCTGCGTCGAGAACAGGTTATGCTAACATTAGGCGGCTCGTATGTGAATTCTGGTAGTACAAAGTGTGGCAACTCTCCATTTGATGGTTGGACTTCCCTGTTCAGGAAAAACAACGCTTGCTCAAAGGCTTGAGCGTGAGAAAGCTGCGCTTCGACTGACACCCGATGAATGGCACGTACGTCTCTTTGGACAAGATGCAGAGGAACCAGATCATGACGCCAGGCATGCGTTGATCGAGGCCATGCTGTGGAACATCGCCAGTCGGACACTTGTATTGGGAACGAATGTGATCCTCGATTTTGGCTTCTGGGCGCAAGAAGAACGTGAAGATTATCGATTGCGAGCAGAGCAGCTTGGGGCTAGGAGTGAAGTGCACTTCCTGGACGTGCCGGAAGATGAACTGATGCGACGCCTGGCAGTCAGGAATTCGCAGCGATCGCAGACAAGTTTCCACATTCCCAAAGCCATGATGAAGCCATGGATTGCGCTCTTCCAGAAACCAACACCCGACGAGCTTGAACCCAGAGAACCGCGCATCTAGGCGATTTTCGGCCACACTGCCTAATCATTGCATTCGGTCGGCCAGTCAGCGTCACCCGTTTTTCTTGGCCGCTGATGCGAAGCGTTGTGCCACAAGGAGCTCGCGTACCCCCAATGAAAATCGACACCGAGTACGCCAATACCGACTTCGATCTAAAATCGGAAACCCCTTTCGATAGTCTTCATCGTGAACTTGACGCAACTTGCGCCGTTCTTCGCTACACGCAGGGAGATGATGGACATTGGCACTCAATCGTGGAATCATCGCATCGGGAAGAGAACTCAACTCGAGATGCCGAAACGGACATCCTTGCAATGATCTACGCGATCAAGGCACTGTCGCCGGCCGCCAGGGCGGAATTCGATGCATGCCACGTGCGTGAATTCAACATTGGTTTTCACTGCGCGGATACTTGGGCGTACGTCCACACCATCTCGGCCCACGTCGTCCGCTCTGTGGCCGATGCGGATTGCTCAATCGCGGTCACGCTTTATCCAATGCGCAATCCTGACGGCTTACCCAAAGAATGAATTCGTCATCGCCGAGTTGTGTCAGAAACACAAAAATGCTGGACTACAGTCAGTGTCATGTCTGTTTCAGCCCACGTTTGCGATGACGTATCCGAAACGGAGCTTCGTCCCTCGTTCTCTCTATTCTGTTTTCACGGTGCCAAATCTAGGCCAAAGAAACGACAGCGTGCAAAATGACGACGGCACAGAGCGGCGACATTGTGTCATTTGGCGATTGGGTGCAACAGCGACGCCAAGCCCTGGACCTCACACGCCCGGCATTGGCGCGACAGGTCAACTGCTCGCCCAGCACCATCAAGAAGATCGAACGCGAAGAACGTCGACCGTCGCGCCAGATTGCCGCGCTGCTCGCCGACCAGTTGCTCATTCCCGATCAAGATCGGGAGCGCTTTGTGGCCATGGCACGCGGCGAATTTGTGGCCACACCGCTCCCTGCGCCCGATCTGATCTCGATACCCGCCTTTCTGCGGCCACGCTCCGACGATGGCGACCGAGCGTCCACGCCGTTAGTGGCCCGCCAACGCGAGCTCGCCCAACTTGACGCCCACCTGGAGGCAGCGCTGGCCGGCAACGGCAATCATCGCTTTCATCACGGGCGAGGCCGGTGACGGCAAGACCTTGCTGGCCCAGACGTTTGTCCGTCGAAGCCAGGAGAAACATCCCGACCTGGTGGTTGCGACCGGCAACTGCAATGCCTACACCGGCATCGGCGACCCCTACCTCCCCTTTCGCGAGATCCTGGAGTTGCTGACCGGCGACATCGAAGCGCGCTGGGGCGCCGGGTCCATGAGCCGGACCTACGCCGAACGGTTGTGGCGCCTGGCTCCCCAGACCGTCCAGGCGCTGCTGGAGGTCGGCCCCGATCTGGTTGACACCTTCCTTTCCGGCGCACCGCTGCTGAATCGCGCCACGGCAACGATTCCCGCCCAAGACAGGACGCTGCTTGACCAACTGGAGACCCTCATCAGCCGTCACCAGCGTGAACGCCCGACCGCACACATGCACCAGGGCAATCTCTTCGCCCAGTATGCGTACGTCCTGCAAAATCTGGCCCGTCGCCAGCCGCTGCTGCTGATCATCGACGATCTTCAATGGGTGGATGCCGGTTCGATCAGCCTGCTCTTCCATCTGAGTCGTCATCTCCAGGGAGCAGCGCATCCTGCTGGTTGGCATCTACCGGGCGGCGGAAGTCGCCTTGGGTCGCGGCGGCGAACGACATCCGCTGGAACCGCTGGTCAACGAGTTGCAGCGCAGCTTTGGCGAGATCCACGTGCGGCTGAACCAGGCCGACGGCCGCGCCTTTGTGGATGCGCTCATCGATAGCGAACCCAATCGGCTGGATCGTTCCTTTCGCGATGCGCTCTACCGGCAGACTGCCGGCCATGCCCTTTTCACCGTCGAACTGTTGCACGGTCTGCAAACGCGGGGAGACGTCATCCGCAATGCCGACGGCGAATGGATCGAAGCGCCGGAGCTCGACTGGCAGATCCTGCCCGCGCGGGTTGAAGGCATCATCAAGGAACGCATCGGGCGCTTGGCCCCGCCCTTGCAGGAGTTGCTGCACATTGCCAGCGTGGCGGGCGAGACCTTTGGCGCGGAGATTGTCGCCCACGTGCAGGGCGTCGACGAACAGCAGATCGCCGGCCAGCTAGGGTCAGCGTTGGATCGAGAGCAGCGGTTGGTCACGGCTTCAGGGCAGCCAACAGGTCGGCGCGCAGCAACTCGTCCAATACCGTTTTCGCCACATTCTGTTTCAACAATATCTATACAACAGCCTGGACCCGATCCAACGGATCTACCTCCACCGCGCCGTCGCCGAGGAACTGGAGCAACGCTACGGCGCTGAGGCCAAGCTCATTGCCCCGCAACTGGCGCGCCACTATGCCATTGCGGGCGACAATCAGCGCGCAATGCACTACTTTGGGATTGCCGGCGATATGGCGGCAGCCATCTATGCCAACGCCGAAGCCGAAGTCCTCTATCGCCGCGCGATCGAGTTGGCAAGCATGGGGCCGGGCGGCGGCGAACAGTCGACGCCGGATCCCCAACGCTTGCAGTTGTATACCCAGCTCGGCCGCACGCTGGAGTTGAGTTCGCGACATGCTGACGCCATTGCGGTCTACGAAGAGATGGAGCGTGTGGCGCAGGCAGACGGCGATCAGGCCATGGTGCTCGCCTCGCTCCTGGCGCGCGCCGCCATCCGCACGACGGTGAACTTTGCCCGCGATCCGGTGGAGGGCCAGGCACTGCTGGAACGGGCCCAGACCCTGGCGCGTGATCTGGATGATCGGGCGGCAGAGGCCAAGATCCTCTGGAATCTACTCATTCTGAGCGCCTACACGGGCGGCGATGCGAACCAACGGCTGGCGTATGGCGAACAGGCGTTGACCTTGGCCCGCGACCTGAACCTGCCGGAGCAGTTGGCCTACACGCTGCACGACATCTTCTATGCCTACGCCGGGGTCGGCCAGTGGGATCGCGCCCGCGAAGCGCTCAGCGAAGCACGTGATCTGTGGCAGCAGCTAGACAACCTGCCCATGCTCTCCGAAGCGCTCATGCGCCTGCACTGGACCTATCTGGTGACGGGCGAGTATGAACAGGCCATCGTCCATGCCGAGGAAGCCTATCGACTGGGCGTGGAAAGCCACAACCTGGAGGCGCAGGCGCTGAGCCACTTCATGATCGGTTTTGTGTATTGGGAGCGCGGCCAGATCGACCAGGCGCTGACCGTGATGGAGGAAGACATCGCCATTGCCGAGTCGGTCAGCAGCCTGACGCCGCTGATCGGCACGCGCGCGGACCTGGGGTTGCTCTACGGCGAGTTGGGCGATGTCGAGCATGGGCTGGCGCTGGCGGATCTGGCGCGGTCGGTTGCGGAGGAACAACTTCCCATCCTGCGCTTCTGGCCCCATGCGATCCAGGTCAGCCTGCACTTGCGCCAGGGAAACGTGGCCGCAGCCGAGGAACTGATCGCCACGTTGGCCGACTATCGTACCGTCAAAGCACGCTTTGGCTACATGCCCTTCATGTGGATTCGGGTCGGGCTGGCGCATGGTGAATTTGCCTTGCAGATGCAGGCGTACGATCAGGCGATTGCCTTGATGGATTCGCTCTACACGGATTTGTGCTGAGGCCGGCATCTGGTATCTGCGGCCCGACGTGCTGCACCTCAAGGGGCGGGCGCTGCTGGGGCAGGGCCCATGTAGGGCTGAGGAAACGTGCCTCGTGCTTGAGCAGGCCAGGGCGGCGGCCACAAAGCTGGGATCACGCCGCGCATTGTGGCGAAAATCGATCTTCGTTCCCTCTGGTTGACATCCGCCAATCAGCGGTATATACTCGGATACATACCAGACTATCCCACTGCAAGAACCGTAAGTTTCACAGATTGCCCGAATTTTCCCAGTGGTGCAAGTCGTGAAATTCGTCTCATTCGTGGTTCTTGAAGCAGCGTAACCAAATGATGAGGAGGGCACTATGCAAAGTGCCAAGCTTTTTGCAAATGGACGCAGCCAGGCAGTCAGGCTGCCCAAAGAATTCCGTTTTGAGGGCGATGAGGTCTATATCAAGCAACTGGCAGGCGTCGTCATTCTCGTGGCGAAGGATGATCCCTGGGGACCGCTTGTCGATAGCCTTGATCTCTTCTCGGATGATTTCATGGTCGAACGATCTCAACCCGCAGAACAACAGAGCAGAGATGTGCTGTGATCCGATGGTTGCTTGACACGAATATCTGTATCTATATCATCCGACAAAAACCGCTTCAGGTAATTAGCCGATTGCAATCACTGAATATTTCGGATGCCGGCATCTCGACGATCACGCTCAGTGAACTCGATTATGGCGTAGCCAAGAGTGCAAGTCCGGCGCAAAACCGAGCTGCGTTGACGCTATTCCTCGCGCCCCTTACCATCCTTGCCTACGACGATGGGGCGGCGCAGCATTACGGGGAGATTCGGGCGCATTTGGAGCGTCAAGGAACGCCTATCGGTCCGCTGGACACGCTCATCGCCGCACATGCATTGGCTTTGCGCTGCACGCTGGTAACCAACAATGTTCGGGAGTTTTCGCGTGTCCCCGATCTGCAGATTGAGAACTGGCTTGACGGTGATGGATGACGTATACTCAATGATCGATAGGTTCACTCAGCCTCAAAACCGAAGTCTGAGTCGGGGCCCTCGGATCTGACACGTCGACAACCAAAATCTCGCTGCCTTCGACAGCAAGATAGGCGCGCTGACCGACTATGGCTACTGCAAAGGGGGAATACCCAACTGCCTCACCAACCCCAGCGCATCCCAGTTGAACCAGCTCTCCTGAATCTGACCATCGCAGATACGGTGGATGCTGATGGCGGTGACGCTGACGAGTTTGCCGGACGGGGGGATGCCGGCAAACTCGCCCTCCTGCACGCCGCTGATCGTGATACGGGTCACGACCTTGTCCTCTTCCGCCACCTGGTCTTCAATCGTGAACTGGAGGTCGGCAAAGGCACGGCGCAGATAGGCCACAAATGCTTTGAACCCTTCGCGTCCCGGCGCTTCACCGGGCAACGGATTGTGGTTGATGTAATCCACCGCCACAATTTCGTCGGCGACACGCAGATCGCCCTGGTTGTAGATCTCCTCAAAGAATCGTCGGAGGAGCGCCTTGTTTGTTGTGGACATGACATCCTGGCCTTTCATCGACGGATCGCTCAACCGGAGAAATTGTCATTCCGAAAGTGTCCGGTCGCAGCGCCGATGACACTTTCGGAATGACCAGAACCCGGCGGGATTGCATTTCACCGGTAGTCGCATCTGCCTACGGCGCGCTGGCATTGAAAATGTCACGGTAAATTTTCCACGTTCCGTCGGGCTGCTGGCGGAAAATGGTCATATACTTGCCTTCGAAGTGCATCGGATCGCCGCCGCTCTTGGCCGCAACGGTCACCTTGAAGTTGCCCCGAGCGAATGCCAGGTCGCCATTCACTTCCACTTCCTTGTTGTTGATGACGAACTCGCTGTACTCATTGGCCGCCAGATCAGCTGCTGATCTGTTGCATCGATGGCCGCTTTCCCGACAACCGGAGGAGAGCCGGGCGGCAACTGCACACCATCTTCCGCCCACAGTGCGATCCATCGGTCGGGGTCACCGGCCAGATTGACTTGCCTCGTACTCGCGCCAGATGGCATCAATGGCCGCGGTCGACCTCGTCTACATTGGTTTCGGCGCAGCCACAGGCGCCGGCGGCACATTCGAGTTGAAGATATCGCGATAGATCTTCCAGACTGCCGTCGGGCTGCCGCTGGAACGTGGTCGTGTATTTCCCGTCGACCAGAATCGGATCGCCGCCGTCGCGTGGCGCCAGGTTGACCGTATACATACCCCGGGCAATGGCCAGATCGCCGGCAAGCAGCACTTCCATCGAGTTGGATGTCCATGTCACGGTACCCATACTGCTCCATGGCGCCGCTGATGCCGGCGAAGATCACGTCACGCCCGATATTCGGCGGTGCGCCCGGCGGCAATCTGCACACCATCCTCGACCCATAGCTGCAATCCAACGTTCCGCGTCGTCCGCGGCCAGGCTTTCGCCATACTCCGTGAAAAGCGCGTCGATCTCCGCCGTCACCGCCGCGGTCACATCTTCATCCGACGGCTGCGCGGCCGCCTGGGGCTGGGCAACAATCGGCTGGCAGGCGCAAAGCAGCAGCGCCGCCAAGATCAACAGCCCGATCCATCGTTGTCTGTGGTACATTGGTCTGACTCCTTTCTGTGACGTTCAGATTTCTGTAGCGTTCAAACGAGGAAAACTTGTTCGCTGACCCACAACTCGATTTTTTCACAGAAGTCCCAAGAATTGGTACCCCCTCAGGGTCAGCCAGGGGTACAAAAGGGGTACAAACGGGCGGGGCAAGCGCCGCCCACGCTAAATGGGCTGTCGATTCCGCTGGATTCGTCTAGCAGCATGTCGGAGTGAGGTGAAATGAACGCGGATGACGCTGAAAAGGCGGATAAGCACGGATATCTTTCGCTTTTATCCACGGAAACCCGCCCAATCCGCATATCAGCGTTTTATCGACCTTCTCTCCGACAGGCTCCCAGGGCGGGGTCTAGAATTCACGTTCCCGGCACAGCCCACACAAATTCGCACTGACCAGAGTAAGTCCGGGCTGTGCCGGGGACGTTCGCGGATTCAATTTCTTGGAACGATCTATGGAAGGGGCCCGAACTGTACACAGTCGTTCCCAATTGTGTAAGATGCGCCTAGCAGCTTGTCGGAGTAAGATGAAATAGAACGCGGATGACGCTGAAAAGGCGGATAAACACGGATTTCTTCTTTTATCTGCGCAAACCCGCCCAATCCGCAGAATCAGCGTTCTATCTGCTTTCACTCCGACAGACGGCTAGACAGGAGGCGTTCTCCTGCTGGCGCCGATAGGATGGAGGCAATCGCCATGGCAACAGTGCGTGAGGGCAACAGAGGAGTTCTGCTGGTCGTCGATGTGCAGAACGGCGTGGTGCGCGAGGCGTGGGATGCCCCCCGCATCATCCGCAACGTGGCGCGCGCCGTCGAACGGGCGCGTGAGCAAGGCGTGCCGGTCATTTGGGTGCAGCACGAGGACGAAGACCTGCCGGCTGGAAGCCCGGCCTGGCAGTGGGCGGCGGGACTGGACCCTGCTGCGGGCGAGCCGCTGATCCACAAACAGTTCAACTCGGCCTTCGAGGAGACAATCCTTGAAGAGGAACTGGCCACGCTCGGCGCCTCCCACATTGCGCTGGCCGGCGCGACCACCAACTGGTGCATTCGCGCCACGGCCTACGGCGCACTGGACCGCGGCTACGACCTGACGCTGATCAAAGACGCACACACCACCGACACAATGGAACTCGACGACGGAACGAGGATCGAGGCCGCCAACGTTATCGATGAACTCAACATCGCCATGACCTGGCTGAGCTATCCCGGACGCACAAACGGCGTTGCCGCTGCCGAGGAGGTCGTCTTCAACGCCCCTGGCGGCGGCTGATGCCACCCCTTCTCGACAAACGATTGCCCCCAGTCTCTGGCCAGCAATCGTTGCCAACGCCGCCCTCAATCGAAACAAAAAAGACCCTACATCGCCGGCAAAGGCTCGGCGATCGATGCATAACAAACGAGAACATACGATGAAAAAAGAAAAAATCACTTCCGGCCTGATTACCTTTCTGACCCTGCTGTTGGCCGTCAGCCTGATCCTTGTGCCCGCGGGTTCGGCCGCGGCCCAGGCTGTGGAACCGGCCATGGTGTTGCCGCCCGGTTTCGTGCAGGAGACCGTCGTCAAAGGGTTGGACGGTCCGACCGCCTTCGCCTTCAGCCCGGATGGCCGCCTCTTCATCACTCAGAAAGCCGGTGTGCGTGCGAGTGGTGCTCGACCCGACAGCCGATGAACCTGAGTTGCTCAAAGAGAACTTCATCGACCTCAGCCATGAGGTCAACCAGGCCTTCAACCGCGGGTTGATGGGCGTGGCCGTTCACCCGCGCTTCCCGTACGTGCCTTATGTCTACCTTTCCTACGCCTACGAACCGCCGGAGGCCGCCGGCTACAGCGACAACGGCGCACGCGTCTCGCGCGTGGTGCGCGTCTCCGCCGATCCGGCCGACCCCAATCGTTGGCAGGAGGGCAGCGTCGTCGTGCTGCTGGGCGGCGGCGGGACATTTGACGCCATCGGCGATCCCGAGCGGCCCAACCAGCAGCCCTACACATGCAGCGCCGCAGACGGCGGCTTCGTGCGCGACTGCCTGGCCGCCGAAGGCACTGCGCACACGGTCAACACCATCCAGTTCGGCAACGACGGCGCGCTCTACGTGGCCGCCGGCGACGGCATCGACTACAGCGCCGGCAGCCTGCGCGCCCAGGAGATCGACAGCCTCAACGGCAAGATCCTGCGCATCAATCCGCTGGACGGCAGAGGCTACAGCAGCAACCCCTTCTACGACGGCGATCCGGGCAGCAACCGTTCCAAGGTCTACGCGTTGGGCATGCGCAACCCGTTCCGCTTCACCATCCACCCATCGACCGGCGAGCTGATCATCGGCGACGTCGGCGATCTCTCCTTCGAGGAGATCAACCGCGGACGCGCCGGCGCAAACTTCGGCTGGCCCTGCCTGGAAGGCGACAAAGAGCGCGCCACCGATCCCATCTGCCAACCGGTGCTGGACGGCAGCACGCGCACCGTGCCCGCGCTCTATGCCTATCCCCACGCCGATGGGCGCGGCGCGGTCATCGGCGGCGACGTCTACACCGGACGGGCCTATCCGAGCCAATATCGTGGGGCCTACTTCTTCGGCGACTACAACGCCGGCATGATCCAATATCTGACTTTCGACGCCGGCGGCACACAGTTGCACGACTTCGCCACGCTGGCGCTGGGCCCGTCACAGATCAGCATGGGGCCGGACGGCAACCTCTACGTGCTGTCGGTCATGTTGGGCAAGCTCTTCCGCATTCGCTACGAAGGCGACGGTACAACTGTAGCCTCGGGCAACCCACGGCCGGTTTCAAGAGCGACCGTGGCGCCCACTGCCGCGCCCGATGCAGATCCGAACGGCAAGCTACGGACGCAGCAGAGGCTGAGGCAGCGAGCAGCGAGGCATCAAACAGCGATCAGCCAAACGCCGGACCGACACCCACGGCAACGGCCAGGTCTTCCACTGGCGGGGCCGCCGGCTCCATTCTTCGCGAGTGGTGGTCGCCCATCGGCGGCGGTGACGTCGGTTCGTTGACGGCCAACCCCGCCTTTCCGAACCGGCCGGACGGCAGCCAACAGCTACCTCGATTCGAGACGACGACGACACGCGAGAAGGACTATGGCGCACGCATCCGTGGCTACATACACGCCCCGGTCAGCGGACTGTACCGATTCTGGATTGCGGCCGACGACAGCGCCGAACTGTGGCTCAGCACCGACGCCAACCCGGCCAACGCCCGCCAGATCGCCGGCGTCTCCAACTGGACATCCATGCGCGAGTGGGACAAATATAGCGAGCAAGCGTCGGAACCGATCCGGCTGCGCGCCGGCCAACGCTATTACATCGAAGTGCTCCACAAACAGTCCGATCAGAAGGACAATGTCTCGGTCGCCTGGGAGATTCCAGGCGAAGATCGCGTCGTGATCGAAGGAGAGTACCTGTCGCCGGCGACGCCCTAATATTTGCTGCCGGATCGGGCTGTGTAGGGACAGGTCTGAGGCCGATCCTAGAATTCACGTCCCTGGACAGCCGAGAATTTCGCGGAATCGGTCGCCATGGACTGGACCATGTCGGAGACCCCGACATTAAGTGTCATGGACTTCGACACCTGGCCAGGTGACACAGGAAACAACCCACCACTCGGGCCAGCCAGCAATCCCCGACCCATCTGCCCGATGTATATCCGTCCCCATTGCCAGATGACCAGGGGGACAACCCACCACCGGGCCAGCCGGCAATCCCCACCCCCTGCCCGATGCAGCCTGCCCCAACTTCCTGTATCCTTGTCGCAGCATGGTAGAACATGCGGTAAACCTCCTTGTGATGGGGCGCCCGGTCTTCTTCGGTTTTAGAATCGGAATTGTGACTTCGGGTGGGTAGATAACAATTGACCGGGCGCCCATTTCACAAAAATCGATGAACGTCGGACATTTTTGGGTCGCACATTTTTTTTGCGAACTATTTGTGAAAAATATCACTATATAAAGTATAGCAACAGCGCTCAGGCAACGTTCCTTGAGTGGCTGTTTGTTGTTTAGGAGACTGTTCGGCCATTCGTTTCGATCGTCGGCCAGGCGGTTGTGCACCAATCCGCCACAGTTTTTCCTACACCGACATGTCGATTCAAGACAGGCAATTTATTTTGTTCGACCGCGAAAGCATAGAAAGAGGAGAGGAGCTGCGGATTCGACCATGACAGTCAGAAATGTACCAAACAAACACCCCAAACGACGAGCTGCTGCCGAACACGACAGCGGTGATGCGCGTTTCCAACTCATCGATCGCACGTTAAAACGCTATCGATATCAGCAGGATGCACTGATTGAAGTACTGCATACCGCCCAGGAAGCCTTTGGCTTTCTGGAAGAGGATCTACTGATCTACGTCGCACACCAGCTCAAGCTTCCACTGAGCTGGGTTTTTGGCGTGGCCACGTTCTATCACTTCTTCTCACTGGAACCCCAAGGCGATCACAACTGCATCGTCTGCATGGGCACGGCCTGTTATGTCAAGCGAGCGGCAGAGATCGTCACCGCGCTGCAGGAAGAATTTGGCATCGAGCCGGGCCAAACGACTGCGGACGGCTCGCTGAGCATTGCGACCGCCCGCTGCCTGGGCAGTTGCGGCCTTGCGCCGGTCCTGGTGGTTGACGGAGAAGTGCTCGGGCGAGAGACACCCGAAGGCACGCTGGACAAAGTCAAGGCCCTCATCGGCGCCTACGAAATGCAACCAGCGGCTGCATGAAGGAGCTGAGCTAACATGAATCGAGCTGAACTACAAGCATTGGGAGAACGAGAACGACAGAAGCAGGAGTCCTTCCGCTGTCGTCTCCTCTGTTGTGCAAGCACGCCCTGTCTCTCGTCAGGCGGCACCGCGGTGCAGGCTGCGCTAAAAGAAGCCATCACCGAAGGCGATCTCAAGGCCGAAATCGACGGTCGTTGCGACCGGCTGCATGGGTCCTTGCAGCCGTGGCCCGGTGGTGACCGTCCAGATTCAAGGCGAGGAAGATGTCGTCTATGAGCATGTGACCGTAGAGAGCCGCCAAGGAGATCGTCCAGAAACATGTGGTCGAAGGCAACCCGATCGAAGAGCAGATCATGCCCAACGATCTGCCCTTCTTCACCAAGCAGAAGAAGGTCGTACTCTCCAACAGCGGCCTGATCGACCCGGAAAAGCTGGAAGACTATGTCGCCCATGGCGGCTACTCCGCCCTGGCCTATGCGCTGCGCGAGATGTCACCCGAGGAAGTCTGCCGGGCCATCATCGACAGCGGGCTGCGCGGCCGCGGCGGCGCCGGCTTCCCCGCCGGCATCAAATGGGACATGGTGCGCAAGGAAGAATCCGACCGCAAGTTTGTCGTCGCCAATGGCGATGAGGGCGACCCGGGCGCGTACATGGACCGCACGCTGATGGAATCCGATCCGCATCGTGTGCTCGAAGGCATGGCCATTGCCGGCTATGCTGTCGGCGCCGAACAGGGCTACGTCTACGTGCGTGGCGAATATCCGATTGCGGCCAAACGGCTGGAACGCGCCATCCGCGCGGCCGAACGTCGTGGCCTGCTGGGCAGCCGCATCCTGGACAGCAACGTCAATTTCCGCATCGACGTGCGTATCGGCGCCGGCGCCTTTGTCTGCGGCGAAGAGACCGCGCTCATGGCCTCGATCATGGGACGACGCGGACAGCCTGAGCCACGCCCGCCCTATCCGGCCCAGAAGGGTCTCTGGGGCAAGCCGACGCTGTTGAACAACGTCGAGACCTTCGGCAACATTGCGCCGATCATCGAGCACGGCCCGGAGCAGTTTGCAGCAGTCGGCACCGAACGAAGACAGGGGCACCAAGATCTTCGCCCTGGCCGGCGACGTCGACAATACCGGCCTGATCGAAGTGCCGTTGGGCATCACCCTGCGCGAGATCGTCTTCGACATCGGCGGCGGCATTCCCGACGGCCTCGAGTACAAGGCAGCCCAGACCGGCGGCCCCAGCGGCGGCTGTATCCCCGCCCAATTCCTGGACACGCCCGTCGACTACGAGAGCCTGCGTGAACTCGGCTCCATCATGGGTTCAGGCGGTCTGATCGTCATGGACGAGAACAGTTGCATGGTCGATGTGGCCAAGTTCTTCATGGAATTCTGCATGGACGAGAGCTGCGGCAAGTGCGTCCCCTGCCGTGTCGGCACGGTGCAGATGCATCGCATCCTGGACCGCATCACCAACGGCAGCGCGACCATTGAGGATCTGGAGACGCTGCAGGGAACTCTGCACCATGGTGCGGAGACGAGTCTCTGCGGCCTCGGCCAGTCGGCGCCCAATCCGATTCTGAGCACCATGCGACTATTTCGAGAACGAATATCTCGACCATATCGAGAAACGAAAATGTGCAGCCGACGTCTGCGATATGGACCATGTTCCAGTCCTCGAAATGCCTGAATTCATCCGTGCGCCCCTGATGGCCAACGGCTCAGGGCCGAGCAAAACGGAGGAGGTAGCCTAAATGGCCGTAGTCACTCTAACGATCAATGACGAATTGGTCAGCGCACAAGAAGGCAGTTCACTGCTCTCCGTGCTGCGCGAAAACGGGATCGACATTCCGACCTTATGTCATCTGGACGGAATCAGCGACCGGGGCGGGTGCCGCCTCTGTATGGTGGAGCTTGCCGGCAACAACAAGCTGCAGGCATCCTGCGTGACGCCGGTCCAAGAAGGACTGGTTGTCAACACCCACAGCGATCGCCTGGTCAAGTATCGCAAGATGATCCTGGAGATGCTCTTTGCCGAGCGCAACCATGTCTGTGCCGTCTGCGTCATGAACGGCCACTGCGAACTGCAGTGGGAGGCCGCCAAGATCGGCATGGACCATGTCCGCTACGACTATCTCAATCCCGACCTGCCGATGGATGCCAGCCACAAGCAATATGTGATCGATCACAATCGCTGCATCCTCTGTACCCGCTGCGTGCGTGTCTGCGACGAGATCGAAGGCGCACATGTGTGGGATGTGATGGGGCGCGGCGTGGACAGCCGGATCGTCGCCGATCTGAACCAGCCCTGGGGAACCAGCCAAGCCTGCACCAGTTGCGGCAAGTGCGTCCAGGTCTGCCCGACCGGCGCCTTGACGACCAAGGGATCGACTGTGGCCGAAATGGAGAAACAGCACGACTTCCTGAGCTGGATCCTGAACGGCCGTGAACAGAATCTGTGGGAATACAAATAGCGCATAGTATGCCCGAAAGGTGTCGAGGCGTAGCGCCTACATACGACGCCGAGTAGGGCTCCAGGAGTGGAAGATGACAGAAGAACGATCTGGGAAAATCCGATTGGCGACCGCCTGGCTTGGCGGTTGTGCCGGATGTCATATGAGCTTTCTCGATCTGGACGAGCGCCTGATCGACTTAGCAGAGGTGGCGGAGCTGGTCTATAGCCCCATTGCCGATGTCAAGGTGTTCCCCGAGGACGTTGACGTGACGCTGGTCGAGGGCGCAGTGGCCAATGTTGACAATGTGATCCTGGCCAGAGAAATCCGCGAACGCAGCAAGATTGTCGTCAGCTTCGGCGACTGCGCCGTCACCGGCAACGTCACCAGCCTGCGCAACCGGCTCGGCGTCGACGATCTGCTGACCAAGGTCTACCATGAGGGTCCGGGCAATTGGCCCGCAGGCGATACGGAAGTGATGCCCCAGTTGCTGCCCAAGGTGCTTCCGCTTGCATCAGGTCATCAAGGTGGATGCGTTCATCCCCGGCTGCCCGCCCGATCCGGAACGAATCTGGGCGGCGGTGTCGGCGCTGCTGGCAGGCGAACGCGTCATGCTTGAGCCTGAAATGCGTTTATTCGGTTGATGGAGATAAATGAGATGACACGTGAAATCCTGATTGATCCGGTCACCCGCATCGAGGGCCACGCCAAGATCACCTTGATGCTGGACGACGACGGCCAAGTTGACGATGCACGCTTCCATGTGACCGAGTTCCGCGGCTTCGAGAAATTCTGTGAAGGTCGCAGTTTCTGGGAAATGCCCGGCATCACGGCCCGCATCTGCGGCATCTGTCCGGTCAGCCACCTGATGGCCTCGGCCAAGACCGGCGACGCCATCCTGGGCGTGCAGATCCCGCCGACGGCGGCCAAGCTGCGCCGGTTGATGAACTGGGGCCAGATTGTGCAGAGCCACGCCCTCAGCTTCTTCCACCTGAGCGGTCCCGATCTGCTGCTGGGCATGGACAGCGAACCGGCGGCCCGCAACGTCATGGGGCTGATCGAACAGCACCCGGACATTGCCCGCAACGGCATCCGCCTGCGCCAGTTCGGCCAGGACATTATCCGCATTCTGGGCGGCCAGAGCGTCCATCCGGCCTGGACCGTGCCCGGCGGCGTACGCACGCCGTTGAGCGACGAGGATCGCAGCCAGATCCGCCGCATGTTGCCCGAAGCGTTCGACATCGTCGGCCTGGCCCTGGATATCTTGAAGGAAGCGGCGGAGCAACTGCACGACGAGAGCGTCATGTACGGCAACTTCCCCAGCCTCTTCATGGGTCTGGTGACGCCGGAAGGCGGGCTGGAACACTACGACGGTCTGCTGCGCGTGGTGGACAGCGACGGCAACGTGCTGCAGAAGGGCCTGGCGCCGGAACGCTATCGTGAGATCATCGGCGAGGCCGTCGAGCCTTGGACCTATCTCAAGTTCCCCTACTACAAACCGGCTGCCCAACGCGGCTACAACGGCGATGACCTGCCGACCAACTACTACCATGCGGGCATGTACCGTGTGGGACCGTTGGCCCGCCTCAATGTCTGCGACTTCGCGGGCACGCCGCGCGCAGACGCTGAACTGAAGGCGTTCCGCCAACTGGCGCCCAAGGGCAAGCTGGTCACCAGCAGCTTCCACTACCACTATGCTCGGCTGATCGAAATTCTCTTCGCCCTGGAGAAGATCGCCGAGACCGTCGACGATCCGACGATCACCGACACCCACGTGCGCGCCAATGCAGGCGTCAACCAGTTGGTCGGCGTCGGCGTCAGTGAGGCGCCGCGCGGCACCCTCTTCCATGAGTATCATGTCAACGAAGACGGCATTCTGCAGAAGGTCAACATGATCATCGCCACGGGACAGAACAACCTGGCCATGAACCGCACCGTCAAGCAGATCGCACAGCATCATATCAACGGCGGCAAGATCACCGAAGGCATCCTCAATCGCATTGAGCACGGCATTCGGGCCTACGACCCCTGCCTGAGTTGTTCGACCCATGCCTACGGGCAGATGCCGATGCACGTGCAGATGATCGCAGCGGACGGCGAAGTGGTTGACGAAGTTTGGAGACAATAGGTTACTGCGTGCTTGTTTGCTACGTGCTGCGTGAGAGACAAAATCACGCAGCACGTGGCAAGCAGCACATGTTCGACTTGAGAAGCCCATGACCACACCTCTTCCCCTCCTCCTCATAATCGGATACGGCAACAGCCTGCGCCGCGATGACGGCGCAGGTTTGGTTTTGGCTCAGCGATTGGCCGAGCAGTGGAAGAAGGACGGTCATGCCGTGCGGCTGCTGTTGACCCATCAGTTGATGCCGGAGATGGCGCTGGATCTGGCCGAAAGTGATGTGGCCGGCGTGCTCTTTGTGGATGCCGAGCGTGGAGCCGCGTAGCGACGTGGCGCTGCTGCCGGTCGATACCGAGCAATCAGCATTCGGTTCAGATCAGCGTACCGGCCTAAATCATCATGTTGATTCAGCCATGCTGCTTGCCTATGCCGATGGCCTATACGGACATCGGCCGGCGGCCTGGTTGCTGCCTGTGCCGGCCGTTGATCTGGCCCATGGCGAGGGGTTGAGTTCGACGACCGCAGCGTTTGTGGACGCGGTTCTCGCCCAGGCCGAAGAAATCTGGTCGCAAATTGAGGGCGGATTTAATCGCGTTTAGTCTGCACGTTCTTCTGGTCCATGGGTTGCGGATTCCGCCTTTTCGACCCTTCCACAGTTGCAGAACCCTCTCTGTGTAATGTAAACTACACAACCGATTTGTGGAATCCTCCACAAATAGTAGCTGGACCATCCATTGTATGGCTACGACATCATCCAATACAGACAAACCGGCTTGGCACTTCGGGCAGAAACATTTCGCCGTTCTATTTTTCATCCTGATCTCGCTTCCGCTGCTTGGCGTGCTGGCCTTTGCAACTTTCCAACCGATCCAGGTTCTTCCGCGCATCTCTTTGGCGCCTGGGTTCTCCTTCATTGATGAGAACGGCGAACGGCTGAGCAACGAAGATCTGCGCGGCAGCCTGACGCTCTACAATTTCACCTACACCGATTGCGGTGAAGGCTGTCTAGCCACCGGACCGGTGATGCAAGAGGTCCAGGAGATGGTTGCCGAGATGGATACAGGCGGCATCCCATTTCAGCAGGTGACAATCTCTTTCGATCCTGAGCGAGACACGCCGGAGCGTCTGCTCGCCTATGCCGAATCGGTGGGTGCAGACACGTCGACCTGGCACTTCGCCACCGGTGAGCCGACCCGGCTGAAAAATGTGATCGGCGGCGGTTTCGGCGCCTACTACAACCGGGAAGAAGACGGCAATTTCAAATTTTCCCCCATGTTTGTTCTGGTTGACGGCTGGGGCATTATCCGGGCCAAATATCGAACCGGATCGCCGGATCTGGCGATTATCGAACGTGATATCAACATGATTGTGGAAGAGGCAAACAACAGTGAAGGCGCCTCCCGGGTTGCCTACGAAGCGGCGCATCTCTTCCTCTGCTATCCCGATTGAACCAATTACTGATCAAGACAATGTACTGATCGTAAGACAAAGCGAGGTGTCTACAAAATGGCTGCTGTACAGCCTACGGACTCATCATCGAAAAAGGCAAGCGAAGCGGCGAAGAAGCCTGACAGCACCAAAAAGATTCTGATCTACGGCCTTGGAACCATTGCGGTGCTGGCGCTCATCGGTCTTGCCGTTTGGTGGATGCGCCCGCCGGAAATGCACGGCGTCGTGCTGCAATCACCGCAGCGATTGACCGATTTCACGCTCAATGCATCCACCGGCGAACCTATGAGCCTGAGTGATTTTCGAGGCAAGCCGGTATTGATCTACTTCGGCTACACATTCTGCCCGGATGTCTGCCCGACCACGCTCAACGACCTGACCGATATGATGGCAGCGCTGGGCAAGAAGGCCGACGACGTGCAGGTGATCATGGTCTCCGTCGACCCGGAGCGTGATACGCCGGAACAGCTTGCCAGCTATCTGAAATACTTTGACCCGCGATTCATCGGCATGACCGGGACCAAGGATGAGATCGACGCTGCCGCCACCCAGTTCGGCGTCTTCTACGAAGCCCATGAAGGAACGGCGGCCACCGGCTATCTTGTCGACCACACGAGCACAGTGGCGCTGGTCGATGAAGATGGCTATCTACGAGAGATCTTCTCGTTCGACACGCCGGGCGAAGATATCGCCGCCGATGTCGCTTACTGGTTGCGCTAGCAAAAATACCGAGTCAAATACCCATCCGCAAGAGCGTAAAAGCAGGTGTCAGTCACAAGGAGAAAGTGTCTATATGAAAAAAGATGTCAAGACCCCAATGGGTACCGTTGTACTGATCCTAATATTCGCGATCTTCTTAGTTGCACTTTGGGGCAACGCATACATCACAATGTTGTCAAGAGGAGTCACGCAATGAGCGAACACCCAGACGAAACAGTGGGCGCTGAAGTCGGACATGACGATTCAGACCACAACTCAGCCGACGGCGGTCCTGGGGACTCGATCCATATTGACAAATTCGAGGGCGCATGGATTCGCATTTCCGTTGTTGTCGTTCTCGTCTTCATTGTCGCGGTGACGGTCTCCAGCTTTGCCGTCGGCGTTCAGTTGCCAGGCCAATATGCACGCATCCAACCCGAGGACTTCTCCGATCCGAACAATCCGTTCAGCGATCCGGGGTTGCGCGAACTGGCGCCGGGCAAGTATGAGGCCTACATCACAGCACAGACGTGGAGTTTCATCCCGGCAGAGATACGCGTGCCGGTCGGTTCAGAGATCACCTTCTACGTCACGGCCCGCGATGTGCTGCACGGTTTCAAGTTGATCGGAACCAACGTGAACATGATGGCGCTGCCGGGGCAGGTTTCAACGCTGAAGGCCGTGTTCGACGAGCCAGGAACGTATGACTTCATCTGCCACGAATACTGCGGTTATGTGGAAGGCAGTCCAATTGGCCACCACACCATGTATGGACAGGTGATTGTCGAAGGTCCGGACGCGGCCGAAACTGCTGCGACCGAATAGCGCCTTTTCGCCTTCCCGTACTGTTTCGGAAAGAGCGACTTGCAGCAGTGCACTCATTGACTTGAACCTTTAACAGAGGAGAGACTACATATGTCTGTACAAGCAGTACCGGCTTCTGACATCAGCGCCGGGCCGGCTCCAGTCGTGCTGTCCAAACGTGATATGAAGACGGTCAACCGTATCACCGGCTGGAACATCGGCGTTGCCATCGTCGCACTGGCAATCGGGGCGCTTATCGGCATTCTCCAGGGCCTGGAGCATGCTGGACTCGATCTATACCCCTATCTGACGCCCATTATTAAGACCTACTACCAGGGTCTATCACTGCATGGTGTTCTCAATGCCTTGGTGTGGACGACCTTTTTCATCTGTGGCTACCTGACCTATGCGACGGTCAAAAGCCTGAATCGTCCACTGCGCTACCCATGGGTCCAGTGGGCTGGGCTGGCTGTCATGGTCATTGGCCTATTGATGTCGGCCTTTGCTCTGTTGACCAATCGAGCCACAGTGCTCTACACCTTCTACCCGCCGATGATGGCCGTCTGGTTCCACTATGTCGGCCTGACATTGGTAGTCGTTGGCTCCTGGATCGTGACCCTGGGACTCTTCTTCACCTACTGGTCCTGGCGGCGCGAGAACCCCGGCGTGAGCACCCCGTTCGTTGCGCAGGCCTCATTCATCACCTTTTTGATGTGGTTCCTGGCCACCTTGGGCGTGGCAACCGAAATGCTGCTCATGGTGATTCCATGGTCGCTCGGCCTGATAGACGGCATCGATCCGCTGTTGGCTCGCACGCTCTTCTGGTGGTTCGGCCATCCGCTGGTCTACTTCTGGCTGCTGCCTGCCTACATCGCCTGGTACTCGATGATGCCGGCGCTGACCAACGGCAAGATGTTCAGCGAGCCGATCTGGCTCGCCTGGTCTTCTGGCTCTTCCTGCTGCTCTCGACGCCGGTCGGCTTCCACCATCAGTACACGGACCCCGGCATTCCGCAGGCGTGGAAGTATCTGCACATGCTCTTGACCATGGGCGTCGCCTTCCCCAGCCTGCTCACGGCCTTTTCGGTCTGTGCATCGCTTGAGATCGGCGGGCGCGCCAATGGCGGCAAGGGCTATCTGTCCTGGATCCGCAAGCTGGCGTGGCACGATCCGGTCTATGCATCCATGAACCTGGCCGCGATCCTCTTCGTCTTCGGCGGCATCGGCGGCATGATCAACGCCTCATACAACATCAACCTGGTCGTCCACAACACGTCATGGGTCCCCGGCCACTTCCACCTGACCGTCGGCTCGGCGACGACTTTGACCTTCTTCGGCATCTCCTACTGGCTGGTGCCCAAGCTGCGCGGCAAGCGCCTCTTCAGCCGTCGCATGGCGTCTGGCCCAGGCCTGGACCTGGTTCTTCGGCATGTTGATCTTCGGCAATGCCTATCATTCACTGGGTCTCTACCAAGGCGCGCCGCGCCGCACCATGCTCGGTGCGGCGCCCTATGCCACGCCGGAGTGGACGCCGCTCCTGATGTACTCGATGATCGGCATCACCCTGCTCTTCATCAGTTCGACGCTCTATTTTCTGAATATTCTGGGCACATTGACGATCTCGCGTCAGGAAGAAGACCTGGGCGAACTGCCAATGGCCGAGCCGCTGCATCCGAAACCGGCGCCCAAATGGCTCGACACCTGGTGGCCCTGGGTCAACGGCGCCATTGCGCTGCTGATTCTCTCCTACGGTCCCATGCTCTATCAACTCTTCCGGGATAGCGAATGGCTCTGGCCTGGCCTCAGAGTCTGGTAGGTATCATGACCGGACAGCAGTAAGGCCGTTCCAAGAGATTGAATCCCGCCAACGTCCCTGGCACAGCCCGACCTACTCTGGCCAGCGCAAATTTGTGTGAGCTGTGCCGGGGACGTGAATTCTAGGATCGGCCTAAGCGCCTCGTAAACGGTCAAGAAGTTCGTCACGATCTTCCAGGAAGCTGACAGCTTCCTAGAAGATGAAGCGACAAATTGTTCCTGGACGATCACCTAGTCACCTGACCAGGTGCCAGACCAACCAACAGTCTAGCCAAGAACTCTCCTCGTGCGCGGTGCACAAGGAGAGTTTTTTCTTTACACTGAGAATGGTGGAAAAATTGGTTGATCAGGCTCCCATGGATCGTGGCTGGTCTTTCACAGAGAGCCCAGCCTGCCCTGACCCTATTGAGTCCAAATCGATTTTGTTTGATCTAAATTTTATTTACCGTTCATAAGGAGAGTAAAAAGATGACGACGGTCGCAAAGAGCGCAGTCATGGACGCAAATGATCCGGCAGACAAGGTCTGGGTCTTTCTGTTCAATGAGCTTGATAAAGTAGACAAGATCTACGACATTAGCGGAACAGAAGGCTGGGATCGTGCACGTTCATTGCTCGGCGGTAAAGGCGCCAACCTGGCCAGAATGACCAGTCTTGACGTGCCGGTACCGGCCGGCTTCACGGTCACAACCGAAGCCTGCAACGCCTACATGGAATATGAGCGCAACTTCCCCCCCGGCATGTGGGAGCAGGAAGTCGCCGCCATGCACGCCCTGGAAGAACAGACAGGCAAGAAGTTTGGTGATCCGGAAAACCCGCTGCTGGTTTCCTGCCGCTCCGGCGCCAAGTTCTCCATGCCCGGCATGATGGACACCGTGCTCAACATCGGTCTGAACGATGAGACTGCCAAGAGCATGATCGAATTCACCGGCGATGCCCGCTTCGTCTACGACTCCTACCGTCGTCTGGTTCAGATGTTCGGCTCGGTGGTGTTGGGCGTGCCCGATGAACCGTTTGAAGAAGTCATCGCAGAAGTCAAGGCCAAGTACGTGGCATCAAGAATGATGTCGAACTGACCGCCGAAGAATGGAAAGCACATCACCGAGCGCTTCAAGGGCCTGATCCGCTCCTTCACCGACACGCGAATTCCCGCAAGATCCCTACAAGCAGCTTGAACTGGCCACCCGCGCCGTCTTCAACAGCTGGTTTGGCAAGCGTGCGGTCGACTATCGCAACGCCACCAACATCAGCCACGACCTGGGCACCGCCGTCAACATCCAGACCGTCGTCTTCGGCAACATGGGCGAAGAGAGCGGCACCGGCGTCGCCTTCACCCGCAACCCGGTTGACGGCGACCAAGGAAATGTACGGCGACTATCTGTTCAACGCCCAGGGCGAAGACGTTGTTGCCGGTATCCGCAACACGCAGCCCATTGCCCAGCTCAAGGACGACATGCCCGAAGTCTACGAAGAGTTCATCGAGATCTGTGACAAGCTCGAAAACTACTACCACGACATGCAGGATGTCGAGTTCACCATCGAGCAACGCAAGCTGTGGATGCTCCAGACCCGCGACGGCAAGCGCACCGCCCGTGCCGCCATCAAGATCGCCGTGGACATGGCCAATGAAGGCATGATCACCAAGGAGCAGGCGGTCATGCGTGTGACGCCGGAACAGGTCGACATGCTGCTGCATCCGCAGTTCGGCGGCGAAACCAAGCGAGCAGGCTGCCGAAGAAGGCACGCCGTCTGGTCGAGAAGGCCGTCAATGCCAGCCCCGGCGCAGCCGTTGGTATTGCAGCCTTTGACGCCGACACCGCCGAGAAGTGGGGCAAAGAGGGCAAGGCCGTCATCATGGTTCGCCCCGAGACCCGACCCGACGACGTCCACGGCATGATTGCCTCCAAGGGTATTCTGACCAGCCGTGGCGGCGCCACCAGCCATGCCGCTGTGGTCGCCCGTCAGTTCGGCACGCCGGCAGTCTGTGGCGCCGAAGAACTGGACATCGACGTTGACCAGCGCCTCTTCATCGTCACAGTCGGCGACGACGACGCATCGAAGTTCACGAAGGCGACTGGCTGAGCATCGACGGCGGCACCGGCGAGGTCTTCGTCGGCCAGCTTGAGACCCAGGATCCTGACTTTGAGAATGAGGCCGAGCTGAAGACCCTGCTCAGTTGGGCCGACGAGATTCGCAAGCTGGGTGTCTGGGCCAATGCCGACTATCCGCAGGATGCACAGCGTGCCCGCCGCTACGGCGCCGAAGGCATCGGCCTCTGCCGCACCGAGCACATGTTCTTCGAAGAAGAACGTCTGCCCATCGTGCAGCAGATGATCACGGCCCGCAGCCAGGCACGCCGCCAGGCGGCGCTGGATCTGCTGCTGCCCATGCAGCGCAGCGACTTTGAAGGTCTCTTCCGGGCCATGGACGGCAACCCGGTCATCATCCGCCTGCTCGATCCGCCGCTGCATGAGTTCCTGCCTTCGGCCCACGATCTGGTCCAGGAACTGGCCGACCTCAAGGTTCAGCTCCAGCACTTCCACACCCTGAGCGAGATCGACACTGCGCTCGGCCAGGTGCGTGAGAAGGAAGATATGCTGAGCCGTGTCGAAGCGCTGTCGCGAATCCAATCCCATGCTCGGTCTGCGTGGCGACCGCCTCGGCATCATGATGCCGGAAATCACCGCCATGCAGGCGCGTGCCATTCTGGAAGCCGCTGTCGCCGTGAAGAAAGACGGCATCGACGTCCATCCTGAGATCATGATTCCGCTCTCCGGCCATGTCAACGAGCTCACTGTGCTGAAGAAGGTTGTCGACGAGGTGGCCGCCGAGGTCTTCGCCGAGAGCGGCATCGAAGTCGACTTCATGTACGGCACCATGATCGAGATTCCGCGTGCCGCGCTGACCGCCGACGAGATGGCCAAGGAAGCCGAGTTCTTCAGCTTCGGCACCAACGACCTGACCCAGACGACGTTCGGCATGAGCCGTGACGACGCCGAAGCCAAGTTCCTCATCGACTATGTGGAACAGGGCGTTCTGCCGATCAATCCGTTCCAGACACTGGATCGCGAAGGCGTTGGCAAGCTGGTCGAGATGGCCGTCACGCTGGGCCGCAAGACCCGCCCGGACATGTCCTGCGGCATCTGCGGCGAGCATGGCGGTGACCCGAACAGCATCGAGTTCTGTCACATGGTCGGCCTCAACTACGTCAGTTGCAGCCCGTTCCGTGTGCCGATTGCCCGCCTGGCCGCAGCGCAGGCGGCGATCCGCAAAGGCTAAGACTCGAACAACGGTATCGCTGACCAGGGGAGAGGTTCTCCCTAGGTCGACCCTAGAGAACTCCTCTGGCGCCCTGGTGCTTCAGAGGAGTTCTTTGTGTTTTTTCGGGGGAAGGGAAGGGCGCTGCGTAATACATATTGCGTAAAACGTAAGGTCTCGATTACGAAGTTCTTGTCGCAATCGAACGTAGAAGATATCAAGGAGTCGAATTCCGTTCAATCGGTTCTGTACAGAAAATTACGTAGTACGCATTACGCAGTCGTTCGAAAGGATCTCTCGCATGACAATGACGCCGGCGGACGATCTTCGGATAAACGAACAGCAGGCATTCGATAGACGCTCAAACATCGGACGGATCATCTCCGTGCGCGGCAGCGTGATCGATTGCCGCTTTCCCCAGCGGATTCCAGCGCTGCGCCATGCGCTGCATACCGGCGACGACCAGTCGGTCGTTGTCGAGGTCGTCAGCCATATGGATGCACGAAACGGTGCGCTGCGTCGCCTTGACGCCCACCCGCGGCCTCTCGCGCGGCGATGCCGTCTACGACACCGGCGACGCGCTCAAGGTGCCTGTGGGCGAAGCGATTCTGGGCAGCATGTTCAATGTCTTCGGCCAAACCATCGACCAACAACCCCAGCTTGATCATGTCGAGCGTCGTTCCATCCACCAGCCCACCGTCCCGCTGACGCGCCAGGCGACCTCGCTGGATGTGCTGGAGACCGGCATCAAGGCCATCGATCTGCTGGCGCCGCTGGAGCGGGGCGGCAAGGCCGGCCTCTTCGGCGGCGCAGGCGTGGGCAAGACCGTGCTGATCACCGAACTGATCCACAACATGGTCAGCGAACACGAAGGGGTCAGCATCTTCTGCGGCATCGGCGAGCGCTGCCGCGAGGCCGAGGAACTCTACCAGGCCATGATCGATGCCGAGGTGCTCGACAACACGGTGATGGTCTTCGGCCAGATGGACGAGCCGCCCGGCGCGCGCTTCCGCGTGGGCCACAGCGCCCTGACCATGGCCGAATACTTCCGGGACGATGAGCGCCAGGACGTGCTGCTGCTCATCGACAACATCTTCCGCTTCATCCAGAGCGGGGCCGAAGTCTCGGCATTGATGGGCCAGTTGCCCTCCCGGCTCGGCTATCAGCCGACGCTGGGCACCGAGTTGGCCGAATTGCAGGATCGCATCTGCAGCACGCGCAGCGCGGCCATCACCGCGGTGCAGGCCGTCTACGTGCCGGCCGACGACTTCACCGACCCGGCCGTCGTCCACACCTTCACCCACCTGTCCACGACCATCGTGCTCTCGCGCGAGCGGGCCAGCCAGGGCCTCTATCCGGCCATCGACCCGCTCCAGTCCGAATCCAAGATGCTCATGCCCCACATCGTGGGCCAGCGCCACTATGCCGTGGCGCGCGGCGTGCGCGAGACACTGGCCGGCTACGAAGAACTCAAGGATGTGATCGCCATGCTCGGTCTGGAGGAGCTTTCGCGCGTCAGACCGGCGCGTCGTCAACCGTGCCCGCCGGCTGGAGCGCTTCCTCACCCAGCCCTTCTTCACCACCGAACAGTTCACCGGCCAGGCCGGCCGCCTGGTGCCGCTCGAAGAGGTCCTCGACGGCTGCGAACGCATCCTGGCCGACGAGTTTATCGACTATCCGGAGCAGGCGCTCTATATGGTGGGCGGGGTGGATGAGCGTGAAAGCGAACTAGGAGGTCTCTGGACAGACTTGCGAATGGCGCTTCGCAAGACGTTCCCTGTCCTCGCCGCAGATTACGCAGATCATATCTGAAATCGAACTTCTCCACCCAACTGGTCGAAGCCGAGGTCAGCAAGGTGATCGCTGAGGCGGAGAATGGTTCGTTCTGTCTGCTGCCCCATCACATCGACTTTGTGGCAACACTGGTGCCGGGGCTGCTTTCATACACGACGGCAGACGGTGTGGAGACGTTCACGGCGCTGGCTGAAGGCGTACTGATCAAGCGCGATGATGAGGTGTTGGTGTCTGCCGTCAACGGGGTGCAGGGCGCCGACCTGGGCCGGCTGCACCAGACCGTTCGAGAGGAGTTCAAATCGCTGGACGAACGCGATCGACGAGCACGCTCGGCCTTGGCACGCATGGAGGCCGATTTCGTGCGGCGCTTTATGGAGTTGAGAAACTGACGTCTGAGGAAGCCATGACAGAATCAGACCCGGCGACACCCGAGTCCCAGGGACATCAGGAAGCCGAAGAGGAACTGATCAGCACGGTGGAGAGCAAAGAGGAGCGCAAGCTGCGGGCGCGCAAGCGGGGCAACAGCGTCTGGTTTGGCTTCGGCATGTTCGGCATGGTCGGCTGGTCGATCGCACTGCCGACCATCGCCTGCCTGGCCATCGGCATCTGGATCGACCGGCGCTGGCCCAGCCCCTATTCGTGGACGCTGATGTTTCTCTTTGTCGGCATCGTCCTAGGCTGCGTCAACGGATGGTACTGGGTGACACGAGAGCGAAAACAGATCGACATAGCAAGGGAAAACGGAAGCTGATGTTTGAATGGACAACGATTGACCTAACCGGCGAATTGATCATGCAGATTGTTCTGGCGCTGATTGCCGGGCTGATCCTGGGTGCGTTCTACTATGGCGGGCTCTGGTGGACGGTGCGCCAGGTGCAGACGTCCAAACAGCCGGGGCTGCTCTTTGCGGCCAGCTTCATCGTGCGCACGCTGGTTGTCATCGGCGGCTTCTGGCTGGTTTCACACGGCGATTGGCTGCTGATCCTGGTCTGCCTGGCCGCCTTCATCGGCATCCGCATGGTGCTGACGCGGCGCTGGGGACCGGCCGGGATCAAGCAGATGGAGATCGGGGAACCCAATCATGGAACTGACGCCTGACAACATCATCTATGCCGAATGGGGCTGGATGACCCTCAACGCCACGCTGGTCTTCACCTGGATCGCCATGGGCGTGCTGCTGGTGATCTCCTGGCTGGCCACGCGCGGCATATCCGTGGATGGACCGGCCTCGCGCTGGCAGATGGCCATGGAGACGGTGGTCGACATGATCTCCGGCCAGATCGCCGAGATCACGCGGCAGGAGCCGCGCCAGTTCATGCCCTTCATCGGCACGCTCTTCCTGTTCATCGCCACGGCCAATTTGCTGGGCGTGGTGCCGGGCTACTGGTCGCCGACCGGCTCGCTCTCGACCACGGCGGCGCTGGCGGCCTGCGTCTTCGTGGCCGTGCCCATCTTCGGCATCTCCAAGTCGGGCCTGGGCAACTATCTGCGCCAATATTTGCAGCCGTCGCCCTTCATGCTGCCCTTCAACATCATCGGCGAACTGTCGCGCACGTTGGCCATGGCGGTTCGTCTCTTCGGCAATGTCATGAGCGGCCAGATGATCGTCGCCATTCTGATAGCCATCGTGCCGCTCTTCTTTCCCATCATCATGCAGTTGATGGGCATGCTCGTCGGCGTCATTCAGGCCTATATTTTCGCAGTGTTGGCCACGGTCTACATCGCCTCGGCCATCAGCGTGTCCCGGAAGAACAAAGATGCGGTCTAGGGCTAATGCGGAAAAAGACTGATCCACGAAGGAACACGAAGCCCCACATAGGGTGGCTCTACCTTCGTGTCTCTTCGTGCTCCTTCGTGGATCAATCTTCGTGGATCAATCTTTCCTTGGATTCATCTAACCCAGAGAGTAGGAGAACGGTATGGATGGCATAAGCATTATTGCAGTCGCATCGATCGTCACGGCAGGGCTGACCATTTCCATCGGCTCCATCGGGCCGGCGCTGGGCGAAGGCCGCGCGTTGGCACAGGCGCTCAGTTCCATCGCACAGCAGCCGGATGAGGCAGGCACCATCACCCGGACGCTCTTCGTCGGCCTGGCCATGGTCGAGTCCACGGCCATCTACTGCTTCGTCGTGGCCATGATTATCATCTTCGCCAACCCATTCTGGAACCAGGTATTGGCACGGGCCGGAGGGTAGACGATGCAGATCAACTGGTTCACCTTTTTCGCTCAGATCGTCAACTTCCTGATCCTGGTGCTGTTGCTGCGCCACTTTCTCTACGGGCCCATCACCAAGGCCATGGATCAGCGAGAAGCAAAGCTCAACGCCCTCTTTGTTGCCGCAGAAGAAGAAAAGCGGCAGGCCTCTGAAGAGATCGAACGCTACCGGATCAAGCGCGGCGAACTGGACGACAGCAAAAGCCAGATCTTGGCCGAGGTCGAGACCGAGGCTGAGGAACGCCGTCGGACCATGATCCACGAGGCGCGTGCCGAAGTCGAAACCATGATGTCGCGCTGGTACGACGAGGTCGAACACGAACGCGATGTGTTTCTACACGAAGTGCGTGAACGGTTGGCCGGCATGGTCATCAGCACCTCAAATCGCGTACTGAAAGACATCGTCGACAAGCCGCTGGAGGCGCAGGCGGTGAAGCGGTTCGTCGAGCAACTGAGCCAATTGCCGGCCACGGAACGCCACGCGCTCGTCGAGTCAGGCGGCGCCTTCGACCAGGATGTGATCATTCGCAGCGCCTTCGATCTCTCCTATGCCCAACGACAGCAGTTGATCGAGGCCCTGGGCGAGCTGATTGCGACCGACGCAGCCGGCAACGGCGCCCACCCATCGCCACAGTACACCGAAGAGATCGGTGTGCGGTTCGAAGTAGCGCCCGAATTGCTCTGCGGCGTAGAACTGCGCGTCAGCGACCGCCGCGTCGCGTGGTCCATGCGTGACTATCTGGATGACCTCGAAGAGGAGATGGAAGCGAGCCTGATGGTGAGCGCGGAGCCGGCGTGAAATCTTCGATCCACGAAGGTCACGAAGAAAAACTAGGTGGATTTCCCGGATCTCAGGGGGTTGACACATTCGGCAGCGGCTGAAGCCGCCGCCTGCTAAGGGAAGTGCGTTGAAACACACTGGTGGGCATCGCTCAACCCGCTGAAGCGGGTTTTCCATAGCAGCCACCGGTTTCAACCGGCGGTGCCAACCCTTCGTGATCCTTCGTGGCCTTCGTGGATCAGATTTCCCTTCCATCCGCACTCAATTTCAACCTGAACTCGGAAAACCGTATGCCAACCGTACAGCAAGAGCTAAATAGATTTCTCGACGAGGCCTTTGTCGAGTTCGATCAGTTGCTCGACCAACATGAGCCGCGCCTGGTCCACCAGGAGTTCGGCGAGGTCACCTATGTGGGCCACGGCATCGCACGCGTCAAGGGCATCCCCGGCGTCAAGCTCGATGAACTTGTGATCTTCGCCGACGGCCTGCAGGGCATGGTCTTCAACCTCGATGAAGCCGAGGTCGGCGTGATCCTGCTGGGCGACAGCCAGGGGTTGCATGCCGGCAGCGCGGTCTATCGCAGCGGGCGCGTCATCGATGTGCCTGTGGGCCAGGCGCTGCTCGGCCGCGTCGTCGATGCCATCGGCCGGCCTGTCGACGATCTCGGCCCTGTGCGCACGGCGGGACGCCGGGCCGTGGAGCAACGCGCCCCTGCCATCATGGAGCGTTCACCGGTCACCGAGCCGCTACAGACCGGCTGCAAGGTCATCGACGCGCTGCTGCCCATCGGCCGCGGCCAGCGCGAGCTGATCCTGGGCGACCGGCAGATCGGCAAGACGGCCATCGCCCTGGACACCATCATCAACCAGGCCGACAAGGACGTGCTCTGCATCTACTGCGTGGTCGGCCAGCGCAACGCGCAGGTCGCCCGCTTCATCGCCGACCTGCGCATGCACGGCGCACTGGCCTACACGGTGGTGGTGATGGCCTCGGGCGAAGATGCGCCGGGCTTGCAGTTCATCGCGCCCTACGCGGCGACCTCCATGGCCGAGCACTTCATGCTGCGCGGCCGGGATGTCCTGATCATCTACGACGACCTGACCCACCACGCCCGCGCCTATCGCGAGCTGTCGTTGCTCCTGCGCCGCCCGCCGGGCCGCGAGGCCTATCCCGGCGACATCTTCTACATCCACTCGCGTCTGCTGGAGCGGGCCACCCATCTGCGCGACGAGTACGGCGGCGGCTCGCTGACCGCGCTGCCCATCATCGAAACCCAGGCCCAGGACATGTCGGCCTACATCCCCACCAACCTGATCTCCATCACCGACGGACAGATCTACCTGTCGCCGACGCTCTTTCAGAAGGGCATGTTGCCCGCCGTCGACGTGGGGCGCTCGGTCTCGCGGGTCGGCGGCAAGGCCCAGTTGCCGGCCTATCGTGCCGTAGCCGGTGCGCTGCGCCTGGCCTATGCTCAGTTCGAAGAGTTGGAGATCTTCTCACGCTTCAGCACCCGGCTGGACGAGCAGACGCGCGCCACGTTGAACCGGGGCCAGCGCGTGCGCGAGATCCTCAAGCAGCCGCAGTACCAGCCCGTCCCGGCTGTCGAACAGGTCGCCGTTCTACTGGCCGTGACCCACGGTCTGCTGGACGACCTGCCGTTGGACCAGGTCGCCGACGCCGAAACTGCAATTCGCGTTGCAGTCGTCGAACAGGCGCCCGACATCTGTCGCACTATCCAAGAAGGGCAGGCGTTGGATGATGTCATGCAGGAACGACTGCTGGGCGTTATGAGCCGGGCGCTGGAACCATTGGGCGGTGAGCCGGCGACCGATGTGAGTGCAGAGCTGGATGAGGAGCGAGGCGAGGCGAGCGATGCAGACGATTGAAGGACTGCGCCGGCGCATCAAGAGCGCGTCGGACCTGTTGTCGGTGGTCAAGACCATGAAAGCGCTGGCGGCAGTCAGTATCCGCCACTACGAGCATGCCGTTGCGTCACTCTCGGAATACAATCGCACGGTCGAACTGGGTCTGCACATTGTGCTCACGGCCCAGAACGAGTGGAAAGTGACCGAACACCCTGATCTGGACGGGACACTGGGCGCGATCGTCTTCGGTACGGACCAGGGTCTCTGCGGCCAGTTCAATGAACGGGCGGTCGGCTTCGCTGTCGACAGGATGAACGATCTGCAACATTCCGGTGTGCGGCGCATACTGGTCGAAGCCATGTTGGTCGAAGAAATGTCGTGGCCGTGGGCGAACGCTGCACATTGTTGCTGGACGAGGCCAAGCAGCCGGTCGAGCGCACATTCGACGTGCCCGGCGGCATCGCCGGCGTGACGCCGCTGGTCCAGGATCTGCTGCTCCAGATCGAACGATGGCGCGATGTCGAGCGCATCGACCAGATCGTACTGGTACACAATCGCCCGGTCGGAAGCTCGCTCTATGAACAGAATCTGGTACAATTGTTACCGATTGACCTAAACTGGCTGCGCAGCCTGGAAGCGGAGCCGTGGTCATCGCGGTCATTGCCAACCTTCACCATGGATTGGGAACAGTTATTCTCGCGGCTGATCCAGCAATATCTCTTTGTGGCGCTCTATCGCGCCAGCGCCGAGTCATTGGCCAGCGAGGCGGCCAGCCGGCTGGCTGCTATGCAGAACGCCGAACGCAACATCAAAGATCGGCTGGACGAGTTGTACGCCGAGTACCATCATCAACGTCAGAATTCGATCACGGCAGAGCTGCTGGATATTGTAGCCGGGTTTGAGGCCGTTGAGTCGGCATAGCGAATTTCATCGCAGCTATACAGGGTGTGCCGCCAATGGACCGCGGATGAGGCGAATTAGGCGGATGAACCGAAATTGATTCAGATTTTATCCGCGAAAATCAGCCTCATCGGCCTAATCCGCGGTCTATCTGTCTTTGATTTCGATCTAATTGGGAGGACCACATGTACATGATCATGTTGGTGATCGATGATCCGAATCTTGTTGACGAAGTACTCGATGCCTGGCAGGCTGTCGGCGTGGACGGCGCCACCATTGTCGAAAGCACTGGTCTGCATCGACGACGTGCTACCACATTGGGTGCGCGCTATTCGTTTGGTTTTCCACGCGTGGTGGAGCGAGTAGAGGAAGGTCACTACACGCTCTTTGTTGCCGTAGACGATGAGCCGATGGTACAGTCCTGTCTTTCCAGTGCAGAGGCAGTGCTCGGCGACTTGGACCTTCCGCAGACCGGCTTTTTTGCGGCGTGGCCGTTGATGACCTGCAAAGGTTTTGATGTATCCCAGGCAAGTGCAGAAAGAATATCAGAGGCGGATGAATGATTTGGGTTCAGTTTTTGGTTAGTGCTGGTCTGGTTGTAGTTGCAGCAGAAAGATTGGCGGCGTACGGCGATGTGATCGCCGTACGTACGCGTTTGGGGGGACTTTTCGTCGGCACATTGCTCCTGGCTGCGGCGACATCGCTGCCGGAACTGCTGACAACCATCAATTCCATCGAGCAGAACGTGCCCGACATGGCCGCGGGCAACATCTTCGGCAGCTGCATGTTCAACATGTTCATGCTGGCGGTCCTGGATCTGGTCGTGCTGCGTGGTCGTATTCTGAGAATTGTGATGCTCAATCACGCCATCAGCGGCAGCCTGGCCGTGCTGCTGGCCGCCATGGCCATCTTCTTCATCATTGCCGATATCAATGTCGGCATCGGCTGGGTCGGCATCGACAGCCTACTGCTGATCGCCTTCTACATCGGCGGCGTCTGGCTGTTGAACAACAACAACGTGGCCGTGGAACCGGATCTCTCGTCCGGACGCTCTTGCCGATATCCCCAAACTCTGGGTCGCCTTGTTGGGCTTCGCCGTCGCGACGGTAGCGCTCATCTTTGTCACGCCCTACCTCGTCCGCAGTTCGGCCGCCATTGCCGCGGTCCTGGGCGTGAGCACAGGCTTTGTGGGCGCTGCCCTGGTGGCCGTGGTCACGTCATTGCCTGAAATGGTCACCACGATTGCGGCCGTTCGCATCGGCGCCTACGACATGGCCATCGGCAACCTCTTCGGCAGCAATGCGTTCAACATCTTCGCCCTGGGCCTGACCGATTTCTTCTACAAGCAAGGCCGCTTCCTGGCCAACATCGACGACACCATGCTCCTGGCCGCCATTCTCGGCCTGCTGCTGACGGCCATGGGCCTCTTCGGCAACGTCACCCGCTTCGACAAACGCATTTGGATCATCGAGATCGATTCACTGATCATCGCTGTGACCTATTTCGTTGGGATGTGGTTATTGTATTCGAAGGGGTTGATTGCGTAAGGATCTGTATTTGCGACGAAACCCACAACTATTTCCTGCGTACTTGTTTACCATATGAATACGCGCCGTTCGCCAGCAGCGGTAGAACGATACATTTCAGCAAGAATTGACAAAATCCAAACTCACGCAGCACGCAGTAGCCCTCAAAGGAAACCAAACCATGACCGATCCGATCATACGGGCAACCGGCATCGAGAAGACCTTCCGCAACGGCAAGATCGAGGTCCACGCCCTGCGCGGCATCGACTTCGCGGTCGAACCAGGCGAGATGGTGGCCGTGATGGGGCCGTCCGGCTGCGGCAAGACGACCATGCTCAACTGCCTCTCCGGGCTGGACGAGTGCGACCAGGGCGATGTCTGGATCGAAGGGCAGAATCTGCAGCGGCATGGGCGATCGCGCCCGCACCACCTACCGAGCCCAGCGCATGGGCTTCATCTTTCAGACATTCAACTTGCTGCCGGTGATCACCGCCGTTGAAAATGTCGAGTTGCCCCTGCTGGTCTCCGGCGTGCGCCCCAAAGAGGCGCGCCAACGCGCCCTGGACGCGCTGGATCAGGTGGGGCTTGCCGACCGCGTCGATCATCGCCCGTCGGCGCTCTCCGGCGGCCAACGCCAGCGCGTGACGATTGCCCGCTCGCTGGTCAATCGACCCGGCCATCGTCTGGGCCGACGAGCCGACCGGCAACCTGGACAGCCAGGCGGCCGGCGACGTACTGAAGCTCATGCGCTCGCTCAATCAGGAGCGAGGCCAGACCTTCATCGTCGTCACCCACGACGCCGAGATCGGCCGTGCGTGCGACCGGATTGTGCAGATGGTGGATGGGCGGGTGGTGAGCGTGAGGCAGCGGGCGATGAGCCAGATGCGGCTGCAGAGCTACGCCATGTCCGCACTCCACTACCATACGATCGCAGCACCATTCCATCGAGCAACCATGTTCACCTCACCAACTCATGTTCGCCTCCTGGCTGGTCGGCTTGATCGTTCTCTACTTCGTCTGGCTCTATGTGCGCAAGCCGGTGCTGATCAAGCTGGGGCTGCGCAACATCCCGCGGCGGCCGACGCAGACCGCGCTGATCATCGTCGGGCTGACGCTGAGCACGATCATCTTCCTCAGCTCGTTCGCCATCGGCGACACGCTCAACTACTCGGTGCAACAGCAGGCCATCAACGCCTACGGGGCCATCGACGAGGTGCTGGCGCCGCCCATCTTTTCGCTGCTGGTCGGCCTGGACGACCAGGCCATCGGCGAGGATGAGGCGGTCGGCGCGCTGGAGGACGAGTTCACCCAACTGACCGAAGGCGGCCTGTCGACTGTGCTCGCCATCGTTCAGGGCGGCCTGCCCAGCATCAGCGAGGAACGCTTCCGCACGTTGAAGGCCCAGGCCGAAGACGAACCGCTGATCGACGGCGTGGCCGGCTCGATCCTCTTCCCCACCATCATCCGCGATGTGAGCAGCGGCCAGGGCGAGCCCTTCGGCTTCATCTTTGCCGTGGACAACGACTACGACGAGCAGTTCGGGCTGGTCACGGTCGATGGCGAACCGGTGGAAATGGAGGTGCTGGAGCCGGGCGTTGGCAACATCTTCGGCCAGACCGCCAATCTGTTCGGCCTGGTCGGCGACTTCGGCAGCCGGCTGGGCCTGGATGAATCGGCCATCTCCGGCGCGGCCGCGCTGACCGCGGCCGTGGGCGCGGCGGTGACGCTGGGCAGCGAGGGCGGCTTCGACCCGGCCGCCATCGAGATCGACGTGGAAACGATCCGTTCGCTGGGCGTCGACACCACGCCGCTGGACGACGCCGGCATCGAGACGCTGAGCCTGGAGGCGCTGGGCATCACGCCGGAAAATCTGGAGGCCATGGGCGTGCCCACCGGCACCCTATCGATCGACAGTCTGCCGGTCGACAATCTGAACGTGCTCGGCGTCGACGTCGCAGACATGGCCGCGGTGACGACCGATCTGCTGGGCGCGCTCAATCTCAACACGCTGGGCCGCGAGCTGGACGGCGCGCTGAGCCAGAGTGGGGCTGCAACTGCGCCAGGGCGACGTCTACCTCAACCGCCTGGGCGCGGAGCGGCTCAACGCCCGCGTCGGCGACGTGCTCGAAATCTACATCGGCCCGATCCCGCTGCCCTTCCGCGTCAAAGCCATCGTCGAACAGGCCGGGCCGACCGCGGCCCTGGCGCCGGTCGTGATGATGCGCCTGGACGAGGCGCAGCAGTTGCTCTTCATGCGCGGCAAGGTCAACAACATCCTGGTCTCCAATCTGGGCGACGAGCGCTCGGGCATCGAGCACACCGGCGAAGTCAGCAGCCAACTGCGCGTGCTGGCCATGGATGAGGCCGAGGTGGCAGAGGTCGCCGATATCCTGCGCCGGCCCGAAGTTCGAGCGATCATCGATGCCGAGGCGCCGAAGGTCGCGGAGACCGTGGCCGAAGAGTTTGACAATCCGCCGCCCATCATTGCGTCGCTTCTCGAAGATTTCACCAACACGGACGAACTCATTGCACTGGTCTCGGCGCTGCCGGCGGAACTGGATCAGCCGGGCATCAGCGATGGGCTGCGCCTGGCGCTGGGCAACAACCAGGTGCGCGAGTGGCTTGCAGCGCTTGACCTGCCTGAAGAGACCAGGAGCGAACTGCGCGCGGACGCATCCGCTCGCTCAACGAGTTTGACCTGATCGACCCGCTCAACAAGTCCACGGTCGTGACCGTGGCCGGTCGTGGGCGGCACCGCCTTCACGTCGATCTTCTCGCTCTTCGGCTTCTTCTCCATCCTGGCCGGCATCCTGCTGATCTTCCTGATCTTCGTGATGATGGCGGCCGAACGGCGCAGCGAGATGGGCATGGCGCGCGCCATCGGCGTGCAGCGCACCAATCTCGTGCAGATGTTCACGGCCGAGGGCCTGGTCTACGACTTCATCGCCGCGGCCGTGGGCGTGCTGCTGGGACTGCTGGTCTCCTATGCCATGGTCGGCTTCATCGGCGGTCTCTTCAACAACGTCGTCGGCCAGTTCAGCGAATATGGCGGCGTCTTCAGCTTCCAGTTCCGGGTCGCGCCGCCGCTGATCGTCATCGCCTATTGCATCGGCGTGCTCTTCACCTTCGTCATCGTGACCCTGGCGGCCTGGCGCGTGAGCCGCCTCAACATCGTGGCCGCCATCCGCGACCTGCCCGAGCCGGAACGCGGCGGCCGTCGCTCGCACCTGGCTCGCTTCGTACGCATCGTCTCCGGCCCGCTGCTGATGATCCTGGGCGGCGCGGTCATCTACTACGGCCTGGACCTGGGCATCAGCGTCGTGCTGGCCGGGACAACGCTGGTGCTGGTTGGGGCGGGCATCCTGGCCGCCTGGCTGCTGGAGCACACCTCGCTGCGCGATGAACAGATCCACCGGCTGATCTATTCCATCATCGGCCTGGGCCTGATCGCCATCTGGGCCGTGCCCTGGACGTCCTTTCTGGAACCGTTCCTGGAGCAGAGCCAAACGGCCGGCGACCTGGTGCAGGACGGCCCGTGGGTGCTCGTCCGCTTTGCGCTGACCGGCCCCATGATCATCCTGGGCGCGATCCTGGTGGTCATGTTCAACGCCGACGCCATCACCTGGGTCATCAGCCGACTGCTGGGCGGCATCGGCGCGCTGACGCCGGTGCTCAAGACGGCCATCGCCTACCCGCTCAGCGCCCGCTTCCGCACGGGCACGACCATGCTGCTCTTCGCCATGGTCATCAGCACCGTGGCCATCATGACGGTGGTGATCGCCGCCACCCAGACGCTGGTCGCGCCGGACAGCGAGCGCCAGGCCGGTTTTGAGATTCAGGTATCGCCGTCGCTGCTCAGCTTCTTCAACCCGGTCACCGATCTGGAGGCCGAGATCGCGGCCAATCGCGGACTTCCCGGCCGACGATGTGGCGGCGGTCGGTGCGCTGGCGAGCAGCGCCGTCGATGCCCGGCACGATGGCGAGACCGACTGGGCAGGCGTCGCAGCTTGTGGGCGTCAACGACGGCTATCTGGCCCAGGCCCAGGCGACCTACACCTTCTCCCAGCGCGCCGAGGGCTTCGAGACCGACGCCGATGTGTGGAACGCGTTGCAGACCGCGACGACGTGGCCGTCGTCACGCAGGCGCTGCTGGCCGCGGATGATGGGCAGAGCGAACGGGGCGGACCGGGCGGCCGCCACGCCGCGCGCATGGAAGACGAGGCGGAACGCGAGGAATTCGAGCGCGAGCACTGGCAGCGCTTCCGCGTTCAGTGGCGCTGCGGCCGGCGAAACGCTGCTGCCGGAGACAGCGGTGACGCTGCGGTCGTTCAACTCGGATTCCTTCACGTCGGGGCCGAGTAGCGATGAACAGGCCGCAGTCGAACGTGAAATCCAGATCATCGGCGTCATCGCCGAGGCGACGACGCTGGCCGGCGACGGGATACTGGTCAACCGCTCGGCCTACGAGGCCGCCAGCGGCGCGCCTTTCGCACCGGACAACTGGTACATCAAAGTGAGCGACGGCGCGGAAGTGCACGAGGTCGCCCAGGCCGTCGAGCGCTCCTTCCTGAGCAGCGGTCTCAACGCCTCGATCATGGCCGAGAGCTTTGCCCAGGGCCAGGCGCTGACCCGTGGCATCCTGCAGTTGTTCCAGGGCTTCATGGCGCTGGGCCTGCTGGTCGGCATCGCCGCGCTGGGCGTGATCAGCAGCCGCACCGTGGTCGAACGCCGCCAACAGATCGGCATGTTGCGCGCCATCGGCTTCCAGCCCAACATGGTGGCCCTCTCCTTCCTGCTGGAGTCCAGCTTCATCGCCCTGACCGGCATGGTCATCGGCGTGGCCGCCGGCGTCGTCCTGGGCCAGGCCATGATCCAGCAGTTCTTCGACGTCCTGGCCGACGGGCGCACCTTCGCCACGCCCTGGCCCCAGCTCATTTTGGTCGTGCTGCTGGCCTACGGCCTCTCGCTGCTGGCGACCATCCTGCCCGCGTATCAGGCGGCGAGGATCTATCCGGCTGAGGCGCTGCGGTATGAGTAGGGTAATGCGTACTGCGTAAGTAGACGGCTGCGTGCTGCTTGCTGCGTGAGGATTGAGAAGAGAGTCCCCTCACGCAGCAAGCAGCACGCAGCATTTTTCTTGCGTTCCCCGAAGGATCTTCCCCACAACCCCGATAAACAGTGCAGCACGCCGCACGGCCAACGCCGCCACCACTCTATCATCGTCATATTTCCGTGCATTGCCGATAACTCGATACCATCTACTGCACTGAACACTGATGATGACTACTGGGCTGCTTACTACATTCGACTTATTTCCGCTACAGTTTCAGACTGTGGCTTCGCCTACTGCGACGGCAGCCAAACCGACCGCTGCCAAACCGACTGCCGTAAAACCAGTTGTGGTCGAGCAAGAGGCTGCGACGCAGACGGAAGACGAACTGCTGGCGCGGGCCAAGCTGTACGACGAAGAGGCCATTGGCGAGATCTACAACCGCTACAGCCAGAAGATCTACGCGTTCCTGCATCGGCGCACCGGCGATCCGACCCTGGCCGAGGATCTGACGGCCAGCGTCTTCCTCAAGATGCTGGAAGCCATCCGCAACCAGCGCATGTGGCACACCTCCTTCTCCGGCTGGATCTACCGCATTGCCCACAATCTGCTGGTCGATCACTATCGAGACTGTGCGAAGCTGACCTATGTCGGCATCGACGACACGCCCCTGCCGGCCAGTCGATCCTGCCCGATAGCGGCAGCCGAACGCTCACTTGAGTCCGAACGACTGCGCTCGGCCCTACTGCGTCTGACAGAAGACCAGGCCATGGTCATCAGCCTGCGTTTCCTGGAGCATTACAGCATCAGCGAAGTCGCGACAATCCTCGGAAAGAGTGAGGGCGCCATCAAATCGCTGCAGCATCGAGCGCTGGCGACGCTCTATCAGTTGTTGGAAAACGAGGAGTTGTTGTAGGCGAGCAAAAATCCGCAGGGTCCGCCCAGAAACAAGTTCCCGTTCTGGAGTTCGACGTACAGATGATAATGTAGGGCGGAATGGCATTCCGCCTGGCTTGGTTAAGCTGAGCCAAACATGGACGGATCGGTGCAAAACAGCAGCGGCCCGTACCGACACAGAGAAGTGACTTCTCTGTGTCGGTACGGGCCGTTTACGGTTTAGAATTGGCTGTGGTTTGGCGGCGCTCGTGAATGCCGTAGGTACGATTTTGAACCGCACGATCATCGGCAATCTCATAAATTCTTGGGGAACTGTGCGGTTTTGAACCGCACCTACGGGGTGTCAATCAGGGACGCTGTTGCGCTCAAGCATCAACGCTGTCCTCGATCACATCTGCTATCCAATCCGGCCCATCCAGCGGAGCGGGCTCTCGCCCGTAAAAAAAGTCGTCCAATTTCAGCGCGGTCGTACGGAAAAGCGCCGACTGTCGGATGCCCCAACGCACCATGTTGTGCAGCAGATTGTCCGGGTGCGAGTAAGGACAGACGCTCATGCAGCGCCCGCAGTCGGTGCCGATGGTGCACCAATAGGTGAAGCAGGACTCCGAGTTGATCTGCCAGCGCTTGACGCCGTCGACCATCGTGCGATCTTCAAACGAGATGGCGCGGCTGGGACAGACATTGGCGCATTTGCGGCACCGGGTGCAGAAATCGGCCACCGATCCGTCGACAACGCGGGGCATCGCAATCAGCGGCATGTCGGTCGTGACCACGGCCAGGCGCACGCGGGGACCCAGTTCCGGCGTCATCAACAAGCCCATGCGCCCGATCTCGCCCAGCCCGGCATCGCGGGCCACCAGCGGGCAGACGACGCGATAGCTGCCGTCGATGTGGGCGCGGGACGAGTAGCCCAGTTGGCGCAGTAACTCGGCCAGTTGCACGGCCATCGCCCCCGAGTTGAGATACTCCTGGGCCGACTCCATGACCGTCGGCCCCTTGGGCGAGCGATCGAGCATGGTCTTGTTCATCTCGACCGTGAAGGCGACGGCATATTTGTGGCTCAACTCGACCGGCTCACCGTAGCGGTCGCCGCGGCCGATGGTGCTGTAGAGGTGATAGTCGCGCAGTTCGGTGACGCCGACCGAGACCGCGCCCACCTCCACGAGCCACCGAGCGATAAAGCGGGTCATGTGGGCCGGATCGACCGGCTGCGCGGCGGCGGGCAGCGTCTCGTCATCGAGCAGCAGGTGGAAAGCTGCGACCGTCTTGAAGCCGGCATCGGCCGCAGCCGCGGTCACCGGGTCGTGGTAGAGCGAGCCTGGGGCCAGCAGGCCGGGCCGTTTGCGAAAGTTGTCGTCCAGCGTCTTGCGCTGGGGATTCGACGCGTAGTAGTCCTCGAAACGCTCGGAGTTCGGGACTAGGCGGGCACGCGAGAACATGATGTCGCGCTCGTCAATGCGCTGGGTGGGCGTGTCGTCCTCCGCCGGGAAACGATTGCCGAGGGGCAGCAACAGCACAACCGCCGCCAAGGCAGTCAAGCCAAGCAGAAGACCGCCAACAACAGTCTGCCAAGGTTCGGCAATCAAACTCACGGTCAGATAGGGGGCGGGCAGCAGCAGGGCAAGGGCCAGCGCCCGCCTGGCTGCACGCGGCTCCTCCTCCTGATGGGAGACCCAGGCAAAGTAGAGCAAACCCAGCCCGAGCGCGCAGCCGACGATGATCGAGATGAGCGAGACGGGAGAGAAGGGAAACGGCGGCATTGGGGGTTTCCTTGGGATTGGGACGGAAATGGCGGCATCATCTGGCGATGAGAGCATAATAGTAGTCGCGTTCCAGCCACGCCATTTCAAAATCACCCCGATTAACGACTATAGGCGCATTGTCAAAGTATGGATCGTTGACGTAAATGGTTTCGCGATCATAGCCGACGACAACAATGGCATGGTCTGTATTGACTTGCCAGTAGGGGAGATCTTCAGTGCGGACAAAAACGATGACCGGATGGCCGTTGTCTAGAAACGTCTCCAGTCCGCTCATGTCGGCAACGCTGTATGATGCGGTCAGATTCCACTTCATCAACAGCTTGATGTTGCTTGCAGGCGCACCGTAGGATCTCACATTCAACTCGCGCAGCAGTTCATCATAGGCGCCAGGGAACTCCAGATGAGTGAGCACCATGCTTGCACAAGCGGCCAAACAATCGCCTTCACCCAGTTGTTTGATCCGCGGTACTGGAAGCAAGACCTTCGGCACGGTGGCCAATCTCCTGAATGAGTTGGGGGCTGACGTTCATCTGCCCGGTTTCGACATCCACGCTGATGGCTCCAACCTCACCCATATCACCGCGTGAGGTTGAAGACAAAATGACCGGAACACGCCAGCAGATACGATCCCCGATAACCAGTTGAGGCTCACCGGCGTGCATCATGTAGCTAATGTCGCTCAGGACAAAGCTATTGACCTTCTGTCGGGCAGAAAAAGCGGACACATTGACGTCCGCGGTCACCTTGATCTCCAGTTCCAAACGCCCCTGTGCGGGCAATGATTCAACATTCACTGTCATAGATCCCCCCAAATTCAGTCCGGTTGCAGAGTGCATTATAAGCGAGCGAGAAGCAAGAATCAACAGCCGTTGATCTCTGAACAGATCTTTGAAGATTCACTGGAAATGGCTCACTCCAAAAAAGTGCCGGGGACGGGCGACACCCGCTCGGGTCAGCGAACTGGTTCTCGCCCGTCCCCGGCACTTGCACGTCCCCGCAAAGCACCGCGCACTGGCCTGACGGCCAGGCAGGAGCGCTGCGCCCCCTGCACCCCAGCTAGAGGCAGAGCGCCAGAGTTTTCAGAGGCCAGAGAAAAACAGAGATCAGAGGGTCAAAGGCCGGGGGCAACAACTCGAAACCCCAATCGAGGCTACCGGTCGTCTCGAGGTACCTGAAGTGCCGGAAGGCGCAACGCACGATCCGCTCGAAGTCGTGAACGCCCCGCCCCGAACCACGCGACCGGCGCTGCCTGCCGGATCGTCGTTCACCCGATTGCCATAGTTTTCATAGCTGTTCAGCCATTGGGTGCTGCACCATTCAAAAACGTTGCCGCTCATGTCCAGGCATCCGCTGAGGCTTGCTCCTGCGGCAAAGATGCCGACGGCACTTGTGGTTCCGATGCGTGTTTCACCGCTATTACAGCGCTCGGCGTCGAATTCGTTGCCCCACGGGTAGAACCGCCCATCGGTTCCTCGGGCCGCCCTCTCCCATTGGGCTTCGCTGGGCAATGTGATCGGGCAGCCCGCCTGCTCGCTCAGCCAGGCACAGAAGGCCATAGCCTCGTACCAACTCACACCCACCTGCGGATGATTGGCCAGCTCATAGACTTCGCCGAAGGTCGCAGGCCCGGCGGTTTTGCGGTCCCTCAACCATGTCCACCCACCCTCTGTCCAGAAACGCGGCTGGCGGTAGCCGCCAGCCTCGACAAATGTGTTGAACTGGACCACGGTCACCGGATAGCGGGCAATGCGGTAGGGACGAGCGATCAGGTCGCAGGTGAACTGGGGGGCCTCAGCGTCCCACGCGTCCTTGTCCACGGCCTTGTCGCTGCCCATCACGAAGGGGCCAGGCTCGATGGTCACCCAATCGATGTCTGGAAGGCCATGCTTGACGCCCACGCCTGGGCGCAGGTCACCCACGAGATTGAGCGCATCGCCGGCGGCCCCACGCTGTTTCGCCGGTGCGACCACGCCCGTTGCCAGTTCTGCCAACCCCGTACGCAGCAGATGAACAGTCCGGTCAGCAGGACGCGGCCCGCCGCTCTCGTCGATGCAGCGGGCCGCCAACACCGGGTTGACCGGGATCAACGCGGTCATCAGCGGCGTCATGTCGTCGAGGATGCCGGCCAGCAGGATAGCCGTCTCCTCCCAGCCGCTGGGGGTCAACCAGCCATCGGGCCAGTAGCGAGACAGGTCGTCGCCCGGCAATTTTTCGAGCCAGCCCAGGGCAGCGAAATATTCCTGGACCAGTTGGTGGACAAAGCGCACACTGCCGTCGTTGATGTCCAACAGCGTGGCGCCGGCGGCGTTGTAGAGCAGGTCGTTGGCCGGACAAGGGATCTCCGCCAACTGGGCCACGGCCCACCCCCGATCCACCGCAGTGCCGCGCTCGCCTGCTTCCTGCATGGCGTAGGCCAGCGTCGCCAGCCCGCTACAGACGGATTCTGCACCGGGCCAATCGTCGCCGGCGTCGTGACGCCGCTTGGCCTCGCGCGCCAGCAGGGTCTCCACAAAGGCGGCGAAGAGCTTGCCCCGGTTCTGGGGCAGCAGCCGCTTGCCGGCATAGACCTGGGCCAACATGACCAGCATGTACGGGTTGGCGCCCAGTTCCAGCATTTGAGGCAGTTGACCGGCACGCAACGTTTTCCAAAGACGATCTTGCGCCGCGCTCGTTCGTTGGTAAACCTCGTCCGGCATCTTCTCAGCCGTCCAAAAATCCTGGAAAGAGCCGGCAGCAGCCTGCCAGGTTTGCCAGAGCGCCGCGATTTCGTCATTGCCGGCCAGTTGCCAGAAGAGGCGTTCGCCGTCGGCCTCGCCCAGATAGCGATGGAGATAGTCGCGCTGGCGGATCACGTCCAGCGGCTTGATCGCCAGCTTCTCCAACGCCAGTTCTTCCACGTAGTCCAAGGCCCGGCAGGTCACGACGACCGAAAGCTCCTCATGGCTGTCGAGCAGAGACTGAATGCGTCCGACCCGCTCCCGATAGCCCCGCTGCGGCATCTCATTGAGCGCGTCCAGCAGCAGGACAACCCGACCCCGCCTCAGATAGTCGGCCAACTGAGGCCCCAGGTCGCCGAAAAAGCCGGCGGCATAGTCCAGCGGCGATTGCATGCCCGTGTAGCCGCCCAGCGGCGCCAGCAGCGGCAATGGCGCGTCGGGATCTTCGGTGGCCGCTGCGGCCAGATCGTAGACCAGCCGCCAGAGCGTGGTGGTCTTGCCCGAGCCCGGCTCGCCCAGCACGACCAAGCGCCGGTGCTGTTGGAAGGCAGCGCACGCGGACGAGTCGTGTCGCCAGCTTTCGAAGCCGGTGGGCATGAAGAGGGTGGGCAGATCCAGCCGTGGACCGTCGATGGTGGCCGCACGCACTTCGGCGATGCCGGCCAGGGGCGTGTACTTCTCGGCCCAGAACTGGTAGCGACGGATCAGGTCGGTCAGGTAGGCCAGTTCGGCGTCCCGGCGATTGCTCTCGGTGTGCTGACGTCCGCCCACAGTCTGGACGATGTCCTTGCCGACGACCACATTGGTTGCGTTGTCGCCGATATGCACGTGGAATGTGTCGCCGCCGCTGCCGGCGGCCGATCCACTCTGCTTGGCCGATGGTGAGGTTGGTTGACCCTGAACAGTCTTGGCCAACGCCTGCAATGCGGGGTTGCCGGGATTGTCGACAGTGGCGGCGTCGATAAGCGCCCGAACATTGCCCGTGCGTTCCGCCCACCCGATGAGGTTGAAGACGATCTCGGACAGGTTGCCGCCGCCGGCCACGTGATCCAGGGTGATGTCCAACCGCGTGCGCACCATTTGGCGCAGGCTGGACTCATCGTAGGCGTCGAGCAGGGCTTCCTGGATGCGTTTGAATTGGTCGCCGGAAAGGGGCATGATGCAATTCACTCTGGGTTGGACGGGTGGATGTGGGGATATTATACAATGGCCGGGGGCTGGGTTGAAATGGACTTTGGGGTACAACGAGGGCCAATAGAAAAAGCGGTGTGGAATTCCACACCGCTTTTTATCGAGCTGGGGGACAGGGACTCGAACCCCAACCATCTGATCCAGAATCAGACGTTCTGCCGATTAAACTATCCCCCATCGGTCTTGACAACAACGAAATGGTATCACAATCAGTGATTTCCGGTCAAATTTGTAGGGCTGTGGGGAAGTGGTGATGTGGGGTTGTGGGGTTGTAGGGAAGTGGGGAAACAGAAGTCGCTCTTTCCATCCCCACAACCCCACTGCCCCACAGCCCTACTCCGTCCTACGCCGCCTCAACCGCATACGCCTGCAACGCGGCCGCGCCGTTGCGCACGCGGGCGATGGTCTCGTCACGGCCCAGCACTTCCATGCTCTCGAAGAGCGGGGGCGACACGGTCTTGCCGGTGATGGCGACCCGGAAGGGGGCGAAGAAGCTGCCCGGTTTCATCTCCATGGCCACGCAGCGACTCGCGGAAGGCCGCTTCCAGCGCCTCGGACGTGAACGGCTCGACGCTCTCCAGCAGTTCGATGCCGGCGGCGAAAACCTCCAGCGTCTGCGCGGCGTCGAGCTTCTTGCCGATGAGCGCCTTGGGATCGTCGTAGACGATCTCGTCGGCGCTTTTGAAGGCCCAGTCGATCTGCTCGCCCGCGCCCTTGAGCACCTTGAGCCGCTCCTGGATCAGCGGAATCAGGCCGACCAAACGCGGATCGCTGTAGAGCGTCTCCGCGTCGATGCCCAACTCCTCGCTGAGGAAGGGGATGAGTCGCTCCTGCAACTCCTCCGGGTCCATGTCGCGGATGTAGACGCCGTTGAGCCATTCGAGCTTGTCATAGGGCAGCGCCGCGGGCGACGAGGTCATCTCGCTCAGCTCGAAGCGCTCGATGACTTCGTCCGGCGTGAAGATCTCGCGCTCGTCGCCGAAGTTCCAGCCGACGTTGACCAGGAAGTTGAACAGGGCTTCGGGCAGATAGCCGGCCTCCTGGAACTCATGCACCAGGGCCAGATACTCCTTGCCGGCCACGACCTTCTTGCGCTTGCTCATCTTGCCCTTGCCGGAGGGATCGAGAATCACCGACATGTGCACAAAGACGGGCGGCGTCCAGCCGAAGGCGTCGTAGAGCATCATGTGCAGCGGCGCAGACGGCAGCCACTCCTGGCCGCGCAGGATGTGGGTGATCTTCATCAGATGATCGTCCACGATCACGGCCAGATGGTAGGTCGGCATGCCGTCGCTCTTGAGCAGCACCGGGTCGAGCACGCTGGCGCTCTCGACCTCGACGTCGCCGCGCAGCAGATCGTGGACCACGGTTGTGCCCTCCAGCGGCGCGGCAAAACGCACCACGGATGGTCGCCCCTCGGCCTCGAAGGCGGCACGCTCCTCGTCAGTCAGGTAGCGATGACGGCGATCATAGCCGGGCGAAACGCCGCGCGCCTCTTGCTCCGCGCGCATTTGCGTCAGCTCTTCGGCCGTGGCATAGCAGCGATAGGCATAGCCGCCGTCGATCAGTTGCTGAGCGTACTGCTGGTAGAGTTCCTTGCGCTCACTCTGGACATAGGGTCCGTACGGACCGCCGATATCCGGGCCTTCATCCCAGTCAAGCCCCATCCAACGCAAGCCGGTCATGAGATTGTCGAGGCTTTCCGGATTGAAGCGCTTCTGATCGGTGTCTTCGATTCTCAGAATGAATTGGCCGCCCGTGTGCCGGGCATAGAGCCAGCCAAACAGAGCCGTGCGCAGGCCGCCCAGGTGCAAGAACCCGGTCGGGCTGGGCGCAAATCGAGTACGCGCAGGAGTTTTACTATCAGTCATCGCTCTTTCCTTCGGTAGGGATCCGGGTTGGCGCGGGCCGTAGGTTTTCGCTACGAGCGAACAGTGATTTGCCACAGATGACTCTACGGCAAAAACAAAAGATCAGCCACAGATGAACACAGGTTTTCACAGATGAGACACAGATTTACTTTGGTAGCACAGAACCCTTTCAGAGCATATCTGTGAATATCTGAGACCATCTGCGTTTATTTGTGGTAAATTCCAGTTCTTGCAGCAGAGTCACAGATCAACACTGATTTCCACTGATAGGGCACAGATATACTTAGTTACCGAAGCATCGTTTCAACAGTAATCCGTGAACATCTGAGCCTATCTGCGTTTATCTGTGGTAAATCATTGGCCCCACTGGGCCCTTCCGACAACCGGATCCGGGATGCAGACGAAAAACCTGGACGCAGATCAGCACGACGATCTGCGTCCAGACAGACAGCCTACCACAGGGGAAAGAGCGCGTCAACAATTATTCGTCAATTCCTGATGGAACGCGGATGACGCTGATCCGGCGGGTGGCCACAAATCTGAAAAAATGCCGCCATATCCGCTCTTCCTGGGTCATCCGCGTTCCATCGATTCACGCTATGAGCCGATTTGAGCCGAAAGCGTCCAATTTTTGCCAGAGTTGCTCGATCCCCGCCTGCTATGGTATACACACGATGCAGATTTTCCCGCCGTCCCGGCGACATCGACCCACAACACACCTGGCACGATCTGCATCCCTATCGTTTGAACGTGTTTCGTTTGGGCGCACATCGCCTCAACGAACGCGAAGACAATCGTTTCAAGGAGGAACTACATGTACGACATTCTGTTTCGACGCGCCCATCGGAGATTCTCCCTCTGTCTGGTGGCCGCACTCACGCTTCTGGCCCTCGGCAGTTCGCCGCTGTCGGCCGCCGATCCGCCGGCGACGCTGACCATCGACGCCAACCCAATGACCATCGAGGCCGGCGAGACCGCCAACTTCAAGGTCGTCCTCACCAACACCAGCGGCGACCCGGCCAAGGATTTGGTCCTGAGCCTGACCCTGAGCGGACCGGCCGACAAGATCGAGGCCAAGGTCATTCAGGACGAGACCAGCAACACTCGAACCGACAAAGTGCGCCGCAACGGGGACACGATCCAGTGGAAGGGCGACATGAACGTCGACGGCGTGCTCACCATCGGCGTGCGCGTCAAGAGTTCGCTGCTCGCAGAACCCGGTGAGGCAGCGACGTTGACGTTGGCCGGCCAAGCCGGTCCGGCCAACGCCGAGAGTTCAGTCTCCGTCCAGTTCCCTGAGCCGGTCAACCACGCCCAGGTCGACTTCAGCAAGGTGATCGAATATCAGGACGGCGACGACCTGATTCTGAGATCCGAGGCGGAAGTGCATTCCCGCCAGCAGGTCGGCATCGTCCTGCGCCTGACCAACAACAGCGACAAGCCGATCTACAGTCTGCTGGTCGATACGCTGGCCATGGAGAACGCCGAGGCGGCCTCGTTGAATGCCGAGGAGCGTGCCTGCAAGTTGGACGTGAAACGGGCCTGGGTCAGCCAGGGGCGTGGCTCGACGGTGCCGCTGAGCGCCCTCGGTGAAGAGCATGGCGAGAACGCCATCAGCGCCTTCCTGGTCAAGACCGAGCCGGGCCAGACCAGCGAAGCCCGCGTGCGCGGCACGGTCATCGGTTCGCCGGACTGTGTTCTGGCCGGCCCGGCAGCGGCATTTTTGACGGCGACCGGCCCCGGGCGCTGACGCCACGCCCAAGCTGGCCTTCATCCAAAATCTGCTGGACTTGCAGCCCAAGTGGACGCTGGCCGTCCGCCTGATCATCCTGCTCAGCGACTTCGGCGACGCGCCCGACAGCACCAACCATTTCGCGCGTCTCCATGGACGCCTATCCCGCCGTCGACGCCCGCTTCCCCACCGTCTTCGACGCGGCCACCGGCAACCCGCCCGGCCCCAAGCACCGCAACGGACGCCCGTTGCACCTGGGCGCGCTGGTCAGCGCAGAGTTGATCGTCGATGTGGGTCTGCTCAAGAACATCGATCCGCCCAACAACAACCCGGATCTCGATGTCCAGCGACGACGGCATCGATCCCAACGCGCTCTCATTCCAGCACTGCTTCCCGACGACCATCCCCGTCGAAGTCACGGTGAACCAGGTCGCCATCGACACCTTCGCCAAGAACGACAGCCACGCCTATCTCAACATCTGGCTGGACGGCAACCATGACGGCGACTGGGAAGATGATCTGGACTGCGACGGTCTGACCGCTGTCGAGCATATCGTCATCGACCAGCCCATCAACCCGTCGGCGCCGGGCACATTCACCGTCTTTGCGCCCACCGGCAACATTCCTGTTCCCCTGGGCGGCCAGAACGAGACCATGTGGCTGCGCGCCACCATCAGCGACCAGCCGTCGGTCAAGACCGGCCAGTTCCAGAATCCCGGTCAGCCGCTCCAGGAATACGGCGACGGTCGCGGTCCGGCCAATGGGCTGCGCTGGGGCGAGACCGAAGACTACCTCCACGTGCCGCCTGCGGCAGCGGCCGCTTCCGGCGGATTCGGCGTTGACATGAGCATCGTGGCCGAATCAAGCATCCAGACCGACTGGAGTCGCCGAAGGCGTGTTGGCTGCGGGCACAGAATCGCTCAGGGGCAAGGCTTTCCTCAAGACCAGATCTGCGCAACCGCGGCGACCGAATCGCTCTCGGCTCCAAGTTGGTCATCGAGATGGATCCCTATGGCGGCATGCCGCCAATCATCGGGACCAGTTGGGTCGGATGTTTGACCTGTACGGTTGCCGCCGGCGATGTTTCACAGATCGACTTGGCCGTTGACACTCGCAAACGAACAACTGCCCATCGATGAGGTCTGTAATGGATCGGACTGTCGCCTGGAGATCAACCTCGGTGATGTGCGGCCCGGCGAAGGAGGCTCAATCTTGCTCGGTTGGGCCGATAGCAATCCTCAGAGCGCCGACATTCGGTTCACGACGCGAGTCGTCAGCACAGGCGATGTGAACGGGACCAACAACCAGGTCAGCAGCACGGCCCGCTATCTGCACCCGCGAGCCGATCATCACCAGCCCGCCGGCCGGCACCCTTGGGCTGGAGCGGCTGCCTCACCTGCACGTACGCCTTCAAAGGCTTCGGCGAGCCGAACTCGACGATGACCCTCGTCTCGGATGGCTTCGAATCGGGTGATGTCACGGTGACAACGGACGAGACGGCTTCTGGAAGACAGAGATCCGTCTGGTCGACGGCATCCATGAGGTCGAGATCATGGACGAAACTGTCGGCGCGGCCGACACAGACGGCGTCAACTTCAACATTGGCATGCCGCCGACCATCCTAACCGTCGACTCGTCCTTGCATCTGGGATCCGACCAGCTTCGGCATGCGCAAATATGGCGACGCAGCGCTGCAGGCAGCAGCCATCGCAGAAGGCGACGATTCATGCGGCCCCTGGCACTTCCTGGACGACGCCGGACGCGCAGACCCCAACGGCTGGAAGATCCCGGTCTGGCCGGGCAGCACCCATGAACTTGGCGTGGATCTGCTCTGCGACGACACGGCAAGCGCTTCGCTCCTCTGGATCGATGGTTCGAGCATCGACTTCACAGACGACGACGGCGATGGACGTTACACGGTCTCGTTCACGACACCGGAGATCGGCGACGAGGTCGATCGTCAGCCTGACAGGTCACCTGCGGCGAGAACGAGGCGACCTACGCGGGCTTCCTGATTCCGGTTGAGCCGGCCAAGGTGGTCAACGCCGAGACCGGCGACGGGCTGAAGGATGTGGCCGTTTCGCTCTGGCAGCGCAAGGCCGAAACGAACCGGCGCGCAACTGACGCCGTGGGAAGCCCAGGCCTTCGGCCAGGCCAACCCGGTCAAGACCGATGACGAGGGCCAGTTCAGCTTCATCACGCCGCCCGGCGCCTACGGTCTGACCGCGCAGATCGACGGCTTCCAGCCCTTCCGGGCCGGCCCGCTGCGCCTGCAGGGCATCTTCCCCAGCCGCAGCATTGCGCTGACGCCGGATCCAGCCGGCGGCCGGATGCGGCGCAGGTCCGCATCACGAGGACGGCTTCGATCCGCCCTATCTTGAAGATCGAGCCGGACACGACGGTCTCCTGGCTCAACACCGATCTGGGCATCGCCCAGGTCGAGACGGCCATCCCGGCCGTCGCCGGCAGCGCGACAGCCAAGGTCTGGAACAGCGGTCTGCTCTCGACAGGCGAGGCCTACCGGCAGACCTTCGGCGAGGAAGGGATCGTTCAGCTATGTCAACAGCGAGAATCCGTCCAGCCAGGCGACCATCGTCGTCAAGGTCAAGGAGCCTGAGGTTGACGGCGTGAAGATCTATCTGCCGATGATTGTGCGCTAGGATTGACGCAGTGGCGTGACTGTTCAGCGACGGAGAGATAGACCGCGGATTCGGGCGGATGCGGCGGTTCACCACGGATCTGTTTCAGAATAGATCCGCGAGGATCAGCCTAATCCGCCCAATCCGCGATCCATGCAGTTTTCACACGACTCTACGACGGTCGACGCCTCTTCCTCGCTCAACTGGCCGACATGCTTGCGCACTTCCATGCTCAGGCGACCAAAATGCTCGCTGCCGGTCACGTCGATGCGACGCGGGCGGGGCAGGTCGATGGGCACCTGGGCGATGACGCGGGCCGGTCGTTCGCTCAGGATGATGACCCGGTCGGCCAGAAAGACGGCCTCGGCGATGCTGTGGGTGACCATGAAGCACGGTCTTGGTCTGGAGGCGCTGGATGCGCAGCAGTTCCAGGTTGAGCCGCTCGCGGGTCAGGGCGTCCAACGCGCCGAAGGGCTCGTCCATGAGCAGCAGCCGGGGTTGTGCATGAGCGTTCTGGCCAGCACCACACGCTGGTTCATCCCGCCGGAAAGCTGTTTGGGATAGGCATCCTCGAAGCCCTCCAAGCTCGACCAAGGCCAGCAGTTCGCAGGCCTGGCGCCGATCCTCGTCGGTCACCGTGCCCTCCTGGACCTCGACCGGCAGCAGCACATTCTCGACCACCGTGCGCCACGGCATGAGATTGGTCGATTGAAAGACGAAACCGATGTCCGTGTGGGGAGCGGTCAAGCGCTCGCCGTCGAACCAGACGACGCCGTCATCGGCGGGAGTCAGTCCGCCGATGATGCGCAGCAGCGTGCTCTTGCCCGAGCCGCTGGGCCCCAGCAGGCAGACAAACTCGCCTGCGTCGATGCTGAAGTTGATCGACTGCAACGCCACCAGCGGCTGATCGGTATCGGTGAACGTCTTGCTGACGTTGTCGACGATGAGGATGGATCCGGCGTGCAGTTTCCGATCGATTGGCAGGCGTGGAGTGAGTTCTGTCACAACCTCTCAGTCGCCTCATTGGACGAGGAATTCGTTGGTAAAAAGTTCCTCGGCCTCGACAAGCGTGTCGACCAGGCCGATGCGTTGCATGAACTCGGCGACGGCTTCCCAGTCGGCCAGTGCCGTTTCGCCCAGAGCGCTGCCGGCCTGGGGCGTCCAGTAGTGCCAGCGAGGCATCGAAGACGGCTCGATTGGCCGCCTCATTCTCTCCACCGGCCTCGGGCACGAAGCCCAGCGAAATCTCGAACGCCTCGTCCGGATTCTGCCAACGTGTAGTCGATGGCCTTGGTCGTGGCCCGCACCATCCGCTGCCACCAGACTCGGGGTCGTCGGCAATCGTCGTTTCGTTGGTCACGAGGCCGTTGGCCGGGATGTGCATATAGTCGTCCAGCTCGATCTTGCTCGGTCGGCACACCCTCCAGTCCGAGCACAATCGGCCCGTTGACGCCATAGTCGACCGCGGCATCGACCGCGCCCTGGCTGATGGCGGCGGCCTGGGTAAAGCCGATGCTCTCCAGCTTGACATCCGCCTCGCTCAGTCCGCCGGCCTCCAGAATGCCGCGGTAGGCGACATAGCTGGCTCCGAACGGGCCGGGAATTCCCACCGTCTTGCCGGCCAGATCGGCCGGCTGGGTGATGCCGGCACCCTGCTTGGAAAAGATCACCACCGGATAGCGAGTGTACCAGTTCATCACATAGCGCACCGGCAGCCCCTGGGCACGGCCCGAGCACCACCTGATCGCCGCTGCCGATCATGAACTGGCTCTCATTCACGCCGACCAGTTTGAGATAGTCATTTTCGAATCCGTAGTCCAAGCTCAGATCGAGCCTTCATCGGCATAAAAGCCCTGCTCGATCCCCACGTAGAAAGGCGCAAACTGGACGCTGGGAATGAAGCCGACGCCGAGGCTCGACCGGCGTCAGGTCGTCGCCGACCTGGGGATCGGCCTCGGACTTGACGGCGGCCTCTGACGTAGCCGGCAGGACGCCCGCCAGTTCGGGCACGCTCGAAGCGCAGCCGGTAATCAGAAGGACGGCAAGCAGGATAGGGATCAGGAGAAGAAAGGGAAGTCGAATGGTGGAGCGCTTTGACATTGGTAGTTGTGCTTTCTAGGTTGATGGCTGTCGGGTTTGACAGTATGACCTGATTCAATTGCCAATTTCAGTACTTCACGACTTGTCATTCTGAGTGCGTCGGCATAACAACTTCACTCTGGCAAATGACCAGCGAAGAATCCTGTATTGCTTGAATTCGTGAACTATTGAAATTCATAAAGTGGTGCAACTCACTCATCGCTGCCAGCGCAGACAGTAGTTCTCCAGCAGCGACACGGAGATGTACAGGACCTGAGCGATGACGATCAGGCTGAAGATCGCCACGAACATAAGCGGTGTGTCGAGCACGCCGCGCGCAAGATTGATCAGGAAGCCGAGCCCCACATCCGCGCCGACAAACTCGCCCACCACGGCGCCGACCACGGCCAAGATCACGCTCAGCTTGAGGCCGCCGAAGATCACCGGCAGTGGCGGCAGGCAGTTCCAACAGACGGAAGATCTGCATGTGGGAGGCGCGCAGGCTGCGCATCAGATCATGCAGATCGGGATCCACGTTGCGAATGCCGACGATGGTGCTGATCAGCGTCGGGAAGAAGGCGATCAGCGCACAGACCAGCACCTTGCTGGTCAGCCGCTGCCGAACCAGATGACCAACAGCGGAGCCAGAGCCACAATCGGAATGCTCTGGCTGGCGACGATGTAGGGGGCCAGCAGCCGATCGACCATGCGATTCTTGCCCAGAATATAGCCGAAGCACCAAGCGCAGTACTCAGCCCCAACAGCAAGCCCCAGCCCGATCTCGACCAGGGTGATTGACGTGTGGCGCCAGAGCGTACCATCGGCCAGAACGATCTGAAATTTGGCCAGACCACACCCGGTCTCGGCAGAATGAAGGCCGGATACTCCTGCCAGCGCACCAGAAGATCCCAGAGCAAGATTCCGGCGGCCAAGCACCACTGGCACCAACAGATGTTCGATGTGGTCGACGATCCACTGTCTGCAGCCTGCCGCGCATGTCGTTCTCTGACGACAAGGTGACACTCATCGCTCTGGCTGGATTCACCTCTGTTGACCTGCCTGCATCGTACCCCATGCGTTGATACCTCGACTGTGATACCTCGACTGTGATACCCCGACAACGCGATTTCGACACAAAAAAACCGAAACCGTTCATCCGGTTTCGGGACAGTCAAGCGATAGGATTGTCGGGTTGGATCCGGCGGCGATATGACAAAAACCGTCATTCGTCCGGTTCGACTCAAGGCGGCCAAATGCATCGCAACGCCACACCGCTAACCGCAGCCGGTTCCGTCCGATGTCTTCAATCCGACGTCCTCAATTTGGCCACAAAAAACCGAAGTTCTCCGGTGATACCGGAAAACTTCGGGCGCACGGAGTGTGCATTTTGTAACCAAAGGAGAACCGCCCGGCAATTGGCTGCTAGGTCGATGCACTCTGGTCCTTCTCCTATCCGGACTCTACCGTCGGCGTCGGAATCGCTTGCGCTCACCGTTCTCCTGCAAAGCCGATCATCGCATCGTTGCGACAGTCTCCGCTTCGCTCGCGGGCTTACCGGTCTACAGGCAAAAGATCGCCCCAAAATCAACCGGATCACCGCCGGTCGGGAATTGGAAGTTACTCCTCACCCTGCCCCGAAGGTACTCTATTCAAATGTTAATCAGAGTATAGCGACGGCCTTCCCAGCGGTCAAGTGAGCAGCGATACGATCCGATCGGCTGCCGCTCAGCCTCAATCCACGTCAATTATCCGGATCGATCCGCCGTTTGCACGACGATGCTACATCTTCGTGGTTCTCGCAGATTTGCGGCTCTGATCCGGGCTTGTTCAGAACCTGTGAAACGATCTCGGAAACGACATCAACCGTGTGATCGACAAAGGATGTGCCGTCGTCCAGATGGGTCTTGGCATCCAGATAGCCGGTCTTGCCGGTGTGGGTCATCGGCCCCATATCGATGTTGGTGATGCGCCCCTGACGTTTGGCACGGTTGAACTCCGAGGTGGCGAAGATCGGCCAACGTCCGGGCGCCAGGAAGTTCATCAGCAGCACTTTGTCCGTGCTGCCGCTCAACTGATAGACATGATTGGCGGCCAGAAGTCCCGGATCGCTGCCGAAGAGCCCGCCCAAGGAGATGACGTAGATGGGGCCGCGCACCCACTCGCGCAGATAGGTCGTAGCGCCGACGGCCATCTGGCCGGCCCCGCTGTAGCCGATGATGAAGATAGGCGTATCGCTCGTCGGTCGGGTAGTCATAGCGCATCAGACCGTGCAGGATCACTTCGCCGGTGGCCTGGTTGTAGATGGGGCCATAGCGGTGGTCAAGGGAGATCAGGCATTGGAAGGTGTTGCGAACGTTGATGAGCATGCCGGCCAAGGCCGGACCGTCGAGTTTGCGGCGCAGTGCCCAGCGCCACAGCCGGCCAAAGAAGGGCTGGCCGGTCAACGCCATGTTGTTGACTGAATAGGGGAAGATGTCGTCGATGATCACGGCGTCGGGCATGGCGACGGCAAGATGGCGCAGAAAGTCCTGTTCACGATAGCTCAACGTCTGGCCGCTGACCCGGCCGATGCCGGACAAGAAGATGATGTAAGCACGAGCACTCGGCGGCACCTTGCGGACGAAGCCATCGGTCGGGACGCCGTCGTCATAGATCTTGTCGCCGAACCAGCCGGCCCACCAGCCGAGGGTTTCAAACGGCGAAAAGGCCGCCCAGATGAAAAGCCCCAACATGACGATGCCGACTACGGCCCCAACCGAGCCCACGATCGAACCCATGCTACGTCTCTCCCCCGGCCGTGTGTTCGTCTTCAACTTGGTCCGTCTGGGTTTCAGATTCTGTACCATCGAGTTCGGCCGGCTTGGCATCTTTGCCGGGCCGGACGCCGGATCGATCGAGAACCTTGCCCATGTCCTCAAGTCGTTCCTCCAGCCGTTGGCGAATCTCGACCAGCCCATTCTGACTCACACGCTCACGCCATTGGTCCAGATTCTGAAAAATGTCGGTGGCATGGCGCAATTGGGGAATGTCTTTCATGCTGAATGTGAGCGGATTGCCTGCGACCCTGCGTTCCACCCAATGGCCGAACGCATAGATGGGGCGTCCGATGCTGCGTCGGAAGAGGAGAATGAGCAGCCAGCCCAGACCGCTGGTCACGATGGCCTGCCACGGCTCAATCCCGGTGCCAACACGTATAGCAATGACAATGGCCAACATACTCCAAAGCGAAAGCAGCACAGCGAAGCCGTTGCCCAGAAAGGGGACAAGTTCGAAGAAGGCAAGCAATTGGGGAGCGTAGGCAAGGCCCACGGCCGCGGCCACAGCCACAAATTCCTGCGTGGCTCCGAACATGTGTGTGCTCACCAGCCAGACCGTGATCGACCAGAGCAGAAAGCCGACCATCTGGCTGGCCGTTGAAATGCCCAGCGCCAACACAAAACGCCGTGGGCGCACGCGGTTGACAAGCAGTACCACGCTCTGACCGGAGGCGCCGGAAATACTGGCCAAGGCCACCACCGTCAGCGCAATATAGATACCCTGCGGTGAAAGCTGTACGGCCTCGTAGACTGCCGGGTTCAGGCGCATGGCCTGACGGATCATTTCTCGAAGCGTAGCAAGTTCCGATAAGCCCATCAATCTGCCAACCGATCTGAGCGTAAACCATTGATAGAACTAGTATCGCACACTCTGCCGACTCTGCTAAAACTGATTCCGTCGTTGAGCAAGCAGGCTCATTCATATGAAATTGCCGACCGAACAGCAGTGCGCTATACTTTCTGCGATTGTCAAAAATCGTTCTGTCACGCCTCAAGGGTACGCCCACATGGACACACTTCGATCCTCTCGCCCGCTTGCAATCTTTATCGGTATTGCCATGATCGCCGCCGGATTGGGGATGGCTGTGTGGGCCATCGCCGGCGAACCAAGTGCATCGCAGCGAGAGAACCCGGCAGCCGTCAACCCGGCGGAGGCAACGGTCTCGGGAACGACGGTCGCGAACACGGGTGAGCAGTCTGGCGCCGATGCAGACAACGGCTCAGCCGCATCAAGCGAGGCTGTGAACGAGACCGGCACAGACGCCGACGCGCCTCGGGGAGCAAGTGTCGACACGGATCGAACGCCGGAACTGCCGCTGCTGATCGATCTGTCTCCGGCGGCACGCGTCTCACTGGGACCGCTGGTTCGCAGCCTGGTCCTCTCCAACACATCGACCATTACCGACATCAACGCGGTTACCGGCGAAACGGTCACGGTCCGTATCAACATGGACGAAGTGGGCGGTCGTCCAGTCTACGATCAACTCTATGCACCGGCCACACGCTTTGACACCATCGACCCTGGGATCGGCTTGGCGGAACTGAAGAATGCCTGGACGGGCCGCCGCAGCCGGATCGAATCCATCGTGGTGCTGACCGACACGCTTCCGGCATTGACCCAACTCTTGGGCGAGCCGGCCAAGATGTCATCGGCGTAGCGACGGCAGAGGATGCGGTCCGGGCGGCCTGGAACGTCTCCCCGACGATCACGATTTTGCCCTTCGAGCAATTGACGCCCAGCCTGGTGGTTCTCCCGATTGATGGACAGAACCCCGTCGAAAATGCCAACAATTTCGACGTGGACGACTATCCGTTGGTGGCCACGTACTATGCGCATGACGACGCAGAGACGCCGCAACAGTCGGCCCGGGCCGGCGAGTTCCTGGCGCAGATTGCCGCGAGGGCAATCGTCTGGACGAGAAGCTGACCGTCATCGCCATGACCGGCGTCACGGCCATGGTGCGCGGCACGGCGGAAAAGATGGATGAATATGGGCCGGAATGGGCCGCCGAAGTTGTGGGGCCGGCCTTGGCCAGCGCAGACATCACCCACATCAGCAATGAAGTGCCCTTTGTGGAAGATTGCGTGACCAATACCGATCCCAACAATCTCACCTTCTGTAGCCCGCTGGAATATATGGCGGCGCTGGAAGCGACCGGCGTTGACATCATCGGCCTGACCGGTAACCATCAGAACGACTACGGCTACGATGATGCCATCGACTCACTGGAGTTCTACGAGGAGACGGGATTGCCGATCTACGGCGGCGGCGAAGATCGAGAGTCGGCCATGGAGCCATTGTTTCTGGAACACAACGGCAACAAGCTGGCCTTTCTGGGAGCCAACAGCTTTGGCCCGCGTTTTGCCTGGGCGACCGAGTTCTACCCCGGCAGTGCGCCCTTTGACCTGAACATCATGTCAGCCTTGATTCGCGAGATCAAGGAAGAGGGGCTGGCGAATGTGGTGCTGACCGAACTTCAATACCAGGAGCGCTACGATGTTGCGCCGCTGGCGCAACAGCGAGACGACTTCAACGCGCTGGTGCGCACCGGATCTGACATCGTCACCGGCGTGCAGAGCCATGTGCCGCAGGCCATCGAGTTTACCGATGGACATCTTATTCTCTATGGCCTGGGCAACCTCTTCTTCGATCAGATGTGGGAGGAAGAGACACGCGAGGGCATCATCGTCAAACATACGATCTACGACAATCGCCACATCAGCACCCAATTGCTGACAACCATGTTGTATGACTACGGGCAGCCGCAGTGGACGACGCCGGAGGAAAATGAGCGGATTCTCGAGCGCGTCTTCGATGCCAGCTTCTGGGAATATTGAGTTCGACTTCTTGCCGCGCAGGCCCAATATGCGTATACTAGGAGCCTGTCGGAGAGGCCAAGAAATAGACCGCGGATGCGGCGGATTAGGCGGAAACGGCCTGATATTTATCGGCATTTATCGGCCAAATCCGCCTAATCCGCGGTCTATCGTCGTCCTTGCCGACAACCTGCTAGGCCACTGAGAGAAAAGTAGCGAAAAAAGTAGTGGTCGAAGTAGCGATAGCAGTGGAACCAACGGCCGAGCCCATGCAATGCGCTCGGCTGCTCTTTGCCGGCTCCCTTCCGGTCTTCACGAACGAGCGACTTTCTGGTATTGAATCTCTGTAGAGGTGCTGTGACATGGCTAAATACGCCAAACCAAAAAAGAAAACACCGGCAGCAGCAAGCGTTCCCTGACCCCCTGGATCATCGGCGCCGGCGTGCTATTTGTCCTTCTCATCATACTGGCCGTCTTTCTGAACGAACGAGGCACATCAGCGACCATCGAGCCGCCACCGGTGGAGACCGAATGGATTGACCGAACACGCATGGGCAACCCGCAGGCAGTCGTCACCGTCCAAGCCTGGGAAGATTTCCTCTGCCCGGCATGTGGCGACTGGCAGCGGACGATCGAACCGCAATTGATCGCCGACTATGTCGAAACGGGCGATGTGCTGCTTGAATTCAAGCAGTTCCCGCTGCAGATGCACGCTCCCGGCGCGCAGATGGGCGCGCAGGCCAGCGAATGCGCAGCCGATCAGGGCGCGTTCTGGCCCTACCACGACCGCCTCTTTGCAGAAGCGGCCAGCCGCGGCCAGGCCGGTTTCCAGTTGGAGCGTCTGATCGATTACGCCGGCGATCTGGACCTGGATGAAGAAGAGTTCCGCCAGTGCATGACCAGCCAGAAATACCGAACAGCCGTCGATGCATCGGTCAACGAAGCCATCAGCCTGGGTCTGAACAGCACGCCCGTCGATCCTGATCAACGGACAGCCGGCTGAGCCGTTCAACTACGATGCAATCAAGGCCGAAATCGATCGATTGCTCGCCGAAGTCGGGCAGCTAACCGACGATGGCATCAGTCTCCAACTGGCTCGAACGATCCGGTCTCTACATTGCGCTGCTGGCCGCATGGGTCGCCATGATGGGCAGCCTCTATTTCAGCGAGGTTGCCGGCTACATCCCATGCACGCTCTGCTGGTATCAGCGCATTCTGATGTACCCGTTGGCCGGCATCATTGCCATCGGCCTGCTGCGCCGGGATCGGGGATTGCCGTTCTATATCCTGCCCTTCTCGCTGCTGGGCATCGGCTTCTCGACCTATCACTATCTGTTGCAGAAGACCGACATCTTTGGAACCACCATCTGCAAAGTCGGCGTTCCCTGTACGGCGATCTGGATCAACTGGCTCGGCTTCATCACCATTCCGTTCCTGGCGCTGACAGCCTTCATCATCATCACGTTGATGGCGCTGATTGCGCTGCAAGGCGAAGCCGAAGAGATCCGATGAAGAGGATGAGGAGGCAGACTACAACCGACGAACGGACGCCGTGGATACCTGTCGGGGCCATCATTCTTTCGGTGGTCGGTATCTATTTTGTCCTGTCGTTGACGGCCGGCAATCGGGTCGATGAGCCGGAACCGCATGCGCCCAGCGTCGTCTCTGACACGGCGCCAGTAGATTCGCCGACAGATTCGACGGCAGCGGAAGAGACAGCCTCATCCATCGACGGCGCGACACTCTATCAACAGGCCTGTGCGGCCTGTCACGGCGCGCACTGGAAGGCGTTGAGTGGCTCGGCAACACGCTGGCCCCATCGCCCTTTGTGACTGAGCGCAGCGACGAAGAGATGCTCGCCTTCATCCGCGCCGGCCGTGGTCTGGATGATCCGGACAACACCACCGGCTTGGTCATGCCGCCCAGCGGCGGCCGGCCTGATCTCAGTGATGCCGAGATGTTGGCCGTCATTCAACACATTCGAGCAGAACAGCCAAGTACGGAATGAGCCTAATGGGCATGGAAAAGAATCTAGCGAAGTGGATGGCCGGCCTACTGCTTGCCATGGGTCTGTCTGGTTGCCCATGGGGCAATGGCCGGTCCGAGCAGTCCACGCCCAGAATACGTCGGGGATCACGTCGCCGGCAGTCCGGCTCATCGATTGCCGGTGATGTGCCGGTGATGGGCACGGCCGTGATCGATCCATTCCAGAAATATGAACTCTACTACAAGCTCGAACCGAGCGGCGACGATGCCTACATCTACTTCACGGGCGGCACGTCACCGGTGGTCAACGGGCAATTGGGCACGCTGAACGCAGCCGCCTTTGCCCCCGGCATCTACACGTTGCGGCTGCGAGTCGTCAAGCTGGACGGCAACTATGCTGAGTTCTTCACGCCCAATGTCAGCATCAACCAAGGACCGGCCGCGACGCCTACGCCTGACGAGTCCACCGAGCCTACGCCCACGCCGATCCCGACCGCGACCTTCACGCCGGCCCCGCAGCCGACGCCGGCGGTCGGCGCAGTGGCTCAGCCGGCTGCACTGGACGCTCCGCTGTTGCCGTCGCCCACGCCGACGACAGAGGGCGGCGATTCGCTGGCCATTGTGGTCGATCCTGTGCAGCCGGCAGCAGACCGAACGCGGCGGCCAACGCTTCGCCCGATGAAGAAGTTTCGGGAAGTCTGAGCCGCGAGTTGGGTGAAGCCCTGGCCCTGGATCGTCTTGAGGAGCAGTTCTTCCGCGGTGTTCGACTCAGCGCCTCCATCTTCTTCATCATCCTGATCTTCTACGTGCCAAGACGTACGCGAACGTGATTCGTGTGAATAGACGCGTCGGGATCGATCTCGGTTCAAAGATCAGTAGTCTTGGATCCGTTTTTTGCAATCCGCGACTGCAATCGGGCAATGCGATCCGTCGCCAAATTGCCCGATTTCCGCGCTCACAGAACAAAGATTATGTCAACACTAAAATTGATCGTCGGTCTGGGGAATCCGGGACCGGGCTACGTATACAATCGCCACAACATCGGATTCCAGTGCGTTGATCTCTTTGCCCAACGGCACAAGATCGAGGTCAACAAGATGCAGATGAAGGCACGCACCGGCGACGGCTGGATCCAGAAGCGGGCCTCGGCCCTGGACATCGTCTCCGGCAGTCTGCCGCAGGTCCAACGCCAGAAAGTGCTGCTGGTCAAACCGCTGACCTACATGAACCTCAGCGGCGAGGCCGTCGGACCGCTGATGCACTACTACGACGTCGAACCCGAGGACCTGATCGTCGTCCACGATGATCTTGATCTGGAGTCGGGGAAATTGCGCCTGCGCAGCAACGGCGGTTCCGGCGGGCAGAACGGCATCAAGTCGATCATCCAGCATCTGGGCACGCCGGACTTCGCACGCGTGCGCGTCGGCATTGGCCGCCCGCCTGGCCGCATGGATCCGGCCAACTACGTGCTCAAGAACTTCACCGACGACGAAGAGATCGACTTCGGTCCGCTGCGCCAGACCATCCTCGATGCCCTGGAATGCTGGCTGTTTGAGGGCATCGATACGGCAATGAATCGATTTAATGGTTAATGGTCAATTGATCAATGCTCAATGGTCAACGCCTTGGTTCATCAGTGAGCAACAGGCAACCAGACCATTAACAATTCACAATTGACGTTCACCATTACAATTACCATGCACCTATCCGGTCTACTCAACCTGCTCAACGATCTGCCCGCCTATCGGGACCTGCTGACGGAGACGCCGCAGGAACCGCAGGCGCTGTTGACCTCTGCGCGCGCGTATCGTGGTGGCGGGACTGCGCATGCACAGCGATCGGCCGCTCATTCTGCTGACCGCGCGCAGCGAGATCGCCAACCAGCTTGTGGCCCAGCTTGAGAGCTGGCTGCCGCCGCCGGAAGAGGGCGGTCCGCCGGTCTACCTCTTTGCAGAGCCGGACGCGCTGCCCTACGAGCGCATTCCGTGGAGCGGCGTCACCCGCCAGCGTCGCCTGACGACCCTGGCCGCGCTGCAAAGCCGGTCCGGCGTCGCCCCGATCGTCGTGGCCAGTGCACGCGCGCTCATGCAGAAGACGCTGCCGGCGCGCGAGCTGCGCATGGCCCTGCGTCCTGTGCGCGTCGGCGGCATCGTCCGGCTGGAACAGATGGCCCTCAACTGGGCGCAGACCGGCTACAACCCGGCCGAAGTCGTCGAGGAGCCGGGCAGCTTCGCCCGCCGCGGCGGCATCGTCGACATCTGGCCGCCCAATCTGCCCCACCCCGTGCGCATCGACCTCTTCGGCGACGAAGTTGACAGCCTGCGCCTCTTTGATCCGGCCACCCAACGCACGCTGCGCAGCGTCGACAGTGTCGAGATCGGTCCCGGCGGCGAGACGTTGAGCAAGTATGGGCCTGCCATTCTGAGTCGGCTGGGCATCCAGGGCAAGACGCTGAACGCGCCGGAAAACCTCGCTGGTCGGATCCGAAACATCGCCGCTGCTCGATTCCAATCTGCTGCTGGCCGTGCGCGAGGAATTGCGCCTTGAAGTGGAGCGGCTGAACGACGGGCATAGCTTCCACGGCATCGAGTGGTATCTGCCCTACGTCTACGACAAGCCCGCCAGCCTGCTCGACTATGCCGGCGAGGGAAACAGCCAGCAACGGAAGCGTCGGCGACAGTAAGTACACGGCGAGGGCGCAATGCTGATCGTCGATGACGCCGCCGAGCTTCTGGCCACGATCTCTGAACTGGAGGCGCAGGCGGAAAATCTGCGCGAGGAGTTGGAACGGGGCGGTGAGCTACCGCACAACTTCGCGCGCAACTATTTCAACGCCGACGAATTGCGCCGACAACTGCTGGACGCAGGACCGCTCGTGCTCGGCTTTGGCGACCTGTACGGCAAGACGGCAGAGGCCAACACCGAGCTGGCGCGCTGCTTTGCGCCCGGCCCGCGCTACGGCGGCAAGACCAAAGAGATCGCCCGCGATCTGGCCAATCTGCACCAGTGAAGCCCAGCGCATCGTGCTGACCACGCGCCAGGCGGCCCGCATCCAAGAACTGCTCAACGAACGTGACATCATCGCCCACGTCCAGAGCGACATCACGACCACGCCGCGCCCACACAGCGTCACGCTGGTCCAAGGCGTCTACGGCGAGGGCTTTGTGATTAGGGGATTGGGCGATCGGGGATCAGGGAGCGGGGAGCGGGGAAGCAGTGACGGCCAATCGCCCCTCGCCCCTCGCCCATCCCCGATCTCCAATCTCCACTTCTACACCGACACCGAGCTTTTCGGCTGGAGCAAGCCGCAGGCGCGGCGACGACGCCAGACCCAGAGTTCGGTGGCGCCGGAGATCTTCTTTGCCGATGTGAAGCCGGGCGATTTTGTGGTCCACATCGAACACGGCGTCGGCCAATATGACGGCCTGGTCAAAATGGAGATCGGCGGGCTGGAGCGCGAGTATCTTGCAGGTCAGCTATGCCAAGAGCGACCGGCTCTACGTGCCCGTGCACCAGGCCGACCGCCTGAGTCGCTACGTCGGCGCGGGCGACAACAAGCCGCCCATCACCCGGCTGGGCACGGCCGACTGGGCAGACGGTCAAGGAGCGGGCCAAGCGGGCCGTCGCCGAGATCGCCGACGATCTGCTCAAGCTCTATGCCGAGCGCGAGCTGGTCACCGGCCACGCCTACAGCCCGGACGGACCGTGGCAGGAGGAGTTGGAGGCCAACTTCCCCTTTCAGGAGACCGAAGACCAGCTTGCCGCCATCGACGCCGTCAAGAACGACATGGAGTCGGACCAGCCCATGGATCGGCTGATCTGCGGCGACGTGGGCTACGGCAAGACCGAAGTGGCCGTGCGCGCCGCCTTCAAGGCGATCATGGACGGCAAACAGGTGGCCGTTCTGGTGCCGACCACGGTCCTGGCCCAGCAACACTACCGCACCTTCAGCCAACGGCTGCGCAACTTCCCCGTCCGCGTGGAGATGCTCAGTCGTTTCCGCACCCAGGCCCAACAGCGAAAAATTCTCGAAGGGCTGCGAGCCGGGACCGTCGACCTGGTCGTCGGCACCCACAGCCTGCTGGGCAGCGAGCTGGAATTCAAAGATCTGAGCATGTTGGTCATCGACGAGGAGCAGCGCTTCGGCGTCGCCCAGAAGGAGCAGCTCAAGCAGCTTCGCACCGAAGTCGATGTGCTCACGCTGAGCGCCACGCCCATCCCGCGCACGCTGCACATGAGCCTGAGCGGCATCCGCGACATGAGCACCATCAACACGCCGCCCAAGGAGCGCCAGCCGGTCCACACCGTGCTCTCCGAATATGACGACGTGATTGTGCGCCAGGCCATTCAGCGCGAGCTGAGCCATCAAGGGCCAGGTCTTCTTCGTCCACAACCGGGTGCGCGGCATCCGCTCGCTGGCGGATCGCATCCAGCGTCTGGCGCCGGAAGCCACGGTCGCCGTCGGCCACGGTCAGATGGGCGAGCGCGAGCTGGAAAACACGATGATGCGCTTTGCCGACGGCGAGATCGACGTGCTGGTCTGCACCACCATCATCGAAAACGGGCTCGACATTCCCAACGCCAACACCATCATCATCAACCGCGCGGACAGGCTGGGCCTGGCCCAGCTCTATCAACTGCGCGGACGGGTCGGGCGCAGCTCGCGTCGGGGCTACTGCTATCTGCTCTACGACAAAAACATGCCGCTGAGCTTCGACGCACGGCGGCGGCTGTCGGCCATCATCGAGAGCAGCGAGGAGCTGGGCGCGGGCTTCCGCATCGCCATGCGCGATCTGGAGATCCGCGGCGCAGGCGATCTGCTGGGCGCGCGCCAGCACGGCCAGATCGACAGCGTCGGCTTCGACCTCTACACGCGCTTGCTGGCCCAGGCCATCAATGAGGCGCAGAGGAAGAAGGATGTGTTTGAAAAGGCGGTGAGTGAGGGGGGCGAGGAGCGAGAGGCGGAGGGTCGAGGATGGGACGACAACCACCCCACCACCCCATCGCCCTACAACCCGACAGCCCCACGAAGCCTACCACTCGACCGACACGGCCTTCGACCTCAACGATCCGTTGGCCGCGCCGGTCACGCTGGATCTGCCCATCGACGCCAAGATCCCGACCTACTACATTGAGGAAGAGGATCTGCGCCTGCAGATGTACCGGCGCATCGCCGGGCTGACCAGCAACGAGGCCATCGACGAAATGCGGCGCGAGCTGATCGACCGCTTCGGCATCGATGCCGAGACCAAGTCGATCCCCGAAGAGTTGGAGAACCTGCTCTTCCAGATTCGCGTCAAGATGTTGGCCCAAGGCGCGGGCGTGCAGAACATCGGGCGCGAGTTGGATCAACTGGTGGTGCGCAGCGAATCGCTGGAGAACATGAACCGCAAGGCCATGCAACGTCGGCTGCGCATGGGCCTGGGCCACCTGGAGGACGACAACTTCATCCCCGAAGAGGCCGCCCGCGTGGCCCGCCGCGCCATCTATTTGCCGGTCGATGAGGCCGGGCGCTGGCGCATGGCGCTGATCCGCACGTTGGAGATCATGGCGTTTGGGTAGTTCAGGCCGATCCTAGAATTCACGTCCGAGGAATCCTGACGTGGTCCGCCTTGTCATTCCCTCACCCATTTCCCCACGGCGGAATTACACCAAACTCGGCTGCCACAGTCTCCAACAGTTCCCGGTGCCGTTGGCCTACGGGAATCCCCTCACGGCGGAAGGCCACCTCGTTGGCGGCCTCGACGCCGCCGGCGACAAAGCTCTCCTTGAAGCCTTCCAGCGGAGCCAAGCGGCCGACGGCGCGCACATATTCGTCGACTTCGTGTTTGAACTGGGCCGGATCGGTGAAGAGATCGATGCGAAAGGCCATCACCAGCGAGCCTTGATTGGCGCCACTGAAGTTTCGCTCTGCACGTTCCGTGTCCAGCGGCACACCGGCCAGAAAACCGCCCCAAGCCTGGCAGATCGATCCCATGCCGATGGAGCGGAAGACCAGGCCCGGGGCCAGCCGTGCGATCTCCTCACGATGCGGCGAGCCGAGGTAGAGATCGTGCATGGCGCCGAAGTCGACCAGGATCGACGGCTCTTCATTGCCCGGCGCGCTGAATGACATGGGCGATCCGCCCGCGGCCGTGTTGATGGGCTGGCCTGGCTTGAGCAGTAGCTGGTGCCCCGAGGTCACGAAGCAGAGCAGATCGTGGGGCAAGGTCAGGCGTGCGTAGATGCCCGCCGCGCCGAAATGGCCATGGTTGCGGGTCAAGCCCACGGCCATGCCCTGGGTCTTGGCCTTTTCGATGACGCGCTCGGTCATGGCGTAGGCCGGAAAGTAGCCCAACCCGCCATCGCCGTCGACCAGCACACTCACCGGCGACTCGCGCACGACTTGCACCTGTGGGTCGTTGTTAAGCGTGCCCTCGCGCAGGAGTCGGGCATAGGTGGCTATCTGCTCCGTGCCGTGGCTGAAGACCCCGCGCAGATCGTTGGCCGTCAGCAGTTCGGCCAGTAAGCCGGCCTTCTCTGTCGGGAGGCCGGCGGCCAGGCCAAGTTCGGTGACGAAGGCCGACATCAATTCGGGCGATACGCGAATATATTCCGTCGGTGAAAGGTTCATAGTGGTTGCCTTCTCCGTGGTAAGAAACGAAATCGTAAAATCATGTTATTGACATAAACGCTGCGCATATCCTCAAAATCTATGATATAATAGGCCAACAACACCTGCAAAATCAGCATAGAAAACAAGGGGCGTGGTATCCAGCACCCCCCAGTGCCAAGACGATGGCGCGCTCTTTCTATATGGTTGCAGGTGTTGTTTTTCTTCGCTGGACTTGTTCTCGCACTCGTTCTCGTTGTCGATAGCTATCACCCGCCATCGACAACCACACGCCCCGGCCCATCGACAATACGCCCCGGTTTTGCGCCGGTATGCTGACCGTCGGCCACCACCTGCATGCCGTTGACCCAAACATACGCCACGCCGGTCGAAAGCTGGTGCGGTTGCTCAAAGGTGGCGCGGTCGATGATCGTCTCCGGGTCAAAGATCACCACATCGGCGTAGGCGCCTTCACGCAGGATGCCCCGATCTTTCAGTCCGAGACGCGAGGCCACAGCCCAGGTCATCTTGCGCACGGCATCTTCCAAGCGAGAGAATGCCTTCCTCGCGCACATACTTGCCCAATACGCGTGGGAAAGTGCCATAGGCGCGTGGGTGGGTCGGCCCCAACGGCTCGGCCCATGCCGGATCGAAGCCGCCGGCATCGGTGGAGACCTTGATCCACGGCTGCTTGAGCTGGAGCCGCACGTTCTCCTCGTCCATGCTGAAGTAGATGGTGCTGATGCGCTGCCCCTCCGAACGCAGCAGACTGAAGACCGTCTCGACCCAATCCTGGCCGCGCATGGCCGCGATCTCGGTCAGCCGTTTGCCGATATAGATCTGGTTTTCCGGCTGTTCAAAGCCGATGGGCATGACCGTCGATGGATCGCGGCTGGCCATGGCCTCCCAGTCGCCCGACGGGTTGAGCATCTCGGCTCGAATCTTGGCGCACATCGCCGGGTCGTTCAGGTTGTCGTAGAGTTTGCCGTCGGCCATGGACCAGGGCGGCAGCACCGCGGTCAGGCCGGTGCCCGAGGCCGCGTAGGGATACATGTCGGCGGTGATGTCGATGCCCTCGGCACGCGCACGGTTGATCTGCTCGATGACGCCGGGGATCTTGTGCCAGTTTTCCGCGCCGGCGGCCTTGAGGTGGTAGATCTCCACCGGCGCGCCCGAACGGCGCCCGATCTCGATGGCCTCGTCCATGGCTTCCTGAAGCTGGTGGGCTTCGTTGCGGATGTGGGTGATGTAGACGCCGTTGTACTCGGCCACCACCTTGCAGACCTCGACCAGTTCGTCGGTGGTCGTGTAGACGTCGGGCGGGTAGATCAGCGCGTAGGAGACGCCGAAGGCGCCGTCCTCCATGGCCTCGGCCATGACCTGGCGCATGGTCTCCAGTTCGTCGTCGCTGGGCGGACCCATCTCCATGCCTTTGGCCACGGTGCGCAACGTGCCGCCGCCCAGGAAGGAGCCGATGTTGGGCGAGACGCCCTGTTCGACCATGGCCTCCAGCCAATCGCGGAAGCGGCTCCAGGTGTGGATGCGCTGGGTCCACTCGTCGCCGATGTCGAGCACGAAGAGCGCCTCGGCCAGCGGATCGGTGTTGCGCCCGACGACCGGGGCCGGCGTCCATGCCTCGCCCATGATCTCGGTGGTGATGCCCTGGGTGATCTTGGAGACGCAGCGCCCGTCGACCATCAGCGGCAGAATGGCGTGGCTCTGGATGTCGATGAAGCCGGGGCAGACGACCTTGCCGGCGGCGTCGACAACTGTGTCTACGCTTGACGGGATCAATCTCTCCCGCCGGCGTGATGGCGGCGATGCGGTCGCCGGCGAGCAGCACATCGCCGTAGAACCACGGATTGCCCGTGCCGTCGATCACTTTGGCGTTGCGGATGAGGGTTTGGCTACTCATTTGGCTCTTCCTGATGTAGTAATTACTAGGATTTCTGTTGACAAAAGGCAGACACTATTGTATTTTTGAAGCATGAACCAATTCGATTGGAATCGAGACAAAAATCGCATGCTCAAGGAGGAGCGCAATATTTGCTTCGAGGAAGTTATCTATGCAATCCTCAACGGCAATCTGATTGATGTGGTCCCACATCCGAACCAGCAGAAATATGCCGGCCAGTCGATTTATATTGTGGAAATTGGAGACTATGCTTATCTTGTTCCGTTTGTTGTTGATGGCGACGTCCATTTTTTGAAAACGATCATTCCGAGCAGGAAAGCTACAAAACGCTATTTGAGGTAAGATCCATGGACGAAATAAACTACATTTTGGATTCGGAAGAGCAAGAAATCCTCGATGCGTTCGAGCAGGGCCAACTTAAATCGATTGCGGATGCCGCTGTTCAAATTCAAGAGGCCCAGGAGATCGCGCGCAATACGCTCAACAAATCACATCGCATCAATCTTCGTCTGACTGAACGGGACTTTCGGTTGGCTCACGTCAAGGCCATTGAAGAAGGAATGCCCTATCAGACATTGTTGGCGAGTGTGATCCACAAATATCTGACAGGGCGGCTTGTTGACGCTGACCAGGTCGAATCCAGTCGTCAGTGACCGTCCACAAATAACTTGACGATTTCGCAGCGCGTTTGCCTGCTAACGCTTGCGGCCAAAGAAACTGTTCAGCAACTGCGATCCCATGGAGATCACATCATCGGTGGCGTCGCCGTCACCGTCCATATCCAGGAACTGAGAGAGACCGGACGCTGCGACAGCCTCCTGGCTCTGGCTCTGTAGCAAGCTCGAAATGCCGCTGGCATCCAGTCCGTCATCGTCCTGCACCTGGCCCAGCGCACCCATGACCAGCGGCGCCATCATGGCCAGCAACTGGTCTGAGGAACCGGCGTCCATGCCGGTCATCTGGCCGAGCCCGTTGGCGACAGTCGACTCTTGTCCGCCCAGCACATGGCCAAGAATGGCGGCGCCGTCCTGCAGCGTGGCCTCGTCTGTGAGCGTGGCGGCCACGTTTTGGAGAACGTTGCCGTTGTGCGCATGGAGCGCATTGTTGAGCGATTCGGCGCCGGCTGGATTCGACGCATTCTTGCTCAAGGCGCCGATCAGCATCGGCACGGCAAAACCGATGGCTTGCTGTGCAGTACTGTTGTCGACGCCCAATTGAGCGCTGAGTTGCTGGATTGTCTTTGCATCCAACGAGCCGGCCAAAGTTTCGATCAAGGTAGGCATTTGATTCTCCTGTCGGGTGATTGAGATCGCCGTCTGGCTGACCGGCGATGCGCCAAAGGAACACGGTAGGGGCATAGTATACACCGGTTCCGGCGAAATTGAACGACGAGCTATCGATTCGCTTCGTCGTAACGACTTCATGTGCAGTGCGGTTTCGGACCTTCGCCAGTCGCTAGAATCCTGGTCTGCCGTTGCGCCGGTGTGCTCGCCATTTGCCAGCACACGTTCCCCATTGATCCAGACATCGCGCACGCCGACCGAAAGCTGGTGCGGATCGGTGAAAGTGGCGCGGTCGCCGATGGTTTGGGGATCGAAGATCACCACGTCGGCGAAGAATCCTTCGCGCAGCAGACCGCGGCGACGAATGCCCAGCCGATTGGCCACGGCCGAACTCATCTTGCGCACCGCATCCTCCAGCGGGATCACGCCCTCGTCGCGCACGAACTTGCCCAGTATGCGCGGGAAGGTGCCGTAGGCGCGCGGGTGATAGGGTCCCATGGGCTTTGCCCAGGCCGGATCGAGGCCCGCGGCATCGGTGCCGACGCTGATCCACGGCTGCTGCAACTGCAAGCGAATGTTCTCCTCGTCCATCATGAAGTAGATGGCGCTGATGCGCTGCTCCTCGGAGAGGAAGAGATCGAAGACAGCGTCAATCCAATCCTGGTTGCGCATCTCGTGCGATCTCGGCCAGCGTCTTGCCCACATACTGCTGGTTCTGCGGCAGTTCCAGGCCGATGGGCAGAACGCCTTCCGGTCCGCAGAGATCGGCCATGGCTTCCCAATCGCCGGAGGGCGACAGCGCTTCGGCGCGGATCTTGGCGCGCATGGCCGGGTCGCGCAGGTTCTCGAAGAAGCGATTGTTGGCCGAGGCCCACGGCGGCAGGACAGAGGCGAGTCCGGTGCCGGCGCCGGTGTACGGGTAGAGATCGGCGGTGACGTCCTGGCCGGATGCACGGGCATTGGTGATGCGCTCGATGATCTGGGTCGCCTTGTGCCAGTTGCGCTGTCCCGCGGCCTTGAGGTGATAGATCTCCACCGGCACATCTGCGCGCCGCCCGATCTCAAGCGCTTCTTCCAGGGCTTCGACGAGGGTGTCGGCTTCCGAACGCAGGTGGGTGACGTAGACGCCGTTGTAATCGCCCACGATCTTGCAGATCTCGACGACTTCATCCGTGCTCTTGTAGGCGCTGGGCGGATAGATGAGCGCCTCAGAGACGCCGAATGCGCCGTCCTCCATGCTCTCTGCGGTGACGCGGCGCATGGTCGCCATCTCGTCGTCGGTCGGCGGGCGCATCGCCATGCCCATGCCGATGATGCGCAGCCCGCCGCCGCCCAGGAAGGAACCGATGTTGGGCGAGACGCCATGGTCGATCATGGCGTCCAGCCAATCGCCGAAGCGGCTCCAAGTGGGGATGCGCTCCTGCCAATCGGGCAGATGGCGCACCATGGGCGAGCGCTCGATGAAGCGCATGTCCATGCGTCCCTGATAAGGCGCCGGCGTCCAGCCTTCGCCCATGATCTCGGTGGTCACGCCCTGGGTGATCTTGGAGAGCGAGCGACCGTCGTGCATGAGCGACAGGATGGAATGGCTCAGGATGTCGATGAAGCCAGGGCAGACGACCATGCCGGCGGCGTCGACGACGGTTTTTGCCGAAGCCGGATCGATGCTGCCGGGCGGAGCGATGGCTGCGATCTGGTCGTCGTTGGAGCGCGACGTCTGCGTAGAACCAGGGATTTCCCGTGCCGTCGATGACGCGGGCGCTGTGGACAAGGGTTGAGTAAATGGGCATGAGACCTTGGGAATCGTGAATGGTGAACTGTGAATAACAAATTGTGAACGATGAATGATCAACGCTGAGGGTCCAATTGTCAACTGTCGTTGTCTCTGTGGAAGGGAGTGGGGCAGTGGCTTTGATCGACCAACGCATAGGCTTCGTTGATCAGGAGTTCGATCATTTCATCATCCAGCCGACCGTCGATGGCGATGGTGTTCCAATGGCGCCGATTCATGAAGATGCTGGGTTGAATGACCTCGTACATGCTGCGCAGAATCAGCGCGCGGTCCGGGTCGCATTTCAGCGTCAGATGGGGCGGTCGATCCATGTGGCTGAGGAGTGCAAAGATGTCCTCGTCCAATTTGTAGACCCAGGTTTGGCGACCGTAAGGAGTGCATTCGCAGACCCGGTGACCGGAACACAAGTAGGTGCGTAGATCCTCTAGCAGCATAGTCTTTCTCGTCGGTCTATCTGCGGGGCTGTACAGTTACTGAATATCTATGCGACCGGTGCGGGATTGGCGCTTGGTCGGCGCAGGGAAAGAATAGCAGGAATGAGTTTCGATTCTGTTGCAGTGGGAACTCGACAGGATTGCGGGGGGATTGTCGATGGTTTAGAATGAGGAGGCCGTGACCATAAAATCCGAGGCCAATGCAGAAAAATACTTATCCACGAAGGGTCACGAATTTACACAAAGGTCAGCTTCCTTCGTGTTTCTTTGTGGTCTTCGTGGATCAGCTATTTCTTTGGATTCGCCTGAGTTCAACACCAGGGTGTTTCAAGCGCCCTCATGCCAAGGAGTGAGAGATGAGCGATAAATTGCGATGGGGACTGCTATCGACCGCCAACATCAATCGGGCGCTGATCGGGCCGCTACGTCAGGCTTCGCGCAGTGAACTGGTGGCTGTCGGTTCCCGCGATCAGGCCAAGGCGGACCAATACGCCGCCGAACAGGGCATTCCCCGTGCCCACGGTAGCTACGAGGCCTTGTTGGCCGATCCGGAGGTCGACGCCGTCTACATTTCGCTGCCCAATGCGCTGCATTGCGAGTGGACGGTGAAAGCGGCCGAGGCGGGCAAGCATGTGCTCTGCGAGAAGCCGATCGTGATTGCGCAGGCTGAGTTGGATCAGGTGGAGGCGGCAGCATCGGCCAACGGCGTGGTCGTCTTTGAGGCGTTCATGTATCTGCATCATCCGCAGACCCGCCATGCGCTGGAACTGATCCGCAACGGCGAGATCGGGCAGATCCAGATGGTCAACAGTTGGTTCCATTTCTATCTGCCGCCGGAGAATTCGTCCAACATCCGGCTGAGTGCGGATCTGGTGGGCGGCTCGATCTGGGACGTGGGCGTCTATCCCAACAGCATGGCCATCATGATGGCGGGCGGCGGCGCGCCCGATGCCGTCTATGCCAATCAGACGATCGGCGAGACCGGCGTCGATGTGCTCACCAACGGCCAACTGCATTTCGCCAACGGTGCAGTCGGCCAGATTTCATCGGGGTTGCGCCAGCCGTTCCGAGCCGGCGCCTACATCGTGGGCGACGCCGGCATCATCCGCATCGACACGCCCTGGAAGCCGGATCTCGACGGCGCCAACGGCCTGACGCTGACTCGACGTGACGGTTCCAGCCAGGTGATTGAGTTTCCACCCGTCAATCCCTATCTTTGCGAGGTCGAGGCCATGGAGGCGTGCGTGCTGGACGGCGCCGATCCGGTCGTGTCGCTGAACGACAGCCGAGCCTTCCTGACCAGTGTGCTGGCCATCAATGAGTCGGCGAAGCGTGGAGAAGCGGTTAAGATTTGAGGTAGGGTAACAACAAAGAGCGAAGAACGAAGATCGGGTATCGCCAAGCACCGCGGGTCACCCGATCTTCGTTCTTCGCTCCTGTCTTTCTGTTTTACTTCGAGACGATCTCCCACCCCGCAAACTGCACATCAAATCCTCGATCGCCGGGTGACGCGGCCATGGGGCCAACCATGACGCTCTCTTCCATGGGCAGGTAACAGTTGCGCAGCAAGACATAATGCTCGCCATCCAATGCATATTCGACGGTGAGTGCCGTTCCTGCACGAACGACATGCAGCCGGAACGTGGACAGATCCGGGCCAAGCGGCGCCACTGACCAGTCGGAGAAGTCGCGTGTGACCACGGCGCTGGCGTAATGAACGCCCTCGACAAACTCGATCCCGCATTTCATCCAGTTCTCGGCGTCGATGCGTACCATCAACCCGGCCTGATCGTACAAGGTTGTGTAGTCGCCGATGACCTGGACAGCGGCGCTGAAGTCGCCGGCAACCTCGTCGTAATAGAAATGACCGTTGTCGCGGATAAAGCCGTAGTGGGTTTTGCGCCAGAAATCGGACTGGGGCGCGGTAGTGACAGACAATACGCCGCGTTCATCTTTCCAGACCGGCGGCTCTTCGAACCATTGCATGTTGTTCTCCATCCTTTGTAAGGCGTGATGTGTCTTCTCAATAATGTAGGGACGGAGTTTGCCCTCGTTCGAGGACAGAGTGACCGCATGGATCGCCCCTACAACGAAAGAACAAGAAGATAGTTCAGCGTACGTTATTGCCAATTTGGGGTAAAAAAAAGCGAAAATCGTTGCTTGCACGCCAATTGGCCGGGTCGTTTCCGTAGGCAGAGAGGTCGATTCGTCGCAGCGATGGGCCGTGCCCGTCGGCATCAGGCGGCCAGGGAGCGGCATCGCTATATTGGATTTCATCCACGACAAAGTAGGGTACAGTGCCGTCGGTGTCCTGGTCGTCCGGTTCAAGCAACTGGAGCCGCTCTCCGCTGTTATTCAATGTGCCTGTGAAAGGCCCGGTGATCTGGATCTCGGCCGGAATGGCATATTTGGCACGGAATAGAGCGGGCGTAGTCGGCACGATCAGCAGTTCGCCGCCTGCCGGCAAGATTATTCCTTCGGGCAGAACGTAGTTGCCGATGCCGTTGAAGCGCCATGTGTTGCGCGGATAGAGCGCATCATAGAGTCTGACGCCCTCGGGATCACTGCTGATATTCGTCAGTCTGACGTATTCGTCGCTGTTGGGGGAGGGGTGATACATGATCTCACTGATGACGATGGGGCCGACTCTCGGCCCCATATTTTCCGCGCCCAACGAGCGCTTCGACTGGGCCGGAAATTCCTCCGCTCCCGTGCTGACCAGGTGCCGGCCAAAGGAGACGCTGTTGGCCGATGTGCCAAAGGAAAAGCCATGGCTGTAGCCGCTTAGATTGCCGAGCGCATCGGCGGCAAAGAGATACGCCTCTTCACCAAACGAACTGTAACTAAAGCCAAGTTCATCCTCGGTGAAGACCTGATATCCGTTGGGCGCCAGGATCTGTCCATCCGGAATGCGATATTGGCGCGGCTGAGTGCGGTCGTCGGTCAGAAACCAGCCGCCGATATCGACAGCAACGTCTGTCGGGTTGTGGATTTCCACAGAGTCGACCAGGGGGAAATCAGTGTGGGGCAACACTTCATTGACCACAATGGCCGGCGTCTCAGGTTTGCGCGCATCGGCTGCGCCGGGCGAGCCGCCTTCGGCTGAACTGGCTCGCCAGTTCGTCCCGTCGTCCAGGTCAACCGTTGCGTCGTCGGGATCTCGCAGCACAAGCGAAAATCCGCTTCCGTCCGGCGACGACGGCCAGGGCGCTTTCTGATCATAGCGCACGCTGAAAAGCGTGGTATCATCTGCGGCGATCAGGGTGAGGCGCTCGCCCGCATTGTCCAACTGACCGTCGTACTGATCGTAGGGAAGGAAGCCATATTTTTTGCGAAAATCGGCGCTGGATCGGGCAAGAACGAGGTAAGTGTCCGCCGGCAAAGTAGCGCCGGTTGCGAAGATATAGTCGATGCCGCTGCTGAAGCGCGCATTCGACAGATCGAGCGGCTCGTCGCTGTCATTGTGAAGCTCTATGAATTCGAGATTCGCCCCTTGAACGTCGCCGTCATCCGGCGGATTGTACATGATCTCTGAAATCAATGGGGCTGTAGCCGTTTCGGCAGTCGATGAATTCACCGGCCTGAATTTGGGGTGGATGGTTGATGCCCGCACAGGGGCAAACAGCACGACTGACAACAGGATCATGGCCAACGCCGGAATGGCACCCGACCATCGCTTTGCAGATTCTTGTGGCATGACTTGTGTCCCCCTCAACCGCAACTTTCCAAAATCAGCCGCGCCAGATTCCCTTTGGTGCCTATTGCTCAACATCCCTATCGATGTCGAAGTAGATCGTCACACGCGCGGTGTCGCGCAGGAAGTCGATGTCGCCGACTTCGAAGCGTTTGACCGCCAGTCCGGTGCGCCGGCGCAGATCTTCCAGCATCTGATCATGGTTTTCCGGGCGCACCAGTTCGATCCGCTCATAGAGGATCTCCTTGTCGCCCTCATAGCTGACGCCCCAGCCTTTCTCCAGCACCAGTATGAATAGCAATAATCAGCGCGTTGATGATGGCCAGCTCGCCCAAGGTGATACGTGTTGCCATGAAGAGTGAATTCATGAAGGGCAACGTGATGCAGATGAAGAGGTAGGTCATCTCCCTGACCCGGATCGGTTCGGTTCGATAGCGCAACGTCGAGAAGACGGCCAGCAGCCCAAAGCCAAACCCGATGGTCAGTTGCACATCGCGCAACAAGGTCGAGACGAAGTAGATCAGGATGTTGAAGGAAAAGAAGGTGAAGACGTAGTCCCGCTTGCTGCGGTGGCCAGGGTAGTAGATGAAACCGATGATGATGGTGGCTACAACCAGATTGAGTGCAAATCCGGGCAGCAGTTCTGCAAGGGCGCTCACGGGCAATCCTTCAGGCGGCTTAGACGTTCGAGCATCAGGAAACGTCGTTTGAATCGATTATACTTCACTTGCGGGTAGACGTCCGCAATGCCCGTACAGTATTTGCTGAAGCCTGTGCGACGAATGTTGAACGGGCGCAACTGTCGCAAAAAATCAGACTCAAAGGAAAATTTGCGCTGTTTCACCTCGGCAATGGCGATACCCGGCAGCCTGCTCTCCCGTCCTTGCCAACCATGCCGGTAGTCGATGTCCAAAGTCAGGCGTTCCTGTCTGACCTTGCTGACCAACGTGATTCGATTGAACGAATTCCAAATAACCGCTTCCAGGCGATTGGCGTCAACCGGGCAGTGTTCGGCCACAAATGCCAGCGTCTCGCCTTCCAGTTGTTCGACCATGGCGGGCGTCTGTAGCCGGCTCTTGATGGTTCGCTGGCCGCCGGCCTTAAATTTAACTTCCAGGAAGTAGAGGTCGGAATCGACGTATTGGCGACAGCGTACTTTGTGTCGCCGGCGTACGTCGTTGTGGTGCTGTGAATAGAGCGCGAGGTCCGGGGTGTCGAAGTAGAGCGTGTGATAGCGATTGACGCGGTCGTGGGTCGTATTGAGAACAAAGTAGTCGTCCGCGACCCGCTGCAGGATCTCGATCAACTGCCAGTCACGCAGCACAAACTTGGTGTCTACCCGGTCCAGCAGCTTGACTCCATCCAGATCGTCGAGTGAGATCGGCTCCATGGCGGCGATCAGATCGACAAATCGTTCCGGCGCAGTCGGCTGAACGTGGGCGAAGTGAGATGAGAGCGTATTGGATGTAAGCATAGAGGACTGGATCAGCTATCGGAACAAGGCGCCAAGTAGATCGGCTGCCGAAAAATCTGCGCCTTCGGTCAAAGCCATACGTAGATCCGCCCTCTGCAAGACGGCCCGCCGCAGGCTGGCGTTGCGCAGATCGGCGCGATGCAGATCGGCTTCGGTCAAGTTTGCTTCGGTCAGGGTCGTGTCTTGCAGCACGGCACGCGTCAACTGCGCCTGATAGAGTGTCGCCCCGCGCAGATCGGCTCCGCTGAGATTGGCGTCGCGCAGATCGGCCTGGCGCAGGTCGGCCCCGCGCAAATTGGCTCCGCGCAGGTCGGCGCCGCGTAGGTCGGCCAAGATCAGGACGCTATGGGCCAGGTCGGCGTTGGCCAGAGATGCGCCGCGCAGATTCGCTTCGCTGAAGATCGTCAGGTAGAGATCTGCGTCAGCCAGATTCGTCTCGCGCAGATTTGCCTGGAAAAAGATGCCGCCACGCGCGCTGATGCCGCTGAGATCCTGCCCGCTCAGATCCGCAAATGCACAGTCGGGCAGACATGCAGGCCCGACTTTGCCCGAATCGTGACGAGCCACCAAGATAAGGGTAGCGATCAGCACGGCAATCAGAACCAGTCGTTTGCCGGCAGCGACGAAACGTCGGCGGTTGGGAGCGAGGACTTTCGACTTTTTGTTATGATCGACTGAGGTGTCGCTGGAAACAGGATGAGATTCAGTTTTAAGCGGGATTGCGCCACTACTCATCGGTCTGGTTTCGGGCCTGATTTTTGGTCAAGATCGACGGGCGATCCGCCGACTGCCGGACGACGTTTTGACTTTCAAACGCCGATGTTTTTCTGAAAGACTTTACAACACAGCGACAAGATTATAGCACAGGGGATTGCCTGCAAGGCCATCGAACCGACTCTGGATCAACTGAGACAAATCCAGACCCGGAGGGGGCTGCGCTGTGCGCAGCAAACGCGTCCTCTCTGTGATTTGCGTGGAGATTCGCATGACTGACGCCTCGCAATCAGTAGACAAACGTATGGTTCCCGCTCGCATTTTGCCATCAAGAGCACTGGTTTCCAAGTGATCTAGCCTCGCATTTTGTCGGTGTGCTTTTGTACGCCGATGGCCCCTATGCTAGAATACTTTGCTGTGAATATTGTAGCCGATCTGCTCACTTCGCCGCTGGGACCTGCGACGGTTCTCTTTTTCGGCGCACTCATAGAGCTTATAGTCGGACGCTGGCTGCGTCGGTCCGGTTGGTTAACCGGATTGGCGCTGTTTTTTGTTGTTGTCGCCGGCGGATTGTTGCTCGGTCTGCGCTTACAGCCGGTCGTGCCCGTCTATAGCCGCCCCTGGCAGCCGCTCTTACAGAGCGGCGCCAATTTGTTGTGGGTGGGTGACGGCTGGAATTGGTACATTTCCGGGCTGATCATTCTGCTGGGCGGCCTTGGCATTCTGCTCGAACTCAACATGGATCGGGTCAACGGCGATCAGCGGCCCAATCTGCGAATCCACAACAGCCTGGCCGTCCACCTGGGCATTCTAGGGGCCACGTTGCTCTTCGTCGGCAGCGGCAACCTGTTGACCGCCATCCTCACCTGGGTTGTCATCGATATTTTGGTGCTGTTGCGACCGTCCGTGCGCGCGGAGAACGGACACGACGCTCAGGCTGCGGTTCATGCGCCGGAAGACCGCACCCGCGGCCTCAGCCTGATCGGCGCCATGTTGCTGATGGTCGGCCTGCTGCTGGCCGGCCCCGGCGGCCCGGGACAGCCGCTGCAGGGCGGCCAATTGCCTGTCGAGACCGTCCTGCTGATGTTGATCGCATCGACCATTCGTGCCGGCATCTATCCGTTTCATCTCTGGCTGATGCCCGCTGATGCCACACATGTCAATCTGGCCGAACGCCTGCTCCATCAAATGGTGCCGGTGTTGGGCGGGCTCTGGCTACTGGGGTGGACCACGGACCTTGGCGCAGACTATATCTTGATGCGACCGGCCATCGTGACCATCCTGGTCTTTTCTCTGCTGGGCGCCGCGGCGGCGGCCTGGACTGCCCGCCGGCAGGCCTATCACCTTACCTTCGTGTTGGTGGCTTCGGCCGGGCTGGCCGCGCTGGCCGGCGTCTTGGCCTACAATGATGGCCCAAGCGCGTTGATTTGGCCCACCACCGCCTTTGCTCTGGGCGGCGGCCTTTGGCTGGTCGGTGAGCGTGTCTGGGAAGGCTGGGGGTGGCAGCTTCCTGTGAGCGTGGGCGCCCTGGCATTGGCGGGGATGCCCTTCACGCCCGGGTTTTTGACCCAGCCCTCACTCTCGCGCCTGCTGACGGAAGGCGGGATCTACTTTTGGCTCTTCTGGGTCTACGTGTTGGCCCAGGGTCTCCAGGTCGCCGCCATGTTGCGCAGTTGGGGGCGCAGCCAGCGCAACGGCGAGTCGGGAATGCGACGCAGCGATATGGTGCGCCTGCTTTTCGCCAGCGTGGCGATTGGCCTTCCTCTGGCGGTGGCCGGTTTCCTGCCCAATGTCGTGGCCGCCTTGGCCGGTCTGCCCAATGCCATCCCGCCGCTACTCGGCTCTCCGCCGGTCGTCGTCGCCGAAATGCCGATCTGGATAACGCTGATACTTCCCTTCTCCGTGGGTATGGGGCTTGTCTGGCTACGACCGCGAATCTGGCCGCGTCTGGGCACATGGCCAGAGCAGTTCGGGCGGTTTTTGCGTCTGGAATGGCTCTTTGACCTCTCATGGTGGGGAATCAATCACGCCAGCAATGCCTGGGGAAACGGACTCCGCGTAGTCGAGGGGGCCGGATATATTGGCTGGGCGATGACCTTGGGACTGTTGGGCTACTTACTGATTCGATAGACGCGAACGGAAAGACATGGATTGGCTCTTTAGCGCGTTTGGCTTTTTCGCCACAGGGATGGGCGTTCTGACAACCATCGCAATTGCAGTCCTGATCATCTTGATCTGGGATTGGCGGGCCGCGCTCATCGGACTTTTCGTGGTTCAATTCAGTGTCGCCACCTTTGGCGTACTGGTGCATGATGTGCCGGCCCAGTGGGGTGCAACCCATGTGTTGATCATGTTGCTCAACGCCCTCATCCTGGCCCTTTCCATGACACAGATCGGTTCGAGCCGTTCACTGCGTCAGGCCGGCAACTGGCTCTTCCGCCTAATGGGCGTTGCCGTCATCTTCATGGGGTGGCGGCTGGCGAATATTCAGGTTGCATTGCCTGAATTTCCGCCCAACCAGGTCACCTACCTGATCGCCCTTGTGCTCTGTGCGCTGATCATGCTCAGTCTTGGCGACAGCCCCTTCTTCACCGGTGTGGCGCTGCTGCTGTGGATGATTCCGGTGCAATTGCTGATCGAAGTGCTCCTGCCTGTGCCGACGCTGATTGCCTTCCTTGGCGGTCTCCAACTCCTGCTGGCGCTGACCTGCGGCTACCTGATTCTGGCGGATCGGGTGCCGAGAGCGGCCACCCGTGTTGTTACCACTGATATCACCTTTCCGGATTCTCCTGCGCCCATCAGTCTGGTTGATGACGGCAATTCCATCGACCCGAAGCCGTTTCCCGGATTGCCCAAGGGGCTGCTGAGCGGTCAGCCGACAGAAGTTTCCTCTGCCTCCATGCCGCAATTGGCGCCACCGCCATCGAGAGAGGAGTGATCGAGATGAACGTGATCGATCTGCCGACATTTCTCATTGTCAGCCTCTTGTTGATGGCGGCGATAACCTATGTGGCGCGCGGGTGGGACCAATCTGTTGCGCTGGTCGCTTCGGTCTACACTGGAATCGTTGCCTTGCTGATCTGGTCGACGGATCTCAGCCAGCCGATGTTGAAGATCCCGCTGATCAACTGGTCGATCGATTTCGGCGCATCGTTGGAGCGGCTGGGTTTCGTGTTGCAGTTGCAGACTTCCTCGATACCGGTCCTCTCCACGGCCTTTGCGCTGGTCTCGGTTGCCTTTCTGTTGGCGGCCCGTGTTAGCCAGGGCCACAGCTTCGTGCCGCTCTCGTTGGGTCTTCTGGTCGGCTACACCATCATGATTCTGACCGTCGCCGGCCCTATTGCGCCGGCCCTGTTGGCGCCGCTCTTTCTGGTGGCGCTAAGCTGTGTGAGCGCCTTCATTTTGCAGGCCGGCCGGCTGCTGCATCCAGCCGGGTCTTTGCGTGTGCTCATCCCTCCGACGCTGGCCTTTCCGGCCTTTTTGCTGGCGGGCTGGTACATCGCCCAGGTCCCCTTCAACCCGCAGGACGATTCCGCCTTGTACGCAGCCGCCCAGATGCTCTCGCTTGGGTTGCTGGTGTTGGCGGCGCCCGTCCCCCTGCATTCGGCCCAACCTGCATCCATGCAGTCGGCGCCGCCGGTGGTTTCGGCCATGGTGACCTTGCTCTATCAACTGGCCGTTCTGCATCTTTTCTTCTGGATCACCACCGGCGCCTATGACTTTGTCGCACAGAATTCCTCGTTGACCGCCTGGTTCGCCGTGGCGGGCCTTGCGACCGCGGTCTGGGGCGGCGTGGCTGCAGTCGGCATCAACAATGCAGGTCGCCTGCTGGGCTACACCTCATTGCACGACTGGGGCCTGATACTGCTGGTGCTGGCCATTCCGGAAGTGCGCACCTTGCCGTTGGTGCTCTTCATGTTCTCCGTGCGCGCCGTCAGCATGATGACCGCGGCCGCGGGGCTTTCCATGCTCGAACAAAATGCCGGCGGGTTGGATCCCCGCAGCCTGCAAGGGGCCGGAAGCCGTCTGCCCTGGAACAGCGCTGCGCTGCTTTTGGGCGGATTGGGGCTTGCCGGCTTTCCGCTGACTGCCGGCTTCACCGGCCATTGGTCGGCAGTGCAGACCGTGGCCGTCATCGACTGGCGACCGGCTGTGATCGTGTTGATCTCTTCCGGCGGCGCAGTCTTCGGCTTCATCCGGCTGGCCCGCGTCCTCTTTGGCCCGCTGGAAAACCGATCCATGCCCCGAGAACGTCCGCTCAGCACGGCGGTTGCCGTGATTGCACTGCTCGTCTCGGTGAGCTTGGCCATCGCGCCGCAACTGCTCAACCAGCCGGTCAGCCGCGCGCTGCTGGCCTTTGCAGGTTAGCAGGCTGTGGCATGAATTTGGGTAGATTCTGACAGTCAGCCTGTGTTAGGATTGGCCCCGTGTCAGCGCTTCATGATCATTGTTCGAATCAATTTCAGGGGATGGTTCATAGATCGATGAGGTGATCGTGGACGAGTCAGGAAGAAATGTCGTGAATGCGCCGGACCTCGCTTCTTCACGATTGAGCGGCTTCTACCAGAAGAGTGTGGCCGAGCGCGTCGCCATCGTGGCTCACTGGGCAGGACTCTCGCCCGACGAGGTCGCTGTCCTGCAGAGCAGTCTGTCCGTGGCCCAGGGCGACAAGATGATCGAGAACGTCATCGGCCGCTACTGTCTGCCGCTGGGTATCGGGGCCAACTTTCTGATCAACGGACGCGACTACCTGGTGCCCATGGTCGTCGAAGAGCCGTCGGTGATCGCGGCCGTGAGCTATGCCGCCAAGCTGGCGCGCACCGGCGGCGGTTTCCGCACCGGCAGCACCGAGCCGATCATGATTGCCCAGGTCCAATTGCTGGACGTACCCGATCCACCGGCTGCCGAGGCCGCGGTTCTGGCCGAAAAGGCCGCGCTGCTCGAATTGGCCAACACCAGCCCGACGATTGCCGGTCTGGGCGGCGGACCGGTGGACATCGAGGTGTTTCATCTGCCGGACACGCCGACCGTCCCGATGATGATCGTCCACCTGCTTTTTGACACACGCGACGCCATGGGGGCCAATGCCGTCAACACCGCGGCCGAGACCATCGCACCCATGCTGGAGCGGCTCAGCGGCGGGACCGCGCTGCTGCGCATCCTCAGCAATCTGACCGATCGTCGCCGCGCCTGGGCCGAGGTGACCATTCCTGCCGGCAGTTTCAGCAACATCCACCATCCCGGCGAAGAGGTGATCGAAGGCATCGCCCACGCCAACGCCTTTGCCGTGGCGGACCCCTATCGAGCCGCCACCCACAACAAGGGCATCCTCAACGGCATCGACTCTGTGGCCGTGGCCACCGGCAACGACTGGCGGGCCATCGAAGCCGGCGCCCACGCCTACGCTGCGCGGGACGGGCAGTACAGGGCGTTGACCGAGTGGCGAGTGGAAGGACCGATCAAAGATCAAAGAGCGAAGAGCGGGCAGGACGATGCCAATCCGATCTTCGATCTTCGATCTTCGCATCTCTACGGAAGACTGGAACTCCCGCTCTCCGTCGGCATTGTCGGCGGGGCGACGCGGTCGCATCCTGTGGCCCAGGTCGCCATGAAGATCCTGAACGTCGAGACGGCGCGGGAACTGAGCGAGGTCATGGCAGCCGTCGGATTGGCGCAGAACCTGGCGGCGTTGCGCGCGCTGGCCACCGAAGGCATTCAGCGGGGACACATGGGGCTGCATGCGCGACAGGTGGCCGTGGCCGCCGGCGCCACCGGGGCCGACGTGGATCGCATCTCCGCGCAGCTTGTGAGTGAAGGCCAGATCCGCGTGGAGCGTGCGGTCGAGTTGCTTGCATCTTCCGCCGGGAGCGGCTCACCGCTGGGAGATCGCCGTGAAGATTGAAACGGGTGCGTCCAGGGCAAGTTGATCACGTAAGGGCGGGGCTTGCCCTCGCCCGCTGTTTCGGATCTTTTCTCGAACCATCCGCGAGAATCCGATAGATCTGCGTCATCCGCGTCCTATCTGATCTGCACGGGAATTGAACCTTCTTGTGGGTCTTCAACGTTCGTCTGTGGTGATTGGCGAGAACGAGGACGAGTCTTTTTCTGAGCGTCGATAGAAAACAGTTGGAGTCAAACTATGTTCAATAAACCGCTTCGTCCCGTCGGCATCGTCGGCTACGGCGCCTACGTGCCCCGCTATCGACTGCCGGGCACGGAGATCAGCCGCATCTGGACCGAGGGAACCGGGGGCAGCCCGGTCAAGGAAAAATCGGTGCCTGGTCCGGATGAAGACACCGCCACCATGAGCATCGAGGCGGCCCGCAATGCGCTGGCCCGCGCACAGATCGACCCGACCGGCATCCGCGCCGTCTGGGTCGGCAGCGAGAGCCATCCCTACGCGGTCAAGCCGACCGGCACCATCGTGGCCGAGGCCATCGGCGCCACGCCCGCCACCCTGGCCGCGGACTGGCAGTTCGCCTGCAAGGCCGGAACCGAGGCCATCCAGGCCGCCATCGGCCTGGTCGGCAGCCAGATGGTTGACTACGCGCTGGGCATCGGCATGGACACGGCCCAGGGCCGGCCCGGCGATGCGCTGGAATATACGGCCGGCGCGGGCGGGGCAGCCTACATCATCGGCCCGGCTGAGGAGGCGCTGGCCGTGATCCAGCGCACATCCAGCTATGTCTCCGACACAACCGACTTCTGGCGTCGGCCCATCACCCACTATCCGAGCCACGCCGAGCGTTTCAGCGGCGATCCGGGCTATTTCGGCCACGTCATTCCGGCCGCCGAAGAGATGATGGCGACCATGGGCACAGGGCCGCAGGACTACGATCACGTCATCTTTCACCAGCCCAACCCCAAGTTTCCCACGCGGGCGCTGCGTGAACTGGGTTTCAAGGCTCCGCAGTGGCAGACCGGTCTGCTGGTGCCGGAGATCGGCAACACCTATGCCGGCTCGGCCTTGATCGGCTTGGCCGCGGTGTTGGATGTCGCCGAACCGGGCCAGCGTGTCCTGATGGTCTCCTACGGCAGCGGCGCGGGTTCGGATTCGTTCGACCTGCTCATCACCGACCGCATTGTCGACGCGCGCACCCGAGCGCCGCGCACCCAGGACTACATCAACCGTCGTGTCGTCATTGACTACGCACGCTATGTGCGTCTGCGCAAGAAGCTGTCCACACATTGATCCGTCGACTATCGCACACTTACCCACAATGATCCCACATTTAACCCACAATATCCCACAAACCGTGTGGGATATTGTGGGTAAGAGACCACGACAACCCGCCGAAGCCACAAATCGGCGCAGGCAAGGCGCCCGTAAAGCGCACTTCTCCTGCCGACAACTGTGAAAAACTGTGTCGCCATCCACAACAAGGCGATTTTTTATGTAGACATGTTTTGCGACTCATGATATTGTAGGTTCAACAGCCGCAACGAACCACACAATCCATCAAAATCGAAGGGATGACATCATGAACAGACACAGAGTCCATCTCAGCATGGCCGCCATTGTTGTGCTTCTGCTGGTAGCGTCGCTGCTGGGCGCATGCAACCGGGGCGGCGACAGTGAGGGCGGCGACAGTGAGGCCGCCGGGACTGTTGAGCAAGCTGCTGACAACGTCGAAGAGGTCGCCGACCAAGTCGAAGAAGCGGCCGCCGAGGTTGAAACGACTGCCGCTGAAGCGGACGGAGCGGCCGCCGACGACGTTGAAGAGGCAGCCACTGACGTCGAAGAAACCGCCGCCGAGGTTGAGGAAGCTGTGACCGAAGGCGAAGCGGATGCAGAAGCAGCAGCCGGCGACGCTGAGGCCGCTGTCGACGGCGCGCAAGAGGAAGTAGCCGAAGGCGAAGAAGCTGCCGAGACTGACGTTGAAACAAAGGCTAGTGACGCCGAAATTGCTGTGGACGCCGCACAAGAGGAATTGGCCGAAGGCGAAGAAGCAGTCGATTCAGATGTTGGAGCAGAGGCTGGTGATGACGCTGAAGCCGCTGTGGACGCCGCGCAAGAAGAAGTAGCTGAAGGCGAAGAAGCCGCCGAGACGGAGGTTGAAGCAGAGGCTCGTGATGACGCTGAAGCTGCTGTCGACGGCGTGCAAGAGGAAGTAGCCGAAGGCGAAGAAGCCGCCGAGACTGACGTCGAAACAGAGGCTGGTGATGACGCCGAAGCCGCTGTCGACGCGCACAAGAAGAAGTAGCCGAAAGTGAAGCAGCCGCCGAGACCGACGCTGCCGCAGCAGCCAGCGACGCTGAAGCCGCTGTGGACGCCGCAGAAGAAGAAGTAGCCGAAGGCGTTGAAGCCGCTGTGGACGCAGCGGAAGCCGAGGAAGTTGCCGAAGGCGAAGAAGCAGCCGAGACTGACGCTGCCGCAGCAGCCGATGACGCTGAAGCTGCTGTGGTCGCAACGGAGGAAGAGGTAGCCGAAGGCGAAGAAGTCGCCGAGACCGACGCTACCGCAGCAGCAGGCGCCGCTGAAGCCGCTGTCGACGCCGCAGAAGAGGAAGTAGCCGAAGGCGAAGAAGCCGCCCAGACCGACGCTACCGCAGCAGCCGATGACGCTGAAGCCGCTGCGACGCCGCGAAGAAGAAGTAGCTGAAGGCGAAGAGACCGCTGAAGCCGACGCCGAAACAGTGGCCGGCGACGCTGAGGCCGCTGCAGACACTGCGGAAGCGGGCCGCGGGCGACGCTACACGCCGCCGCTGCCGGCGCCGTATCCGAAGCAGACGATGCAGCAGCCGTGAAGGCCGTCGTGATCGCATCGGCGGCCAACCTGCGGGAAGGCCCGGGTCGCGCCTATGCAGTTGTAGCCACCGCCGCTGCCGGTGATGAACTGAACATCGTCGGCCAGGCCAACAACTGTCTCAGTCTGGTCGTCCTCACCGCCGACGGCGTCGAAGGCTGGGTTCCGGCGCTGTTGGTCTCGACAGATGTCGCCTGTGAGGATATTGAGGCGGTTGAGGTTCCGTAGGCGGGAGCTTGCAGTCTGCCAGATCGATGTAAAAAGGGACGCTCCAAATGGGGCGTCCCTTTTGCATTCTAGCAGTCTTTCGGAGAGAACGACGATAGACCGCGGATTTGGCGGATAAATGCCGATAATATCAGGTTGTTTCCGCCTGTTCCGCCGCATCCGCGGTCCATTTCGTGGCATCTCCGACAGGCTGCTAGAGGACAGAGTACCATCTTGCCCCGGAAAGCAGAGCCGGCTGGGCGGGCGTCGGCTGAAGCCGACACATGCTACGGGAAGTACGCTGAAGCGCACTGGTCAGAACGACCGATTGGGCTGGACATAATGCATGTTGCTTTATCGAATCATCGGTGACTCTGCTGCAAAAACCACGAATGGTACGGATTTCACGAATTGCACCACTGAGAAGATTCGTGCAATCTGTGAAATTCGTGGTTCCTGCAGTGAACTCATCGGTAGAAACAGATTGTTGCCCGACTCACACAAACTAACCGCGGCCGGCAGGCCCCCAACCGAAACAGCGTTCACCGGCAACAGCACCAGTTCGCTCACATCGACATCCGTCGCCAATGGGCGCAGATGCAGCAACGCCAGCCTTGCCTCGCCTGCGATGCCGGAGGCCGAGACGACCCCGAGGCGCGCCGTTTGCCGATCTGACGCTACACTTTCCGCTCTCGGGTTGCAGGCTGCCAGATCAAGGATGGCGACAAGGCCGGCCGAGCAGCCAAGCAGTTCGAAGCGTGCCGGATCGTAGCCATTGCAGGCACTGTCACCGATGACGTCACAGGCCACGACATTCAGTTGGTTGCTGTCTTAGCAGACACTGGTTCGCCGCCGCCAACTCGTCGACATCGTAGCAGAGGATGAAGAGGGCATCGACGACGTCGCCTTGGGTGACGTCAGTTGCGCTGAAGCGAGATGTGACGCGCTTGTCACCATCCATGTCAATAGCGGCAAAGCGTGAATCGCCATCGGCCGCACCGCCGCCCCACAAATCGAAGCCGAAGGAAGCAGCGGGGACGGCCAACAGGTTGACGGTCGTTCCATCCAGGTAGCGCCGTCCGTCGTCGCCCTTGCACCTGCAGCCCGACGAGAGCTACTACGTTGTGGTGGAAGCCGACCCAGGTTCGGCCACAGACGGGGCAGAGGGCGTAGGTAGAGATTCGCTCGCCTTCGAGTTGAGCGCCTGCCATCCCGACGCCTTCTTCTGCGCTGTGTCGAACGAACACTGGGCCCAACCGGAGATCCAGCAATGGCATGATCTGGGCATCACCAACGGCTGCCGTAGCGGAACGGCGCCCTATCAAGATCGGCCGTTCTGCCCCGACACGGTCGTCAATCGCGACATGTTTGCCGTGCTGCTGCTCCGGCAATTGCTGGGCGGCGACTTTCAACCGCCGCCCGAGTACAGGGGAAGTTTTGGCGATGTCGCTGAAGATGCCCGCTTCGTCCAGTGGATTGAGGCGCTGGACGATCACGGCCTGGCTCTGCCGATGACAAACTGCATCGCGGGTGAGGGATTTTCGGCGCTTCTGCCCCAACATGGCGATGACGAGAGGGGATCTGGCTCCGGTGTTGGCGGATGTGCTTGCGTGGGAACTGGACGGTGTTGAATCGCTCAGTATTGCAGATGTCCCGCCTGACGATCCGGCCGCGTCGGCCATCAACTACCTCCGGGCCAAGACCATTGTCAAAGGCCAGGACCCCCATTGCCCACAGGCCGGCGCCCAGCCGAGATTCTGTCCCGACTCGCCCCTCACAAGGGATTCGGCCGCGTTCTTGATGACGCGTGCGTCCGATGATCCGACCGGTCGCTGATTCGTGCGGAGATGTTCAAGATTGCGCAGGTAGATCAGGCATCCTCTGCGATCGAGAAGAGAACCGTAAAGACCGACCCGCGGCCTAATTCGCTCTCGACGCCGATGATGCCGCCATTGCGCGCTACCAGCGTTTTGATGAGTGATAGGCCCAAGCCCGCGCCGCTGCCGATGCCAAACCCGGTTTTCTGGCGGCTACGCGCCTTGTCAACCCGATAAAACTGTTCAAAGATGTGGGGCACTTCAGCAGCGGGTATGCCGGGGCCGGTGTCTTCAACACGAAGTCGGCAATGATGCGTGACGACATCCGCCTTCAGGCCGATCGTACCGCCGGGCGGCGTATATTTGATGGCGTTGTCAAGCAGGTTCAGAATGATGGTTTCGATCTGATCCGGCCACACACGCAGCAGCGGCAGTTTCTGAGGGATGTCGACATCGAGCGTCTGCTGGGCCTGATCCACACGCAGTTGGATCGAGTTGGCGATGGCGTGCAAGAGGGGCGCGAGATCAACGCCTTCCGTTGCCGGCTTCTGATCCAATGAATCGAGACGCGACAGGTCGAGCAGCGTATTGGCGAGTCTGCTCAAACGGTCGGCCTCGCTATCGATCTCCCCAATATAGCGCCGGGTCAAGGCCAGCTCGTCGTCAGACTGTTGCCCGTCCACCAAATCGACCAGCGCCTCGCTGCGCAGTTTGATGTTGGTCAGTGGCGTACGCAGCTCATGGCTGGCGTTGGCAATAAAGAGGCGCTGCCCCTGAATCAGCCGTTGAACTCGCTCCACCATGTTGTTAAAGGCGACGGCCACCGTGCCGATCTCATCTGCGGTCATCACCGTCGTTCGTTGGTTAAAGTCGCCTTCGCCGACTGCGTGGGCGGTCTCTTCCAAACTGCGCAGCGGACGCACAAGATAGCGGCTGAGCCAAACAGCCAGAATCATCACAAGCAGCGTCGCGACCAGGGTGGCGGCGATCAAGTTGGCCACCATTTTGCGAATGGGTTCGAGTATTTCCGACATCGGTCGGGCCAGACGCACCACGCCAAGTAGATTGTTGCCGAGTTGAATCGGGGCCGCTGCAAAAAGCGTCTCGACATCGGTGAACTCGTCAGAACGGATATCGTGCTGCTCGGAAAGCTGCAAAGCAGCCTCGACCTCCGGCCGGTTCGCCTGGTTGGCAACCTGACCTGGCGGATAGTGGCTATCGGCAATGACGACGCCACGAGCATCCAGGATGGTCACACGGCTTCCGGCGTCATCAGCGTACCATTCCACCAATTGTTGAACACGCGTCGAAGCCCGCGTATCTGGGACAACACCGGCTGTTTGGCCATCTTCTTCGTCGTCAGATCCCTCTTCATCGTCCTCTGCATGGTCATCCTCTGCGTGGTCGTCCTCTGAATCGTCATCCTCTTCGAGCTCTGCTCCCTCATGCTCCTCAAACTCAACAGCGTAGCCACTCAGTGGATCTTCCAATGCATTGGCGATCAAAAATGATTCAATTTCAAGATCATGCTCGGCCTGGTTCAGTTGTGTTTCATAGACGATATCCAGCACATAGAGCATGAGCAGCGTCAGGACCGTCAAGAAAAGCAGGCCGAAGGCCAGCATCAGGCGGTATTGAAGGCGACGTTGCCAGAGCCAGCGTGCACGCGGTTCCTGGGGTATCGTGGGCGTCTCAGCCATGGGGTTCGATCTCATCCGAGGTGACCAATCGGTAACCGACGCCGCGTGTTGTCAGGATCATCTGCGGCGCGCCGGCGTCATTTTCCAGCTTTTCACGCAGCCAGCGGATATGCACATCAAGCGTACGTGGATCGCCAATCCATTCCTCGCCCCAGACCTGGTCGATCAAGTCCTGGCGGTTGATCACCGCGCCGTCGGCGTCGAGCAACGCAATCAGCAGGGCGAATTCACGCTGCGACAAATGTACCGGTTCGCCCTGGTTCGTCACCAAATAGCGACGTCGATCGATGGATATGTGGCCAAGATGGGTGATGGGCTGAAGAATCGGCTGTTCTCCATTTCTCTCTGATTTTTCCGGCCCTGATTGGCCAGACGCTGGTTTCGCAGGGACCGCCGTTGAGTCAATGGCAGCCCGCCGCAGATTGGCCCGGATGCGTGCGACCAACTCACGCGTGCTGAACGGCTTGGTAATATAGTCATCGGCGCCCAATTCAAGCCCCAACACGCGGTCAAATTCATCATCACGCGCCGTGAGCATCAAGATCGGCACATGGCTCTGGCGGCGGATCTCGCGACAGACATCCCAGCCGTTCAACTTGGGCATCATTACGTCAAGCAGCACCAGGTCCGGCGGGCATTCTTCAAAGCGTTTGACCGCCTGTTCGCCATCAAGCGCGGTTGTCACCTCATATCCTTCTCGCCGCAATTGGCGTTCCAGCGCATCGACGATCATGGGATCGTCATCGGCCAACAATATCTTTTCGGCGCCCATACATCCTGCTATCCTATGTGTGTTCGAAGCCTCTCTATCTGAACAGATTACGTCATATTGATGGCTCCGGCAAATGAAATGGACGTTTTCAAACTCAGTTGAAGCATTCCGGGATTAGGCCACAGCCTTTCTGGTTCACCCAAGTCGTTCTGGCCTAATCCCGGACATGCTGGCTCAACTCGTTTTGAACATACCCTAATGAAATGGGACAGTGCCCAGAGTGCCGGGGACTTTCACTGCTGTCGTCCGGCGACGTTGATTCCTCCGACCCTTCACGGTCAATATCCGATACCATGTGGCAAAGAGAATCAGTGCCGCCGTCCCCGCATAGACCCACTGCATGGCGACCGTACCGCTGTCCGTTCCCCCCTGCACGCCATGGACCAACGCCAACAGATAGGCGATGTAGGCCACATAGTGGAACGAACGCCATCGCTTGGACCCGATGCGGTCCCGCACATAGAAGCTGACCACCAGCGCGACCATCAGGTAGAAGGCCAAGATGCCCAATCCGGTCCACAGCGGTTCGTACGGACTGGTGAACGGAACCAGTAGATGCCAGACGCGGAACTGAATGTACGAATCGCCAAGCAGGACTACCGCGTGCAGGGCTGCGAAGATCAGCGCCAGAAAGGGCAAGAACTCATGCAGGCCAAAGATCAGCTTGGCCTGGACCACGCCCTTTGCCATCTTGCTGCTCATGGTTATGCCCCAGAAGACGGCCATCCAGAGCAGAAGATAGGCCAGAATGCCGCCCGCCCGCGCCACGTACCAATAGGCCGGAGATGCCTCGGCCAATGGCATGCCCATGGACTGGGCCTCCTGCGTCAACGTAATTCCCGCTTGAGCGGCAACGTCGATCAGGTCAAGCTGCCCGGACTGTATCGCCTGAAACAATGCCATTGCGCCGGTGATTCCCGCCACGACACCGACGATCAACGCACCCGCATCGCCCAGACCCAGCCGGCGTGAATCGAGCGCGGCCTCGTTGCCGCCGGCAACCACTGTTTGAGAACGTGTGTCGGGGTTCACCAGGTTGGAAATTCGTGCTTCTGCGGTCATTGTTCTCTCGCCTTTCCGATGTATGGTTCCACTGCAAAACTGAGTTCCCCACAGATGACTCTGCTGCAAGCAGTGATTTTAGCCACAGATGAACGCAGATGCCCACAGATAGGACACAGATGTAGTCTGGTTACACAGAAACCTTGCATAGCATATCCGTGAGTATCTGATCCCATCTGCGTTCATCTGTGGCAACTCTTTCGCTTTTGAAGCAGAGTCAGTCATGGTTCCAAATTGAGTTCAGAGGCTTTACGTCGCTATCTGAGGTTACGATCCGCCGCTCTTTTTCCCGCTGCTTTGACTGCTGCCGCCACCGTTGTCATTGTTGCTCTTGTTGTTGCTGTCATTGTTGCTTGGCGCTGGCGGCGGAGCGGGCATGGCAGGCATGGCCGGCAGTGGGGCCAAAGTCGGCAGCGGATCTAGCGCAGGCAGCACTGGGACTGCCAGGTCGCCGGTCAAAGGCATGGTCACGTCCGTTTGGACGCCAGACGTTTGGTTTGCCGGACTGGCCAGAAACAGCGGATTGATGGGACGCAGGGTCGGAATGGGCTCGAATGTTGGCAGCGGCACGATCGTGGGCCATGGGGACACTGTCGCAGCCGGCGCTACCTGATCGGGTTCCGTCGACTGTGCAACGGCTGAGGCAGCCTCCTGGCGACCGATCATGTTCCATCCGCCCACGAGCGCCGCCAGCGAGAGCATGGTCACACCGACCTTGGCGGAGCGTGTGAACGTGGCGGCATCGCGTTTCGGTTGTGTAGTCATGGAGTTTTCTCCTTGTGCACTATGGTGTTCATGTGTCCAGATAGGTTTCAAAACCGGTTGTGTAGAGTGCCTGACGGCTCTTGGTGTAGAGCAGCGCCTCGGCATCCGGCCACTGTTCGACAAAGGCCAGACCGGCCTCCGAGCCGAGGATCAGTGCGCTCTTCGCCACAATTTCGGCAATAACCGTGCGACCGGCGATAACGGTCGCCGAAAGCACGTCGGTTTCAGCGACGTCTCGACTTCTTGGATCGATCAGGTGATGCACCCGGCGGTTGCCCTGCAACCAGTTGCGTCTGCTGATGGTGGACGTCGCCAGGGCCCGATCTCGGATGCGAACATGGGCGATTCGCTGGTTCACATCGAGGGGATCCTCGATCTCCACTGCCCAGCCCTGCGGATGATCCGGCGCGCCCCCGGCATAGATATCACCGCCCGCATTGAGGAAAAAGGGGCCTTCGCTGTGCAGCAGATCCGCTGCCCGGTCGACGGTCCAACCCTTGCCCATGCCACCGAGATCGAAGCGCATCCCTACGGGCCTGGAAACGGTCATGGCGACCCGATCCAGAGTGACCGCTTCGAAACCCGGTCCGTCTGGATTGGCGGTTTTGGACAACTCGGTCCCTGGGCGGCGGTCCACAACCAAAGCTTCCATCTTTTCGAAACTTCGGTCGTAGCCGAGCCGCTCCAGTATGGGCAATATGGTCGGGTCATAGACGCCCTCGGTCCGGCGGGCGAACCAGAGCGACTGCTCAAGAGCGTTGAAGAGATCCGCACTGATGCGGCAGGTTTCAGTCTCACAACAGTTGAGCCGAGAGAGGTCGCTCTGCGCAAGAAATCGCGAAAGCGTCTGTTCGTGTCTGGCGAAGTGGCGTTCGACGTAGCGAACCAGACCGGCATTGCGGCTGAACTGCCAGAGAAAGACCGACGTGTTCATGGCAGAGAAGGCGTGGGTGTGCCACTGGGGCTGAGCCGCGTATCGAGTCAGGTCTGCCGCCTCCGCCGGATGAACGCTAGTCGTCGTCATCATGCTCGCCGCCTTCATGCTCGTCATGATCGTCGTCGTGTTCGTCGTCGTGTTCGTCCTCGTCGCTCGTGTCGTCCTCGTGCTCGTCCTCGTGCTCGTCCTCGTGCTCGTCATAACTGCTTTGATCTGATTCATTAGTCTGACCGTCATCAGAACTGCCGCTACCGTTCGAGCCTTGCTGGACCGGCTGTTGCGCGGCTATCTGATCGTAGGCAGCCTGTAGTTGCACAAGGGCGGCGTCAAGCTGCTGCTGCAATTGGCTATCCCGGACCTGCAGCTGGGCAAGATGCTGTTGGAAATCGGTCTCGCCCTGTTGCATGCGTGATTGGGCAATGGCCGCAAGTCCGTTCAAAGCGCCGATGTCATTCGTCGTCTCTTCGAGAGCCTGTTCAACTTCCGCCAATGCTTCCTGCAAACGCGCCACTTCAGCCTGATAGGCGCTGTCCTGTTCGGCCACGCTGCTCTGAAGAGCGGATACCTGGGCCTGCAACATCGCTTCCCGCTGGCGGTAGATCTCGTCTGCCTGGGCAGCGACATCGGTGTAGAATGCCGTTGTCTCATCGGCGGGCAGGGCTGAGGCCATGGGCGGCTGAGCGCCAAAGACAACCCATTCCCCAGTGATGACGTTGAAGGCCATTGCAGACAACGCCAGCACCACTGCCGTTAGAAAACCTGCCAAAATCATCGCGCTCTTGCGTACCATCGTTTTCTCCTTCAAAATGGATCGGTGCCGTCACTCTGCACCGGGAAGAACAAATTCGTAGTGACGGCTTTAGCCGTCCGGACCGCTAAGGACTGGCGGCTAGACAAGTCACGGATTTGAGTGTGTAGTGTGCACGCCCTTCGTGCGCACGGGTCTCGTCCAATGGCGGCCAATCGTTCTCTACGGTTCGCACGAAGGGCGTGCGAACTGAACATACGAACGAAATCGCTATGGTCAATGCGGACAGTTTCCTACTTGCCAAGGATCTGTTGGGCCTCTGCTAACTTGGCCTGCACCTCGGCGAGTTGCGCCAGCATCTGGTTATAGCGGACATCGTAACGATTCTGGGCTTCCTGGCGCCTGGTCGAAAAAATAGCCAACCGTTCGCTCTGCGCTTGGTTGAATCGGACCAATTGCTCCTCAGCGGCCAGTTCCTGTGCGTTGAGGCCATCAAGATGCGTACGTCCGACCGTCAACGCCTGCGTCAGTGTCTCAACCTGTTGCTCATAGATCGCCCTTCTTTCCTGCAACAACGTATCCAGTTCAAGCATCTGCCGGCGGTAGACAGTCTCCCGTTCTGCGAAGTCCTTTTCCATCTGCGCCAGATCGATCTGCGGGACGCTGTCAACTGACTGAGCGCTGACCGATTTCGGATCGCCCTGCATCGCCACTAAAACGACCAAGCTCAAGGCGACACAGAGGATACTTGCCAGAATTACGGTTCTTTTTCGAGTCATCTTGGTACTCCTTTTCACTTCCAATGCTGTAAATCCAGGCTGCCCACGGCGGTATCAAATCCAACACCGACAGCCGACTTCAACTCTACACCGTGAATCAGCGCGCTGTGGTTAGGCGTGGCCTAGGACCGTGTTAAGAGTAGGTTATGGAAGACGCCGCAAGATGGGAGTGTTGGCGCTTGCGCCTGCTTCGCAGACAAAACGAGTTGAGACGTCAACAATGGGGCTGCGGGGAATGCCTCGCCCCTACCTGTGCTCGCTCAACTCGTTGTGTCAATGAATTTGGAGAGCAGGGTTTGTGAGGACAATTTTGGGGAACTGGTGATCTAGCGTCAGGGTCTTGACTGCCGATCCTCTCGAACCAGCGAAAGGCCGACCAAGCCCACGGCTGCCATGGCGGCCCAGAAGAGGAAGGGTAGGCTCGGGTCAAAGCGGGCCAAGCTGTTGCCCAGCGGCGGTGCAATCACGCCGCCGAACATGGAGAAACCGAGGATCATGCCGGTGGCCGTGCCGGCAAAGAGCGCACCGATCCCTTTCAACTCGATGATCAAGGTCATGAGCACGGCCATGAAGCCGTCGCGCACCATGCCGGCCAGCACGACCGCGACCCAGACGGCCGCGCCCTGCACAACGGTCAACAGGCCGATGCCGGTCATGATCATGAAGGCGGCCACCATCAGCACCTTGCGCCGCTGGCCGAGCCGGTCAGAGAGGATGGCGATGGGGATGGTGCAGAGCATGCTTGAGGCGTGGAAGGCGGCCAGTGCGCCGTCGGCCGCAGCAGCCGGCCAGCCGATGCCGCGCAGGTAGAGCGGCAGATAGCCCAGCGCGCCTTGAATGCAGCCGCCGATGCCGATCATGGCCAGCCCCAAAAACCAGATGTTGCGCACATGGATCACATGGGAGAGGCTGTCGCGCAGCGACTTCGAGGTGGGCGGCCGGTTGTGCGTGCCGTGGCTGTCCGGACCGGAGTGTGTGAACGTCCAAAAAAAGCCGACGACGATGGCGACGACGGCGTAGAGGAAGATGACGTTGCGCCAGCCGCCCAGCAGCGGAGAAAGCACAGTTGCCGCCAGCATCGATCCCAACATGAAACCTGCGGCCATGCCCATGGAGACCGAGCCATTGGCCAAGCCCAAATGACGTCCTGAAAACCAGATGCCGCAGGTTTTGTGTACATTGGTCGAGATCGACGAGAGGGCCAGACCGGCGATGAAGACCGTGACGCCCAGCGTCAAGAAGTCGACGGCAAAGCCACGCAGAGCGCCGGTGATGCCGGCCAGGAAACAGGCGATCATCAGCGCGCGCTTGGCGCCGATGCGGTCGCCAATGATGCCGCCGACCAGCGCCATGACGATGCCGATCATCGAACTGAGTCCCCAGACCGTGCCGACTTGAACCAGATTCAGCCCGAGATCGGTCGAGATCTCGTTGAAGAGGACGGGAAACGACATGGTTGGCATGCCGACGACCAAGGTGTGGGTGAGCGTGGCCAGGGCCAGCACGTACCATTTGTACTTCGACCCGGCGCCGGTCGGGCTAACCATGGAGGCAGAGGCTATGTCAGGTTCAATATGGGCTTGGCTATTCACAATGGTCCATCGTCTTCATGTGGGTTATGAGTTGCGTAGAAATTGATTATCCGTTGATAGTATCATGTCTCTACGTAGGTGAAAAACGAGTTGACGGCAGGAGTCGTTAGCACTTTTGCTCAAGGAACAAACGTGAGCCATTTTAGGATCGGCCTTAGACAAAGCGCCGGGGACTTCTGTTCGTTCGCATCATGTCGACCAGTACGTTTTTTCCCAAATATCGTGTAGAATGACGGCTGACTCGACCACGAACATCGGTCATCGACCAATCATTGATTCGGAGATAAACCATGCAATATAAACGCTTTCGAACGCTGCTGATCCTCGGGATCTCTGCCCTAGTCCTTGTCGGCTGTGGGTCCAGCGCAACGCCCGATCCACAGGAGGCTGTCCAAGAAACAGCGCAAGAAGTCCAGGAGGTCGTCGACGACGCAGAGAATGAGACGGCCCTGGCCATGACAGCCTGGACGCTTGAATCCATGGGCAGCCCGGAAGACAATCTCAGCGTGATTGAAGGCACACGCCCATCTCTCAACTTCCTGATCTCCGACTACCTGGGTTCCGGCGGTTGCAATTGGTTTCAGGCCGCCTACAACATCGTGGGCGAGGATGAACTGGACATGGCGCTCCCCAATCAAACCCGGGTGACCTGCGAAGAGCCCGAGGGGATCATGAGCCAGGACGAGACCTTCATCGGCGCAGTCACCAACGCGACCAGCTATGTGCTGGAAAACGATCAGCTCAAGCTCTACACGGTGGGCGATCAATTGATGGCGACGTTGGGACCGGCCGAGCCGGTGCCGTTTGAGGGCAACGCCTGGTCCCTCAAATTTATCTCAGACGGCGAGGATCTCAATCCGGTTCTGATGGGCGTGGAAGTCACGGCGCTATTTGAAGACGGTCAGGTTACGGGTTCGGCCGGCTGCAACACCTACAGCGGCAGCTATGAACTGGATGGCCGGAATCTCACTATCGGTCCGCTCGATCTGACCGCGAATACCTGCGAAGATCCCGAAGGTGTGATGCTCCAAGAAGACGTCTATGTGACGGCGTTGGGTGCTGTCGCCGGCTATGATGTGGTTGGCGGCGTGATGGTGCTGACGGACGAGATGGGAGAGACTTTGCTGGGATTCAGCGTCAAATAACGCAATAGGCGGTCACTATTATGTCGGAAACTCGAGTCACCCATTTTTCGCAGACCTCTCGCTTTTTCATCACCATGGCCGCCATCGGCATCTCGGTGTTCTTTCTACGCGAGTTTCGTGATCTGTTCAACGCATTCTTCCTGGCACAGCTCGTGGTACTCACGGCCAGCCCGATCATGTATTGGCTGCAGAAACGAAACGTGCCCAAATCGCTCAGCATGTTAGTCGGCATGATCGTCACACTGTCGATCATGCTGTGCATCGCTCTGTTTCTCTCGATCACCGTCATCCGAATGGTCGAGATGTTGCCGATCTTTGCCGATGCGATCCGGCAAACACTCTCCTCAGCGGACGGATACGCCAAGCAGTTCAGCAGCAGCCTGGCAGATGTGATTGACCAGATCGAGCCGAGCTATTTGATCCAAGTGATGCGCGACTTTTTGCAGAGGATCCGCCAGAGTGTCTCAGTCTTTGGCCTGATGGTCTTGATCATCGTCTTTCTGGTCGTGGAAGCGATGATCTTCCCGGACAAAGTGAACCATCAGATTCAATCGGGCAGACCCTGGTTCAATCAATGGTTCGGCTACACCGACAATATTCGCCAATATGTGGGCATCACCTCACTGCTCGGTTTGGGCGGGGCCTTGGTCGCGACCCTCGCGCTTTCGCTCATCGGCGTACAGTTTGCGGCGCTCTGGGGCATGCTCTATTTTGTGATGAATTTCGTGCCGATGGTCGGTTTTTGGATCGCCTTGATTCCGCCGTTGTTGATTGCACTGGCTACGCTTGGCTTTGGCCCGGCGGTCATGGTCTTCCTGGTCTACATCATCATGAGCACGATTATCAATCAAGGTTTGAGACCGGGCATGCTCAAGGGCGGACTGGACCTATCTCCCCTCTGGTCGATTCTTTCTTTGGTTGTTTGGGGCAACATCCTGGGCCCGGCAGGGCTGATCATCGGCATCCCGCTCACCATCGCTATCAAGGAACTGGTGCTGGACAATGATCCGGAAAGCCGCTGGGTTTCCGACATACTCAGCGCCGGTGTACGGTCAGAGGGCGACTGACAATATCATGCCGAACGTGTCAACCGCATGGGATCCGGTCGATCCAAATAGCGTTGGTCCCATGCGGCAGATCGTTTGCGGATCCCTTACATAGGTCGATACGCTTCGATGTTGCAGCTCGTAAATCGATTGACCAATTGGCCTGCGACTTCCGGCGTGATCGCCAGGTTGACGCTGCTGATGTCTTCGCCCAGATCCTCCAGGCGATAGCGGTGCTTGATCTGGATGTCGATCCGCTCGAAGCCGGCTTCGGTCAGCAATGCTTTGAACTGATCGATGGTCAGCGCGCCGGCGATGCAGCCGGCCCAACTCAGGGCCGTGCGGATGTCGGCCTCGCTGACCGGCAGATCGTCCAGCGTGCCGTCGACCACGATGTCGCTGACAGCCAAACGCCCGCCCGGCTTGAGCGTGCGGAAGGCCTCGGCCAGCGTCTGCCCCTTGTCCGGCGACAGGTTGATGACGCAGTTGGAGATGATCACGTCGGCCGTGCGGTCGGCCAGCGGCATGTTCTCGATGTGGCCTTTGCGGAACTCGACATTGGTCACGCCCATCTGTTCGGCGTTGCGTCGGGCCAGGGCCAGCATGTCGTCGGTCATGTCGATGCCGTAGACGAAGCCCTCGTCGCCCACCTGGCGGGCGGCCAGAAAGACATCGATGCCGCCGCCCGATCCCAGGTCCACAACGACCTCGCCCGGCTTGAGCGAGGCCAGCGCCGTCGGGTTGCCGCAGCCGAACGATCCCTGGACCGCGTCCTCGGGCAGACCGGCTACTTCGTCGTCGTCGTAGAACGTGTAGCCGGCGACTTCGCTGCTGCTACAGCACTTATTGCCGGCGGCATCGCTGCCACAGCAACTATCCTCATGCGGATAACTCGGCTGTGGCTGTTGGGCTTACATTTGTGGGAGCGCAGCAACTGCTGCCCACATTGCGTGCTCGCGCCGCGTAGTGTTCGCTAACGCTGGCGTGGATCTCTTCTGCGGACTCAAGTATGGCGTTACTCGTGGTATCGGTCATCGGGTTTCCCTTTCATAAAGAGCAATATCGTACAGAGGACTCGATCTGGACATCGGTATTGTAGTGACAACGTCAGTTGGCATATTGACAATCGTCAATATGTTTAGCCAATAAAAGACTGCATTGCGGCGGGCAAATCCGTACCACGGCATTTATGCCGTAAGCCATGCTTCGGCTTGGCTGGGCGCTGCGACATAAATGTCGCGGTACAAAGCTGAACTACGCGTCGGCCATACCGGACAGAAACAGATCCAGCCGTGTCAACGCCTCCCGGCGTGCGAAGTAGAAGAGCCACTGGCCGCGCCGTTCACAGTCGATGATGCCCGCCTCGCGCAGGATCTTGAGATGGTGCGAGATGGTCGGCTGCGATAGCTCGAACTGGCTTTCGATGTCGCAGACGCAGATCTGGCCGCCCAGACGGCTAATCAGATCGACCATCTGCAGGCGCACCGGGCTGGCGATGGCCTTGAACATGGATGCCAGTTGCTCGGCCTCGGTCGTCGAAAGCCGCAGGCTCGGCGGCAGTCCGCAGCAGCCGGCAGGAAAATCTGGTGGGCTAACATCGATCTGAATGGGTTCCAATTCAGCTGTTCTCTGTTCCATGCGCCAAACTATACACAACATATCGAAGTTCGTCAATATTGAAGTTTGTCAATATTGAATATTATCGATATGCCTTCTCTTTCGATGACCATGGTAACATCGCAGCTATCGGAGCAATGGGACACGGATAACACGGATTGGGCAAGATCTGCACGGATTTTTCTGGAGAAATCCGTGCAGATCCGTTGCCATCCGTGTTATCCGTGTCCTATCAGGTCGCTGCCTGCATAGTTACCGCCAAACAACCTCAATGTGATAGAATTGCCGCCAGAACTACGTCCCGAATCAGCCGAGGCCAGCCATGAACCCGATCACCATTTCCGCCCTCACCACCCACATCGTCGCCCTCTTCGAGACCGACGATCTGCTGCGCGACGTCACGGTGACGGCCGAGGTCAGCACGTGGAAGCGGGCGGCCAGCGGCCACATCTACTTCAGCCTCAAGGACGAAGGGGCGACCATCAATGCGGTCATGTGGCGAGCCGCAGCCATGTCGCACACGTGGCTGCCCCAGGCCGGCGATCAGATTGTGGCCCACGGCTATGTCGGCGTCTATCCCGACCGCGGCGCCTACCAGCTTTATGTCAACCACATCCAGCCGGCCGGGCGCGGCCAGTTGTACGCCCAGTTCGAGGCGCTGAAAGCACGCCTGGCCGAGGCCGGTCTCTTCGACGACGAGCGCAAGCGGCCCATCGTTGCCCAGCCGGCACGCATCGGCGTGGTGACCAGCGCCGACGCCGCGGCTTTGCGCGATATCCTGCATGTGCTGTCGGCGCGCTGGCCGCTGGTCGATGTGCTGCTCTTTTCGACGCTGGTGCAGGGCAACGAAGCGCCGGCCAAGATCGCGGCGGCCATCGGCGAGGCCAACCGCTACAGCCGCGAGATCGAGCCGCTGGACACGCTGATCGTGGCGCGTGGCGGCGGCAGCATCGAGGATCTGTGGGCCTTCAACGACGAGCGCGTCGCCTACGCCATCGCCGGCAGCGAGATCCCGGTGATCTGCGGCGTGGGCCACGAGACCGACTTCACCATCGCCGACTTCGTGGCCGACCTGCGCGCGCCGACGCCGTCGGTCGCGGCCGCGGTCGCCGTGCCCGATCGAGCCGAAGCCATGGAGCAGCTTGCCGGCATCCGGCAGTGGGCCGTGCAACAAGGGTTGATGCGCCTCGACCGTGAGCAGCGTGAACTTGAACGGAGCGTCGAGCGTTTACAGCGAGCGCACCCGCAGCGCCAGTTGGATCAACGCCGCCAGCAACTGGCCGATCGTACGGCTCGCCTGCATCGCATCGCCCGCCGACTGTGTGAGCGGGGGCGCGAGCGACAACGCTCCGCCGTCCTGCGCCTGGACGCGCTCAATCCGTCCGGCGTCCTGCAACGGGGCTACAGCATTGTGCAGAAGCCGACCGGCGAGATCGTGACCCGTCCCGAGGCGACGGTTGCGGGTGAGATTCTGCGTGTGCGGTCGGCCGGCGGTGAATATGCCGTAGAGCGGTCGGCGTAGCTGTCGCATTTTTGCACCTCGACATTTATGTCGAGGCGGTCCGGACCATGTGGATGCATGATCCTTCGACATAAATGTCGAGGTACAAAAGGTAGAACGCCCGATCCTCGTCCAAAAAAGATGTCAAAGCGGCCAACAATTGGTACAATCACCGTCAACGAGAATCGACGGTTGAACCGAATGGAGGAGTCCTCAATGACTTTTCGACGCCCTGCTCTTCTTGGGCAGATAGCAATTTTCATCGTGGCCGCAGCGCTGGTCAGCGGTTGCGGCATGTTTTCCAGCTTCGGCCCTGAGCCGACGGCAACGGCAGAGGTGCGCATGATAGTGCCCACCTTTACGCCGACGCCGCAAGGTCAGCAGCCGGCAGAAGCCCAACCCGTTGCGCCGCAGCCGGTTGAGCCGGCCGCCAATGCGGTCGCCGACGCGCCGTCAGATGCGGCAGCGTCCGAGCCTGAGGCTGAAGCCCCGGCCGAGACGCCGACGCCCGAGCCTGAGCCGACGGCCACGCCTGCGCCCCAGGCCAAGCTGATCGTTGCCGGCGAGATCGTCAATGCACGCCAGGGGCCCGGCACCAACTACGGCCTGGCCGGCACGGCCGAGCAGGGCATGCAGTTGTCGATCATCGGCAAGAACGAGCAAGGAACCTGGTGGCAGGTCTGCTGTGTCAACGGCGAGCCGGTCTGGATCTTCGGCGAGCTGGCCACCGTGGAAAATGTCGAGAGCGTTCAGGTGGCGGCCAACATTCCGCCGGCCCCGGCTCCTGTGCAGGCCGCTCCCGCGCCCGCTCCCCAGCCGGCCGCGCCGGAACCGGAGCCTGTGGTAGAGGCCGCGCCTCCCCAGCCCCAAGGCGATCCGGATGCCGGCCCCTGTGGCGGCGATGACGGCTGCAAGTTCAAGATCCGCGGCGGACCGGCCACGGCCGGCAACGGCGGCATGGAGTTGAAGCTCCAGTTTATCTTCCTCCACAGCGGCGTCGAAGGCGGCCAGCCCCAGGGCAGCTACTTCGTGGTGCTGAAGAAGGACGGCGCTCGACTGCCCGTATCGGACAGCGTACGCAGCATCGCCAAGGACAAGAGCAGCGGCACCCTGGGCGATTTCAACTATGAATACAGCATGGGGACCGGCGAACTGCCGGGCAACACCGTGGCCGGCAACTACACCGTCTGGGTGCTCGACGGCAACGGCGAACGCGACAGCGACATCTTCAACTTCAGCGTGCCCGAAGGCGAAGGACTGGTCTGGATCCAATTCGACCAAGGCTGAGTAATTGCGAATGATGAATTGTGAATGGCTGAGCCCAAGCAACGGCTGGGTCATTCACGATTCATCATTCGCAATTCACCATTCCCTCCCGCTTGACGTTCCAAATCCCACTTGACAACCGTATACTTTGTGCGAGCTTATTGCCTTCCAAACCAAAAGGAGGTTCGCTATGCGACGCACAAAGCTGCTCTTGGCCTACATTCTACCGGCCTGTATGATCGTCTTTTCCTGTACGATGGCGTTGGCCGAACCGGTGAACCCTAAGCGCGACGCCCATGGCAGCGGAGAGGCAGATCTCTACCTGCCGTTCATCAGCCATGAGAACACGCATCAGGATCTCGCCTTTCTCTCCCGCCTGAGCCTGGCCTACGCAGCCGCCTACGATAACCCCGATGAGTTTGACATCTATACCATCAGCGCCGACGGATTGTCCACCAGTCGATTGACGACCGACGGCGGGAGATTGCCCCGTTGGTCGCCCGACGGCGAGCAGATCGCGTTCGTGCGCGACGAAGACCTGTGGCTGATGCAAAAAGATGCGACCGATCAGCACCGGGCCCACGACGTTGAGAGCGGCACGATCCAGGAGATGCAGTGGTCGCCAATCGGCGATCAGGTGGCCTTCGTCGTAGTGATTGTTGGGGATGGGCAGTACGAACAGAAACTCTATATCCTGTCGCCTGCGACAGGGCAGATCATCGAACTGAACGAGGAGGCGATCACGGGGCAAGCGGGGCTTGTCCAAAGCTGGCGTTTTGATTGGTCGACCGACGGCTCCCGCCTGGTCGTTGAAGTCAGCCAAGATGCTGACAGACCGGATCCAGGGCTATACCTGGTATCGACGAGCGATGGCTCGCTACAGCAGGCGCTCGTCACCGATGATCCGGGAACCTGCACCGCGTTCTACCCTGAGTGGTCGCCTGACGGCCAACACGTGGCGTATGTCTACCGGGACGACCTCTATGTACGTACCATCAGCACCGATCAGGTAGACCGGCTGTCGTTCTTCAACCCCGATGATGACGAGAGTTGCTGGGGCGGGCAGATGATGACTATGCTCCTGTGGGAGCCGGATCAGTCAGCACTCCTGACGGTGCTTTGCAACATTTTCAGCCGCGACTGTCACACCTACCGCATCCCCGTCAATCCCGACGAGCCGGTCGGCTGGGGGGACGCGTATCCAGAGCGCACGGCCGTCAGTTTGCCGCGAGGCTTCTCTCCGGATGGCGGCTATATCCTGTCGTACGAGCACCGGCGATACACGTGGCAGCCCGAAGAGTACAGCATTGTCCTCAACCGCAACCAGCGGGTTCTCGTTCCCAATCTCAAATACTCCGCGGACAACGATGTTGAGATTGACTATGATTGGTGTCCGATTGTTCAAGAATAGAAAACGAGAATGATAATTCATCGTTCACAATTCACGATTGGCCCTCACCGTATTGATGCTGGCATTGACGATCCGGCCCAGTTCGTCTGATTATTGGATGATGGCTGCCAGGCGATCTTCGGCCAGCAGTTCGCTGCGGGTGATGATCTTGAGCCAGACCCGGGTTTCGTTGAGTTCCTTTAGGCAGATCTTGAGTTTGTGGACGAAGTCCCGGCTGCTTTCGGCGCCGCCGGCGACGTGCCGCTGCGCAGCAACTGCCCGGCAAAGTGGTTGCCCGCTCGTGTCCTGTGCAGCGCATCGCACATCTTGGTGATGCGGCAGAGCAAACTCGATGTGGATTCCAGCGGCTGCTTCACCTATCCTGTCAACCTGACCAAAGCTCGCCATTCGTCTCGTTCGTAGACGACCCCGCACGCATTGCCGGCGTGCTTTCGTTGGTCCGTTCAAAATCGGACGTACCTTTCGCCCGCTGCCACACGTCATAGATATCGCGCGGACTTGTACTTATTTTCGCATACAGGAACTTTTTCTATATTCGTAATAATTTATGTAAGGTTGCTATGTTACACTATGAGATATCCAGGCAGAGATAATTCTGTGCGACGAGGAGCAGATTTTCGTTCGATATCAACTTTGTAGAGCAAGGGAGTGCCGGACCTACTTTGGCCGGTCGGCCGGCACTCCCCCTGTCCGCTCAGAACACGCGAGATCCGACGAGGATCACTCGCAGCCCTGCGCGTTCTGCGCCTATAGTAACAAAGTCGCTCCACTATCACAAACAGCGCACCTATGGGAGAAATACTATGAAATTGACCCATCGTCAGCGAGACATTCTAGGCGAGATCGAATCACTGCAAAACGAAAACCAGGGCGATCCCATCCACTATTCGATGCTGGCTCAGAAGATGGATATCGGCAACAGCACCGCCTATCACATGCTGCGGGTGCTGGAGGGTAAAGGCTGCATTGTCTCACGCTACCGGTTGCCGGAAGTGCGAATCGGACGCTCTTCTGTTGTCTTTGAAATGACCGACGCCGGACGTGAAGCGACACCAGAGAAACAGTGATCCACGATAACAGGAAGCACTATCGCGTATCACTTCAACGATTGGATTTGCGCCCTATTGAGCGTACGTTGCCTGATGGCCAGTGAGCGGTTGGCGATCTGCTTGTTTGCAACTTAGCCGAAGGGTTTTCCGGAAACTCAAGTTGTAATACGAACCGCAATATAAGTATTTTATGTTTTTATTGTTAAATTATGTTACACAGTCGGTGTAGCAAACTGAGCAGGTTCAAGTTGACGTAGCATCTCGAAAGCTCGTTGTAGCGCCGAGATGTACAGGTGACACTTGGGCGCATAATCGGAAGGATCCAAAACATGAAACTCTCCCAAGCACAAGGTAATCAGAGCCGTGCTTTTTTTTCGTCGATTCGAAGTGTGGTGAGACTGACAGCACTGTTACTCGTTGTTATGGCGGCAGCCGTTGCACTGTTGCCTCTGGGTGCTGCGGCAGATGCAGTTCCCGTCCCTGTGGCGGCACTTGACGTGCCGTCGGAGGCTTTCATTGGCGCCGACGTCGATTTCACGGTGACGTTTGACAACGCCGCAGCCAATCCCGTCGATGCCGGCTACGGGCCTTATATCGACCTGTTCTTGCCCAAGAGCGGTATCGATGGAGCGACACCGGCCCCCGGAAACGATGGCATTACGTTTAATACTGCCGCCTACCTGGGTGAGCCGGTCGCCAGTGTCTTGCTGGACTGTCCTGCGGGTGGAACGGCCACGCACCCTTTGACCGGACTGGCGGTAACCTGTCCGGCCACGCCTGCAAACTACACTGGTGCTGCCCCATATGTCTGGCAGTTGGTGGTGTTGGAACTGCCGTTCGGCAGCTTCGTACCTGAACAGCCGCCGGCTGTTATCTCGGTATCGGCCGCTATGAGCGACCTGGCCGATCTGGGCAAGCCCCTGCCCATCGAGGCTTCTGCCGGATTCCGCTACGGCGCCGATCCGCTGGACAATCCCGGTTCCGATCCGCCCATTGTGCAGCCGCTGCCTACGAATGGCGGCATCGGTGATTCCCACCTTGCTCACCCTTGTCCAAGAGCTTCAGCGGCCCTGAGAACGAGACCGCCACCGGCCCCAACTGGGTGCGGGAATATACCATCGACGTAGCCATTGCATCCGGCCAGACCATGACTGACCTGGATGTGACTGACCTACTCCCGAATACCATCCAGTATCAGGCGCTGACGTCGATCCTCGTCAATGGTGCCGAGGTAATCGGGTCGCCACCCCACCCCACAGGTTCCACCTGTCCTGCCGGGAATTATTGGGTCCAAAATGAACCAGCCTCCGACAAGCCCTACAATTCACCGAACAACGAACTGTCGGTGATCATCTGCTCGGTCACCGGTACCGGCGACGGCGACGTCTCGGTCACCTTCAGCTTCTATGTACCCGAGTACGACGCGGATGGAAACTATGTGCTTGGACCCAGTTCGCCTCTGGACGGCGGGTGTGTGAACATCCCCAACGATGCGCTGATCGCCGGCGGCACCTGGGACACCATCGATCCACGCGATTCAGACGAGCCTGTGGTGAGCGATGAGACCAAAGAAGATCAGATCTTCGAGGCCTGTGCACTGGTGATCCAGAAAGGGGTGAGTGTTGTCCCCGATAAGGATATCCCACCAACAGGGGCTTCGCCCACCGATACCCTGGAGTATTCCTACGCGATTCAGGTATCCGACTACTTCATCCTGGGCGGGCCCGGCGTCAACGGCCTGCCCAATGTGCTGCCGCCGGCCGGCTCGCTCGTCATCGACGACGTCTTCTCCGACGGCCAGCTCTACGACACCACCTTCGCGCCCACTTACGAGGTGGACGATCGCAACGGACCAACGGCGGGCGCTTTCACCGCGGGCGCTGCCTTCGCGGCTGGCGTGAACCTGGTCGTGGATGACAGCCAGCAGCCTGCCGGTGTGAGCCCGTACCCGAACTTTTTCCAGACCTCCCGCGCCTGTGGCGACGGCACGACCGCGCTGCAGTTCGACCTCTCACAGCAGATGATCGACAATGGGCGACTGGCAACACATCTACGAGGTCCTGTCAGGACAAATCGACCTGAACGGTGACAGCAACATCGATGCGGCTGACACCGGTCTCATCTCCAGCACCCCCATTCTGGCAGGTGATGTCGATCTCAACAAGGACGCCGTCATCAGCGCCGCCGACACCAGCGGGCCGACATTTTTCACCTATAACGTGCTCAACGGCAAAATGGACGTCGCCGCACCCTTCGGCGCCATCGATGCAGCCGATACGTTGCTGAGTCCCCTAGGCCTTACCGAGACAGCCACGGCCTCCCTGGTTGGCGGCTGCGTGATCCCTGGCTCCACCGATCCTACGGACACCGTGTTTCCCTGCAACCCGGACACTGCTGCGCTCCAGGCGCCGGCAGTGGCTACTGTAACCTACCGCACTGTTATGCAGGACGTCTACTCCTGCCCAGTGCCCTCAGGCGACCAGACCATCGACCAGAACGATAGCCTGAGCAACAACGTGGATATCGCCGGCCACGTGCTGGACAATGAAGCGCCTGCCGATCCCACCACCGGCACGACCGTGGAGGATAGCAGCGCCGGCGTAACCTTGCCGGTGGGCGAGCTTTCCAAGGAAGTCTACGCACGCAACGGCGTGATCGGCGACACCGGTCCCTTTACGCCCGGCGACGAGATCACCTACAAACTGCGCTACACCCTGCCCCACAGTGACTTCGAAGATCTGTCGCTGAGCGACTACCTGCCCTTGCCGGTGCTACGCTCGGACGACTGGAACGCCGACAACACCGGCGGCGATACGTGGACGTTCAGCGATCAAGGGCTCAGCAAAGGCAACGGCAGCATCTCCGCAAGCGGGGCAGTGGTCTGCGACGGCGCTTCTAGCATCCCGTCAAATACACTGGTACCTGCCAGCGGCGCCTACACCTATGGCCCCGGCGACACGCTGCACTGCAGTCCGGGTCTCAGCGTTGTGCCTGAGCCGCCAACTACGTATCCTCCGACCACGGCATTCGTAACGCCGCCGGACCCTGTCATCAGCGTGAACCCGGTGGCCAACAGCCTGAAGTTCACCTACGCCAACTACGACGTCGCTCCTGCGGCCGGCTCGGTGGTCGAGGTCCTGTTCACGCTCAGGGTACAGGACGATCCCTTTGCCGACGGCCTCTACCTGACCAATCAGTTGCGCACCAGCGAGGAGAACTCGTTCAACGCTGCCACCACACAGGACGCCATTGTCCAGTTTCAGATCAACGAGCCTGTGCTCAACCTGCGCAAGGGCGTCATCGGCACTGACAACGTCAACAGCACTCTGGCGCCGACACCGGTCGTGCCGGCCGGCGTGACTGTTCAAGGGCCCGGTACTTGTGCCCGGCTATCCGGACCGGTCAACTCGGACAACCTGGGGGCGACCTTCAATAGCAACCTGACCAACGCCGACGCCGGTGATCGCGTCACCTACGCCATCGTGGTCGAAAATACCGGCACGCGGGCAATACGGCGCATTTGATGTGACCATTCAGGACAGCCTGCCGGCTCCGCTTACCACAGGGCATGTCTCAAATCTGTGTGTACAGTTGGGCGACGGCAGTGTGGCTGCCTATACGGGTACGGTCAATGATCTCTTTGGCGCTGGCGGCATACAACTGGTCGATATCGACGACACCTTGCCGACGCCAATCCAGGGATCCCTAGAGCGGGGCAAACTCGCCGATGGCACGCCGAATCTCAACGGCCGCAACATCGCCATCATTACCTACGACGTAGTGCTGCCGGTCGCGGTCACTCCCAAGCAGACCCTGGTCAATACCAGCAAGATCAGCAACTACGCCAGCCTGCCCGGCGGCGCAGACTTCACCGAGATCTTCGGCGAGCCGACCGACGACGCGTCTGTCACCATGGCTCCGCCCGCCATCGATAAGACCATCCTGTCTACCAACCAGGCGCACACGACTGACCCCAACGTGGCCATCGGCGAGATCGTCACCTACCAGGTGGTGGTCACGCTGCCTGAGGGCGCCAGTAGCGGCGCAAAACTGGTCGACACGCTCGATCCCGGTTTGGCCTACGTCGATTGCATCAGCGTAGCCGCGTCATCGGATCTATCCACCAGCATCGGCACATTTGCCGATGCGTGTAACGATCCAACCAATCCGACGGTTGCCGGCAGCGGCTCCCTGATCACTTATGACCTGGGCACGGTGACCAATAGCAACACCGACAATACGGTCCCCGACACCATCACCTTCCAATATTCAGCCGTGGTGCTCAACAGCACGGCCAACAACCGTGGCCTGCCGCTGAACAACGCCGCGGCATGGCAATGGGACGGCGGGTCGGTCAGCGATTCGGCGCCCGACGTCATCATCGTTGAGCCCGAACTGGACATCCAGAAGAGCGCCAGTCCCGCTGTGGGCGACGCCGGCGACGTCATCGATATCACCCTGGTGGTCCAGCACACCGGCATCAGCAACGCCGACGCCTTCGACGTAACGCTCAGCGATGTGATCCCGGCCGGCATGACCTACCTTGGTTCACTGGACTGCACCACCGGCGCCGAGGATCCCAATGCCTGTCTCTATACCGCACCGGCGACCATCACCGCGAATTGGGACGACTTCCCCGACGCGGGCGATACCAGCATCATCAAGTTCCAGGTGACCCTGGACGCAAGCGTGCAGTCGGGCCAGACCATCATCAACCGGTCCGACATCGATTGGACCAGCTTGCCTGATGACTCCAACATCGCGCGGTCCGACTACAATCCCCTTTCGGTCGAGCGCACCGGCGATCCAACCGACGTCGGCGGCGGCGCCAACGACTACAAGGATAGCGACACGGCCCAGGTGAAGATCTCCGGCGAGCCGGTCAAATCGATCATCACGACGTCTGAAGCCCACACCGGCGTGGTCAGCAGCATCGAGCGCCTGGCCATCGGCGAGATTGTACGCTACAAGCTGGTCTATCGACTGCCCGAGGGAGTCGATCCCAACTTCCAGTTGCTCGACCGGCTGCCCGCGGGCCTGCAGTTCCTGAACGACGGTACGGCTACGGTAGGATTTGTGGCCAATAACGGCGGCATCACTTCATCCACCATTACTCAAGCCAACTGTGTTGCCGGTCAGACACTGTTGTGGACGGGCAATACAGCAACACCTGACCCGGCCGCTCCGAACTGTATCCTGCCGGGCGATGCTGTTTCCAGCCTGTCCGGCAGCAATGACGACGCTTACGGCAACGGAACCGACATCTATTTCAAGCTAGGTACCTTGACCAACGCCGACCGTGACGCCGACAGTGAGTACGTGCTGGTGGCTTTCAACGCACTGGTGCTGAATGTCATCGGCAACCAGGGGGATGCCAGCAACCATCAGAACGACTTCCAGGTGCTGGTCAATGGTTCTACCGTGGCTACGTCCAATCAGGTGAACGTCAGAGTGGTCGAGCCCAACATCGTGCTTGACAAGACAGTGGCTGCACCGTCGCCCCTCGACGCCGGCGACACGATCATCTACACCTTGACCTTCGTCAACAACGCAACTTCAGCCACCGGAGCCGATGCCTTCGATATCGTGCTGCAGGACACGCTGAACAGCAATCTGACGCTTGTAGGCGTTACGGTCTTTAGCAAACCGACCTATGCCACGGTCAACACCAGTTCGACTGCTGCACCGCTGGTCCATGCCAAGGTCGACCGCCTGGATCAAGGCGACTCGATTACCCTTAAAGTCGAGGCGACGGTCATCGCTTCGGCGCCGGCCGGCCAGATTATTCCCAACGTGGCCGATCTGACCTATACGAGCCTGGAAGGGTCCAACGGTACGACCGCCAATCCGACCGGTTCGTCGACTCCCGGCGCACCAGGATCGGGAACCGGCGAGCGCACCGGCGACAACGGTGTGGGCAGTGGGCTCAACAACTATGCCGCCACGGATAATGTCGATATCACGTTGAACGCGCCGGCAATCGTGAAGCAGCAGCCCGTTCCCGACAAGTACACCATCGGCGACCAGGTTGTCTTCGACATCCTCGTCACCCTGCCCGAGGGCGTCACCAAGGACTTGGTCGTGCTAGACACGCTGCCCGCCGGCCTGGGGTATGTGAGCGACGACATCTTCACAACAATGGCCGGCGATCTTAGTGGCTTGCTGACGGCTGACTTCAACGGCACGCTGCCGTCGCCAACGGTCAGTACTACAGCCGGGGACGGCAATGACGTGTCATGGACCTTCGGCGACACCACCAACAACGTCGACGACCCCAACGATACGACCAACAACAGCTTTGTCATCCGTCTGACGGTGGTGGTACAGAATGTGCTCTCCAACCAGATCGGCACAATCTTGCCCAACTCGGCCAAGCTGAACTACACCAACAACAACCAGCCGGCCTCGATAGACGGCGGCACAGTTCAGATCGAGGTCATCGAACCGCAGATCACGACCACCAAGACAGTGGTTCCGACCAGCGGGGTGGAAGCCGGAGACACAGTGAACTACACGGTGCGCTTCGCCAACACCGGCAACAGCCCGGCCTACGACGTGGTGGCCGTGGATACGTTGGCCCAAGGCGTGGCCTTTGCCAGCCTTGTTCAGTGTGTGGACCAGAATAACGCGGCAGTGTCGTCTGCGGCGACCCCCGACGCACCTAGCGCCGGCAAGGTTACCTTCCAGGGCGACCCCGTGGGATCCTGGGACATTCCCACGACCAATCCCGTCAGCTACATCGAGTGCCAGTACACGGCTACCGTGCTGGACACCGTGATCGTGGACGGCGACCACACCAACGTGGTGGACGCCGACTGGAGCAGCCAGAACGATACAACCAACCGTGACGAACGCAACTACGACGATACGCCAGGCGTCAATGTCGACGGCGACCAAGATGAGGATGATGCGGTGTTCAAAGTGGACCCGCCGACTTTCGACAAGTCGGACAACGGCGCCACCAAAGCCCGTATCGGCGACGTAATCAACTACACACTGGAGATCGGCAGCCCGCTTGGAACGCTTCAAAGCCTGACGGTGCAGGACCTTCTGCCTGCCGGCATGATCTATCTGAACGATGCGGCCTTCAACCCGGTTAGCGGCGCTATCACGCCGACGCCGGCGCCTACGGTAAGCAGTCCCAACGACGGTAGTGCACCGGTTGCGCTGACCTGGAACTTCGGCAATGCCGTGGTTTCCACCAGCCCGATCCAGATCACCTTCAGCGCGCGCGTGGCCAACGTGGTCAGCAACCAGCGGCCTGACGTGCTGGTCAACAATGCCTCGATGACCTGGACCAACGTCACCGGCACCCCGCAGACCCTGCGGGACCACGATGACTTCGTGATCGTCGAGCCTGAGATGACCATCGCCAAGACGATCATCCAGGGCTCGGCAGCGCCTGGCGACACCGTAACCGTGCGCATCGTGGTGAAGAACGTCGGTACGTCCACGGCCTACGAGGTCACCATGCAGGACGTCCTTCCTGTCGGGCTGACGTATGCCGGCGGGCTGGACTGCACGCTCGGCGTGCAGGATCCGGCTCCGAATCCTTGTACCGAATCCGGCGGAACCATTACGGCCCAGTGGAGCCAGTTCCTGGCCGATGGCACCACTGCCATCATCGAGTTCCAGGCCACCGTCGACGCAGGCGTTTCACCCGGCGCCCAGATCGTGAACACGGCCAAGGTGACCGAGTACTCCAGCTTGCCGGACACGGACCCCAATGCACCGTTTGAGCGAGATTACCCGGAGGTCGAGGACAGTGACGCGATTGATGTGGTTGGCGGCAGTATCGGCAACTACATCTGGCTGGACGAGAACTCGGACGGTTACCAGGATGCCGGTGAGCCTGGCATCGCCAATGTGACCGTGAAACTGTACAACGACTGCATGGCAACTTCATGGCGACGACAGGACGGACGCCAATGGCGGCTACCTGTTCGACAACCTGCCTGCCGGCGACTACTTCGTGGACGTGTTGGACGGCACGGGCGGAACGATCAACACGTTGCCGGCCGGCATGACGCAGACGACGCCAACGACAACCCCGGCAGGCAGCGACTTCGGCAACCAAGATCACAACAATGGCGGACTCGGCGCCAATATCCCGACTACTGGGTTCAACGGCTATCCGGCGACCGTCGGCGGCGCCAAGCCACTGGAGAATCTGACGGCGGACTTCGGCTACAACTACAATCCCAGCGGTGACGTCAACGATCCGACGAACACGGGTACAGATCCGGCCACTGCGGCACCAGCAGCCTTGGGGCAGCCTGCGACCGCATCTGGATCGACGCCGACGGCGACGGAGTGCAGGATCCCAACGAGGCCGGCATTGCAGGAGTGACGGTGCAACTGTTCACCGATTCTGATGGCGACGGCCTGTACAACGATCCTGTTGACGACCCCAACAATCCTGGGAATCCCTACATCGTCACCACCGACGCCAACGGCAACTACATCTTCGACGGTCTGGAACCGGGCGCCTATGTGGTGCAGGTGACGGACACGGCCAACGTGCTCGACGGCTACACCCAGACGGGCGATCCCGACCACTTCGGCCAGGGTGGCGGAGTCAACGACGGCAAGACGACAACGCCGGTCATTCTGGCCCCAGGTGACGTCTTCCTGAACGCGGACTTCGGCTACCAGCCGCCGGCGACTGAGAACAACAGCATCGGCGACACAGTCTGGTTCGACGCCAATGCAGACGGCGACCAGGGTGCGGGCGAGCCGGGCATCCCCGGCGTGACTGTGGCCCTGATCCAGGACACGAATGGTGACGGAATCTGGCAACCCGGCGAGCCAATCATCGCCAGCGACACCACCGACGCCAACGGCAACTACCTGTTCCCAGGTCTGCCCGACGGCAACTACCTGGTGTGGGTCAACGACACAGACAACGTGCTGGGCGAGTTGGTAGGTACCTACGACTCGAACGGCGGCGCAACGGCGACCGGCAGCGGCGCCCCGACCGGGGTAGACTCCAGCACGGTGCTGGGGCTGAGCGCCTCGTCGCTCGACCCGACCGGCGTCAACGGCAGCCCGGTGAACGACGATACACAGGACTTCGGCTACACAGCGCCTGGGCAGGAGACCGGCAAGGGGCTGATTGGCGACACCATCTTCCTGGACGCCGACAGCAACGGACAGCCTGACCCCGGCGAGGGCATCGAAGGGGTTGTGGTTCAGTTGGTGGACCCGGTGACCGGCCAGGTGCTGGCCACCACGACCACCGACGAGAACGGCAACTACTCCTTCGGCGGCCTGCCTGCCGGCGACTACACGGTGCGGGTGGACACAACGACCCTGCCGCCGGGCGTAAGCAATACGGTGGACCCGGATGGCGGCACGCTCAACGAATCCAACGTCACGATCGGTGGTACTGAACCGCTGATCAACCTGGACCAGGACTTCGGCTACAAGCCGGTCGGCGGACCGGGAAGCATCGGCGACCTGGTCTGGCAGGACAGCAACGCCGACGGCGTGAGCGTCGGACCGAATGGTCCTGACGGCCAACCGAACACGGACGACGACGAGCCGGGCATTGAGGGCGTAACCATCGACCTCTACCTGGACAGCAACGGCAACGGCGTGATCGATCCCGGTGAACCGCTGGTCGGCGCCACCGTGACCGACGCCAACGGCAACTACCTGTTCGAGAACCTGCCGGTCGATGATGGTTCCGGCGGTCCGGTCAACTACGTGGTTGACGTGACCGACGAGAACGGCGTGCTGGGCGGCTACTGGCACTCCAGCGGAACGCCTGGAGCGGACAACAACAGCCAGGTCGACCCCTACGCGGTTCAACTAACGACCGCCAATCCGGAGAACCTGACCGCCGACTTCGGCTACTACGTCGAGCCGGCCGCCGTGGGCAACTTCGTCTGGAACGACCTGAACGATGACGGGATCCAGGACTCCTTCGAACCGGGCATTGCGGACGTGGAGGTCAAGCTGACCATCACCTATCCGGACGGCACGGTGGTAAGTGTGGTGACCACAACCGACAGTACCGGGCACTACAGCTTCGGCAACCTGTTGTTGGACGAGGACTACAACGGCGATGCAAGCAGCGGGCCTCAACCAGTCTATGTGATAACCGTTGCCACGCCGGCGGGTTTCGATCATCCGTCACCCATCGGCACAGGCGATGGCATGAACGATTCAAACGACCCTGCCGGCACGACTGCTGAGCCGACACAGGGCCGAACTGACACGTCAGCAAAGGCAAATCCAAGTAGTGAGTCCAACCCGATTGCCGGCTACGACTTCGGCTTCAATGACGGCACGGTACTTGCCGTGAGTCTGAGCTACGTCAACAGCGAACGCGCTGATGACGGTACAGTTTCCTTCATCTGGGAGACAGCCACGGAAACGGGTAACGCCGGCTTCAATCTCTATGCGCAAAGCAATGACGTGTTGAGTCTGGTGAACGCTGAGATGATTCCGTCCAGTGTCATTGATTCGGTCACGCCGGTTTCCTACAGCTACCGGGCAACCATGGATGCAGAGCAGTTCTATATCGAATTGATCAGTATTTCGGGAAAGAGCGAGCTTCACGGTCCCTTTACCCTGGGCGTAGCGTATGGTTCACCTAGCGATGCACCCAGCGGACCAGATACAGGCGAGATGCAAAAGTCACTCTTCCTTCCGACGATACGCAACGAATAGGACGCGTTCGGAATGGCGATGACGCCATGACAAAGATAGATTTTCGCCACAGATGAGCGCGGATTTCTCTCAGATGGGACACGGACAGGTCACGGTTGAACTTGGTAATGCCAGGGTCAGTCGTGACCTATTCGCGCCCTGTTATTTGATTGAATGAAGTTCATGCAGTCACGGCAGGCGAAGTGAACAACCTGAAAGCCATGGGCCGTGTGGTGTTGATCCGTCGCCAACTGAGATCCCGGCGGTGAGGAAGCGGGAGGGATTGACGTGGATTGATCATTATGCTAGCATAACCATATAAATACGCTTGAACAGTATTCTCCGGAAGGGATGGTCAATCCATGAAAAGAACGACAATCGTCGTGGACGAGGAGACGCTGATCGACCTGAAGCAACTTGCACAACAACAACGGCGCTCCACCTCCAGCATCATCCGTGAGGCTCTCTCCCAATACGTGGTCGAACAGCATGCGAAAAACCCGCCACAAAATCCATTGCTTGGGCTGATTGCGCTTGGAGAGAGCACGCAACCGACCGATGTTGCCGACGGCGGCGACGAGGCCATGCTACGCGACGGCGTCGATCCGGTGATCGGTTGGAGTATTCTCCATGACGGCACTGATTGATACGAGCTTCCTCTTTGCCCTCGCCAATCGCGCAGACCGTTCACATACCACATGTGTTCAGGTTGCCCGCAATTTGACGGAACAACTGATCATCCCCGTCACTGTTCTGCCCGAAGCTGCATATTTGATGGATTCTCGTCTGGGCCATCATGTCATGCGCCAGTTTGTGCGGCAAGTGTTTCAGGCTGGGTGGTTGGTCGAGATACCAACCCCGGACGATCTGTCACGGGCGGTCGATCTGTTGGATGAGTATGCTGATGCGCGGTTGGACTTTGTCGATGCGACCATTGTCGCTCTAGCTGAACGCTTGAATGTTCGACGAGTCTTGACGCTGGACCGGCGTCATTTTCAGATGATTCGACCTCGTCACTGTGAAGGCTTTCAACTATTGCCCACTGTGACGTGAACACTATCATTCGATGTCTCCTCTCCACCCGTCATCGACATCACCGAGATGACCAAAATCTACACCATGGGGGAGACCAAAGTCCACGCGCTGCGCGGCGTCTCGCTGACCATCAACGAGGGCGAGTATGTGGCCATCATCGGGGCCAGCGGCTCGGGCAAGAGCACGCTGATGAATATGATCGGCCTGCTCGATCAGCCGACCGGCGGCAGCTATCGCATCGCCTTCCTGAGCAACCGCGCCGACGGCGGCGGGTCCGACATTTGGCGCCTCTGGATCATGGACGCCGACGGCAGCAATCAGCGACTGCTGGCTGTCGATCTTGCGTTTGATTACACGTTTTGGGATAAGCAGGCAGTGGGGTGGTGAGGAGGGTGGTGAGGAGGGTGGTGAGGAGGGTACTGCGTAGAACGTACTGCGTAATGTTGTGCTGCTTGCTGCGTGAGATTATTGGGCCTTGGAACTAGTTGGTGTTCATCGATCGGTGGGCTGATATGGCCCAAATCCTGAAACGAGATACTATCCAGAGACCTTACACAGCACGCAGTGCCCAGCAAACTTATCCAACCACGGAGACCCTCATGTCCTCTACCCAACCACTTTCAGCACTTCAAGTGATCGGCATTCGCTATCGGGGTGTTCAGTTCGCCGACAATGATGAGCGGGCGCTGGACGCCTATGTCGCAGCGGATGTCTATGCAGCCGCGGGCGTGCCGTTTGCGATCAGCGAGCCTCGTTTTCCCGGTTCCGAGCTTTCTCAGGCGGAGTCCGGCGATCCGTACAAGGCGCGTGAATTGGACTACGGCCTCTTCAACGGTCTCATCGCCCAAGAGGTGGCGGCGGCTCGTCGCGCCGGCAAGGCCGTCCTCTTGACCGGCGGCGACTGCACGCACATCACCGGCGTGGTCGGCGGCCTGCAGGATGCGCATGGACCGGATGCACGCATTGGGCTGGTCTGGTTCGACGCCCACGGTGACTTCAACACGCCCTACACCTCGTTGAGCGGCAGCATGGGCGGCATGCCGGTAGCAGTTTGTGCGGGGCTGGCTTTCCCTGCCTGGCGAGAAGGCGCACACATCGCCGCGCCGCTGCCGAGCGATCGCATCGCCATGGTCGACGTGCGCAACCTGGACCCGGCCGAGGAACAACTGATCCGCTCGGCGGGCATTCCCGTGGCCGCCCCCGCAGCGGGATTCCCCGGCGAGGAATTGGCAACGGTCATCGACAATCTGGCCGCACGCTGCGATCTGATCTATCTGCACATCGATTCGGATATCCTGGACGAGTCCTATGTGCCCAACCATGGTACGCGTGAGCCCAGCGGTCCGAACATGGGACAGGTGTTGGCGGCCGTCGATACGGTGATGGCGACGGGCAAAGTGGCCGCCTATGCGGTTGTCTCGGTCTATGCAAGTGGCGAGGGGCGAGCGCGTAGCGTTCAGTCGGGCATCGAGTTGATCCGTGGCGGGCTGGAGTCCTGGCGGCGGGTCGGCATGCCGGTTGAACTGAGCCATCAAAATAGCAAAAGACCCGGCAGAAAATTCTGCCGGGCCTTTTGCTATTTCACTTGGGGTGATCTAGTTGCTGATCATCGGTAGCCAGATAAACGGAATCGGATCGACATCGATGTCTACATGAGCGCCTGCCGGTATGCCCAGTGTGAATGGACCCACTCGGTTTGTCGAACCGGCGATGCTGACATCCTCAATGTAGAAGGTTGTGGCTGAAGTCACAGCTTCATAGCTGTAGTACGTTGGCGTTACCGAATCTATCACCGTGGATGGAATCAATTCATCGTTGAGTTGGACCAGGCCGCCATTCGTTTCAGCGAACAGATTGAAGCCGGCGTTGCCGGTCTCTGTCGCTGTCTGCCAGGTGAAACTGACGGCGTCGCCATCCAGCTCGGCCAGGAAGTAGCCAAGGCCCACGGCTAGGGGAATATCAATATTGGTCCTGTAATCCTCAACTTCTCCAATCGTCGCCAAGCCGGTCGGCAATTGGATTTCGTCCGGATTTGAGGCAATGCGTATGCGGGCATAGAAGTCGCTGTCATTGCCACGATCCTCTACCGGCACGATAAATGGCAGCACCACGCTGTCGCCGCCTACGCCAGTTGGCGGAGCAACGACGGTTGCCCTCTCATCGACCTCAAAGTTTCCGCTCTGATCGAAGTCTATCCAGCCAACGATCGTTGCATTCGACAGAGTCGTATTGACATAGTCGACAGTCACCTGGTAATCGCCGTTGGGTTGCACGACTAGTGGGAAGAAGGGAACGCCCTTTTCATCATCGGGAATCAAACCGTTGAGATTGTCTCCATCTGCGCCAAGCGTCGGCTGGCCGTTAAGTTCGGCATCGATCTGCGCATTCCTGCAGTTTACCGAGCAGCAGGTTGGTGTCGATGACGTGACGTGGGCCATTGTTGGCCAGGAGGGTGCCATACGAAAAGCTGGGAAAGTTGGGTCCATCCGGCAGATCGCCAAAGTCAACCTCAGGAGCTTCCAGCTCAATAAGGGTTATGATGGTATCGGAGGCATTGCCGCCAACCAGCACCAATTCAATCTTCTTGATCTCTATCAAATCTGCAGAGCCGGTGAAGTTATCGAAATCAAAGAAGAATGGGGCACCTGGTGGCAGGGTTTGACCAAACGACTTCGTGGACGTACTGACGTTGTCGTCCACATCGGTCAGCCGTACCGTCACTTCTACGCCTAGATCAGAGAAGTTCACTGTTAGGTTAACGCCTTCTTCCAGCGATATGTCGACGCCGGCGCCTGAACCAAGCCCCACTCCGTCTGCATCCCAGGTGATCGTTGCAATGCTTGATACACCGGGACCATTGGCCAACGCTGCGAAACCGGTGCCGCTATCCTCATAGATGAACAAATTCGTCGGCAATCCACCACCGGTACGTTCAATTGCCACTGTACGCGCTCCGCCCAACACTGAGATACCACAGCTAATTGCCGTGTCTGAGGACGTAGGTGGTGCCGATACGGCCTGAGTACAGGTCGTAAAGTCGTCGATCAGCGTCCCGGCTGCCAGCGCACTTGGCGCCCACCCAACCTGCCAGTTCAGGCTGGCGGCAAGTGGAGCTGCCAAGGCGGTCACGAGCAGGGCAATGCCTAATGCAAGGACTGATACGCGTCCTAACTTGCGACGGTCTGGATAATGACCGCCCCAATCTGTTGCGGGCAGGGATCTATCTTGGTTGTTCGAAGTGTACATAGGTAATTATCTCCTCTGGCTTTGGCTAACGAGCGTGAATGAAATAGACAATATTCGGGAGAGCACGTGTCAACCGCATCCGAGCACAGAACTACTAGCAGGCTGTCGGAGAGAAAGCAGATAGAACGCTGATTCTGCGGATTTCCGCAGATAAAAAAAGGAGAAATCCGTGTTTATCAGCCTTTTCAGCGTCACTCGCGTTCTATTTCATCTCACTCCGACAAGCTGCTAGAGGTCGTGTTATCCCGCAATCGCCGCATATGGCGGTAGGAAATTTCGATACCGGATCGAGTTCCAAATCAGATATCGATTCCTCCACTGATCCTCTTGACTTGAGTGTACAAAGTTCAGGTGTTAGAATTGGTCTCAAATGGCCACTCCTGGTCTCGAAATGGGGGCACAGAGGTCTCAATTTTGTAAGACCTGAAGAGGCGTTAAGGTCTTGAGGTAGGCCGAAATGACTGGAATGCAGAAATGGCACGATGGTCGGGAGTCCAGCGTTGGAGAATAAAAACGCGGGGGGATTGCCCGCCGGAGCTGATTGTCTCTCCAACCCCGCGCATATTGTCTCTTGCGCTACCCCATTGTCACCAGTACAATACGTGCCATGCCTCTCGACCTCACGCTGGACCGGCAGGGCAAGGTCGCCCTCTATCGCCAGATTGCAGAACAGATCAAGACACGCATTTGCGACGGACGTCTGCCCGCGGGCACGCGCTTGCCCACGGTACGCCAACTGGCGACCGACGCCGGCGTCACCCGGCTGACGGTGCAGAACGCCTATGGCGAGTTGCAGAGCGCAGGCTGGGTCGAAGCGACAGTTGGGCGCGGCACTTTTGTCAGCAGCACAGCACAGAACGGCGGCCTGACGAGTAGCATCGGCAAGGATGTGACGCCCGACGCGGTCATCAATGATATTGTGCAGTTGGATCAGATCGCAGGCGTTCGTTCCATGGCCAGCGCCTCGCCCGATCCGGCGCTCTTTCCGGCCCAGGAATTTTGGGCAGCGCTCAACGGTCTGTCACAGGAAGCGCTGGCCATGGCGGGCTACAACCCCTCCCAGGGCGACCCGGACCTACGCGTCCAGTTGGCCAAGTGGGTGGGCGAGCGCGGTGTCCAGGCTGGGCCTGATGACATCTTGGTCACGGCCGGGGCCACCCAGGCGCTGGCGTTGGTGGCGCAGGCATTGACACGCCCCGGAGAGACCGTGGTCGTCGAACAGCCGACCTATTTGGGCCTGTTGCACACGCTCAAAGCGCAGGGTTTGCAGCCGATCGGCGTGCCTGTCGATGTTGATGGTCCGCGCCTGGATGTTCTTGAACGCATCGTGGTGCAGCAACGGCCGCGCTTCTTCTACACCATTCCAAACTATCAGAATCCGACCGGTTACTGCGCATCGGACGAGCATCGCCGGCGCTTGATCGACCTGAGCGAACGCTACGGCCTGATGATCGTCGAGGACGACATCTACTCGCGGCTGGCCTATGACGGACCGCCGCCGGGCACGCTGAAGTCGCTGGATCGCTCCGGGCTGGTGGTGCATGTGGGCAGCTTCTCCAAGCTCTTCTCGCCGGGGCTGCGGCTGGGCTATGTGGTTGCGCCGTCGCCGCTGAACGCACAGTTGCTCTCGCTGCGTCGCGGCGCCGACCTGTGCAGCCCGACGTTGCTCCAGCGTGCGCTGGCCGGTTTCTTGGCGGACGGCGGCATGCGACGTCACATACGCCGCATTCTGCCCCTCTATCGCCAGCGGCGCGATGCCCTGGTTGCCGCCATGCGCCGCTACATGCCGGCCGAGGTGACCTGGACTGAGCCCCAGGGTGGCTTCTGCTCGTGGATCACGTTGCCGCGGCTCAACACGTTCAACGATCTGCAACAGGCCGCGCTGCAACGTGGATGGGCCTTTGCGCCGGGCGAAGCATTTCTGGCCCAGCCGGACGGTTTCCGGCACATGCGTCTCTGCTTCGGCCATCAGCATCCCGGCGTCATCCGCGACGGCGTGGCCGTGCTGGCCGGGCTGATCCAGGAACGGCTGATCGAGGACGCGCCCGAGTCGTATCAGATCCAGGACTGGACGCCGCTGGTTTAGAGAATAGCCGCAGATGGACGCGGACACAGCAGGCCACGCTTTGCCATTCTGAGCGGGTCGATCTGGAGCCTTCACTCTGGCACAACACCAGCGAAGAATCCCGTTTTTTTCAAATCGTGAACCACCGAGATAGGACATTGAGCATCATGAAAGCATTTGATCTGTCAGATTTGCAAGCAGTACAGAGTAAGTCGGGAAAGCTCTATCACGAGTTTCTGCGCGTACCCGATCTAAGCATGGGACTCTACGTACTGCCTGCCGGCAGCGCCGATCCACAGAATCCGCACAACGAGGACGAAGTTTATTATGTGGTTGGCGGACGCGCGATGATCCAGGTCGCCGGCGAAGATCGCCCCGTACAGACCGGCTCGGTTGTCTACGTCGCTGCTCACGACGAGCACTGTTTTCATAGCATCGAGGAGGATCTGCACGTGCTGGTCTTCTTTGCGCCCGCCGAAAGTGAATAGATGAGAATGGGTGACCGACCAGGCGACCTTTGTCTATCTGGCCGATGTCTTTGTGCTAGAAGCCTATCGCGGTGTATGGATTGGTATCGGCCGGAGTTGGCCAGGGATGCGCAAGGGGTTTGGGTTCTTTGGGCATCGGGACTGGAATTACGGAGGCAGTTGTGAGCGTGGTGGAACGTGAGAAAACAATCGAGACCGAGACGATCTTTGCCGATCGCATTGCCGATGTGCCGCGGTCGTTTATCCGCGAGATATTGAAAGTCGCCATCGATCCGTCGGTGATCTCGTTTGCGGGCGGTCTACCCAATCGCGATCTCTTTCCGGTCGAGGCGTTGAAGGCGGCAACCATCAAGGTTTTCGACAATGCCGGCAGAGACGCCCTGCAATACACAAACTCCGAAGGCTATGCCGGTCTGCGAGAATGGATCGCCCAACGCTATCGCACCCGGCAGGGCCTGGACATCTCGGTCGACAACATCCTGATCACCACCGGCTCGCAGCAAGGGTTGGATCTGCTGGGCAAGACGCTGATCAACCGGGGCGACGATGTCATCATCGAAGAGCCGGGCTATCTGGGTGCGATCCAGGCGTTCTCGCTCTATGGACCCACCTGGCGGCCGGTTCCGGTGTCCGATGAAGGCATGGATGTGGATGAGTTTCGCGCTGCGATGGATTCGTGCAGACCCAAGTTGGTCTACACCGTGCCCAACTTCCAGAATCCCGGCGGTATTTCCTACTCGGAAGCCTGCCGCTCGTCCATGGCGGCTATCCTCCGTGGCACGGGCACGCTGCTGATCCAGGACGATCCCTACGGCGATCTGCGCTTTGCCGGCGAGCCGAGAAGCAACTTCTATGGGCATCTGCCCGACAACACGATCCTGCTGGGCACCTTCTCGAAGATCGTGGCCCCGGCCCTGCGCATCGGCTGGCTGGTGGCGCCGGACGCGGTCATGCAGAAGCTGATTGTCGCCAAGCAGGCGGCTGATCTGCACACCGACTATCTGTCGCAGCGCATCATCCACCAGTATCTGAGCGACAACGATGTCGATGAGCACATTGCGCAGATCACCCGCGTCTACGGACGCCAACGCGACGCCATGGTCGATGCCATCAAAACCTATTTCCCCCATGACGTTCGCTACACGAAGCCCGATGGCGGCATGTTCCTCTGGGTGACGCTGCCCGAAGGCCTCTCATCCATGGCGCTCTTCGAGATCGCTATCCGCGACAAGGTAGCCTTCGTTCCAGGAAATCCGTTCTACGTTCGCCCCCAAGAGACCAACACGCTGCGGCTCAACTATTCTTGCGTGGACGAAGCGACAATCGGGGTCGGCATCAGACGGCTGGCCGCGGCGATTGATGAACTGACGAGCAATCGTTGAGGCGGGCTTTCAAATGATGATCCACGAAGGGACACGAAGGGGCACGAAGATTTGATGACTCTGCTGCAAGAACCACGAATGACACGAACTGCACCACTGAAAGAATTCGTGAAATTAGTGAAATTCGTGGTTCTTCCAGTGGACTCATTTTACTAGATCTTCGTGCCCCTTCGTGTCCCTTCGTGGATCGTTTCGTTTTTCCAGCAATCTGAAATCGAGAGGAAAACCATGGCAGAAGACTTCAACCAGACCGACCGGAACCGCGTGCGACGCATCCCGCAGCGGGGCCAGTACGACAGAGAGACAATCTACGCCATCGTTGACGAAGCGCCGATCTGCCATGTCGGTTTCATCGACGATGGCCGGCCCTTCGTGATCCCGACCATCCACGGCCGCGAGGGCGATACCATCTACCTGCATGGAGCCAAGGCCAGCCGTATGCTCAAGCAGATCGAGGCCGGCGGCGAGGTCTGCATCACCGTCACCCTGCTGGACGGTCTTGTGCTGGCCCGGTCCGTCTTCCATCATTCGATGAACTACCGCTCGGCCGTGCTCTTCGGCAAGGGGCGCATCGTCGAGGATGAGGCCGAAAAGATGCACGCCTTGGCCGTGGTCACCGAGCATGTGATGCCCGGCCGCTGGAACGATGCCCGCCGGCCCAATGCCAAGGAAATGAACGCCACCACCGTCGTCGCTATCGACATCGACCTGGCCTCGGCCAAGGTTCGCGTCGGTCCGCCGGGCGACGATGAAGAGGACTACGCCCTGCCCATCTGGGCCGGCGTCGTGCCCATGCGTCAGCAAGCGCTGGATCCGGTGGACGATCCGCTGTTGCGTGACGGCATTCCAGTGCCGGACTATGTGGATGCGTACATCAACGAAATGTAGCACGACATTTATGTCGTAGCCTTGCGTTCCAACCAAGCCAAACTGCTACGACAAAAATGTCGTGCTACAGAAGCAGCCATCCGCAACGCTGGCACGGTCTGCTTCACGCTCTCCGCGACATTGTCCGAATCGCTCAACAGCGATACCATGTGTTTAGACAGTCCTACCCTATCACCTCAATAAAGCGTGGAGCGTGCGACGCACTGACCAGAAACACTCTGGTTTGCCCAAATGCATGTGGTCAGTGCGTCGCACGCGGCCCCAAAATATTGAAAAGGTACGTCCTGCCCAAAAAAATCTGTGAATATCCAAACCTATCTGTGTCCATCTGTGCACAAAAACGGCGCCACGAGGACACTAACCCTGGTGATGAGGAGATCATGACCAAATACGCGTATTTCCATGATGAGATTGTACCCATCGACGAGGCCAAGATCAGCTTGCTCAACAACACGTTCCACTATGGCACGGGTTGCTTCGGCGGCATTCGCGGCTATTGGAACGACGAGCAGGAGCAGCTCTACGTCTTCCGCATTCTGGACCACTACAAGCGCTTCCTCAACAGCGCCAAGATGCTCCTGTTCGATTTCGACTACACGCCGGAACAACTGGCCGCCAAGACGGTCGAATTGCTGAGCATGGAAGGTTGGCGGCAGAACTGCTACATTCGCCCCATCGCCTACAAGGACGACGGCATCTTCAAGGTCTGGCTGCACGACGGCGACGATCAGGTGGCCATTTCCAGCATCCCGGTCAATCCCTATCTCAAGGCCGACACCGGCTCCCGGGTCTGCGTCAGCAGTTGGCGCCGTGTCGATGACACCGCGATCCCGGCGCGCGGCAAGGTCAACGGCGCTTATGTCAACAGCGCACTGATCAAGAGCGACGCCATGATGAGCGGCTACGACGAGGCCGTCGTCCTCAACCAGGACGGCCATGTGGCCGAGGGCAGCGCGGCCAACTTCATGATCGTGCGCGACGGCGTTGTGATCACGCCGCCCATCACCGACAACATTCTGGAAGGCATCACCCGGCGCACGGTCATGCAACTGGTGCGCGACGAGTTGGGCGTTGATGTCGTCGAGCGCAGCATCGACCGCACGGAACTCTACATCGCCGACGAGGCCTTCTTCTGCGGCACCGGCGCCCAGATCGCCCCGGTCTCCAGCATCGACAATCGCATGTTGGGCGACGGCAAGATCGGTCCCATCACCGGCCGGCTTCAGGATCTCTACTTTGACGTGGTCTATGGCCGGGCGCCCAAGTACAAGGATTGGCTGACGCCGATTCCCGTGGCCGAGCCGGCGTAGGCCCAAGACCATTCAAATAAGCCGCGATGACCGTTTAGTAGGCACGCCCACATGCCGGCCGACTTTGTGAACCAGATCGTGGACGTGCTTGCTCTGTACCGTTTTAGATATCCGAATAACCGTCTTCAAATTCAAGCTGGTACCCATTGATGAGGGCGTGCCCGTTTCAGAGGGCGATTCATTGGCGGAGAAACCGCAGCGGCTGATTCCGACCGCCGTGAAATTGGCAGTTTGGAAACGAGATGGTGGCAAGTGCGTTATGTGTGGCGCAACAAACGAGCTACACTTTGACCACATCATTCCATTCTCAAAGGGTGGTACATCCTTGAAGGCCGACAACATTCAGTTGCTATGCGCACGCCACAATCTGGCAAAGCGCGACAAGATCGAGTGAATTAGAAAGAGACACCGCAATGAGATCCGAAACCTCGCCGCAAGGCGCATCCATCAAATCATCCGTCGAGCAGCAGTTCAGCCAGGTGGCGGCCAACTATAGCACCAGCGCCGTGCATGCAAGCGGCGCAGAGTTGCTGCACATGCTCCAGATCGCCGATCTCAAGGGTGACGAACGGGTGCTGGATGCCGGCTGCGGCGCCGGCCACACCGCGCTGGCCTTCGCACCCCATGTCGCCGAGGTGGTCGCCATGGACCTCTCCGATGCCATGCTGGAACAGGTCGCGCTGCTGGCGGTCGAACGCGGAATCACCAACATCACGCTGAAGCGCGGCGATGTGGAGAACATCCCCTTCGCCGATAGCGAGTTTGACCGGGTGGTCTCACGCTACAGCGCCCACCATTGGCCCGATCCCCAGCGCGCCCTGCGCGAGATCAAACGCGTCATGAAGAAGAACAGCCCGTCTCGCAGCCAGTTTATCTTGGCCGACATCGTCTCGTCCGACATGTTCACGGTGGATACCTACATCCAGGCCATCGAACTGCTGCGCGATCCGTCGCACGTGCGCGATCATACCACGGCCCAATGGATGGCCATGTTGAGCGGGGCGGGCTACGGTTCCGAGTTGGTCTACGAGTGGGATGTTCGGCTGGACTTCGATTCGTGGGTCGAGCGTATGCGCACGCCGGCAAACTCGGTGGCTGCCATCCGCTCATTGCTGGACGGCGCGCCCGAGGAAGTGCGTTCGGCGCTGCAGGTCGAAGCGGACCACACCTTCACATTCGCCGGCGCAGTCGTACGCGGGATCTGCTGCCGCTAGGGTTTCGTTGAAGCGATGCACAATAGGCCGCGGATGACGCGGATTTAGCGGATAAGTGCCAGATTTTTCTTGTTTTTATCAGCGAGAATCCGCCGCATCCGCGTCATCCGCGGTCTATCGCTGTTCACACCGACTGACTGCCGGCAGATTTTGAACGGGACAATCATGGACGTTGTGCCGACTGAGACTATCCCACAAACTATAGCGGGCGACCGATCCATCGACGCAACCGCCGGCCGTCGCAGTGAATTTACGGCAGGCATGAAAGCCACCATCCCGCTGATCGTCGGGGCCATTCCCTTCGGCATCATCTTCGGCGCGGTTGCGGTCAACGCCGGCATCTCGCCATTGGCGGCCCAGGCCATGTCGCTCTTTGTCTTCGCCGGTTCAGCCCAATTTGTGGCCACCGGTCTGGTGGCCGGCGGCGCAGGGCTGGCCATCATCATCCTCACGACCTTCGTCGTCAACGTGCGCCACGGACTCTACTCCATGTCACTGGCGCCCCATGTCAAGAATCTGCCCCAGCGCTGGCTGCTGCCCCTGGGCTTCTGGCTGACGGACGAGACCTTTCTGGTCGTCATCGAGCGCTTCAGCCGCCCGGATCGGTCGCCGTACAGACATTGGTTCTACCTGGGCTCGGCCATCTTCATGTACGTAAACTGGCAGATCTGCACATACATCGGCATCCGTGCCGGCCAGTCGATCCCCGATCCCCAGAGTTGGGGGCTGGATTTTGCGCTGCCAGTGACCTTCATCGGCATGTTGGTCCCCGCCCTGCACAGTCGCCCCGTTGTGCTCTGCGTCGTGGTCGCCGGGTTTGGGTCGGTCATTTTTCATGGTCTGCCCCATCAACTGGGTCTGATCGTGGCCACGCTGTCTGGTGTTGCCGCAGGCTTTCTCGCCCAGAAGCTCAAGGACCGGCGCAATGAGCCGTAGCGAAGCGCTGATGATCCTGGGCATGACCATCGTGACCTTCGGCGTGCGCTATCCGGTGCTGGCGCTGGCCGGGCGTTTCGAGTTCCCGGCCTGGATGGTCACGGCCATGAAGTTCATCCCGCCGGCCGTGCTGACAGCCATCATCGTGCCCGCCGTGCTGATGCCGGACGGCGCCATCGATCTCTCCTATACCAATAGCTATCTGGTCGCCGCAATCGTTGCAGCCTTGGTCGCCTGGCGCACCAACAATCTGCTGCTCACGATTGTCGTCGGCATGGCGAGTTTGTGGCTGTGGCGATTGGTGATCTGAGTGTTCTGAAGAGACAAGCGAGCTTGGCTGGTCCAGTCTGAAGATCCAGGTTGCCCGACAGTTCCCGGAATCCTATCCGAAATTTCTAGACGATTATCCTATCCGGTGATATACTACCAAAGATCTAGTCGGTTCCGGAAGGGAATCTGACACTGGCGACGGTGGGGGCTGACGCTCCTGCCGTCAACGCTATTGGATGCCATAATTGGAACGGCGCAATGTGGAGCAGAGGGAAGGAAAGAACGCGATGAACCCGGACGAAAACCTGGTTCCGGGATCCGCAGTCGATAATCAGGCCGAGGCCATGGCGGCGCTCGAAGCCGAGGTGAATGGTTGCCGGCTTTGTGCGCTGGCCCAAGGACGGACGAACGCTGTACCAGGAGAAGGCGACATCAACGCGGTCGTCATGTTTGTCGGCGAAGGCCCTGGCCAGGATGAAGACCGCCAGGGACGCCCATTCGTGGGACGCAGCGGAAAATTCTTGACTGAAATGCTGACCCAGGTCGGCATCGATCGCAGTGATGTCTATATCACCAATGTGGTGAAATGCCGTCCGCCCAACAACCGGGACCCGGAGGCGGCGGAGTTGGCGGCCTGCGAAAACTACCTCACACGTCAGGTCGAGATCGTGAATCCACGCATCATCGTCACGCTGGGTCGTTTCAGCATGCGACGCTGGTTTGACACCGGATCCATCACCAAGATCCATGGCAAGATCACGAACATCGGACGGGGACGAGTCGCCATTGCCATGTTCCATCCGGCGGCGGCGTTGCGCAACCCGGCCTGGCGAACAGCCTTTGAGCAGGATATGGCCGTTCTGCCCGGACTGATTGAACGTGCGGAAAAGGCGAACGCAGCGGCGGAATTGGGCGAAGCACTGCCGGCGGGCGTACCACATCCTGGCGATCCGGACTATGTGGCGTCGGGTGACGAGGTTTGACCTGTGACTTATCTCCTGCCGGCGGAAGCCACGGCAGGCTAAACTATCGTACTACAGCGCGCATGACACAGAGTAACGACTGGGTCGGCTCACAAGAGTCGAATTTTGGCGCGTAGATTTCACAGACTGCATAGGGCGGACACGGGTTCGTTCTGTTCAATATACTATCGACAACATTTGTTTTACTTGGTAAGGAGAAAGTTCTATGACGGAAAAAAACAATCAAAAGGGTAGCGCATCAGAACCCTTGTTGCGGATCATTCCATTGGGCGGGCTGGGCGAAATCGGCAAGAACATGATGGTCATGGAGTCCGGCGACGATCTGATCATCATCGACGTCGGCCTCATGTTTCCCAGCAGCGACATGCACGGCATCGACATCATCATCCCCGACGCCGACTATGTGCTGGCACGGCTCGACAACGTGCGCGGCATCTTCCTGACCCATGGCCACGAAGATCACATCGGCGCCCTCTCCTACCTAATGGAGGAGGGCGTGGACGCGCCCATCTATGCCACGGCGCTGACCCGCGGCCTGGTTGAAGTGAAGCTGCGCGAGGCCAAGCTGCTGGGCGACGCCAAGCTGCACACCATCACCGAGGATGAGCGTGGTCGAAGCCGGCGTCTTCAAGTTCGAGTTCTTCCACACCTGCCACAGCTTCCCGGACAGCGTCGGCCTGTGCCATTCAGACGCCGGTCGGCCGCGTGATTCACACCAGTGACTACCGCTTCGATCCGACGCCGGTCGACGGCAAGCCGACCGAAGAGGACAAGCTGAAACGCTGGGGCGATGAGGGCGTGACCTGCTGCTCCTGGCGCGACAGCACCAACGCCGACCAGGAAGGGCGGACGCCCAGCGAGAGCACCGTCGGCACCATGCTCGACGATGTCTTCGACGAATGCAGAGGGCCGCGTACTGCTGGCCACCTTTGCCAGCAATGTCGGCCGCGTACAGCAGATCATCACGTCGGCCCGCAACCACGGCCGCCGCGTCGGCGTCATCGGCCGCTCGATGGTCAACAACGTGCGCATCGCCATCCAAGCTCGGCTATCTGGACATCACCAATGACGAGCTGCTGACCACCGACGAGATGGAGAATCTGCCCGCCGCACAAGGTCGTGATCGTGGCCACCGGCAGCCAGGGCGAGCCGACCAGCGCCATGGTGCGCATGAGCGTCAACGACCATCGCCAGATCACGCTGCGCGAGGGCGACACCGTCGTGCTCAGCGCCACGCCGATCCCCGGCAACGAAGAGCTCTTCAACCGCACGGTCGACAATCTCTTCCGCCAGGGCGTCCACGTGCTCTACTACAAGGTGGGCAATGTTCACGTCAGCGGCCACGGCGGTCGTGACGAATACCGCCACATGTTGCGATCTGGTTCGTCCCAAGTTCTTCATCCCGGTCCACGGCGAATATCGCCATCTGGTGCTGCACGAGCGAACTGGCCATAGAGGCCGGCGTGGACCGCGGAGAACATCTTTGTGCTCGATGACGGCGATGTGGTTGAGTTCGGCAAGTTTGACGGCACGGACGAGATCGCAGCACGCCGGGGCGAGCATGTTGAGGCCAACCACGTCTTTGTCGACGGCCTGGGCATCGGCGATGTCGGCAACGTCGTGCTGCGCGATCGTCGCCACCTCAGCAACGACGGCTTCATCGTCTGCATCGTGGCCCTGGACGAGTTTGACGGCGACATCATCTACGGCCCGGAGATCATCAGCCGCGGCTTCGTCTACATGCGCGAGAACGAAGATCTGATCCGCCGTGCCGAAGAGATTGTGGTCAAGGTGCTCAAGAAGAAGGCCCCGATCCAGGTGCGAGAGAACAAGATCCGCGACGCGCTGAGCCGCTTCGCCTCCAGCGAGATGGGACGCCGGCCCATGATTCTGCCCATGGTGATGGAAGTCTAGACGCAGACAGCGCACCTACCTGATTATCTGCTTTTTCGAGCCGATCTTCCCTGGAGGGAGATCGGCTCGATTTCCTTGCGGGCCGCGAATCGGTGTGCTATACTGGCCACTGAACGCATGTTCGGATCACAGTGCAATTCGCATACCATCAAACAGATCAATGGCCACAAAAAAGCGCACGCCAAAGAAACAGCCGAAACGAAACCCATCAGAGCAGATCTGGAAGAGCATCACGCGAGCCGATGTCGCAGGCATTGTGCTGATTCTGATCGCGGTCTTCACGTTGCTCAGCCTGATGACCGGCAGCCGTGGTTCGATCACCGGCGCCTGGATCGACGCGCTGGAGAGCGCATTCGGCATCGGCGCGTGGGCCTTTCCGCTGCTGCTCGGCGTCACCGGCCTCTGGTTGGTGATCCACGCCGTGGACCGCATGCCGGATATGTCGTGGCAACGGCCGGCCGGCATCGCCATGCTCTTCGTCGCCTTCATCACCGGCGCGGGCTGATGGTGTCGCCGTCCGATCCCAACAGCGGCGGCTGGCTCGGCGCCCAGATCGCCGGCCAACTGGAGGGCGCCATCACAGCCGGCGGTGCCTGGGCCATGGTCACACTGTTGACCATCGCCGGCATCGTCGTCCTGGCCGACCGTTTTATCGTGGACAGCGGGCTTCAGGTCTGGGACATGGTCCAGGATTGGCGCTATCGGCGAGGCGAAACCCGGATGCCGCCGATTCAGCCAGGCGCGCCGCTGCCCAGCGGCACAATTCCGCTGCACAAACGTTTGGGAGAGAACATCGGCATCTTCCTCAGCCGCTTCCAGCGTCGTCCCGACACGACACCGATCTATTCCGCCAAGCGTCCTCCCCCGGAGAATCAAGCTCAGGCCAAGCCGCCGAAGGCCATCACCATCGGCGGGGATGCGTCGCCGGCATCAAACAGCGACGCTAAGCCAGCCCAAGGCAGTTCGAACAGGAACAGTTCCCTGCTGTCGCCGCGTATCATCGGCGGCGCGTTGGAAGCCCCGCCTGAATGGCATCTCCCTGCCATAGACGACATGCTTGAGGACTGGGATCGGACCGTCGACAACGACAACACGATTCGCGAACAGGGGCGTCGTATCCAGGAGACGTTGGAATCCCACGGCGTGCCGGTCGATTTTGAGGGCGCGTACAAGGGGCCGTCGGTCACCCAATATCTGATCCGACCGGGCTATGTTGAGCGCAAGGTGCGCGGTGAGACCAAACGCATCAAGATCAAGGTCAACAAGATCACCACGCTGGCCAATGACCTGGCCCTGGCACTGGCCGCGCCCAGCGTGCGCATCGAGGCGCCGATTCCCGGCACCAACTATGTGGGCGTCGAAGTGCCCAACAGCGAGAGCAACAAGGTCGGCCTCAAGGATCTGATGGAGAGCGACGAATATACCAAACGCAAAGGCAACCTGATCATTGCCCTGGGCGAGGATGTCAAGGGGCAAGCCGTCGTCACCGACATGACGCGCATGCCCCACCTGCTTGATCGCCGGCGCCACCGGCTCCGGCAAGTCGGTCTGCATCAACTCGATCATCATCGGGCTGCTGCTGACCCACACGCCGGACACGCCTGCGCATGCTGATGATCGATCCGAAGATGGTCGAGCTGAGCGTCTACAACGGCATTCCCCATCTGCTGGCGCCGGTTGTCACCGAAGTGGACAAGGCGTCGGGCATTCTCTTCTGGGCCGTCAAAGAGATGGAGCGGCGCTACGCCCTCCTGAGCAAAGTCGGCGCACGCGATCTGGCCCGCTACAACGAGTACCTGGCCAAACGCAACGAGAAGCACCTGCCCTTCATCATGGTGGTCGTGGACGAGATGGCCGACCTGATGATGGCCGCGCCCGAAGAGGTGGAGAAGCACATCTGCCGCCTGGCGCAGATGGCGCGTGCCGTCGGCATCCACCTGATCATCGCCACCCAGCGCCCGTCTGTGGACGTCATCACCGGCCTGATCAAGGCCAACTTTCCCGTCGCGCATCGCCTTTGCCGTCACCAGCCAGATCGACAGCCGCGTCATTCTCGACGTTCCCGGCGCCGAACGGCTGCTGGGTCGGGGCGACATGCTCTACATGGGGCCGGACGCCTCCAAGCTGGAGCGCCTGCAGGGCACCTGGCTGACCGAGGACGAGATCAGCCGCGTGATCCGCTACTGGAAGGGCGTGCGCAGCTTCGAGGACCGGGGACCGGCCCGCCAAAGCAGCATCGGCTATCCGGATAGGTACGACGAAGATTTCGATGACGATTTCAGCGAGCGACGATCCGATAGATCGACCGCTCGGTCAGATGCTGTGCCGACGAATCCGTCGGCAATCGAACCGCAGGATCTGGCACAGGCGCCGCTCTTCGATCAGATCGATGCCATGAAGAGCGTCGATGCCCGCGATGAACTCTATGACGACGCCGTGGGCGCGGTGGCAGATGCCGGACGCGGCTCCGTCACCCTGCTCCAGCGCAAGCTGCGCATCGGCTATGGACGCGCCAGTCGGCTGGTCGAGCAGTTGGAGGAAGCCGGTGTGCTGAGTCCTGATCTGGGCGGCAACAAGGGGCGCAAATACCTGGGCGATGGGGACTACTCGGCTGAGCCAGACCAGGACGCTCCGGCCGATGGCGACAGCCGGACCTGTCCCGCCCAAACAGCACAACAGCGACGTCCCGCCTCCCCGCATCATCGGCGGCGACAGACAGATGGCCGCTGGATGGTTCCACGCCCGTTCACAGCGATTCTGGATCGTGCAATTCATCCTTCGCAGATCAATGAATTGAGAAGACATTGACCGTCAACGAAAGCCCTGAGCAAGGGAAGGAACTCGGCTTTGCGCGCCTGATCGGCACGGGCATCGGCGGCAAACTGCTGGTCGATACAGGCACCCAGATCTTCAACCCGTTCCTGCAGATCATCGCCCTTGGCCTCGGCACCAACGTGGTCGTTCTCGGCCGCATGCTGGGCGTGCGCAGCGCAATGGGCCTCTTTGCCCCCCTCTTCGGCGCCATCGCCGACCGCCACAGCTATCGGCGTGTGCTGCAATTGGGGCTGCTGCTCAACGCACTGGGCCTCTTCCTGATCGGCGTGCAGCAGCGGCACAGCGCTGGCCTTGGTCGGCATGATCTTTGCCGGGCTGGGCATGTCGACCTTCGTGCCCACATTGCATGCCTATCTGAGCCACCGCCTGCCCTACAACATTCGCGCCCGTGGGCTGGGCATGATCGAATACTCGTGGGCGCTGACCGGCATCCTCGGCCTCTTTGTCATGGGCCAGGTCATCGAGTTCGCCGGTTGGCGCTGGCCCTTTTTCATTCTGGCATTCGGGCTGGTGGTTGCCGCCATTGTCTTTGGCCGGCTTCCTCCCGCACGCACCGAGATCGACCGAGAAAAGGATGCTGCACAAACCGCGCATCCAAACTTACCTGGCGACATGTCCGCGACTTCCTGGATCTGGGGCCAAATTGGCGTTCCGCCTATGCCAACATCTTTGCCGGCGCTTTCATCTACTTCGCAGCCATGCAGATCATGATCATGTACGGCGCCTGGATGGGCAGCGAATATGGCCTGAACGCGGCCCAGTTGGGCACTATCGCCCTGATTTTCGGCCTGTTCGATCTGACGGCCAGCGTGTCGGTCAGCCTCTTCACCGACCGCATCGGCAAACGGCGCAGCGTCATCATCGGCGCGGTCGGCGCATTCATCGGCTACCTGCTCATGCCATTGCTCAGCGTCAGCCTGATCACGGCCGTGCTGATCACGGGCCTCACCCGCGGCCTGTTTGAGTTTTCCATTGTCGCCAACTTCCCGCTGTTGAGCGAACAGGTTCCGGAGCAACGGGGCAAAGGTGATGTCGCTCAGCGCGGCGATTGGCCTGATGGGCGTCACGCTGGCCAGCTTCACGGCGCCGATGCTCTATACGACGTACGGTCTGATCGGCATGACCATCGTCTCCGCCATCGCCTCTGTCATCGCGCTCGCTGATCCTGTTCACGTTGGTCCGCGAGGGCAAGCATTGACCGACTGTCACTCGATCCAGATAGACTGCGTGATGAGGCGGACAAAACCGGATCTATTCACGGATGTTATCCGCAAAAATGCAGCCTCATCCGCCAAATTCGCGGTCTATCAACGCATCGCTGTTCAGGCGCTATCGCCTAAGGTAAATTCGTATGCAAACACAGACGATTCTTGTTGTCGATGACGAACCCAGCATTGTCGAAATCGTCAGTCTCTACCTTCAACGCGCCGGCTACAACGTTCAGGTTGCCCACGACGGCAAAGCCGCGCTGGAGATGATGGTTCAAGGCATGCCCGATCTGGTCGTGCTCGATCTGATGCTGCCCGAGGTGGACGGCCTCGAAATCACCCGGCGCATACGCGCCGAGGGCAACACGCCGATCATCATGCTGACGGCGCGCCGCGAGGAGACCGACCGCATCGTGGGCCTGGAGATGGGCGCAGACGACTACGTGGTCAAGCCGTTCAGCCCCCAGGAATTGGTCAGCCGAGTGCGTGCCGTGCTGCGGCGATCACAGAGTGCGCCGGCCGCGGAGGAGAATCAGGCCCTCAAGTTCTCCGGGTTGACGATCGATCCGGCCACACGGCTGGTTACCATGGCCCAGGGCGAGATCATTCTCACGGCCAAGGAATTTGATCTGCTGTGGATGCTGGCATCCAGCCCGCGCCAGGTCTTCAATCGCACCCAACTGCTGGAGCAGGTCTGGGGCGAGTCCGAATATCTGGACCCGAGCACGGTCACGGTGCATGTGCGTCGCCTGCGCGAAAAGATCGAACCGGACCCGGCCAATCCTCGACACATCCTCACCGTCTGGGGCGTGGGCTACAAGTTTGAGCCGTAGGATCAGAACGCGGATGACGCGAATTCGGCGGATCGCCGCAGATAGGCAAGATTGAGAATAATCCGCGTGTACCCGCTTGATCCGCGTCGTCCGCGTTCGATTGTTTTTTTCTGCCGGGATCGAATCTGGAGTAACAAGATGGTCATCCAACCGACTCGCCAACCGCTGCTGCTGCTGCTGCGCTTTGTGGCCGGCATCGCCATGGCGCTGGCCTTCACGCTGCTGATCTTCTTCCTGATCATGCGCCCGCCCGGTACCGAGTTCCGGGACATGACCATCTTTCTGTCGATCACGGCCTTCGTATCGTTGATCGCCGGCTACATCGCCTACCGCTGGGGCTGGATCAACCGTTCGCCCCAGATCAAATGGACCCTGATCGCCGGCTATGCGCTGAGCACCGTGCTGACCTTTATCAACGTCTGGGTCACGGCCCGGCTCATGTTCATCAACCAGCACGACCTGACGCTGGCGACGATCCTGCTCGTCTTTGCGGCCGGCATCGCCGTCTCGCTGGGCATCTTCCTCTCGGCCAACCTCACCGACAACATCGATGCACTCAATAGGGGTGCGTCCGCGATTGCCGAGGGTCGCTTCGACACACGCGTGGCGGTCAGCGGCAACGACGAGATGGCCGAGCTGGCCCACGCCTTCAATGCCATGGCCGCGCAGCTTCAGGAGGCCGAGCAGAGACAGCGCGAGGTCGACCTGCTGCGGCGCAACCTGATCGCCTGGGTGGGCCACGATCTGCGCACGCCGCTGGCCTCGGTGCGCGCCATCATCGAAGCGCTGGCCGATCACATGGTCGATGACCCGGAGACGGCGGACCGGCTACTGGCCACGGCCAAGCGCGACATCGGTTCGCTGGCCGTGCTCATCGACGACCTCTTCGACATGGCCCAGATCGACGCCGGCGGCATCAAACTGGACCGGCAGCCCAACATGCTCTCCGACCTGATCTCGGACACGCTGGAAAGTTTTTCAGCGACTGGCGCTGGAGAAGGGCGTTGCGTTGACAGGTGAAGTCCGGCCAGGCGTCGATCCGCTGGTCTTCGACGCGCGGCAGATCGGACGGGTGCTGACCAATCTGATCGGCAACGCCATCCGCCACACGCCCGAAGGCGGCAGCGTGCAGGTGCGTGCATGGCCGGTGGACGGTCGGGTTGCAGTCGAGGTGCGGGATTCCGGCGAGGGTATCAGCGGCGACGATCTGCCCCACGTCTTTGAGCAGTTCTATCGTGCGGAGAAATCGCGCAGCCGGGCCACCGGCGGTTCCGGCCTGGGACTGGCCATCGCCAAGGGGCTGGTCGAGGCACACGGCGGCCGGATACACGTGGCCAGCGAGTTGGGCAAGGGGACGCGGTTTCAATTCACATTGCCACGCTAAGGACCGCTGGCCAGGAGGACGAAACCTGTGTCGCGGCATTCATGCCGCCCCCGCCTAGCAGGCATGCGGAGAGAAGGACGATAGACCGCGGATTAGGCGGATTTGGCTGATAAACGCGGATAATATCAGATAAAATCAGGCTCTTTCCGCCTAATTCGCCTAATCCGCGGTCTATTTCTTGGCCTCTCCGACAGGCTCCTAGCCACTGCAAAGCCCTGCGGCATGAATGCCGCGATACGGTTCAGTCCAGAAAATCCTCAATGATCGGCACGAAATCGGCCAACGAACGCACGCTGGATGCGTACTCCCGCCGCCCTGCCCCGAGCAACAAGCGTCAATGCCGGATTCTCGGTATGTTTGCCATGGCTGCAATCTTCGACGTTGCCGTGATCGCTGCCCACGATGATCATGGTTTCGTCCAGATCGGCGGCGTCCATCAGACCGCCGAGAAAGCCGTCAAAGGTCCGAAGGGTCTCGATGGCCGTCTGCAATTGGCGTCGATGGCCCAGCAGATCGGTCATCCAATGCTCGAAGAAGACAAAGTCATGGTCCTGGGCGATGGCCCAGAGACGATGGCCGCCCTCCTCCGGCGAGAAGATCGGCACATCGTCGTAGCCCAACTGCTCACGCCAGCCGAGATTGGTGAAATCGGCGGCCAGCCCGCGGCCCGTCAACCAGATCGGCGTGGGTCAAGAGGGTCTGCCCGCCGACCGTGGCCGCGTAGGGCACGGCACTGAGCAGCCGCTTGCCCCGATTGACCGCGTCGAAATAGCCCTGCGGATAGGCGTTGACGAAGAAGCCGCTGCGGCCACGCTCTTGCAGACGGCGAAAGAGGCTGCCCTCGTCGATCACGTCACGCACGCGGGCGTCCGGGCGCGGGCCATAGTGCTCGCCCAGACGCTGCGAGGCGTTGATGCCGGTGAGGATGGTGGCCTGCCCGGTCGCGCTCTGGGGTCGACCGGCAATGCCCAGGCAGGCGTCGGTGGGGATCAGTTCGGCGTGGGTTGTGGAGAGCCGTCCGGTATCGACGACCGGGCGATGGCCTTCAAGCAGATCGCGCAGCGTGGCGTAGCTGTCGCCGGCCAGCGGGTTGACGGTCTCGTCGTCCACGCCCAGACCGACGCCGTCCAGAAAGATGAAGATGACGCGCTTCACAGGCGCGCATTTCTTGTCTTGAAATCTTCGACCAGGGCCACCAGGCGTTGCTCCAGTTCATCGAGACCGGTGTTGAGTTCCAGATACTCGACGCCGACCTTCTCAGCGGCGGCCCGTGCGCGCTGGCTTTCGTCCTGGTCGGGAAGCTGTTGGAGGTAGTAGAGGTGGGTGTAGTTGGCAAAGTAGAGGTCGTGCAACTCAGGCGCCCGATCCAGCCCCAGCCCCTTCCAGACCAGACCGTCGAAGTGGCGAGCCAGGAAGTCGGTGACGTAGAACGTGCCGGGATGCTCCTCGGCGTGGCTGGTGAAGTGTTCCCCGCCATAGAACTCGTAGCAGTGTGGACCGGGGATGCGCACCACATGGTCGTAGCGCCCGATCAGTTCATCGACCGCGCCGCCGCTGCCGCAGTCGGCATAGCCGACCAGGATCAGGTCAAAGCGTCCGGCCCAGCCGTCGAGCTTCTGCTCAACCGCAGGCGCGATCTTGTGCGGCAGGTTGTGCAACTGCGCGGGCACAGCCGTCAACTCGTAGTCCCAGGCCTGCCGGTTGGCGATGGCGATCAGTTCGCGGACAATGGCGCCACAGGCGATGATGCCGATTTTCATAGGAGGATACTGCGTAATTTTGGTGCGTGCTGCGTGCTGCGTGCTGCGTGCTGCGTGCTGACGGTGCTGCGTGCTGCGTGCTGGTGCTGCGTGCTGCGTGCTGCGTGCTGCGTGAATGATTGTCATTCCTCAAAGTTCAGGTGTCAACCGTTAACCGTTCACAATTATCAATTCACCATTAACCGTTGCTTTGATCAGGCTATTGACAATTGAAAGTTGACAATTGACCATCGAAAATTCCCTCTCTCACGCAGCACGAAGCAAACTCTCCCTTACCCGCGTCTCGCCTGCCTGCGCTCTGCACTGCGCGACGCGCGGCTCTCCGGGCTTTCGATGGCCGCGTCTGGGTCGACGGGCGGCGGGCCGGCGATGGGCTGGCCGGCGGCTTCGTCCAATGCGACCTTCATGGCGGCGATGTGGGCCGGCGTGCTGCCGCAGCAGGCGCCGATGTAGTTGATGCCCAGGTTACGCATCTTGAGCGCGTACTCGGCCATCACCTCGGGCGTGCCGTCATACTGGATCTTGCCCTCGACATACTGGGGCAGCCCGGCATTGCTCTGGGCGATGAGGTAGATGCCTTCCGGTCGGAATTGGGCCATCTGCGTCATGACGACCTCGATCTCGGCGGGGCCGTTGCCGCAGTTGGCGCCGACCGCGGTCACGCCCCACTCGGCCATGGCCTGCAATGCATCGCGCGGGCTGACGCCCATCATGGTGTGGTAGTTGGTGTCAAAGCTCATGGTGGCGGCGATGAAGATGTCGGCGTCGACCTTGCGCACACCCTTGACCGCGGCCTCCATCTCGTTGAGGTGGCTCATGGTCTCGATGAGGATGAAGTCGGACCCGCCGTCGATCAGGCCGCGGGCCTGTTCGGCAAACATGTCGATGGCCTCGTCCATGCTGAGCAGGCCGACCGGCTCGATCAGCTCGCCGGAGGGACCGATATCGCCGGCGACCAGTGCGCCCGTGGACGCGGCAACTTCCTTGGCCAGCTCGGCCGCAGCACGGTTCAGCTCGTAGACCCGGTCGCCCACGTTGTGGAACTGCAAACGTCCCAGATTGCCGCCAAACGTGTTGGTGGTGATGACACCGGCCCCGGCATCTGCATAGGCCTGATAGATCGCCCGTAGCGCTTCCGGCTTCTCGACATTCCAGATCTCTGGTGCGCCGCCATCCGTAAGCCCAGCGCCCTGCAACATGGTGCCCATGGCGCCGTCGCCGACCACCACCTGGCCCGATTCGAAGAGGGCGAGGAGGGGGTTTATGTTTGTTTGAGTCATGATCATAGTCTCCTGTTGCCTTTTGCGTGCCGACTGCTGCGTGCTACGTGCTGCGTGAAAAGCTTTTCACGCAGCACGTAGCACGCAGTAGATCTCATCCTTTATCGTTGACCAACGCTCGAACCTTCGCCTCAGAGTACTCTGATTCGAGTTCGGCCGCGACGGCGTCGGCGACATCCTGGGGTGTACCTTCGCGTTCCTGCCACTCGCTCTTGCGCCACTCGCTCAGGTAGGCGTCGGTGCCCGCCAGGCCGGAACGCATGGCGGCGTCGTCGATGGCGATCTGAAAGCGATGCGAGAGTTCCACACGCGCGCGATCGCGTCGCCCTTCCTGCGCCGTCACCATCGACGGAATGTTGCGCCAGTAGGTTATCTGATATTTCGCCATAGTGTTCAATTCATCCAAATTCGGTTGCTTTTCAGGCTGCTGTACGAATAGACCGCGAAATTGGCGGATGAGGCAAATCTCCACGGATACAATCCGAATCAATCCGGTTTCGTCCGCCTAATTCGCCTAATCCGCGGTCTATCAGCGGATGGCTAACTCAATCCCCCAGATTTTCAATCTCCACAGGCTCCACCGGCTCGGCCAGTTCAAAGCCCAGGATCTTGCTGTAGAAGTAGAGTTCGGCGTCCAACGAACGCTTGATGTTCTTGGCCTGTCGGAAACCGTGTTGCTCGCCCTCGAAGGGCAGATAGGCCACGGGCACGCCCTTGGCGCGCAGCGCATCGACCATCAACTCGGCCTGATTGGGCAGCACGATCTTGTCCTCAAGTCCCTGGAAGAAGATGACCGGACAGGAGAGTTCCTCCGTGTGGAAGAGCGGCGAGCGCTCTTCGTAGAGGTCTCGCCGTTCGGGATAGGGACCGATCAGGTTGTCGAGATAGCGGGACTCGAACTTGTGGGTCTCGGTGGCCAGCCCGCCCAGATCGCTGACGCCGAAGTAGCTGGCGCCGGCCCTGAAGACATCCTCAAACGTGAGCGCGGCCAACGTCGTGTAGCCGCCGGCGCTGCCGCCGCGGATCAACAGACGCTCGCCGTCGGCCAGACCACGTGCCACCAGCGAACGTGCGGCGTCGACACAGTCATCGATGTCGACGATGCCCCATGTGCCGTTGAGCCGCATGCGATACTCGCGCCCGTAGCCGGTGCTGCCGCCATAGTTGACGTCGACCACGGCGATGCCGCGGCTGGTCCAGAACTGGATGCTCAGGTTGAAGCTGCCGGACGTGGCGCCGGTCGGCCCGCCGTGGCTCATGACCAGCAGCGGCGGCGCCTCGTCTGCCGGCGCTTCGAAGTCCTGGTTGCGCGGCGCATAGTAGATGGCATAGGCCGACGTCGCCGTGGCGAGACGGGAACTCGATGGCTTCCGGCATCGATAGATAGCCCGCATCGACCTCGACCTTGCTCGACCAGCGCAGCGTCTCCAGATCCATGCTGTCCAGATCCATGGCCACGATGGACCCGGCCTCGGTCGGCGAACCGGCCAGGAAGACCACGCTCGACGGCGTGACCTCGACATAGTCTGAAGTCCGTGTAGGGCAGATCGTAGGTCGCCAATTCGCCTGCTGCGATGTCGATGATGCCCAGTTGCCAGATTCCGTTCTGGGTGTAGCTACAGACGATCTCGTCTTCGGAGACGATATCCGTAGGTCGGATTGCCGAAGCTCCACTGGGGGCGTCCAAACTCGGCTTCCATGGGCAGCACAGCGGAAACCGATTCGCCGTCCCAGCGGTAGAGATTCCACCAGTTGGAGCGGTCGGAGACGAAGGTCAGAACGACCGTCCGGCGACCAGGACGGCTGGAAGATCGACTCATCCGTGCCGCCGGCCACATGCTGAGCGTTGGTGAGCGATCCGTCGGCAGCGATGTCGGCCACCCAGAGTTCAGTGTTGGTCCAGGGCATGTCAGGGTGGTTCCAGGACAGCCAGGCAAGCTGTGTCCCGTCCGGGCTGAGGGCGGGCGACGAGTAGAAATCGTAGCCCGACGTCAATACCGTGCCTGCACCGCCGGATGCCAAATCGACGGCCACCAATGTGTTGACGGCCTCGACATCCGGATCGCTGTGATCCTCGCGCACGCAGATCACACGCTCGCGCTGGTCGTCGAAGACCATGTCGGCATAGCGTTGACCGTCCGGCGTCAGTGCGACAGGCGAAGCACCGGGACGCTGAAGATACATCTTCTGATCGGCGAAGTTGCAGTAGACGATGGTCCCCTCGTGCACGGCATAGGGCGCGCCGCCGTACTCATGCACACGTGTGCGTACGTTGGTGTCGGCGGCAGCACCTCCTCGGCTTGCGGTCGCCGGACTGCGAGCGAACCAGGACGTAGCGTCCCTTCTCAGCCGGACGCATTTCCAGCCAGTAGATATTATCGCCGTCCAGCGCGATCTTGCCCGAGGCGGATGGTCTCCGAGACGATCAGATCTGTGGTAATTGGCGAACGCCATGAACCATAGGGGGAAACAGTCGGTGCCATGATGCGGATCTCCTTTGGAGGATCTATTTGCATGCGGCGTTCGCCCGTGCCGAACGCCGTGAATCTCGCTCTGAGCGGCTGGGCCGATGATCGCCGCGGTTGGGCAAGAATGTTGCATAGAGTTCATGTCGCTCCGGCGGCCACTTGGCGCGCGCCTCTTCGATCAGCACCGACAGCTTGGGGAAGGGGTCGGTGGCGTGGGGGAAATCGAGGGCGACGACAAAGTCCTCCTGGAAGGAAGGCTCGACCGCGGTCTCGACGTAGGTCACCCAACGCGCGGCCCACTGCGCTTCGGCACGTTTCTCTCGATCCAGCAGGATCATGCGCGCGCCGTCGCCGGCCGCGTTGCCGACCGCGCTGACCAGACTCAGATCGCAGTCGGGGATCAGGCCGAGGACCATGGCGTGCATGGGGTCGATGTAGCTGCCAAAGCCGCCGGCCAGCACAACACGGTCGACGGTCTCCAGCCCCATGCGCCGCATGAGCAGCTTGGCCCCGGCATAGAGCGCGGCCTTGGCCAACTGGATGGCGCGGATGTCGTCCGAGTGGACGACGATCTCACGCCCGGTGCTGGTCTCGTGGGGCCAGGCCAGCACAAACTCGGCCTTGCCGCCGCCGTTGCCCAGCCCGGTGCGCAGGCGTGGATGATCCAGCGCCACAAAGCGTCCGTTGGGCGAGATGACCCCGGCCAGAAACAGTTCAGCCACGCCTTCAATAATGCCCGATCCGCAGATGCCGGAGGCTTTCAATTCGGGATTGAGCAGCGCCTCACGCGCAGCTCGGCGAGCCTCGCGAGCATCTGAGACCGAAGATCCAAGATCGGTTTCGCCAGCGGCGGCACCAGCGCTATCCGATCTTTGTTCTTCGTTCTTCGCCGCACTCTCAATCCACTCTTCCTTCCCAATAATCCTGTACTGCACCTCCAACGTCACCGGATCGATGCGCACGCGCTCGATGGCCCCGTCTGCGGCGCGCATGCCGTGGAGGATCTGCGCGCCCTCGAAGGCCGGGCCGGTCGGGCTGCTGGCGCTCATGACTTCCTCGCGGTTGCCCAGCAGAATCTCGCCGTTGGTGCCGATGTCGATGATCAACTGCTGTATGTCCTGGTGATAGGGCGCCTCGGCCACCAGCACGCCCACGTTGTCGGCCCCCACATGGCCGGCCTCGCAGGGCGGGATGTGCAGATTGCCGCCCCGGCAGATATCGATGCCCAGATCACGAGCCTTTATGTCAAGCGCCGAGTGGGTGACCAGGCTGAAGGGCGAACCGCCCAATTCACGCGGGATTGATGTTGAGCAAAATATGGTGCATGGTCGTGTTGCCCACAGCCACGACTTCGACCACGTCATCGGTGGTGATGCCGGCCTGCGTACACATGTCTGCGATCAGTCCGTTGAGACCGTCGATCATCACGCTGTGCATGCGTTCGGTGCCGTCGTCGTGCATCATGGCATAGCAGACGCGGCTCATGAGGTCCTCGCCGTAGGGAACCTGGGGATTCATGCGGCTGGCCCCGCCCAGAATTTCGCCGGTGCGCAGGTGGCAGAGATGGCCGGCCACGGTGGTCGTGCCCACGTCAAAGGCGATGCCGTAGATGTCCTCGTGGTAGCCGGGCTGCACACGCACGACCTCCTGCTCCGACAGCACCGTCACGGTCAGCGCACGGCGGCCCTTGGCCAAGGCATTCTGCAATTCGATCAGGACCGACCAGTCGACGTGCAGGTTCTCAAGGCCGTGGACTTCTTGGAGTTCATCGCGCAGCCGTTCCCAGTCGCCGCGATGATCCTTCAGATCGCCTTCGGGCAGCTCGACGTAGTAGAGACGCATGGCCGCGTCCACGCTGATCTCGCGGGTGATGCCGGCCTCCTTGCGCACGATCTGCTTGCGGGTCTGGCTCTCCTCGGGCACGGTGATGACCAGATCGCCCGTGATCTGGCAGGCGCAGCTCATGCGCATGCCCTCGCCGAAGCTGTGCTTCTCGGCATAGGCGATCTCGCGCTCGCCCGGCGGCGTCAGGTGCGAGGCGGCGGAGCGAATGCCCAGTTTGGCAAAGTCGCCCTCCTCCACCTTGATCTTGCACTTGCCGCAGGTCTGATGGCCGCCGCAGATCGATTCGATCTCGACGCCCATGCGGCGGGCCGCTTCCAACAGCGACGTGCCGGTGGCCACGTCGCCCTGGCGGCCATTGGGTTGAAAGACGACGCGTGCGCCTTGGCCGTCCAGAGACGTGCGCGTCGTTGACCTGGGCTTGCGGCTCGGTGCGTGAAGATGATTTTTCCGACATAAGATCCATTCGTTCCATTCGGTTCAGACTGTCCGTAGATTCTTGATTCCGGATATTATACCGTTGCCGTGGCGTGGAACCAACTTCGGGCCGCGGAACAGGTCTGCTCAATGACGTCAGGTCGTAGCACAACAATTGTAGCATGACATAGCACATATGTCGTAGCCGATCCAGACTGCTACGACATAGATGTCGTGCTACAATAGATGAGTAATTGTATCTGTCGATGACGAAAACTTCTCCATTTCTTGAGGTGAACCATGCATGACCGAAGCCGCGCCGTTGCCGAGGGCATTCTCTTCACCGATCAATACCAGCTCACCATGGCCCAGCTCTACTTCCGTGCCGGCCTGCACGAGATGGATGTCCAGTTCGACCACTTCTTCCGCAGCTATCCCGACTACGGCAGCCACCAGGCCGGCTACTGCATCAACGCCGGCCTGGAGACCTTCCTGGCCTGGATGCAGAAGACCGCTGTCCGCGACAAGGACATCGAGTATCTGCGCAGCCAGCGCAACAGCGTCGGCGAGCAGATCTTTGCCGACGACTTTCTGGACTGGTTGCGTCGCAACGGCGACTTCTCCGGCCTGACCATCCGCGCCATTCCCGAAGGCCGCGTCGTCCATCCCAACACGCCGCTGACGGTGGTGCAGGGCCCGCTGGCCATGGCCCAGATCGTCGAGACCGCGCTGCTCAACATGCTCAACTACCAGACGCTGATCGCCACCAAGGCGGCGCGGATCGTCGAGAGCGGGCGCGGGCGGCCGATTCTGGAGTTTGGCCTGCGGCGGGCCCAGGGCAAGGGCGCCAACGAAGGCACGCGTGCCGCGCTGATCGGCGGCGCCGACTTCAGCTCCAACGTGGGCATGTCCCACGTCATCGGTCTGCCGCCCAAGGGCACCCACGCCCACAGCATGGTGCAGCTCTTCATGGCGCTGGGCATGGGCGAGACTCGGCGCCTTCCGCGCCTACGCCGACCTCTACCCGGACGACTGCCTGCTGCTGGTCGACACCGTCGACACGCTGGAGAGCGGCGTGCCCAATGCCATCCGTGTCTTTGAGGAGCTGAAGCGCAAGGGGCACAAGCCGGTGGGCATTCGCCTCGATTCGGGCGACCAGGCCTATCTGAGCATCCAGGCGGCCAAACAGCTCAACGAGGCCGGCTTTCCCGACACGTCCATCGTGCTCTCCAGCGATCTGGACGAGATTGGTGATCTGGCAGATCATCACCCAGATCAGCCAGGAAGCGCCCCGCTACGGGCTGGACGCGGACGAGGTGATCGGGCGGCTGGTCTATGGCGTGGGCACGCGGCTGGTGACGTCGTGGGGCGACCCGGCGCTGGGCGGCGTCTACAAGCTGGTGGCGGTACTGCAAAATGGCGACTGGGACTCGGCCATCAAGATCTCCGAGACGCCGGCCAAGACGCCCAATCCGGGCAACAAGCGGCTCTGGCGGCTCTACGACAATCGCGACAAGGCCACGGCCGATCTGCTGGCATTGCACAGCGAAGACCCGCGCCAATCGGAGCGGATCCTGCTGCGCCACCCCATGGACCACACCAAGTATCGCATCGTGCGCCAGGCCGATCTCTCCGACATCGAGCCGCTGCAGACGACAGTCTATGCCGACGGCAAGCTCGTCTACGACCCGCCGCCGCTGGACGAGATCCGCCGCCAGCGCGATGCGGACCTGGAGCGGCTCGACCCCGGCATCCGCCGCCTGGTCAATCCGCATATCTACCATGTCTCGCTCTCGCAGCAGTTGTGGGATCTGAAGCAGGAGTTGATTGAGGACGCGCGCGAGCAGAATTTGGTCTGAGGACAGGTTGGTTGACGGATATCAGATCGGAGATCGTGGAGGTGCGGTTTGAAACCGCATAATTCCCGGATCATCCTGAGGTTGTCGTTGAACGTGCGGTTACAAACCGTACCTACGGATAACAGGACTATTTTTCAATACCACAATGATGACGGCCTAGCCTGCAGGCTTCGTCATTCACGATCGACCAATAGCCGTTCGATGATAATCTCATCGATGTACTTTCCATCAATCTTGGCCTGCCTACGTGCCGTCCCCACGACGGTGAAGCCTTGCCTCAGGTAGGTAGCGAGCGCGGCAGGATTGTCGGCACGCACAAACGAAAAGAGCTTTTCGTAGCCTTTGCGTCGGGCTGCGTCGAAGGTGGCCGGGTAAAGCGCCGACGCGATGCCCTGACGCCGTCTGCCCAGGTCCACGTACGTGCCGATGGAGCCGACATGGTCGAAGGCCGTGGTATAGGGTCCAAACGGATCGACGACCTGGAAGCCCACAATGCATCTATCATCGGGATGGACGGCCACATGGAAGATGCCTCGCTCGTGCTGGTCGGCGATGTACTCGCGTTCCGTCTCCACGGTGAAGGGCGCTTCAAAGGCGGTGTAGATGCCGGCCTCGATGATGGGATTGAAGATGGCCACGATGGCGGCAGCGTCATCGGGAACAGCTTCTCGGATTAGCCAGTCTGTCACGGGCCGATGCCTTTCGGTTCACACGACTGATGCGCGTTCGAGCCGACGCTGATGACGGCGGTATCGATGCCGGACTCGGACAATTCCGCCGTCGAGTTGTGGTAGGTTTGCATATCGGTGTCCTAACAACTGGGCAAGTTTCAGCAGATCACTTGAGACGCTTGGCTTCTTGCTGGCCATGGCCTCTGATGTAGGCAAGCCATGTCCGCGCAGAAACGTCCCCCATGTCGTTGTGGGGCACAGTCTGGTCATCGGTGATACCTGCATCGCTTAGTTCTTGGGCAAGTCCAACCGTCGCCTGTCGCGTCTCCACAAATTGGTCGGCCAGCGCAGCCATGTCCAGATCGGCTGCCGGCTGATAGCCGTCATACTCGTCCATGACCAGTTCGCCGCCCAGAAAGACACGCAGGCGGCTCTGGCTCCAGCGCTCGATACCGATAAGATGACGGACCACAGACTGATTCTTCTCCGTATCGGATGCGGCTTGAATCGAATCAACCATCGTCTGCTGGGATGCCGCAAGCAAGCCGGGCCACTCAGACAGTGGATACTTGCGGCCGTCCCGTTTCATATAGAGACCGATGATCTTACCGATGAAACTCATGAAATTCCCCTTTGATACTGATGTTTTTGGACAATGCAGGGCTTACATGCGTGCAAGGTAATGCGTACATCGACACAAACGTATAGTAGGCGATACGGTGGGTGCAAACATGCCCGCAATGATACCTGCAACCGGAAAATCAGCCAACTGAGGCTCTTCCAAGAATACTATCCCGTTGTCGCGAACACCTGGCAGCTTGTCGGAGAGAAGGCCAATCAGACCGCGGATTAGACGGATTAGGCTGATAAATGCCGATAAAATCAGAAAAATCAGGCTGTTTCCGCCTAATCCGCCGCATCCGCGGTCTATTTCGTGGTCACTCCGACAGACTGCTAGCGGTGAAATACACAGTAGCCATGGAAGAAATGGAAGAAATGAAAACGATCCGGCTTTTGATATGCAGGCAGATTGGAGTAGACTCATTGGTTGGGGTTGCGACCGCTATCACAATCCATATCTCTATTCACGCCAACCTGTACTAGGTTCGACCGGCGATATTGATCTACGCCAGTCAATCAGGTGCAGACACAGGAGCAAGTCGTGACAGATTCCGAACAGGGCGAAGCGATCCTACTGGACACGCCGCAAGCGCCGACCAGCGAGGCCGAATCCGCAGAATCCGTCGGCGCTGCACTGCTGGCCGCGGCCGAGCCGCAGCCCCCCGTCGAACCGACCAAGCTGGCCAAGCTGCAAGGGCTGCCCTGGGCCATCGCCGCCAACAGCCTCAACACGTTCTACGCACAGTTCACCTTCTTTGGCTCGGCCTTTGTGCTCTTCCTCGACAGCCTGGGCATGGACAAAGCCCAGATCGGTCTTCTGCTCTCGCTGCTGCCGTTTGCCAACATCATTGCGCCGCTGGCAGGCCCGTACGTTGCCCGCTTCGGCTACAAGAGAGCGTTCTTGACTGCGTTCGGTGCTCGCAAAATCGTAACCCTCTTCTTGTTGTTGACGCCTTGGGTCGCCATGACCTACGGCGAGCAGGCCACAGTGATCTACGTGGCGGCGATTGTCGGCGTCTTTGCGATTCTGCGTGCATTGGTCGAGACGGCCCATCTGCCCTGGGTCCAGGAATATGTACCCAATTCGATGCGCGGCAAGTTTTCGGCCACCGACAACCTGTTCGTGACCCTGTCCGGCATGACCGCCGTGCTGGTGGCGGGCGCAGTCATTGGCCGCACGACCGGCCTGTCCGGCTACATGGTTCTGATGGGCACAGGCGTGTTGCTCGGTTTTCTCTCACTCTGGGCCTACACCTTTGTACCCGGCGGCGCGGCAACCCCCGCCAAACAATCGAGCAGTCAACGCAGCGAAAGTTTTCGCTTTGCCCTGCAGGACCGGGACTATCGCCGCTATCTGTTGGGCGTCGGGCTGGTGACGTTGGGCACGGTGCCGCTGGCCACCTTCCTGCCGCTCTATCTCCAGGAACAGGCCGGCATCGACCCCGGCCAGGTCATCTGGGTGCAGATCGGTTCGTTGGCCGGCGCGTTGGCGTCCGGTTATCTGTGGGGCTGGGCGGCTGACCGCTATGGCAGCAAGCCGGTGATGCTCTTCGGCACGCTCTGGCTGATCATCACACCCTTTTTCTGGTGGTTTCTGCCCAGTTTGGGCGGATTCACCCTTGCCCTTGCCTTGGGCGCAGCGTTTGCCCAGGGCGTCGCCAATCTGGGTTGGGCTATCGGCGCGGGACGTCTGCTCTTCGCCAACATCGTGCCGCCGCTACACAAGGTGGGCTACATGGCTATCTACTCCGCCTCTGTCGGCATCATCGCCGGAGTGAGCCAGGTCAGCAGCGGTTATCTGCTCGACATCTTTCAAAGTATAGACGTCCTCTCCGGCACAGGCCTGCTCAATCCATACACGCCGCTGATCCTACTGGCGATCGCGTTGCCCATGGTAAGCTTCGTGGTGCTGAGGCGAATTCAGCCTGGATTAGGCGTGGGCACGCTGGAGTTTGCCGGCATCTTCCTGCGTGGCAACCCCTTCGTGGCCATGAATTCCCTGGTCAAGTTCAACCTGGCCAAGGACGAACGATCCACGGTGTTGCGCACGGAACAGATGGGCCAGGCCCGCAGTCGCCTCACCGTCGAGGAACTGCTCAGTGCCTTGCACGATCCGCGCTTCAGCGTGCGCTATGAGGCCATCATCGCCATCTCGCGCACACGGCCGGACCCACGCCTCACAGAAGCATTGGTCCACCTGCTCACCGGCACCGAGTTGGCGCTCAGCACCAACGCAGCCTGGGCCTTGGGCCGCACGAATGACACGTCCGCGCTTCCGGCACTGCGTGAGGCAGCGGTTTCATCCTACCGATCGATCCAGGTTCATGCGATCCGCGCATTGGGTACGCTCAACGATGTGGAGTCTGCCGCGCTACTGTTAGAGCGGTCTGCAATCGGAGTGCGACGCCGGCGTTCGGATGGCCAGCGCTTCGTCTCTGGGCCGACTCCGCGTGCACGAGGCCATCAACCCGATACTGGAAATGGCGGATCACATGGAGAATCCCGGCGCTCGCCTTGAACTGGCCCTGGCCTTGGCGCGTATGATCGGCGATGAAACACGGTTCATTCGCCTGGCGCGTCGAATGCAGGGAGATCCGGGCACCGTGGCGGCCCAGGCATTGACATCCATGCGCGCAGGGTTGGGCCTGCGGCGCAAAGGAGGCGATGCCGACGACGCCGTACAGACCGCCTATAACGGCTGCATCTCGGCATTTTCCCAGGATGATCTTGATCTCGGAGCGCGCCGCCTAAGCGAACTGATTCGGCGCGTTGCCGCCCCAGCGCTTCGAGGCCGATGTCGAACAGGTGCTCTTTGCCTGTGCCAATTCATTGAAGAGCGAAGGCTTCGATCGCTCCGAAATGGCTATTTTGGCGCTCTATGCGCTGGATCTTGGCCTGCGAGAAACGCGAGAATGAGCCAAATCGATGGGCTTTTGGTGCGCGCGCCTCTTGATGGTGTATCCTGATGCCCATGACTTCTACATCGGCTGATACCAACCCCACCTCGCCCGACGCGGCCAACATCGTGATCGTGTTGGACCGACCGCAGAATCCGCTCAACATCGGCGCCGTGATCCGCGCCATGATGAACATGGGATTCCCGACGCTACGGCTGGTCGACCCCAAGCCGTTCGAACGCGAGGCGATCCTACGCGTGGCCCATCGCGGCGATGAGCTACTCGATGCAGCGCAGATCTTTGCGGATCTGGACGAAGCCCTGGCCGACGTCACCTTCGTGGTCGGCGCGTCGACGCGGGCAAGCGCAGGCAAGCGGTTCACAAACGACGTGGAGGCAGTGAGCGCCAATCTGGCGGCCCGTTCGGCCACGGCCAAGGTGGCCCTGCTCTTCGGGACCGAGCCTGACGGACTCAACAATCATGCCCTGGATCGCTGTCACATGATCGCGGCTCTGCCGGTCAACCCGATCTACCCGTCGCTCAACCTGGCCCAGGCCGTGTTGATCTTTCTCTATGAACTGCGCCGGGTCGTGCACGCCGATGCCTCGTCGCCCGAACACGCGCCGGTCCAGGCATTGACACCCAAACTGGCATCGCCCCAGGGGTCGGCCCCGCGTGCATTGACGCCCAAGGATCCCACGCCCCAGGCCGATCTGCAACGCCTCTTCAACATGACTGAGGCGTTGCTACACGAGGCCAGCTTCTTCCGCTACAACCCCGAGTTTGTGATGCGAACCCTGCGCGACCTCGTCTTCCGCGCCCAGCCAGATTCGCACGAAACCGGGATGCTGGTCTCCATCGTGCGCCGTATTCTCTACGAACTGAATGAAAGAGACGGCACGTAGGCGAATCCAACGGAGGAATGATCCACGAAGAAACACCAAGGACGATTCCCTTCAGATCGTAGAAGTCGATCAGTGAAGCAAAAGCAGTATCTCCGCTCGTCCACGTCCATCGGACAACCGAAAGGAATACGGTATGCGCATCTTTCTCCGCCAGTTTTTGCTCGGCATCTTTGTCGCCGGCCTGATTTTCACGCCGGCAGCGGCACGCGCCCGATCTGAACCGGCATCGACCACGCTCGCCGGCGTGGAAGCGGCCATTGCCCAGATCGAGACATTGGCGCAAAATGAGATCGACGAAGGCGTCGCCGCGGGGATGGCCATCGCCGTCGTCTACCAGGACGAGCTGATCTACGCGCAGGGCTTTGGCGTACGCGATGTCAACACCCAGGTAGCCGTGGATGCCGACACTGTCTTTCAACTGGCGTCGCTCTCCAAGCCACTGGGATCGACGGTGGTCGCCGCGCTGGTGGGCGAAGACGTGGTTTCATGGGACAGCCGGATCGCCGACCTGGATCCGGCCTTTGCCATGTACGACCCCTGGGTCACACGTGAGATCACCGTTCGCGATCTCTACGCCCATCGCAGCGGTCTGCCCGCACATGCCGGCGATCTGCTGGAAGATCTGGGCCACACACGCCAAGAGATTCTGCATCGCCTGCGCTATCAGCCGCCGAGCAGCAGTTTCCGCAGCGAGTATGCCTACACCAACTTTGGCATGGCTGAGGCCGCCTTTGCCGCCGCCGCCGCAACGGGCCAGACCTGGGAAGAGGTTTCTGAAGAGCGGATCTATGAGCCGTTGGGCATGACGGCGACCAGTTCGCGCCACGCAGACCTGGTCGCCAGGCCCAACCGCGCCCTGCTGCACGTGAGGCAAGATGGGCAATGGGTCCAGAAGTTCGAGCGGGAGAACGACAGCGCCACCCCGGCCGGCGGCGCCAGTTCATCAGTCAATGACATGGCGCAGTGGATGCGTCTGCAACTGAGCGACGGCCAATATGACGGCGAGCCGATCGTCGATCCTGCCGCACTGGCCGAAACCCGCCACCCCCACATGTTGACCGGATTTAATCCCTTCACCGGTCTACCGGGGTTCTATGGATTGGGCTGGAATGTGGGCTACGACCCGCAGGGGCGACTGCGTCTCTCCCACTCTGGGGCCTTCGCCCTGGGCGCGGCCACCAGCGTAATGCTGGTCCCTGATGAGGAACTGGGCATCATCACGTTATCGAACTCATACCCGGTGGGAATGGTTGAAGGACTCAATCAGACATTCATCGATCTGGCGCTCTATGGGGAGACCACCGCTGACTGGCTGGCGCTCTACAAACAGCGCTTTGCCGACCCAGCCGCGCTCGGCATCGTGACCGGCATGGACTACAGCGTGCCGCCGTCCTCACCGACGCCCGCGTTGGCCCCCACGACCTATGAAGGCGTCTATGCCAATGACTATTTCGGCGCCATCGAGATTCGCGCGGTGGATGGCGAATTGGCGCTGGTCATGGGGCCGCAGCAGACTGAGTTCCCCTTGCAGCACTACGACCGTGACACGTTCACCTACATGCCGACCGGCGAAAACGCCGCAGGTCCAAGCGGCGTCACCCTGACCGTGGGTCAGGGTGGCACGGCCATGTCCGTCTTTATGGAGCACCTGGATGTGCGCGGTCAGGGTCTCTTCCAACGCGTCACGGTACGTTGAACGAGTGAACGGGACAGGTCTATGACCTGTCCCGTTCACTCGTCCCCATTCACGTGTCCCCGGTGGAGAAGCTGCCAAACCCATCGGCGGACTGCGCCTTCCCTACGCGCGGCCCAGTACCCGTTCGATTTCAACCATCTGATGGGCGCTGAGCGGACCCTGTGTCAGGGCCGCGCAGTTCTCCTCAACCTGGGCCACGGTGCGGAAACCGGGGATGGGGATGGTCTGCTCGCTGCGCGCCCAGAGCCAGGCCACGGCGCCTTGTGCAAGCGTGCGCCCTTCGGCGGTCAGAATCTCACGCACCAGGGCCAACTGTTCCATCCATTCAGGACCGGGTTTGCCGTCCTTGAAATATTTCATCCAGGCCGGTGCGTTGATACCGCGCACATCATCGCCGCCCAGGGTGGTGTCCGCATCGTACTTGCCGGTCAGCAAGCCCATGGCCAGCGGTCCACGGTTGACGCTTGCCAGGTTCAGATCCTCGCAAGCCAAGAGCATGGGTGCGTTGTCGTTGAGCACATTCTCCTGATGCTGGATCGCCGTGCAGTTGGGTCCTTCGGCAAAGAGAAGCGCCCGCTCAGGTGAATCGGTGCTCCAGCCGTAGGTGCGGATCTTGCCGGCGGCAACCAACTCCTCCAGCGTCTCGCGCACTTCAGCGGCAGCCTCAAGAGGGTAGTCACCGGCGTGGAACTGGTAGAGATCGATGAAATCGGTGTTGAGCCGCCTCAGCGAATCCTCGCAGGCGCGGCGAATCTGATCGGGCGAAGCGCCGGAGCCGGTGGCCTGGCGCGTCTCCTCGTCGAAGAAGCTGAAGAACTTGGTGGCGATCACGACCTGGTCACGGCGGCCGGCCAGCGCCTTGCCCAGCACGCGCTCGCTGTGGCCGGCGCCATAGACGTTGGCCGTGTCGAAAAAGGTGATGCCCAGGTCCAGGGCACGATGGATGGCGGCAATGGATTCATCGTCGTCAACCTCTCCCCAGCCGACCGGCACGTCGCCGCGCCACATGGGTCCGCCGATGGCCCAGCAGCCCAATCCCATGGCGCTGATCTCGATGCCGGATCGGCCAAGTTTGCGAGTGAATGGCATAGTCATGATTGAAGCCTTTCTCTGTGTGTTCATGGGTTCGACGTGAGGTAAATTGAATAAAGGTGGGCTTGCACTCTCAGTAGGACAAGATGGCATCTTGTCCCCGCCGAGCACAAAACGGGCAGTTCAGGATGATATCTGCTCCGAAAAATCGGAGCCTACGGGTCCACGAAGTGCGGGCAAATAGTGGGCGGGAACCAGCAGTCGAATCGAGCGCGCCTGCCCTGGCGTGCGGGCGATCAAGCCGTCTTCTTCCAGCCGCAGCACCATGCTATGAACGGTCGGCGGCGTAACCTTGAAGAAGCGCTGCATGTCCGCTTCCGCCGGCGCTTCACCGTGAAGCAGTATGTAGTTGTGGATGAAGGCGAGGTACTGTCCCTGTTTCGGCGTGAACTGGGGCGGTGCTTCGGCGTCAGGGGTGGTATCGACTATGGCCTCGCCACGCCACTCAGCAATGGCGGCATCCGCCGCGGCCAGCGCCTGATCCAGCGTCTCGTAGTGATCGTCGCCTTCCCAAACCGTGCCGCCTTGGTCAAGGACGCGGATGAAGGAGTCAACATCGTCTGTGTAGCCGATCTCGATCCAGCCGTTCTGGACCCAGTCGGCGACATTTGGGATATGTCTGTTCAATGGTTTGCATGGTATTGTTCGATCCTGTGCTGCCAACTCCTCACCAATCAACTCAGCCTGCTTCAGCCCCGCCAAGTGCCGGGGACGAACAGGGCATTGATGTAGGCGATGGCACGTCCGATATCGATAGCTCGATGCACAAATTCAGGCAAGGGTCATTTCCTGTGATGGTTCGATGGGTGGGGTCGAAAGCGGTACGGGCTTTAGCTGATAGCCCATGGCGCGCATGATGGCATTGATATTGTCCAGGCGGGGATTGCCGTTGGCCGAAAGCGCTTTCTGAAGGCCCTGGCGGGTCATGCCGATCTCCGAAGCCATGGCGGAGACGCCCTTGACGCGGGCGATGATACGCAACGCGGAGAGCAGCACGGCCGAATCGCCATCTTCAGCGTAGTTGGCGAAGATCTCGGCGAGAAAATCGTCGATCTCGTCGGGGTGATCGGTGAAGTATTCGACGGTTACGTCGGCAAATGTACGATAGTTAGTCACGGCTCTGGTACTCCTTCCAGAAGGTCAATGCTCGTCGGATGTCCCTGCATTGGCTGTCCTTGTCACCGCCGCAGAGCAAGACCACAATGGTATCGCCATCTTCGCCAAAATAGATTCGGTAGCCAGGGCCAAAGAAGAGACGCAACTCATACACGCCGCTGCCAACCGCTTTGACATCACCGAAATGTCCCTGTTCCATCCGCAAGATACGCTTTGCGATACGACGCACCGCGACAGGATCGCGCAGGTTGTCTTGCCACTCAGTGAACGGCTCTCGTCCGGCACGATCTTGAAAGACGAGAATCGTCTTGGGGGATCTGTCGGGGGACATGAACACTCCTCTCCTGTTTTATATTATGTAGTGTACCTCCGCAAACTATATTTGGCAACCAAGCAAGATCATTTGTCATATTGGCCCCTCATTCCCGGCAGTTGACAAAGCCACTTGCTTGCGCACGCTCGCCGAACACTCCCTACTCTAGTAGATGACACAGATTTGAGCAATCCCATCCACGCGCTCCGGGCTGGTCAAGATCAAGTGCCGGGGACGGGCCAGCCAATTGCTTCACTTGCAGCAGCACTTCTGGCCCGTCCCCGGCACTTTCGACTCCGCTCAAGACTCCGCCTACGCCTCGTCTCACGCCCCTCGCCCCACGCTCAATACTTCCCGTATTCCCGCGTCGCCTCGCGCGCCGCCAGATAATTCTCCAACTCACTCCCGGGCTGGACCACGTTCCCAGTAGCGATGACCAGGCCGCCGCCGGGCGCAGCGTGATCGATGGCGTAGCGCACTTCCCCGGCCGCCTGCTCCGGCGTGCCCTCAATGAGCGTCTCGCAGTTGACGCCGCCGAAGAAGCAGAGCCGATCGCCGTAGCGCTGCTTGAGCAGGCGCAGATCCATGCCGATATTGGGCTGGATGCCGTGCCAACCGTCGATGCCGGTCTCGATCAGCGCGTCGAGGATATCCCAAACGTTGCCGTCGGTGTGCTTGATGAAGAGACCGCCCCGCTCGTGCGCGGCAGCGACCTGACGCGCGATGCCAGGCTGGATGAAATGGCGGAAGCGCGCAGATCCCATGAAGGGTCCCTGGTTGCCGGAGTAGTCGTCGGTGGTCATGACCGCGTCGCAGCCGGCGTCAAGCAGGGCATTGATGTAGGCGATGGAGCGCCCCACATAGACATCGATGGCTCTGTGAACAAAGGCCGGCTCGGTGATCATGCGCACCAGGAACTCCTGCATGCCGACAGTCTCCTGATAGGGAAAGGTGCCGTCGATGGGCAGACGCCCGATGACGAAACGGCTCTCGCCCAATTTACCGACCACGTGTCGCACAGCCTCCAGTTCCGACGGATCGACCTCGAAGGGGGCATCGGGATCGGGGAGTTGGTCGATGGTCATTTCGCTGTTGTCGACGCGGGTGGCGATGTTGCCGACCGCAGGACTGTAGTGGATCTCGCGGCCTTGATCGTCGAGCCACGAGTAGGGACCGGTCATGACAGGTCGAGCGTACTCGCCGGCCGGCGGCATGGTGGGCACGCGCACGTAGTCCCACTCCAGCGCACGCGCCAGATCGACCAGTGTCGTGCCGTAGTCGGCGACGATCTCGTCGCGTCGCCCGTCCCAGAGCGCCTCTTTCTCCTTCCAGCGCGAGTTGTAGAGCGTCTCACGGCCCAGCAACTGCTCGACCAGCACGTAGTCCATATCGTTCTCGCCGGTGGGGACGCGGTCGGGTTCCTGCAAGCTCAAGGTCATCTTGACACGTTCTTTGCCGTTCATGGGGTGAGTCCTTTCTGCTGCGTGCTGCTTGCTGCGTGGTGGAAAAAGCCCCGGCACTATGTCTATAACAGTTGATGCTTGCGCTTTGAGAGATAAGCGCCAGGGACTTTTGCGGCTAAGTTTTGTTCTTTCAGTGGAGTTAGACCGTTCCAGGAAATTGAATCCCGCCAACGTCCCCGGCACAGCCCGGACCTACTCTGGTCAGCGCGAAATTGTGTGGGCAGTGCCGGGGACGTGAATTCTAGGAGCGGCCTAAAATATTGACAACCAACGGCTTGCCCGGCTCGATATGGATTTGGCCCTTCAACTGAATCTCGCCGGCAGTCTGCTCAAACTCAACCGCGTCATTGCCCAACATCACCGCCTGCACTGCTTGCCCGGCGACCGGCAAGGCCGCAGTCTCGACATCCAGATGACCGTAGAGCACGCGCAGTTCCATGCCGCTCGGCTCCATCACAAACTCGCCCCAGCCCGAATCGAGCGACCAGAAGCAGCGGAAGTGGCCATCGTCGGCTGGATCGGAGTCGAAGCCGATGCGCCGGCGAACCATGTCGAACTCGAAGCCGGCAAAGGCATTGAGCAGCGCATAGGAGGCCATGGAGCGGGCGTAGTTGCTGCCGCACTCGAACTCGTTCCACGGGTTGCGCCGCTCGCCGTCATAGCGATCCCGGATGGCCTCGACCGCGGTCATGCCCTCGTCGACCAGGCCGTTCATGATCATGTGGATGGCCGCGGCATACTCAAAGCCGTTCATGGTCTCCTGCGAATAGGGCGCGGGGATGATCGGCTTCTGCGCGCCCTCGGGCCAGGCGCAGATGACCAGCCCGCCCTCATCGTTGAGACAGTAGATGCGGCAGGGATTGTAGACCTCGCCCATCTCGGGGATGAAGTTGTACTTGAAGATGGCGGCGCTGGCCTGCTGCACCTGGGCCGGATCGTAGAGATCGCCCAGACCGTAGAGGTGGCGTGCCACTGGGGCAACACCTGGTCGATGCTGCTGCCCTCGCCGATCTGGTACTTGATCTCGCCGTGCTCCTCGTCCCAGTAGGCCTCCAGCGCGGTGCCGCCCTTGAGCGTGTCGTCCTCGCCCTCGAATGCGGCCACGATCGCGCTTGTCGCCCAGGTCGATGCGTTGGGTGTAGTACTCGCCGTTGAAGAGATTCTCGTCCACCCATGCCTTGCCCCGTTCGAAGATGGCCAGGTACTCGGCGGCCGAGTCCGTCTTCGCCCAGGTGTTCGGCCATCTCGGCCGCGGCCTTGAGCGCGCCCAGATAGAAGCCGGTCAGCCACGAGTTGGGGCCGAAGAGTTCCATGTCCAGCGTGTGGTGCTGGCGACCCGTCAGAGCACGCCGCGTCTTGTCCGGGTCCCAGCGATCCGGTGTTGTGCGGGACTCCAGGCGTATTCGAGCGAGCCTTGACCGCCGGCCAGAGCGACGCCAGCCACGCATCGTCGCCGCAGATCTTCCAGTCGCGATAGATCTTCATCACGCCGCCGAACTGGCCGTCGCAGCAGGGGCGGAAGTGCCACGGGCCCGAGCCGATGGGCAGTTGCAGGCGGAAGGGCATGCCGCCGTCGGGCAGCAGGTTGTAGCGGTAGTCGGCCTCGCGCATGGAGCGTTCCAGCTTGGGGAAGAGGAAGGGCAGCGCCTGGGCGTAGTTCCAGACATGGGTGCAGCTTCCTTCGCAGCAGCCGGCCGTGGGGTGACACCCTTCCCAGCCGTAGAAGGTGCCGTCCTCCAGGCGCAACACGGTGGGCGATTTGAGGATGGAGATGTTGGCCGAGACGGCGTCCAGCGCGGCCGGCGGCAGATCGGAGGCGAAGAGCGCGTCCTTGAAGCGGCTTGTCTCGCCGGCCAGACGATCCCAGTTCTCCAGCGCATAGCGACTGCTGGCCGATGAGTCTGCCCAGAGCGTGGCGTAGTAGTTTTTCCACGTCGGCTTGGCTGAATCTGCGCGCAGCAAGCGTCGTCGGCGCAGTCACAGGACGACGAAGCCGATTCCTTCCAATAGTTTTCGCAGTTGGGGAAGCTCCACGCGATGACAAAGCGGACGCGTCCCGGTCGCGCCCGGCGCGACGGTGAAGTGGGCGGCCAGCAGACGCCCTCGTTGGCGTCCCCGGCCTGCTCGGGCGCGTAGACGCGATTGCTGAAACGGCCCGGCGTGGTCAGATCGTTCCAATAGACCTCCAGGCTGTCGAACCAGGCGCCGCGGAACCAGTACTGCTGCCAACTCACGTCCGTCGGCGTCGGTGGCCAGCGTCAGGTCGCCGTAGCGCCACCGAATCCGGCTCGACGCCGTCGGACGCAAGATGAAGCTGATGGCCCCAGCCTTCGCTGGAAACCGTGTTCAGGTTGTTGGCGGGCAGCGGATTGGCCAGCACGCCGGCCAGCGTGTAGGTCGATGGGCTGGTCGGTGGTGTTGGTGACCTGAACTCGAAGAAGGCGGCGGGAATGCCCGAATCCTTGTCGTTGAGAGGGATGAACGGATTGAAGGCCGTCAGCTGCACCTCGCCGGGGAAGGCTCTCGTGAAAGAAGTCCAGCTCGGCCAGCGGGAACTCGCCGCGGAAGTCGACGCTGTGAAAGTGGGGCAGGCCGGTCAGATACTCGCGGCGCGGGCCCCAGCCAAACGAATTGAACTGGGGCGCGTTGACTTCGCCCTGATAGGGCGGCTGCAGGTCGCCGTGCAGGATGCGGGCATCGAGCAGACTGCCCTTCGGCGCTCGGCCTTGATGGCAAAGTGGGAAAAGCCGTTGACGCTGCCCTTGTTGGGCCGGTTGAAGATCTCCCAATCGATGAGCCGGCCGTTGCCGGCCAGGCCGATGCAGCCGGTGCCGATGCCGCCGAGCGGGAAGCTGATCTGGTTGGTCTTGTTGCCTTGGTAGAGGAATCTGTCCATGATAGTTGTTTGTCTCCAGAGGTTGAAGTAGGGAAGGGATTCGAAATAGCCTGAACAGGGATCAGTGATGCAAAAAACCCGCGACGTTTTTGCGCCGCGGGTTTGCGTCAGAGTTGGTCAAGCGGTTGCGAGAGGCAGCATGTCATTCGAGACAGGATGTTCAGAGATGGCAATCAAGCGCGCCAGAGATCAGTCTTCGTCATCCCCCCAGGATTCGACAACCAGACGAAAGATGTCGGATTCGGTGATGATGCCGACCGGTCGATTGCCGTCGACAACGGGCAAGCCGCTGACCTGGTACTCCAGCATACGTTCGGCCGTCTCTTGAATCGTGTCCTCGGGATCGACAGTGACGGGATCGCGTGTCACAACCTCGCGCACTTTCTGCGTGCCCCGCAGCAACCGCGTCTCGCTGTCCGTCTCGACGAGAAGCTCCGGTATCGTGCGCAGAATATCGCTTAGGGTGATGATACCGACCAACTCGCCATCGCGAACCACCAGAAGGCGACGGATCTCATTCTCGGACATCAACTCATACGCTTCCGCCAACGACGAATCCATGGATGTCGTCAACGGATCAGGTGTCATCCAGTCTGCAACCTGGGCTCGATGTTTTCCCATCTGCATACCTCCCTCGCTATACTCAAAACCTATCCATGTACGGTCTATGCGCTTTCTCTTCAGGAGCCTGCTATCCGCGTGTTCGGACGATCAAGACCGACTGATCGGCAAAGCGAACCACCGCATTGGAAACGCTGCCCAGGAAATGACCGGGACCGGACTGGCTGCCGACGACCAGCAGATCATGGTGTTGATCGTGGATCACTTCCAAAATCGCTTCGGGAACATTGCCCTTGCGAACGATGACCGCATCCTGGTCAAAACCCTGCTTCTCCACCTTGCTGATCCAGGTTTTAAGCACCTCAGAGAGCCGTGTACCTTGGGCCAACACGTCGTCCAGGTCCAGCTCCGAGCCATCGCTGGAGGCCAAATAGGTTGCGGCTGAGGGCGGTACGACATGCAGCAATTTCAGATCCGCATCCAGGGCACGGGCAAGTTGGGCGGCCACGTCTACGGCCACATCATCATCCACGGCGGCGCAGGCCAGCACACGTCGAATTGGCCGGGGTCGTCCCTTGACCATCAGCACCGATGTGGGCGCGTGCTGAACAACCCGCTGTGCGGTCGGACCGATGGCCACCGACGTGCTGGCGCCCCGGTCGTGGAAGGCCCCCATCACCAGCAGATCGACGGGATTGCCGGCGACATATTGGAGCACTTCTTCGTCGGGATAGCCGACCAGCGGAACAGCCTCCGGCCGGGGTTCCACATTGGCCACCTGGGCAATCGCGGCCTCCATGATCTTCTGTGCATTGGCCGCACCCTCGCGCTCGCTGACGGAGACAAGCATCTTCAGATCGGCATCCAACGGCTTGGCCAATGTGGCCGCCATATTCAGCGCATGTTGGCCGTGGGTCGAGCCGTCGGTCGCCACGGCGATGGTCAGGCTTTGTCCACTGCCCAAGCTTCGTGCCAGTTGGTCGCCCGGAGATTCGGTCGTCTCCTCAGACTGGACAGTGCGCATCAACAGCACCGGCACCGATACGCCGCGCAGCACACGTTCGGCCACGCTGCCCAATACAAGACGACCGATGCCGGTCCGCCCGTGGGTAGCCATGGCCACCAGGTCGATATCCGACTCATTGACGAAGTCGATAATTCGCTGGGACGGATCGCCGAAATGCACCTCAGTCGTGACGGTGTAACCGGCGGCCCGCAGGCGTTCGGCCTCTACACGCAGTTCGGTCACCAGTTCGCTACGAAAGGACTCTCGCTCCTGTTCCACCGACGCATAGTTGGTTTCGAGGGCCCGGTTGTAGGCGTCATAGCCGCCGGTCACAGGCATACCGCCGACAAAAGAATCCTGAGAGACCACGTCCGCCGGTACGGACGGCGCGAATGCAGCGCGAAACAGAACGAGCAAGACATCCTTCGGGTCGAAGAAATTGCGTACAACTGTCACAATTTGACGACTGAATTCAGAACCATCCAACGGAATGAGCACCTTACGTTCTGCCATTTTATCTTCTCCTATATCGGGCAGGTCCATAGGATGGGTGGACGTCGAAGTTCGATCTGATTCTTTGTCCACGCATCTGAGCGATGAACACATGCCGCATATATGGGCCAAGGCCCCTGCCGAAAATCATACAGGCCACGAGGAAATCATGGAAACGGATCTTCGATGGACTACCGATGGAAGCTGAAGTGAGTGAAAAAAGTCGGGTTCCCTGTGGAAACCCGACTTTATCGGACAATACTAGCCGGGCAACATTCCGGTCGGATCCTGCCGCCAGGATTGTAGAACCTTCATATAGTTCGCCCGCTCAAACGCTGCCGGTTCGGCCACGTTTTGCTGGCTCATACTGCCCTGCAACTGAGCAACGGACTCATACTCATGTTCTTCCAGCCATCGAGTCAACTTCGTTGACAATCTCACCGATACGTCCGGTTCCGTTCATCAGAAGTTCAGCGGCCATTGTCATGATACTGGCGCCGGCCATCAGACCCTTGAGTACGTCTTCGTAGGTATGCACGCCATTGGTGATGGCAAAGTCTACCGGCACCTTGCCGTGGAGGATGGCCACCCAGCGCAGGGCCAAGCGCATGGCGACCGACGTGCTGAAGACCAGATTGGGCGTGACCTCAAGCCGATCAAGATCGAAGTCGGGCTGATAGAAACGGTTGAAGACGACCAGCGCATCGGCCCCGGCATCGGCAAACTGGGCGGCCATATTGGCAAAGGAGCTGAAGTAGGGGCTCACTTTGACGGCGACGGGGATGTCGATCTGCCCTTTGACCATGCGAACGTCATCAAGATACATCTTCTCGACCGCAGCAGCGGACATGGTGATATCCGTGGGGATGTAGTAGATGTTCAATTCCAAAGCATCAGCGCCGGCTTCTTGAATGCGCTTGGCATACTCGATCCAGCCGCCGGCAGAGACGCCGTTCAGGCTGCCGATCACAGGGATATCCACCGCGGCTTTTGCCTGGCTGATCAAGTTCAGATAGGCTTCAGGACCGACATTGTAGCTGTCCATCTCAGGAAAGTAGTCGATGGCTTCGGCGTAGCTGTTTGTGCCGTAGGTCAGATAATGATCGACGAGATGGCTCTCGCCCATGATCTGTTCCTCAAAGAGCGAGTACATCGTGATGGCGGCCGCGCCGGCATCTTCCAGGCCGCGAATGCCATCCAGTGTCCGAGACAGCGGTGAAGCCGACGGAACGATCGGGTGTTTCAGGGTCATGCCCATATATTTCGTGCTGAGATCCATGATTTTGTCTCCTGGTTACTGCTACGTGCGTCAAGGTAATACTGCGTGATGCGTACTGCGTAATCGAATGGCTGGAGATCCGATTCAGTTCACTGGATCGTCAGTTCTTACGCAGTACGCACGCAGCACGATTTCTACGCCTCTTGCTTCGCCAAATTCTCATACTCGTGCCAGCGAGCCAGCAAGACTGCTTGCGCTTCTTTCATCAGGCGCTCAGCCGCTACCGGGTCGGACTGGACCAACATGCGGTAGCGATTCTCATTGTAGGCATATTCCTTGAGCGGAATGCTCGGGGCCTTGGAATCCAACTGGAACGGATTCTTGCCTTGATCGACGAGTCGCGGATCGTAGCGGATAGAGCGGCCAGTGTCCGGAATCGACGGCCAGCTTCTGCTGGTCCATGCCCTTGGCCATGTTGATGCCATGGGCGATACATTGGCTGTAGGCGATGATGATCGACGGCCCGTCGTAGGACTCGGCCTCGATGATGGCATTCAGCGTCTGGCGGTCGTTGGAACCCATGGCGATCTTGGCCACATAGACGTTGCCGTAGCTCATGGCCATCATGCCCAGATCCTTCTTGGGCGTACCCTTGCCGCCGGCGGCGAACTTGGCCACGGCAGCCAGCGGTGTCGACTTGGAAGCCTGACCGCCCGTATTGGAGTAGACCTCGGTATCGAGCACAATCACGTTGATGTTGCGACCGCTGGCCAGTGCATGGTCCAGACCGCCGTAACCGATGTCATAGGCCCAACCGTCGCCGCCCACAATCCAGACCGTCTTCTTGACCAGCTTGTCGGCCAGACTCAGGAGATCCTTGGCTTGGCTGCTTTCGGCGCCGGCCAACTTGGCTTTCAGTTCCTCAACGCGTACTCGCTGGGCTTCGACGCCCGCGGTCTCGGATTGATCGGCATTGAGCAGACTGTCGGCCAATTCTTCGCCGATGTCGTCGCGCATACGGCTGACAAGCTCTCGTGCATACTCAACCTGTTTGTCCAGGGTGATGCGCATGCCTAGACCAAACTCGGCATTGTCCTCGAAGAGCGAATTGGACCAGGCGGGACCGCGGCCGGCTGCGTTGGTCGCCCAAGGCGTTGTCGGCATATTGCCGCCGTAGATGCTCGAGCAGCCGGTGGCGTTGGCGATGATGGTGCGGTCGCCGAACAGTTGGCTGATCAGCTTCAGATAGGGCGTCTCGCCACAGCCTGCGCAGGCGCCGGAGAACTCAAAGAGCGGTTCCAGCAACTGCACATTCTTGACGTTGTTGAACTTGAGTCCGTTGCTCTGGGGAACTTCGGGCAGGCTGATGAAGTAATCCCAGTTCTTTTCGCCCTGTTCAAGCAAATCGATGTTCGGGGCCATGTTGATAGCCTTGCGACCCACGGCGGCCTTGTTCTTGGCCGGGCAGACCTCGACACAGAGCTGACAGCCCGTGCAGTCGGCCATGGAGACCTGGAGTGTGTACTTAGCGTCCTTGTATTCACGGAATTTTGAATCGGCAACCTGGAAACCGTCCGGCGCAGCAGCAGACTGCGTCGTCATCCATCAGCTTGCCACGGATGACGGCGTGAGGGCAGACCATGACACATTTGCCGCACTGGATACAGACATCCTCATCCCAGACCGGCACTTCCATGGCGATGTTACGCTTTTCCCACTTGGTGGTGGCGCTGGGGTAGGTGCCGTCGATGGGCAGGGCCGAGACCGGCAGCGCATCGCCGTCGCCTGCCATCATCATGGCAGTGACTTCCTTGACGAAGTCCGGGGCAAGGGCGGAGACAACCGGCGGCATTTCGATGGTGCTGCTGACGGTATTCGGCACGTCGATCTTGTGCAAGTAAGCCACAGCCGCGTCCACGGCGGCGAAGTTTCGGCGCACCACAAGTTCGCCACGTTTGCCGTACGTATTCTGAATGGCTTCCTTGATGCGCTCAATGGCTTCGTCGGCCGGCAACACGCCGCTGATGGCAAAGAAGCAGGTCTGCATGATGGTGTTGATGCGAACGCCCATATCCAGATCCTTAGCGACCTTGTAGGCGTCGATCACGTAAAATTTGAGCTTCTTGTCAACGATGGTCTGCTGAACCTGGCGGGGCAATTGGTCCCACACTTCATCCGGTTCATAGGGCGCGTTCAGCAGGAAAGTGGCTCCGTCCCGGGCTGAATCCAGCACATCGAAGCGCTGGAGAAAGCCAAACTGATGGACAGCCACGAAGCTGGCGTTGTCAACCAGGTACGTGCTCTGAATCGGCCGCGGGCCAAAACGCAGATGCGACACGGTGCGTGCGCCCGATTTCTTCGAATCGTAGACGAAGTAGCCCTGGGCATAGTTGTCGGTGCCCTCGCCGATGATCTTGATCGAGTTGTGGTTGGCCCCGACCGTACCGTCAGAACCGAGGCCCCAGAAGACGGCACGCATGACATCGTCGCCTTCGGTGCGGAACGACAGATCGTAGTCGATGCTGGTGTTGGTCACGTCATCGATGATGCCGACCGTGAAGTGGTTCTTGGACTTGGACTTGGCCAATTCGTCAAAGATACCCTTGACCATGGCGGGCGTGAACTCCTTGGAGGAGAGACCGTAGCGGCCACCGACGATCTTGGGCATCTGGCTGAAGGGCGCTTCGCCGGCGGCAAAGGCCTCGCTGATGGCGGTGATGACGTCTTGGTAGAGCGGCTCGCCTGCGCTGCCCGGCTCCTTGGTGCGATCCAACACCGAGATGGACTTGACACTGGCGGGCAGTGCGGCCACAAACGCCTCGGATGCGAATGGACGATAGAGGCGAACCTTGATCAGGCCGACCTTCTCGCCCTTGGCGACCATATATTTGACAGCCTCGTCCGCGGTTTCAGCGCCCGAACCCATCATCACAATCACGCGCTCAGCATCGGGCGCGCCTTCGTAGTCGAAGAGATGATACTGGCGACCGGTCATTTCGGCGAACTGATCCATGTAGCCCTGAACGATTGCCGGCAGCGCGTCGTAGAACGGATTGACTGTTTCACGAGCCTGGAAGAAGATGTCAGGGTTTTGTGCCGTGCCACGAATGACCGGTAGATCCGGGGTCAGACCGCGTGCACGATGGGCACGGACCAGATCGTCGTCGATGATGGCACGAATGTCGTCATCGGTCAGTTTTTCAACTTTGTTGATCTCGTGAGAAGTGCGGAAGCCGTCGAAGACGTTGAGGAAGGGAACACGGGACTTGAGGGTGGTGGCCTGGGAAATCAGCGCGAAGTCCATGACCTCCTGCACCGAGTTGCCGAAGAGCATGCCCCAGCCGGTGCCGCGTACGGCCATCACATCCGAATGGTCGCCGAAGATCGAGAGCGCCTGGGCCGCAATCGAGCGGGCCGCAATGTGGAAGACCGTGCTGGTCAACTCGCCGGCGATCTTGAACATGTTGGGCAGCATCAACAGGAGACCTTGGCTGGCCGTGAAGGTCGTTGTCAGCGAGCCTGCCTGCAACGCACCATGCACTGCACCGGCCGCACCACCCTCTGACTGCATCTCGACGACATCGGGACGCGATCCCCAGATGTTGGTTTCGCCGCGAGCGGCCCAGTAGTCCGCCAGCTCACCCATTGGCGAGGACGGCGTGATCGGATAGATCGCCGCTACCTCATTGGTCTTAAAGGCAACATAGGCCGCGGCCTCGTTGCCATCCATCATCGCTTGCTCTCGTTTCATTGTGCTTTCTCCTGGCAGAGCCGAAGACTCCACATGTTTGAAGGAAAATATCGAAAACCTACACCTCTCGCGCGTCGACCACGTGATCGCCCATCGATTCGAGCGTTTCCACGAGTTGGTCCTGACTCACGCCGCTCACCTTGATCAACAGATGGCGAACGGCATCGGTCGAACTGTCCAACGAGCCGACAGAGAGAATATTGCCGCCTAGATCGTAGATGGCGCCGGCCAGCTTGGCCAGCACGCCGCCATCACTTGGCACTTCGAGCATCAGACGCACGCCTTGCTCGCCGCTGCCCATCATTTCTACAAATGTCTTGAAAATGTCGGTCTCGGTGATGACGCCGACAACCACACCCTTGCTGTCAATCACCGGCAGGCCGCCGATCTTGTTGGCGACCATCAACTGGGCCGCCTCCTCAATGGGCACGTCCGACGCCACCGAAACGACCTTCTTGCTCATCAACTCGCCGATCTTGATCTTCCAGAGCAGATAGTTCATCTCCCAGATGCTGAGCGAACTCGCCGGCGACGGCGACGCATGCAGCAGATCGCGTTCAGAGACGATGCCGACCAGTTTGCCGCCTTTGTCCACCACCGGCAGACGGCGAAAGCCCTGCTCGCGCATGATCTTGACGGCTTCCTGAAAGGGCGTCTCCGCTGTGATGGTGATAGCCGGCGATGTCATTCGATCACGTACTAGCATTTCCGTTCCCCCTTGTTGATTGCACAAACGTCATTGGTTGTACAGATTCTTCATTGTTTGCCCTCCATCGCGGCAAATTTGGCCAGGGGTGAGGCTGACCAAATCAGGAGTACCTGCGCAAGGCAGTACACGATGGTTGGATCAAACTAATTTCACTATAGAGGAGAACCAACGCGTATACGCCATGCATCTGGAGAGACTCATGGCTGTCCTTGGGATTGGTATTTCACCTGGTCAAGTGGCCAGGTGTCCGGGGAGGAATGGAGGGGACCGTTGAGTCTGGAATTCATGTCGATCATGACTGGCGATCAACACGATCCATGGGTTCAACGTTTAGTGCGCACGCCCTTCGTGCGCATTGTACATGGGTACGCGAGTTCCGAGCGAGTCGGTACAAAGTTGGTACACAAGAGGGTGTACCGCTAAATGACAAGGGGGTGTTGGCGACTAGCGCCAACACCCCCTTGTCATTTGGAGCACACTCAGAAAACTCAGTTTAGCCGAGGCCGGGAAACATGGCGCGATCCCAGGGAATGGCGACGACGATGACGAGGGCCGTGATGGTGAACCAGATGGCCGCTCGGATGTACTTGGACCGTGACTCTGCCGCACGCTTGACCATCACCGAGCCGATGTGGGCCAGGATCACGGCGACGATCATCATGAACGAATGTTCAACGGCAAAGAAGCGCAACGACTCATCGCCCATGGCTGCGCCGAAATTGCTCATGGCGGCCTGGGTCAGCGGGCTGACGAAATAGAGGATCAGGCCCAGGAGCAACTGAATATCCAGGAAGATGACGAAAAAGCGCATGGCTTTGCCTTCCGTTTCTGTCCAGTCGCCCTTGGAAAAGAGGCCCATATAGGTGCGGATCAGCAGCCAGATGGCGGCAAAAACCACGAGCCAGCGCATGATGTTGTGAAGGCCGAGCAAAAATTGGATACATTGGATTCTCTCATCTTTCTATCGTTGTTGGTCTCTCGTTGAATTCATCCGGTTGAAGCCATGATACAGACGATCAGATGTCCAGCCGTAGTGTAACCAAGAAAGAGAATTCTGTCGATTGTCCGGACGAGAGCGGGTATATCTGAAGAGGACCGCAGCTATCGACGTGCCGGGGACGGTCCGACGCCATTCGGCATTGCCGTGGACGAATTGGACCGTCCCCGGCACGTTCACGCCCCAAAGCAAAGGGAGACGGCAAATCGCGCCGTCTCCCTCTGTTCTTTGACCATTTCAATAAGCAACGCCCTACCGTCCTACGCTCCGTCGGTCTCAGGTTCCGCCGGCGGTTCGGGTTCCGGCGCCGGTTCAGGCGTCGGCGACTACTTCAGCCGGCGGCGCGGGCTCAGGTTCGGCAGCAGGCGGTGCTTCCGGCGGCGGCCCGGCAGGCTCGGGCGTTCGGTCAACGCAGGCGGCTCTTCCACCGCGGGAGCCGGCTCAGGCGCAACCGGCTCAGGCTCAGCAGGAGCGCGGCATGCCGGCGGCAGCTTCGGTCGGCGGCGCCGGTTCGGGCGTCGGAGTCAACGTGGGCGTTGCTTCAACCGGCTTGGTAGTCGGTTGGGCTGGTCGGTTCGACCCCAGCCCCGTCGTCGGCAACCGGGGGCTCCGGTGTCGCGTCGGCTGCATCTTCCTGTGCAGGCGCTTCATCGGTCGCCTCTTCCGTTGCTCGTTCAGTCGCCTTGGCGGGAGCAACTTCAGTCGGCTCTGCTTCAGGGGCCGCTTCCTCGGTCGGCGTCTCCACAGCCGGCGTTTCTACCGCGGGCGGCAGTTCCTCTCTCCGGCTCCGGCGTCCCTTCTTCAAGCTCTGGCGTCACCTCAGGTGAAACTCTCAGGCGACGGAACAGGCGATGGCTCAATTGTCGGCTCCGGTGACGGCAGGACGGGGGCCGCCTCGTCGGCCGCCGTGACACCGGCGTAGTCAAACGGTGCGCTGGCCGAGACCCCATAGTCATTGGTCGCCACCACGATCATGATCTTGCCCGAGGCGATGGGCTGCCCATTGGGCAGGTCGCTGGGCATGGTGAAGGACATACTGTAATCGCCGTTGGCGTTGGTCGTGGTGGTGGCGAAGATCTCAGGATCACCGCTGCCGCCGTTGGCATCGAAGAACGAGATCAACGCATTGACCGTCGTGTCGATGGGGAAGCCGCCGCCGGACACGATGACCTGGGTACCGCCGCCGCCGGATGAGGGACTCACCCTGGCGTAGGCATTGGGCGTGGCGGTCGGCGGCACGACCGGCGTATTGGTGGCCGCCGGTATGTCCGTGGGCGCGGGCGCCGATCCACCGCTGTAGTTGAAGACCGTGCTCTGCTGAACGCTGCTGTCATCGGTGCGCGCCCAGATGACCAACTCGCCCGGCGCCACGGCCACGCCATTGGGCCAGACCGCCGGCATGGTGATGGCCGTGCTGAACTTGCCCGAGGCGTCGGTCTTGGTCGTGCCGTAGAGGAACGGACTACCCGATCCCACAGACTCGTCGAACGTGCCCAGGTGGATGGTGACCGACTTGTTGGCCGGATAGCCCTCTCCGGTGACGGTCACAACCGTACCTGCGCCGCCGGATGTCGGCGAAATCCCGACCGACGGGTTGGCCTCACTGCGCCGGTAATCAAAGATCGCGCTGGCCTGTTCATTGAAGTTGGCCGTTGCTGCAACTACATTCAACTTGCCCGGTTCGATGGACGATCCGTCGGGCCAGGTGTCGGGCATGGTGATCGAGATGCGATAGTTGCCGTTGGCATCGCTCGTGCCGCTGCCGTAGGCTTTGGGAGCGGCTGACGCCGATGCGCTGCGTGCCAGACCGCCGAGATAGACGCTGATGGTGGTATTGCCGGGGAAGCCGCCGCCGCTGACCACGACCGATGTGCCAGGTCCGCCTGATCGTGGCTGTAGCTCGATGTACGGATCGGCCGAGACCGTCGGTCTGGGCACAGTCACCTCGAAGACGGCCGACGCCGACACACTGTAATTTGGCGTAGCCGCCACAATCAGCAGTTCGCCCGCTTCAATTGGTGAACCGCCGGGCCATGTCGCCGGCAACGTGACCAGCACGCTGTAATTGCCGCGATCATCGCTCTGGGTACTGGCGTAGACCGTTGCATCCGCAGCAACGCTTGCACGCACGGGTGATGCCAAATGAATGTTGACCGTCGTGTTGGCCGGGAAGCCGCCACCGCTGACCACAACCGATGTGCCCGGCAACCCGCTATCGGGCTGCACCTTGGCATAGGGGCTGCGCGTGACAGCCAGGGTCGGTGTCGGCGTACTGGTCGCCGCCGTACCTGTAGGCGTGGGCGTGCTGGTTGGCGGCGTACCGGTCGGTGTGGGCGTTGGTGTCTTGGTCTTGGTCGGCGTCGCCGTATGCGGGCTGGATGTCTTCTCCCACCAGACCTGGATCGCGGCCCCGCCATATCGCTCGTAGTATTCGACCTGCAGCCCGACCCAGTCGTCGATATACTTTTCGGCGGTATAGGTGACATTAGCCGCTGCCGTCGTGCCATTGGTCGATGATCAGATCGCCGTCCACCCAGACGCGTACGCCGTCGTCGGACCGTGCATTGAAACGATACCAGCCGCCGCTGAAGTCATTGCTGCGCGTCCAGCGGGCCGAGAAGTTGTCGGACGGGATCTGAGGAGCGGGCGATCCGGTTCCCCAGTTGAAATCGATGGCAGGGTCGTTGCGCACAAGCGCCGGAGCTGCCGCTCAGCGATCGATTCGACCAATATTCGCCCTTCCAATCCGGGAAGTCGCTTGGCTGACTGGAACTACTGGTCTTCTCCCACCAGAATACAGCCTCTGCCAGGTCGAGATGTTCGTAGTACTCAACCACCATATTGTGGTAGCCGGCGCTGACATCGCGCTCGACCGAGCGCTGGCGGACACTGCCGTCCGACCAGTCATCGATGATCAGGTTGCCGTCCAGATAGACGCGCATGCCATCGTCCATGCGGGCGTTGAAGCGATAGCGGTCGGCGTCCATGTAGACCGTCCGAGTCCAACGGACAGAGAAGTCATTCGATCGTATTCGATCGCTGGGCGAACCAGTATCCCCAGTTGAAGTCGATGGCCGGGTCGTTGCGTACCAGACTCGGCGCGCCCGAAAGATCCATATTGTTGTAATACTCGCCCTTCCAGTCAGGGAAGCTCATGCCGTCGCTGCGATCCCACCAGACACGGATGTTGGCGAGTTGCGTATTTTCGAAATACTCGACGCGCACGATGTGCGTTCCCCTGGTCAGGGTACGATCTGCGGTGAAGACGACGCCGGATGAGACGTGCCACTGATCGATAATCAACACGTCATCGACATAGATGCGCACGCCGTCATCGGTGTCGGCGAAGAAGCGGAACGTGCCGCCGGGGAAGTAGACGGGCTGTTCCCAACGTGCCGAAAAATGGTTGACCTGAATCTGTGGCGCAGGCGATCCGTAGCCCCAATTGAAGTTGAGGCTGTAGTCCATGCGCGTCAGCGCCGGTTCGCCGCTGAGATCCATATTGTTGAAGTATTCACCGACCCAGCGTGAAGCAGGGGGCGGCGGCGCAGGAGTTTGCGGCGACGGGGCCCCGGTCGGTGTCGCCACCGGCGGCGCGCCTCGATAGTCGGTGTAGTACTTGGCCACCCAGCCGAGCAGGCCGTCGGGCAGACGCACGTAGAGCCAATAGGTGTCGGCGCTCTGGCCGAGGACAGTCATCGTGGCGCCGCGACGCAACTGGCGAATGATCGGGATAGGCCGTCGACGGACCGCTGCGCACGTTGAGCCCGCTGCTGATCACCGTGGCCGTGCCGTAGCCTTCCTGGCCGGACGGCGGCGTCGGTGTACTAGACGCTGCCGGGATTGGCGTGATCGTCGTCGTGACTGTCGCAGTGACCGTCACGGTTGGCGTGACTGTCAGGGCGCTGTCGGGGATCAACGCGAAGGGGGCTTGGGCTTCATCCAGGTTATCGGGCGAATAGGCGATGATGATCACCTCGTCCAATTCGCTCCACGGCGGGTCGAAGGGATAGAGGAACGAGGCGGCGAAGCGCGTGTCCGCGGCCACGGTGGATGCGGCCACCGTCACCTCCAACAACTCGTTTTCGTCATCCTCCGGATCCTCATCGACAGCCAAATTGATGAAGACTGCGTCATTGGGCTCCCAGCCCGCGCCGGAAACGAAGACCGTCGTGCCGGGGCGGCCGACGACGGGCGCCACGGCGATCACCGGCAGCGGATCTGTGTCGATGATCAGCGTCGGTCGGGCGTCGATGGCCGAGATCGGCGCAACACAGCCGCCGGCTACCAACAATGTGAGCAGCGATGTAAGCAGTAGAAGCGGCCAGAGGAAGAGGCGTTGTGGACGCCGGACCAATTGTCCGGGTTGGCGATCTCTCACATCTACTTTTCCAGTCATGAACGAACTCCTAAGACTACTGTTGCCACAGAACAAGGTGACAAGAATGATAAAATAAAGTAACAGAATGAAAAAATCGATCCGATCTTAGTATAGCAGATCGGCCAGACGTAAGTCGGTCCATTTCCGTACGATCCGAACTTTTCGGAAGCGACATGAAAAACCGGCTGAAGTCGAGTTGGCCGCCGTGTCGCCTCGGCGCACGTCGTGGAGCGTTGTTGGCTCGATGACTATGGCTGCACTGAAGTAGCTGTCGCCACGGATTTCCATCCAGTGAAAAATCCGATGTATTCCGTGGTTGTTTTTCCTTGTTTTCAGTGGAGTCACTGATTCTAACGGATAGATCAAGAGAGAATCGCGTCCTATATCCGCCCAGATCCGTAGCAATTCTGCGTCCCATTCTCTTTCATTCCGACAAATTGCTAGCAATACCCATACTCGCTGGCAGCGTGGCGCAGTTCATCGCGGAACTTGGGATGGGCGATGCCGATCAGTTCGTTGACGCGCTGGCGCACGGTCTTGCCGTGCAGCGAGGCCACGCCATATTCGGTGACCACGTAGTGCACGTCGTTGCGCGAGGTGACGACGCCGGCGCCCTGGGCCAGGACCGGCACGATGCGGCTGATGGTGTCCTGCTTGGTCGTCGACGTGAAGGCGACGATGGGCAGACCGCCCTTGGAGCGGGCCGCGCCGCGGATGAAGTCGACCTGGCCGCCGACGCCGCTGTAGAAGCGCGTGCCGATGGAGTCTGCGCAGACCTGGCCGGTCAGATCGACCTGCAGGGCCGAGTTGATGGCCACCATCTTGTCGTTGGCCGCGATGTTGAACGGGTCGTTGACATAGTCGGTCGGGTGCATCTCGATCAGCGGGTTGTTGTTGACAAAGTCGTAGAGCCGCTGGGTGCCGAAGAGGAAACCGGCCACGATCTTGCCCGGATGGAAGTTCTTGCGCGAGCAGGTGATGACGCCGTTTTCGACCATCTCGATCACGCCGTCCGAGAAGAGTTCGGTATGGATGCCCAGGTCCTTGTGGCTATGCAGATGCTTGAGCACGGCGTCGGGAATGCTGCCGATGCCCATCTGCAAGGTGGCCCCGTCCGGAATCAGATCGGCGATGTTCTGGCCGACCTGGAGATGCAGATCGGACGCGCCGCCCTGGGGGGCCTGCGGCAGCGGGTAGTCCACCTCGACGATGTGGTGGAGACGGCTGACATGGATAAAGGAGTCGCCCAGGGTGCGCGGCATCTGCGGGTTGATCTCGGCGATGATGATGCGCGCGGCCTCGGCAGCCGGCTTGGTCGTGCCGACTTCGATGCCGAAGCTACAGAAGCCATGCTCATCCGGCGGCGAGAGCGAGATCAGCGCCACGTCCAGCGGCAATGGCCCGGACCGGAAGAGTTCGGGGATTTCGGAGAGAAAGATGGGCGTGAAGTCGGCGCGGCCTTCCTGGACCGCGGCGCGCACCGAATGGCCGATGAAGAGCGCGTTGTGGCGAAACGAGTCGGCATGAATGGCGTCCACATAGGGCGCGTCGGCAAAGGTCAGGATGTGGGTGATCTCCACATTCTGAACGTAGGGCGCCCGATCGACCAGGCCGTTGATCAGTTGGATGGGCACGCCGGCGCCGCCGCCGACATAGATGCGCTGATTGGATTCGATGACGGAGAGGGCCGTCTGCACATCGGTCACTTTTTTGCGATAGATCGTATCCCAGTTCATGCAGACTCTCCAGCTCGGCAATTCGATCTCGACCTCGCGACCGAGGGCCATGGCCAGGTCGGCGCTGGCCAGCTTGCCCTGGTAGAAGGTGACGCCTTTGGCCAAGGCAGGTGTTGAACGCAACATCTCCGACCAACCCGTCCCGACCCAGCGTGCGCAGATAGGGCAACGCCGCGTTGTTGATGGCATAGCTGCCGGTACGCGCAACCAGCGCCGGGAAATTGGGGATGCAGCAATGAATGATCTCTTCGGCCACGTAGATGGGATCGCGCAACGTGGTCGGCCGGCTGGTCTCGATGCAGCCGCCCGTGCTGATGGCGAAGTCGATGATGACGGAGCCGGCGCGCATGGAGCGAACCATCTCTTTGGTCACGATCACCGGCGAGCGACGCCCCGGTGTCTGAACGGCGCCGATCAGCACATCGGCAAAGGCCACCGCCCGCATCACATTGTGGTGATTGGACAGCATGGTGGTGACGCGGCCCTCGAACTGGTCGTCCAGTTGTTGCAGCTTCTTCAGATCGCGGTCAAGGATGGTGACCTGCGCGCCCGTGCCGATAAAGGAACGCGCCGCATTGGCCCCCAGCACGCCGCCGCCCAGTATGACGACTGCAGCCGGCGGCACGCCGGGAATGCCGCTCAGTAGCACGCCGCGCCCGCCTCGTTCCGTCATCAACAACCGACCGGCAAAGATGGGCGCCAGGCGACCGGCGACCTCGCTGGTGGTCAGCAGGACCGGGAACTGGCCGTCTTCTTCGATTGCCTCGTAGGAGATGGCCGTGATCTCATGCTCTTGTAGCGCCGTCAACAGGTCCGGCGAAGAGACCGGCAAATGGTGAAATCCAAAAATGACCTGTCCCTGGCGGAAGAGCGCGTGCTCCTCCGCTGTGGGCCGCGTCACTTTGACCACGACATCGGCCCGTCCGTAGGCCTCGGCGGCCGAGAAGACGATCTCAGCGCCGGCCTCGCGGTAGGCCTGGTCGCTGAAGCCTGAGCCGGCCCCGGCATTCCGTTCCATATAGACCGCATGCCCGCGGCGCGTAAGGCTCAACACACCGGATGGTGTGAGCGCCACACGCGTCTCAAGATCGCGGATCTCCTTGGGTACTCCGAATTCCATAGTGAACCAGTTCCTTTCACAAATCTCGAAAATGGGTGGCGCACAATCATTCCATGACAGTCAGGGAGCGGAATCACTGTGCCTTGTGTGCCAACAGCATATGCCAAAGCTTGCAGATTCCATAGCGCGGGGAAGGCTGAAAACTCATGGTTTGCCGGCAACGATTGCCAGCAGATCGTCGGTAAAATCCGTCACATCGCCCACCGAAGCGCGCATCTGTATGCCTTGGAATCCACAACTGCGCAACATGGCGTCATACTCTTCGGCCAGATAGGCCTGGAACGACTGGGCGTAGCGGACGACGTCACCCCGTTCGGCATCAATCACATAGTGCCGAACGGTCGTTGTCTTGTCAATCCGATTCCAATGGTTCTCAATCAGGACAAGATGGGGCCGTTCTGAAAACAGGCCGCCTTCTGACGAAAACCAGGTCGGCTCGCTGCGGCCCATCTTGCGAACGGCTGCGTAGGTATGCGGTTCCAGCAACAGGATGCCGCCGTGGACCAGCGCACGATTGGCATTGGTCAGCAGGCGACGAATCTGAGCCGGTTGGAAGACATTCAACTCACCGAAGAGGAGCATGGCCAGTTCGTATTGCTCGACGCCCAGTTCAGCCTGCCGCAGATCCTGTTGGACGTACGTGCAATCGAGCGCCTCGTTCACTGCCTGCTTGCGCGCATGGGCAATGGAGGCCGGAGAATAATCGACACCGGTGCAGACATGCCCCAACCGCGCCAATCGTGATGTGTAGAGCCCGGGACCGCAGCCCAAATCAAGCACCTTCGATGGCCGACAGGCAAGCATTTCCTGATGAATCCAGTCAACATGGCGGTCGATCAGTTCAGACCGACGGCTGGCCATATCATGATCCTGGGTAAGATGCTCGTGCAACATGCGCGCGCTGAACCCCGGTTCGGACCAGGGAATGTTGTCACCTTCATGCCAGGCAATCGCGTCGGGAAGTCGATGGACAATGTCTAGAAGTCTCATTCTTCCGCCTATTTCTATATGGAGATCTTGCCGGCGCCCCTCTTAGGCCGCTGCAAGCAATTGTCTCCCCTCATGACGACACTTCCACAGCGGCTTTCAGGCCGTCAATTAGGAATTCATTTTCTTTGAACGGCCTTAGTCGTCCTCGTTTACAGGAACGATGTGGTCCCCAATACAGAAGTTCCCCGGAAGAATAATCATCCAGGGAACTTCCGCAAGGAAAGGAGAGACACAAATGCAAGCATGTAGAGCTTAGCCAACCGCTACCTCAAAAGCCTGTGCGTGCGACCGATAGCGGTCGGGCGCCGTCGCCAAACTATGTTCCTCGTCCGGGAATTGAGACGGCGACGCCGTCCAGAAAACTCGGTCCAGGCGGACGATCTGCCGCGCCTGACCGCTGGCCGACAGTTGAGTCAATGCCTGGTCCACCTGGGCCGGATCCCAGCGAGTCAGCGCCTGTTCCAACTGGGCCTGGCTCATGGGATGACGAGTGATGATCCCGATCACGGCATCAACCACATCGTCATAGCCGCCCAGATCAAAGTCACCGCCGTCCGGCAGCACAACATGGGCGATATCGCCGAGGATAGCCGTCGCCCGCAGCACACTCTCCTCATCCGGCGGCTCGACCCACGTTTCGGACGGCGGACGAGTCGGCAGCGTGATGTGGACCTCATCGGGCTGCACGCTGCGCAGCGCGGTGGCAAGCTCTCGCAGGGCGTCGACGGTATCGTTCAGCCCCTTGATCAGCATGACCTCGATCCAGAGTCGGCCCAGGAATTCCTGACGAAACGAGATGAGCCCTTCAGCGATACGGCCGAAGGTGATATCCGGATGCGGCCGGTTGATACGCCTGTACAGATCTGCATTGCCGGCCACAATGGTCGGCATGACAACGTCGGCAGAGGACAACTCGTTACGCACCTCAGGCAGATAGAGCAGCGAGCCATTGGTGATCACGGCCACAGGAATATCCGTCATCGCCTTGACCTGGCGGATCATCCAACCCAGGCTGCTGTGCAATGTCGGTTCACCGGAGCCGACAAACGAGATGTAGTCGATCTCGCCCGGCTTGTGGGCAGCCAGCGCGTCGGCCAGTTGCGCCATCACCGCTTCGCGCGGCACATATTCATCGCGGACATTGGTGAGCGGCACGGACCGACCCAACTGGCAGTACACGCAGTTCCAGTTGCAGGTCTTGAGCGGAATCGGATCGACCCCAAGGGACTGTCCGAGCCGCCGCGATGGAATCGGGCCGTAGATATACTTGATGGGTTCAGGCATCTTCTGCACGCACAATCAATAGAGGGCGATCTGCTTGGCTCAGAACACCGGCGGCCACGCTTCCGTAGAAGACCCGGGCCAAACCGGTCCGCCCATGGCTGGCCATGGCAATGAGTCTAGCATTTTCCCGTTCGGCGACGTCGAGAATACAGCGGACAATTGGCCCCTGTTCGATAACCTTCTTGACCGCGATTCCTTCGGCGCTGATTTCGCCGCAAAGGCCGGCGAGATAGGACGTCGCCTCTTTTGTGCGCTGTTCCATGGCGCCTGCATCGTAGTAGGGCACCATATCATACGGCGTCACAAGCGCGGCACTGGGTTCAAGCACCTGCAGCAAGACAACAGTAGATTTGTTCTGAAAGGCCAGCCTCTGAACATAGGGAAGGATTGTTTCAGCGCGCTTCGATCCATCCAGTGGTACCAGAATCTTGCTAAACATGGTGTCTCCTTTGACAACCTGTGAACACGAAATCCGACAGATCCTAGTCAAATAACGCATCCCGATGAAACTATTCTATTCGAAAGCATCCTACAGGTGACCGTACAGAGAGCGAGTTTCGCCACTGTTCTATAGGGCAGTCCGCCTCCTAGCCACCTGACCAGGAAAACTCGCTTTCGGTTTCCCACACCCCAATTGTAGAACGAAATTCATGCCGATTCAAGGGTCAATCTTCCCAATTCTGAGGGGTCAAATGTCCCATGCGTACCCCCCGTTCTAGTTCTCGTACCCGTTCTCGATGACAACCAAGCCGGAGAACGGAGAACGAGGACGACGAGAACGAGAACGAGAACGAGAACGAGAACGAGAACGAATGCTACCGCGCATCCAGGTATTCGTTCACGACAGTCGCAACACCCTCTTCGTCATTCGTGCCGGTGATACGATCTGCGGCGGCGTGGACTTCCGCCACAGCGTTGCCCACGGCGACGCCGACGGCCGCGGCTTGCAACATGCCCACATCGTTGACGTCGTCGCCGAAAGCCATGACGTTGGCCATGCTCAGCCCCCAGCTTTCGACCAGATGTTGCAGGGCAATGGCTTTGTCCGCGCTGCTGGAAAGCAGTTGGGCAAGTCGATATCGATGAGAGAGGATGGACCGCGTGCCGGATGGCAAGGCCGACAGCAGAGGGGCGAGCGGCGCAAACTCGTCTGCGCTGTGGCTCTGCTCTTCGAGCCAACTGCTTGTGGTAAAGAGCACCTTGGCCGCAGGTTCAGTGGCGACATCAAGCAGGTCTGGCATATAGGTGTACTGCTTGGCGACTTCCAGCCTGCGGTTCATGTAGAGCGTGTCATCGATCTCGACCCCGATACGCCAGTCGGGCAGCAGCCGTTGCCCCATGTCCACTATCTCTCGAACCTCGGCCGTGGGGATCAGATTGGCGTAGATGGACTGACCACGGAGGCGAATTTCAGCCCCGTTGTAGCAGACCCAGGGCGCCCCCTGGAGTTCATCAGGCAGCGAAACGCCAATCGATCGCGGCGGCCGACCGGTCGCGACCACAAGCCGATTCCCCGCTTCTGTCCAGCGGCGCAGGCTGCAGAGCGTCTGCTCCGATATCGTGCCGTCGCTGCGCAACAGCGTATCATCCAGGTCAAGCGCAATTACTCGAATCATATCGGCTCCCGTGCCCTCGTTCTCGTCCTCGTTCTCGTCCTCGATGACATCCACATACGAGAACAAACGCCAGTTCAAGTCAGAATTCTACCATCCGGGCCACCACCATACCAATCAACGGCGATCACTGCCCATCACCACACTTTTTGTCATTCACGATTTGGTATAAAGCGAGATTCCTTCGGCTGCGTTCGGGACAGGACTGAGCGGGCTTGCCATAAAATGACGCTGTCCTGAGTCACCAGTGAAGGGTCTCGATAACGCAAGCCGACATTCCTCGCTGGAACCTTTGGGCCAAACGCTCCGAGGTGCGCAACTCAGAGGACGTTTTGAGTCCGTTGCTGGGTGACGGCCCTGAAGGTCGCGCCAAGATGAAAGAAGTCTCCCAAAAATAGTGACATTTCACCCTATCGCCTTGTGCAGAGCAGTGCTACACTGAAAGCACAACGGGATCATGACTCTTGCAGCTCACGCATGCAGCGTGACAAGGTACGCGTGCCAGACGGATCCAGAGGTCAGCGAACTAGTCCGACTGCAAGTCGGACCTACAGAAGTCATATTTTCATAGCGTCTTCAATGCAAATCCAGCGACATGGCTCATCGCATGTTTACACGTTAAGGAGATGACATGGCAAAATCGAAAGAGGACTCCTATTGCACCAAGATCGGCGACCAGGAATTGCGTCCGGAAAGCCTGATGATGAGCTACGGCTATCGACCCGAGCTGTCGGAGGGGTCGATCAAATGCCCCATCTTCCAGACCTCCACCTTTGTATTCAAAACCGCGGAAGAGGGCAAGGCCTTTTTCGAACTTGCCTACGGGCTGCGCAAACGCGCCCCGGACGAAGAGATGGGGCTGATCTACAGTCGCGTCAACAATCCCGATCTGGAGGTCCTCGAAGATCGGCTCACACTTTGGGACAAAGCTGAAGAGGCGGCGGTCTTCGGCAGCGGCATGGCCGCCATCAGCACCACGTTGCTCTCGTTTCTGCGCCCCGGCGACGTGGTGATCCACAGCGAGCCGGTCTACGGCGGCACCGACTTTCTGCTCAAACATGTGCTGCCGACCTATGGCATCCAGCCGGTCGGCTTTGTGGCGGGCAACGGACTGGACGATCTGGAGGAGAAGCTGCTGGACCGTTCGATTGCCGAAAAGACGGTGATGCTCTATCTGGAGACGCCGGCCAATCCAACCAACGGGCTGGTCGACATCGAGGCCGCCGGCGAGATGGTCCGCCGCCACGCGCATCTGGCGCGCCGGACGCCGCTGATCGTCGTCGACAACACATTTCTGGGGCCGCTCTGGCAGCATCCGCTGGCCCACGGGGCCGACCTTGTGATCTACTCGGCCACCAAGTATATCGGCGGCCATTCCGACGTGATCGCCGGCGTCTGTCTCGGTTCCAAGGAACTGATGCGCCCGGTCAAGGATATGCGCACGATCCTGGGCACCATGTCCACGCCGCTGGACGGCTGGCTGTTGCTGCGCAGCCTGGAGACGCTCAAGCTGCGCATGACGTCGCAGATGAAGAACGCGCGCTACGTGGCCGACTACCTGGCCGATCATCCCAAGGTCGACCGCGTACACTACCTGGGTCACCTCACCGAGTCGGACCCGGACTACCCGGTCTATCGCAAGCAGTGCCTTTCGCCCGGCGGCATGATCTCGTTCGACATCATCGGCGGCGAAGCCGAGGCATTTCGCTTCCTCAACGCCCTGAAGATGTTCCACCTGGCCGTCAGCTTGGGCGGCACCGAATCGCTGGCCGAGCACCCGGCCAGCATGACCCACTCGGATGTCGATCCCGAAGAACGCATCGAAATGGGCATCACCGACGCGCTGGTCCGCCTCTCCATCGGCGTCGAACATCCGGAGGATCAGATCGCGGATCTGGCGCAAGCGTTGGCGGCTGTGTAGTGGTACACTTTGGAAGGCGAGGGGCGGGTTGCGTGGGGCGAGGATGAGAAACGTCTCAGCTTTGCCGGCCACTACTGACTGTTCACAATTATCAATTGGGTGTGTTCAAAACCGGTTGAAACGATCCTCCGGGAGGGTGGTGACGGCAAACTGGCAATGCACAATGCTCCTCCCGGAGGATCTTGAGATGCTCAACTCGTTTTGAACATACCCTTATCAATTCACCATTCACCGTTAGGTTGACCCACCATGTCATCACCATCCGCCTCCTCCACCTTAAACATCATCATTCTCATCGGGCGTCCGGCGTCGGGCAAGAGCGAGATCATCGACTACCTAATGAAGCTGCCTGAGGACGAGCGCCGAGAACGTTTTCACCTGGGCAAGCTCGGCTTCATCGACGACTTTCCCATGCTCTGGACCTGGTTCGAGGAGGACTATATTCTGGCCGAGAAGTTTGGCCGGCCCCGGCTGCATACCGACGAGGACGGCTACTTCGTAGAGGAATATCTCTGGCATCTGCTCATCGAGCGCATCGATATGGAGTACGCCAAGCTGGTGCGCGACCAGCCGGACTACTACGCCGATCACTCGACCATCGTCGAATTCGCACGTGGCACGGAACACGGCGGCTATGCGACCGCCATTCCCCACCTCTCCGACGAACTGCTGGCGCGGGCGGCCATCGTCTATGTCAACGTCTCGTTCGAGGAGTCGCTGCGCAAGAATCGCCGCCGCTTCAATCCCGACCGGCCGGACAGCATCCTGGAGCACGGCCTGCCTGACGAGAAGTTGGAACGCCTCTACCGCGACGACGACTGGCATGAGTACTGCGCCGGCGATCCCGGCTACGTGACGGTTCGCTCGACGCGGGTGCCGTACGCCATCTTTGAAAACCAAGACGACGTCACCACGGGCCGGCCCGATGAACTGGCGGCGCGGCTGGAAGCGGTCTTCGGGGAGCTATGGGCGCGACGACAGGCGTGATCACGATTTGTACCACGACATTTATGTCGTAGGGCGTTGCGTAATCCGGTCCCCTACGACATAAATGTCGTGGTACAAATTCTTGCTTCCGACCTCTTTTCCCCCTACAATAACGTCATATCGAACAAGAACCTCAGCGACAGGATCACTCATCGCTGAGGTTTAGTCGTGGAATCCTACTGAATCGACGGTTACCGTCGAGAAAGCAATACACATGAACGTATCACCCATTCTCTACGAATCCCACATGCACACGCCGCTCTGCGGACACGCCAAGGGCAACCCCACCGAATATGCCGCCATCGCCTACCAGTGCGGTTTCAGTGGCATCAATGTCACCTGCCACAACCCGCCGGTGGACGGTTGGTGTCCACGCGTGCGCATGCGCGAGGATCAATTTGACGACTACGTCGCGCTCATTGAAGCGACCCGTGTGGAATGGAACGGCCGCATCGACGTGCGGATGGGCATGGAGTTCGACTATGCGCCGCACATGGAAGAGGGCATCGCACACCAGCAGACATGGGCCACGTTCAACCATCGCCTGGCCGGCATCCATCCACAGTTGGAGGACTACCGAGAACGTTACTATACCGGCGATGATCTCGAGTACCAGCGTACGTACTTCGATCACCTGGGCCAGGCCGCAGAGAGCGGACTCTTCGACACCCTTGCCCACCCGGACCTGATCAAGAACGAGGTCGCCGCCACCTGGGATCTCACGGTTGTCTGGGACGACATCCTCAACATGTTGGACCGTGTGGCCGCCGCCGGCGTTGCCATGGAGCTAAACACGTCGGGTCTCAACAAGCGAATTCGTGAGATGAATCCGGGTCGTGAGATCCTGGCTGAGATGAACCGGCGCAGCATCCCAGTGGTCATCGGCGCGGACGCGCACGCGCCCAAGCGCGCCGGGATCGACTACGATCGGGCCTTGCTCACGCTGCAGGAAGTCGGATTCACCAACGTCAACATCTTCCTCGATGGCCAACGCGTTGAGATTCCCATCGTCGCGGCGATTGAAAGCCTTGCGCCGGTGCGAGTCTAGCAGGCTGTGGGAGAGAAAATCGTAGGACGCGGATGACGCTGATCTGACTGATTTCCGCGGATAAATCGAGAGGAATCCGCCTTATTCCGCCAAGATCCGCGTTATCCGCGTCCCATTTTCTGTCACTCCGACAGGCTGCTAGACCGAAAACACCACGGGTTCGTACCATGCGCCGGTCTCCCATCTTCCCGGAAGCTTCCAGCTTCCGGGAAGATCGTGACGTCATTTATTGACAAAGCGAATGGCAAACGTCTGTCGTAGGCCCGTTCGCACGTGGGCGTGCGAACTAAACCATCGGGGGAATTGTCACTTGAAAATTACTCCTCCACCGTTATCTGCGCGTACGACTCCACTGCATTGCCGTCCAGATCCTCGACAATGAAACCGACCACATACTCGCCGGCAGCCGCGTCCAGTTCGGTCCAGAGGAGGCCGTCTTCGCCAAAGGTGAGCGTCTCGCCCGGCTCAGACGTGATCTCCACGACGCGCCCGTTGGCGTCCAGATCCATCCACTGTTCCAGGATGGTGAAGGTGTCGCCGACCTGAGGCAGAATCTCGCGCGGGGCGCCGCTGCCGTCATCGTTGGCAAAGCCGAAGACCTGGCGCAGTTCGCCGTCGACAAACTGCAACTCGGCAACCCGCGCTTCGCCGTCGGCATAGGTGTAGATGCCGTCGACCGCATAGACGGCCAGTTCGGCCGAGGCGCCGTAGTCCTGCGGCTGGAAGAGCGCAAGCGCCTTCTGCTGTCCGTCATCGATGGCAAAGAGGAAGGGTTCCCACTCGAACTCCATGGTGAAATCGCCCTCGCCCCAGTCCGGATAGTAGACGCCGCCGATCTCACGCGTATCCCCTGCTTCCAGAAAGTCGGTGTCGGCCTTGTAGATCGAATTGGCTTGCTTGTCCCAGAAACCGGCGAAGAGTTTGATGTAGCCCACGTTTTCGCCGCTGATGTCGACACTGAGCTTGACGGTTTCGCCCGGCGCGACCGAATCGGCGGAAAGCTTGACAGGCGAGACGGTGATCGCACCGGCGCCCGGCGCAACAACGTCGGCGCTGCGGCTGGGGACCTGGGCGGGAGCCGGGGCAGGGTCAAATTTCTGACCGGTGTAGTGATAGGCCAGGAAATCGTCCCAGAGCGACTCGTCGACAAAGCGGCTGGCCACGGCGTTGTAGGATTGCGGACCGGCCACCGGCGAACCATAAAGTTGTGAGTTGGGGAAATAGATCGAGATGCCCGTCGAACCGGACTTGTTCTTTCCATGGCGCTCCGCGATCACAGCCTCGCCAATCGAGTCGAGCACGGCCTGTGCCGACGCCACCAGATCCTGATCCTGGCTCTGCTCAACGGCCTGTTGGGCAAAGTGGCCCAGATCAATGTAGGAGGGCGGCACCTGCTTGCCGAAGATACTCGTGTAGGATTGGGCATAGGTGCGCGCTTTGGCAATCGCCTTCTGGCCCGTGCCGGAAAGGGCATAGGCGAAGTCATTGACCGCGTTGGTCACCGATGGCATGGCCGACAGATCGACGGCCGTCAATGTGATGTTGTCCTCCAGTCGTCGAGTCAACTGCTGGGCCGACATCACGCCCGAACGGCCGCCGCCCACAAACTCGGCGCGCGCCTGGTCATCGACCACACGCTGATCCTCGTCGATGTACGTCTCCACAACATGCTTGGAGACCTGACCGCCGTCCATGCTCGGGTCGCGCACGAGATCGTAGAGGAAACCGGTGTAGGCCCAGCCCAGCGCCGGTTCGGTCTCCTGTGAGGCGACGGCGAAGCGGGCATGGGGAGCGAGCGCGCTGAAGACCTCGATGTGGCTCATGAGGCAGGCGTCCATGCCGACCAGATCGAGCTTCTCGACACCGGTTCTGGCACGGATTTCGCCCAGTGCGGCATCGATCTCCTGGAGATAGAGTTCATCGCCCATGGCCTGGGCCAACGGAATGTCGCTGCGTATGCGCACTTCAGGATCGGGATCGCTCCAGCCGCCCGGCCAGCCCATGCCGTGGTCCGACAGGATCAGGGCGTAGCGATCGGCCGGGTAGGTCTCGATCGCCCAGGTGGCGAAGTCGATCAACGTCTCGCCGTCGGACATATTGAGTTCGCCCATGTCGGCGATCTCCTCGGAACCGACGCGACTGAGATCGTCATCCTGGGTCACGTAGAAACGTTTAGTGCTTGTCCAGTTGCCGTCACCATTGAAGCCGCCTTTGTACCGATCTACCTGGGCGACGATGTTGACACGATCGGTCGAGCCGATGCGCTCGGCTTCGTTGAGATCGATGTAGATGTCCTTCTCCAGCACCTTGTCATCGGCATCCTGATAGAGCATGACCGTCCAGGTCTCGCCGTCGCCGGTGGCCACCGGTGCGGCGTTCTCGTTGGCGCCGCCGACTGCCGCAGACTCGCCAACACTGATATCCGGCGCGGCCTGCTCTTGGGCAACGGGCGGCTGTACCTGGACTGCATCGACGGCTTGATCCGTGTCAGCGTCACCCGAATCATCGCCCCCGTTGAAGAGCATCGTTGGGCCGCCGCAGATGAGCAGCAGGACAACAACGGCGCCAATCAGTAGCAACATGCGCGGGCTCATGCTGCCGCCCGACCCCGGCGGGCGTGACCCACCGCCTCCGCCGCCGCCGCCTGATGGCGGGTGCGGTGGCGGCGGACTGCTGTCACGATCATCCCGTGTGGGCGCATCCGCGCGTTCACGCTCGCCCGAAGAGGTCGTCGTACGACGACGCCGTTTGGCGGTCACGGTGCGCGTCTCGTCACTGCTGGATGCGAAATAGCGTTGCAGTCCGCGGGGGACCCACCCGTCCAGACCGGCTGCGAATGTGAGTTCGTTCTGCATGGTTTCCCCTCAATTCTCCCTGCTGGTGATTTGTCGTGCTACAACTGGCTACAACGGCGTGACGCCGCCATAGGCGACGCCGGTGAGATAGGCGACGTCCCGTTTCCAGGTCGTCAAGTCATCGAGACAGAATTGGCTCAAATGGTCATGTCCACAGGCCCTTGCCAGAACCTGCATCAGCTCGACGGTGGCTTCGAAGTAGTTGCAGAGGCGTTGGGCTGATGCCCGCGCCACCAATCTAGCACGTAGATGTTCCTGCTGGGTGGCGATGCCCACCGGGCAGTTGTTGGTGTGGCAGGCCCGCATGCCCAGGCAGCCGATGGCCTGCAACGCGGCATTGGAAACGGCGACCCCGTCTGCGCCCAACGCCATGGCCTTGACAAAGTCCGATTCGGTGCGCAGCCCGCCGGTGATGATGAGCGTGACATCGCCGGGACCACTGTTGCCGATCCCAAGATTGTCGAGATGGCGGCCCGCGCCAGAGCGGCCATGGTCGGCACGGAGATGTTCTGCTTGAAGATCTCCGGCGCTGCGCCGGTGGCTCCGCCACGCCCGTCGAGAATAATATAATCGGCGCCGGCCTCCAGCGCAAAGTCAATATCCGCTTCGATGTGCTGGGCCGAAAGCTTGAAGCCGATGGGGATGCCGCCGGAGGCCTCTCGCACCTGGTCCGCCACACGGCGATAGTCTGCCGTGGTGTGCAGATCGGGGAAAGTCGACGGGCTGATGGCGGCCTGGCCCGGCTCGAGGCCGCGCACCTCTGCGATCTTGGCGGTCACCTTGTTGCCGGGCAGATGGCCGCCGGTCCCGGTCTTGGCCCCTTGCCCGGCCTTGAAGTGAAAGGCCTGCACCTGCTTGACCTTGTCCAGGCTCCAGCCGAACCGGCCCGAGGCCAGCTCGTAGAAATAGCGCGAGTTGGCGGCCTGCTCCTCCGGCAACATGCCGCCCTCGCCCGAGCAGATGCCGGTTCCGGCCAGCTCCGCGCCCGTGGCCAACGCCACCTTGGCCTCCTGGCTCGAGCGCGCCAAAGCTCATGTCGCTGACAAAGATGGGGATATCCAGATGGAGCGGTTTGGCCGCGTTGGGGCCGATGACCAGACCGGTGCCGACTGGCTCGTCGTCGAGCAGTGGACGGCGCGCCAACTGCGCGGTGACGATCTGGAGATCGTCCCAGGTCGGCAGCTTGACCTTGGAGACGCCCATGGCCGAGACCTTGCCGTGATGGCCCAGCTTGCTCAGTCCGTCTCTGGCCAGTTGCTGGATGTAGCTGTTCTCCGGCTCGTCCGGCGTGCCGTGGATGTCCTGATAGAGTCCGAGATAGGCGTCACGTTGGTAGGGCTGTGGATTGTCGACGGCCCAGGCTGCGATCTCGCTTTCGTCGACCAGGACAGCGTCCGCCTCCTCGTCGATCCAAGCACTGAACTTGTGCAGCGCCTCGTCGTTGGCATACTCGCTGACGCCGGTGTCGGCGCGGTAGTCCCAGTTGTGGAGCCCGCAGATCAGGTTGTCGTCACGACATGAAGCCATCGGCCATGAGCGCACCGCGATGTTGGCAACGGCCATAGAGCACCGAGACCGTGTCGTCGTAGCGGACGACCACCAGGTCGACTCCGGCAACCAGGGCATAGGCCGGCTCCCGGTCAGCCAATTCGCTCCATACCGCGACCGACACGCCATTTGCGCGCCCATTCAGTGATTCACTCATTCGATTCTCCGTGGTTTATGGTGCGAAGTTCGCCGTCTCACACCGAAGGACATTGATGATGGGATCGGGGAACTGGTGGATTGTACAGCGTTGGAGGCGTTTATTCTGTTGTCTTGCCTACCCCAACGATACATCGAAGCGTAGCGAAGTAACGCACCTGTGCACGACAATCTGCTCGACCGTCACAGACATAAATGTCGAGCTACAAAATCGGCTATCTACTGTTCGCCGGGTGAACCAACCTCGACAAACGACAACGTCGTCGGTGATTCCCCGTTTTGATCCGGAAAGGCATCCCCTGTAGCGCCGTCATAGACGACGACGGAGAGCGAATAGGCTCCGTCGGGGGCATCTGCCGGCACGGCCAGCGAGTAGCGAAGGGCCGACAGCCAGATCCTTGTCCTGCTGCGCCTGGGTCTTGCCTCGAGCGATCGACCAGCCGCAGCGACATCTTGACCGAGCCGTCGACGATTCCCTCAGCGTGGAGATCGACCAACAGATTCTGTCCTGGCCGGATGCGATTCACATGGGCCAGTTCGGTCACGCTGACCGGCTCCCAGACAGCGTCGACCGCAATCGGTTCGGGAGCCTGCACATTGATCGTCGTCAGCGGATGGTAGCCGTCGGGTGTGGTCGGCCGGTCGGATTGAACGGCAAATGCACGATCGGTGTCAGGATCGATCACGGCGTATTCGACGGCAAAGAGTCCCGGTTCGACATCCGCGGGCACAGTCAGATCGTAGGTGTCCTGCCGGATCTGCCCAATCGGCCAATCGGACGTGGCCGACCCGGACGGCCAGCGCTCCTCCTGCCAAACGACTGCGCCCGTCGGGTCCACCAGGCGGGCACGCACGATATAGTTCTCGTCCATAGGGCCGATTGCCTTGAGGAAGACCGTCAACTCCACCGATTCGCCGGGTGCGACGCTGCGGGTTTGCAGCCGATAGGCAGGCAGGCGCAGACGCCTGGCCAAAATCAGCCGGGCTATCGGTGTAGATCCGTGTGAACGGCGGCGGCGCCACCGAGCGGATGTCGTAGACCTTGGCAAGTTCCAGACCGGCAGCGTTTGCCTCGAAGACCGGTTCGAGGTTGAGAAAGTGACCGATCATCTCCGGATCGGGGTTCTCACGCTGCCATTGGTTGGCGTAGAGCACCACATAGTCGGCGTCGAACCAATAGTTGTCGGACTCGATGAACGACATGAGCCGGCTGTCGCCCGGCAAATAGTAGGAGAGCGGCCCATCTTCGTACCAGGAGACGACGCTCAACGGTGCATCGCCCTGCCCCTCGGCGCGCTGAGCGCTGAGCCAATCGCCTACCTCGTTCAGCCCTTCTCCCCAGCCGATCAGCAAGGCATGGGGCGCGGTGCGATTGCCGCCTGTGAGCGGATTGAAGGAGAGCGCATAGTATGGATAGCGCGCAAAGGCCTGCAAACCATGCAGAAGGACAACGCAGGCGACGGCCAGCCCGATCAGGACGGCCCCACGTCGACGGACCGGCCCCGCCTGATCTCGATCAGGATTCCACCCGGTGAAGACGGCCACCGCCCCCAGCCAGCCGCCGACGGCGATCAGATCCAGCGTCAGGGTGGCGGGCAGGATGTAGCGGTCGAGCTTTTTGGACGCAACCGCCATCAGCAGGACCAGGATGACGGAGAAGAGCAGGTTGCCGAGCACGACCCGCGCGCCCGCTCGTTGTCGTAAGGCCAGTGGCGGCGCGCCACGATCCAGGCGGCGACAAACAGACCGATTGTGGTCATGGCGCTCAAACGCATGACCAGCGCCAGCGGGTAGAAGAGCGGGCCTGGATCATCGACGATCCGGCCCATGAAGTAGCTGGGCAGACTGTGCCCCTCGACAATGTAGCCGCCCATCTGCCCTGCCACGATTTGCAGCGTCTCCAACGGGCGCACCCACATGGTCGGCCAGAGCGCCACGAAGACCAGCGCCGCGCCCAATCCCCAGAGCAGCGCGCCGATCCAGAGCGCGCCGATGGTCCCGGCGCCTCTCCGCCACAGCCGGATCGACTCGATCAACACAAGCAGGCCGCCGGTCACGGCCACGGCCACGGCCGGCGTCTTGGTGAGCAAGGCCAGGCCCAGGACAATCGACGAGCTGATCAGATAGCGCCATTGCCGACCGGCGTAGATCCAGGCCAGAAAGAGCGCCAACGCCAGCAGGCTGAGCACAGCCAGCAGGCCATCGGGGTGCAGTTGATGCGACAGGCCGAGGAAGAAGGGTGACCAGGCCACGTAGAGCGCGCCGGTCGCCCCGAAGAGCGGGCCATAGAGTTTGCGCAGCGGCAGGAAGAGCGCAGCCACGGCCAAGGCGATGGCGAAAATGGTCCAACGGCGGCCGGCAGCAAGCAGTTGCAGCGGCGTCACCGGCCCCTGCTCCCAGAGCAGCGCTTCCAGCTTGTCGTCGCTGATGGCCGTCGGGATCCCATCGACAAATTCAGGCAACTCCTGGAGAAAGCCCAGCATGCCCAGCCAGGTCACCGTGACGCCGGGGTGGGCCTTCTGAAGCGTGGACGCCCAGTCGCCCTGGGAGAGGGCCAGATAGAAATTCCCCGAACGATTGAGCCACTTGCGCTCGTCCGCGGTGACATAGGTGTCGAGGACCATCAGGCGCGGCACAAGCGCAGCCAGGAAGAGCAATATCAGGATCACCGGTGTCACAAGCCTACGTCTGTCCATAGACGGCCATTGTAACATGATGCGGTCTGGGGGAGGGAGAAAGGATAGAACGCGGCATGAAACGGATTGGGGCGGATTATCGCGGATCTTTCCGGAAAGATCCAGCAATCCGGAATCCCGTCACAATCCGCGTGTTGAATAGTGCCAGCACCTATGCAATTTGTCCAAACAGGCATGTGATGCGATGCTGGGAACGGCGGTCAACAGACCATCGTTAGCTTGTGAATGGAAGGGCTTTTGAAGCGGATCGGCTTGAGCGACGGCAAAACAGAGGATCATTCGCGCCATTTTCATACGCGGCTGTTTCTGCGCGCCTTGCTTGCAGCGATGGCGGCGATGCTGGTCCTGGCCGGCTGCAACCGGCCGGTCGAACCGGATCAACGCATGATCGACCTGGCTGTGCGCGCCACGGTCCATGCCATTCAGACGCCGACGCCCATGCTGATCGAGGTGACGCGTGTGGTGGAAGTCGAGGTCACGCGCGTGGTCGAGGTGACACGCGTGATCGAAGTGACGCCCACGCAGACACCGACATCGACGCCTGAGCCGACCCCAACGCCGGCCCCAGAGGCCAATCGGATCAGCGACGCTTCATTGGCTCTCGTGCCCCCCTCCGACGGTGCGCAGACGGCAGGCCAGGCCGCGCCCGTGCCGGCGGCTGCCGAAGCCGCTGCCTGCCCGGCGACATCCGGCCACCAATATACGGTCATCCCCATCGAGGGCTCGGTCACTGACCATCCCGACAGTCTACATGGCGACCTGAATCTTGCCTTGCGCGGCTATGTGCCGAGCGATGGTGAGCTGTCACTGGTCAACATCAACGGACCGACGGCGCCCGATCCGCCCCAACTCTACCACCTCTTCGGCGACGCGCGCACGCCGCAGTTCACAAGCATCCTGCGGGTCAACTATTGGAACTGGCACTGCGGCGAACACGGCTGTCGCGGCGATGCGATCAAGCAGCCTGGCATGATCGGCATGGCCACGGCGCCGGGCGAGGGCATCTACACGCCGGTGCGGTCGTCGGAGATCTACGGCGGCGACTATCGGGCGCTGGTCCTCTATGCCGACGAGCAGCGCATCACGCTGGGCTACACGCGCGAGGACTCGGTCGCCAACGGCTATGCGGTTCATGTGGAGCAGATCTGCGTGGACGCCAACTTGCTGGCCCTCTATCGGGAGGCCAACGCCAACGGGCGTGGATCGCTGCCGGCGCTGCGCCACGGCGAGCCGCATCGGCACAGCCATCGGCGGGCAGATATTGGTGGCCATCCGCGATCGCGGCGCATTTATGGATCCGAGATCGCGTAAGGATTGGTGGCGCGGGCGGTAGGGAAGATAATCAAATGTATTCGACATTTGGATCGTCACGATGTAGGCCGGAGTCTGTCCCAGAAAGGGCAACTCAAGAAGCCCATGCCACTCACGAAGCAAATGGTATGCGAGCGACGTCAGCATTCGGCATTCGTCGACTGCCTGTTGCCATGCAGACGCGAATTTCATCAATCGTCTCTTGTCCTGGAATGCACGCCGAAATCCCATGCAGCACAAAGGCGCGCTAGGAATTCAATTTGTCCCTCCAGCGTGTCGATACGGGCAGGCGGGGATGTATCTGGATAAATACTACCGTCAATCCAAGAGTACATGGATAAACTCCGTCTAAATTACTTCAACCTAGACTGAAACAACAGACCGTACAAGCCTGAGAGAAAAACTATGCCCAACGTCCCAACATTCTCATCTTCATGACCGATCAGGAGCGCGGCGATGTCGTTTTGCCCGGCCATCCGTGTCACACGCCCAATGCCGACCGTCTGGCGGCCCAGGGCATCCGCTTCACCCAGACCTACACGCCCTACGCCCACTGCTGCCCCTCCCGCGCCACCTTCATGACCGGCCTCTATCCCAGTCGCCACGGCGTCTACAACAACCTGCTGACGCCGACGGCCATCAACGTCGGCCTCAACGACGGCGTTGTCACCTTCTCCGAACTGATGCGCGCGGACGGCTACAAAATGACCCTCTGCGGCAAGTGGCATGTGAGCGCCGAGGAGAATCCGTCGGACCGGGGCTGGGACGAGAAGGCGGTCACGGCGGTCAAGGGCACCGCGGTCAAAGGCGCCGCGCAGCCCCACCCCATCGACCAGTGGCGCGAGGGTCCGCGCACGCCGGACACCTGCGGCGAAGAACGGCCACGCGGGCACGTGCAGCGCCCCGGCTGGGGCGACTTTGTGGTCTACAAGACTGTGCCGGACGGCGGGCCCAAGGGATACGAAGAAACCAACGACTACAAGGTGATCCAGGCCGCCCTGGAAACGCTGGATGAGTACACGAAACAGGACGATCCCTGGTGTCTCTTCGTCGGCCCCATCGGTCCACACGATCCGTTTATCGTGCCGGAGAAATATGCCAAGCATGTACGATCCGGCCGATATCGAACTGCCGCCTTCCTACAGCGACACGTTGGAGGACAAGCCGCGTATCTACCAGCGCCATCGCCGCCAGCTCTGGGATCAACTGAGCGAGGACGAAGTGCGCGAGTCCATCGCCCACTACTATGCCTACTGCACCATGGAGGACGATCTCTTCGGCGAGGTGCTCGACGCGCTGGACGCCTCCGGCCAGGCCGACAACACGGTGATCATCTTCATGTCCGATCACGGCGAGTATTGCGCCGACCACGGCCTCTACCTCAAGGGCGTGCCCGCCTTCCGCGGCGGCTACCACGTGCCCAACATCGTGCGCTGGCCAGACGGCATCAAGAATCCGGGCAGCGAAGTCAACGAATTTGTCACCCTGGCCGACTTTGCGCCGACCTTTCTCGAACTGGCTCAAGTCGACCCGCCGGCAGATCTGAGCGGGCGCAGCTTTGTCCCCTTCCTCACCGGCGACAAGCCCGACGACTGGACCGACGCCTTCTTCACCCAGTTCAACGGCGTCGAACTTTACTACACGCAACGGTCCGTGATGACCAAGGAGTACAAGTACGTCTACAACGGCTTTGATTTCGACGAACTCTACGATCTGCGCAGCGACCCCCACGAGATGGTCAACGTGGCCGACGATCCGGCCTACGACGAGGTCAAGCACGATCTGGTGCGCCGCATGTGGGCGTTCGCCGCCAAGGAAAATGACATGATCTTCAACCCCTACGGCACCGTGGCCCTGGCGCCATGGGGACCGGCCGACGCCTTGCAGGAGTAAGAACTCACCATGTTTGAATACAAACCGGACTATGAGCAATCCAAAGCGCGCATCGACGCCTTCTGGGAACGGGAACTGATCGACCGGCCGGTGGTGCAGTTTGTGCTGGCCAAGCCGCCGGAGGAACGCGTGCCCATGCCGCCTTCGCACCATGCCACGACCGACGAGCGCTGGCTGGACACGGAGTACCAGGTCGAATGGCACTCGGCCCGGCTGGCCAATCACCTCTTCCTGGGCGACTCCATGCCGGTCGCCTACCCCAATCTCGGCCCCGAAGTGCTCTCCAGCTTCTACGGCTGCCCCATCCACTTCGGCGATTTCGGCACCTCGTGGACCGACCCGATCCTGGACGATTGGGCGGATGCCGATCAGCTTCAACTCGACTGGGAAAGCCCCTATCTGAAAAAGATCGACGAGATGACCGACGCCTTTCTGGAAGCCGGCAAGGACAAGTACATCGTCGGCATGGCCGACTGGCATCCGGGCGGCGACGGCATCGCCGCGCTGCGCGAGCCGCAACGACTGGCCATCGACATGATCGAGAACCCTGCTGCCATCAAGGCCTTTCTGCCGCGCATTACCGCCGATTTCATCCGGATCTACGATTACTTTTATGACAAGCTGCGTACCCACGGTCAGCCCATCTCCACCTGGCTATCGCTGGTCTCGGACGAGAAATACTACATCCCTTCCAACGACTTTTCGATCATGATCAGCAAGGCCATGTTCGACGATGTCTTCCTGCCCGGCCTGGTCGAAGAATGCCGCTTTCTGGACCGCAGCATCTACCACCTGGACGGACCCGGCGCGCTGCACCACCTGGACTCGATCCTCGGCATCGAGGAACTGGACGCGCTCCAGTTCGTGCCCGGCGCCGGCAACGAAGGCTTCGCCCAGTGGGTCCCCGTCTATCAACGAGCCCAGGCCGCAGGCAAAGCCATCGAGGTCTTCTGCACCCTAGCCGAGATCGACCACATCATCGACGTCCTCGATCCCCGCGGTCTCTATCTCTGGGTGGAAGATGTGCCGTCGGTCGAGGCGGCGGAGGTGTTGTTGGGTAAGTTGGAGCGGTGGGGCGCACAGGTGAGGGGGTGACAAGGTGAGGGGGTGACAGGGTGACAGGGTGATCAGAAAGGATCGGGGGCGTCTGTGGTGTATTCGGCGTTTGCTTCTTCGATTTGATTGGCAGGGGATTGTCCAGGTTTTGGGGTGACTGATCATACCGACGAGTGTACCGATTTTGCTGTTTATGGAAGGGCGTTTGATGCCGCGATGGAGATATTCGGTTGAGTGCGGGGTTTCCGCAAGGAGGAGCGGTACACGTTGACCGATCAGATTCGGCGTCTCATCGCGCTTCGGTCTGCTGCCAATTGGCGGAAGCGTGGCGGAGTCGCCGCATAGGCGACTGTGTCCACAGCTTCGATTGCCGAAGGTGAAGCAGCCGAGACACAGGTTTGGCTCGAGTTTGCCGTTCGCTGCGGCTATCTCGACGGAGACATCGGGCGCCCGCTCTACGAAACCTACAACGGCATCATCCACACTCGTTGGCATGATCAACCATCCGAAACCTCGATCATCACGCCCAAACAGATCGGAGAATCGCCAATTCCATACACGCCGGCGAGCGATATGGTACGAGCGCTGTACGAGCGATGTAATTACGGGCGATGTAGAAGACAATGCGCCGTTCTAATCACCCTGTCACCCCCTCACCCCCTCATCCCTTCACGTCTTCGGCATATGATTCTGAATATGATGCCGCACCGCATAGGCCGCGGCCTCCGCGCGCGAGGTGAGGTTGAGTTTGTTGAGGATGGAGCTGACGTAGTTGCGCACGGTCTTCTCGCTGAGGAAGATCTGGGCGGCGATCTCCTTGTTGGTCAGCCCCTCGGTGATGAGGGAGAGGATGTTGAGTTCCTGGTCGGTCAATGTGGCGAAGGTCTCGTCCTCGGCGCGGCGGTTGCTCTCGCGCACATGCTGGAAGATGCGCTGGGTCACGGCCGGATCGAGCATGGAATCGCCGCGGCCGACGGTCTCCAGGGCGCGCACCAGATCCTCGCCGCCGATCTGCTTGAGCACATAGCCCGAAGCGCCGGCTTCGATGGCATCGAAGAGCATGTCGTCGTCGGCGTAGGAGGTGAGCACGATGATCTTGACGTCGGGCATGTCGCGCGTGATCTCTCGCGTGGCCTCGATGCCGTTCTTGCCCGGCAGGCGGATGTCCATGACCACGATGTCCGGCTTGCAATATAGGGCCAGATCATAGGCATCCTGGGCGTTGCCCGCCTCGCCCACGACCTCGAAGCGCGGATAGCGGTCGAGCAGGGTCTTCAAGCCCATGCGCACCAGTTCGTGATCGTCTACCAGCAAAATACGAAGTTTCATATAGAGAAGCCACGGCATAGCACAGATAAGTCCACGACAAGAACCACGAATTTCACAGATTACACGGATTTTCTCACGGGTGAAATTAGTGTAATTCGTGTCATTCGTGGTTCCTGCAGCAGAGTCACAGATGGACACGGATTCGATCTGTGTTACGCTGTGTCCGTCTGTGGTGAAAAATCAAAGGCGTAGATAGGGTCGTCGGAGAACGGGCACTATTGTATCATAGGCACTGGAATTGGCCATAGGGGCAACGCCTGTGCGGGTATTTTGCATGTTCCATGATTGATCGCCCGTGTAGGATAAGGTCGGCATCTTGTGCCCGCGCAAGCTGTTCCCGCTGGGCTATCAGGCCCGTGTAATCTGTGAATCCGTGGCATGTTTGCAGGTCATCCGTCTTCAGCGTCATCCGCGTTCTATTCCGTTCGACAAACTGCAGCGCCGGTTGAAACCGGCGCCTGCTATGGAAAACCGGCTGAAGCCGGTTGATCGCTCCAGAGGTTGCCGAAATCGTCCGGCTGGTAGCCGGATCTACGAACTGGATCGATACAGAAGGAACAACGATGACCGACCGCTTAGCCGCCCATGACCACGACAGAGATCCGGACCCAGCCACCCACCGAGCCGCCCAGCTGGAGGCCATGCGTGCCGCCTCCGCCGCGCTGACCAGCGAACTCGATCTCAACGCCGTGCTGCAACACGTGGTCGATCTCAGCCGCGAGCTGGTCAACGCCCGCTATGCTGCGCTGGGCGTGCTCAACGCCGAGGGCACGGAGATCGAGCAGTTCATCACCGCGGGCATTCCCGACGAGATGCGCGCACGCATCGGCCCCTTTCCACGTGGACACGGTCTGCTCGGAGCCATCATCAAGGAAGGGCGAGCCATCCGCGTCGACAACATCGCCGCCGACCCACGCTCCACCGGCGACCCCGGCCATCATCCCCACATGCACACCTTTTTGGGCGTGCCGATTGTGTCCAGAGGACGGGTTTTCGGCAATCTGTATTTGACGGACAAGCAGGCGGTTGTGGGGCAGTGGGGCAGTGGGGAAGTGGGGAGCGGTACAGAGTCACGCAGCGCGCATCACGCAGCACGCAGCACGCAGCACGCAGCAGAGACCGCCCCACCCTCCCTTCACCCAAGAAGACGAGGAAACGCTCGAACTCTTCGCCATGCAGGCGGCCATCGCCATCGAGCATGCGCTGCTGCACCGGCAGAGCGAGGCGTTGGCCATCGCCAAGGAGCGCGAGCGGATCGCCATGGATCTGCACGACGGCATCATCCAGTCCATCTACGCCATCGGGCTGACCCTGGACGACGGGCGCTTCTATCTGGCGCAGGACCCGGCGCGCACGCGAGACCGCATCGACCGGGCCATCGTCGACCTCAACGACGTGATCAAGGATCTGCGCAACTACATCATGGATCTGGAACCCGCGCGCTTCCACGAGCAGGACATGGCCACCGGACTGGCCGATCTGGCGCGCCGACTGCGTGCCGACTCGTTCCTCAGCGTCAACGTCAACGTCTCGCCTTTGGCCGTCGAAGCGCTGACCCACGAACAGACGCGGGCGCTGTTGCACATCGCCAAGGAAGCGCTGACCAATGCGCGCAAGCACGCCCGCGCCACCCGCATCGAGATCAGACTGAGCCTGGACGACGACCACGTCCGTCTCGTGATCGAAGACGACGGCGTGGGCATGGACACAGCCGCAAGCCAGCCGGAGCAAGGCCCCGGCAAAGGCCTGGCCAACATGGCCCAGCGGGCCGAGCAATTGGGCGGCACGCTGGCAATCGACTCCGGCATCGGGCGGGGAACGCAGGTGACGGTCACCGTGCCGGTTCGGTCAGACAACGCGTAGGGGCATGTGTACCGGCGGGAATCCCGATCATCCTCGCGGCCCCTGCCTTCCGCCGGTTCACGTGCCCGGCGACAACGATCGTTACCATTGGCCGGACACGTGGGCGGACAGACACCACGTAGGGGCATGTGTACCGGCGGAAATCCCCATCATCCTCGCGGCCCCCGCCTTCCGCCGGTTCACGTGCCCGGCGACAACGATCGATCCCATTGGCCGGACACGTGGGCGGACAGACACCACGTACGGGCATGTGTACCGGCGGGAACCCCGATCAACCTCGCGGCCCCCACCATCGCCGGTTCACGTGCCCTGCCAAAACGATCGATCCGCCCCATTGGCCGGGCACCGGCCCATCTATGCCTCCGCCCCCTCTTTTCCGTCCCTGCGCTTACTCTCCATCCGCCGCACCTGCCCCATGCCCGACGTGGTGTGGATGCCCGCGCCGCTGAAGAGGGCGAAATCGGCCAACATCTGCATGATCGAGACCCAGTAGCGGTCGCCGCCCAGGGCGTGATAGGTGGCGCTGCCCACGCCGCCGATGCGCACCGACCCTTCCTTGTAGGCCAGCCGCCGGCTCTGGAGATTGAAGCTGCTGACGGCCACCATCTCGTCGGCGAAGCGTCGCATCTCGCCGCTGACCGTCACCGGGCTGAACGCGTTCCAGCGTTCGACCAGGCTGCCGAAGAGCAGGCCGGGCAGGGGCAGGGCCACATGCTTGCCCATGGATTTGAAGGCGACCGGGCTGGTGAAACGCAGACGCACACTGCGATCCAGGCGCCCGTCGGCCAGCAGACGTTTGGCGGCCAGCGACTCGTAGGTGGCGCGGCCCGTCCATGGATTGGCCTCTCCGTCGCACGTCACCTCGGTGACCTGGAACGCATGCCCATCCAGCGACCAGCTCGCCGGCGGCTTGGCCAGGAAGCCGCTTTCCAGCGCCTGGGAGACCGTGGCAGTGAGCCCGGTGACGCGCAGAAAATAGGGGCGTTGGGCCTCGATGCGCACACGGTCGCCGTCGGGCGCGGCGTGGAAGAGGTTGGAGCAGGTCAACGGCTTGGGCCCGTTGCCCGCGTGAATCGACCGGCCCAGCCCGGTCTGCACCTGGTCGAGGGCGTCCAACACGGACGCATAGCCGGCCCGGCCCAGATTGGCGGGCAGCGTCGTCTCGGTCTCCGACTGCAGGGTGAGCGTCAGCGCGATCAGCATGGGCAGCAGCTTCCTCCTTATGATGCCCGCATGTCAGCATACGCTGGCGATTTCAGCACCCCGAAGGGCATTCATCCGCGTTGTCGTCGACGACCGATCGTTCGAACGGCGTTGCTAAGCAACAAGTTCACCAGAGCGCTCGTCATTTCAGCACCCCGAAGGGCATTCTCCGCGTTGTCTCCAAACGAGCGATGACCCTCGCGCTGCGCCAACAGAGCGAGTCGATTTCAGCACCCCGAAGGGCATTCTCCGCGTTGTCTCTGCTGAGCTAGACAGCCATAGCAATTGTGATGGCAACTGATCGCATTTCAGCACCCCGAAGGGCATTCTCCGCGTTGTCTCGAGTTGACGATGATGCTCGGAATGCGATGTCTGCTCGGATTGCATTTCAGCACCCCGAAGGGCATTCTCCGCGTTGTCTCCCGTGCGCTCAATGGCGCGGACCAATGCAGGTTCATGATAGACAGCATTTCAGCACCCCGAAGGGCATTCTCCGCGTTGTCTCCGGTCACAGGATCGCCGACCAGTGTCCCGTAGTCAATCGAATTTCAGCACCCCGAAGGGCATTCTCCGCGTTGTCTCTAGGTGCTGAGTATCTGCGCAAAGTCTGACCATAAGATAATTTCAGCACCCCGAAGGGCATTCTCCGCGTTGTCTCTTACATCATCGAGATGCCGAAGCCAGTGATGATCGACATCGACAATTTCAGCACCCCGAAGGGCATTCTCCGCGTTGTCTCCGTGGAGACATGATCGATCATCCGATGCCGGATCTGAGTCGTTCGATTCCGATTTCAGCACCCCGAAGGGCATTCTCCGCGTTGTTTCTCAGATTGCTACGCCGGCCTGTACAGCTGAGTGGACGATCGATATTTCAGCACCCCGAAGGGCATTCTCCGCGTTGTCTCGTTCTACTGGAAGAGGCCACGTCTGTACGCATGATGGCTCACGTACCATTTCAGCACCCCGAAGGGCATTCTCCGCGTTGTCTCCGTGATAGTCCCGTGGCTGAGCACTGAGACAATGAAACGAGATTTCAGCACCCCGAAGGGCATTCTCCGCGTTGTCTCTCCTCGAGTCTGGGATTGTCAGCACCCCGAAGGGCATTCTCCGCGTTGTCCCTGCCTCGATGGGATTCTACAGAACTAATGTCCGCGTGAAAATTTCAGCACCCCGAAGGGCATTCTCCGCGTTGTCTCCCGAGGTGGTGCGAAGATGAGGGTGGAAATACTCATTTCAGCACCCCGAAGGGCATTCTCCGCGTTGTCTCGCTGAGTCAGAAGCTGATGTGAAACCTGGTTGTGAATTTCAGCACCCCGAAGGGCATTCTCCGCGTTGTCTCTCGCCGAGTCGGCAGGATATAGACAACGCGGCTAGAACGATTTCAGCACCCCGAAGGGCATTCTCCGCGTTGTCTCCCAAAGTCGAAGTCGGCGGATTGCATGACCGATAGCGTTGATTTCAGCACCCCGAAGGGCATTCTCCGCGTTGTCTCCGACAGATGGCAGACGGTGATTCATGAGCTGACCAGCACTCGAACATTTCAGCACCCCGAAGGGCATTCTCCGCGTTGTCTCGCGAGGCTAATCGGCAATCTGTGCGAGGGTCAGCATCCGATCAGCATTTCAGCACCCCGAAGGGCATTCTCCGCGTTGTCTCGACAAGTGCGTAGTCTGAGCGAACCAGTTGCAACGGTCGCGATTTCAGCACCCCGAAGGGCATTCTCCGCGTTGTCTCCAAGCACGTGCTCAACGACGGTGCCAATGCACAGGCACGATGATTTCAGCACCCCGAAGGGCATTCTCCGCGTTGTCTCCCGGAACTGAGCGCATTATCGCACCGATCCGTTGCACGCTGATTTCAGCACCCCGAAGGGCATTCTCCGCGTTGTCTCGACGATGCCGTGAACTGAGAACAGTGCGCCAGTTGAATTTCAGCACCCCGAAGGGCATTCTCCGCGTTGTCTCACTGGCGATGTTCCACTGTGGATGAAGCACTGCTGAGATTTCAGCACCCCGAAGGGCATTCTCCGCGTTGTCTCCGTCGACATGAAGCATTGGGACGCTGAATACCGACCATTTCAGCACCCCGAAGGGCATTCTCCGCGTTGTCTCGTCGACCTATGCGTCCATGATGATGTACGGTCGAAGGCATTTCAGCACCCCGAAGGGCATTCTCCGCGTTGTCTCGCCGAACATTAGGTGCTGAAGACGAGGTGTGCCGATCTAAGCATTTCAGCACCCCGAAGGGCATTCTCCGCGTTGTCTCAAGAGTACAGGATTCGGTGCCAGTGGCAGACCTCGAGATTATTTCAGCACCCCGAAGGGCATTCTCCGCGTTGTCTCGCGGTTAGCGAGGACTTGGCGTTCGTGGTGAACGATTTCAGCACCCCGAAGGGCATTCTCCGCGTTGTCTCCAGGGATAATCGAGTACGTGGAACGAATGGCGTCCAATTTCAGCACCCCGAAGGGCATTCTCCGCGTTGTCTCCCCATTTCGTCGGCGCCAAGCTGACGTTTCCGACGTGGGGCTGACAAAGTTGGGCCGTTGGCGAACGAGTGACCGGCCAATGGATTGCCCGGCTCTCTGTTTCCCCGAAAACGACCGGGACGGTCTGTCAAAAAAACCGGCAGTCGGTCGTTTTGGGCCCGCGTCCATTCTAACGCTGACGGCAGGCCGGCGTCAAACCGACACCACGCGCCCGGCCTCGTCAGCATCGACACAATTGCAGGCCGGCGTGGCGGCCATAGACCCGTTGTTGCCCCGACCCGGTCGCCCTGCTTGCCATGGCGGGCCGCGTCCAGGCCCGTATTGGCCGCTTTTCTGCGACCGACTGGCGGGGTAGGCCGCTTCAACTGTCGGTCGTTTTTCAGACCACCCATAGGTCTTCCTCGCTCGTCACCTCGCGTCCGGCGCTGGTCGTTTCGATCTTGGCCTGACATGTGCGGCAGAGAAAGTAGTAGCGCACATGGTCCAGCCGCGGCTTGATGATGCGGTCGACCGTGCGCCGCATCTTTTCCAGTTCGCGGTCGTCCACCAGGCACTCGAAGACGCTGTACTGCACCGGTGTGCCGAACTCCTTGAGCCGTGTGTGCAGTTTGGTGCGTCGCCGGTTGCTGGGGATGTCATAGGCGACGACGACAAAGTGTTTGGCCATGTCTGTTGGTCCGATCTGTGTGTTGTCATTCCGAGCGAAGCGCATGCCCTGTGTCCTGAGTCACCATCGAAGGCATGTCCTGAGTGCAACCGAAGGAGTCTCGGTATCGCAAACCGAGATTCCTCGCTGGCGTATTGCCAAGTGCGATGTGATCTCGCTGACCCGCTCGGAATGACAGTAGCACGTTCATTCCAGTTAGAGCGCCGGGTATCCCGCGAGGAGCGCTCGCAATGACATCTGCCCCCTCAGCGCGTGCGAAACGGCTCGTAGCGCTCGGCCTTGCCCTCGATCACGGCGCGCAGCTTGCGGGCCTGGACTTCGAAGATCTTCTGGTAGGTCAACGGCCGGCCGATGCTTTCGACCTTGACCTCGCTCTGCAACTTGTCCGTGTAGGCCCGAAAGAAGAGGCCCAGCGAACCCCGCCGCAGGTAGACCGCGCCGCCGGCCGCGTCCTCGAAGTCGTCGACGGTCAGACGACGCCGCCGGATCAGCCCGTAGACCAGCGAATCGACGATCACGCTGCGGAATTCCTCGACCAGATCCAGCGCCAAGGCCGGGCGACCGTACTTGTCGGCGTGGAAGAAACCGTCGTAAGGGTCCAGGCCCGCAACTTCGCACACGGTCATCAGGTTCTCGTTGAGCAACGAATAGCCCAGGCTGAGCAGCGCGTTGGCCGGATCCTTGGGCGGGCGCCGCGTGCGCTTTTCAAAGCCGAAGGCCGGGTCGATGGCCACGCGCAGCAGGCCGAAGTAGGCACGGGCCGCGCTGCCTTCCAGTCCGCGCACCGTGGCCAGGCTGGTCGCCGCGTCCAGGCCGTTGAGCGCGTCATTCAAACGCGTGAAGCAGTGGTCCATGTCCAGCTTGTTGCGTCGGGCAATGCGGCGGGCGAAGGCACGGCTGTTGCGCAGCTTGCCGCCCACAATGGCCTTGCTCACGGCCAGACAGAAGTCCGCATCGCCGGCCCGGGCATATTGCTGATGGCGCAGGGGGATGTTCTTGGCGCTGGGCGGCATCAGACGGCCGCGCTCTTTGCCCCAGCCGTTGAGCAACGACAGACCCACCCCCGCGTCGAGCAGAGCATGCAGCGCCGGCGTCGTCGTCCCCACCCGGCCCACCAGCACCACATGGTCCACACGGGCAAAGGGCACGGCCGCCAGCACCTCATCGTCCTTGACCACCAACAGACGTCGGTATTCCTTTTCCAAGCGAGCCCCCGGCTCGGTCACATAGAGTGTCGCCACAATTGGCCTTTCGTTCCCAGCATCGCCATGTCATTCCGAGCGTCACACTGTCATCCCGAACGAAAGAAACTCGCTGGCAAAACGACGAAGCACGTATTTGCAGTGTCAAGATTCCTCTCTGGACAGTTGCCCAGTGCGGCGTGATCCCGTTGACCCGCTCGGAATGACAGATGATCGTTCATTCAGGTTAGAGCGCCGGGTTTTCGACGCGGAGCGCTCGGATTGACGAAGCAGCCGCTTCACCCACACCAATCGAAACTACCACCCCTCACTCAAATCGTTCCACGCGGGATTCATTGCCTCAATCAACGCAACCTTCTTCTCCCGACGCCAACTCTTGATCCGCTTCTCGCGTTCAATCGCAACATGGACATCGTTGGTACTCTCGTAATAGACCAATCGTGTCACCTTGTACTTGCTCGTAAAGCCCGAACCGTGCCCGCTCTTGTGCTCTGCCACTCGTCGCGCCAGATTGTTGGTCATACCGGTATAGAGCGTCCGCGAGTAGCTTGCCATCATGTAAACGTAGTATTCACGCATGTCTGCATCCTCGATCTCAAGCTCCGAACATCATCTGTCTTTCGAGCGTCACACTGTCATTCCGAGCGGGTCGAAACGATCACCCCGCACCTGACGACAATCCAGCGAGGAATCTCGCACTCGCCATGCCCAGATTCCTCCATTCGACAGGCTCAGGGCATGCGCTCCGCTCGGAATGACAATGCGCCATCTCTGGGCAAGTCTCTCCCCCATCAGTCTGACCGATGCGCTGTCTCCCCAAACGTCACACTCTCGTCCAAGCGTCACACTGTCATTCGAGCGGGTCGACGGATCACCCCCACACCGGACGACCATCCAGCGAGGAATCTCGCGCCTACAACGTCAAGATTCCTCGCTGGACAATTGCCCAGTGCGGTGTGATTTCTTCGACCCGCTCGGAATGACAAGGCGCCGTCTCGTGGGCAAGACGCTCCCCCATCAGTCTGACCGATGCGCTGTCTCCCCAAACGTCACACTCTCGTCCAAGCGTCACACTGTCATTCCGAGCGGGTCGAAACGATCACCTCGCCCCCGACGACAATCCAGCGAGGAATCTCGCACCTGCAACGTCAAGATTCCTCCCATTCGACAGGCTCAGGGCATGCGATTCTCCGCTCGGAATGACAATGCTCCGCCCTTTAGGCAAGACGCTCCCCCATCAGCCTGACCGATGCGCTGTCTCCCCCAAACGTCACATTCTCGTCCAAGCGCCACACTGTCATTCCGAGCGGGTCGAAGAGATCCTCCCACCCGACGACAGTGCGAGGAATCTCGCACCTGCAACGTCCAGATTCCTCGCTGGACAATTGCCCAGTGCGGTGTGATTTCTTCGACCCGCTCGGAATGACAAGGCGCCGTCTCGTGGGCAAGTCTCTCCCCCATCAGTCTGACCGATGCGCTGTCTCCCCAAACGTCACACTCTCGTCCAAGCGCCACACTGTCATTCCGAGCGGGTCGAAGAGATCCTCCCACCCGACGACAGTCCAGCGAGGAATCTCGCGCCTGCAACGTCCAGATTCCTCCCATTCGACAGGCTCAGGGCATGCGCTCCGCTCGCCTTGCCATTCCGCGCCGGCTACACATAGCCCCGCGGCACATACCCCCACAGCCACGACGGTGTCGGCCCTTCGACCACGAAGCGCTTTTCTTGCCACGTAAACGAATAGGTGTCGCCCTCAAAATGCACGCCCAGATAGTCGAAGCCCTCCTCGAACGAAGTGATCCGCGTCTTGGACGGCTCCAGCCGCAGATGCAGAATCGCCCAATACATCCTCCACCAAGCCCAGCACCTGCCCAGCATGATCCCGGCTGCGACAGCAGACGATGAAGTCGTCGGCATAGCGCACCATGGCCCAGCGACGGCGCACCAACGCGCTGTCCAGCCGATGCAGGAAGACGTTGCAGAGCAGCGGCGAGATGGGCATGCCCTGGGCAAGGCCCCGATCCGGCAAGCGATCGGCCACGCCGGCGTCGAGCCATTTGTCGATCAAGGTCAGCACGCGCCGGTCGGCCAGATCCTCGGCCAGAAAATTCTGCAACAGCCCATGGTCGATGCTGTCAAACGAGTCCACAACTAAATACCCCCTTCAAGGACCCAATTGATGAAAATCGAGATGAAATTGAAGTTGTAAACCCAACGTATCCCTCGATCTGGTCGCAGTTTTCCCGCCATCCGTCGAAGGAACTCAATCCCGCAGTGAAAACATTCTGGTCAGTTATCGTGACGCGATGGCTTTGCGCATTCCGATAGCTGCCACTACTCTCGCATTTGTTCAGCCACCTCAATCGTGCAAGCTCACGTTCGCCGCAATTACCGACATCATAGCCTGGCTGAGCAATGTGAGGTGTTATGTCAGTTCAACCCAATCGAGTCTGGAGAAACATAAGTCCAGAACTACAAACCACCATTCGACAAGAGATCGTGACCATTCTGCAGGATGCCATTCATGACCAAATCAGAGCTCATAACGCCGATGCACCTGGCTCGCAGGGCTGTGATCTACATTCGACAATCAACACCGCAACAGATGCTGACCAACCAAGAGAGTCTGCGTCTACAATATGCGCTGACCCAACGGGCCGTGGAACTCGGCTGGCGAGAGGATGATGTCGAAGTGATCGATCTGATGGGCCTCACAGGGACTCTCGGCCCAGCATCGAGAAGGCTTCCAGTCATTGGTCGCCAGGTCACCCTGGGACAAATCGGCATCATCCTCTCTTCCGATGTGACGCGGTTGTCGCGCAATTGTTCTGATCGGTATCCGCTGTTGGATGTCTGTGGCTACAGGCAATGTCTAATTGCCGATAGCGATAGCGTCTACGATCCATCATCGACCAATGGACGCCTGTTGCTGGGTCTGAAGGGTCAGCTTTCAGAGCTGGAACTCCATACCATACGGGCTCGCATGACTGCGGGTCTGCTTAATAAAGCGCAACGAGGGGAACTCGTCCTTCCTCTTCCCATCGGTCTGTTCGCGATGCCGCCGGCCAAGTAATCAAGGAGCCAAATCAGGAAGTTCAGCAACGTCTTGACCTCATTTTCCACACGTTCCTGCGACGTAGAGCCGCCAGCCAGGTACTCATCTATTTGAATGAGCATGACTTGCGAATTCCGCGACGGAACCAATTCGGCGATGTGGTCTGGCAAAAACCCAGAATTGCTGCTATCCTCGCCATATTGAAGAATCCTGCATACGCTGGCGCCTTTGTCTACGGGCGAACCCGAACGACACGTGATGCATCTGGCAAAGCTACTCTGAAGCGCTTGCCCATGGACGAATGGCGCATCTGTATCCAAGACAAGTACCCCGCCTATATTTCTTGGCAGACCTTTGAACAGATTCAAGCCATGCTTCAAGATAACTACGCAGAGTACGACCGTAACAAATCTCGAGGCGTACCTAGACCCGGGTCCGCCCTTCTGCATGGAATCGTCTATTGTGGTGAACGCGGCCATAAAATGGTCGTCCAGTATAAGACCGGTACTCGCT